>NZ_WKJJ01000013.1 GCF_009674485.1 Pseudoduganella rivuli | reverse complement strand
CGCCACTCGCCACCAGGCCGAAGCCCGTGCTGCCGTTCGACTTGCATGTGTAAAGCATGCCGCCAGCGTTCAATCTGAGCCAGGATCAAACTCTTCAGTTCAATCTCTGTTTTTCCAGCATTGCTGCTGGAGGTCACTCACTCAAAATACTGACGAAATCTCCGAAGAGATTTACGTTAATTTTTTTGCGAGTGTTAAATAATAATTTGAGCATCAGTATCTAAAAGATACCGGGCTGATCTCATCTAACACCCACACTTATCGACTGTTTATTTTTAAAGAAGGCTGCTTACTTTTCGTATTTGACGAAGCGTTTTGTTCGTCAGCAGCAGAGAAGCGAGATTATCTAGTGTTTCGTGATTCTCGTCAACCCCTCGTCTTTACTTCATCCTGCTACGCTGTTTCGTTGATCTGTCGCAGCGCTGCGGGGACAGAACTATAGCAAAGCCTCGGCACATTTGGCAAGCCCACGTTTTGACGCCTCGCAACTTTTCTTCCTTCCATTCCCTGTTTTATGCAGACTGTCGCAACACCATGGCGCATCCGCCGTGCCTTGCGTACAGTTGCACCATCAGAAAAATCCGAAAGCGTTGCATGTTTCCTCAACCGAAAGCACAAGACATCGTGAGAACCATCCTGGTGTGGCTGCACCGGGGCTTTGACGCCACGGCGACCTGGGTTACCCAGCTGTCGTGGTGGAAATTCTTCCTGTTTGCCGCGCTGTCGATGATTGCCGCTTCGATCTTGCAAGATGAATTGTTTTCATCCGGCCCGGATGAGGAGTACGCCCAAATCGTGCGCGACAAGAAGAGAAATGCGCGCCACTCCGATACCAGCATCACCATCGATGACAGCGGCATCCACTTCAACCCGCGCGCCGGCAAGGGGCGCAAGGAGTCCGCATCCGCGGAAGCCCCGGCAACACCGGAAGCGCCCGAAGCACCGGCAGCACCCGCGCCGCCCGAGCCACCCGAGCCACTGCAGAACAAGCCCGGCAAACCACTGAAGCCTGGCCACGCCGCCCCCGCCCTGCCTGGCGAAGAAGTCCACATTGAATTGCCGCCGCAAATCGGCGAGGAACTGTCCAATGCTATTGAAGAGGCTGTCGACGATGCGGCCGAACAAAAGGTGTCGCGCTATCACAAGCAGGCGTCGACCTGGTTCAAGAGCTTTATTTTCCTGCTGATCCTGGCCCTGTTCGGCACCAAGGCGCTGATGGGAGGCAAAAAACGGGCGGAAGCGCAGACGATGTTCGCCAACGCCGCCGCCGAACGCGAATCCATGCAGCGCCAACTCAGTGAAGCCAAAATGCAAATGATGCAGGCCCAGGTGGAACCGCATTTCCTCTTCAATACACTGGCGTCCGTTGAATACCTGATTGAAACCGATCCCCCGCGCGCCTCCGCCATGCAGCGCAGCCTGATCAAGTACTTGCGCGCCGTCCTCCCGCAAATGCGCGACAGCAGCCTCGTCACGAACCTGGGCCGCGAAGCGGACATGGTGGCCGCTTACCTCGCCCTGCTGAAAATGCGCATGGAAGAACGCCTCACCATTGATTTCGATATCCCCGATGGCCTGCGCACGGCAGCTTTCCCGCCCATGATGCTGCAATCGATGGTGGAAAACGCCATCAAACACGGCCTGGAAGGCAAACCGGAAGGCGGCACTTTGCAAGTACGCGCGCAAGTGGCGCACAACAAGCTGCAAGTGACGGTGACGGACGATGGCCTCGGTTTCGGCGCCAAACCCAGCGATGGCACCGGTCTGGGCCTGTCGAATATCCGCGAACGCTTGAAACTGTTGCACGGTAATGCCGGCTCGCTGAACATCGAACCCAACAGCCCAAGCGGCGTGATTGCCACGATCGAAGTGCCTTACGCACTGGCAGCGAAAAAACCGGATTGAAAATCCCCCCGATTCATTGAATAATGACCGAACGTATTTTTTAACAATATTTCAATATGCCAACAGCAATCATTGCCGATGACGAACGCCTGATGCGCGACCAGCTGCGCATGCGCCTGGGACAAGTCTGGCCCGAACTGGACATCGTCGGCGAAGCCAAAAACGGTGATGAAGCCATCGAACTGGTCGACCAGCTGAAGCCGGACTTCATCTTCCTTGATATCCGCATGCCCGGCAAAACCGGCATGGAAGCGGCCGCCGCGATTGGCAATAAAAGCCGCGTGGTTTTCGTGACGGCCTACGATGCCTATGCGGTGGAAGCCTTTGAACGGGGCGCCGTTGATTACGTGCTGAAACCGCCTGAGCTGGAACGCCTGCAAATCACGGTCGACCGCCTGAAGGGCCGCCTGGCCGCGCCGGCTGGCGCCCCGGCCGCCGGTGGCGGCGATGTCAACGCCAGCGTGGCGGCCATGCTGAACCAGTTGGCGGAAAAGATTGCCGCGCCCAAGAAAACGTATTTGCAATGGATCCAGGCCAGCATCGGCCAGGATTTGCGCATGATTCCCGTGGAAGAAATCCTGTTCTTCCGCTCCGATGAAAAATACACGTGCGTGCAGACCGCCAAATATGAAGCGCTGATCCGCAAGCCCGTGCGCGACCTGGCGGAAGAACTGGACCCGGACTTGTTCTGGCAAATTCACCGCGCCACCCTGGTCAATGTCAACGCCATCGAAGGCGTGACGCGCGATATCCGTGGCCGCCACCTGGTCATGATCAAGGACCGCACGGAAAAGCTGGAAGTGTCGCGCTCGTTCCTGCACCTGTTCAAGCAAATGTAAGGGGCTCGGCAAGAAGAATTGCCACCCATCAACAACTAACCTCTGCTGCTGCGCCAGATCAAACCTGGCGCAGCCGCGCTACCCTACTTTGTCACCATGGCGGCCCTCTTCCGGCCGCATGGAGGGCATCATGGACCAGCGCAGCAAACCCTCGCGCAGCCGCCGCAATGAACGCGGGCTCGGCCGCCGTACCGCAGACACATCCCCGTTGCAATCGGTGCGCGACGACGAACGATCCCACATTGCACGCGAACTGCATGACGACCTCGGCCAGTTGCTGGCCACACTAAGAGTCGACCTGAACTTGCTGGAACGCCAGCCGGCGCTGCCTCGCGCGGCAGCCACGCAAGTGCACAGCATGGACCAGTTGCTGCTGTCGGCCATCTCGTCGCTGCGCCGCATCGCCAGCAACCTGCGCCCCCGCGCGCTGGACGATGGCAGCCTGTACTTCGCCCTGCAAGCCATGTGCCTGGATTTTGCGCGGCGCAATCCGCTGCGCTGCGAACTGGACGTGCTGGAATCGGAACTGTGTTTCGGCGACCATTTCAGCACCACCGTGTTCCGCATTGTGCAAGAATCGCTGACCAATGTGGCCCGTCACGCCAAGGCGCGGCGGGTGCGGGTGGCCGTGCGGCGCAATGGCGCCAGCCTGCGCATTTGCGTGGAAGACGACGGCGTCGGCCTGACCGACGAGGATTTGCGCAAACCTCATTCACTGGGCCTGATCGGCATGCGCGAGCGGGTGCAGGGCTTGCAGGGCGAGATGTCGATCCGGGGCCAGGGCGGCACCCGCATCACGATCGTGCTGCCACTGCCCGAGCCGCACAATGAAAAAGCGCCCCGCGGGGCGCTTTGACGTTCAAACTACAGCTGCAGCTTAGAACGCGTGGCGGATGCCCAGGTTGAAGGCGCTGTCGCCGGAACCCGCTTCGTTGTTGTTGCCAACGGTGTAGCCGGCGCCGTTCTTGTTCTTGATGCGGGCGTAAGCAACGTAGGTCGACGTACGCTTCGACAGCGGATACAGGTAGCCCACGCCGATCTGGTTGGCGTCCTGGTTGTTGACGGTCTTGTCGTTCATGCGGGTGTACGACGCGATGAAGTTACCCGGACCGGCAGGAACGTTCACGCCCAGCAGCAGGTTGTCGCTGTCGCTCGATGCCTTGGGCGCCACTTTGAAGCCGTAAGCGTTCGCCACTGGAACGGCCGAGCTGCCCGCGCCCTTGTTGACTTCCCAGCCAAAGAAGGCCTTGACGACTTTGAAGTCGTAGTTGGCGGCCAGCAGCGTATTCTTGGCCGTGTCTTTCGGTGCGGCGCCGACCACGTCCAGGTTGCGGTTGTTGTGCACCAGGCGCACGTTCAACGCATCCTGCGAGAAGTTCAGACCCAGGCCGAACTGGCGGCCAGCCTTGTTGCTGCCGGCTTGTTCGCCCAGCGCGTACAGCGCGTCCACGGAGAAGCCCGAGAACGATGGCGTGCTGTAGACAATCGAGTTGCTGGCGCGGGTATTGGCGCCGGCGGTCGGGAACAGGTTTTTCGCGGAACCGGCATAGCCTGCGCCGAACGGGTCGGCGACCTGGCTCAGCGCGTTGTACAGCATCGTGTACTGACGGCCGATGGTCAGCGAACCCATTTCCTTGGATTTCAGGCCCACCGTGGCCAGGCGGTTGAACAGGGCGCCGGTGGTGTTGTCCATCGTGCCGTCGTCGGCCTTGAAGCCGTTTTCCAGGTTGAACACGGCTTGCAGGCCGTTACCCAGGTCTTCAACGCCACGGAAACCGAGGCGCGATTGACCACCGATGCCGCTGGTGACCTTGGTGACGCTGCCGGCGGCGCCGCCGCTCTCGCGTACCAGGCCGGCGTCGACCAGACCGTAAATGGTCACGTTCGATTGAGCCTGAGCCGAAGCCGAGAACGCGCCGATGAGCAGTGCTGCCAGAGTAAGTTTTTTCACTTGATGATCCATTGTTGGTTGATAGGGTTGTCGCCTGAAACTTGACGGGGCGAATCATGCCTATCAAATGCTTCAACAATATGACATCAACAATTTTTCTCAGGCATCATTTCAGGCGGCACGTCGCGAGCCAGTAGTACTTCAGGCGCTCGGTGCGCACTTCGCGGGCGGCATTGGACAGACGCTTGCGCAGCCAGCTGTCGGTGGGGTAATTCTTCATGATTTCAAAGCGCTCGCCATCCGGCGCCGTGCGGAACTGGTACGTGTTGCCATCCGCATCGGTGCGCGCGATGGGGACCGTGACACCTTCCACTTGATTGCTATCAAGCAACACCAACAACGCATCCTTGCCCAGTTTCGAGCGCAGCAACGCCAGGTATTTATCCTGCTCGGCCCGGCCGATGTGCGACCACCAGCCTGCCGCGAAGCAGGCCGTGTATGGTCCGGCCGGGATATCGGCCAAGGTCCGGGCATCGCCCTGCGCAAACGTGACGACGTCCGTGTCCACGTCGCGCTTGGCCGCCAGCGCCAGCATTTCAGGGCTGCAATCGATGGCCGTGACAGACTCGGCGGCAATGCTGATGTATTCCGTCCAGTAACCCGTCCCGCAAGCCAGTTCCAGCACTTTGTGGCCCTGCATCAGTTCGGCAACGGCTTCCTGCAGGGTTTCCAGGTCATCCTGGCGGTCTTCCTGCTCGTAGACCGCATCGTACGAGGCTGCGCAGTGCGCGTAATATTGTTCCAGCGTATTCATATCAAAGTTCGTAGTTATCTTTTTCTCCGTGCATAGCCTGCTCGATCAGCTTGCGGTTCAGCGTCGGCGCGAGCAATTCTATGAACGTATAAATATAAGAGCGCAAATAAGCGCCCTGCTTCACGGCCACCCGCGACACGTTCATGCCAAACAGGTGTCCCGCGGAAATGGCGCGCAGTGAGCGGTCGCGTTCCGGGTCGAAGGCCATGCCGGCAATGATGCCGATGCCCATGCCCAGTTCCACGTAAGTCTTGATGACGTCCGCATCGATGGCTTCCAGTAGCACATCCGGCTTCAAACCCCGCAATGAAAACGCGTGGTCGATCTTGCTGCGGCCGGCAAAGGCGCCATCGTAGGTGATCAGCGGGAATGCTGCAATCTCTTCCAGCGTAATGGTCTTGGAACGCAGCAGCGGATGGTCGGGCGGCACCACGACCACGTGTTCCCACTGATAGCATGGCAAAGTAACAAGATTTTCCACGCCGGCTATGGATTCCGTGGCGATCGCCAGGTCGGCCTGGTCGCGCTGCACCATTTCCGCGATCTGGCGCGGGTTACCTTGCAATAAAGACAAGCGCACCTTGGGGAACTTTTGCATGAACGCCTGCACCACCTTCGGCAACGTATAGCGCGCCTGCGTATGGGTGGTGGCGATAGTGAAGCTGCCGCTGTCCTGCGCCGCATATTCCTTGCCGATGCGCTTCAGGCTGTCGATTTCCTGCATGATCAGTTCCACCGACTGCAACACCAAGCGGCCCGGCTCCGTCAGGCCCCGGATCCGCTTGCCGTGGCGGGTAAAGATATCCACGCCCAACTCTTCTTCCAGCTCGATAATGGCCTTGGAAACACCCGGCTGGGAGGTGAACAGGGCTTTGGCGGCGTCCGTCAGGTTGTAGTTCTGGCGGACAGCTTCACGGACAAACCGCAATTGGTGAAGGTTCATTCTTATTAGGGGCTCAGTGGCTCGGTAGTCTCAGTGGTATGGGAGCATGCGTATACGCTATTTTACGCCCATGCTTATACCCAATACGTATATAAGCAAATAAAGACTAAGTAGTTTGGAATAAAGCTGGAGTTTATTACCATTGTGGCCAGTTGGGGATACTTTGTAAGTCAGCCCGGGTGCTAGCCAGGAAGATTATTTAGGAACGATATGTATCAATACGATCAATACGACCATCTCATCGTGCGTGAGCGCATCGCCCAGTACCGCGACCAGGTACGCCGCCGCCTCGCCGACGAGTTGACCGAAGCTGAATTCCTGCCGCTGCGCTTGCAGAACGGCCTGTACATGCAGCGTCACGCCTACATGCTGCGTATCGCCGTGCCATACGGCTTGTTGGCAAGTAAGCAAATGCGCATGTTCGCGCACATCGCGCGCAAGTACGACCGCGGCTATGGCCACTTCACCACCCGCCAGAACATCCAGTTCAACTGGGTCGAACTGGAACAGACGCCGGACATCCTGGCCGACCTGGCTTCCGTGGAAATGCACGCGGTCCAGACCTCGGGCAACTGCATCCGTAACGTGACGTCCGACGAATACGCCGGCGTGGCAGCCGATGAAATCATCGATCCGCGCCCGTACGCGGAAGTGCTGCGCCAGTGGTCGACGTTCCACCCGG
This sequence comes from Pseudoduganella rivuli, assembly GCF_009674485.1. Lineage (GTDB taxonomy): Bacteria > Pseudomonadota > Gammaproteobacteria > Burkholderiales > Burkholderiaceae_D > Rugamonas > Rugamonas rivuli_B. The sequence goes on along the minus strand of NZ_WKJJ01000013.1, from coordinate 236,754 downwards.
AATTCATCGCCCTGCCGCGCAAGTTCAAGATCGCCATCAATGGCGCCAAGGAAGACCGCGCCGCCATCGCCGTGCATGACATCGGCCTGACCGTGGTGCACAACGAAGCGGGCGAGATCGGCTTCAAGGTCATGGTCGGCGGCGGCATGGGCCGTACCCCGATCCTGGGTACGGTGATCCGCGAATTCCTGCCGCGCGAACACTTGCTGACGTATATCGAAGCCGTGATGCGCGTGTACAACCAGTACGGCCGCCGCGATAACAAGTACAAGGCCCGTATCAAGATCCTGCTGAAAGCCGTTGGCGCCGAAGAATTCACGCGCCAGGTGGAAGAAGAATGGGTCGACCTGAAAGATACGGCGCAGACCTTGACCCTGGAAGAAATGGAGCGCGTGATCGCTTACTTCCAGCCGCATCCGTACAAGGAGCTGGCCAACATCGAGCAGACGGAAGCCGCGTCGAACAAGGCGTTCGGCAACTGGCTCAAGCGTAACGTCAAGGCGCACAAGCAGCCGGGCTACGCTGTCGTCGTGCTGTCGCTGAAGAAAACCGGCGTGCCGCCGGGCGACGCGACCGCCGAACAGATGGACTTCATGGCCGACCTGGCGGACCGCTACAGCTTTGGCGAACTGCGCATCACCCACGAACAAAACGTGGTGCTGGCCGACGTCGAGCAATCGAAACTGTTCGCGCTGTGGCAGGAAGTCAAGGCACATGGCCTGGCAACGCCGAACATCGGCCTGCTGACCGACATGATCTGCTGCCCTGGCGGCGACTTCTGCTCGCTGGCCAATGCGAAATCGATCCCGATCGCGGCCGCCATCGCGGAACGCTTCGACGACCTGGACTACCAGCACGACATCGGTGAAATCGAACTGAACATCTCCGGCTGCATCAATGCCTGCGGTCACCACCACGTGGGCAACATCGGCATCCTGGGTGTCGATAAGGATGGCAGCGAATGGTATCAAGTGTCGATCGGCGGCGCGCAAGGCAACCACTCCGCTATCGGCAAGATCATCGGACCGTCGTTCTCCGCGCTGCAAATGCCGGAAGTGATCGGCCGCCTGCTGCAGGTGTACGTCAAGGAACGCGTCGAAGGCGAACGCTTCGTCGACACCGCCCAGCGCCTGGGCATCGCGCCATTCAAGGAATTTGTATACGCCACGCCGATCACCGATGCCGGCCGCCTGGTAGGAGAAGATGAATATGTCTAACCAAATCATTAAAAACCGCGAAATCGTCAGCGACGACTGGTTCGTCCTGCGTGCCGAGGAAGGCCAGGAAGCGGCGCTGCTGGAAGTGCCTGCCGGTAAAGTCATCGTGCCGCTGGCCACCTGGCTGGCGCAGCACGAAGAATTGGCCATCCGCGCCCAGACCGGCCAGATCGGCGTCTGGTTCGCCAGCGACGAGCGTCCGGAAACCCTGCGCGGCCAGTTCGGTAACTTCGCCGTCGTGGCCGTGGATTTCCCGAAATTCACCGATGGCCGCGGCATGTCGATCGCCTACAACCTGCGCATGCGCCTCGGCTACACGGGTGAATTGCGCGCCATCGGCGACGTGCTGCGCGACCAGCTGTTCTCGATGAGCCGCGTCGGCTTCAACGCCTTCGCCACCCGCCCGGACCGCAGCATCGAAGACGCGCTGAAAGGCTTGTCGGACTTCTCGGAAACGTACCAGGCGTCCGTCGACCAGAAACTCCCGCTGTTCCGCCGCCATCAGCGCAGCGTGCCAGCGGAAACCCTGGACGTTGGCGCCGGCATCTAAGCGAGAGACCACCATGAGCGATTTGAATACCCTGGTGGCCGCCACGACGGCCACGCTGGAACGTATTGCCCGCGATTTCACGCCGGCTGTGTTTGCCTCCAGCCTGGCAGCCGAAGACATGGTGCTGACCGACCTGATCCTGAAGAATAAGTTGCCAATTGGCATTTTTTCCCTGGAAACGGGCCGTTTGCATCCGGAAACCCTGGCCATGGTCGACAAGGTCAAGGAAGTGTACGGTTACGACATCGCGTTGTACCGTCCCGACACGGCGGCGGTCGATGCGTATGTGGCGAACAACGGCTTGAACGCGTTTTACGACAGTGTCGACATGCGCCGCGAATGCTGCCGCATCCGCAAGGTCGAGCCGCTGAAGCGCGCCCTGGCCGGCAACAAGGCGTGGGTCACGGGCCAGCGCCGCGCGCAATCGGCCACCCGCACCTCGCTGATGGTGGAAGAAGACGATCCAGCCCACTTCATGACCAAGTTTAATCCGCTGGCGGACTGGTCTGAGCAAGACGTCTGGGACTATATCAAGAGCAACAACGTGCCGTACAATGCACTGCATGACCAAGGCTTCCCGTCGATCGGCTGCGCGCCCTGCACGCGCGCCATCGAGCCTGGCGAAGATGTGCGTGCGGGCCGCTGGTGGTGGGAAAACCCCGAATCCAAGGAATGCGGCTTGCACGTCGTCGATGGCAAACTGGTACGCATCAAATCCGTGAATGCCTGAATCCCAGGTACGCCACAGAAAACAATAGGTACAGAAAAATGAATACTGTAGTTGACCGTTACGCATCGACCATCGGCCTGTCCGAAGTCAATGCAGCCCACCTGGATGCACTGGAATCCGAAGCGATCCACATCATGCGTGAAGTGGCCGCAGAATGCTCCAATCCTGCCCTGCTGTTCTCCGGCGGCAAGGATTCCGTGGTGCTGCTGCGTATCGCAGAAAAAGCTTTCCGCCCAGGCAAGTTCCCATTCCCGCTGGTGCACGTGGACACCGGCCACAACTTCCCGGAAGTCATCACCTTCCGCGACAAGCGCGTGGCGGAACTGGGCGAGCGCCTGATCGTGGGTTCGGTGGAAGACTCCATCAAGAAAGGCACCGTGCGCCTGCGTAACCCGCAAACGGATTCCCGTAACGCGGCGCAGGCCGTGACCCTGCTGGAAACCATCGCCGAACACGGCTTCGACGCCTGCATCGGCGGCGCCCGCCGCGATGAGGAAAAAGCCCGCGCCAAGGAACGTATCTTCTCGTTCCGCGATGAATTCGGCCAGTGGGACCCGAAAGCCCAGCGCCCGGAACTGTGGGACCTGTATAACACCCGCGTGCACCCGGGTGAAAACATGCGCGTGTTCCCGATCTCGAACTGGACCGAGCTGGACGTTTGGCAATACATCGCCCGCGAACGCCTGGAACTGCCGCCGATCTACTTCGCGCACGAGCGCCAGGTGATCCCGCGCAATGGCTTGCTGGTGCCGCTGACCGACCTGACCCCTGCCCGCGAAGGCGAAACGGTGGAAACGCAAGTGGTGCGCTTCCGCACCGTGGGCGATATTTCGTGCACCTGCCCGGTGTCGTCCGACGCGGAAACGGTGGAAGCGATCATTGCGGAAACCGCCGTCACCGACGTGACCGAACGCGGCGCCACCCGGATGGACGACCAGACCTCCGAAGCTTCCATGGAAAAACGTAAAAAAGCAGGGTACTTCTGATGAACGCACTGAATGAAAATCTGTCGCAGCACAGCTTGCTGCGCTTCATTACCGCCGGCTCCGTCGATGACGGCAAGAGCACGCTGATCGGCCGCCTGCTGTTCGACAGCAAGGGCATTTTCGCCGACCAGCTGGCCGCGGTATCGCGCGCCAAGAACAAGCGCACCGTGGGCGACACCATCGACCTGTCGCTGCTGACGGACGGCCTGGAAGCCGAGCGCGAACAGGGCATCACCATCGACGTGGCTTACCGCTATTTCGCCACGCCGAAGCGCAAGTTCATCATCGCCGACACGCCGGGCCACGAGCAGTACACCCGCAACATGGTGACAGGCGCCTCCACCGCGGACGCCGTGATCATCCTGGTCGACGTATCGAAAGTCAAATTGCGTGAAGACGGCGGCGTCGACCTGCTGGTCCAGACCAAGCGCCACTCCACCATTGCCCACCTGCTGCAGATCGAGCACGTGATCGTGGCCGTCAACAAGATGGACCTGGTGAACTACGACCAGGCCATTTATGACCGCATCGTCAAGGCTTACCAGGAATTCGCCCAGACGCTGGGCCTGAAAGACATCACCACCATCCCGCTGTCCGCACTGACGGGCGACAACGTGGTGGAAGCCGGCGGCAACATGCCGTGGTACCAGGGTCCGACCTTGATCGACTTGCTGGAAGGCTTGTCGGTGTACGACGAAGCGCACCAGTCGCCATTCCGCTTCCCGGTGCAACTGGTGGCGCGCCACAACGGCCACGAAGCCAACGACTTCCGCGGCTACATGGGCCGTATCGAAGCGGGCAGCGTGAAAGTCGGCGACAAGCTGGTGGTGCAGCCTTCGGGCGTGGAAGCCACCGTGAAGGAAATCGTCACGTTCGACGGCAACCTGCAATCGGCATCGGCCGGCCAGTCCGTCACCATCCTGCTGGAAGAATACCGCGACATCTCGCGCGGCGACGTGCTGTCGGCGGCGGATGCACCGGCGACCTTGCTGAAAAACGTGCAAGCCGACGTGTGCTGGCTGTCCGAAGATGCGCTGGACGTGCGCCGCAAGTACTGGATCAAGCACGGCACCAAGCAAACCATGGCCAAGGTCACCAAGGTCGAGTCGCTGCTGGACATCAATACCCAGCAACGCAGCGAAGCCGAGACCCTGAAGCTGAACGACGTGGCGCGCATTGCGCTGACCGTGCAGCAGCCGCTGGCCGCCGACGATTACACGGCCAGCCGCGCCACCGGCGCCTTCATCCTGATCGATGAAGTGACCCACCAGACGGTTGCTGCGGGCATGATCCGCATCGCCGGATAAGGGGCCATTGTCGATGGGCCTCCCCGGCAAGGTCTACCTGGTTGGCGCCGGCCCCGGCGCTCAGGACTTGATCACCTTGCGTGGCGCCACGCTGCTGGCGCAAGCCAATATCGTGCTGCATGACGCACTGGTGACCGGGGAGATGCTGGAACTGTGCCCGCAAGCCGTCAAGGTTTCCGTGGGCAAGCGCTCCGGCCAGCGTTCGATGGCGCAGGACGCCATCAATGAACAACTGGTGGCGGCAGCGCGGCAATACGAACTGGTGGTCCGTCTCAAAGGCGGCGACCCGATGCTGTTCGGCCGCGCCGATGAAGAGTTGCGCGCGCTGGAAGCAGCCGGCATCGACGTCGAAGTGGTGCCCGGCATTACCACCGCCGTGGCGGCAGCCGCCGCCACCAAACAGCCACTGACCAAGCGCGGCATCGCCCGCAGCGTGGCCTTCTTTACGTCGTCCACCGCGCCGGAACACGCTGCCAGCACCGTCATGCCGGACAGCGACACGCTGGTCCAGTACATGGGCGGCCGCGAAGCGCTGATCACGGCCGAGCGGTTGCTGGCGCAAGGGCGCCGTCCGCAAACACCCGTGGTCGTGATTGAAAATGTCAGCCGCGCCGATCAAAACATCCTGCGCATGACGTTGGCCGACCTGGCGCAAGGCCTGGCGGTGGCGCATGGTCCCGTGCTGGTGATGGTGGGTGAAGCAATGGCGCAACGTCCAGGACATCCTGACGACGATCCGGTGCCCTGAAAACTTGCCTTTGAATCAATAATCACGTGTAATGGGGTTTTCCGCTTCCGCGAAAACCCATGCGCCTTATTCCCTTCTCCACGCTGGCCATGGCCGCCGGCCTCGCCTTCGCCCAAGCGCCAGAGGCGCCACTGTCTTCCCTGCCCTACACGCCTGGCCTCGATGTCGGCGCGATGGACCGCAACGTGGATCCTTGCGAAGACTTTTACCAGTACAGCTGCGGCGGCTGGATGCGCAACAACCCGATTCCCGGCGACCAGAGCGCGTGGAGCGTGTACGCCAAGGTAACGCAGGATAACCAGCGCTATCTGTGGGGTATCCTGGCATCGCTGGCGGAGCGGAACAGTGGACAGGAAGGACGCAGCGCGAACCAGCAAAAGCTCGGCGATTATTTTTACGCCTGCATGGACGAAGCCACGATCGAAGCGCGGGGCGCCGCGCCGCTGCAACCCTACCTGGCGAAAATCGCCGCGCTGCCATCGAAGCAGGATTTGCCGGTACTGCTTGCCACCTTGCACCGTGAACTCAGCGCCGGCATCCTGCTGAGCTTTGGCGCGGGCCAGGACATGGCGGATGCGACACAAACCATTGCGTACGCGGGCATCGCCAATGCGGGTTTGCCGGACCGCGATTACTACCTGAAAACGGACCAGCGGTCGAAGGAGATGCGGCGGCAATACGTGGCGCACGTGGCCCGCTCGCTGCAACTGGCCGGCGTGGCGCCGGCCGCCGCCAAACGGCAGGCCGACGCAATCCTGCGGCTGGAAACCGCGCTGGCGAAAGCTTCGCTGTCGCGCGTGGAGCAGCGCGATCCCTATAAACTGTTCCACAAGACAGACCGCAAGGGCTTGCAACAGCTGACGCCATCGTTTGCATGGGATACCTATTTGTCGGCCATGGGCCAGGGCAGCCTGGATACGTTCAACGTGTCGCAACCGGCCTACCTGAAGGCGCTGGAACGGCAATTGCAAAAGGCGCCGCTGGACGATATCAAGGCGTACCTGGCGTGGCAAACCACGCGCGCCATGTCGCCTTACCTGTCCCGCGCCTTCGACGACGAGAGCTTCGGCTTCTACAGGAAGACGCTGCTGGGGGTGCCGCAACAGCAGCCGCGCTGGAAACGCTGCGTGCAACAGGTCGACCAGCAACTGGGCGAAGCGCTGGGCCAGGAATTCGTGGCGCGCGCCTTCAGCCCGGACCTGAAAGAACGCGTGCAGCACATGACGAAGAAAATCGAAGAAGCCATGGCGCGCGACATCGATGAATTGAAATGGATGGGCAGCGACACCAAAGCCCGCGCCCGTGAAAAGCTGCACGCGGTGGCCAACAAGATCGGCTATCCCGACCAGTGGCGCGATTACAGCCACTACGCGGTGGCGCGCAACGATTACGCGGCCAACGTGGTCAATGGGGCCGCGTTTGAAACGCGGCGCCAGATGGGCAAGATCGGCAAGCCGCTGGACCGGGGCGAATGGGAAATGACGCCGCCCACGGTCAACGCGTATTACAACGCGCAAATGAACGACATCAATTTCCCGGCCGGCATCCTGCAGCCGCCCCTGTACGACGCGAAAATGGATGCCGCGCCTAACTACGGCAACACGGGCGGCACCATCGGCCATGAATTGATCCACGGCTTTGACGACGAAGGCCGCCAGTTCGATGCCCAGGGTAATTTGAAAGACTGGTGGGGCAAGAAGGACGCGGCCGCATTCAACCAGCGGACGCAGTGCATCACGGACCAGTATGCACAATACACGGTGGTCGACAACATCAAGATCAACAGCAAGCTCACGCTGGGCGAGGATGCGGCGGACCTGGGCGGCCTGTTGCTGGCGTGGATGGCGTGGAAGTCCGATATCGCCGGGCTGAACCTGGAAAACCGCGACGGGCTGACGCCGGAACAGCGCTTCTTTGTCGGCTATGCGCAGTGGACGTGCGAAAGCCAGCGCCCCGAACGCTTGCGCGTCAATGCCGCCACCGATCCCCATTCGCCGGGCAAGTACCGCGTCAATGGCGTGGTGGTCAACATGCCGGAGTTTGCCAGGGCGTTTGCCTGCAAGCCGGGGCAGGCGATGGTGAAACCGGCGGGCAAGGTATGCCGAGTGTGGTGACCTGATAAAATATCGCCTTCGATTTTTCAGGAGGTCACATGCAGCAGCCCAACGAAGTATTTGAACGCGCCCGCCAGGCCCGCGAGGAAGGCCGTTTCCAGGATGCGCTGAAGGACCATCTGTGGCTGCACGAACATGCGCTGGACGTGTCGCCGGAATGGAATGGCGTGCGCCTGTCGTTTGCGCTGCGCGACTGGATTTACCTGGCAGAGCAATTCCCCGCGGCCCGCACGGCGCTGCAGGCGATCCGCGACCGCGAATCGGCGCGCATGCTGGGTGGCGGCGCCACCGTCGAACGGTTCCGCGAAATCGCGTCGATCAATGAAGCGCTGGGCGAAGTGCCGGCCACGCACCAGTTGTTCCTCGCGCTCGACGCGGTCGACGCCAGCGTGGCGGAACAGTGCGCGGAACTGGCCATGAATGCGCTGGTCAAGTGCGAAGACTTCCAGCTGGCCCGCCGCTTCCTGGCGTCGCCGGAACAGCGCATTGCGCAACTGGCGGAACGCCTGAACGGCGCGGCCGAAGCCTTGGCCAGCCAGCCGGCGTCGGCGGCGCCGACCTTGCTGGCGTTTGTGCTGAACTATGCGAAGGAAGTACGGCTGGTGCTGGCCGTGCTGCGCGGCATGGACGAGAATGACGAAGCGGACAACATGAAGAAAGCCGCGCTGGAACAGATCCGTTCCGACGGCTTGCGCGCCATTATGCAGCGCGAGCTGGATAACCCGGGATCGACGCTGGCGGCCATGGCCAAACAGCAGGAGCAGGACGGCGACGCATGAACGGCATGGCGGCTTTGCCTTCGGCAAAACCGCCCTACGGGTTTGAGGGCATCGCTCCGACGCAGTAGTCGGCCATCGCATTGAGGACATCGGGCGCCTCGCCTACCGCCGTCGCGACTGTAAACGCTATCTGCGGGTACTTCGCTTTCAACTCATCCACCATCACCGGCAAATCGCGCAACACGTGCCCGCCCTGCCCCAGGAACACGGGCACCAGCGCGACTTCCACCACGCCCTCTGCCGCCAGCTGATCGACCCGCTCCGGCAGGCGCGGCGACATCAATTCAAGGAACGCCAGCGACACGTCGACGTCCGGCAGGCGCGCCTGCGTCAGGGTACGCAAGCGCTCGAACGGCGCGGCCCAGCCCGGGGCGCGGGCGCCGTGGGCAAACAAAATCATTGCACGCGCAATCATCATGCACTCTCCATTTAATGCCGTTCCATCCAATACAGGGCCCCGATCGCCAGCATCAGGTACACGATCGACGGCGCCGCCGCCGTCATGATCGGCGGCCACGTCGACAACAGGCCGATGTGGGAGAACAGCGTGTTGACCAGCATGAAGCTCACGCCAATCATGACGCCGATGAAGATCTTCAGGCTGACGCCGCCGCTGCGTGTATGCAGGTAAGCGAACGGCAGCGCCAGCGCCATCAGCACGAAGATCGCCAGCGGGTCGATCATTTTTTTCCAGAACGCGATCTTGAAGCGGTCGGTTTCCTGCTTGTTTTCCGCCAGGTGGCGCGTGTAGACCGCCAGTTCATTGGCCGACATGCGTTCCGGATCGCGGCGCGACACTTGCAGGATTTTCGGCGTGATCTCGGAAACAAAGTCGCGCGTTTCCACTTTCACGGTTTCAATCATGCTGGTTTCCTGGCCAAAGTGATTGGCCGCCGTCGCCACGCCGCCCGATGCCGCCAGACCCGGGTTGCTGAAACGGGTTTCCGTCACGTCATACAGCCGCCACACGCTGTTGCCCTGGAACGTGGCGGTCTTTGCCTGGATCAGCAAGCGCATGCGGAAGCTGTTGTCGAACTCGTACAGTGTGACGCCCGACAGATTGCCGTCCGGCCGCGCTTCGCGCACATTGAAGAAACGCGAGCCCTGGACGTCACCCGACAAGCCATTGCTCTTGATGATGTCCTTGGTCCACAGGCCGGAGCGGAACTCCGCCGCCACTGCGGCGCCCTTGACCGACATCTTGACCTTTTCCGCCACCGGCGCCGTGCGCGGCACGACCAGTTCACCGAGGATGTAGGCCACCGCCACGATCACCACACCGACGCGGAACAGCATGCCCGCGGCGCGGCGCGTCGACATGCCGGCCGCGCGCATGATGGTGAATTCCGACGACGACGCGAATTGCGCCATCGTATAAATCGTGCCGATCAGCGCGGCCACCGGCAGTACGCGGTAGATCCGCTCCGGCAGCAACAGCGCCACGTACAGGAAGGCGTGCTGGATACCGTAACCGCCCTTGCCGACGTCCGGCAACTCGCCGGTCAGATCGAAGAATGCCGCCAGCCCCAGCAAGGCCAGCAGGCAGAACGCCACCGCCTGCGCGATCGACGACGCGAAATACCGTTGCAGCACCGTCATTGCGCACCGCCTTTCGTGCGGGCCTGGGCGCCGCTGTGCTTGAAGCGGGCCCACATGGCGCGCGGGTGGTAGCGGTGATTGACATTGGCGCGCCACGCGAACAGGCCCAGCACCACCAGCAGGATCAGCACGTGCAGTGGCCACCACGCCATGCCGAATACATATTTACCCTGCTTGACGCTGGCTTCGAAGACCTTGACCAGGTTCTGGTAGCCGAAGAACACCAGCAGCGCGACGATCAGGTTGGCCGAACTGCCCGCGCGGGGATTGACGAAGCCCAGTGGAATGGCCAGCAACAGCAGCAGCGCGCACATGATGGGAATCGACAGGCGCCACAGGATTTCAGCCTGCGCAAACGGTCCCGGCGTACGCAGCAATTCGCTGCTCGGCATGGCTTCGACCTTTTGCTCGGTCGCGTTGACCGCTTCCTGGCTGGCCACGCGCATGCTGTACTTTTCAAATTCCATGGTCTGGAATTCCGGGCTGCCCGGTATGCCCTGGTAGCGGCGGCCGTTCTTCAATTCCAGGAAGCGCGTGCCGTCCGGCGCCGTCGTGATCGAACCTTCCTTGGCCACCACGATGGCGGTGCCCTTTTCATCGACCGTGTTGACGAACACGTTGTGCACCACGGCCGTCTGGCCGGACACGCCTTCGACAAAGAAGATGCGGTTGCTCGAGGCGGATTCGCGGAACTGGCCCGGCGACACTTGCTGCAAGTCTTCGCGCTTCTGGAAACGGTCCGTGTATTCAATGCTCTTTTGCTTGGCCCATGGCGTCGCATAAAACGCCAGCAGCGCCGTCAGCAGCACGATCGGCATGCCGAATGTCAGCACCGGGCGGATCCAGCGCGTCAGGCTCAGGCCGGACGCAAACCACACCACCATTTCGGACTCGCGGTAACTGCGCGTGACGACCATCAGTACAGAAATAAAGCTGGTGAGGATCAGTACTGTTGGCAGATAATTCAGGGCTGCGAACGCAAGCAGCGCGATGACGTCTTCGGACGCCACTTTACCGCCGGCGGCTTTGCCGAGGATGGTGATCAGGGTCCAGGTGACGCTGATGGAGAACAGTACCGTGAAGGTGGCCCCGGCCGCACTCGCCAGCTCGCGTTGAAGGGCACGATGAAAAATCATTCGAAAGTTATAATTCGGTCGGTAAAAATTAGTCGCAGGCAAAAGCCACAAGCCGATGCGCGCGTCTCAAGCCGTCATTAACCAATACAGGCCGGACAGTAAAACACCGCAACATCACGGAGAAATCTAATGGACTTTAGCATAAAAGCATTCGACGCCAAAAACACCATCACGTCCGCCAAGACCGGCTGCGTGGCTGTCGGCGTCTATGAAAACAAGAAGCTGACCGCCGAGGCAAAAGCCCTGGATGGCAAAGGCGAAATCACCGCCGCGCTGAAGTCCGGTGACATCACCGGCAAGGCCGGCACCACCCTGCTGCTGCGCGGCGTACAAGGCGCACAAGCCGAACGCGTACTGCTGGTGGGCCTGGGCTCCGATGAATCCGTCAGCGAAAAAAGCTTCGCCTCCGGCGTGCAAGCCGCGATCAAGGTATTCTCCACCCTGGGCGCAGCGGACGCCATTATCGCATTACCACTGACCGAAGTGAAAGACCGCGATACCGCGTGGGCCATCCGCGCCGTGGTACAGGCAGGCCGCGAAGCCATTTACCGCACCGATACGCAAAAGAGCAAGAAAGACCCGGCTTATGCGGGCGTGAAGAAACTGGCGCTGGCCGTACCGAACAATGCCGCCACCAAGACCGCGCTGGCGCAAGCCATCGCGATTGCCAACGGCATGGAACTGACCAAGGACCTGGGCAACCTGTCGGCTAACGTCTGCACCCCGACTTACCTGGCCAACACCGCCAAGAAGCTGGCCAAGGACTACAAGTTTGAAGTGGAAATCCTGGACCGCAAACAACTGGAAGCACTGAAGATGGGCAGCTTCCTGTCCGTCACGGCAGGTTCCGAGCAGCCGCCGAAGTTCATCGTGCTCAAGCACAAAGGCGGCAAGGCCAAGGATGCGCCGGTGGTCCTGGTCGGCAAAGGCATCACGTTTGACACGGGCGGCATTTCCATCAAGCCCGGCGCTGGCATGGATGAGATGAAATACGACATGTGCGGCGCCGCATCCGTGCTGGGCACCTTCCGCGCCATCGGCGAGATGGGCCTGGAACAAAACGTCATCGGCATCGTGGCGGCCTGCGAAAACATGCCGTCCGGCCGCGCCACCAAGCCGGGCGACATCGTCACGTCGATGAACGGCCTGACCATTGAAATCCTGAACACGGACGCCGAAGGCCGCCTGATCCTGTGCGACGCGCTGACCTACGCCGAGCGCTTCAACCCGGCCGCCGTGATCGATATCGCGACCTTGACGGGCGCCTGCATCGTGGCGCTGGGCCACCACCACAGCGGCGTGTTCGCGCGCGACGACGACGCCGGCAACAAGCTGGCCGACGCCCTGCAAGCGGCCGGCAAGGCCACCGGCGACACCGCATGGCGCCTGCCGATCGGCGAACAGTACAACGAACAACTGAAGTCGAACTTCGCCGACCTGGCCAATATCGGTTCGCCGGGCGGCGCATCGTGCACGGCGGCGGCGTTCCTGGAAAACTTCACCCGCAAGTACGCATGGGCGCACGTGGACATCGCCGGCACCGCATGGAAGTCGGGCGCAGCAAAAGGCGCCACAGGCCGTCCGGTACCATTGCTGGCTACGTACCTGCTGAATCGCTGAAAAGAGGCTCCAGGACGTTAAAAAAGGCGCTGCGGCGCCTTTTTTTATCGTCAGTACACTACGCGCCCTTCGGGCGGCGCATAACGGGGATCCGGCGCATCCTGCCGCAGCACCACGGTCAGGGTCGCGGGATAATCAAAGCCCCGCCCCGTTTCACGGTCCAGCTTGTTCCCCAGCCCTGCCGTGAACACGTAATTGCCCCACAGCGTGCGGTCCTGACGCGCACCGACCAGTTCATCCGATGCGGCGCCATCCTTGCGGCAATCGACGCGCAGCGGCCCCGCCGCCTTCTTCACGGTGACTTTGGCCGGCGTCATGACAAACCAGCGCCCGGCCGCATTCGACAGCACGCAGCCGACGCCATCGACCGGCTTGTAGTCGAGCACCGCCTGTACCAGCAGGGTTTGGTTGGAAGACTGGGTCAGGGTGCCGCACCCGGCAAGCAAAGCCGATGCGGCCAATGGGCCCCAGACGGCCCACGATAACAAGCGTGACATGATGGCCTCAGCGGCGGACGGGCACCGGCAGGCTGGCCGGCACAGGCACGGCGGTCACGCTGTTTTTCGGGCTGCCATCGACCAGGCGGTCCGAATACACGAGGTAGACCAGCGCGTTGCGCTTCACATCCACCATGCGCACCACCCGTACATGCTTGAAAAAGACGGACGCGCGCTCGGTGAATACTTCCTCCTGCAACGGCAGCGGCGCGCTGAACTTGAGTTCGCCCACCTGGCGGCACGCGACGGAAGCATCGGCCTTGTCCTCGGCCAGCCCGATGGCGCCTTTGATGCCACCGGTTTTCGCACGGGAGAGATAGCAGCTGACGCCCGCGACGCGCGGGTCGTCAAAGACGTCGACCACGATCTTGTGATCGGGGCCGATCAATTTGAAAGCCGTATCCACCGAACCAATGGTTTCGGCCGGAACGGCGGCGGCAAGCCCCCACAGCAGCGCCGCGGCGGCTGGTTGCCAAAGGCGCATACGCGAGCGCATCAGCGCTCGGCCGCCTTGCTGTCGGTTTTACGCATGGAGGCGCTAGCTGCCGGCTGCGGCTCGGAACCCGACCGCAGGTTTTGAATCACCTTGCGGATGTCTTCCATGCCGGACTCCCCGTCCAGGCTCATAAACGCGGCCAGGACTTCATTGAGTACCTGGTTACGCACGGCAGCCTGGTCCTGTTCAATCACAGGAGGACGCTGTCCGCCGGCGCGTGCCACTGCGGGCTTTTCAGCTACATCTTTCGCAGCTGTCTTGCGTCCCGCAGGCGCCTTGCCATGCTCCAGCGCCGCTTGCCAGATTACCCAGCGGCGTTGCGTTTCAAAGACCAGATATTCTTCCGGTTTGTCTTCGCGGCGGCGGACGATGTGTCCGTCACGCTGCGCCCATGCTTCGAATGCAGATCGCATTTTAGTCCTTTACCAATGCTTCACGCATGAATTCACTGTTTAACAACTATTTCCCAATAGTACCATTTCTTGACGCACCACAACACAAATGTCTCAAAAATGTTACTCAAGGAAAAATCGAGTTCCTACCCAGACAACTATCAGTATATTTCCCTTTTCGGCATCCGTTTATGGAATCTTAGTACCAATTTGATAACTATGAAGCATTAACGGCAATTTTTTTTATTCTTGTTACATTTTGCAACACGTTTCGTCGCTTGAGACGCACAGACGGGCTGTTTGTCCAGCACGTATAATGCCGTCCCAGAGAAAAACTTGCCAACACGATAGGATTCCCCGATGAAATTAGCCACCTGGAATGTGAATTCCCTTAACGTTCGCCTGCCCCATGTCCTGAAATGGCTGCAAGAAAACCCGGTCGACGTTCTGTGCATCCAGGAAACCAAGCTAACCGATGACAAGTTTCCCCTGGCCGCGATCCAGGAAGCCGGCTACCACGTCGTGTTTTCCGGCCAGAAAACCTATAACGGCGTCGCCATCCTGTCGAAACACGCGATCGAAGACGTGGTGGTCAACAATCCCCATTACGAAGACGTGCAACAGCGCATCCTGGCCGCCACCATTGCCGGCATGCGCATCGTATGCGCCTACGTGCCGAATGGCCAGGCGGTCGGCACCGATAAGTATGAATACAAGCTGGGCTGGCTGAAATCGTTCCGCGACTGGCTGGAAGCGGAAGCGGCGATCCATCCGAACCTGGCAGTGCTGGGCGACTACAACATCGCGCCGGACGACCGCGACGTGCACGACCCGGCCGCCTGGGCCGACCAGGTGCTGTGCTCGGTACCGGAGCGCACCGCGCTGCAAGCGCTGTTCAGCCTGGGCCTGTGCGATTCGTTCCGCCTGTTCGAGCAGGCCGACAAGACGTTCAGCTGGTGGGATTACCGCATGCTGGGCTTCCAGAAGAACAAGGGCTTGCGCATCGACCATATCCTGCTGTCGGCGCCACTGGCCAAGCGCTGCGTGTCGTGCGTGGTGGACCGGGCGCCGCGCAAGTGGGAACAGCCGTCCGACCACGCGCCGGTGGTGGCCACCCTGGGCGATTAAGCGGCGGCCCGCCGTTCCAGCAGGTGTACCGCGTTCTGGCGCGGTACGGGCTGCGAAAACAGGTAGCCCTGCGCATACTGGCACCCCTGCCCCTGCAACAGCGCAAACTGCCCTTCCGTTTCCACCCCTTCGGCCACCACGGATAATTGCAGGCTGTCCGACAGTGCAATGATGGCGGCCACGATGGCGCGGTCTTCCGCGCTCTCTTCCAGGTCCTTGATGAAGGCCCGGTCGATCTTGATTTTCTTGACGGGGAACCGCTTCAGGTAAGCCAGGCTGGAATAGCCGGTGCCGAAATCGTCGATCGACAGCCGGATCCCCATCGCGTTGATCTGCCCCAGGATTTCCATCGTGTGCTCGCCGTGCTGCATCAGCGCGGTTTCCGTGATTTCGAATTCGATCATCGACGGATCGATGCCCGTTTCATCGAGGATGCGGCGGATCGAATCCACCAGCCCGCGGTGCATGAACTGGCGCGGCGACAGGTTCACCGCCAGCGGCACCGGCTCCAGCCCCATGCGCTGCCATTCCATGCTTTGTTCGCACGCGCGCCGCATCACCCATTCGCCGATCGGCACAATCAAGCCGTTTTCCTCGATGAGGGGAATGAAGCTGTCCGGCATCACCAGGCCCTGGGCCGGGCGCCGCCAGCGCAGCAGCACCTCCATCGTGTGCACGCGGCGCGTGGCGATATCGATAATCGGCTGGAAATGCAGTTCGAACTGGCCCAGCGCCAGCGCGCTGCGCAAACTGCTCTCCAGTTCGAAATGCTGGGCCGCCGCCAGGTTCATCTTTTGCGTGAAGAACTGGTAGTTGTTGCGCCCTGACGCTTTCGCGTGGTACATGGCGCCATCCGCGTGGCGCATCAGGGTTTCCACGTCCGTGCCATCGTCCGGATAAATGCAGATGCCGATCGATGGCGTAATGTGGAGCAGGCGCCCTTCCAGCGGGAAGGGCGCGGCCAGCGATTCAATGATTTTTTCGGCCACCCGCGCCGCTTCATCGGTGGAGCGGATGCCCGGCACCAGCACGACGAATTCATCGCCCCCCAGGCGCGCCACGGTGTCGCTGGCGCGCACCGCGCGGCACAGGCGGCTCGCCACTTCCTTCAGCAACTGGTCGCCCGTCAAATGGCCCAGCGAATCGTTGATGGTTTTAAAGCGGTCCAGGTCCAGGAACATGACGGCCAGGCGGCGGTCCGAGCGCTGGGCGGCCAGCATGGCGCGGTCCAGGCGGTCGGCCAGCAGCGCGCGGTTCGGCAAGCCCGTCAGGCTGTCGTGGTACGCCATGTGGTGCACGCGCGCCTCGGCCTGGCGCCGCTCCACGATTTCCCCCTGCAGCAGCGCGTTGGCGCCCGCCAGTTCCGCCGTGCGTTCCAGCACCCGCACTTCCAGTTCGTCGCGCGCCCGGATCAAAGCTTCGTCGGCCTCGCGCCGTTCCGTGATGTCATCGACCAGCCAGACCGAGCGCCCTTTCGGCTGCGACAAATCAAACGGGCGGCCCGACAGGCGCGCCCAGAAGCGGCTGCCATCCTTGCGCACCAGCAGGTGCTCGGACTTGTTGACGCGGCCCGCCTCGAAGTCGCGCGCGGTTTCCTGGCGCGCCGCATCCCACGACGACAGGTCGGCATAGAAAGCCTGCACGCTGAGGTTGGCCATGTCGCCCGGCCCATAGCCGAACAGCTCTTCCATCTTGCGGTTGCAGCGCAGGTTGTAGCCGTTTTCGCAGACGGAAATCCCCAGCACGGCGGAATCGAGAATGGCTTCGTTTTCCAGCAGCGCATTGCGCAGCGATTCTTCCGCCAGCTTGTGTTCCGTGCGGTCTTCCACGATCCAGATCGTGCCCTGGCTGGGGTCGTCCGGATTGACCACATAAGCGATCAGCTGGGCCCAGAACGTGGTGTCGTCCTTGCGCCGCATTTCCACTTCGGTCTGGAACGGTTTGCCGTGCGCCAGCAGTGGCCCGGCGGCGGCGCCCAGCTCTTCATACGCTTCCATCGACGGGTACAACGAATGTCCCGGCATGCCCAGGCCCTCGTCGCCGTCGTAGCGGAACATGTCGGCAAAGCCCCGGTTGTAGCGGGTGATGATGCGGTTCTTGGTAAACAGGATGGAAATCGACGCATTGGTCATGATGGCTTCGACTTCCATCTGCGTCTGGCGCGACTTCGTGATGTCTTCCATGATCCAGATGGTGCCGCCATCCTTCACCTGGCTGACGGCCTGCGCCCGCACGCGGCACCAGATCAGCGAGCCGTCCTTGTGCCGGAATTGCATTTCCTTCTTCTCGAACGGCAAACCTGCCCCAAGCACCGGCCCCGCTTCCGCGCCGAACTTGACATACACCTCCGGCGACACGAACAGTTCCACCGCCGGGCGTCCGTACATCTCTTCACGGGTATAGCCGAACATGTCGGCAAAACGCGGATTGCAGGTCAGCATGCAGCGCTGCTTGGTGAACAGGATGCCGACCGATGCATTGTCGAGGATGGCGCGCTGTTCCAGCACCAGTTGCTGCATCGATTCTTCCGCTTCCTTCTGCTCGGTGATGTCTTCAATGATCCACACCGTCCCTTCCGTCATGTCGGACGGGTCGAGTGCGCGGCCGTAGACGCGGGCCCAGAACAATTCACCGCCGTTGCGGCGCAACTGGGTCTCCGTGCGGAAGGAAACGCCCTGCTCCATCAGCGGGCGCGATGCCTCGATCAGCTCGATGCGCGCTTCTTCGCTGGGGTACAGGATATTGCCGTTCTCCCCTTCCAGCTCATGGCGCGCATAGCCGAACATTTCCGCCGCGCGGATATTGCACTCGAGGATAGCGCCGGCCTTGCCAAAAATAATGCCGACCGCCGCGTTTTCCAGGATCGCCTGCTGTTCCAGCAATGCCTTGCGCAGCGCGCGCTGGTCGCGCTGGAATACGCCGATATCGTGGAACACCAGCATCGCGCCGCCAGGCAGTACGCCCGCCGGCAGCGGCTTCAGGCGGGCTTGCACCGCCACATACTGGCCGTCGCTACGGGCGAGGCAGCTTTCCCACTGGCGCGGCGCTCCCAGCGCCAGCGCCTGCGTCAATTGGGCCTGGCTATCGGCCTGCACGTGGCGCGCCCACAAGTCCGCCAGCATGCGGCCGGCCTGCGGTTGCGCCAGCAGCGCATCCAGTTCTTCGCTGGCCGCCACGATCCTGCCTTCCGCATCGCACGCACAGGCGGGCAACCCCGCCAGTTGCAGGGCGAAGGCCACGGATTCAGGATGGGGGGGAACAGCGTTCATTAACACCTGGGCGCCTTGTAAAAAACGCCACCCATCAGGATCAGGCAGCGTCGTTGCCAGATCATAACCACAAACCCGGGCTTATGCCACCGCAGGGTTCCGACTGCCCCCTCTAAACGGCAGAAAGCCCGGTTCCGCAAGGGCCGGACCGGGCTTTCTTACAACACGTGTGAGAATGTCACGCTACGTCGCCACCACGTTTGTGGTTTAAATGACATCACCCGGAACACGCACCCAGCCTTCCATCAGCACCCGCGCGCTGCGGCTCATGATGGCCTTTTTCACCGTCCACTCGCCACCTTCCTGCTGCGCCTGCGCACCAACCCGCAACGTGCCCGATGGATGGCCGAAACGCACGGCTTCGCGCTGGCCGCCGCCGGCGGCCAGGTTCACCAGGGTGCCGGGAATCGCCGCCGCCGTGCCGATCGCCACGGCGGCCGTGCCCATCATCGCGTGGTGCAGCTTGCCCATCGACAGTGCGCGCACCAGCAAATCCACGTCGCCCGTGCCGACCTGCTTGTCGCTGGACGACGCGTACGCTTGCGGCGGTGCGACAAACGCGACTTTCGGCGTGTGCTGGCGTTGGGCCGCTTCGTCCACGTTCGAAATCAGGCCCATGCGCACGGCGCCATGCGCGCGGATGGTTTCAAACATGGCCAGCGCTTTCGCGTCGCCATTGATGGCCTCCTGCAATTCCGTGCCCGTGTAGCCGATGGCGTCCGCGTTGACGAAAATCGTGGGAATACCGGCATTGATCATCGTGGCTTTCAGCGTGCCGACGCCAGGCACTTCCAGGTCGTCGACCAGGTTCCCGGTCGGGAACATGGAACCACCGCCGCCCTCTTCTTCCGCCGCAGGATCCATGAATTCCAATTGCACTTCGGCTGCAGGGAACGTCACGCCATCGAGCTCAAAACCACCCGTTTCCTGCACGGCGCCATCGGTCATCGGCACGTGCGCAATGATGGTCTTGCCGATATTGGCTTGCCAGATGCGCACCACGGCCACGCCGTTGGCCGGCACGCGCGCCGCATCGACCAGGCCGCCGCTGATGGCAAACGCGCCCACTGCAGCCGACAGGTTGCCGCAATTGCCGCTCCAGTCCACGAACGGCTTGTCGATCGACACCTGGCCGAACAGGTAATCGACGTCATGTCCGTCACGCGTGCTTTTCGACAGGATCACGGCCTTGCTGGTCGACGACGTGGCGCCGCCCATGCCGTCGATCTGCTTGCCGTACGGGTCCGGGCTGCCGATCACGCGCAGCAGCAAGGCGTCGCGCGCCGCGCCCGGCACTTGCGCGGCTGGCGGCAAGTCTTGCAGGCGGAAGAACACACCCTTGCTGGTGCCGCCACGCATGTAGGTGGCGGGGATTTTGATTTGTGGTTGAGCCATTATTCATCCGTTCAATTAAATCCGTAGGGCGGTTTGGCGCCAGCCAAGCCGCCCTACGTGAGCGTACGCTGTCGGTCAGGCAGCTTTAGCGTTGGCCAGGAAGTCCTGTGCAAAGCGCTGCAACACACCGCCCGCCTCATAAATCGACACGTCTTCCGACGAATCCAGGCGGCACGTCACCGGCACTTCCACCCGCTCGCCATTCCTGCGGTTGATCACCAGCGTCAAGGTGGCGCGCGGTGCGCGATCACCGATGACGTCGAACGTTTCCGTGCCATCAATGCCCAGGGTCAACCGGTTGACACCCGGCTTGAATTCCAGCGGCAGCACGCCCATGCCCACCAGGTTGGTGCGGTGGATGCGTTCGAAGCCTTCGGCCACGATCACTTCCACGCCCGCCAGGCGTACGCCCTTGGCAGCCCAGTCGCGCGACGAACCCTGGCCATAATCCGCGCCGGCAATCACGATCAGCGGCTGCTTGCGGTCCATGTAGGTTTCGATGGCTTCCCACATGCGGGTGACTTTGCCTTCCGGTTCAACGCGGGCCAGCGAGCCGGCCTTCACTTTGCCATCCGCATCGCGCACCATCTCGTTTTTCAAGGTCGGGTTGGCGAACGTCGCGCGCTGCGCCGTCAAGTGGTCGCCGCGGTGCGTGGCGTACGAGTTGAAGTCTTCTTCCGGCAAGCCCATCTTGTGCAGGTATTCGCCTGCCGCCGAATCCATCATGATCGCGTTCGACGGCGACAGGTGGTCGGTCGTGATGTTATCGCCCAGTACGGCCAGCGGACGCATGCCTTTCAACGCACGCTCGCCAGCCAGCGCACCTTCCCAATACGGCGGACGGCGGATATAGGTCGATTGCGGGCGCCAGTCATACAGCGGCTCCGCCTGTTCCTGCGCCTGGCCGCTGCGGTCGAACATCGGGATATACACCTTGCGGAAGTGGTCCGGCTTCACGGACGAGGCGACGATCGCATCGATTTCCGCGTCGCTCGGCCACAGGTCTTTCAGCGTAATGGCCTTGCCATCGGCATCCGTCCCCAGCACGTCCTTCTCGATGTCGAAACGGATCGTGCCGGCAATCGCGTACGCCACCACCAGCGGCGGCGAAGCCAGGAAAGCCTGCTTCGCGTACGGATGGATACGGCCGTCGAAATTGCGGTTACCGGACAGCACGGCAGTCGCGTACAGGTCGCGCTCCACCACTTCCTTCTGGATCACCGGGTCCAGCGCGCCGGACATGCCATTGCACGACGTGCACGCATACGCGACCACGCCAAAGCCCAGCTTTTCCAGCTCAGGCATCAAGCCCGCTTCCTCCAGGTACAGCGTGACTGCCTTGGAGCCTGGGGCCAGCGACGACTTCACCCACGGCTTGCGCAGCAAGCCCGCCTTGTTGGCATTGCGCGCCAGCAGGCCGGCGGCAATCATGTTGCGCGGGTTATTCGTGTTGGTGCAGCTGGTAATCGCGGCGATGATGACAGCGCCATCCGGCATCAGGCCCGGCTCGTTTTCCACCTTGCCGGAAATGCCGGCTTTCGCCAGGTCGCTGGTCGCCACGCGCTTGTGCGGGTTCGACGGGCCGGCGATGTTGCGCACCACGGTCGACAGGTCGAACGTCAATACGCGCTCGTATTCGGCGCCGGCCAGCGCATCGGCCCACAGGCCGGTTTCCCTGGCGTAGGTTTCCACCAGCGCCACGGTGGCGTCTTCGCGGCCCGTCAGCTTCAGGTACTTGATGGTCTGCTCGTCGATGTAGAACATCGCGGCGGTGGCGCCGAATTCCGGCGCCATGTTGGAAATCGTCGCGCGGTCGCCCAGGGTCAGGCTGGCGGCGCCTGCGCCGTAGAATTCCAGGTAAGCCGATACCACTTTTTCCTTACGCAAAAATTCCGTCAGCGCCAGCACGATGTCGGTGGCGGTGATGCCTTCCTGCGCCTTGCCCGTCAGTTCGACACCGACGATGTCCGGCAGCCGCATCCACGATGCGCGGCCCAGCATCACGGTTTCCGCCTCCAGGCCACCGACGCCGATGGCGATCACGCCCAGCGCATCGACCATCGGCGTGTGCGAATCCGTGCCCACCAGCGTGTCCGGATACGCGACACCGTCGCTCACCTGGATCACCGGCGACATGCGTTCCAGGTTGATCTGGTGCAGGATGCCATTGCCCGGCGGGATCACGTCGACGTTGCGGAACGCCTTTTTGGTCCAGTTGATGAAGTCGAAGCGGTCTTCGTTACGGCGGTCCTCGATGGCGCGATTCTTGTTGAACGCGTCCGGATCGAAACCGCCGCACTCCACGGCCAGCGAGTGGTCGACCACCAGCTGGGTCGGCACCACGGGGTTGACCTTGGCGGGGTCGCCGCCCTGCTCCGCGATGGCGTCGCGCAAACCGGCCAGGTCGACCAGCGCGGTCTGGCCCAGGATGTCGTGGCACACCACGCGTGCGGGGAACCACGGGAAGTCCAGGTCGCGCTTGCGCTCGATCAGCTGCGACAGCGAAGCATTCAAGGTCGCGGGATCGCAGCGGCGCACCAGGTTTTCAGCCAGCACGCGCGACGTGTAAGGCAGGCCGTCCCAGGCGCCCGGCTTGATCGCATCGACCGCGGCGCGCGCATCGAAGAAATCGAGCTTCGTGCCCGGCAGCGCCTTACGGAACGCAGTATTCATGGTGCTCATTATTTACGGTCCTTCAGTGGCACGAATTGCAGGTCGTCCGGGCCCACGTAGTTGGCGCTTGGGCGGATGATCTTGTTGTCGATGCGCTGCTCGATGATGTGCGCGGCCCAGCCGGACGTGCGCGAGATGACGAACAGCGGCGTGAACATGGCGGTCGGCACGCCCATCATGTGGTACGACACGGCGGAGAACCAGTCCAGGTTCGGGAACATCTTCTTGATTTCCCACATTACCGATTCCAGGCGTTCGGCGATATCGAACATCTTGGTGGAGCCGGCTTCCTCGGACAGGTTGCGCGCCACTTCCTTGATCACCACGTTGCGCGGGTCGGAAATGGTGTACACCGGGTGGCCGAAGCCGATCACGACTTCCTTGTTTTCCACGCGGCGGCGGATGTCCGCTTCCGCTTCGTCCGGATTTTCATAGCGCTTCTGGATCTCGAATGCGAATTCGTTGGCGCCGCCGTGTTTCGGGCCGCGCAGCGCGCCGATCGCGCCCGTCACTGCCGAGTAGATATCGGAACCGGTGCCGGCGATGACGCGGCTGGTGAAGGTCGACGCATTGAATTCATGTTCCGCGTACAGGATCAGCGACACGTGCATGGCCTTGACCCAGCTGTCAGACGGCTTTTCGCCGTGCAGCAGGTGCAGGAAGTGGCCGCCGATCGAATCGTCGTCGGTTTCCACGTCAATGCGCTTGCCATTGTGACTGAAGTGGTACCAGTACAGCAGCATCGAGCCGAACGAGGCCATCAGGCGGTCGGCGATGTCGCGCGCGCCCGGCACGTTGTGGTCGTCCTTTTCCGGCAGGGTGCAGCCCAGCACGGAGCAGCCGGTACGCATCACGTCCATCGGGTGGGCCGACGCCGGCAGGGCTTCAAGCGCGGCCTTCACCGATTGCGGCAAGCCGCGCAGCGACTTCAGTTTGCCCTTGTAGCCTTTCAGTTCCGCCGCGGTCGGCAGTTTGCCGTGCACCAGCAAGTAAGCGATTTCTTCGAATTCGCAGACGTTGGCGACATCGAGGATGTCGTAGCCGCGGTAGTGCAAGTCGTTGCCGGTCTTGCCGACGGAGCACAGCGCGGTATTACCGGCGGTCACGCCCGACAGGGCAACGGATTTTTTTGGCTTGAAGGTTGGGGCTTGTTCGGTCATGGTGGGCTCCTCTGTGTTTTACGTTTATTAGAATCAGGCTTTTTTGGCGGCAAACAGCGCGTCGAGCTTTTGCTCGAAGCTGTGGTAATTGATGCGCTCATACAGTTCGGCGCGGGTCTGCATGGTGTCGACCACGTTTTTCTGCGTGCCGTCGCGGCGCACCGCGTTGTAGACGTTTTCCGCCGCCTTGTTCATCGCGCGGAAGGCCGACAGCGGGTACAGCACGATGCCGACATCGGCGGTTTTCAGTTCGTCGACGGTAAACAGCGGGGTCGCGCCGAATTCCGTGATGTTGGCCAGGATCGGCACTTTCACGGCCTTGGCGAACTCCTTGTACATTTCCAGGCTGGTGATGGCTTCCGGGAAGATCATGTCGGCGCCCGCTTCCACGCACGCCACCGCGCGCTCGATGGCCGCTTCCAGGCCTTCCACTGCCAGCGCATCGGTGCGCGCCATGATGACGAAGTCGGAATCGGTCTTGGCGTCGACGGCGGCTTTCACGCGGTCGATCATTTCACCCTTCGACACGATTTCCTTGCCCGGACGGTGGCCGCAGCGCTTGGCGCCGACCTGGTCTTCAATGTGCACGGCGGCGGCGCCGGCCTTGATCATGGATTTCACGGTGCGCGCCACGTTGAAGGCGGACGAACCGAAACCGGTGTCGATGTCGACCAGCAGCGGCAAGTCGCAGACGTCGGTGATGCGGCGCACGTCGGTCAGCACGTCATCCAGGTTGGAAATGCCGAGGTCCGGCAGACCCAGCGAACCGGCCGCCACGCCGCCGCCCGACAGGTAAATCGCGCGGAAACCTGCGCGCTTGGCCAGCAGCGCATGGTTGGCGTTGATCGCGCCGATCACTTGCAGCGGCGATTCTTCTTCGACGGCTTTGCGGAACGCGGCGCCAGCGGAGTATTGGGTCATAGCTTACCTTTCAGGTGAAGTTGCATTGCCGTTCCTTACAGCAAACCCCGTGCCAGCGTTTTCGTAACCCCGTGAAACACCGCGAAATCAGACACTTATCGTGCCTCCCCGCTATGGCAAGGCCACGATAGCGCTCACTGAAACGTTTCAACTTGAAACACTGAAACGCGATTGAACTATAATTGAAACATGCGCCATTCCACCCCGCTCCCCATCGACAGCAACGACAAGCCGGTCATCTGGACCGTGTCCGTGTCGCGCCTGGCCGAATTGTTCCGCGACATCACGCTGGAATACGACAATTTCGCCACCATCGAGCCGATCAACCTGGGTTTTGATGAAGCGGCGCGCCATATCCGCGAACGGCTGGCCACGGAGCGCTGCGACGCCGTGATTTCCGCCGGCTCGAATGCCGCCTATCTGAAAGGCCGCCTGTCCGTGCCG
Organism: Pseudoduganella rivuli; assembly: GCF_009674485.1. GTDB lineage: Bacteria > Pseudomonadota > Gammaproteobacteria > Burkholderiales > Burkholderiaceae_D > Rugamonas > Rugamonas rivuli_B. Next base: position 211,593 of record NZ_WKJJ01000013.1, on the reverse strand, counting down.
GTGGTGATCGCCAAGGCCAGCGGCTTCGATGTCATGCAGGCGCTGGCCCGGGCGCGGCGCGTGTCGGACCGCATCGCCGTCGTCAGCTACCAGGCGCCGATGGCGGAACTGGCGGAGTTCTCCGCCACCTTCGGCCACGACATCCTGCAGCGCACCTACGTGACGGAAGAAGATGCGCGCGCCCAGATCAATGAATTGAAGGCGGCCGGCGTGAAAGCCATTGTCGGGGCCGGCCTGATCACGGACCTGGCGGAAGAAGCGGGTTTGACGGGCGTGTTCGTGTATTCCGCCGCATCGATCCGCCAGGCGTTCGACGATGCGCTGGAAATCGCCCGCCTGTCGTCATGGGAAACCAGCCGCGCCCGCGCACGGGGCGGCAGCTCCGGCGACACGCTGCGCGCCAAGCATGGCTTGAACGACTTGAAAGGCGAATCGCAGGCGATGGAAAAGCTGCGCCAGGCGGTCGTGCTGTATGCGAAATCGCCCGCCACGGTGCTGATCCAGGCCGAGACGGGCTGCGGCAAGGAACTGGTGGCGCAGGCCATCCACCGCGAAAGCCCCCGCACGCTGGGCGCCAACCGGCCGTTCGTGGCCGTCAATTGCGGCGCCATCGCGGAATCACTGCTGGAATCGGAATTGTTCGGCCACGAGGAAGGCGCCTTCACGGGCGCGCGGCGCGGCGGCCATGCCGGCCTGTTCGAAGCGGCCAACCGCGGCACCCTGTTCCTCGATGAAATCGGCGAAATGCCGCTGACCCTGCAAACGCGCTTGTTGCGCGTGCTGGAAGAGCGTGAAGTGGTGCGGGTGGGCGGCACCCGTCCCATCCCCGTCAACGTGCGCATCATCAGCGCCACCCACTGCGACCTCGAACAGCGGGTGCGCGAAGGCCGCTTCCGCGCCGACCTGTTTTACCGGCTGGCCGTCTTGCGCCTGTCATTGCCGCCGCTGCGCCAGCGGACGGACGACATCGCACTGCTGGCCGAATGGTCGCTGAAAAACGCGCTGGCGGCGCTGGGCGCCCGCCCGCATCCGAACCTGCACGCGGAAATCCAGACATGCGCCCCGCTGCTGCTGCGCTACGGCTGGCCGGGCAATGTGCGGGAATTGCGCAACCTGTGCGAGCGGCTGGCGCTGTTTTTGGCGGCGGAACCGCTGCAGGCGCTGACGCCGGCGTTCGTGCTGGGGGTGGCGCCGGAGCTGGGGATGGCGGCGGCAGGCCTGCCCGCGCCGGATGCGGCCATGGCCGGTTGGAACAACCCGCAGGGCGCCTCAGGTACGGCGCCGTCCACCAATGCAGCGCCCCCGGCGCGCGAGACCGCCGCCGACGTGCTGGCCCGTTTCGGCGGCAGGCGCGACGCGGCAGCCGACTACCTCGGCATCAGCCGCACCACGCTGTGGCGGCGTTTGCGCGAAGAAGCATCTCGCTGAGGCATACCGCCACTCATCACGGGATTCAACCATTCGCCATGCGGCCTTAGCGGCAAAGCAACGAGTGCGCTATCCTTACTTGCATGAAAAACATCACCACCATCCGGCTGACGCGCACCCATTGGTACTGGCTGTTTCAACTGCTGGGCTGGTCGGCCATCGCGCTGTTCGTCATGTTTGCCAATGGCAGGCATGTCAGGGAACCGGGCTTCCTGACCAGCATCCTGCTGACCATTGCCAGCGGCATCGTGCTGTCGGACCTGGGGCACCGCCTGTTCAACGCCTGGCACTGGTCGCGCCGCCCCGCCACGTGGCGCATGCTGGCCTTTGCCGCGCTGGTACTGGGGCCATTGCAAACGGCCGGCTCGATCGGCATCAATTACCTGGCCATCGGCAGAAACGGCGACCTGGCCTGGCTGCATATGCTGGTCACCTTCTGGTCCGGCGTCATGCTGGCGTGGACCGTGTGCTACCTGGCCGCGCTGGCAATCCGCCGCGCCAACCGCTTCGAAGCGGAAGCCCTGCGGCTGGAAGTCCTGGCCAAAGATGCCGAGCTGCGTGCACTGCAAGCGCAAGTCAACCCGCATTTTTTCTTCAACAGTTTGAACAGCGTGCGGGCATTGATCTATGAAAACCCGGATTCGGCCGCGCAAATGATCGACCAGTTGGCGACCTTGATGCGCTATACCTTGCAATCGAGCTATGCGGACACGGTACCGCTGCGCGAAGAACTGGAAGCTGTCCAGTCGTACCTGGCCATTGAAAAGATCCGTTTTGAAGAACGGCTGCGCGTCGACGTCACCATTGCGGGCGGCATGGAAGCGGTGCGCATTCCACCGATGGCGCTGCAAACACTGGTGGAAAATGCCGTCAAATACGGCGTCGAGCAAAGTGCGACCGGCACGGAAATCCGCATCAGCGCCAGCCATGCCCAGGGCAAGGCCACCATCGAAGTCGCCAACCAGGGCGCACTGCGCACGTTCAGCAATTCCACCAGCGTCGGTTTAAGCAATGCGCGCAAGCGGCTGGTGCTGTCCAAGGGCGATGACGCCAGCCTGGACTTGCTGGAGCGCGATGGCTGGGTGTGCGCCACCTTGCGCTTTCCGCTGGCGGCGTGATGAAGGTACTGATTGTTGACGATGAGCGGCTGGCGCGGGCGGAACTGCGCCGCCTGTTGGCCGCGCACCCGCACGTGCTGATCGCCGGAGAAGCCTCCAGCGCGGCGGAAGCGGCTGTGCAACTGGCTGCCTTGCAGCCGGACTTGCTGCTGCTCGATGTGCAAATGCCTGGCGGCAGCGGCTTTGATTTGCTGGCTGCGCTGGACGATGCGCCTGAAGTGATTTTCACGACGGCATACGACCAGTATGCACTGCAGGCGTTCGATGCCAATGCGCTGGACTACCTGCTGAAACCCATCCAGCCGCAACGGCTGGCCTCGGCGCTGGAGCGCGCCGCCGCACGCCTGGGCGCGGCCGTCCCGCCTGCGGCACTGCCCCGCAAGTTGTTCATCCGCGACAGTGAACGGTGCTGGTTCGTGCGACTGGATGACATAGCCTGGTTTGAATCCGAAGGCAATTACTCGCGCGTGCATTTCCATGGCGGACAACCGCTGCTGGCCCGCTCGTTGCTGCAACTGGAACAGCGGCTCGACCCGCAGCAATTCTTCCGCGCCAGCCGCCGCCACATCGTCAACCTGGCGCACGTGCGCCGCGTCAGCCATGGCGAAGATGGCGCGGTGGTGCTGCACCTCGATGGCGCGGCCATCGAGGTGTCGCGCCGGCGTGCAGCGACATTGAAAAATATCGGCGCAATATAGTTCCGGGCAAGGACAAAAAAAAACCCGCCGAAGCGGGTTTCCTGACATCGGGACGATCAGTCCACTTCCACCGTTTCCGCCGGCGGTTGCGGCGCGGCGTCCGATTCCGGGAACTCCAGGTACACCTGGTCCTTGTCGTCCAGGTCCACCGTGACTTTGCCCCCGGACACCAGGCGGCCGAACAGCAGTTCGTCGGCCAGCGCCTTGCGGATCATGTCCTGGATCAGGCGCGACATCGGACGCGCGCCCATCAGCGGATCGAAGCCCTTCTTCGCCAGGAACTTGCGCAGTTTTTCGCTGAACACCGCTTCGACTTTCTTCTCGTGCAACTGTTCTTCCAGCTGCATCAGGAACTTGTCGACCACGCGCAGGATGATTTCCTCGTCCAGCGCACGGAAGCTGATGATCGAATCCAGGCGGTTGCGGAACTCCGGCGTGAACATGCGCTTGATGTCGGCCATCTCGTCGCCCGTCTCGCGCGTTTCCGTGAAGCCGATGGTGCGCTTCTGCAAGCTTTCCGCGCCCGCGTTGGTGGTCATGATGATGATCACGTTGCGGAAGTCCGCCTTGCGGCCGTTGTTGTCCGTCAGCGTGCCATGGTCCATCACCTGCAGCAGGATATTGAAGATATCCGGATGCGCTTTTTCGATCTCGTCCAGCAGCAGCACGGCGTGCGGCTTCTTGGTGATGGCTTCGGTCAGCAAGCCACCCTGGTCGAAGCCCACGTAACCCGGCGGCGCGCCGATCAGGCGGCTCACGGCGTGGCGCTCCATGTACTCGGACATGTCGAACCGGATCAGTTCGATGCCGAGGATGAAGGCCAGCTGTTTCGCCACTTCGGTCTTGCCGACGCCGGTAGGACCGGAGAACAGGAACGAACCGATCGGCTTGTCCTGTTTGCCCAGGCCCGCGCGCGACATCTTGATGGCCGATGCCAGCGCTTCGATTGCGGGATCCTGGCCGAACACCACGTTGCGCAAATCGCGGTCGATGGTTTGCAGCTTGCTGCGGTCGTCCTGGTTGACGGTTTGCGGCGGGATGCGCGCGATCTTCGAGATGATTTCCTCGATTTCCGTCTTGCCGATGGTCTTCTTCTGCTTCGACTTCGGCAAGATGCGCTGCGCGGCGCCCGCCTCGTCGATCACGTCGATGGCCTTGTCCGGCAAGTGGCGGTCGTTGATGAAGCGGGCCGCCAGTTCGGCTGCCGTCGACAGCGCCGACTGCGAATACTTGACGCCATGGTGTTCCTCGAATCGCGACTTCAGGCCGCGCAGGATTTGCACCGTCTGTTCCACGGTCGGTTCATTGACGTCGACCTTCTGGAAGCGGCGGGACAGCGCATGGTCTTTCTCGAACACGCCGCGGAATTCCGTGTACGTGGTCGCGCCGATGCACTTCAGCTGGCCATTGGCCAATGCCGGTTTCAGCAGGTTCGATGCATCCAGCGTGCCGCCCGAGGCGGAGCCGGCGCCGATGATGGTGTGGATTTCGTCGATGAACAGGATACCGTTCGGGTTGTCCTTCAATTGTTTCAGCACGGCCTTCAGGCGCTGCTCGAAATCGCCGCGGTACTTGGTGCCGGCCAGCAGCGCGCCCATGTCCAGCGAATAGACCACTGCGTTTTGCAGGATTTCCGGCACGTCGTTCTGCGTGATGCGATACGCCAGGCCTTCCGCGATGGCGGTCTTGCCGACACCGGCTTCACCCACCAGCAGCGGGTTGTTCTTGCGGCGGCGGCACAGCACCTGGATCACGCGGTCGACTTCCTCTTCGCGGCCGATCAGCGGATCGATCTTGCCTTCGGAAGCGGACTTGTTGAGGTTTTGCGTGAACTGGTCCAGCGGGCTTTCCTTTTGCTGGCCATCGGCCGGCGCGCCTTCTTCCACACCTTCGGAAGCCTTGGTGGAATCGACTTGCTGGTCCTTGCGTACGCCGTGCGAAATGAAATTCACGACATCCAGGCGGGTCACGCCCTGCTGGTGCAGGTAGTAGACCGCATGGGAATCTTTCTCACCGAAGATGGCGACCAGCACGTTCGCGCCCGTGACTTCCTTCTTGCCGTTGGAAGCGGACTGCACGTGCATGATGGCGCGCTGGATCACGCGCTGGAAGCCCAGCGTCGGCTGGGTATCCACTTCGCCCGTGCCCGGCACGGTTGGCGTGTTATCGCCAATAAAATTGGTGAGGGTCTTGCGCAGGTCCTCGATATTGACGGCACATGCGCGCAGCACTTCCGCTGCGGATGGATTATCCAGCAGCGCGAGCAACAGGTGCTCGACCGTGATGAATTCATGCCGTGCCTGCCGCGCTTCGACAAACGCCATATGCAAACTTACTTCCAATTCCTGCGCGATCATACTTCCTCCATCACACATTGCAGGGGGTGGCCTGCCTTGCGTGCATGCGTTAATACAAACTCCACCTTGGTACTCGCGATATCTTTCGAGAAGACGCCGCACACGCCTTTGCCATGACGGTGCACACTGAGCATGATTTGCGTGGCGGTTTCGCGGTCCTTGTTGAAGTATTCCTGAATGATGGCCACCACGAATTCCATCGGGGTATAGTCGTCATTCAGCAACGCCACCTGATAAAGAGGCGGCGGCTTCAGTATCTGCCGTTCCAGCAGTTGTTCGGTATCTTGCTTGGTTGCCATACGCTTATATTCTAATGCTTTCGGGGTTACTGCAACGTCCATTTATGACGGTAAACCCAATGTTCCTCATCTTACGCGTTTTCTCGTCTTGCCGCAGATGGCGACCCGGACCTGAAAATCAAGAGTTGCTTTTTGGTTGCGCGCATACACTGTTGCAAGAAAAATACTAATAGCCGGATGAAAGCGCTTGACATTAAAAATTGTTCCGCCAACAATGCGATATCGACTCGTGCAGCAATGTACATGTTGATAAGAAGTGAGACGTCGAGGAGGGGGCAGGAAGCTTCTTGCTTTTATGGCTCGTGTGATATTCGTTTTTATTGAAAGTTCTTTTTATGGCAACTGGTACTGTTAAGTGGTTCAATGACTCCAAAGGCTTTGGCTTCATCACCCCTGACGATGGCGGCGAAGATCTGTTCGCTCACTTCTCCGCAATCAACATGAACGGCTTCAAGACCCTGAAAGAAGGTCAAAAGGTACAGTTCGAAGTTACCCAAGGCCCTAAAGGCAAGCAAGCTTCCAACATCCAGTCGATGTAATTCGCAATAGATACTCGGAAGTGAAAACCCCGCAATTAACGGGGTTTTTTTTCGCCTGGAAATCTGTAAATCTGTAAATCTGTATTAATCAATAAGATCGTTAAATAACTGCATCAATCACTTCAACTGCGCGCCGCCGTGATGCTCCGGTTAAATGCCAGCATGGCCGCCGCAATGCGGTCCGACTCCTTGTCGCTGAACAGCCATTCCCCACACGCCGTGCAATGATCACCTGTCACCTGGGGAATCACCGTCTCGTGCCCGTCATACTCATATGGCATGTCCCTGGTTTCCCGCACCATGGGCCCGTCGCCGCAAAATGGACACTGCATGGTCCGCTCCTCTGTAAGTGTTGCTCTTAGTAAGCATACACTGATTGCGCGCACACTGCAGAGAATAATTTCCCCATAGAAACTTTTATAAAAAAAGCCCCGCACCTGTCACGGTTGCGGGGCTGCTGCCAATGGATGGCAATGTTACATATTGTCGATCATCGTATCGCCGAAACCGGAGCACGACACTTGTGTCGCACCTTCCATCAGGCGGGCGAAGTCATAGGTGACGCGCTTGGACGTGATGGCTTTTTCCATCGACGAAATAATCAGGTCGGCCGCTTCAGTCCAGCCCATGTGGCGCAGCATCATTTCCGCGGACAGGATCAGCGAACCCGGATTCACGTAATCCTTGCCGGCGTACTTCGGCGCGGTGCCGTGCGTGGCTTCGAACATCGCCACGGAATCGGACAGGTTGGCGCCCGGCGCGATGCCGATGCCGCCGACTTGCGCCGCCAACGCGTCGGAGATGTAATCGCCGTTCAGGTTCAAGGTCGCGATCACACTGTATTCCGCCGGGCGCAGCAGGATTTGTTGCAGGAATGCATCAGCGATCGAATCCTTGATGGTGATTTCGCGGCCGGTTTTCGGGTTCTTGAATTTGCACCATGGGCCACCATCGATCAGCTCGGCGCCGAACTCTTTTTGCGCCAGCGCATAACCCCAGTCGCGGAAGCCGCCTTCCGTGTACTTCATGATGTTGCCCTTGTGGACAATGGTCACGGATGGCTTGTCATTGTCGATCGCGTACTGGATCGCCTTGCGCACCAGGCGCTCGGTGCCTTCGCGCGAGACCGGCTTGATGCCGATGCCGGACGTTTCCGGGAAGCGGATTTTCTTGACGCCCATTTCCTTGGTCAGGAATTCAATCAGCTTCTTCGCGCCTTCGGAACCTTCCTGGTATTCGATACCGGCGTAAATGTCTTCCGAGTTTTCACGGAAGATCACCATGTCGGTCTTTTCCGGCTCTTTCACCGGCGATGGCACGCCGGCAAAGTAGCGCACGGGACGCAGGCACACGTACAAGTCCAGTTCCTGGCGCAGCGCCACGTTCAGTGAGCGGATGCCGCCGCCCACCGGCGTGGTCAGCGGGCCCTTGATCGACACCACGTAGTCCTTCAGGACTTTCAGCGTTTCTTCCGGCAGCCACACATCGGGACCATACACGGTGGTCGACTTTTCGCCCGCATAGATTTCCATCCAGCTGATCTTGCGCTGGCCGCCATAGGCCTTGGCGACAGCGGCATCGACCACCTTGATCATCACCGGGGAGATGTCCACGCCGGTGCCGTCACCCTCGATGTACGGAATGATGGGCTGGTCTGGCACATTGAGGGAAAAGTCTGCGTTGACGGTGATCTTCTGGCCGTCGGCTGGTACTTTGATGTGTTGGTACATGGGGAATCTCCAAAGGTGGACAAGGGTATCGCCAAGGTAATGCTACTGGCTCAAGTCTTCTATAAGACATAAGACATCGTTATGCATTATGCCCCACTATTGTAGTAGGCGCCACGGTTTTACAACACCGGCTGTTACAATCAGGATTTTGTTGGCGCCATGCTGATCTTACTCAATAAACCGTTTCAGGTTCTGTGCCAGTTTTCCCCTCAGGCTGGCCGCGAAACCCTGGCCGATTACGTGCGCGTACCGAATGTCTACCCGGCCGGCCGCCTGGACGCCGACAGCGAAGGCTTGCTGCTGCTGACGGACGACGGCAAGCTGCAGCATGACATTGCCCACCCCGACCGCAAGGAAGCCAAAACCTACCTGGTGCAGGTGGAAGGCATCCCCGATGCCGATGCGCTGGCGCGTTTGCAGGCGCCGCTGAACCTGGGCGACTTTATCACCAAGCCGTGCCGCGCCGCGCGCATTGCCGACCCGGAATGGATCTGGCCGCGCAACCCGCCCATCCGCGAACGCGCGGACGCGCCCACGTGCTGGCTGGCCATCACGCTCCAGGAAGGCAAGAACCGGCAGGTGCGCCGCATGACGGCCGCCGTGGGCCATCCGACGCTGCGCCTGGTGCGCAGCGCGATCGGCGCCATTTCACTGGCCAGCCATCCATTGATGCCGGGCGAATGGATGGAAGTGTCGCCGGACGATTTGCGCGCACAGAGTAGCTGAATAACAACTTCCTTGATGCATCTCAGTACGCTTTACCGTATATTGATAGGACGCAAAAACCAGCCTGTCCAGGAAGGTTTGTCCCATGCATGCCGACGATGTTTACCGCAACGAGCACGCCCCGGCCGGTGAGAGCCCGCACTATATCCAGGCCGTGGCGGAGATGGGTACCGAGCGCGACGTCATTGCCCATCAGGATATTTACTCTTCCACCGGCATCAAGCTGGTCGCCAAGGGTTCACGCCTCACGCCAGCGCAATTCGAGCGCCTGACCCAGCACAAGCTGACAGCGCCGCTCGATCACATGATCGAAAGCGAAGATCCTGTCGACGCGGAATTCCTGGCCACGACCGCGGCCCGCATCCTCGACCATGAACCCGTCTATGCGCGCATGGCGGCCCACACGGGCGACCCGCTCGCCGTCAAGCACGGCCTGGCCGGACTGAAACTGCCCCGCCCCGCCCTGATGCGGCTGACCGTGATGCGGGAAAAGCGCGTCGACACCTTTGAACATTCGATCCGCGCCGCGATCATCGCGCACGCGCTGGCGCAACGGCTGGCGCTGTCCGAAGCGGACCGCTACCACCTGCTGATGGCGGCGATTTGCCACGACTTTGGCGAAATGCACACCGATCCCGCCATCCTGGCCGTGGGCCACGATATCGCGCCGGCCGAACGCAGCTTCGTGCACGTCCACCCCGTCACCGGCTACGTGCTGTTGCACGATATGCCCGGCTTTCCGTTACCGGCGGCACAAGCCGTGCTGCACCACCACGAACGGCAGGATGGCAGCGGCTATCCGCACGGCATGCGCGCGCAGCGCATCCCTTTGCTGTCGCGCCTGCTGGCGGTGGCCGATGTGGCGGAAACCGTGATCCGCCGTTATGACTTGCCCCGCCTCGACGTGCTGGTACGGTTGAACCAGGCGCGCTTCGATACCCGCACGGTGGGTGCGCTGCGCGACCTGATCCACGCCACGCCCGGCGATGCGGCGGCCCGCCCCAGCGAACATGGTGCGATGACGCAATTGCTGCATATCGCGGAATTGCTGCAAGCGTGGGGCGTATTGCGCAGCAGCTTTGAAGCTGCGGTGGCGCCGCGCGATACGTCCGACTCCCCGCTGGCCTTCCTGTTCGAACGCATGGCGTCGATCCGCGGCGTGGTCTTGCAGGCGGGCCTCGACCCGGACCACGTCGACAGCATGCTCGACATCGCCCGAGACGATCCCGGTTTGCTGCTGGAATTGCGGGCCTTGCTGGATGAACTGGACTGGCTGACGCTGGACCTGGCCCATGAAATCGACCGCCGCTCACCGCAAATGGCGGGTTTGCCGCATATGCCCATCGAAGGCTTGATCCTGCATTTGCAGCCGATGCGGCACAGCAGCCAAGGCAGCCATGCATAGCGAAAGGCCGGGGTTTTGATGCGTCGCAGCAAAAATAGTTGCAGATTTTGCGCTTCCGCATGTCAACTCAGCTTTTTCCGGCCGCGTTAATGAAACAGATTCACCCGAATCATCAACCGTTTCATTCCCGCTAAAGGAGACCGCCATGTTCAAGCTCATCGCCGCTTTGACCGCTTCCCTGTTTGCCGCTTCCGCGTTTGCCGCCGCCCCGGCAGCGTCGGCATCCGCTTCCGCTTCGATGGCAGCATCGGCGCCAGCCTCGGCGTCCGCCTCCGCTTCGATGGCAGCCTCCGCGCCGAAGAAACACAAAAAAGGTTCCGCCTCGGCTTCGGCTGCCGCCTCGGCTGCATCGGCCGCATCGAAATAAGAGCAGTAGCAGCAATGCAAAAACCCGCCCCGGCTTGCGCCTGGCGGGTTTTTTTTCATCCTATACAGAATGCGGCGCGAGAAGCGCCGCGAAGCTGTATTTAGGCGGCTGCCATTGCTTTCAGGGCAGCGGCCAGACGGCTCTTGTGGCGAGCTGCCTTGTTTTTGTGGATGATTTTCTTGTCGGCGATGCTGTCGATGGTCGACATGGAAGCCTGGAAGATTGCGGTTGCAGCGGCTTTGTCGCCACCCTGGATCGCCTTGCGGGCTGCTTTGATAGCGGTGCGCAGGGTCGAACGCTGTGCGGAGTTGTGAGCGTTTTGCTTAACTGCTTGACGAGCACGTTTGCGCGCTTGTGCGGTATTTGCCATGGAATGGTCCTAAATGGTTGTCAAAGTTAAAGGCAAACTGGCGTTTGCCGTTTCAGTCTCTTTGCCTGACCTATGTAAGCCAAGGGACGCTGGCGAAACACGTGTCTGCGTTACTGAATTCTGTACAGCCTTAAATTATAGCGGGCTTTTCAGGCCAGATCAATTCCCCTGCTGCCCTGACTAATAGGAAATTGGCATTTTTTGCACCAGAACCACAAGGTTTGACCAGTGGCAGCCGCTATAATCGCCGCCCATGAACCTGCTCAAAACCCTCGCATCCATTTCCAGCATGACCCTGCTGTCGCGCATCACCGGCCTGTTGCGCGAATCCCTGTTTGCCCGCGCCTTTGGCGCCGGCGCCTATACCGACGCGTTCATCGTCGCCTTCCGCCTGCCCAATTTGCTGCGGCGCCTGTTCGCGGAAGGCGCGTTTTCCCAGGCATTTGTACCGATCCTGGCGGAATTCAAAAACAATAAAGGGCCCGACGCCACCAAACACCTGGCCGACCATGTGGGCACGGTACTGGTGTGGTCCACCGTGCTGGTCAGCGCCATCGGCATCGTCGGCGCGCCGGCGCTGATCTATATGATTGCGTCCGGCCTGCGCACCACCCCGGCCGCACAGCAGGCGGCCATCTGGATGACGCAGCTGATGTTCCCGTATATCGCATTCATGTCGTTTGTCGCGCTGGCCGGCGGCATCCTGAACACGTGGCGCGAATTCAAGATTCCCGCGTTCACACCGGTACTGCTGAACCTGTGCCTGATTGCCGCCACGCTGTTCCTCGCCCCTTACCTGGAACAGCCGATTTATGCGCAAGCCATCGGCGTGTTTGTCGGCGGCATCTTGCAGATGGCGCTGCAAGTGCCGCCGCTGGTGCGCATCGGCATGCTGCCCCATTTGCGGCTGAATCCCGCCATCAGCTGGCGCGACGAAGGGGTGCGCCGCATCCTGAAAAAAATGGGCCCGGCCGTGTTTGCCGTATCGGCCGCACAAATCAGCCTGCTGATCAATACCAGTATCGCGTCCAGCCTGCGCGAAGGCAGTGTCTCGTGGCTGACTTATGCGGACCGCCTGATGGAATTCCCTACCGCCATGCTGGGCGTGGCGCTGGGCACGATCTTGCTGCCCAGCCTGGCCAAAGCCAACACCGATGCCGACCATGACGAATATTCGTCGCTGCTGGACTGGGGCTTGCGCCTGACGTTCCTGTTGGCGGTCCCGGCCGCGGTCGGACTGGCGGCGCTGGCGGAACCGCTGATTTCCGTGCTGTTCCACTACGGTAAATTCGATGACACGGCGGCCGTGGAATCAGCCAAGCCGCTGATCGCGTACAGCGCCGGCCTGCTCGGCATCATCCTCGTGAAAACCCTGGCGCCGGCGTTCTATGCCAAGCAGGATATCCGCACGCCCGTGAAAATCGCGGTCGGCGTACTGGCGGCGACGCAGGTCATGAATGTGATTTTCGTCTATGGCGTGGGGCTGGAAGTGTCCGGCCTGGCGCTGTCGATCGGCCTGGGCGCCTGTATCAATGCCGGCTTCCTGTACAGCGGCCTGCGCCGGCGCGGCATTTATGCCCCCCTGCCGGGATGGTGGCTGTTCTACGCGAAGCTGGCGGTGGCGGCCGGCATCATGGGCGCCGCCGCATGGTATGGCGCACAACAGGTGCCGTGGCTGGCCATGCGCAGTCACATGGTGATGCGCCTGGGCGCCCTGCTGGGCCTGGTCGGCGGCTGTGCCGCGCTGTATTTTGCCGTGCTGTTCGCGCTGGGCTTCCGCCTGCGGGATTTCAAGCGGCGCGCCAAATAAACCGGCTCAGCAATTTCCCGCAATGCAACAAAAAGGCCCGCCGAAGCGGGCCTTTTCCTTTCAGCCGATGCGATTAAGCGCCGGTATCTTTGCGGCGACGGGCCAGGAAGGCCAGTACACCCATGCCACCCAGCAGCATGCCATAAGTTGCGGGTTCCGGCACAGCCGTCACCGTCACTTCGCCACTGTACTTTGCGCCGGTCAGCGCGGTACCGAACAGGTTCAGCACGAACGGTGCCGAACCAGTGTGCTCCACACCGAAGAAGCGGAATTTGCCGGCGCCATAGGCGGTACCGGACGTGCCGTTCAGGGTGGTGGTTGCAGCATCAAAGGTCAGGTTCTGGCCGCTGATGGTGACAACGATCTCATACAGACCTGGCGCCAGGCCGCCAAAGGTGATGACGTCCGAACCGCCGGACAGTACGCCGTCCGATGGGGATTGGTTGGACACGAAGAAGTTATTTGCCAGCGGATTGTCGTCCAGAATCACCAGTTGATCTGCCGCCGATGCGCCGAAGGATGCCGCAGCCAGCAAGCTGGCGGCGAAGAGTTTCAATTTCATGAGGTTATCCTTAATTAAGTGAATTACGGGTTGATGGGCTAAGCAAACTATGATGGGGACTGCGAAAATCAGCATAGCATAAATGCCGAGATTCCGTTGTCTTTTTGGACAGATTTAGTTTCTTGCAATAAAGCTTTAATTGCAACAATGTTTCTCATTTTGCATAGCAATATTTCACTTAGGAATGACGACGCAGCCGCCAGGTGTGGGACCGGGCGGCGGCGTGTGCGAAGGGAAGGAAAATGGGAGGAAACCTGGCTCAGTCGGTCTTGTTTTTATCCGGCTGTGTTTCCTGTGGCGGCTCTTCCGGCGGCGGTTCCTCGCCGTGCCGTTGCGGCTGCGCGTCGGCAGGCGGCGCTTCCGGTGGCTCCGGCGCTTCCGGCTGCGGAGGCGGCGGTGTCGCCGTGGCAGGTTCCATCGGCGGTTCCGACGGCGCCGTGAAGGATGGCTGGCCCGGCTGTGGCGGCTGGCCGACAGGTTGCGGCTGGCCGGCCTGCCCTTCGGCGCGGGCAAACTTCCAGTCCGAAATCTTGCTGCGGTTTTCAAAGCCCTGGAACCGCGCGGGGAAATTGCCGACTTTGACCGGCCGCGCTGTCGACAAACTATAAATGGCAATGATGCCTGCCGTGCCGCCTTGCTGGGGTTGCATGGCTGACTGGGCCGGCGGCGCGGCGCCGGGACCGGCCCCGGTCCCGCGCGTCATCCCGGCGGACAGCGCCGACGTCGGGGCGCCCGGCGTGCCAGCGGGAGCGCCGGGCGCGGCGCCCGGCATGACGCCGGCGCCAGGCGGCATCTGCGGATTGCCCTGCGCATTGTTGGCATACACGATGCCCCACTCCGCCTTGCCCGTCAGCGGATCCACATACACGCGGCGCAAATGCCGCCGCACATTGGGAAAACGGCTGTCGCGCAGCAATTCCTTGAACGATGGCGGCAGTGGCGACTGCCCCGGCGGCGTGGCTTTCGCATAGCTTTCCAGCGCATCCGCGTATTCGGCGCCGATCGCCAGCAATTCCCGCTCGGCGGCGCTGCGCTGCAGGACCGTGCCCAGCTTGATGGCGGAAGCGCTGATCAGGCCGATAATGGCGACCAGGATAACCAGGCTCAGGTATGTGAACCCGCGCTGCTTACCATTCCGCATACGGTTTGCCATGGCGGTCGTTCCCCGGCGCGCCGCTCCTGATGTCGGCCACGCCCCCCTGGATCCCCTCTTCCGGCGGCACCAGCAGCCAACTGGAGGTGCTTTCCGTGATCGGGTCCACTGGCAAGGCGCGCAGGTATTTTTTTTCCACCAGCTGTTCCAGCGAATCGGGATAGCGGCCCGTGTCGCCGTAATACTGGTCGAGAACGGCACGGGTCTGGCGCAGGTTATCGGACAGGATGGTTTCCCTGGCGCTGTCGACGCTGGGGAAATAGCGCGGCACGGCCAGGGTCAGCAGCAAGGCGATGATGCCCAGCACCACCAGCAATTCAATCAGCGTAAAGCCCTTGTTTTTCATCTTTACCATTTTCGGTACGGTACGCCATTCAGGCCGGTGCGCTCGGACTGTGAAAACACATCATAGACATCTTCCCCTTCGCGCGGTTCGTCCGCATCGCTGGCATAGCTGCGTTTGCCCCACGATTGCGCGGGCGTTGCCGTCGTATCCGGGTTGAACGGATCGCGGGGAATCCGGCGCAGGAAAAACATTTTCGCGCGCTTGGGGCTGCGCTGGTCGGCCACGCCCTCCACCAGCGCTTCCAGGTTTTTCGGATAGCCGGTGCCGCCCAGCGCCCCTTTGGGAATGCGGCCTTCGTCATAGGCCTGTTTATAGGCATCGATGGCGTGGCGGATCTCCCGCAGCGCCACGCGCAATTCCTGTTCATCGCGGCGCTGTATCGTCACCTGCGCGACGGGAATCACGAGTGTGCTGAGCAGGCCGAGGATGGCCAGCGTGACCAGCAACTCGATCAGCGTGAATCCGCGCGCCGGCCGACGTTTCATTGCTGCTGGGGGGGCTGCTGAGGTTGCGGTTGCGGCTGTGGCTGAGGCGGCGCATCCTGCGGCTGCGGCGCGGCCGACGATGCCGGGCCCGGCTGCATGGTCGACAGCGGCACGCCGGCCGGCGGCGTTGGCACGGCGGGCGCGGGCAATGCCGGTGCGCCAGGCGCAGGAGCAGCCGGCGCGCCCGGCTGAACAGGGGCCGCCGATGCGGGCGCGGCGCCGGGCAGTTGCACCGGCTGGCGCACGGCCGGATCCGGACGGCGACGGAAGTTGCCTTCCGTACCCGCCGAGAACTCGGCCGCCGTGGCGTCGGGACGCTGCACATTGCGCACCAGGTGCGGCGTAATCGACAGCACGATTTCCGTCTTTTGCTTGTCGTCCAGCTGACTGCCGAACAGGCGGCCCAGCAGCGGCAAGTCGCCCACCAGCGGCACCTTGGAGCCGGAACTGCGGTCTTCGTTATTGATCAGGCCCGCCAGCACCTGGTTTTCGCCATCCTTCAATTGCAGCATGGTCGATGCCTGGCGCGTACCGATCTGGTACGCCTTGGTGCCGGACTTGGTTTCGATCTGGCTGACCAGGTTCGACACTTCCAGCGCAATGCGGATGCCCACTTCATTGTTCAGGTAAATCACCGGTTCCGCGTTCAACGTCAGGCCCACGTCGACATAGCTGACCGATTCGCTGGCAAAGCCGCCCGTGCCCGGCGAAATCGTGGTGGTAATCACCGGCACTTTTTCACCGATCAGCACC
This sequence comes from Pseudoduganella rivuli, assembly GCF_009674485.1. GTDB lineage: Bacteria > Pseudomonadota > Gammaproteobacteria > Burkholderiales > Burkholderiaceae_D > Rugamonas > Rugamonas rivuli_B. Next base: position 195,447 of record NZ_WKJJ01000013.1, on the reverse strand, counting down.
TTGGCTTTTTCCTTGTTGCGCACGCGGATGCGGGGATTGGCCAGCAAGTTGGTGTCGCCATCGGTCTTGTTGGCATTGATGGTGGCCGTGATGCCGGACAGGCCGATGGTGCGCTGGTTCAGGTGGTTCAAGTCGTTGACGGTGAGCTGCGTACCCCCGGACGTGATCAAGGGCGAGAACGAGACTTTCGACGGCCACGCCACGCCCAGTTCCATCAGGCGCGTGCGTTTGACTTCGAGGATTTCCACGTCCAGCATGACTTCCGGCTCCGCCACGTCCTGCAGCGCCACCAGCCTGTCCGCCAGGCGGATCGCTTCCGCATTGTCGCGCACGATCAGCAAATTCAGCTTTTCATCGACCACCACATCGCGCGACTTCAGGATCGTTTTCAGCGTGTTGGCCACCGACTTCGCTTCCGCATTGGAAAGGAAGTAGGTTTTCACCACCATTTCCTGGTATTCCTTCAGCTTGGCCGCCACGTTCGGATAAATCAGGATGGTGTTGCCGTCGAGGACTTGCTGCTCCAGCTGGTTCGTCATCAGCAGGTAATACACGGCCGCTTCGACGGTGGAATTCTTCAGGAAGATCGATGCTTTCTGGTCCGTCTTCACATCCTTGTCGAACACGAAGTTCAGGCCGGAACGGCGCGCAATCACTTCGAACACCTGCTTCAGCGGCGCATCGCGGAACTCCACCGTGATCGGTTGCTTGAAGGCTTTCGACAGCCCCGCATCGATGGTGGGTTGGGCGCTTTTCTCCATCACTTCGCGCAGCAACTGGCGCGCCGCTTCGTGGTTCGGGCGCTCCGACAGCACGGCGTTCAGCTTTTGCTTGGCGCCGTCATATTCTTTCTTGTCCGCCTGCTCGCGCGCCGCCGCCACCATCTTGTCCTGGCGCTCCGCCGTTTCCACGCTGCGCAAACCCGCGCGGCCCCGCTCATTCAGCGGGTTCAATGCCAGCACGCGCTGGTAGCCCTGCAACGCCAGGTCGCGCCGCCCTTCCGCCAGGTCGCGCTCGGCCTGGTCCAGCAGGCGCACCGTGGTGCGGTCGCGCGCCTGCAGGAACGCCGTGCGGTATTGCGCGTTGGCCGGGTCCTTCGCGATGGCTTCCTGGAATTTCAGCAGGCCCGCTTCCACCTGGTCCTGTTCGACCAGCGCATTGCCCTCGCGGTACGCCATCTGGGCGGCGCAGCCACCCAGCGTCAATGCCACCAGCGCCGTCAGCGTGGATTTGTAGATCAGTGTGCGGGACATCAGTCGGCTACTCCAATATTAAGCTGCTGGACCTGGTTCAGCGGCAGGTAAGTCAGTTTCATCACAGGCGGCGCGATCGCGTCGACGCGGTATGCGCCATCGAGCACCATCTGCGTGCGCACAAGCAGCGTGCGGTCCGGGCCGCGCGCGAGGAATACTTCCCACACCCCGTCCGACACCGCCTTGCCGATAAACGTATAAGGCAGCGGCGGCGCCACCGGTGGTGGTGGCGGAGGTGGCGGGGGTGGCGGCGGCGGGGGCGGCGTAAAACTTTGCGTGCCGAACATGCCTTCGGCGCCGGCAATCACGGCATCGCCGGGCTCGCCCACCAGTTGCGCGCGGGGCAGCAGGCGCAGGATCGCCACGTCGGCCGGCGGCGCGCCCTTGCCGGCGCGTGCCGGAAGGGCGGCCGCCGTTTCGGCCTGCACTGGCGGAGCGGTGGATGGCGCGGCCGACGGCCCGCCTTTGGGCGCATGCCGTTCCGCCGGTTCCGCCACGCCGCTGTCCGGCGCATTATCGCCAAACAGCACCAGCGCAGCGGCGCCCACCAGGGCCGCGCCCATCAGCAAATGGCGCGGCGTCATGGCGCATCCTTCAAATAAAACGTCAGCCGCACCCGGGCTTCCACCTGGGTGTCGGCAATGGTGTCGCGGCGGAAGCCGACATCGTCCAGCGCCGCGAACGGCAGCGCGCGCAAGGCTTCCAGCGCAAATTGCCAGATCGCCTGGTAACCGCCTTTGACGGGCAGGATCACTTGGTACGCCGTCACGCGGCTGGCCTTGTCGTAGCTGAACTTGTATTCACCCTGCGACAGCGTCAATCCCGCCTTGCCGGCCAAGCCGAACAGCACTTTGACGTATTGTTCGGCATGGCGCTTTTCACCCAGCGCCTGGTAAAACGCCGTCAGGTTTTCATCCGCCGATGGCGGCGGCGCCGCCACCGCCAGCGTTGCCGGCGCCGCCGATGCCGGATGCGCGCGCTCGTACGCCAGCTTTTGCTGCAAGGCGGAGCGCTGCGGCATCACCCACGCCCATGCGGCGATCGCGGCCACACCCAGTACCGCGGCCGCGCAGGCCACCGGACCGGCGCGCAGCGCGGCCACGCGCGCGCGCAGCAGCAATGGCGCCAGTTCCATTGCCGGCCGCGTCATGGCGCCACCCACTGCACTTCCACCTGGAACCGCAGCGGGCGGTTCGGGGCCGATTCCATCACTTCGTGGCGCGCCAGCACGGCGGCGGCAAAGAATTCCTGCTCTTTCAACTGTTCGATATACGCAATCATGTCATCCGCAGTCTTTGCTTCGGCCGTGATTTTCAGCACCTGCTTGCGCGGGTCCGGCTCCAGCGCTAGCAAGCCGATACTCTTCGGCGTGGATTCCGCCACCGATTGCTGCAATGCGCGCCACGGCAAATTCAATTGCATGACAGCGCCGTTGACAGCCTTGGCCTGCGCTTCGGGAATCGCCGCCTTCGCCACGTCCGTGCGCACCCTGGCCGCAGGCAGCAGCGCCCGCTGCGCGCGTGCGATGCGGGCATCGGCCGCGCGCATTTGCGCCAGCGTGTGATAACCCATATACACGGCGCCGGCGCACAGCAGACTGCCCGCCAGCAGCGCGGCCCAGGCCAGCGGCGGGGTGCGGTACAGCGTGCGGCGCAGTGAAGGCGCAGCGAAATCAATCAGCATTTTCCTCATGCGGCCACCTCGCCCGGCAGCGCGGCGCCCAGCATGGCGACCGGGGTACAGCCCTGTGCAGCGGGCTTGGCCAGCAGCGGCGGCACGGCGCCGCACAGGTGCAGCAATTCCGGCCCCTCCACGGCGGCCAGCAGTGCTTCCCGCTGCACGGTTTGCGTCAGCCATTCGTGGCCGGCGCCGGCCGGCAGCGGTACGATCCGCACGGCACGCAAGCGGCCGCCGTCGGCAATGCCCAGCGCCAGCAAGCCGTCGTGCACCTGCCCGAACCACGCCCCCTGCCGGATGGCGCGGCGCCAGTGGTTCCAGGCCGCCACCACTTGCGGCTGCACCGCCACGATGGCCATGCCCAGTTCCTGCGCCACCTGTTCCAGCATCGCCAGCAAAGGACGGGGCATCGCCGCGGCAAAAAACGGTGCGCGTGTATCCCAGTCGCCGGCGATATGCCAGTTGGCCGGGGCTTCGCCATACAGCGCAAAGAAGCGCAGCGCGGCGGCCGCCTCCACGTCGGCCAGGCGCGATGATTGCGCCGGCGGTGTCACTTGCCACATGCGCACCAGTTCATCGGCCAGCACGAAATGCACGGGCCAGCCGGCGGGATTCAGGCCGGCCAGCACGTCGCGCAACGCGATGCCCAGGGCTTGCTGGTCGTGGTGGGCGCCGGCGTCTTCCGGTGAAAACGCCTGCCGTACCAGCGGCTGCGCCGCCTTGCTCCAGCGGCTGGTGCGCACCACGCTGATGGCATGGCGCGACACGGAAATACGCAGCGCCTGCCCGGGCAAACGCCGTTTCATCTGGTTGCTTACGTCAGGCATGCAATGTCACCCGTTTAATTTCCGCCAGCGTGGTGCCGCCGCGCTTCACCACTTCCAGCGCGGCCGCGCGCAGCGAACGGGTACCGTTGGCGTAGGCGGCCTGCTTGATTTGCCGGATCGGACGCTTGTCGACGATCAGTTCGCGGATTTCATCGTTCAATGTGAGGATTTCCGCAATCGAACGGCGTCCCTTGTAGCCGGTGCCACGGCAATCGCCGCAACCTTTGCCTTCCATGAAACGGTAGTCGTGCACGTCGGCGCGCGTCAGGCTGACGCTGGCCAGCTCCTGGTCTGATGGAGTGTATTGCGCCGCGCAATGGGGGCAATTGATACGCACCAGGCGCTGAGCCCAGATGCCGTTCAGCGCCGACACGAACGCATACGGATCGATGCCCATGTGCGTGAAGCGGCCGAACACGTCGAACACGTTATTGGCGTGCACGGTGGTCAATACCAGGTGGCCCGTCAGCGCCGACTGCACGGCGATTTCCGCGGTTTCGCGATCGCGGATTTCCCCCACCATGATCTTGTCCGGGTCGTGGCGCAGGATCGAGCGCAAGCCCTTGGCGAAGCTCAGGCCCTTCTTTTCATTGACGGGAATTTGCAGGATGCCGGGCAACTGGTATTCGACCGGGTCTTCGATCGTGATGATTTTTTCGCGGCCATTGTGGATTTCCGTCAGCGCCGCGTACAGCGTGGTGGTCTTGCCGGAACCGGTCGGTCCCGTCACCAGCAGCATGCCGTACGCTTCCTGCGCCAGCGTGCGCAAGGAGGCCAGCGATGGCGCGTCGAAACCCAGCGCTTCCAGGGTCAGCGAACCATACGATTCGATCATGGCGCGCTTGTCCAGCACGCGGATCACGGCGTCTTCGCCGTGGATGGACGGCATGATCGAGACGCGCAAGTCGATTTCGCGGCCGCCCGATTCGACGCGGAAGCTGCCATCCTGCGGCACGCGGCGCTCCGCGATATCCAGTTCCGCCAGCACTTTTAAACGCGAAATGATTTGTTCCGCCACTTCGATGCCATTGACGGAAGTGGCATGATCGAGCACGCCGTCGACCCGGTACTTGACGGCCAGGCCGCCGGCCGTGCTTTCCAGGTGGATGTCCGATGCACCCGCTTTCAATGCGTCATACAGCGTGGAATTGACCAGCCGCACGGCGGGACTGGCCGCTTCCGACGCGGAAGCGAAGGACAGGATGGCGGCAGTCTTGCCGTCGCGCCGCCCGTCCGCGGCGCCGGGCAGTAAGGTGTCCACGGCGCGCGCGGATTCTTCCTGCTTCGACAGGTATGCCTGGATATCGGACTGCAGCGCCAGCACCAGCCGGAGCGGCGCATGCGGCGTGGCGCGCGCGTGGGTCGACAGCCAGGTTTGCAAATCGAGGTCGAACGGGTCGGCAATCACGCCCACCGGCGCCTGGTCGGCGCCGCGCAGCAGCACGCAATGGCGCGCCATCGCCTGCGACAGCGGCAGCAGATCGAACGCGGTCGACCATGCCAGCATGTCCGCCGTTTCCACCACTTGCAGGCCGAACGGTTTGGCCAGTTCCTGCACCGCCACGCGCGGCTCGATGCCCGTCAGCGCTTCCAGTTCATCCACCAGCGTGCGCTTGGTCTGTTCGCGGCGCGCGCGGGCGCGCACCAGCATCGCGGAATCGATCGTCATGACATGTCTCCCGCCAGGTCAAAAATAGGCATATACAGCAGCACCACGATGGCGCCGACCACCAGGCCGATGGCGGCCATCAGCAGGGGTTCGAAGGTGCGGGTAAAGCGGTCGATCCAGCGCGAAATTTCGCCGTCATAGAACGCGGCCGATTGCGTCAGCATCGGCCCCATGTCGCCCGTGCGCTCGCCCACACGCAGCATGCGCAGCGAAATCGGCGTGGTCAGCCCGTTGCTTTCAAACGCGGTCGACAGTGGCAAGCCCGCTTCGATTTCCAGCCGCGCCGCATGCAGGTTGTCGCGCACCGAGGCCGACACCATGCCCTGCACGGTTTCAATCGCGTGGATGATGGTGATGCCCCCTTCGCTCAGCATGCCCAGCGTCAGGTAAAGCCGCGACAATTCGTAAATGCGGATCCGCTCGCCGATCCCCGGCATGGCCGACAGCAGCCGGGCCAGCCCGCCATTGGACAGCAAGCGCCGGATGCCCAGCACCAGCGCCGCCAAGCCCAGCGCCACGCCACCCAGCAAGCCGGCCGTATGCTCGGCCGCAAACTGCCCCCAACTCAGCATCACTTGCGACATCCATGGCAAATTGCGGCCCGCGCCCTGGTACACCTCGGCAAAACGCGGCACCACGTACGCGATCAGGAACAAACTGACGCCGCCGCCCACCAGCAGCAGGATGCACGGGTAAATCGCGGCGCTGACGATCTTGCCGCGCACCAGGTCGATGCGCTGCTGGTATTCGATGTAGCGCGCCAGCGCGCGCGGCAAATCGCTGGTGCCTTCGGCGGCGCGCACGATACCGATGTACAGCGGCGGGAACAGGTCCGGCTGGTCGGCCAGCACGGCGGAAAAACGCTGGCCTTCGCGCAGGCCGCCCAGCAGGCGTTCCAGCACGGTGCGCGTGGCCGGCGCGGCTTCCTTTTCCAGCAGCGCTTCCAGCGCTTCCACCACGCCCAGGCCCGCGTTCAGCAGCGCCAGCAACTCCTGGCTGAACAGCAAAATCGACAGCGACTTGCCGCGGCCGCGCCGGGCGCCGCTGACGGGCGAAATCGATGACACAAACAGACCGCGCGCCTCCACTTGGCGGCGCGCATCGGTTTCGTCGCGGCCATCCACTACCAGGTGGCCGATCACCATTTCCGGCGACAGGGTGCGGACATCGAACTGCATGATATCGATAACTATACAGGCAATGCGCGGGAAATGCCCAAAAAAATGTTATTGCGAAGAGATGTCGGCGTTTTCGCCTTCGCCACCGGGCTGGCCATCCTTGCCGAGCGAGACGATTTCATACTCGGCCTTGGTGCCGGGTGCGCGGTACAGGTAGGCGCGGCCCCATGGATCCGGCGGGATGCCTTTTTTCAGGTAAGGCCCATTCCACTTGGCGCCGGCCGATGCAGGCGCCGTCAACAGGGCATTCAAGCCTTCCTCGGCGGTCGGATAACGGCCGACATCGAGACGGTAGGTGTCCAGCGATTTTTCAAACGCTTCGATCTGGGCTTTGGCTACGGTGACTTCGGATTTGCCCAGCTGGGAGAAATATTTGGGACCGACATATGCCGCCAGCAAGCCAATGATCACGATCACCACCAGCAATTCCAGCAGCGTAAAACCTTGAGCGCGGCGTACTCCGATGTTGCTTTGAATCTTTGCTGCTTGCATCAAAAAACTCCTCAAGTACTACCTGGAACGAAGGGACCTGAGAGCCTACCACGGGCTTTGATGATCCGACAATGTTTCGATTGATGTGTGTCAACAATCGTCTAGTCATGTGAAATTTCGCAACACGTTTCCAGTTAATTTCAACAAGTTTTATTGTAACTATTAGTCACACATCGCAATAGTGCAAAGAAAACAAAATTTGTTAAAACTTTGTAACTTGTGAATTATCAACGTTGAAAATTTTCTCACGTTCATTGTCTCAATTGCTATATTGCGAAATCCCGGAGGAGAGCCGGGGACACACTTGGCTGTACCCCAGCCAAGCCAAAATAGATCAGCAGGACCACCTGCAACTACAAACTCAAGGGAAGATACATGATACGCACCCGCTCCATTCTGAAGTCCGCCATGGCAACGGCCGTGTTCGGCGCCACGCTCTGGGCGCCTGCAGCACAAGCCTCGATTACTTCCGTCGTGGATTTCAACACCATCACTCCGATCGCCCTCAACGGCAATGAATCGGTACAGATGGGCGACTACATGCTGACCGCCAAGGCCAGCCCCATCGCACAACTCTTCGGCATGGATGCGGAAGCCGGCTCCGGCATGACCATCAAGGCCGGCGATGCCGCCTGCACCATCCTGGCGTGCCCGGACAGCGCATCGCAGTACTACGCCGGCACCAATGACGGTTCCGTCAACTTCGGCAGCGCCTTCAACGATTTCCAGATCAGCGCCCTGAACTTCGCCTTCGTCGGCCCGCTCGCCGGCCTGCCTGACGCCAGCTACGGCCAGCTGATCCTGACCGGCATGAAAGTCGGCGGCGGCATCATCACGGCAAGCCGCAACTTCGCCGGCCAGAACGCCAACGGCGATTTCATGTTCGACCACTGGGACTTGGGCACCGACTGGGCGCAAACGCACCTGGAAAGCCTGTCGATCAGCTCGTGCATCTTCACCGACACCAGCTGCATCAATTCCGTCGACGAGCCGGCCGGCAACATGGCGCAATTCGCCATCGACGACCTGCAACTGACGACTGTTCCAGAGCCGGGCTCGATCGCCCTGCTGATGCTGGGCGCCGCAGGCATGGGCATGGCTTCGCGCCGCCGCCGCGCCGCCAAGTAAACACGTCTTCAGACTCCGACAATTTAGGAACCGAACATGAAACTCCGTCCAGTATCGCTGGGCGTGCTGGTGCTCGTCGCCAGCATCGCCACCACCATCAACGCACAGGAAGTGCGCCGTTCTTACATCGTGCAACTGGCAGACAAGCCGGTCGCCTCGTACACCGGTGAAGTCGCCGGCCTGCCAGCCACCAAGCCCGCCACCGGCAAGCTCGATGTCTCGGCCGCCGACGTGCAAGCCTACATGGCTTACCTGGACCAGAAACAGGCCAGCGTGCAAGCCACCGTGGCCAACGCCACCATCCTGCACCAGTACAACACCGTCTTCAACGGCTTCGCCGCCCTGCTGACCGACGACGAAGTACGCGCCCTGAAGAAAAACAGCGCCGTCGCCGCCATCACCGTGGACGAACCACGCAAGCTGGAAACCACCTACACGCCGGCCTTCCTGGGCCTGGACAAGCCGGGCAGCGGCCTGTGGGACAAGCTGGGCGGCAAAGCTTCCGCCGGTGAAAACGTCATCATCGGTATCGTCGACAGCGGCGTGTGGCCGGAAAACCCAGGCTACGCCGACCGCGTGGACGCCAATGGCCGTCCAACCATCGACCCATCGGGCACCCAGGTCTATGGCGCGCCGCCTGCCGACTGGAAAGGCACCTGCGAAACCGGTCCGGGCTTCACCACCGCGCATTGCAACAACAAGCTGATCGGCGCCCGCTTCTTCGACACCAGCTTCAAGGCACAGAAGAAGACCCCGCACATCAGCGACTTCGCGTCGCCGCGCGACGCCTTCCGTGGCGGCTCTGATGCCGGCAACAAAGGCGGCCACGGCGTGCACACGTCCACCACGGCAGGCGGTAATTCGATGGTGGCCGCCAAGATGGGCGGCATCGCTGTCGGCGACGTTTCCGGCGTGGCGCCTCGCGCCCGCCTGGCCGCCTACAAGGTGTGCTGGTCGTACCTGGATGCGGCAGCCGAAGACGGCAGCGGCGTATCGAACAGCTGCTTCACGTCCGACTCCGTGAAGGCGATTGAAACCGCGGTCAAGGATGGCGTGGACGTCATCAACTTCTCGATCTCCGGTTCGCAAACCAACGTGATGGATTCCGTCGAAGTGGCGTTCTTCAACGCCGCCAACGCGGGCGTGTTCGTGGCCGCTTCGGCCGGCAACTCCGGTCCGGGCAATGCCGTGGCCCACATCAGCCCATGGCTGACCACGGTCGCCGCATCGACCCACAACCGCTTCATGGGCGCCAGCGTCACCGTACCGGGCGCGGGCACCTACAGCGGCGCATCGTACAACCAGACCGAACTGGCCAATGTGCCAACCATCCTGGCGCGTAACGCGGCCGTGACGCCATACGCCAGCATGTCCGCTTCCGACAAAGCCGGTGTGGGCCTGTGCTACACCGACAAGGACCGCGCTGACGCGACGCTGAACCCGGGCTTCAAGATCACCGCAGCCGTCAAGCTGGACCCGGCCAAAGTGGCCGGCAAGGTGGTCGTCTGCGACCGTGGCACCACTGCCCGCGTCGACAAGGGCGCGGCCGTGCTGGCTGCCGGCGGCGCCGGCATGATCCTGGCCGACAACGGCGCCGGCCTGGTGGCCGACCTGCACGTGCTGCCGGCGATCCACGTCTCCGCAGCCGATGGCGCCGCCATCAAGACCTGGGTCAATGCGCATCCGGATGCGACGTCGTCGCTGACCAAGGCGGTTGCCTCGGTGGGCGCAACCCTGGCGCCGAAAATGGCCGGCTTCTCGTCCCGTGGCCCGAACAAGGGCGACCTGAACACGCTGAAACCTGACCTGACCGCGCCTGGCGTGGACATCATTGCCGCTGTTTCCGCACCGGGCAACCCTGAGCTGCACGCCGCCATCATCGACGGCACCGTGGTGCCGGACGCCGCCTGGGCATCGCTGCAAGGCACGTCGATGTCGAGCCCCCACGTGGCCGGCCTGGGCGCCCTGCTGCGCAACCTGCACCCGACCTGGTCGCCTGCGGCCATCAAGTCGGCGCTGATGACCACCGCCTACGGCACCTACAATGACGGCGTGGCCGGCATGTCGAACGGCCAGCTGCCATGGTCGCAAGGCGCGGGCCACGTGCAGCCGAACCTGGCTGCCGACCCTGGCCTGGTGTACGACGCCAACGCCGTGGACTGGATCCGCTACCTGTGCGGCCTGGGCAAGCTGGCTGCCAACAGCGCCAACTGCACCACCCTCGGTTCGATCCAGCCATACAACCTGAACCTGCCGTCGATCACCATTGCGGAAGTGCTGGGCAAGGCATCGATCACCCGTACCGTGACCAACGTGGGCGACAGCGAAGCGACGTACACCGCGTCCGCTACCCTGCCAGGCTACACCGTGACGGTTTCGCCATCGACGCTGACCCTGGCGCCAGGCGCGAAAGCCACCTTCACCGTCAACCTGACCAACAACAGCGCCGCGCAAGGCGTCTGGAGTTACGGTTCGCTGACCTGGAGCGACGGCACCCACACGGTACGCAGCCCGCTGACGGCAAAAGCCGCCATGATCGCAGCCCGTGCTGAAATCTCCAGCGAAGCCACCAGCGGCACCCAGGCGCTGACCATCGGCACCGGCTACACCGGCCCGATGACGGTGAAGAAAGCCGGCCTGAAACAGGCAACCCGCACCTCCGGCGCCGTGGGCGTCGACAAGACGGCTGACGGCGGCGTGGCAGCCTGCATGGCGGGCGGCGGTTCCGGCGTGACGTCGACCCTGGTGACGATTCCTGCCGGCGCACTGGCGGCACGCTTCTCGCTGAAAGATGAAGACACCAGCGGCTACCAGGCCGGCGGCACCGACGACCTGGACCTGTTCGTGCTGAACAGCGCAGGCGCCATCGTCGGCAGCAGCGGCACCGCAACGTCGAACGAGCTGATCACGATGACGGCGCCGGCTGCCGGCACCTACCGTGTCTGCGTGCTGGGCTACGCTCCACTGAACGGCAACGCTACCTACACGATGAGCTCGTGGGTCCTGACCACCGCCGACACCGGCGGCAACTTCAAGGCCACCGCGCCGGCCATCGTCTACACCGGCGGCACCGGTACCGTGGCAACCAGCTGGTCCGGCCTGACCGCAGGCAAGGAGTACCTGGGTGCGGTGCAACTGGTTGGCTCGGGCGGCACCACCAGCACCACGCTGGTATCGGTGGATGCAACCGATCCGCTGCCGGCAGCGGCCACCGCGAAGAGCACGACCGCAGCGAATTAAGTAAGTGCGCCCTTGAGGCAGCGCCGGCGCAAGCCGGCGCATTTTGAACGCCGTACTTCTCACGAAGTGCGGCGTTTTTTTTGGGGTGCGGCGTTATTCGCTTGGCAGCGCGGTGTTGCCTGCGACGCAGCGCCCCGCCACGCACTGCGCACCGGGATCGCGGATCATTTCACACGTCGACGGCGGCTCCGGCGTGCGGGCCATTTCTTCGCGGCGCTGCGCGGCGTGGCGCCGCGCCAACTCCAGCGCGGCCGCTTCATCGGCCGTTGCCACGGCGAGATAGGAAGCCGGTCCGCCACAGGCGCGCACACCGACCGGCACCGTGCGGCAATCGGTTGCCTGGCGGCATTGCGATGCGGCGCCCAACGCGCGCAGGCGGGCCAGCGCATCGCCATCCGGACCGGCGCACGCGCTATTGAATACCAGGGAACAGATCAGGATCGGCAACTTGCGCACGGCAACTCCCCGGAAGTGGGACAGACAGCGCCACTATATACCTTCAGTGCGGCAGCCGGCTGCCGGCAGGCGCCAGCAACCGCAATGCGATGCCCCGCGCCACCGCCTGCGCGCGGTTGTTGACGCCCATGGTCTTATAGATGCGCTGCAAATGGTTTTTCACGGTCCAGCCGCTGATGCCGAGGATGCGGCCGATTTCTTCATTGTTTTTGCCTTCACGCACCCATTGCAGGATTTCCACTTCACGCGGGCTGACCGGCCTGCCCGCTTCCTGGGCAGGCAGCGCCACCGCATCCGGCACGGCGCCGCTGGCGACAATACGCAGCAACGCCATGTGCAAGTGCGGCATCAGCAGTTCCAGGAAATATGCGTGGCGCGGACCGGGGCGGAATGGCATGCCGAACAGCGCAAAAAAAGTCCCGCCACCGGGCAATGCGCCGCTGCCATGCACCAGCGCATTGGCAAACAGGTTGCCATCCTGCGTGTGCCGGTGCGCGGCCAGCAGCGCGGACCGCAACGGCGCCAGCCGCTGTTGCCCCGGGGCGTCCGGCATGGGGTCGATTTCCAGGATGGCGGGCCGGACCGGTCCGGTGCGCCATTGCTGCGCCAGTTGCGCGGCCAGGCCGCCATCCGCGCCACACAGCCGCTCCAGCGCACCACGCTCCAGCACGGCGCCATACAGGCACTGGACGTCGCGCACCTGCCCATCGCCATCGAGCCGCAGGCAGACCAGCGCCTGGTGCGGCAACAGCGCCTGCAACTGGCCCTGTGCCCACAGGAACAGGCGGCGCGGGTGGTCGATCGGCAACGCCGCTTCGATGGCGCCCAGCAGGTATTCCTGCTCCAGTTTGCTGAGAATGACGGGCAAATCCACTGCGACACGATCCCGCATCAGGCAGCGCAGGAAGCATCCCACGCAACGAAGCGGTAGCCGCTGCCGCGCACGGTTTCGATATGGTCGTGATGCCCGGACGGTTGCAGCGCGCTGCGCAGGCGGCCCACGTGGGCGTCAACGGTACGTTCGTCGAGGTAGACGTGGCGGCCCCACACCTGGTCCAGCAAGTGGGCGCGGCTGTGCACGCGCTCCGGGTGCTGCATCAGGAAGTTGAGCAGGCGAAATTCCACGCGGCCCAGCGGCACTTGCCGTTCTCCCGCCATCACGCGCAAGGTGCCGGGATCGAGCCGCAAGCCTGCCATTTGCACGGCCCCGGGCGATGCATGCGGCTGGCGGCGGCGCAGCACCGCATGCATGCGCGCCAGCATTTCGCGGGGGCTGAAGGGCTTGGTCATGACATCGTCGGCGCCGCATTCGAGCGCCATGATGCGGTCCGCCTCGGCTGCGCGGGCCGTCACCATGATGATGGGCAAATCGCGCGTGCGCGGCAGTGCGCGCAGACGGCGGGTCAGCGACAGGCCGGACTGGCCGGGCAATTCCCATTCCACCAGCAACAGGTCAGGCAGGAAATCTTCAAATTGTAGTAATGCGCTTTCAGCATCCGCGAGGCAAGCCGGCTCGTGGCCGGCCTGGCGCAGGTTCAGCGACATCAGATCTTGGACTGCAGGGTCGCTGTCTAATACAAGTATCCGGGCAGGCATGATGCACCAGTGATGAAAAAAGGCAGAATTTAACTATGCATTACCCCTGCTTGTCAGCACTAATACAATTTAAATAGAAGTTTGATTCAAATTTCGTCTAAATCTGCGCGCCCTCAGCAACAGAAAGAAAAACGCACTGCCCTATGAAAAGCAGTGCGTTTTTTGACGGTGTCAGCGCGCACGCGATGGTGCGCTTTTACAACAAGCTCAGGCTGCTTGCTTGCCGGTACGGCGGCGGCGCGCCAGCGCCATGCCGATGGCGCCCGTGCCCATCAGCAGCCAGATGCCGGGTTCCGGCACGGTGCCGACGCTGCCTTGGCCGCCTTCGGTTTGCGACGGGGTCCACGTCAAGTCCAGCAATGCATTGGTGCGCGGATCGAACTGGCCCAGTGGCAGGAAGTCGCTGTCGAATGCCGAGATGAACAGGTGCGAGACATACGAGATGTCCTTGTCGAAATCGCCGGCAAACGTCACGTCGAACGCCAGTTCGCCGCCGAAGCTGACCGCATGCAACAGGTCGTTCAGCGTATCGTTGCGCAGCACATAGCCATCGGCGGTTTCAGTGAAACCAAAGCTCCAGAAGTCATCGCGGCTCGACTTGTCGAAACCGGTGAGGTTGGAAATCGTCGCGGTGGCCAGCGGCACGCCGGTGGTGGCGGACATGTACATATCCAGGTAACCGGTATCGGTATCGAATGCGCTGCTGTCGATGGACACATGGATGGTGCCGGCGACGGCCAGGCTGCTGGTGGCGGCCAGCGCCACGGCCAGCGCCGCGCGGCGCACGAAATGCATGAAGGTATTGATCATTTTCTTTTCCTAGCGATTAAATTCAGAACGAGCCGCGATAGAACTTCGGCGTGTACGTCACCATCAGGCGTGCCGGGCCCGAGAACGTCAGCGGCACATTGATGACGGCGCCTGGCGCCAGCGTCGTGTTCACCGTGACGTAAGGCGCGCCCTCGTACATGCCGTTGGCATTGTCCAGCGTGAGGCCGGCGGTCAGGCCATTGAGCTTCAGCTGGAACGGACCGGTCAGCGGTGCATTGCTGGTGTTGGTGATGGTCACCGCCGCAACATATTTCAGCGTCACGCGGTTATACGCGGCGCCCTGCTGCGTCAGGCGCACACTGCCCGTCACATCGACGAACTTCGGCTGCAGATTCAGGCTGACGACGACCGGATCGTGGTCCGACGCGCGGTATGGCAGCGCCGTGTACAAGTCTTGCGGCTTTGATTCCAGGTTGTAGTCGATCACGGTCGGTTCGTCCGCATTGACGTGCCACTCGGCGGCGCCCGCCACTTGCGGGCTCAGCGCCGCACTGGCCAGCGCGTGGTCCAGGTAACCGCTGTTGCTGCCGAAGACGTACGAATACGGCGTGCCGTTCGGGCGGATGAAGCGTTCCAGCTGGTTGACGAAGCCCGCGCCGGTCATGGTGGCGATCGGGTCTTCCATGCCGTACGAGTTCATGTCGCCGATCAGCAGCACGTCCGGATCACCGGCCGCTGCCACCACTTGCGGCACGAAGGTGTTGACCAGGCGCTGTGCCTGCAGGATGCGGTTGGCGTTCCAGCAGCCCTGGCTGTCACCCTGGTCGGCATCCGCGCCGGAATTCGGGCAGCTGCCTTTGGATTTCAGGTGGTTGACGATCAGCGAGAATTTTTCGCCGTTGGCGGCCGTGAAGGTTTGCGCCATCGGTGCGCGGTTGTTGATGGCGTCGCCATCGGACAGCGCGCCGCCCACCAGGGTCAGTTTGGATGGCTTGTAAATCATGGCCACGCGGATCGCATCGGTGCCCGATGCGGCCGGCGCCGGCACCACCGCATACACTGGCGCGCCGATGGCGGCGTTCAGCGCATTGGTCAGGTACGTCACCGCATATTCGCCATTGTTCTGGATTTCCATCAGGCCGACCACGTCCGCGTCGATGGCCTTCAGCTTGGCCACGATCTTGTCGCGCTGGCGGATGAATTCCGTCAGGTTGTTGGCGCCGCGGCAATTGCCGGCCGACGTGGTATTGCCGATCTTGCAGCCCTGGCCCGTGCGGCCTTCGACGTCGGTGCCGTTGGCAAACGTGGTGAAGAAGTTCAGCACGTTGGCGCTGGCCACCTTGACGTTGCCAAGCGGCAGGGCTGGCGCATCTTCGCGCGGATTGGTGCGCGAGAATTGCGGTGCGGCCACCGGCTGCAGCTTGAAGGCCGCGCCGCCGCCGCCGATGGCGCCGAAGTCGATCACGCCGGTCAGGCTGGTGACGGTGTCGCCCACGCGCAGCGTGTTGTCCTGGCCGATGTACGGAATCGTGGTTGGCGTGGTGAAGATGCCGTCATCCAGCACGATCATGCCGGCCGCGTTCGATGCGGCCAGCGCGTACGCTTCCGCAGTGCGGGCCGGATAGCGGTTGGTCGGCACTTCCAGGCGGCCATTGGCCAGCGTGACTTCGCCACGGTCGCCCAGGAACTCCACCTGGTTGACGGTCAGCGGCTGCGTGAAGTTGACCAGCATGCCTTCCACTTTGGCCAGGTTATCGCCCAGCACCACGTTGGTTGACGTAATGGTGTAGCCGGTCGCCATGACGACGGCCGCCGTCACATCCTTGATTTCCGTGTACGAACGGGAGGCGCCGGTCGGCGTGTATTCCGTCACCGTGCCCGTCACGCGCACCTTGTCACCCGCCTGCACGTTGGCCGGGCTGTTGGCCGTGTAAATGAAGATGCCGTCCGACGTGTCCGGATTGCCGTCGCCGTTCATATCCTGCAGGAAGAAGCCGGTGCCCACTTTCAGGGTCACGATACCTTCCGTGGTTTGCGCGGTATTGTTGTACGGGCTGGTGGCGCCGGAACCCTGGATTTCAGGGATGGTTTTCGTCACGGCAGCCAGGCCGGAAATTTTCACCGTCAGCGGGCAGGAACCGGTCTGGCCCTGGTTGTTGGTGAACTGCACCGTCACCGGGTAATTTCCAACCGCGAGGCTGTCGGCCGCCGTCAGGCTGACGGTGGCGGTGCCGCCCTCTTCCGACGCCGCCGTGAAGCCGGTCAGCGACAGGCCGGTCATTGCGCCCGACGAAATCGTGGCGCCATTGACGATACCGTCCAGGTCGGTGGCGGACAGCGCCGCGCTGCCGGCATAGCCTTGCGCCAGCGCCAGCGCCGACGGACAGGTGGCCACGATCGGTTTTTGCGGCGTCACGGAGCACAGGCGTTTTTCCGTCACCGTGTTGCGCGGCGCCGGTACTGCCGTCGCGAAGTCAGTGTTGTTGTTGTCGGTTTCCACGCAACCGTCGTTGCCGCGATAGGCGGACAGCAGGTTGCCCAGCGTGGCCGTCGGGCCCGCGCCTTCAAACGCGTTGGCGCCGCCGTAGCCGACGAAGTCGACCACCGTGCCGCCCGTTGGGTTGCCGCCCGTCAGCGCCGTCGTGCTGGACACCAGCGCCACCTTGCCCGAGGCCGCCGCCATCGCAATGGTGCCCACTTTGTCCGCCACCACGGTGCTGGCCGTGCCGCCCGCGCCGGCCGCTTCCTGCACCAGGTAATACTGGCCCGGTTCCAGCGTCACGTTGGTCAGCGGCGTCACTTGCCACGACGTGCCGGTGGACGACGCATATTGCACGCTCCAGCCATTGAGCGATACCGCCGTGGAACCACGGTTGAACAGCTCGATGTAATCATGCTTGAGGACCGCGCCGGTGGCGCCGGTGCCATTGCCGCCCGCGCCATAGACCTGGCTGATGACAATGTTTTCAGAAGCGGCAAATGCCGGGGCGGACAAGCCTGCCAGCAAGGCTGCCAGAACGGTCATGCGTCCCGGCATGGCGTGCAAGGTGTGTTGTTTCATTTGGAATTCCTGTGGTGAGGGGCGGCTGCTGGCGGCGCCAACATTAACAAAATGTACTTATTGTTATGTTTTGCATATTAATAGAAGCACATGACGCGTTAATGACACGACATTGATCCGAACGGACTAATGCACACAGGAAACCACACAGCAATGCGGGTTTCACGGGGCTTGCAATGTGAAATTAGAGGCTGCACTCCATGCGTTATGAGCATGGATACAACAGTGGCCGGCGTGTCAGTTGTGATACGGCGCGGCCAGCGGCTCGCCGATGAACACGCCCTGCGCGGGCCAGGCCACGCTTTTCCAATACGCTTCGATTGCACTGTCGCCGCGCACATAGCGCGATAGCAGCACGGCGGGATGGGGAAACTTTTGCCAGTAATTACATGGCTCGCTGACGGCGCCATAGCTGGCCGTGGCGCCCGCCTCCAGCCAGCGCAGGCTGCTCATTTGCGTCGAGCCCAGCAAATCGCCGCCCAGCGACGTCAGGTGGTCGGCCAGCGCGCCGGGCACGAAATGCACGGTATCGAGTTTGCCGACGGTGGCCGCGCCGATCTGATACACCAGGACGTCGTCCGCATTTTCCAGCGCCGCGCCCTGGATCACGCGCATTTCCACGTCTTTCCCTTTCAGCATGCCGGGACGTGGAAAGAACGGTGCGCGGCTGTTGCGCGCCTTGTCCGGCGTCAGCACGTAATAGGCACCCGCACGGGGCGGCTTGGCCTGCGCGGTGGCGGCGATGCCGCGCGCGATCAGCGCGGTGGCCAGTTCCCGTTCCGAGGCGGGCAGCAGCATGGAAATGCGCATGCCGAAATCCGTGTACGGCTGGCGCGATGGCGTATTGAAATACGGGCTGGGCTTGCCGGGTCCGCAAGGCTTGCTGCACAGCGCGGGGTCGAAGCCCAGCGTATAAGCGGCGGTAATGCCCTGGCATTCGACCGCATATGGCGCGGTCCATGCCATCAGCACAGCCTGGATGCGGGAAGTCAGGCGGCTGTCGATTTCCTGCTTCAGCCGGGCAAATTGCGCGGCGTCCATCTTGCGCGGTTTGCCGGGAATCCGCACATGGACGATGTTCTCTTCGGGGATGGCGCGCCTGGCGCGGTACTGTTCGGCGATGGCGACGCTGTCCGGATCGTCGTCATTGACGATCACGGCCAGCTGCGGCGGCTGCAATGCCGTGGGCAGGCGGGGCGATTGCGCCCGCGCCGGGTGGGCCGCCGGGAGAAATGCCAGGGCCACGGCCAGCATCGCGCCCCGCCTTATCCCGGCCGCAGCGTTGCGGAGATCAGGTGCGCTGATAGACATCCTCGAAACGCACGATATCGTCTTCGCCCAGGTAGCTGCCGGACTGCACTTCGATCAAGTGCAGCGGCACCTTGCCCGGATTCTCCAGGCGGTGGTTCATGCCGATCGGGATATACGTGGATTCGTTTTCCGTCAACAGCTTGACTTCGTCGCCGCACGTGACGCGCGCCGTGCCGGACACCACCACCCAGTGTTCCGCGCGGTGATGGTGCATTTGCAGCGACAATTTGCCGCCCGGGTTGACGATGATGCGCTTGACCTGGAAGCGGTCGCCCACGTCGATGCCTTCGTAGCTGCCCCACGGACGGAACACTTTACGGTGCATCAGGTGTTCCGTGCGGTCCTGCGATTTCAAGTGGTCGACGATCTGCTTGACGCGCTGCACCTGGTCCTTGTGGGCCACCAGCACGGCGTCATTGGTTTCCACCACGACCACGTCCTTGACGCCCACCACGGCCACGATGCGCGATTCGGCGCGCACCAGCGAACCGGACACGCCGTCGAGGTACACATCGCCGCGCGTGACGTTGCCGTTGCTGTCCTTCTGCTGCACCTCATGCAGCGCCGACCACGAACCGACGTCGCTCCAACCGATATCGGCCGGCACCACGACCGCGTGCTTGGTCTTTTCCATCACCGCGTAATCGATCGAATCGGACGGGCTGGCCGTGAACGCCGCTTCATCGAGGCGGCAGAAATCCAGGTCGCTGTAATCGTTTTGCACGGCAGCCGCGGCTGCTTTCGCCATCTCCGGCGCATATTGCTCCAGCTCGCGCAGATACGCATCGGCGCGGAACAGGAACATGCCGCTGTTCCAGAAATACGTGCCGGCCTTGACGAACGTTTCCGCCGTGGCGCGGTCCGGCTTTTCCACGAAACGTTCGACCTGATAGCCGTCGCCTGCCGCGCCTTTGACCAGGGCGCCACTCTTGATGTAGCCATAACCCGTTTCCGGCGCCGTCGGCACGATGCCGAACGTGGCCAGCGCGCCTTCGTGCGCCAGCGCGGCGGCACGGCCGACAGCGGCGTGGAACGCCGCGACGTCATTGATCACGTGGTCCGCCGGCAGCACCAGCATCATTGCATCCGCATCGATTGCCTTCACATAGTTGGCGGCCGCCGCCACTGCCGGCGCCGTGTTGCGGCCGACCGGCTCCAGCAGGATGGCCAGCGGCTTGATGTGCGCTTCACGCATTTGCTCGGCCACCAGGAAGCGGTGGTCGTTGCCGCAGACGATCAGCGGCGCTTGCATTTCAGCAACACCGGAAACACGCAGCGCGGTTTCCTGCAACATGGTTTTTTCAGTAACGAGCGGCAGCAACTGCTTCGGCAACACTGCCCGCGACAACGGCCACAAACGTGTGCCAGCGCCGCCGGACAGGATGATCGGATAAATTTTCATTATTAAGCGTGTTCCAATTTAAGAGACATTTCTTCTTCCTGCCGGCGGCGGCTGCGGCGGTCGCGGGCATTGGCCCACTCGCCCTGCTCATACTGCGAAATATGTTTCATTTCGCCGGCGCGGTCGACACTATAGTCTTTGAAGACAATTAATTCTTCCAGCGTAACGTCCGGTAACACACGAGTATATTCGAACAACACACTCTTCACCACTTCCGCGCCGGAGCAGATGTGGCTGCCGTGGCCGATCCAGCTCGGGCCGATGATGCAGGCGCCGGCATCGACCTTGACGCCGGATCCCAGGTAGACCGGCCCTTCGATGCGGGTGCCGTTGCTCCAGTCGATGCTGGTATTGAGGCCCACCCACAGGCCGTCGTCGACCTGGATGCCAGGCACTTTCATGTTGGCCACTTCGCCCAGCAGCACGCTTTGCAGCACTTCCCAGTAATCCTTGACGCTGCCGATATCGATCCAGTCGAACTTGCGCGCCTGCGCGTAGAACGGCATGCCTTTTTCCACCAGCAGCGGGAACAGTTCGGAACCGATGTCGAACGGACGGTCGTTGGGGATCAGTTCCAGCACCTGCGGCTCGAAGATGTAGATGCCGGTCGACGCCAGGTTCGACAGCGCCGTTTCCCGCGATGGCTTTTCCTGGAACGCCTTGATGCGGCCATCGTCTTCCGTCACCACCACGCCATACGACGAGACCTTGTCCCACGGCACTTCACGCGTGATGACGGTGGCCAGCGCACCTTTGCGGCGGTGTTCGAACAGGGCGGATTTGATGTCGAGGTCGATGATGGCGTCGCCGCACAGCACGATCGTGGTTTCATCAAAAAAACGGCCGAAATCCTGGATCTTGCGCATGCCGCCTGCGGAACCCAGCGGTTCCGGCACCACTTCGCCATCGTTGTTGGTATAGCCTTCGAAGGAATAACCGATCTGGACGCCGAACTGGTGGCCTTCGCCGAAATACTCTTCGATCTTTTCGTGAAGGTAACTGACGTTGACCATGATTTCCGTGATGCCGAAGCGGGCCAGGTGCTCGACCAGGTAAGCCATGACAGGCTTGCCCAGGATCGGAATCATTGGTTTCGGTAAATCGTAAGTCAGGGGACGGACGCGCGTACCCTTACCTGCGGCCAGAATCATCGCTTTCATAGTTGCTCCTTGAGGTGAATTCAATCAGACCGGGCGGACTCCCTATCCCGCCGGTCTGCCTGACTCAGGGAGACCTTTCTAGCGGGAGGAGCTTTGCCAGCGCCAGGCATCGGCGCACATTTGCGCGATGCCGCGTTCGGCCTTCCAGTTCAGCTCGCGCTCGGCATAGCTGGTGTCGGCATAACAGGCGGCGATGTCGCCATCGCGGCGCGGTGCAATACGGTACGGAACGGTGCGGCCACTGGCTTGTTCAAAAGCGCGCACCATTTCCAGTACGCTGTTGCCGCGCCCGGTCCCCAAATTGTATGCATGCACGCCATTTACTGTCGCCAGCTTGGATAACGCGCGCAAGTGACCGATCGCAAGATCGACCACGTGGATGTAATCGCGCACGCCGGTACCATCCGGCGTCGCATAATCGTCGCCGAAGACATTGAGGAATTCGCGCTGGCCAAACGCCACCTGCGAGACATACGGCATCAGGTTATTGGGAATACCGCTCGGCGCTTCGCCGATCAGGCCGCTTTCGTGCGCGCCCACCGGATTGAAGTAGCGCAGCAGCGCCACCTTCCACGACGGATCGGCGCGGCCCAGGTCGCGCAGGATCTCTTCGATCATCAGCTTGCTGCGGCCATACGGATTGGTGGCCGACAGCGGGAAATCCTCGCGGATCGGCACCGACGCGGGATCGCCGTACACGGTCGCCGATGAGCTGAAGACCAGCGACTTGCAGCCCGCTTCCGCCATGGTTTCAAACAGCACCAGGCTGCCCACCACGTTGTTGTCGTAGTACTCGAGCGGTTTTTGCACGGATTCGCCGACCGCTTTCAGGCCGGCGAAATGCACCACCGCATCGATCGCGTAGTCGCGGAACACGGACCGCAACGCTTCCCGGTCACGCAAGTCGGCTTGCACGAATGCATAGGACCGGCCGGCGATGCGCTGCACGCGCTCGTAGACGGAAATATCGGCATTCGACAGGTTGTCGAGCACGACCACGTCGTGCCCCTCGGCCAGCAATTCCACGCAGGTATGCGAACCGATAAACCCCATGCCGCCAGTGACCAGGATCTTCATGCGGTCACCTTACATGCGCCAGACGCACAGGCCGGCAGCGCGCAGCGCCTGCTCGTCGTGCACCGACTTGATGTCGATGAAGCAGCCGCCCTTGACCAGCTTGCGCGCATAATCGTCGGCCGACAGCGCCAGCAGCGATTTGTGCGGCACGGCCGCCACCACCGCGTCGGCGCGCGGCAAGTCGTCGAACTTGGTCAGTTCCACGCCATATTCATGCTTGGCTTCTTCCGGATCGGCATACGGGTCGTGCACGAACACGTCCACGCCATACGCTTTCAGTTCGTTGATGACGTCGGCAACCTTGGAGTTGCGCAGGTCGGCACAGTTTTCCTTGAAGGTCAGGCCCAGCACGTTGACTTTCGCGCCCTTGATGTAGCTGCCGGCCGCGATCATTTGCTTGATGGTCTGTTCCGCCACGTATTTCGCCATGCCGTCGTTGATGCGGCGGCCCGCCAGGATCACTTGCGGGTTGTAGCCCAGCTGTTCAGCCTTGTGGGTCAGGTAGTACGGGTCCACGCCGATGCAGTGGCCGCCGACCAGGCCCGGCGAGAACTTCAGGAAGTTCCACTTGGTGCCAGCGGCTTTCAGCACTTCGGCGGTATCGATGCCGATCTTGCCGAACAGGATGGCCAGTTCGTTCATCAGCGCGATGTTCAGGTCGCGCTGCGTGTTTTCAATGACTTTGCACGCTTCCGCCGCCTTGATCGACGACGTGCGGTGCACGCCAGGCTTGACGATCAGCTCGTACATTTTCGCGACTTTTTCCAGCGTTTCCGGCGTATCGCCCGACACCACTTTCAAGATCGTCGTCAGCGTGTGTTCCTTGTCGCCCGGGTTGATGCGCTCCGGCGAGTAACCGACGAAGAAGCCTTCCTTCCATTTCATGCCCGACTCTTTTTCCAGCACAGGGATGCACACTTCTTCGGTGGCGCCCGGGTACACGGTCGATTCATAAACGACGGTGGCGCCTTTTTTCATGTGCTTGCCGACGCTGCGGCTGGCGCCGATCAGCGGCGTGAAATCCGGGTTGTGGGCATTGTCGACCGGGGTCGGCACCGCCACGATAATCATGTCCGCTTCGCCCAGCTTGGCCGGGTCGGAAGTGTACTCAGCCAGTTTGGCGGCTTGCACTTCTTCGTCGGTCAACTCGCGCGATGGGTCCGTGCCGCGCTGGCATGCATCGACCTTGGACTGGGCAATGTCGAAACCGATCGTGCGCGTGTGCTTGCCGAACTCAATCACCAGAGGCAAACCAACGTAGCCGAGGCCGATGACCGCAATAGTAGACATAGATGACATCCTGTAAATTAGTATTGAAGTTTGAATAATATCATTGCACGGCGCAATTCAGTGTATGCCAACCATATGTAGGCCACATGACATACCAATAATTCGCCGGTATTTTTGCCGCGTTGCAGTATTTTCTAGCGCACATGCACAATAAACTGCCTGACTGCGGCGAGCAAGTCCGGCGACGCATAGGGCGAGATCGCGGCGCTGCCTTTCGACGCCGCCATGGCGGCGGCCAGCGCGTCCGGTAAATCGGCGTCCCGCTCGGCCACGAAAATGCCGGGCCGCTGCGCCAGCCAGTGCGCCGTGGCGATCTGGTGGTCGTTGCGGGTTTCCTGCAAATCGCCGCGGCGCGGCATCAGCACCAGCGGTTTGCCCAGCTCCATGCCGGTCAGCACGGAACCCATGCCGGCATGGGCCACGATCACGTCCGCCTGCGCCACCGTGTGCGCGAATTCCGCCGGGGTCAGCGATTGGGTATAGCGCATGGCGCGGGGACGGTACTGGCTGTCGCCGATTTGCGCAAAGATGTCGGCATCCGGCCTGACATGCTCGGCCCACAGGTCGACGGCCGACACCAGCCGGTCGAACGGCATTTGCGAGCCGACCGTCACAAAAATCGTCGTCACAATACACTCCCGTGGCAAGCCGGACCATCCTTGCCCGCCAGGTGCGGCCATTGCGTCAGCCACAGGTCGGTAAAACTTTTGACTTTTTCACCCGACATGGAAATGTGTTCGACATTGGCAATACTGTCGAGCCAAACGGTTTTCGCCCCCAGGAACTTACCCATGCGCAAAGCCACGACACCGGGCGCCGCGCCGGTGGTGATGACCACGTCCGGCCGCTCGCGCAGCACGATCCAGCTGACCTGGCAAATCATTTTCACCAGGTCCCAGCGGCTCCAGCGGGTCGCATCCGTCACCGCATAAAAGCGGCTGCCGGGCACCTGGCTGGCATAGCTGGGCTGTACCGTGACATAGGCGACGTCCTGCCCTTCAAATGCCGGACGCAGCCGCAGCAACTGCACCCAGTGGCCGCCGCCGGAAGCAACTGCCAATACCTTCTTTACCATTGCATACCTCTTTAACTCAACAAGAGCAATTTATCATTATTGATAAAAATTAAATGTTCGCTAGCGCACAGTGCGCGCTTCACCCTTGGCCTTCTCCTGCGACAAGGCTTCGCCATACAGCGCATCGACCGCGCCCCGCACCGCAGGCGCCGAATACGCATGCTGTGCGCGGGCAAACGCGGCTTCGCGCAGCGCATGGCGGCGCGCCGGGTCGTCCAGCAACGCCAGTACCGCCTGGGCCAGCGCTTCCACGTCGCCAGGCGCGTGCAGCAAGCCGCAGCGGCCATGGTCCAACGCTTCCGGGATGCCGCCCACGGTGGTGGCGACCACGGGGATGCCGTCCGCCATCGCTTCCAGCACGCAAACGGGCAAGCCTTCGAAATACGATGGCAGCAGCAGCATGGTGGCCTGCGCCACCAGCGCATCCTTGGCCTCGCCATCGACCCAGCCCGGCAAGCGCAGCGCCCTTTCCACGTTCAGTTCGCGCGCCAGCCGCGCCGCCCCCTCCAGGTCGCCGTCCCCGGCCAGTGTGAACACGGCATCCGGATAGCGCGCCAGCACGGCGGGCATGGCGCGCACGATGTCGTACACGCCCTTCTTGTCGCGCAAGCGGCCCAGGAACAGCAAGTGCGGCGGCGTGGCGCCGTGCGCCGCCGGCAACGCGGACGGTACGCGCACCGGGTTGCCCAGCACCGTGATGGCGGCGCCGGGCGCAATGCGCCGCAGCGCCGTCTGCCACTGGCCGGTCAGCGCCACGAGCGCCTGCGCGCCTTCCAGCGTGCGGCGCACCCAGCGCTGTGCGCGGGGGCTGCATTCCTTGTCGTAAAACACGGGGAATTCGCCGCTGTGCAAATGAAACACGTAAGGCACGCCAAACAGCCGCGCCAGCGCGCAAAACACAGACTTGCGCCAGAAACTGCCGCGCGACGCCGAGTGCACGTGCAGCAAGCCGACCTTGCCGCGCACCAGCAGCCACACGAATGCCGCCAGCGCGCCCGCCATCACGCGCAATTGCGTGAACTTGCCGGGCTTTTCATACGAGGCGATATAGCGCACGTTCCACGCGTCGAACAAACCCATGTCGCGGTACATGCGCACCACGGAAGTCATGCCGCCCGGGGCATCGAGCGACGTACCGATCATCACGACACGCGTTTCCATCACGGCTCCTGGAACGAGCGGTAATTCGGCATGTCGGACGGCTGGTTGATGCGCACCACGCGGGCGGGAATGCCGACGGCCACGCCGTAATCGGGCACATCTTCCATCACCACCGCGTTGGCGCCGATCGACGCATAGTCGCCGATACGGATATCGCCGATCACCTTGGCGCCGCCGCCGATGAACGCGCCTTTGCCGATGCGGGGCACGCCCGTGCTGCCGGAACGTCCGCCGATGGTGACACCGGCGCCGATCACGGCATCGTCGCCGATCACGGCGCGCTTGTGGATGATGGTGCCCAGCCCTTCATAGCTGAACAGCACGTTGCGTCCCACGATGGCCGACGGCGGCAACACGACGGCAAACAGAATGCGGTTCACACTTTTCAGCAGGAATGGCAGCAGCGGCACGCGGCGGCGGTGCAGCCAGTGGGCGATGCGATAAATGCGAACCACCATCATGCCGCCACCCTCCTGCTGCCCACCAGCCGCGCCAGGCGGCCATTCCAGCCGGCGATCAGCCTGCCCTCGTCCGCGCTGAGCGGCACGGCCGCGCGCAGCGCGCCGGCCGAGACCAGCGCCACCGCCACGATCGCCATCGGCGCCGTGAATTCCACCGCGCGTTGCGCTGCCAGCAACAGCGCCGATGCGGCGCCCCACGCCAGCAGCAGCCGCACGCCGCCCTGTACATCCCAATGTCCCATATAACCCCGTTGTTTCAAACCCTGAATCACGCGCCAGCAAAAGATGCATTCGGCGGCAACGGCCAGCGCCACGGCGGGCAGCAAGCGCTCCGTCGCATACAGCACCAGCGCGATCAGCGGCGGCGTGGCCAGCAGCGCCACCGTGGCGCGCACACAAATATCGGACTGCAACACCGTGTTGCAGCCCAGTTCCAGCACCCGGCGGCACGCCATGGTGGCGGCGCCGCACAGCAGCAACACCACCACGGGCCAGGCTTGCGCATAGCGCGCGCCGCCGATCACTGCCATGCCCTGTTCGCCGAACGCGGTGAACAGCACCAGCAACGGGAACAGCGCCATCAGTGAACTTTTCAGCCACAGGCCCAGCCGCACGCTGAGTTCACTGAAGCTCCTGCCGCTGGCGTAATACGCGATCAGCGCGGGCCGCACCACGCTTTGCAGCAAGTCGGTGGGCAGGTAACGCCGCACCTGGTCGGCAAAGGCGCGGGCAAAGCCATATACGGCCACCGCTTCCGCTCCCAATACCCGGGCCACCAGCATGGTGATGATTTGCGGGCCGTACAGCAGCGACAGCAGGTAGTTGGCGAAGTTGTGCCAGGCCAGGCGCGCCAGCACGCGGCGTGGCGGCGGTTGCCAGCCAGGCTGCACCGCCGGCACCGGCCGCAGGCGCCACAGGCACAGCGCCAGCAATGCCGTCCCCACCATCAGCGCGCAAATCCCGGCGGTAATTTCCAGCCACAGCATGGCGTTCGCGTCCATCGCAGTGCCGCTGCCCGGCGACAGCCACAGCTGCAGCACCAGCGTGCCGGCGCGCACCACCTGGGCGATCTGGCCAAAGCGCTGTTCCATCAGCAAGCCCAGCATCTGGTCGCGCGACAGGCGTCCGATGCCTTCCACCGCCACCAGCACGCCGGCCAGCATGAAGGCGTGACGCGCTTCCGGCATGCCCAGCAGGGACGCCAGCAACGGCGCGGCCAGCGACACGACGGTCGCGGTCGCCAGCACCAGCGCCCCCTGCAGGCCGGCAATTTGCAGCAACAGGCGCACCGTGGCGCGCCCGCCCGCCTGCATGCGCGCCTCCGGCAGCACGCGCGCGGAAACCCACTCCAGGCCGCCGGACGACAACGCCAGCGCCAGTTCCATCAACGCCAGCGCCGCCGCGTAGTGGCCATATTCAGCCAGCGGCAACAGGCGGGCAGCCAGCGCAAACGCGGTAAACGTCAACAGCGCGGACGCGCCCCGCCCGGCCAGGAATGCCGCCATGCCGGACTTGAGGGCCTTGCCGCCGTACGGACTGCCGCTCATGGCGCCGCGCTTTCCGCGGTACCGCGCGCCGTGCTGCCACGGGTCTGCGCGCCATCGGCGCCGCGCCCCAGCAGGCGCCGGTATTGCGCCGCCAATTGTTCCGCCAGCACGTCATAGCTGCGCAAGCGCCCGATACGGTCACGCCCCTGTTGCGCCATCGCCTGCGCGCGCTGCGGATCGGCCAGCAACGCGCATACGCCCTGGGCAAAGCCTTGCGCCGTCAGCGGCACGCACAGTCCGCCGCCGGTCTGTTCCAGCAACGCCGCCTGGTCCGGCTGGTCGTTCGCCACCACCGGCACGCCATACGCCAGGTATTCGCACACCTTGGTGGGCGACGCCACTTCCAGCGTGCGGCTGCGGGGAAACGGCGACAGGCCGATGGTGGCGGCGCGCAAGTAGCGCCACGCCTGCTGCGGCGCCATCCAGCCCGTGATCAGCGCGTGTTCGCGCACACCGAGGCGGTCGATCTCGCTTTCCAGCCAGGCCCGCTCGCCGGGATTTTGCGAATCGCCGACCAGCACCAGCAGCGCATCGGGATGCGCGCGCTTGATGTCCACCATGGCTTCGATCATGACTTCCGGATGGCGCATGCGTTCCAGCGCGCCCAGGTACACCAGCACCTTGCGCCCTTGCAGGCGGGGATCGTCCGATGGCGCGATGTCGTTCAGCGCCTCCGGCAGCGCGACGCCCATCGGCACCGGCGTCATATTTTCTGCCGGTAAGCCTTTACCGGCCAGCAAGGTCCGCATGGCGGCGCTTTGCACGAAGATATGGTCGGCGCGGGGCAGTACGATGCGGTACAGGATGAAGGCGGCCAGGTTGCCGCGCCATTGCCAGCGCAAGCGGCCCAGCCGCGATGCGCTGTTCGCTTCCGTGCCGCGCCCCAGGTCTTGCCACGCATCGGGAAATGGCAGCGACATCCAGTAAAAAAATGGCAGTCCCGCGCGGCGCGCGGCCAGCAGGCCGATCAGCGCACCGCCGATGCGGTCGCGCACCTGCACGGCGTCATAGCCGGGCTGGCGCGCCAGCCGGAACAGGTCGAACGCCACGCGCCAGCGCGCCAGCAACCGCCCCGCCCTGCCCTGCCCGCGCCGCACCAGCGCCTTGCCGGCCGGCCACGGCGCTTCCGCGCCTTCGTGCAATGCCACCATGTCGCTGGCCACGCCGTGCTGCGGCAGGCAGCGGCCAAACAAGGTCGCGATATCGGGACGGAAACTCGGATGCGGTTCCCTGCTCAAATACAAAATTCGCACAATTACCCCTGGGTAGGCTGCACCGGCACGCCGACCAGGCGCACCCGGTCTTTGCCGTGCAACGCTTGCAGCATGTCGTTAATAAACTGGTCCTGCACTTCATAGGCCGCATTCAGGTCGCCGCCGATGGTCGACACGCGCACCAGCATGCCGTCCGGCACCGTGCCGCTCAAGCCGTAGCGCAATTGCTGCAGCTTTTGCTGCATGCCGGGACGGGTGGCGCGGTCGCCGACCGTGATCCAGTACGTGATCGGTTCCTGGCGCATGCCGCTGACGGCATACAGGCGCTTGACGGGCAGCGACCCATATTGCGTCGCCATGTCGTCGTCGCGCTGGCGGCTCACTTCAAAGCCTTGCGCCGTGTAGCACACTTCCGGCTTGTGCACGGCCATGGTATCGCTCTGGTCGCCGCCATAGGCCAGCGACAGCATGACGCGCTGGCCATGGCTGTCGATGTACGTGCGCGACAGCGTCTGGTTGTAAATCTTGTCCAGCTTGGCCTGCGTGGCCGGGTCGACTTGCAGCGGCGCCACACTGTTGTCGATGGCCCAGTCGCCGAAGCGCTGGGGAATGATGTCGGCCAGCGCAAAGCGCGCGCCATGGTCGGCCAATTTCGACGTTGGCGTCAGGTGGTGCGACAGCGCACCGGCCGACACCATCAATGCGCACAGCACGCCGCTGACGATAATCCTTGCGTTCATGCCGAAGCCTCCTTGCGCTTGCGCACGATCCACTGCAGCAGGGTATCCGTTCCCAGGATCAGCAGCAGCGCGGTAATGAACAGCACCATGCCGGCAAAGCCGTGCAGGAAGCCCTGTCCCGCCGCATCACCCAGGTAATAGGTGACGAGCGTCAGCGTGATCACGCGGATCACGTTCGAACTGAATGAAATGGGAATGATCAGCAGCGCCAGCCACACGTTGCGGAAGGCCGACGTATGGCGCACCACGTTCAGGTAAAACAGGCCCAGCGCTTCCAGGGTCAGCAAGGTTTGCAATCCCGCGCACGCATCGGCCACCAGCAGCTGGTATTGGCCGATCTGCAGGATCACGCCGTTGCGGCTGATGGGGAAGCCCGCCAGGAACAGCAATTGTTCCGTCACATACGACACCGCCATTTTCATCGGCATCGTCAGCGCGCTGACTACGGAACCGGGCAGCGGCACCATGAACAGCATGAAGAAGAACGGGAACCACAGGATGGCCAGCGCCCGCGCGCCCCGCTTGATCAGCAGCAGCGCCGCATTCACCGCAATGAACGAACCCAGTTCGAACGCGAGGATTTGCTGCGAGCGGCCCAGCACGTACATGGCCAGCGCCAGCAACAGCAACAGCCAGCCTGCCACCGGGGAAGCACGCAGGTCGCTGGTGGCGTCCAGCATGGGGCGCCACTGGCGCCAGATCAGCCATAACGACAACGCCAGGATGATGGGACCGTGCGCCTGTTCTTCCGTGGCCCAGGCGCCATGCAGCAAGTCGTAAAAGGTCGGCACGTACATCGCCAGCATGCCAAGCAGGATAGGCAGCCATTCGGGCAAGCTGGCCTTCAGGCGGAGCGGGTCCGCTGCAGTCGGCCGGTAAGGCATAGCAGTCATTGCGTTCTCAAAGTAATCGGGGCGGATGGACGGTGGGGGCGGAATGTATAGCTGAGGTCCGCCGGGGCATTATGCCGGTTCGGGTCCGCCGATGTAGCACGGTTGGCAACTGCCGTGACCGGCGCCGCGACGCGCGCCGCCACCGAAGCACGCCATGCGCAGCCGGCCAGCAGCCAGAACACGAACACGCCGCGCGGATCGCTGATGACGGCCGACGTGGGCGAATTGGCCAGCGCCAGGGTCAGCGCCGCCAGCGCCACCAGCAGGATCGCTTGCGTTTCTCCCTGTGCCCGGACGGCGCGCCGGTACACCACCAGCCACATCACGGCAAACATCACCAGCAGCAGCGCGCACGCGATATAACCGCCTTCCGCCGCAATGCTGGGCCAATATGTGTCCACGATAAACATGCCCTGACGGAACCACCAGTAGCGGTTGAAGCCCAGGTCCACCATCAGGCTCAGGTCGAATTTCTGCGCGCCGGCGCTGCCGTAGGTGCCCAGACCCGCGCCCAGCGGGAAATACTTGTCGGCCACCGCCAGGCCTTGCTGTGTCAGCACACCCCGCTCGGACAACTGGCTGTTGCGCCCGCCGCCCCATTGCAGCAGGATTTCCTGGAATGGATTGTGTTCGAGGTACAGCGACGCCACCGCCAGCACCGCGGCCCCGATCACGGCGCCAAACAGCAGCCAGCTCATATGGCGGCGCGCGCCGATGGTAAAGAACAGCACATACACCAGCAGCAGCGAAGCGAGTTCCTGGCGCTGCCCCGTGGAGACCACCATCAGCGTGTACAGCGCGGCCAGCGCCAGCCAGCGCCGCCCATGCCCGCCCATCCACTGCACGGCGGCCGTGGCGCCCAGCAAGCCGCACATCAGCGCCATGTAGCCGGAGTGCGAGAACGGCCCACGCAGGCGCCCGCCCATGCCCAGCACCGGGTTGACGTGCACATCGGATGTGTAGCCCATCAGCTTGATGAACAAACCTGGCGCGGCCATTTCCAGCGCAAGGAAGGGCACGAAGAACAGCCATGACCAGGCGACGATCGTGCGCAAGGTGGCGGTGGCCCGTTCACCGTGCACGATCAGCATGCCCAGCGTGAACATCAGCGGCAGCTTCAGCGTATATTGCAATTGCCATGCCGCGGCGCGGGGCCGGGAACGGCCCAGCAAGGAACTGATCACCAGCAGCGCGAGGTAGCCGGCAAACAGCAGGATCATCCAGCGCAGCGCGGCATCGTCTTTCGCCACGCGCAGCAACTGGCGCAGCGAGGACAGGATGAACACGAACACGACGAATTCCATCGCATAGCCGATCGGCACACCCTTGCTCTGCAACATCTGCGCGATATACATCAGGCAGAAGCCGGACGCGAGCAGCCAGCCGCTGTGGTCCTGGAAGCCATACAGCGCCAGGTACATCATCGGCAAGGCCAGCAGCGCCATCAGGAACAGCGCCACCAGGATGTGCATTTCCGCACCCAGCAGCAAGCCAAAGAACGACGCGGTGGCAAGGATTAATACAAACAGCAGGACGCCGGCCCAGGGCCCGCTGCGTTGGGAGGTCAGCATGTCGGAACTCAATGTCGCAAGAGCAACAATGTCAGAAAAATAATTCCGATCATACCAATTCAAAGTCATCCGTGACGCGCGATAGGAATCGGCCGGGCGGACGTGAAAAAGGCCGCACGGGGCGGCCTTTGAAGGAAGGAACGGCTGAGCTTATTTGATCACGGCCGGCGTGGCGGACACGGTGGTGCCGCACGGCGTCGCCGCCGCCATTTGCTCATAGGTGCTGGATGCGCCGCCCACGTAGATGAAGTCCGTGTACAGCGTCCGCGTCGCCACCTGCATCACGCCAGGCAAGTACAGGCCGACTTTCGGGTAGTTGCCCAGCCACGTTTCATACGCGTTGTATGCATTCTTCGATTCATACGCCACGTTGCCGTTCATCCAGATCTTGGTGGAACCAATCCCGGGCTTGTACGACCAGTCGGCGCGCACCACGAAGCAATACCATTTATTGGTCTGGATTTTTGCCGCCCGCACCAGTTGTTCACCCGTGTTGGCGCGGGTGGCCGGATCGGTGCCCGCACCGCTCATGTTGCGGTAGTTGTAATGCAATTCGATATTCAAATCGTTGCCATTGGCCACCACCGAAATCGGGGGCGGCACGGCCAGGGTTTTCTGGCTCGTGTGCAATTGCGCCACCACACTGGGACTGTTATGGAATTGCCAGTCGGATGGGAACAGCACGGCAAACGAATACCAGCGCAACCCTTCGATGACATATTCGTATTTCAGCGATATTTCCGTGCGTGAACCGCCGGTGACCAGCGGATCCGTCTTGTTCAGCGTGTAGCGCAGCACCTTGCGCCCGCTGCCCAGCGGGTCGGCCACCAGCGACAGCCGCGTCGGACTGGCGGAACTGAGCACATACAGGTCGTCAAAATATCGGTAGGTGGCGGTGGAATTGCGCGCCAGGTTCTGGCTCACATAGGTGAGCGGCTTTGGATTCGCGTCCAGCGTATCGATCTTGCCGGACCGGGCCAGGTCGATTTGCGCCCACGCCGGCGACGCGGCAACAGCACCCAGCAACGCCAGGGTGATCGGCTTCAATGCATGCATGATTCTCTCCCGCCTTACCACTGGATGTTGGAACCGGTAACAAAGGTTGAACACGGGCTGATCTGGTACATTTGCAGCGCCGTGGTGGTCGCGCCGCCCAGGCGGATAAAGTCCGTGTACAGGGTGCGATCCGTGACGCCCATCAGGCCGGGGAACATCAGGCCCGTGCGGGGCGTGTGGGCCGCGCCAAAGTACGAATTGTTGGAATTGACGGCGTTATAGACTTTCTCGCCATTCATCCACATCGTGATGGCGCCCGCGCCCAGCGTCGGCTGCCAGTCGGAACGCACCACCAGGCAATACCAGCGGTTCGTCACCAGCGGCCCCAGCTTGATCACTTCGCTGGCCGAATTGGTGGCGGTGGCGGACGTCGTTGCCAGGTAGTTGGAATTCAAATTCAGTTCCAGCGTATTGCCCCGCACCAGCAGCGACAGCGGTGCGGCCAGGTTGGTGGCCGTGGTGCCGGTATCGATTTGCGCAATCACGGTCGGATACGGATGCACGGCCCACGTGGATGGCATATAGACGCTGATGCCGTACCAGCGTATGCCCGTGGTGCGGGATTCGCCCAGCGGATAAAAATCCGTGCGCTTGATGGCGCCCACGTTGGCGTCCGTGCTTCTCACTCTCGTCATCAGCACGGTGCGTCCGCTGCCGGCCGGGTCGCTGACAAAGCTCAGGTTGGCCGTGCTGGCGCTGGACAGGCCATAACGGGTGGAAAACTTGCTGGCGTCGACCGTACCGCCGATCAGCGTGTCGATTTGCGCGTGCGCGGCGGCGGCAACCAGCAAGCCGGAGGCCAGGCACAGGTGCCTCGTGAAATTCATTTCGATCTCCCAAAACATTACAGTCACATGAGCGGGAAGATAGCATGCAGCTAGCTGTTTTCCGTTGCCAATGGCCAACAATTCCGCATTTTATTTCACTCGATATCAATATCACCACACAAGATTAGGTCAATACTGATTTCTACCGAGATAATATTCTTTCCCAAAAGATTACCTTCCAGGACAAGACTGCTGCATTTCCGTCATCGTGTAACGTTTTGTGGTCAAGGCTTTTCGCTCAACAATCGCGCTTAGAATTCCACCATCACAGCCCCCACGACTTCAGCGCCCGTATGGCGTACTTGCGTCACGAGCGCTTGCACGTCTTCGAGCGGCGTATGGTTTTTTCGGGCCACCAACAGTACTCCGCCGGCCCGCGCGGCCAATGCCAGCGCATCGGAACCCCGTTCGAATGCCGGCACGTCGTACAGCACCGCGTCATAGCGGGCCGACAGTTGCGCATTCAACGCGGCAAAGCCGGAACGGCTCAGCAATTCCTGCGGATTTGGCGGCAAGGTGCCCGCGCACAGCACGGACAAGTCAATGAAATCGTCGATGCGCGCCACCGTCGACAATTCCGCCCGGCCCGCCAGGATGTCGGACAAACCCTGGCGCCGCTTGACGCCAAAGAGGTCGTGCTGGCGCGGCGCGCGCAAATTCGCATCGACCAGCAGGGTCTGCTCTCCCAGCTGGGAAAACACGATCGCCAGGTTGGCGGTAAACACGCTGGCGCCGTCACCGGACGCCACGCCGGCCACCACCAGCGCCTTGTGTCCCTGCGAAAACCAGCGCAGCATCAACTGGTTGCGCACGGCGCGCAAGACTTCCACTTGCGGGCTGAAGGGCTGGAATGCCGCGGCCAGCAACGGCGAATAATCGCCATCGCCCTGCTGCAGGTACGGATAGTCGAACTGGCGCGCCAGCACTTGCTGGATATCCGTTTCGCTGACCAGTCCCAGCCGCTGGGCCGCTTCGCCATAGCGGATGTTCAACTCCTTTTGCATGCGCAGCACACGTTCGGAATTGTCCGGGCTGATCTTGCCAGCCGCGACCAGCATGGTGCCAATACTGGTATCCGGAGAGGGTTTCATATGGGCGGAAGAAAGAGTAGCAGTCATCGTCGGTCCTATCGTTTACGTGAGGCGCAGGCGACGCGGCGCCAGCAGGGTTGCCAGGCGCGAACGGGGTTTCGGCGGCGTCCACGAAATATTGCCCAGCACGGGGATATCGGCCACATTGGCCAGGTCCCCGGTCGAGCGTACACGGCGGTCCAGCAATTCCACCACCAGGCCGAACGCCATACCCAGGATGCTGCCCAGCATGATGGACAGCACGGTATTCAACAGCATGCGCGGCGCGGAAGGATCGATTGGCGCCACGGCGGGATTCAGGATCGCCACTTCCGATTGCTCGGCCTGCCCTTCCATGCGCGTTTGCGACAGGCGCTGCGTGGTGGCGTCAAAGGCGCGCTGCGCGCTTTCCACGTCTTTTTGCAGCACATTCAATTCATCGCGGGTGCGGTTCAATTGCAGTACACGGGTCTTTTGTTCCGCCAGCGCGGCGCGCAGCGCGCTCTCACGCTGCCCCAGGATTTGCGCATTGTTGCCCACGCTGTTGGCGGTCGACTGGATTTGCGCATTCAGGCTGGCGCGCAATTGCGCCGCTTCCGCGCGTGCGGCCTGGTATTGCGGATGGTTATGGCCCAGGCGCTGGCCGATTTCCGCCAGCTTGCTTTCCGCCGCGCTGACGCTGGCGCGCATGTTCTGGATCAACGGGCTGTTGGCCACATCAGGCGCATCGCCGGCCTTGCCGGACGCCATGCGCTGGCGCGAAGCCGCTTCCATTTCCTGCGCTTGCGCCGCCACCAATTGCGCGGACAAATCGTTGAGGCGGTTGCTTTCCACGTCGAGGCGGCCATCGAGGCTGACGATGCCGTTTTCCTGCTGGTACTTCGACAGCCGGCTTTGCGCCGCTTCCAGCGCATCACGCATTTGCTTGGTCTGGTCGATGAAGTAGTTGGCGGCTTTCTTCATCGGATCCACTTTCAATTGCACCGTCAGCTTTTGATACTCATCGGAAAATGCGTTGGCGACGGCCGCCACGAATTGCGGATCGGCGCCCTTGAAACTGATTTCCACCACGCTGCTTTCACGCGATGGCACGGCGTCCAGTTTTTTCAGCAACAATTCCGCCAGCCAGTCGCGCACCGTGCCCCGGCCACCTGTGTCCTGGCGGAATTGCGCGATAACGTCCGGGTTTTGCGCCAGCTTCAACTGGTCAACCACGCGCAGCGCCACGTTCTTGCTGGTAATGATGTCGATTTGCGTCGCGACATAGCCGGGCATCAGCTGGCCGGGAGCGGCCATGCCGGTGACCGGGTCCACGCCCTTGGAGTTGAGCAGCACGGTGGACGTGGCTTTGTACGTCTTGGGCAGCAAGGCGCTGACCACGACCGTGACAGTCACTGTGGCGAGCAACGTCAGCAGCACGATATTGCGGCGTGCGCGCAGTATCAGCAAAAACTGGGAGAAATTCATGACACTTCCTTAAAACAGACTTTCTTTGACGTAAACGACGTCGTCGACCTGCAGCAAATCTTCCTGCTTGACGCTGATGATTTGCAGCTGGCCACTGGCGTCGCGGCGCTTGATGCGCATGCCGCGCTCCGTGCCGCGCGGCGTCAGACCGCCGCCGGCAGCGAGCGCCTGCACCACGGTCATGCCGCGCTCGAGGCGGGCCGGGCCCGGACGCTGTACTTCCCCGTAGATATAGAAACGGGGTGCGCGTTCGACATACACGACGTCGTTCGGCGCCAGCGGGTAATCATGGGCAAAGTCGCCCGACTGCACCATCTTGATGATGTCGATGCTTTCACTGGTGGTCTTGCCGTCGCGGGTGCGGATCAAGGTCACCGTATCGCCGCCTTCCGGCCCGATGCCGCCAGCCTGCGCCAGCGCTTCCATCAGGCTGCGCTTGCCATCCATCGGATAGCGGCCGGGACGGTTCACCTGGCCCAGCACGGACACTTGCGCGCTCTGGATCGTGGTGACAAGAATGTTGACCTGGGCCTTCTTCACATAGCCGCCACTGTCGAGCAGGCCGGCGATTTTCTTTTCCGCCGCCGGCACGGAAAGGCCCGCCACCGGGACCTGGCCAACCAGGGGCACGGTCACGGTGCCACTGTCCGCGACGCGCGCTTCCGTCGCCAGGTCGGGACTGCCATACACGGTAATGCGCAGCACGTCGCCGGAACCGAGGACGATATCGGCCGCTCCGGCCACGCGCATTGTCAGTGCCGTCATCAGCATGGCCAGGCACAGGATGATTTTCTTCATGGCGCTTTCTCCTTATTTCAGGCCTGCGACGCCGCGCGCATCCGCTGCCGCCTGTTGCGGCAACGGCTGGGCGCCCGCCATCGTGTCAGCCTTGTTGAAGTAGTCGATCTTCGCGTCCGCGCGCAAGCGTTTCAGCTCCGCTTCGGCCGCTTCCTTGTTTTTCTTGTTGACCAGGAATTGCTCGATTTGCGCAACGGAGTTGTCCAGCGTGGCCGGGCTTTCCTTGATGTCGGCAATCTGCATCAGCAGGCTGCGCTCGCCTTCGCGAATGATGAACAGCTGGCCTTTCGGCATCGTCAACAGCTTGCTGCTCAGCTCGGGCGGCATGTCGGCGCTGGTGCGCGACACTTGCGTGCGGCCATACTTGATCTTGTTGCTGTCCAGCCAGGCTGCCACGTCATCCAGCGACCGGGTGGTATCCATCAGCGACTTCAGCGGGTCCGTCACATCCTTGCTGGCCACCACCAGTTCGCGCATGTCGAATTGCTTGCGGCTGGTAAAGAATTCCGGATGCTGGTTGAAATATTCTTCTATTTCCGCACGCGTCGGCTTGGCCTGGTTGCCGATGCGCTTTTGCAGGTAAGCCTGGGCAATGATCATGGCTTTGGCCCGTTCGATGGCTTGCATGACTTTCGGATCGCGATCCAGCTTGTCCTTGGCCGCTTCGTTTTGCAGCAACTGGCGGTCGATCAGCGATTCCAGCAATTGCTTGCGCACGGTTTCCGGCTGCCCGGTGGCGCCGGAGCGCTGCAATTCCTCGTTCAGTTGCAACACCGTGATTTCCGAACCATTGACACTGGCCAGCGCCTGCCCGGCCTTCGGTTCCTTGTTGCCGCAGGCCGCCAGCGACAGCGCCGCGGCCAGGATCAGGATAGTGGCGGCGCGGGGGCGATGGACCGCGCGGCCAAGGTGAGCGGTAGTGTCCAAGATATTTCCTTTGTGTAAATATTTATTTGCAACATTATTAATGTGGAAAGATTTTAGCTCAGCGCGGATTTTCGACGCGCACGAATGGCTCAGTCACTTTCAGCGTTGAATTCAGAACCGAGGGGCGCCCGGTGCGCTCTCGGCGTGCACTCAGTGTGCGTTCTCGTGGCCCGCCACGACTTTCATGGTGCGCAGCACAATCCACAGGTCCAGCCACAGCGACCACTTGCGCAGGTAATCGAGGTCGTAGCGGATGCGGGCTTCCATCTTGTCCAGGGTTTCCGTTTCACCCCGCAGCCCGTTGACTTGCGCCCAGCCCGTGATGCCCGGTTTGACTTTGTGGCGCAACATGTAGCCCTTGATGAGCTTGCGATATTGCTCGTTGTGCGCCACCGCATGGGGGCGCGGTCCCACGATGCTCATGCGACCTTGCAGCACATTGATGAATTGTGGAATTTCATCGAGCGACGTCTTGCGCAGGAAAGCGCCGACCTTGGTCACGCGCTGGTCATTCTTCTTCGCCTGCGTGACCTTGGCGCCGTCTTCCGCCACCGACATCGAACGGAATTTATAGACGATGATTTCTTCGCCATACAGGCCATAGCGGCGCTGCTTGAAGATGGCCGGACCCGGCGAATCGAGTTTCACGGCCAGCGCCACGATGGCCATCACCGGCAGCAGCATCAGCGTGATCAGGCCGCCCAGCACGATGTCCGACGTACGCTTGATCAGGCTGTTGAACCCCGTGAACGGGCTTTCGCAAATCGCGATGACCGGCATGCCGCCCACGTTGTCGAAGCGGGCCTGCATCAGGTCGAACACGTAAATATCGGGCAGGAAGTACACGGACGCCGTGGTGTCCTGCAATTCATCGAGCAGGCGGCGGATGCGCGGCTGCGCGGAAATCGGCTGGCTGATGAAAATCATCTTGATATGGTTTTCCCGCACGAAGGCGGCAATGTTTTCCATGCTGCCCAGCACCGGATGGCTCATGTTGCCCGGCATGCGTTCGCGTGCGCGGTCATCGAAGAAGCCCCGCACGGTCATGAACAAATTCGGCAGGCGGTCGATGGTGTTGGCAAAGCGCACGCCGACATCGTTGGCGCCGATGATCAGCGCCGAGCGTTCCTGCGTATCGCGTTCCGGATCGGAGCCCAGCTTGCGCGCCGCCGTATGGCTGGCCAGCAACGCGAACGGCGTGGCGGCAAACCATACCAGCACCACGTGTTCGTCATAGTGGTACGACAGGCCGCTGACGGAACCGAGGAACACGAGAATGACGGCCGTGACGATCCAGCCGATGAAAATGTCGCGCGCATAGGCCAGCATGCGGCCGCTGCGCCATGTCTGGTAAGGATCGACGTACTGATAGACCGACGTGGAAATAAAGAATGCGAGGATCATCAGCACCAGGGAATACCCGGTAAAGGGTTCGGCGAACATCAGTGAAAACAGGTACAGCGTACCCATGATGATGAGGGGATCCAGTACACGCTGGAAGAAAGAGATAAGAGGAATGTCGTTGACCGTCATGGTATTTCTCGGATGCTTAGAACTGTATGCTGGCGCTGACTGCTGCGCCGTTGGCACGGTAATTGGTGGAAGCATTGCCGCTTCGCACCTCATGGAAAGCATTGACTGACAACTGCGAGGTTAGCGTTGGCGCCCACGTCAGTCCCAGCGATGCAATGCGGGTTTTGTCAGACAGGTTGGGCGCCGCAAGTCGTCCCTCCAGCGTACTGAAATCGCGTTTTTCGCGACGCACCATTGCGGTCGCGGCCACTTTGCTGGTCACGTCCCAGGTGGTATTGAAGCTGGCCCCCTTGTTCACACTGTTATTGATGAGGTTGCTTTCCACCGCGGCAAATTCGCGCCATGCGGAAGCGGACATCTTCAGCTTGCGCAACATCGACCAGTTCATCGTCGCACGTCCGTTCAAGCCGCTGGTATCGCGCTCAGCAAACACCGGGTGCTTGCGCTCGGCCCAGCCGGCCAGCATCTGGAATTGCGACGTGGCGGAAAACAGCCAGTACACGTTGGCCTTCAATTCATGCTGCGTGTAACTGTCGTCGACCAGCATGCCACCCAGCGCGCGGTGGTTCGGATACTTGCCTTCGATGCGCGAAGCCTGCAGGCCGAAACGGCTGCCGCTGGGCGGCAAATAATCGAAGCCGACGTCGACCTGGTCTTCGGTGCGGTTGTTGTACTGCTGGACCGGCAAATCGTAGGTCGACTTGTTGCGGCTGGCGGCCGCCCGCACGCGGTAGCTGGGGTGGAAGCGCCATGCGCCATCGACATATTCGCGGCGCTGTACCCGCAGGTTGCGCTCAGCCGAATGGAAATCGTTGAACGACGTCAGCGTTTGCGCATAGGTGCCGCCCACGTGCCCTTCCACGTGATTGCCGACGTGCCACTCGAGGTCGGCAGCGTAATCCTTGCCGTCATAGTCGAGCTGCTTGTAATGGCTGAACTTGACTTTCGACCGCTTGATTTGCGCGGTCAGGCGCTGCCGGCTGATCGGCATGTCGACCAGTATGCCGAATTGCGTGCGGGTCAGGTCGTCGCCCCGTTGCCCGATCACGGCGCCGTCATCGAGGCGGAACAAATTGCTGTCATGGCTGCGCGCCACCGCCAGGTAGGGGTGGATCGTGTCGCTCAGCATGGCGTGCGCCGGCACCATGGGCACAACAGCCCATGCGCCCAGCACCAGCAGCAAAGATTTATTGAAAGGCATGGCTACTCCTTACCAGTAATGCCAGTTGCCGGTCGCCAGCACCCAGATGCCGAGCGCGCCATTGGTGACGCCGTGCGCCATGACCGCGGCCCACAAGCTGCCGCTGCGCATGTACAGCCAGCTGTACGCCAGGCCAGCGACAATGCCGGCAAACCATAATTGATGTTCAATCCCAAACAGCAGCGCGGTGATGGCCAGTGCCCGCAAGCCGACCCGCGCCGGCGCCACGTTGAGAAAGTCCGCAGATTCCAGCCAGCGCAACAGAAACGAGCGCCAGAATAATTCTTCCATGATGGGCACAACCAGCGCCGCGCCCGCGATCCGGATCAAAGCCAGGCGCCAGTCGATGGCGCCACCGCCGTCGCGGGGATCAAAACCGGCCGACACACCGAATTGCATCCAGCCGGCGTCCAGGTTGATCCACAGGACAAACACCAGCAACCCGACAGCGATGGCGGCCGCCGCGCCGCGCGCCCGGACGTCAAACCGCGCCAGTTCCACGTACTGGCGCCGGTATGCCCACAGCAGCGCCACGACAACGGCGACCTTGGCAGCATACAGCCAGCGCAAATCCGCTGCGGAAATGTCCGCCATCGGCAGCACATCGGCAATGGCGATGAACGCCATGTACGCGGCAAACGGCACGATGCGCGCAGGCGCATGGCCGGGTACGGCAGCGGCAGGAGAAGGATAGGGTTTCACGT
This sequence comes from Pseudoduganella rivuli, assembly GCF_009674485.1. GTDB lineage: Bacteria > Pseudomonadota > Gammaproteobacteria > Burkholderiales > Burkholderiaceae_D > Rugamonas > Rugamonas rivuli_B. The sequence goes on along the minus strand of NZ_WKJJ01000013.1, from coordinate 153,614 downwards.
TCATGCATCAGAGCAATCTTGTCAAGTTTGCAGATAATATAACTTTCAACTCAACAGCAGCGCACGGATGGGAATTCCCAAAAGAAAACGGCCCGCCTGGGTGCCAGGCGGGCCGTCTGAATTACTACGAGAAAGAAGTATTACGAGCGGGACTCGATCGTTTCCCAACGCTCCAGCGCTTCCATCAACTCCAGCTCAATTTGCTCGATGCGTTCCTGGACGCGGCGCGCTTCCGCCGCATTTTTCTTGTAGAAATCCGGATCGGACAATTGCAGGTTCAGCGCGGTCTGCTCATCTTCCAGCGCGGCGATCTGCTTCGGCAATTCTTCCAGTTCACGCTGTTCCTTGTAGCTGAGCTTGCGCTGCTTGACGGCAGGCGCCGCCGTGGCCGCCGGCGCGGGCGCCGCTTCGGCCTTGGCTGCGGGCCTGGCTGCCGCTTTGGCCGGCGTTGGCGTCACGGTGTCGCGCACGCGCTCCCAGTCGGTATAGCCGCCGACGAATTCACGCCACCGGCCCTGCCCTTCGGCCACGATCACTTGCGTCACCACGTTGTCCAGGAACATGCGGTCGTGGCTGACCAGGAAGACGGTACCCTCGTAATCCTCCAGCAATTCCTCCAGTAATTCCAAGGTGTCGATGTCGAGGTCATTGGTGGGTTCGTCCAGCACCAGCACGTTGGCCGGTTTGGCAAACAGGCGCGCCAGCAGCAGGCGGTTGCGTTCACCGCCGGACAGCGATTTCACGGGTGAACGGGCGCGTTCCGGCGCAAACAGGAAATCGCTCAGGTAACTCATCGCGTGCTTGCGCTGGCCGTTGACTTCGACCCAGTCGCTGCCGGGCGCAATCGTGTCCAGCAAGCTCGCTTCCTCGTTCAGCTGGGCGCGCATCTGGTCGAAATACGCAACCTGCAGCTTGGTGCCCTGCTTCACGGTGCCGCTGTCAGGCTTCTCTTCGCCCAGGATCATTTTCAGCAGCGTGGTCTTGCCGGCGCCATTGGCGCCGATCAGGCCAACCTTGTCGCCACGCAGGATGGTGGCGCTGAAATCGTTGACGATGACCTTGTCGCCATAGGCCTTGCGGATGTTTTCCAGTTCCGCCACGATCTTGCCGGAGCGTTCGCCGGACGTCACCTGCAGCGTCACCTGGCCCTGCTGTTCGCGGCGCACGGCGCGCTGTTCGCGCAAGCGTTCCAGGCGCCGCACGCGGCCTTCGTCGCGGGTACGGCGCGCCTTGACGCCCTTGCGGATCCACACTTCTTCCTGCGCCAGGAATTTGTCGAACTTGGCGTTCTCGATTTCCTCGATTTCCAGCTGTTCCGCCTTGCGGACCTGGTAAGCGCTGAAATTGCCCGGATAAGTCAGCAGGCGGCCACGGTCCAGTTCGATAATGCGGGTGGCGACATTGTCCAGGAACGAGCGGTCGTGGGTAATGAACAGCACGCTGCCCTTGAAGTCGCGCAGCAAGCCTTCCAGCCACTGGATCGACGTGAAGTCCAGGTGGTTGGTCGGTTCGTCGAGCAGCAGCACGTCGGGCGCCGACACCAGTGCGCGGGCCAGCGCCACGCGCTTTTTCATCCCGCCCGACAGCGTCTTCATTTGCGCGTCCGGCCCCAGGTTCAGGCGGTCCAGCGTCTGTTCCACCTTGTTCTTCAGGTTCCACGCGTCGGCCGCATCCAGTTTGACCTGGATGTCATGCATGCGCTCCATCAGCGCATCGTCGTCTCCCTGGCCGAACTGGCCCGTCAGCGCATCGTATTCCTTCAGCAAGTCCTGCAAGTCCCCCATGCCGGACGCCACGGCTTCATAGACGGACATTTCCGGATCAAATTCCGGTTCCTGCTCGACATAGGCGATTTTCAAGCCTTGCTGCATCACGAGCAAGCCATCGTCCAGCTTGAAGCGGCCGGAAATAATTTTCAACAGGGACGATTTGCCCGTGCCGTTACGGCCGATCAGGCCGACCCGTTCGCCGGTTTCCAGCGAAAACTCAGCATGGTCGAGCAACGCAAAGTGGCCGAACGCCAGTTGCGCATTGGAGAGAGAGATAACTGCCATAGTAGTGTGCGACTGCAAAACCCAAGGAAAACAGCATTGTACGGTAGTTCACGGGTAGTGCCTGTTGCCGGGAGTGAACCTTTGCTATCCTTGCGGCTTCCCACCTCCCGGAGACCACACATGGCGACACTGCCACCCGCCTACGGATCGGACCAAACCGGCCTCGTCTGTGGCTACCTGTTCCTGCCCGGCCAGGCGCCGCGGACGGTGACGGCGGCGCAGGCCGCCGAATGGGTGCGGCGGCAACCGGGGGATGCGCAAGCCGATGGCGCCTTTGTCTGGCTGCACTTCAACCTGGCCAATACCGCCAGTGAAAAATGGCTGCACGAACACACGGCGCTGGCCGAGGAATTTTATGAAAGCCTGCACGAAGGCCAGCGCTCGACCCGCATCGAAGTGGCCGACAATGCGCTGATCGCCGTCATCAACGACGTCGTCCACGACTTTTCCTTCGATCCGTCCGATATCGCCACCCTGTGGCTCAGCGTCGACCAGCACACCGTCATCAGCGCGCGCCGCCAGCAACTGAAGGCCGTCGACAGCCTGCGGCTGGCCGTGCAGGCCGGCGAAGCGCTGCGCTCGCCCGTGGAATTGCTGGCGCACCTGCTGCGCGACCAGGCCGACGCGCTGGTGAAAATCGTGCGTGACGCCACCGGCAAAGTCGACAACATCGAAGACCACCTGCTGGCCGGCAAACTGAAATACAAGCGCGCCAACCTCGGCAGCCTGCGGCGCGTGCTGGTGCGCCTGCGCCGCCTGCTGGCGCCGGAACCGGCCGCCCTGTTCCGCCTGCTGCAAAAGCCGCCGGCCTGGATTGCCGACGTCGACACGGAAGAATTGCGCCAGGCCAGCGAAGAATTCGCCGTGGTGCTGAACGACATGTCGGCGCTGCAGGAGCGCATCAAATTGCTGCAGGAAGAATTGGCCGCGCTGGTCAACGAAAGCAACAACCAGAGCCTGTACGTGCTGACCATCGTCACCGTGCTGGCGCTGCCGATCAACATCATCGCCGGCCTGCTGGGCATGAACGTGGGCGGCATTCCGCTGGCGGACGCGGCGCATGGATTCTGGGTGGTGGTGGGGATTGTGGCGGCGTTTACCGCGATTGCGGGGTGGTGGGCGTTTCGCGGGAAAGCCGACGACGGGCAGTAAATGGTATCGCCAACAGGAATCGAACCTGTATCTAAGTCTTAGGAGGACCTTGTACTATCCATTGTACTATGGCGACACACAGGCCCGGATTATAGCGGGAGAGCCAGGATAACGGTAGAGGAGATAACCATAGGTATAGACAGGCATGTTGCTGTCGCTTACCATGGTTGCAATCTTAATAACCAAAACCTGTATGTTCGCCAAATTCCTCAGCATCTTCACCCTCGCCATGATCGAACTGTGGGCCGCCGTCCCACTCGGGATCAAGCTGGACGTGGACCCCGTCGCGGTCGGCGCGCTCACCATCGCCGGCGCCATTGCCGGCACCCTGGTCGCCGCGTTTGCCGGCGGACTGGTCAACAAGCTGCTGCGGTTGCGCACCAAGGATCCGACCAAAGGCACGGCCGGTTGGCTGGTGCAAAAGGGGCCGTGGGCGATTGGCCTGCTGGGCCCGCTGTTGCTGGGCGCGACGATTTCCGCTGCGCTGGCGTCGAGCCTGGGATTGTCGCGCCGTGTGTGGATGCCGCTGCTGGTGGCGGGGATTTGCGTGTGGACCGTCGCGGTGACGGTACTGACGGTGCACGGATTCGACCTGATCGCAGGCCAGTCCGCCGCTTCGTTTTAAACGGCCGAAAAACCACATTAGAGTAAGCCCACCAAACGTGGCTCGACGCGCATGCTAGTGTGATTGTTTGCCCAACAATCACACTCTCAGACGCCGCGCGATGAACGACGCCCCTCCTTCCCAAGCACTGCACGCCGCCGCCGGCGAAGCCGATCCGCACCGCATGCGTGCGGTTTTCGATGTCCAGCAAGCCACGGCCCTGCGCTGGCGCGACTCCACCGCCGCCGAACGCATCGCCCGCATCGTCAAATTGCGCGACGCCATGCTGGCGCACCGCACCGCCTTCCACACGGCGTTCGCGCAGGATTACCGCAAACCGGAAGCGGAAGTCGAAGTGTCCGAATTCCTGCCCGTGATGGACGAGATCCACCAGGCCATCGGCAGCCTGCGCCGCTGGATGAAACCGAAACGCGTGTGGCCGACCAAGACCATGCTGGGCACCCGCGCGCACGTGCAATACCAGCCACGGGGCCGCGTGCTGGTCATCGCGCCGTGGAATTACCCGCTGAGCCTGTGCTTCGGCCCGCTGGTGTCCGCGCTGGCGGCCGGCAATACCGTCATCATCAAGCCGTCCGAAATGACGCCTGCCGTCTCCGCGCTGATGGGCCGCATCATTGCCGACATATTTCCCGCCCATGAAGTGGCGCTGTTCGAAGGCAGCCTGCCCACGTCGCAGGCGCTGCTGGACCTGCCGTTCGACCACATCTTCTTCACGGGTTCGCCCGCGGTCGGCAAGGTCGTCATGGCGGCCGCCGCCAGACACCTGGCCAGCGTGACCCTGGAGCTGGGCGGCAAGTCGCCCGTGATCGTCGACGCCAGCGCCAACGTGCAAATGGCGGCGGAAACCCTGATGTGGGGCAAGTTCCTCAACAATGGCCAGACCTGTGTGGCGCCCGATACCGCGTACGTGCACGCCTCGGTCAAGCAAGCGTTCGTCGACGCCTGCCGCTCCGTGCTGCAGCAGCGCTATGGCGCGGGCGCCGCCGCGCAGAAAGCCTGCGGCGACCTGACCCGCGTCGTGAACCGCCGCCACACACAGCGCGTCGCGCACTTGCTGAACGATGCGGTGGAACGGGGCGCCAAAGTGCTGGCCGGCGGCGACATCGATGAAGCGCAGTGCTATATCGCGCCAACGTTACTGGAACGGGTGCCAGCCGGCGCCGCCATCCTGTCCGAAGAAATCTTCGGTCCCGTGCTGCCCATCGTCGAATACACGGACCTGGACCAGGTCATCCACGACATCAACAGCCAGCCGAAACCGCTGGCGCTGTACCTGTGGAGCACGGACCGGCGCGCGATCCGCCGCGTGCTGTCGCACACCAGTTCAGGCGGCGCCTGCGTCAACCATTGCGTCGCGCATTTCGCGCACGGCAATCTGCCGTTCGGCGGGGTCAACAATTCCGGCATCGGCAATGCGCACGGCGAATACGGCTTCAAGGCGTTTTCCCACGAACGGGCCGTGCTGCGGGGTTCGTGGCTGCACCTGGTGAAGCTGTTCTTCCCGCCATACACGCCAACCCGCAACAAGCTGATCCGTATGACGGTGGACTTGCTGCGCCTGCCGTTTTAACGGGAACCCGAACGCTTGCGCATCAAGGCCAGCAAGGCCAGGCCGGCGCCGAACAGCCAGATCGCGCCCGGTTCCGGCACCAGGTTCACCGTGTAGACTTCCATCGCGCCAAAACGCACGTTGGGCACGTTGGCGTAAGGCGTATTGTCCAGCAGGCTGGTGAACGGGTTTTGATGGTGGATGCCATCGTTATAGCTGAGCAGCGCGGACACGCCGCCATTGGTCAAATCAAACGGCATCGACAAATCCAGCCCCGCGCCGAACGTGGGACCCAGCGTTGCATCATTGACGGTCTGCATGGCGCCATAATCGTCCCCTGCCAGGACCGGCAATTGCTGGAACACCACGCCCGTACTGAGGTTGAACAGGAAGGCCGTACGGTCCTTCGCGTCAGGGGTCAGGTTGAAGCCGCCCTTGGATGACCAGCTTTGCGGATTGTAGCCGCCGACCAGCCACTGGCGGCCATCTACGCCATACGCCTGCATGACGGTAAAGGTGCGGCCACGGCCGTCGGCCGCCGCGTGGAAGTCCGCCGCCGTCTTGCCGGGCGTTTTTTCAAACAGCAGGTTCAGCGCCAACGGCCCCTCCCCCAGCCACGACGATAATTGCGCCTGGTCCGTTACGGACAACAATGACGCCTGTGCCGGCGCCGTCATGGCCAATCCGGCCAGTGCGGCCAGCATGCTTAAGGTGATTCTGGAATGGAAATGCATGGCTGCTTCCCTGAAGATGCGAGTTCAGCCGGTGCAGGATTCATCACATCCGGCACGCAGTTGCTCTTGACGATAGAAGATGGATTGCCGGCCACCACCGAGTAGGGCGGCACGTCGGATGTGACGAACGCGCCGGCGCCGATCCGGCTGCCCCGGCCTATGGTGACCCCGCCGACGATCACCGCGTGCGGGCCGACCCAGACTTCGTCTTCCAGCACGGGATAGCCGATGTCGCGCGCGCCATCGGCGCCAACGCGGTCGCGCCGGCCCAGCGTGGCGCCGTGGAACAGCGTCACGTTACGGCCGATCCGTACGCCGGGGCTGACCACCAGCCCCCAGGCATGGGTCAGCGCCAGACCGGGACCGATCCGGGCACCCCATGGAAAGTCGATGGCGGCGCCGTGCGTCGCCATCCGGTGCAGGAGTTTCAGCAATGGCAGCACCAGCCGCCCTGCCGTCCCCGCGTCGCGTGCGGCTTGGCACAGCCGCATCGTCACCACCGGACGGAAGGTCCGCCGCGTGACAAATCCCTGTAAAACCAATGCCGCACGATAGCGGCCGTACTGGCGGTAGGTATCCGCCTTCAGTGCATCCCAGGTACCCATGATTCCCCTGCATACGTTGACTTCACGGCGGCAGGGGAATGGCAGAGGGTTCAAGGAATGACGGCTGTCACCTCGATTTCCACCTTTGCCGCATCTTCCACCAATGCCACCACCTGCACCGCCGTCATGGCCGGGTAATGCGCACCGATGATTTCCCGGTAAGCGCGCCCGATCTCCTTGTAGGCGGCGATGTATTCATGTTTATCCACCACGTACCACGTCATGCGCACGATGTGTTCAGGCTTCGCGCCGGCTTCCGCCAGCACCGCCACCACGTTTTCCAGCGCTTGCCGCACTTGCCCGGCAAAGTCGCTGGTATGGAACACACCCTGGGCATCCCAGCCAATCATGCCGCTCACACAGACGAGCTTGCCGGACGCCGCGATGCCGTTCGAGTAGCCGCGGGGCCTGACCCAGCCTGGTGGTTGTAAGATTTCCATAAAGACTATCCTGTCACATTGTTAACGAATTACGCGGGACGTGGCGCGCAGTTGCGCAGCATTTCGCGCGCAATAATGTCCCTGGTGAAGTACCTGGTCAGCGCGCACGCAAGAGTTCGCGCGCGATGATCAATTGCTGCACTTCCGTGGCGCCTTCATAAATGCGCAGCGCGCGGATTTCACGATACAAGCGTTCGACCGGCACATCGCTGACCACGCCGAGGCCGCCAAACATTTGCACGGCGGCGTCAATGACTTGCTGCGCCGTTTCCGTGGCCGTCATTTTCGCCATGGCTGCTTCCTTCGTGACGTTCTGCCCCTGGTCGCGCTGCCACGCGGCGCGGTAAGTCAGCAGTGCGCTGCTGTCGATGCCGGTCGCCATCTGTGCCAGTTTGGCCTGCGTCAGCTGGAAGTCCGCCAAGGTCTGGCCAAACATCTTGCGCGTGGTGGCGCGCTCCAGCGCTTCATCCAGCGCGCGGCGGGCAAAGCCCAGCGCCGCGGCGGCCACGGACGTGCGGAACACGTCCAGCGTCGCCATCGCCACCTTGAAACCCTGGCCGCCGTCGCCGATCCGCTGCGATGCGGGAATCCGGCAACCGTTGAAAGCCAGCCGCGCCAGCGGGTGCGGCGCGATCACGTCGATGCGCTCGGCAATCGTGAAGCCCGGCGTGTCCGCATCGACGATGAAGGCGCTGATGCCGCGCGCGCCCGGCTGTTCGCCCGTACGGGCAAACACCACGTAAAAGTCCGCGATGCCGCCGTTCGAGATCCACGTCTTTTCACCGTCCAGCACATAGCTGTCGCCGTCGCGCACGGCGGCGCACGCCATCGCCGCCACGTCGGAGCCGGCTTGCGGTTCCGACAGCGCAAACGCGGCAATCGCTTCGCCCCGCGCGACCTTCGGCAAATACGCCTGCTTTTGCGCGTCCGTGCCAAACAGGCTGATGGCGCCGGACCCCAGTCCCTGCATGGCGAACGCGAAGTCCGCCAACCCTTCGTGGCGCGCCAGGGTTTCACGCAGGAGGCAGATGGCGCGCGTGTCGATGGTGTCGCCGGCGCCGCCATGGGCCGTGCCGCCCACGGCATGGCGCAGCCAGCCGCCATCGCCCAGCAGTTTCACCAGCTTGCGGCAACTGTCGTCCACGTCGGCGCCATGCGCATCCTGCAAGTGCTGCGCCGCCCACGTATCGAGCCGCTGTTCCAATTCCGCGTGGCGCGCATCGAAAAACGGCCAGGCCAGGTAGCTTTTGTCACTCATGTATTTTCCTCAATCGCCTTCGAATTCCGGCTTCTGTTTGGCCACGAAGGCGTGGTAGGCGCGGTGGAAATCGTTGGTGGCCATGCAGATCGCCTGGGCCTGCGCTTCCGCTTCGATGGCTTCGTCGACGCCCATGTTCCATTCCTGCTGCAGCATTTTCTTGGTCATGCCGTGCGCGAACGTGGGGCCATCGGCCAGCCCGCGGGCAAAGGCCTGGGCGGCTGCCAGCAAGTCTTCCGGCGCGTGCAGGCTGTTGAACCAGCCCCACCGCTCGCCTTCGGCGCCACCGAGCGAGCGGCCCGTGTACAGCAATTCCGACGCCCTGCCCTGGCCGATCACGCGCGGCAGCAAGGCGCAGGCGCCCATGTCGCAGCCGGCCAGGCCGACACGGGTGAACAGGAACGCGGTCTTGCTGCGTTCCGTCCCGAGGCGGATGTCCGACGCCAGTGCCATCATGGCGCCCGCACCGGCGCAAATGCCGTCGATGGCGGCAATCACCGGTTGCGGACAGGCGCGCATGGCTTTCACCAGGTCGCCCGTCATGCGGGTAAACGACAGCAGGCCGGGCATATCGAGTTTGGTCAGCGGGCCGATGATGTCGTGCACGTCGCCGCCCGAACAGAAATTGCCCCCTTCGCCCTGTACCACGATGGCGTGGATATCGTCCGCATACGCCAGCGCGCGGAACAGGTCGCGCAATTCCGCATACGATTCAAACGTCAGCGGGTTCTTGCGCTCGGGCCGGTTCAGCGCCACCGTGGCCACGCCGTTGTCGGCCGTGAACAGGAAATGGCGCGCCTGGTAACCGGCCAATTGGCTGCGGTTGCCGGGCAAGTGCTGCGGTTCGCCGGGTAAGTATTTCATTGGTTGAATCCTTCATTCAGGTGCCGCTTCATTTGCGACAGCAATGTGATCAGTTGTGCCTTGTCGTCATGCGCCATCGGCGCCAGCAATTCCGCCACCCACGCTTCGTGGGTTTCCGCCATGACGGCAAAGGCCTTGCGCCCTTCCTGCGTCAGCTTGACGCTGTAGGCGCGGCCATCTTTCGGGTCCGGGACGCGCACCACCAGCCGCTCCTGCTCCAGCTGGTCCGTGATGCCCGTGATATTGCCGCCCGTGACCATCATGCGCTTCGACAGTTCGCCCATGCGCAAGCCGTCCGGATAGCGTTCCAGCTGCGCCATCAAGTCGAAGCGGGGCAGCGTGATGCCGAACGTGGCGCGCAGCCGCGAGCGGATTTCATTTTCAATCTTCACCGTGCACGACAGCATGCGCAGCCACAGTTTCAGCGACTGGTGGTGGTCTTGCGTCAGGCGGCTGGCCAGGTCCAGCGCCTGGCCTTGGTCGGGTTCGTGATCCAATGCCATGGGTTCACCTACATGACTTCGCCGCCGGCGACCGCGATCGCCTGGCCGTTCATCGCGGCCGAATCGGGCTGGCACAGCCACGCCACGGCATTGGCGACTTCCTCGGCCTGCACCAGCCGCTTTTGCGGATTGCCGGCCGCCAGTTCGGCGCGGGCTTCCTCTTCCGTGCGGCCCGTCTTGCTGACGATGTTGGCAATCGCATCCTTGACGATATCGGTCTCCGTGTAGCCGGGACAGACGGCATTGACGGTGATGCCCTTGGCCGCCACTTCCAGCGCCAGCGCGCGCGTCAGGCCCACCACGCCATGCTTGGCCGCCACGTAGCCGGCCACGTAACGGTAGCCCGTCAGGCCCGCCGTGGATGCGACATTGACGATGCGTCCCCAGCCCGCGTCCAGCATGGCGGGCAGCGCCGCCTGGCAGCAGTGGAACACGCCGGACAGATTCACGGCCAGCATTTGCTGCCAGTGCGCCGTGTCGGTTTTCAGGAACGGCGCGGGCCGGGCCTGGCCCGCATTGTTGACGAGGATATCGATGCGGCCGAAGCGCTGCGCAGCCGCCGCAAAGCCTTCATTGACGGACGTTTCATCGGCCACGTCGACGGTCTGGATCGCCACCTCGCCGAGCGCGCGCAACTCTTGCTGCGCCTGCACCAGCGTCGCGAAATCACGTCCCGCCAAGGTCACCTTGGCGCCCCGCAGCAGCAATGCGCGGGCACAGGCCAGTCCGATGCCACGCCCGCCGCCCGTCACCAGCGCATGCTTGCCTTGTAATGTACCGAGTGCATTGACCATTTCAACCCTCCAGCAGTTTCGCGGCGACTTCCTGCGGGCTCAGGCCCATTGACGCGGCCGCCAGTTGCCGCTCCCGTTCCAGGTTGCGTTCCAGCTGCTGCTTGCCCGCCATGTATTGCTTCGGCCACGTGACCGCCTGGTAGCCCAGCTTCGCCGCTTCGTGCAAGGTCCACGCGGGATCGGCCAGGTGCGGACGGCCCACGGCGCACAGGTCGGCGCGGCCGGCGGCAATGATGCCGTTCGCATGGTCCGCTTCAAAGATCGAGCCCACCGCCATGGCGGCGATGCCCGCCTCGTTGCGCACGCGGTCCGCAAACGGCGCCTGGAACATGCGGCCATAGACCGGTTTTTCCAGCTTGCTGACCTGGCCCGACGAACAATCGATGACGTCGGCGCCCGCTTGCCGGAACAGGCGCGCGATGGCCACCGCGTCGTCCGGCGTGATGCCCCCTTCCACCCAGTCGTGCGCGGAGATGCGCACGCTCATGGGTTTGTGCGCGGGCCACGCGGCGCGCATGGCGGCAAACACGCGCAGCGGGAAGCGGCAGCGGTTTTCCAGGCTGCCGCCATATTCATCGCCCCGCTGGTTGGTTAATGGCGAAATGAACGACGACAGCAGGTAGCCGTGCGCGCAGTGCAATTCCAGCCAGTCGAAACCCGCCTGTTCGGCCGCCAGCGTGGCGCGCACGAAGTCCGCTTCGATGCGGCGCATGTCGTCCACCGTGGCCGTGCGCGCCGTCTGCGACACGCCCGGCAGATACTGCTGGCTGGACGCCGACACCAGCGGCCAGTTGTCGCCCGCTTTCGGCAGCGGCAAATCGATACCGTCCCACATGGCACGGGTGGAGCCCTTGGCGCCAGCGTGGCCCAGCTGCAAGGCAATCTTCGCATCGCTGTGCGCATGCACGTAATCGACGATGCGTTTCCACGCCGCCGTGTGCTCCGGCGCATACATGCCGGGGCACCAGGGCGTGATGCGCGCATCGGCGGACACACACGTCATTTCCGCCATCACCATCGCGGCGCCGCCCATGGCGCGCGCGCCCAGGTGCACCAGGTGGTAATCGCCCACCGTGCCATCGGTGGCGCTGTATTGCGCCATCGGCGAGACGACGATGCGGTTTTTCAGCACCAGGTCGCGCACCTTATAAGGCGTGAACATGGGCGGCACCGGTTTGACGGTGTCCGCCGGCGCAGGCAGGCCACACTGCCTGAAGGCCTCGCCGGCAAGCCACTGTTCATAACCGGCCACGTAGTCCGGATCGCGCAGCCGCAGGTTTTCATGCGACAGCCGCTGGCTGCGCGTCAGCATCGAATAGGCGAATTGCGGGGCTTCCAGCGCCGTGTAGCGCTTGACGTTTTCAAACCATTCCATGGAATTGCGCGCCGCGCTCTGAATCTTCAGCACTTCGATGGCGCGCACCGCTTCATATTGCTCCAGCGTGCCCTCGATATCGCCGCCCTTGCCGAAGCACGACGCCAGTTCGATCGCATCTTCCAGCGCCAGCTTGGTGCCGGAACCGATCGAGTAATGGGCCGAATGCGCCGCGTCGCCCATCAGCACCACCGGCACCCGCTTGCCGCCCGCCTCGTTCCAGTGCACCCAGCGTTCGCAAACCACGCGGGGGAATTTGATCCACACGTTCGAGCCCCGCAAATGCGCGGCATTCGACATCAGCGCGTGGCCATCGAGCTGCTCGGCAAACAGGTTTTCGCAAAACGCCATCGCCTGTTCCTGCGTCATCTCTTCCAGCCCGGCGGCGCGCCACACGGATTCCGGCGTTTCCACGATAAACGTCGACGTCTCGCCGTCGTACTGGTAAATGTGGGCCTGGAACCAGCCATGCCTGGTTTCCTTGAACGCGAACGTGAAGGCGTCGAATTTCTTTTTCGTGCCCAGCCACACGAAGCGGCATTGCCGCGTTTCGATTTGCGGCTGGTACGTGGCGGCGTAACGCGCGCGGATACGGCTGTTCAAGCCGTCCGATGCGATCACGAGGTCCGCGTTGTATTGCGCGGCAAGCTCCTGGTCGTCCGCCACGTCCGTTTCAAACACCAGTTGCACGCCCAGCTGTTCGCAGCGCTGCTGCAAGATATTGAGCAGGCGCTTGCGGCCGATGCCGCAAAAGCCATGGCCGCCGGACGTGACTTTCTGCTCCTTGAAGAAGATGTCGATATCGTCCCAGTGGTTGAATGCCTGCAGGATGGCTTTTGCCGTCGGCTCATCGGCCTGCGCCAGGTTGCCCAGCGTCTGGTCGGAAAACACCACGCCCCAGCCGAACGTGTCATACGGGCGGTTACGCTCGATCACGGTGATGTTGTGCGATGGGTCCTGCTTCTTCATCAGCAGCGCGAAATACAGGCCGGCCGGGCCGCCGCCTATGCATACGATATTCATCCCTGTTCCCTCAGTTTGAAGCGCTGTAATTTGCCCGTTTCCGTGCGCGGCAGCGCCGGCATGAAGCGGATCGCGCGCGGGTATTTGTATGGCGCGATCTGGCCCTTGACGAATTCCTGCAATTCCGCGACCAGCGCATCGCTGCCTTCCACGCCCGCCTTCAGCACCACGTAGGCTTCGACGATCTGGCCCCGCTCGTCGTCCGGTTTGCCCACCACACCGCATTCCGCCACGGCAGGGTGGCGCAGCAGCGCATCTTCCACTTCCGGTCCCGCGATGTTGTAGCCGGCGGAAATGATCATGTCATCGGTGCGGGAGCGGTAAAAGAAATAACCGTCCGCATCCATTTCGTACGCGTCGCCCGTCAGGTTCCAGCCGTTGACGACGTAATCGCGCTGGCGTTCGTCCGCCAGGTAGCGGCAGCCGGTCGGGCCCTTGACGGCCAGGCGGCCGATCACACCAGGGCCCACCGGATTGCCATCGAGGTCCAGCAGGCACGCCTGGTAGCCGGGGATGGGTTTACCCGTGGCGCCGGGGCGGATATCGTCGCCGGCGGCGGAGATGAAGATGTGCAGCATTTCGGTCGCGCCGATGCCGTCGATCATGCGCAAGCCTGTCGCCTGCTGCCACGCTTCGCGCGTGGCCAGCGGCAGCGCTTCACCGGCCGAGACGGATTTGCGCAACGTCGACAGGTCGTATTTCGGCACCAGCGGCGTCATCTGCCGGTAAAACGTGGGGGCGGTAAAGCAGATCGTGGCGCGGTATTGGGCGATCGCCTGCAGCAGCGTTTCCGGCGTCAGCTTTTCCAGCAGCACGGTGGAGGCGCCCACGCGCAGCGGGAACAGCAACAAGCCGCCCAGGCCGAACGTGAAGGCCAGTGGCGGCGTGCCGATAAAGATATCGTCGTGCTGCGACTTCAGCGTGGAACGGGGGAAGCAATCGCAAATGGCCAGCACATCGCGGTGGAAGTGCATGGTCCCTTTCGGCACGCCGGTGGTGCCGGACGTGAAGCTGATCAGGCAGACGTCTTCCGCGCTGGTGTCACAGGCCGCAAAGGCCGTGGCCGGGACATCGCGCATCAGCATTTCCAGCGAACCGGGCCCGCCGTCGCCGTTGAAGTACGCCACCGTGGCCGGCACGTGGTCCGCCGCCTCCAGTTCCGCGCGCAGCGCATCGGCGCACAGCACCGCGTTGACTTCCGCCTTGCCGAGAATGGCGCCCAGTTCGCGGGCCCGCAGCAGCGGCATGGTCGGCACGCCCACCAGTCCCGCTTTCAGCACGGCCAGCACGCAGGCCGCCATCATCGGATGGTTCGCGCCCCGCAGCAGCACGCGGTTGCCGGTTTTCAGTCCCAGCGGCCCGCGCAGCACCTGCGCGATGCGGTCCACTTGCTGCTGCAATTGCGCATAGGTCCAGTCGCCGCCGGCGGAACGGATGGCAATCCGTCCGCCCCAGCCCCGCGCGACCGCGCGGTCGAGCAGTTCGGCCGCGCAATTGAGGCGGTCCGGATAGTGCAGTTCAGGCAGGTCGAAACGCAGTTCAGGCCACAGGCCGCGCGGCGGCAAATGGGTCACGGTGAACGGGTCTTCGTACCCGGATAGGGGTGCGGCAATTGCTGTCATCTTGTTCGCCCTTGGATGTTTGGTCGGTAAAAGTCAGCCTGCAGACTTTTACTTTAAACCTAAAGTATTTTCAAGGCAAGCGGCGGTGCGCATTGCACCGTGCTGCGCGCGGTCAGTTACCGCCGATGGATTTGCGCACCAGTGCGGACTGGTGGATGACCGCGCGGATCACGTCGGCCAGCACGGCCTGCACCGCATCGCTGGACAAAAAGCCCGGTGCGAAGCTTTTCAGCGCGCTGGCGGCGCCCGTCAGGCCAAGCGTCACGCAGCCGGCATGCAGCCGGTCGATGCGGGTTTGCGCTTCCTGCTGTTCGCCGCGGGCAAACAGCGCATCGAGTTCGCCGCTGGCGGCCGTCAACTGATTCTGGAAGCCGGTCAGGTAAACCAGCAGGCGGTCGGCATTGATGCCCAGGCGCAGTTGCGTGGCCGATGGCGTTTCAGCCAGGTGTTCATAGCCGCTGGCCGCCTGGTCGAGGAAAGCAGTCAGGTGCACGCGCACCTGGTCGGCCTGGAAGGGTTTGACGATGTAGCCGGCGGCGCCGGCCTTGGTGGCTTGCTGGACGGTTTCCTTGTCGGTGGCGGACGACACCAGCACGAACGGCAAGGCATTGAGGCTGGCATCGCCTTTGATACGCTGCAGCAGTTCCATGCCGGACAGGCGCGGCATGCGCAAGTCGCAAAAGACGATGGCGGGCCGCAAACCATGTTCCAGTTGCTGCCACGCGTCAGCGCCATCTTCCGCCTCCACGATGTCGAATTTGCCGCAACTGTCGATCAGGTGCATCAGCACCATGCGCGACACCACGTCGTCGTCTACCACCAATACTTTCATTTGTTACTCTCCACGCCGTCCGCATGGCGCCGTGCCGGCGCCACGATCAGTTTAACCGATAACGGATTCATGCGCTTTCAGGATTTCCTGATTACATTCCGCACTGACTGAAACCATCCTTTATTCCGGCTGCACCGTCTGCGCCACATTGGCCAGCAGGATGCGCAGCCCCGGCAACCCCGCCGCGATGGCGGTCCAGTCCGCGCAATCGGCGGATTTTTCCAGTTCGCCGCACAAGGCGCGCAGTTCCGGTTCTTCCAGGTAGGCGGCGCTGCCCTTCATGCCATGGAACAGGCGTCCCGCCGCATCGCTGTCGGCAGCGGCAATGGCTTCATCGAGTTCCGCCAGGCGCGCAGGCAAATCCGCCAGGAAGGCTGCACGCAGGCGGGCTTTCAGCGGATCGTCATACTGGCCCGGCTGCGGCCGGGGCGCCAGCGACGGCGGCGGCACGGTCACCGGCGCCACGCCGAACATGCTGTCCAGTTCTTCCATCGTGGGCCGCGGTTGCTCCCGCGGCGGCATCGGCGGCAGCGCAATGCCCCGTTGCAGCTGGCGCTCGATGGCGCGGCTCAACTGGTAATGCAGCGCCGCCTCGTCGATCGGCTTGGTGAGGAAATCGTCCATGCCCGACGCCAGGTAGCGGCTGCGGTCTTCTTCGCTGGCATTGGCCGTCAGCGCAATGATCATCAATTCCTGGTCGCGCACCGGCGCATCGTCCGGACCGCCGGCGCGGATCAGCTGCGTGGCGCTGGGGCCATCCATTTCCGGCATGCGGCCATCCATCAGGATCAGGTCATAACGGGTGCGCGCGCAAGCCGCCACCGCCAGCAAACCGTTGGCCGCGATGTCGGCCTTGTGCCCCAGGTCTTCCAGCATCATGCGGATGATGATCTGGTTGGTGGGGAAGTCCTCCGCGCACAGCACGCGCAACTGGTGGCTGTGCGGCTCGCGCGGCACGTGCGGCACCACCGGCGGCGCCACGCCTTCCTGCAGCGGGATTTCAAACGTGAACACGCTGCCGATGCCCGGCGTGCTGGCCACGGAAATTTCGCCGCCCATCAATTCCACCAGCTGGCGGCAAATCGCCAGGCCCAGCCCCGTGCCGCCATAGCGGCGCGTGGTGGTGCTGTCGGCCTGTTCGAACTTCTGGAACAGGCGCGGCATGGCTTCCGGCGCGATGCCGATGCCGGTATCCTGCACCGTGAAGCGGATCAAATGGCAATCGGGATCCATGTTGGCGTCGCGCGGCATTTTTTCCACCTTCAGACGCACTTCGCCCCGCTGCGTGAACTTGAAGGCATTGCCCACCAGGTTGACCAGCACCTGGCGCAGACGCGTCGGGTCGCCCACCACGTACGTCGGCAAGCCATCGGAGAAGTCCACCGAGAAGCCGACCGAATAGGCGGCGGCCTGCTCTTCGAACAGGCTGGCCACGTTTTCCACCATGCCGGCCAGCGCGAAGTCGATGTTTTCGATCGTCAGCTTGCCCGCTTCGATCTTGGAAAAGTCCAGCAAGTCGTTGATGATGGCCAGCAGCGCCTGCGCATTGGCCTGGGCCCGCTCGATCTGTTCGCGCGTGACGTCGTGCAGCTTCTGGTCGCGCAGCGCGAATCCCTGCATGCCGATCACGCCGGCCAGCGGCGTGCGCATTTCATGGCTCATGTTGGCCAGGAATTCCGACTTTTGCCGCGTCGCGTCTTCGGCCTTTTGCTTGGCGTAGCGCAGCCGCTCTTCATTGTCCTGCAAGGCGCGGTTCGCCTGCGCCAGTTCGTCCGTGTGCAGGCGCACCTGCGCCTGCTGCTGCATCAGCTGTTCCTGCGTATCGCGCAACTCGCGCAGGGTTTCTTCCAGCCGCTGGTAAGCCATCGCATTGTCCAGCGACACGGCCGCATACGCCGCCAGCGTTTGCAGCATGTCCAGGTGCACCTGGCGGTACGCGTGCTTGTTGCGGCTCTGCACCGACAGCACGCCCACCACGCGGTCATTGACCACCAGCGGCGTGTACAGCATCGATTGCGCATATTCCGGCTCGGAGCCGTCGGCCAGCAGCGCGGGCTTCAGCTTGTCCAGGCCGGCCGGCCCCATGTAGCGGCTGTACTCCACGTAAAAATCGTTGATGAAGATATCGTGGCGGTGGAACAAACACCAGACGGCCAGCTGGTCCGGGTCATCCACGCGGCGGCTGTACGGCAGGCTGCGCACGCCACGCTCCATGGAAAACGGGAAATCGATGGTGCCCGTCTCTTCGCGGTAAAAGCCGACGCCGAACATGTCGGTATCCATCAGGTGGCGCACGTGGCGGTACAGCGTGCGCATGGCCTTTTCGATGTCCAGCGTGGAAGCCATTTCGCGGCCGATCTCCGACAGCACGGAAATGTTGCGGTGCGCCTGCTCCACCGCTTCCTTCTGCGATTCCACTTCCTGCTTCTGGCGCTCCGCGTCCAGGCGGCGCTCTTCCGCTTCCGCGCGCTGCCCTTCCGCTTCCACGCGGCGCCGTTCCAGCTCCGTCTTTTGCTGTTGCAGCAGCGAGTTTTTCAACTCCACTTCGGCCGTGCGGAAATTCACTTCGCGCTCGAGGTTTTCCTTTTGCCACTGCAGCTGCCGCATGCGCACGCGATAGATCATGTAAGCGCTGCCCAGCAGCAGCGCGGCAAAGCCGGCGCGGAACCACCAGGTTTTCCATACCGGCGGCAGGATCGTGATGGCCAGCGTGGCGGCATTGTCGTTCCACACGCCATCCTTGTTGGCAGCCTTTACGCGGAACACGTAATGGCCCGGATCGAGGTTGGTATACGTGGCGAAGCGTTTGCCCGCATCGGTCACCACCCAGTCCTTGTCGAAGCCCTGCAACTGGTAGGCGTAGCGGTTGCGCTGCGGACCGGCAAAATGCAGCGCGGCGAATTCAAGCGAAAACACGGAATCCTGCTCGCGCAGCGTGATGGCTTGCGTATGCTCGATCGCATGCTTGAGGATATTGCCGCCATCCTGCCCGGCGCGGATCGAGCGGTTGAAAATCTGGAAGTCCGTGATCACCACCGCGGGCGCCGCGCTGTTTTCGCGGATGTCGTCCGGCGCAAACGCCGTCACGCCATTGAAACCGCCGAAATACATGGTGCCATCCGCCGTGCGCAGCGCGGAATTGTCGAAATATGCCCCTTCGATGGTGCCGTCCGCGCCGCCGTAATTGCGCAAATGGCCGGAATGCACTTTCAGCCGCGTGATGCCGGCATTGGTACTGATCCACAAGCGGCTGGCGTCGTCCTCGAGGATGGCGGCCACCGCATCGTCGGCCATGCCGTCGCGGCGCAGGTAGCGCTTGAAGCGCGCCGTGCCGTCCGGCAGCCACTCCATGCGGTTCAGGCCCGCCGCCGTGCCGACCCACAGGATGCCGGTCTTGTCTTCGTACAGGTAGTGCACTTCATCGTGCGACAGGCTGTTCGGGTCGCGCGGGTCATGACGGAAGTGTCGGAATTTTCCGGTATCGCGGTCCAGCAATCCCAGGCCGTTGAAGGTGCCGACCCACAAGCGCCCCTTGCTGTCTTCCAGCACGGGACGCACGACATTGTCGGCCAGGCTGGAGGGGTCAAGCGGATCGTGGCGGAACGTGCGGGACGCCCCCGTTCTCGGATCATAGCGGTGCAGGCCGCCGCGCGACGCCACCCACAGCACGCCCTTGCTGTCGCCATAAATGCCGCGCAGGCTGTTGCTGTCGGGGTCGCCCTGCCAGGGCTGGACACGGGTGAATTTTTTCGTGACGGGATCGAAGCGGCGCAAGCCGTTGCGCCCGCCCACCCACAGCGTGTTGGACTTGTCGCGCCACAGCGCCATCACTTGCGGATCGCGCACGTCGAGCGATGCGCCGGTGTCGCGGAACATGGTGCCTTCGCCCGTCTGCGGATCGTACAGGGTGAGGCCATCGTTATTGCCCAGCCACAGCTTGCCGTTGCCCGCGTCGACAATCGCGCGCACCTTGTTGTCGGACAGCGAGTGGCCCCGCTCGGGATCGTGCACCAGCCGCGCAAAGCCGCCGCTGCCCAGGTCCACCCGCGACACGCCGTTATACCAGGTGCCGACCCACAGCGTACCGAAACGGTCGCGGTACAACGACGACACGTAATTGTCGGCCAGGCTATGCGGGTCCGACAACTGGTGGCGGTACTGGACGAAGCGGCGCAGGTCGGGACGCCAGCGGAACAAGCCTTCGGTCTGGCTGCCGGCCCACAAGGTGCCTTCCACGTCCTGGTAAATCACCGTGATGACGCCCGGCTTCAACCCATCGGCCTCGCCCAGGCGGGTGCGCTGCGGGTGGTCGTCGCCCGGCGCCAGCCTCCACTGTTCGATGCCGCCCATGGTGCCGACCCACAGTGTGCGCTGCGGGTCCACGTGCAGCGAGAGCACGGCTTCAAAGCGGGTGTCGGGCGCCGCTTCGACGCGGAAATGGCGGAAGCTTTGCGCGCCCGGTTCCAGCACATCGAGGCCGCTGGCGGTGCCGATCCACAGGCGGCCGTCGGCGTCGCGCGCCAGCGCATTGATCTGGTCATTCCCCAGGCTGCCCGGCAAGCCGCCGTCGTGGTGCCAGAACTGATAGCGCCCCGTCAGCGGATCGAGGTGCTGCAAGCCATCCGACGTGCCGATCCACAGGCCGCCCGCGCCATCGTCGACCACGGCGCGCACGTGGCGGTTGCCGTTGCCGCGCTTGGCCGGCTCCGTGGGCGGATAGTGGATGAAGGTTTGCGACAGCGGATCATAGCGGTCCAGGCCTCCATCGGTGCCGATCCACATGCGTCCTTCGCGGTCAACGTGCAGGATGCGCACCCAGTTGTCGGCCAGGCTGCGCGGGTCGGAAACGATGTTGCGGAACGTGATGATGCGCGAACCGTCATAGCGCGACAGGCCGGCCTGGCTGCCGAACCACATGAAACCCTGGCGGTCCTGCACCACGGCCAGGACGGATTCCTGCGCCAGCCCGTCGTCCACCGCCAGCTGCTCGAAGCGCAAGGTGCGGGGTGGCGGCGCCGCGTACGATGGCGCCGGGAATGCGCTTGCCACCGCCAGCGCAAGCGCGGCGGGCATCAGCAATCGGCGGCAAAGGCGGCGGACAGGAGTCATGAGTTAAAAAAAGCCAGCACGTCTTCCTTGCGCGCGTGGGTGTCGCGCTGGCCGAGCTGGATTAACTCGCAAGTATACGTCGATTCGAACAACAGGTACGACGCCAGCGCCGAGCCGCGGGTTTCCGTCGCACCGATCCCGGACAGCATGGTGCGGATCGGCGCCGGCAGGCTGCCAATATGGCGCGTGGCGATATCGTCGAGACGCTCGGACGGTGCGATCACCAGCAATTCCACGGGACGCAGCGGCGTTTGCGACAAATATTCCGGCGGCAGCAGCGACAGGGTCTTGTTGACGCGCGTGAGGCGCTCGATGTCGACCGCCAGGCTGTCGAGGAAGATCGACGACAGCGCATGGCCCGCGATCTGCGCCAGGCTGGGGTAGCGCGGCGCTTCCGTGCGCTGCATGGCGGGTTCGGTCAGGCGGCCCGCCCCCACCACCAGCACCTTGTCCGCCCCCAGGTGGATCGCGGGCGAAATCGGCGCCAGCTGGCGCATCGATCCATCGCCGCAATATTCGCGCTGGCCGCCCAGGAACAGGGGAATCGACGGAAAGATGAACGGGATGGCGGACGACGCCAGCAAATGTTCGACGCCGATCTGGTCTTGCAGCGCGATGCGCTGCATGCGTATCCACGGCGCGATTTCCGCCGTGGTCTGGTAAAACGTGATGTGCTGGCCCGAGGTGTATGACGACGCCGTGACGGCCAGCGCGTGCAGCAAGCCTTCCTGCATCACGGTGTCCAGCCGGGGCAAATCCAGCATGCGGTGCAGCAGACCGACCAGCGGCGTGTTGTCGAGCAGCGATTGCGGCGGCGCCGCGCGCCATTTGCGCAGCAGCCAGCCAAACGACAGCAGCGACAGCCAACGCGCGCCGGACCGGATCACGCCCAGCGAGTCGGCGCGGTACACTTGCGCCACTTCCATCTCGGTCCACACGTCGAGCAGCTTTTGCACGCCTTCGCCGAAATTGTCGGCGCGGCAGGCCAGGGCCGTGCCGTTGATGGCGCCAGCCGACGTGCCGCAGATGATGCTGAACGGGCAGCGCGACGGCGGCCAACCCTCTTCCCACAGGATTTCCGAAATCGCTTGCAGAACGCCGACCTGATATGCGGCGCGTGCGCCGCCGCCGGTGAGGATCAGGCCAGTTTTCTTTTTCATTCCCATACGGACAGAGTATCAGGGTCGACTTTGTTTGGGCAATGGCGGCGTGGCCACACAGACAACTTTTGTTACCGCCAGTCTCTCTCAAGCCCTCGTCAATCGCCCTTGACGGCGCCCTCGCGGCGGGGATCGGCGCCGCCGAACCACATGTCCTTGCCGTTTTTCCGGATGCGCATGATGCCCTGCAAGCCGGACGTCTGGTCGAACTGGCGCACGTCGTGCCCTTTGGCCTTCAATTCGTCGACCACGGCCGGCGCGAAGCGGCCCGCTTCCAGTTCCGTCGGGCCGTTGCGGCTGCCGAAGTTCGGCAGGCTGATGGCTTGCTGCACGTCGAGCTTCCAGTCCAGCGTACCGACCAGCACCTTGGCCACGTAATTGATGATGGCCGGGCCGCCGGGCGAACCGGTCGACAGCAGCATCCGGCGCGTGCCCTTGTCCAGCACCAAGGTCGGCGACATCGCGCTGCGCGGGCGTTTGCCCGGCTGCACGCGGTTGGCGATGGGGCCGTTTTCATCCTGGGAATCAAACGAGAAATCCGTCAGCTGGTTGTTCAATATGAAGCCGTCGACCATCTGGCGCGAGCCAAAGGCGTCTTCCACGGAGGTGGTCATCGACAGCACGGCGCCGCCGGCGTCGGCCACCGACAAGTGCGACGTGGACGGACGTTCCGGCGCGGTATCCGCGCCCCACGCCACGGCCATGCCCTCCGGCACGCCATATTTCGCGCGGCCCATCGAGCGGCCGGAAATCAGGGTGGCGCGCTGCGCCAGGTAGCGCTTGTCGATCAGCGCCGCCACGCCGTTGCCGGGCAGCGGCACGAAATCCGTGTCGCCCACGTAGCGGTTGCGGTCCGCATAAGCCAGGCGCCCCGCTTCCGTGAACAGGTGCACGGCGTCGGCGCCGACCTTGCCGTCGACCGGCGCATATTTTTCCATGCCCTTGTGCTCCAGCACGCCCAGCATTTGCGCAATGGCGATGCCGCCCGACGACGGCGGCGGCATGCCGCACACCGTGTACACCTTGTAATCGCTGCAAACGGGATCGCGCTCCTTCGGCTGGTACGACGCGATATCCTGCGCCGTCAGCAAGCCGGGGTTGGTGGGATGCGATTGCACCTTGGCCGCGATATCGCGCGCGATGCGGCCGGTATAAAACGCGTCGGCGCCCCCTTCCGCGATCTCTTTCAGCGTGCGGGCCAGTTCCGGGTTTTTCAGCACGTGGCCGACGGGCCACGGTTTTTTATTGCTATCGTAGAAATACGCGGCGGCGACGGGATCCCGCGCCAGATATTTGTCGTATGACAGCAGCGCATGCAGGCGGGGACTGACGGCAAAGCCGCCGGACGCCAGCCGGATCGCCGGTTCGAACAGCTTGGCCCAGGGCAGCTTGCCATGTTCCTTATGCGCCATTTCCAGCATGCGCAGCACGCCGGGCGCGCCCGTGGAACGGCCGCCGACAATGCCGGCTTCACGCGAGACGGCCTTGCCGTCCGCACCCTGGAACAGTTTTTCCGTCGCGGCCATCGGCGCGGTTTCGCGGCCATCGTACGCCCGCACCTTCTTGCCGTCGAAGTACATGAGGAACGCGCCGCCACCGATACCGGACGATTGCGGTTCCACCAGCGTCAACACCAGTTGCGTGGCGATCGCGGCATCGATGGCCGAGCCGCCCGCTTTCAGCATCTGGTACCCAGCATCCGTCGCATGGGGATTGGCGGCGGCCACCATGTATTTTTCAGCGGTAAAACCTTGCTTGTCCGCGTAGCCGGTGGCGATTTCCGGCGCCCGCTCCAGGCCACGGGCGGCATCCTGTGCATACGCAACGGAGAACGGGGTGAAGAGTGCGGCGGCGAATACGGCGGACTGCGCCAGCGGATGCAACTTGAACATGCGGGCTCCAAAATAAAACAGGCGCGCGGCCAGGACCGCGCGCCCGAGAACTCAGGCATCCTACCCCAATTTACTTGGGTTGCATACGGATCGCACCGTCCAGGCGGATGGTTTCGCCGTTCATCATGACGTTTTCAATGATGGACTTGGCCAGCATCGCGTATTCGACCGGCTTGCCCAGGCGTGGCGGGAACGGCACCATCTTGCCCAGCGCATCCTGCACTTCGGCAGGCATGCCCAGCAGCATCGGGGTTTCGAAAATACCCGGGGCGATCGTCATCACGCGGATGCCGTTGCGCGACAGGTCGCGCGCCATCGGCAAGGTCATGCCCGCCACGGCGGCTTTCGACGCGCCGTAAGCTGCCTGGCCGATCTGGCCGTCAAAGGCCGCGACCGATGCGGTATTGATCATGATGCCGCGCTCGCCGTGCTCGGCGCCTTCGGTCTTGCTCATGGCATCGGCGGCCAGGCGGCACATATTGAACGTGCCCACCAGGTTGATGTTGACGGTGCGCTGGAACACATCCAGCGGATGCGGACCATCCTTGCCCACGGTTTTCACGGCCGGCGCCACGCCGGCGCAGTTGACCAGGCCGCGCAACGTGCCCATGGCTGTCGCGGCTTCCACCACGGCTTTGCCATCCGCTTCCGACGTCACGTCGCATTTGACGAACACGCCCCCCAATTCAGCGGCCAGCGCCTGGCCGGCTTCCACCTGCACGTCGGCCAGCACCACTTTGCCGCCCGCTTCCACGATCATGCGCGCCGTCGCGGCGCCCAGGCCCGATGCGCCGCCCGTGACGATAAATACATTGTCCTTGATTTGCATGCGAACTCTCCTCCATTAAAAATTCGGCCAGCCTATTTAACGCAATTAACGTTTACGTAAACGTAATCGCCAATTGTAGCGAACTTCTTGCGATGAATGCAAAAATAAGAACAACCGTTCGCAAAACTCGTGGATGAAATGCCACTGCACTACTGGCAATGAACCCACTGGCCTTGCCGCGTACACATGCGGCCGGACGGGTCCAGCACGATATTGCCGGCGCCCTGCTGGTACAACGTGCCGTTGGCGCCACGACAACCGGCGAGGTCGCATTGGTTCAACGGTTGCACGGCCGGTGGCGGGACGGGCGGCATGACGGCGGCTGGCGGCGTCACGCGGGCAATGGACGGAGGAACGGCAGGAACGGGACGCACCATGTCATCAGGAAGCTGGGGCGCGACGACAGGATCATGGGTTTCCGGCAGGCGCCGTGACGACGCGGCCGCCGGTGCTGGCACGGTCCGCCGCGCCGCAAACCCGCGCGTCGGCGGCCGCCGGCACGGTTCCTCGGCCAGGTGCTTGCCGTCCGGCGCGAGGCGGCAATACGGCAGGCGCCGGTACGCTTCGATGGCGGCGGGGTCGGATGGCGGGACGGGCGCTGCGGCGGCAACGTTGGCAACGGCCACTGCCAGCAGCCATCCGGAAAACAGGCGTTTCAACATGGCAGGCTCCTGCCCGCCATCATACGCCCCGTCCGCCACGCCATGGCGCGCGGACGGGTTCCTCCCCAGCTTACTTGGCCGGCGCCGGCACCGACGCGGACGCCACGGCGGACGGCAGCGCCGGCGCGGATTGCACGGGTTCGGCCGGCGCCAATTGCGCCGGCATTTGCGGCGGCATCGGCACAGGCGCGGGCACATGCGTGCGCACGGCAACCTGCGGCGGCATGGTGACGGACAGCCATCCCACGGCCGGCAACAGTGGCACCAGCAACAGCGCCACGATATTGATGATCTTAATCAGCGGATTGACGGCCGGACCAGCCGTGTCCTTGTACGGGTCGCCCACCGTGTCGCCCGTCACAGCCGCCTTGTGCGCATCGGAACCTTTGCCGCCAAAGTTGCCGTCCTCGATGTATTTTTTCGCGTTATCCCATGCGCCGCCGCCCGTCGTCATGGAAATCGCCACGAACAAGCCCGTGATGATGGTGCCCATCAGCAGACCGCCCAGCGCGGCCGAACCCAGCAGCATGCCCACGAGGATCGGCACCAGCACCGGCAGCAGCGACGGCACGATCATTTCGCGGATGGCCGACGCCGTCAGCATGTCGACCGCCTTGTCATACTGCGGCTTGCCGGTGCCATCCATGATGCCCTTGATGTCGCGGAACTGGCGGCGCACCTCGACCACGACGGCGCCCGCCGCGCGGCCCACCGCTTCCATCGCCATCGCGCCGAACAGGTAGGGAATCAGGCCGCCGATGACGAGGCCGACAATCACCATCGGGTTCGACAAATCAAACGTCACGCTCTTGCCCACCGATTCCAGCGCGTGCGTGTAATCGGCAAACAGCACCAGCGCCGCCAGGCCGGCCGAGCCGATCGCATAACCCTTGGTCACGGCCTTGGTGGTGTTGCCCACCGCATCGAGCGGATCGGTGATGGCGCGCACGGATTCCGGCATGCCGGCCATTTCCGCAATGCCGCCCGCGTTATCGGTGATCGGGCCATAGGCGTCCAGCGCCACCACGATGCCGGCCATCGACAGCATGGCCGTGGCGGCGATCGCGATGCCATACAGCTGGCCCAGCTGGTACGACACGAGGATGGCGGCGCACACCGCCACCACCGGCCACGCGGTGGATTTCATCGACACGCCCAGGCCCGCGATGATGTTGGTGCCATGGCCGGTGGTGGACGCTTCCGCGATGTGGCGCACCGGGTGGAAATCCGTGCCGGTGTAGTACTCGGTGATGTAGACCATCAGGCCCGTCAGCACGATGCCGACCAGCGCGCAGCCCATCATTTTCATGCGCATGGCGTCGTCCGGCCACACTTGCCACGTCACCACGGCAAAGCCGATCAGCGACAGCCCCGCCGCCCACCACAGGCCCGTGTACAGCGCGGACATGATTTTCTTGCCCGGCTTGGCCTTGACCATGCTGCAGCCGACGATGGAAGCCAGGATCGATACGGCGCCCAGCAGCAGCGGATACACCATTGCCTGCACCGGCGCATCGGCAATCATCAGCGCCCCCAGCAGCATGGTGGCGATCAAGGTGACGACATAGGTTTCAAACAGGTCGGCCGCCATGCCGGCGCAATCGCCCACGTTGTCCCCCACGTTATCGGCAATCACGGCGGGATTGCGGGGATCGTCTTCGGGAATGCCGGCTTCGACCTTGCCCACCAGGTCGGCGCCCACGTCCGCGCCCTTGGTGAAAATGCCGCCGCCCAGGCGGGCAAAGATGGAAATCAGCGAGGCGCCGAAGGCCAGGCCGATCAGCGGCTTGATGATGTCATGCGGTGTTTTGGCCGGGTTCACGCCGCCGCTGGCGGACAGCCCCATCAACGCCATGTAGAACAGTACGACGCCCAGCAAGCCCAGCCCCACCACCAGCAAGCCGGTGATGGCGCCGCCCCGGAAGGCCACGTCGAGCGCTTCATTCATGCCTTTGGTTGCGGCTTGCGCGGTGCGCACATTGGCGCGCACCGACACGTTCATGCCGATGAAGCCGCACGCGCCGGACAGCACGGCGCCGATTAGGAAACCCAGCGCGGTCTGCATGTCGAGCAGCACGGCAATGGCGATCAGCAGCACGATGCCGACGATGCCGATGGTTTTGTATTGTCTGGCCAAGTAGGCGGCCGCCCCTTGTTGGATCGCTGCCGCGATTTCCTGCATGCGCGCATTTCCGGCATCCTGGCGCAAAATCCAACTGCGCGCCCATAACCCATACACCACGGCGATCACGCCGCACGCCACTGCGAACCAAAGGCTTGCCGTCATATAGTCCCCTTCGTTTTGTAATCAAGCTCGACCACTACGTCACACGTACGGGCCAGTGCCGACAGCTGCACAGGCCCACCAGGCTGCGTACTGCACATGCTGAAAACCGAAGTTGGATATGAGTCTAACGCAAAGGTGGAAAAATAAGCAATTTGCGTTGCGATTCATTCAAATTGAGACAGTCCCTGCGGTACATCAAAAAAAAAACGGCGCACACAGTGCGCCGTTTTCTGGGAGAGGTCAGCGATCAGCTGGCCAGCGCGGCAAACGCGCGGTCGCGGATTTCTTCGACAGGGCCCAGGCCTTCGATCTTGCGGTACTTCGGAGCGCCCGGCTGGCCGGATTCGGCCCACTTGTTGTAGTAGCCCAGCAGCACTTCGGTCTGGTTGTGGTACACGTCCAGGCGCTTCTTGACGGTTTCTTCCTTGTCGTCGTCGCGCTGCACCAGGTCTTCACCCGTCACGTCATCCTTGCCTTCGACTTTCGGCGGATTGAATTTCACGTGGTACACGCGGCCCGAGGCCGGGTGCGAACGGCGGCCGCTCATGCGCTCGACGATGGCTTCGTCCGGCACGGCGATTTCCAGCACGTAGTCCACTTGTACGCCGGCATCCTTCATGGCGTCCGCTTGCGCGATGGTACGCGGGAAGCCGTCGAACAGGTAACCGTTGGCGCAATCCGCTTCCTTCAGGCGATCCTTGACCAGGCCGATGATGATGTCATCCGACACCAACTGGCCCGCATCCATGACTTTCTTCGCCGCCAGACCCATTTCCGTGCCGGCCTTGATGGCGGCACGCAGCATGTCGCCGGTGGAAATCTGAGGAATGTTGTATTTTTCCTTGATGTAATTAGCTTGGGTGCCCTTGCCGGCGCCGGGTGCTCCTAACAGAATGAGACGCATGAAAAGTCCTGGATTTGTAATGAGAATTCGGGTGGTAAGTGTGCAAATGCTGCAAATGCTGCCGGTCTGTCTACCTTCGTCACGAAACTTACCACAAAAAGCAGCTTCTACGCCAGTTCATGGCCAAATTTGCATGAAGAATGACCAATTGGTGCGACGCGGGATCAGCGGTCCATTCCAAAGATGGGAAAAAGGTGGGCGAAGATGCGTCGTGCACGCATCTTCGTCAAACGGCATCGATCACGCTACGATCAGCGCGCGAAGTGGCGTCGCACGCGCTCCAGGTCTTCCGGCGTATCGACCCCGGCGGCGGGTGCGTCGGCCGTCACGTGGACGGCGATCGGGTAGCCGTGCCACAGCACGCGCAGTTGCTCCAGCGCTTCAATGGTTTCCAGCGGCGACACGTCCAGCTTGGGATACGCCTGGAGGAAGTCGTTGCGGTACGCATACAAGCCAATATGGCGCAACGGCACATAACCGGCCGGCAACGACGATTTATCCACAGCGAATGCATCGCGCGCCCATGGAATCG
Source organism: Pseudoduganella rivuli (assembly GCF_009674485.1). Lineage (GTDB taxonomy): Bacteria > Pseudomonadota > Gammaproteobacteria > Burkholderiales > Burkholderiaceae_D > Rugamonas > Rugamonas rivuli_B. The sequence goes on along the minus strand of NZ_WKJJ01000013.1, from coordinate 124,809 downwards.
TGGCGCGCGAGAAGTACAGTGCACGGCCATGTTTGTCCAGCACGACTTTCACCACATTCGGGTTGAAGACGTCGGCCACGTCGTGCAGCGGGTGGGCGCAGGTCGACATCGGCACGTCGGCATTGATGCGGGCGGCCGCGGCGGCCAGCAAGGCCGGTTCGATCAGCGGTTCATCGCCCTGCAGGTTGACCACCACTTCGTCCGGCGCCAGGTCCAGCGCGCGCGCCACTTCGGCAATGCGGTCGGTACCGGACGGATGGTCGCTGCGCGTTATGCACGCCTGCACGCCATGGGCTGCGCAAGCGGTGCGGATATCGTCATGGTCGGTGGCGACGATGATGCGGCTGGCGCCCGACAGCGCGGCGCGCTCGGCCACGCGCACCACCATCGGCTTGCCGCCAAGGTCGGCCAGCGGCTTGTTGGGCAGGCGGGTGGAAGCCAGGCGGGCAGGAATAATGACAGTAAATGCCATTTATTCCGCCGTATCCTGCAAGGTACGGGCTTCATCGGCCCACATGATGGGAATCCCGTCACGGATCGGATAAGCCAGGCGGTCGCCGCGGCAGATCAGTTCCTGGGCTTTTTTATCGTATTCCAAAGGGCCCTTGCAGACAGGGCAGACCAGGATATCAAGCAGTCGAGCATCCACGACATTTCTCCACTAATTGTTTAGCCAGCGCCGCATCGATGCGCGCCGACACGGGCACGACCCACAAACGCGGATCGTCCCTGAATTCTTCGAGTTGGCGACATTTTACTGCATCCTTCTCGGTCATCAAGATGACGTCCGCCGTCACGCCGTCGAACGGACGGTCCAGGAAATCGTGGTGATCGGGCAGCGGAATTTCCACCGGATCGAAGCCAACACCCTTCAACATCGTGAAAAACCGCGCCGGGTTACCGATACCGGCCGCCGCCGCAACAGTCCAGCCGTTGCGCCTGGCCAGCGCCGCCAGTTCCGCCAGCGGCATGGTTTGCGTACCCGCCAAACGCTGGGCGTCATCGGCCAGCAACGTCATCTGCACCGGGACCGTGGCGGCATTGCCATGGCGCCCCCGTCCCCGCACACGGGCGGCCAGTTCCGTTCCCAACTGCGGCGTATTGACCACGGTGACATCGCGCCGGCGCGACGGCTTTTCGCGCAAGGGACCTGCCGGCAGCAGCCAGCCATTGCCCACGCCCCGGCCATCGAACAGGATGATTTCCACATCGCGCTGCATGGCGTAATGCTGCAAGCCGTCATCCGCCACCAGGATATCGACGTCCGGGTGCGCCGCCAGCAGCGCCCTGCCCGCTTCGACTCGCTGCCGGCCCACCATGACGGGACAACCCGCGCGGGCCGCGATCAGCACCGGCTCGTCGCCCACGTCGCGCGGCGCCGACATGGCGGTCACGGGACGGGGACCGGATTCCTTGCTGCCGAATCCCCGCGAAATCACGCCCGGCGTAAATCCCGCGTCGCGCAGCGCCTGCACCAGCCAGATCGTCAGCGGCGTCTTGCCGGTGCCGCCTATATAGATGTTGCCCACCACCACCACGGGTACCGGCAAGCGTTCGGATTTCAGCACGCCGGCGCGGAACAATTGCGCACGCAAGCCGGCAATGCCGCCAAACAGCACGGACACGGGCCACAGCGCACAGGCCAGGGGGCCGCGGCGCAGCCAGTTACGGGTCAGGACGGTTTCCAGTTTCGATGGTTGGGACATAGTGAGGACAGGAGCGCGCCGCCCTGCCCGTTGACAAGGCAGGTACGGCAAGGATCCCGGCTTGCACCGGGATGGCGCGTGGTTATTTCAACGTTGTTATTTCGCCGTACCGGTCTGCGCGGCAAACGTCAGCTTGTCGAAGCCCGCCAGGCGGGCCGCTTCCATGACATTGACCACCATCTGGTGCATGGCGAACTGGTCGGCATTGATGATGACGACCGGCGGTTTGGCGGGATCGTGCGCGGCAGCCTTCAGCGATGCCGCCAGGCCCGCCACGTTCTGGAACGACACGGGAACGTTATTGACCGTGTAATTGCCCTTGGCATCGATGGTGACATTGATTTCATTGGGCCGCTCCGCTGCTTTTTCCGCATCGGCGGTGGGCAGCGTAATGTTCAGTTCCGTGAATTTGCTGTACGTGGTGGTCACCATCAGGAAGATCAGGATCACCAGCAACACGTCGATGAACGGGATCAGGTTGATCTCCGGGTCTTCGCGCAGACGCCCACGGCGGAAGTTCATGGCCATAGGTCAGTTCTTGCGCGAAAAGTGGACCACGTCGACGAATTTCACGGCTTGCTGTTCCATCTCGATGATGAAACTATCGACCAGCGCGCGGAAGTGGCGGTAAAACACCAGGGTCGGCATGGCGATCGCCAGGCCGAAGCCGGTGTTGTACAGCGCCACGGAAATACCGTGCGCCAGTTGCGCGGGATTGGTGCCGGTGGCGTTTTGCGCGCCGAAGATTTCAATCATGCCGACCACGGTGCCGAACAGGCCCATCAGCGGCGCCAGCGAGGCGATCGTGCCCAGCGTGGTCAGGAAACGTTCCAGCGTGTGGGCCACGCCGCTGCCGGATTCCTCGATGGCTTCCTTCATCACGTCGCGCGGCGCATCGACATTGCGCAGCGCGGCCGACAGCACCACGCCCAGTGGCGAACTCTGTTCCAGCTTCTGGATCACATCCGGCGTGATATTGCCGCTGCGGTACACGCCCACCACTTCATCGAACAATTGGCGCGGCAGGATGCGGGCACGGCGCAAATACATGATGCGTTCGATGATCAGGGCGGTGGCGACAATGGAAGCGATCAGCAGCGGCCAGATGGGCCAGCCTGCGGCTTGGATGATGGCGAGCAAATGAAACTCCTGGGTAAGTTGCGGCGGATGGCTGCGGCAGGCGGTTGCCTAAACGCGCAATGTAGCGTGTTGCCGCCCAGTCGGCAAGTGATGCGGGATACTGTCATTCATGCAAGCTGTGCATTCTGCACATTTTCTGTGGACAAAATTGTTGGCAAGCCCCCTATTCATTACCCAAGCCATTGATTACAAACAATTTATTTTCAAAGCACAACTTTTAAGCAGCGTCTTGCAGTGTGGTTCTGCACATCTTCTGTGGAAAAAAATGTGAGCAAGCGCCGGGATTACCGAATAACCCATTGATTTCAAACAGTTTAATTCCAATGCTTAAAAACAAGGCAGAGGCCAACATCGGCCGGCTGTGCAGTTCTCCCCACATTCTGTTGATAAGATTGTGAGCAATAGCCTTGTTGCACAGTAAACCCATTGATTCATAAGCATTTTCTATCCACGCACAAAAATTTTGCACAGGCATGTTTTCCCCACTGATATGCCGGTTATCGGCTGTTTTTGCCATGCGAGCCGTGCCGATCCGGGATAACTGCCGCATTCTTCACAAAAACTGTGGACAATATTGTGAGCAAGGCCACGATTAGTTCTTAACACCATGATTTATAACAAAATTTCCTCAATGCATAAAAAATGTGCAACAAGAAATCATGCCGACTTCCAGTCACCCTTGGGGACTTCTGCACACATTGTGTGGATAAAATTGTTAGCAATGCCCCGGACACTACCCTATGTCATTGATTTGTAATATTTTTGTTTGACTGCACAAATTTTAATCAACACGCTGCGGTGGCATTTCCGGCGGACATGTTCACAGCGGGGTTATTTCGGGCGGCAACTTTTGCACATCTTCTGTGGATAAAATTGTGAGCAAGCGCCACTCTCAACATGCAAGCTATTGATTTTAAACACTTAAATTTCCGTGAGTAAATTTTCAGCACGCCTGTACTTATCCACCCCGCAGTGCAACACAGGCACCGGAAGTTCCACACAATTTATGTGGATAACTTTGTGCGTAACCACCTGACGTTACCGTAAAGTACTTGATCTATAAGGATTTTCCTGAAATGCTCACGAATGAAGCATCGACATTTCACTTTAATAATCAAATAGTTAGAAATAAGACTTGCCAGAGTAAGTCATATATGACATAAGCATGACCCCTGCAAAAATTTGTGGACAGCTAGCCTTCCCCGGACCATGACCTACCCCGATAACCAGGCCGCCGCCGGCGGCGTCATCACGGTTTCCGCCCTCAACCAGGCCGTCGGCCGCATGCTGGAGCGTTCTTTTCCCCTGACGTGGATATCTGGGGAAATCTCGAACTTTACGCGCGCCAGTTCAGGCCACTGGTATTTCACATTGAAGGATGACGGCGCCCAGGTACGCGCCGTCATGTTCCGGGGCCGTGCGCAATATGCGGGCTTCGTCCCCCGCGAAGGCGACAAGGTCGAAGTGCGGGCGCTGGTCACGCTGTATGCGCCCCGGGGCGATTACCAGATCAATGTGGAAGCCATCCGCCGCGCCGGCGTGGGCCAGTTGTTCGAAGCATTCCAGCGCCTGAAGGAAAAGCTGGGCGCGGCCGGCCTGTTCGACCAGGAGCGCAAGCGGGCGCTGCCCATGTTCGCCCGCACCATCGGCATCGTCACCAGCCCGCAGGCGGCCGCCCTGCGCGACGTGCTGACGGCCCTGCAGCGGCGCGCGCCCCATGTCTCCGTGATCCTCTATCCCACGCTGGTGCAGGGCCAGCAGGCGGCCGAACAGATCGCCGCCGCCATCGACACGGCGTCGCGCCGCGCGGAATGCGACTTGCTGATTGTCTGCCGAGGCGGCGGCAGCATCGAGGATTTATGGTGCTTCAATGACGAAACGGTGGCCTACGCGATCGCCAATTGCGCCATGCCCGTGATTTCCGGCGTGGGCCACGAAACGGATTTCACCATTGCCGACTTCGCGGCGGACTTGCGGGCCGCCACGCCGACCGCGGCGGCCGAACTGGCGGCCACGCCCCGCGCCGACTGGCTGGCGTCGCTGCGCGCGGATACCGCGGATTTGCGGCGCGCCATGCAGCGCCAGCTGAACGATGCGCAGCAAACACTGGACAGCCATGCGCGCCGCCTGCTGAGCCCTGCCGCGCAAATCGGCCAGCAGCGCACCCGCCTGCACGCGCACGCGATGGCGCTGACCCATGCGAACCGCGCGCCGGTGCGCCAGGCGCGCGTGGCGTTCGACAAATGGCAGGCCCGCTGGGCCGCCTGCCGCCCCGATCCCGCCATGCTGCGCAGCCAGCTCGACGCACTGGGCCGCCGCGCCGCGCTGGCCAACGCCCGCCAGCGGGAACAGAAACGCGATGCGCTGCAAGCGCTGTCGGCGCAGCTGGAATTGCTCAATCCCCAGCGCACGCTGGAGCGGGGCTATGCCATCGTCACCGATCCAAAGGGGGCGATCGTACGGGCGCCGGGACAACTTCACCCGAACACCACGGTATCCGTGCGGCTGGCCGACGGCAGCGCGGACGTCGGCATCGCTTCCGTGCAGCCGTCTCTCAGCTGACTCATACGGGGGCGCCGATAGCTGCCATCGGCGCCCGCGGATAAAACCGGGCGCCATCCCGCCGCCCTTGTCCACACGGCATTCAAGGGCATCCAAGCGCCCCGCGTCATGAAGGTTTACAATAGTGGACGTTTCAGCAAAAATGCCTTTCTGACTCAACCACAAGGAACCACACATGGAACATACCCTGCCGGCCCTGCCGTATGCAATGGACGCCCTGGCGCCACACATCTCCAAAGAAACGCTGGAATACCACTACGCCAAACACCACCAGGCGTATGTCACCAACCTGAACAACCTGATCAAGGGCACCGAGTTCGAAAACCTGTCCCTGGAAGAAATCGTCAAGAAATCGTCCGGCGGCATCTTCAACAACGCAGCCCAGGTCTGGAACCACACCTTCTACTGGAACGGCCTGAAGCCAAACGGCGGCGGCGCACCAACCGGCGCCCTGGCTGACGCGATCAACGCCAAGTGGGGTTCGTTCGAGAAGTTCAAGGAAGAATTCACCAAGTCGTGCGTCGGCAACTTCGGTTCGTCGTGGACCTGGCTGGTGAAAAAAGCCGACGGCTCGGTTGACATCGTCAACACGTCGAACGCCGCCACCCCGCTGACCACCGATGCCAAAGCGCTGATCACCTGCGACCTGTGGGAACACGCGTACTACATCGACTACCGCAACCTGCGTCCGAAGTACGTTGAAAACTTCTTCGCCCTGGCAAACTGGGACTTCGCAGCGCAGAACTTCGCTTAATTGTTCGCGTTGCCATGAAAAAAGCCGGCGCATGCCGGCTTTTTTTACGCCCGGCGGATCACGTCATCCCGCCTGCAGGGTCTTGACTGTCTTCACTTCGCTTTTCTCCCCCGCCCCGGCATTGCTGAATCGGCTTTCCAGCCGGGTCGTCAGCAAACGGTCGCCCGACAGCGCATAGGTGCTGCGCACTTCCTGCCGGACTTCAAAGCTCACCACGACGTAGGCCCGGCCGGCGCCGCGCCAGTTCAGGTGGCTGGCCAGCGGCGTGCCATCCTGCGCAATCCACACGTCGAACACGCCGTCGAATTCTTTCAGGTATTTGCGTTCACGGTCGCTGAGCACCTTGACCGGCACGGTAAAAGTCAGCTGGCGCGCCGGTTTGCCCTGCCATTCCGCGCTTTTTTCCTCCTTGAACGTGGCGCGTTCGATATGGCGCGCCAGGTTTTCCGCCGCCGACACCATGGGCCGCAAATCGTCCGGCCCCAACTCTTTCAGCGCATACAGGGCCGGGGTCTTGGCATTGGGATTTTTCGCCGCCGCCAGCTGGTCCGCATCCATGCGCGCCAGCAAATCGCGGCCATATTGCAGCCGCAAGCCCTGCGCGCCGTCTTCCACCGTGACCGCCGCGCTGCCCGCATATTCATCCACGTCGCTACCCTCGCCCACCTTGCGCGACGTTTCCGCTTTCAGCACGCCCTTGACCGGCGTGCTGGCATGCAGGCGCTGCAGCGCGCCCTTCAAATCCGCCAGGCCGTCGGCGCGGGCCGCGCCCGCCAGCAGCATGGCGCCCAGTAACGACGCGTGCATCAGGCGCATAACGCTTCCTCCGCCGGGTGCAATTCGCCGGACAGGCGGCCGGCCGCCATCGTCACGATACGGCCGCAACGGGCGGCAATGGCGGGATCGTGCGTGACCAGCACCAGGGTCGAGCCGCGCTCGCGGTTCAGCGCGAACATCAGTTGCATGACCGCTTCGCCGGTAGCCGCATCGAGGCTGCCGGTCGGTTCGTCGGCAAACAGCAGCGGCGGTTCCGCGACGAACGCGCGCGCCAGCGCCACGCGCTGCTGCTCGCCGCCGGACAGGAATTTCGGATAGTGCTTCAACCGGCTGCCCAGCCCGACGCGCTCCAGCATGGCTTCGGCCCTGGGGCGGGCCTCGCTGTCACCCCGCAATTCCAGCGGCAGCATGACGTTTTCCAGCGCCGTCAAATGCGGCAACAGCTGGAACGACTGGAACACGAAGCCCAGGCGCGCCTGGCGGAACTGCGCGCGCCCATCTTCGTCGAGCGCAAAGATATCGGTCTGCGCCAGTTTGACGGTGCCGGACGTGGGCGTGTCGAGGCCGGCGAGGATGCCCAGCAACGTGGATTTACCGGAACCGGACGCCCCCACGATGGCCACGGTTTCACCAGCCGCCACGGAAAAGCCGACGTTATCAAGAATGGTCAGTTCACCCGTGGCATCCGTCACCCGCTTGCCCAGTTCGCGCACTTCTATGATGTTTTGCATAACTTCTCCTTAGCATTGCCGCAGCGACTGCAGCGGCGGTTGATTCAATACGTGGCGCAAACCTGGCCAGCCGCCCGCCAGCGCGCACACCATGCCCGCGGCGATGCCCACCGGCCAGACCATGGGTGGCCAGCCCCATGTGAGGTCGAAAATCCCATGCGCAAGCGCCCAGCCGCCGATACTGGCGCCGGCTGCGGCCAGCAGCCCGGCCAGGGCGCCCGTCAGCGCCAGCTCGATCGCCTGCGCCCGCGACAGCCTGCCGCGCGTGGCGCCCAGCGCCCGCAGCAGCGCCGCCTGTCCGGTGCGCGCATCCTGGCTGCCGGCCAGCGCCGCGTACAGCACCAGCAGCCCCGCGGCCAGCGTGAACACGAACAGGAATTCCACGGCGGACGTGGCCTGTTCCAGCACGCGCTGCATTTGCCGTATGACGTAACCGATGTCGATCACGCTGACGTTCGGATAATCGCGCGCCAGCGCGCCCACCGCGCGGTCGCCGTCCGGCGCATGGAACATGGCGACATAGGTGGCGGGCAAATCTTCGGCGGCTGCGGGGTTGACGAAGAAATCAAAGCTGGGCGTGCGCCGGCGCCAGTCGATCTTGCGGATGCTGGTCACCTTCGCCTGCAGCGGCAGGCCCCCGATATCGAATACCAGCGTATCGCCCAGCTTCAAATTGAAACGCTGCGCCGCCTGTTCGCCGACCGACACTTGCGGTGCGCGGTCGCCCGGGGCAAACCACTGCCCCTGCGCCACCGTGCTGGCTGCCGGCAGCGCTGCGCCGGACGACATCTCCACTTCCGCCACGCCGCGGTCTTCCCCATCGACCGGTTTGCCATTGACTTCCAGCAGCCGGCCACGGATGCTGGGATGCAGCGCCGGCGCGCCGTAAGGGCCCAGGCGCCGCGCCACCGCATCGCGCTGGTCCGGCTGGATATTGAATACCAGCTGGTTGGCGGCGCCCGCCGGCACGGACGCGCGCCACGCTGCCTGCAAATCGCCGCGCACCACCGTCAACAGCAGCAGCGCCATCAGGCCGATGGCCAGCGACACGGCTTGCGCCACCGTCGCACCGGCGTGACGGCGCAGCGACACCGTGGCCAGCCCCCAGGCGGTGGCGGCGGAACCGGGCCGCAAGCGTCCCAGCGCAGCCAGCGCCAGCCACGCGCAGGCGGCAAACACGCCGCCTGCGGCCAGCACGCCCAGCGCAGCCCCCAGGCCCAGCATGGCGTCGCCCGCGGTCCACAGCAGCAGGCCGGCAAAAGTGGCGCCGCCCAGCGCGAACGCCGCCACCGTGGCGCCCCGGGGCGCCACGGTTTCGCGCCGCAACAGCCGCACATGGGGCACGCCTTTCATCTGCAGCAGTGCGGGCAGCGCAAAACCGGCCAGCGCCACCTGCGCGGCAACGAAGCCCTGCACGGCCGGCAGCCAGCCCGGCGCGGGCAACCCGGCCGGCAGCATGCCGCGCAGCCAGTGCAACAGCGCCACATGGCTGGCGTAACCCAGCGCCACGCCCAGCAATCCGCCCGCGATCCCCACCAGCGCGAATTCCACCACGTGCAGCGCCAGCACCTGCCCTTCGCGCAAGCCCAGGCAGCGCAGCATGGCGCACGCATCGAGGTGGCGCAGCAGGTAGCGGCGCGCCGCCATGGCAATGGCGACCGCCGCCAGGATGGCGGCCAGCACGCCGGCCAGCGACATGAAGCTGCGCACCTTGTCGAGGATGTCCGCCAGGTCGCGCCCCGCGTCCTGCGCCGTCTGCACCGTGACGCCAGGATCGTTGGCCGCCTTCACGTGGCGCAGGAACGCCGCCACGGCGTCCGGCGCGCCCGCCGCCAGCAAGGTGTAGCGGGCCCGCACGCCGGGCTGCATGACATCCGTCGCCGGCAAATCCGCCGCGGCGATCATGGCGCGCGGCGCGATCGATACCGGCGACGGCCGCCGGTCCGGCTCCACGGCGATCACGCCGGTCACCGTGAAATCGGCGGCGCCAATGTGCAATTGCCGGCCAATACCCGTGTCAAGCCGTGCCGCCACGGCCGCGTCGATCCACGCTTCGCCGCGCGCAGGTCCCCCTTGCACGGTACGCGTCACGCCATCGGCGCCCTGCAATTGCACGGCGCCGCGCAGCGGATACTCAGGTTCCACGGCTTTCAGCGATACCAGGGTGGCATTGCCGCCGGCCGACGCCATGCCGGCCATGGCGCTGGTGGCGGCGGTGCGCAAGTCAAGGCGGTGCGCTTCGGCGCGCCATGCGGGCGCCAGCGGCAGATCCGACGACACGGTGATGTCTGCCGCCAGCAACTGCGCGCTGTCGCGCAGCATGCCGGCCCGCAACCGGTCCGCAAAGAAACCCACTGCGGAAATCGCCGCCACCGACAGCACCAGCGCCGCCAGCAACAGCCGCAATTCGCCCGCGCGCCAGTCGCGCAGCGCCATGTTAAAGGCCAGCCTGAACATACGATCGGGTCCCCGGTCAAGTGGAAAACGCAAGGTTAGCCACTGCAACGGGCAAATTCACGGTGCTTGCGACGAACGGCAAGCTGGCGCGACGAACTGCAGGAATGCGCCGGAATTACATGGCGCGGAACAGGTGCACGTAGGCGCGGCTGACGGGCAATTCGCTGTCCACGCCGCGCATGCGCACGAACATGCGGCTGTTGTCGTCGCGCCGCACGCCTTCCACGTGGTCCTGGTTGACCAGCGTGGAACGGTGGATCTGCATGAAGCGCTCCGGGTCCAGTTGCGCCGACAATTCCGCGATCGGCGTGCGGATCACGTGTTCGCCGTCGCGCGTGCGCACCACCGTGTATTTTTCATCGGACTGGAAATACAGCACGTCGCCAACGGCAACCTGGCGTGTCATGCTGCCCTGCGAAGCGCGGATATAGTGCAGGCGCGGCGCAGGCTGCGCCTGCAGCAGCTTGCGCATCGCCTGCGCCAGCCGGCCATCGTCATCGGCCGGAGCCAGCGCGGCTTTTACGCGCTCCAGCGCCCGCGCCAGCCGTTCCCGCCGCAACGGTTTCAGCAGGTAATCGATGGCCGCTTCATCAAAGGCTTGCACCGCGTAGTCGTCGTAGGCAGTCACGAACACCACGCGCGTGTCTCCCTCGATGCCCTGCGCCACTTCCAGGCCGTTCAGGCCCGGCATCTGGATATCGAGGAAGGCGATATCGGGATTCAGTTGCGCAATGGCGGCGGCGGCCTCGTCGCCGTTGGCGGCCATGTGCACCACCTGCAATTCCGGCCACAGCGCGTGCAATTGCTCTTTCAGGTGGCTGGCCAGGTGCGGTTCGTCGTCGGCGATCAGGGCGGTGGGCATTATGCGCTTTCCTTCATTGAAACAGCAGGTAATTGCAGGATGGCGCTGGCGCCGTCGGCGCGGATCTCGAGCGCCAGTGCGCCGCGCGCGCCATAGCGGGCTTGCAGGCGGCTACGGATATTGGCCAGCGCCATGCCGGCGCCGCGCCGGCGCGGCCGGTGCGCGGCGGACGCGCCCAGCCCGTCGTCATCGACGCGCAGCACCAGCCTGCCGCCGTCGATCCGGGCCGACACAGTCACCGCGCCTCCCTCCACCTTACCTTCGATACCGTGGTGGATCGCGTTTTCAATCAGCGGCTGCAACAGCAAGGTCGGCATGCGCACGGCGCGCACCGCCGCATCCGCATCGATACGGTACGACAGCCTGCCACCCATGCGGATGCGCATCAGTTCCAGGTAACGCTCCGCCATCTCCAGTTCCGCCGCCAGCCGGCTGTCGCCTTCGCGCATCTGGGTCAGGCCCGCGCGCAGGTAATCCGTGAACGCTTCCAGCATGCGCCGCGCGCCGGGCGGGTCGGCATCCATCAGGCTTTCCACATTGGCCAGCGTATTGAACAGGAAGTGCGGCTCGATCTGGCCTTGCAGCAGCCGCAATTGCGCCTCCGTCGCCATCAGTTGCAGCGCGCGCTCGCGCCGGTGCTGGCGCAGCCGCACCAGCCACCAGGTCCATGCGATGGCGGATACCACGGCCAGCAGGATGTAGAAGCGCGCCTGCGCCAGCGGGTGCGCAATGGCGTCGGCCGCGCGGAAGTGCAGCGCAAACGCCGTCACATACAGGCCGCCGAACGAACCCGCCGTCAGTCCCGCCGCCAGCACCGCATTGAACACCGCCATGGCGCGCCAGTCGGCGGGATTCGACATGCGCAGCAGCCAGCGCTCCGGCAGCCAGTATTCCGCCAGCCGCGTCAGCGCCATCGTGGCCCAGGCGATCATCACGCAAATCAGCATGTTGAACAGGTAAGAGGCGCGCCACCAGCCCGGGTCCGATTCGCGCCCCGTCAGCACGCCCGATACCGCCATCAGGAATGTACCGGCTGCCAGCGCAAACAGCGTGGCGACCACCAGGCACGCCCACAGCGGTTCTTCGCGGTGTTTTTTCAGCGTCCAGAACGAATTCCACGCCTGGCCCAGTGTTGTCAATGTATCCATGCCCGCCAGTGTAAGCCAGGCCGGCCGGCATGGACAGGGATGTGCGGCGAATCGACGATAGGCGCGACGGGCGGCAGTTACACCTCGGGCGCGGCGCAGACAGCGTCGATCATGCCGCACAGTTGCGGATACTGGTGCTGGTCCAGCATCGCCACCACGCCTTGTACGATGTCGGGATGGGTATGGCGGCACGATTCCAGCAATTCCAGTGCGCGCGTCGTGTACAGCAAGTGCAGCGCTTCCCGCACGCCCACCAGCACGTCGTACGGCAATTGCGCCAGCGCCGCTTCCGCCAGCGGCTGCGGACGGACTTGCGGCGCGCGCTGGCGGCGGCGGAACCGGACATGCAGCTGCTGTTCCAGCACCTGGAACAGCTTGTCCTGCTCGATCGGCTTGCACAGGAATTCGTCCGCGCCCGCGTCCAGCGCTTCCTGCCGCTCTTCGTCGAAGGCGGACGCCGTCATCATCACCACGCGCGGCTGCGCCTGTCCCGGCTCCGAACGGATGCGGCGCATCACCTGCAAGCCATCCAGCCCGGGCATGCGCCAGTCCATGATGACCAGCGCGGGCGGGCTGCGTTTCATCGCGGCCAGCGCGCCTGCGCCGTCGGCGGCCAGTTCCACCATGAAGCCCAGCGGCGACAGCAGGCTGTCGATCAGGCGCCGGCTGTCTTCATTGTCATCGACCACCAGGATGCGGCTGCCCCGCTGCGCCGGTTCCAGCGCTTCCACCACGTTGGCCATTTCACCCGGCGCGGCGCTGGCCGCTTCCACTTCGATCGTGAACCGGAATTCCGCGCCATTGCCCAGTTCCGACGCCACTTCCAGCCTGCCGCCCATCATGCGCACGAATTCGCGGGAAATCGTCAGGCCCAGGCCCGTACCTTCGTTGGCGCCGGAACTGTCGGTCTGCACGAACGGTTCAAAGATGCGCTGCTGGTCTTCGCGCGCGATGCCCCGTCCCGTGTCGCGCACGGCCAGGGTCAGCGCGCAACGGTTGTCCGGCAGCGGCGTGGCGCGCGCCACCAGGGTCACGCTGCCCTGCTGCGCGAATTTCACCGCGTTCGAGACCAGGTTCAGCAACACCTGGCGCAGGCGCGCGCCATCGATGCGGATCGCGCGCGGCAAGCCGGCGCAATCGAGCGTCATGGCCAGCCCGGCCTGGCGGGCGCGCGCGCCCAGCATGTCCATCACTTCGCGCAGCAAGCCTTCCACATCGACCACCTGCGCCTGCAGCGTGATGCGTCCCGCTTCGATTTTCGACAATTCCAGCAGGTCGTTAATCAACGTCAGCAAGTGCTGGCCCGAGCGGTTGATGACGGCCAGGTTGCGCTTTTCCTCTTCCGTCATCGTCTGCGAATCCGCCAGCAGGCGGGAAAAACCGATCACCGAATGCAGCGGCGTGCGCAGTTCGTGGCTCATGGTCGCAAGGAAGACGCTTTTCGCGCGGTTTGCCGCGTTTGCTTCCGTCACCGCGACCGACAACGCTTCCGTACGCGCATCGACCAGTTCTTCGAGGTGGTTGCGGTGGCGGCGCAATTCGTGTTCCGCCATCTTGATTTCCGTGATGTCGTAATTGACGCCCACCATGCGCAGCAATTCGCCATCTTCGTCCCGGAACGGGCGGCCCGCCGCCTTGATGTAGCGGATCTGGCCATCGGGCCAGCGGATGCGGAATTCCGTGCGGTATTCGCGTTCACCCCGGCGCACGGCATCGATCAGGCGGTTCACGCGCACCAGGTCTTCCGGCAGCAAACGGCTTTCCCACGATGCCACGGTGCTGTCGAAGCCGCCGGGCGGCACCCCATACTGGCGGTGCATTTCCCGGTCCCACACCAGCCGCCCGGTGCGTGTGTCCCAGTCCCAGATACCGATGTTGGCCGCGTCGGTGGCAATGGCCAGCCGCTCTTCCGACGCCTGCATGGCGCTGTAGCGGCGGTCCAGCAAGTCGACCATTTCCAGGATGGATTCGTTCAGCGTCTGCAATTCGCCAAAAAACAGCCGCGCGCGGGGCGCGGCCCCGCCATTGCCGCCTGCTTTCACGGCGGCGGCGTACTTACCCACTTCCTTCAGGGGTTTCAGCACCACGTACCACAGCAGCAGGTACAGGCCGGCCACCAGCGCAATATCCAGCCCCACGATGGCCATCGTCAGTTCGACGCGCCGGTCGCGCAAGGTTTGCAGCACGTATTGCGGCGTCACGTACATTTTCACGGACCCCACGGCGCGCCCGGCCACGTCGATGGTGCGCACCGCCGTGCGCAGCGCGGGCAGGTCGGGCGGCGTGGCGATCCGTTCGATTTCACCCCGCGCATTGCGCAGGAAGACAAATTGCATGCCATTGCTGAGGGTGACCGTGCACCCGTACAAGTCGCGGTTATTCAGGCTGGCGCGCACGATGGCGATGATCTGGCGGTCGTCGAAATTCCACGCGGGCAGCGCGACGGCGGCGGTCAGCTGGTCGGCGCTGGCTTCGAGTTCGCGGTGCAGTTCGCGCCACCGCTCATTGCTTTCGGCGTTGTAAGAAAGCATCGCGAACGCGGCCAGCAGCACGGTGACGAGGGCCGCCAGCGCGGTGCTGACGATGAAGACAATGGATATGCGGCGGCGCGCCTGCCGCTGCAGGTTGTTCATGCCGGCCTCGGAGGACGCGCCTGCTGAATCACCCGTCCCCCTGGAAAAAATGGCCATGCGCCCGCCTGCACTCTTGACGTAGATTCGAGGATGCTAATGGGAAAGGGCGACTTTGTAACCTGCACCTTGGTACAAGTGCATATTTCGTCACACATTATCAGAGGTCACTGTTGACATTTCGGCATACTGCCGCTACTGCCGGACAGTAACCCCCAGTCACAAATTCAGACCATGCCGCCATTGGCTCGCAACACCTGGCCATTGACCCAGCCGCCATCCGGCCCGGCCAGGAACGCCACCGCCGCCGCGATGTCGTCCGGCGTCCCCAGCCGTTCCAGCGGCGCCATGGCGGCCAGCCTGGCCACGGCTTCCGGCGATTTGCCGTCCAGGAACAGATCGGTGGCGGTGGGACCGGGCGCCACCGCGTTGACCGTGATGTTCTTGCCCCGCAATTCCTTCGCCAGGATGTGCGTCATGGTTTCCACCGCGGCCTTGGTGGCGCCATAGATGGCGTAGCCCGGCAAGCCCACGCCGATCACGCTGGTGGACAAATTCACGATGCGCCCGCCGTGCGCCAGCCGGGACGCCGCCAGCCGCAAGGTATTGAATGTGCCTTTCACGTTGACGGCGAACAAGCGGTCGAAGGTGGCGTCGTCCGTATCGGCCAGCGGCGGCAAGCTGGACGGCATGAGGCCGGCGTTATTGACCAGCACGTCGACGCGGCCGTAATGCTCGGTGGCGGCGGCAAACAAGCGTTCCACGGCGGCAGGGTCCGCCACGTCGGCCTGCACCGGCAGCGCATGGCCGCCGGCGGCTTTGATGGCGTCGGCCACGGCGCGGGCTTCGGCCGCGTTGCCGGCGTAATTGATGACGACGGCATAGCCGTCGCGCGCCAGGCGGCGTGCAATGGCGGCGCCGATGCCGCGCGAGGCGCCCGTGATGATGGCAACTTGCTGCATGGTGAACTCCCTGAAGTGATGTGCGATGGGAGCAGTATCAATGAATCACCGGCACCAATAAATACAGTTAAATTGCATATACTATGCAATATTCATCAAGAATCTTCCCATGGACCGTTTCGATACCATGCGGCTGTTTTGCCGGATCGTCGAGCTGGGCAGTTTTTCCCGCGCCGCCGCCAGCCTGAACTTGCCTGCCGCCACCGCCACCCATGCGATCCGCGCGCTGGAAACCCGGCTGGGCGTGCGCCTGCTGCAGCGCACCACACGGCACGTCAGCCCGACGCCGGACGGCGACGCGTATTACCAGCGCAGCGTGCGCATCCTGGCCGACGTGGAAGAAACCGAAGCAGGCCTGGGCCATGGTGGCGCCCCGCCCCGGGGCAAGCTGCGCGTGGATATGCAAGGCACGCTGGCGCGCACCTTCGTGCTGCCACGGCTCGATGAATTCCTGGCACGGTATCCCGACATCACGCTGGACATCGGCATGGGCGACCGGCTGGCCGATTTGGTGCGGGAAGGTATCGATTGCGTGCTGCGTGTGGGGGAACTGGCCGATTCCGCCATGGTGGCCCGCCGCGTCGCCACGTTGCGGCAAGTGACCTGCGCGGCGCCCGCTTACGTGGCGCGCCATGGCGCACCTGCCAGCCTGGAAGCGTTGCAGGCGCACCGGGCCGTGAACTTCATGGGGCCGGACGGCAAACCCTATCCGTTCGACTACCTCGTCGACGGCGCGGTGCGCCGTGTGACGTTGCCCGGCGTCGTCTCCGTCACGGATGCGGACGCGTACGTCGCGTGCGCGGAACGGGGACTGGGGCTGGTCCAGTTGCCCCGCTACCACGTGGCGCGGCAACTGGCCGACGGCCTGTTAGTGGAAGTGCTGCCGCAACTGGCGGCGCCAGCCATGCCCGTGTCCGTGCTGTATCCGCACGCGCGGCAACTGTCGCCCCGGGTGCGGGTATTCGCCAACTGGCTGGCGGATGTCATGGCGGTGGCGCGCTAGGGCGTACCGCGCTTGCCCGCACCGTTGCGCATGTCTTCACGCAAATCGCCACGGACCTCGTCGAGCTCATCGTCGTCGCTGTCCGTCATCGGCATGGTTTCAATATGGTCGACGCCGATGTCATAGCCATCGCGCATCACAGCGTCGCGGCCGGCGGCGGCCCGTTCGCCCGTGCCGCCCGCATCGGTATCGCTGTCGAGATCCGCGTCGCCAAGATCGGGGCCGGCCGTACCGTGCGCCGTCCCCATTTCCGTATCTTCATTGGTCCCCTGGGTTAAGCCCGTGTCGACTTGCTGCGCCAGGCCGCTGCCGCCCTGCACGTCGCTGCCGGAATCGGAACTGTCGCTGGGCCCCAGCGCGCCAGTGCCATGGCCCCGTCCCAGGCTGCGGTCCGGCGTGGAGGGAAAGTTATCGGGGTCGAGAGTGCTGTTGCCTGACATGATGATTCTCCTTGAATTCCATGCAACGACAATAGCAAAGGCACCCGATGGGGGGCGCGACCGTGCCCGCCGGAACGGTTTTCATTGTTTATATTGTCTACAATGAAGCATTGCCCCGTTTGCGGAGTCACCATCATGGCCACCCCTTGCCTGCGCGCCGTCGTTGCCGATATCACCACGATGGAAGTCGACGCCATCGTCAATGCCGCCAATTCGTCGCTGATGGGCGGTGGCGGCGTCGATGGCGCGATCCACCGCGCCGCCGGGCCGGAACTGCTGGAAGAATGCCGCCTGCTGGACGGCTGCAATACCGGCCAGGCCAAAGCCACCAAGGGGTACCGGCTGCCGGCCGCCCACGTCATCCATACCGTCGGCCCGGTGTGGCAGGGAGGCGGGCGTGGCGAATCGGATTTGCTGGCGTCGTGCTACCGGAGTTCGCTGGCGCTGGCATCCAGCCTGGGCGTCCGTTCCATCGCCTTCCCCTGCATCAGCACGGGCGTGTATGGCTACCCGGCGGCGGACGCCGCCGTCATCGCCGTCGATGCGGTGCGGGCGGCCGCCCCCGCCAGCGGTCTCGACGACATCATCTTTTGCTGCTATTCCGAGCGCGACCTGGCGCTGTATGAAACCCTGCTGAGCTGACACCGGCCGCCTGCGTAGTATTACCGGGCAGGCTTGTGGCGACTACTTATTTCACAAATGTACTATTTATTGATATACTTTCTCCCGTGATCTTAACGGGAGCATGAACCATGAAGATTCAACTTGCCATTCTCGCCGCCACCCTGGCGGCCAGCACCACCGTCCTGGCGGAACCCGCCGACAGCGCCGTTTCACAGGCAGCCACGGCCGCCACCACCGCGGCGACTGCGTCCGCAACCGCTGCCGCCGCTGCAGCCGCTCCGGCGGCGGCCACCCGCGCCACGCCACGCCAGCGCACCCGCGCCGAAGTCATCGCGGAAGTCATCGAAGCGCGCCGCAACGGCACGCTGATCGAAACGGAAGCGGACATGGATGTCGCGCAAACCCGCCAGCACGTCGCCCGCTGATCCCATGCCACGCCGCGCCGCCCTCGTCATTGCCGTGCCGCTGCTGCTGGCCGCCTGCGCCAGCCCGGATGGCGCGCAGCCTGCCCAAGCGCGCCTGACCGATCCGGCACAGCTCGATGCGGGCGCCGCGATCATCGCGGCAGCCGGCAACGGCGACGCGGCCTGGCCCGACGAATCCTGGTGGACGGCGCTGGGCGATCCCCAGCTCGACCGCCTGGTGCAGCGCGCGCAAGCCGGCAATCCCGGCTTGCGCGCCAGTGAGGCCCGCGTGCGGCTGGCGCAAGCGCTGGCCAGCGCGGCCGACGCCGCCACCGGCCCCACGGTCAACGCATCCGCCGGCGCGGACCGCACGCGCTACCCGGAACACGGGACCGCGCCGGCCGCAATTGCCGGACGCACGCTGTGGAAGGAGAGCGCCACCGTCACCGGCGCGATCGACCTGGATGTGTGGGGCCGCCAGCGCGCGGCGCTGCAAGCGGCGCTGGGCGACGTCCGGACGGCGCAGGCGGAGCAGCAAATGGCGCGCCTGGCGCTGCAAACGGCCATCGTGCGCACCTATATCAAACTGGCGCACGCCCACGCGCTGCATGACCTGGCGACGGACACACTGCAACAGCGCCGCCGCCTGCACGCGATGGCACGGAAGCGTCACGCGGCCGGCCTGTCCGGCGCCCATGAAACGGCGGCGCTGGCCGCCACCCTGCCCGCTGGTGAACGCGAGCAGCAGCAAGCGCTGGCCGCCATCGCGCTGCTGCAACACCAGCTGGCGGCACTGATCGGCCAGGGACCGGGCGATGGCGACCACATCGCCCGGCCAACGCTGAACCTCGCCACAACGGCCACGCCGGCCGCCACGCTGCCGTCCGCCCTGCCCGCGCAACTGGTGGGGCGCCGTCCCGACGTGGCGACCCAGCGCTGGCGGGTGGAAGCGGCGGCCAGCCGCATCGGCGCGGCCCGCGCGGACTTTTACCCGGACATCAACCTGGTCGCATTCGCGGGCCTGCAGGCATTCGGCTTTACCCGGCTGCTGGAAGCGGGGTCGCGCACCATGGGCGTGGCGCCCGCCGTGACCTTGCCCGTGTTCGACAGCGGCCGCCTGCGCAGCCGTCTCGGCGCGCAAAACGCCGCGTGGGACATCGCGGTCGAACAGTACAACGGCGCCGTGGTGCAGGCGCTGGCGGAAGTGGCCGACGCGGTTTCGCAACAGCGCGCCATCGCCACGCAGCTGCAACAATCGGAAGCGGCGCAGGCCGCCGCCATCCATGCGGAAGACCTGGCCGAACGGGCCTGGCGCGCCGGCCTGACCGATGCCGATGCGCTGTTGCACGCGCGCCTGACCGCGCTGCATGAACAGCAAAGCGTGCTCGATGCGACGGCTCGGCTGCTGGAAAACCACACATTGCTGATGGCAGCCCTCGGCGGAGGCGTGAAAGCGGAGATACATTGATGAATATTTAACAGTGCGATATACAATTAAACCTTTCATAGTGGAGAGAAAGGAGAGCGCCAATGAGCAGTTTTGATGCCACCAACAAGCGCCTGAAGAACATCCACGCACGGCTGCCAGCCTTCCCTGAAGAGCTGATCCGCCTGATGCGCATGACCTACCACGTTCAGAAGCGCATGAAGGATTTGTCGAATGCGGCGCTGCGCAAGTATGACCTGGTCGATGCCAGCTACATGGTGCTGGCCGTGCTGTACGGCTCGGACAATGAGACGTCCACCGCGTCCAACCTGGGCGAGGCGTGCATGGAAAAACCGGCGAACCTGACGCGCGTGTGCAACGACCTGGAAAGCCAGGGGCTCATCACGCGCGGCAACCGTCCCGGCGACCGCCGCTGCGTGATGATCACGCTGACGGAAGCGGGCCGCAAACTGGTGGAACAAGTGATGCCCGAAGTGTGGTCGCGCACCACGCGGGCCTATGACGGCTATACGCCCGATGAACGCAGGCTGCTGGAACACCTGTTCAAGCGGCAATTGGACAACCTGGAAAATGTGATTTAGCCCATGCAGACGACCCCGGCCACCAGCAGCGAAACAATGATGCGAGCGGTGGCCGGGGCGCTGCGGCATTGGACCACGCATTGGTCTGCTTCGCATGGCGTGCGCTGGCTGTTCGTGGCGCGTACCTTGCTGGCCGCCTTCGGCGCGCTGGGCCTGGCCTTTTACTTCGGCCTCGATTCGCCGTCGACGGCGATGACCACCACCTTCATCCTGGCGCTGCCGTCCGCCGGCATGGTGCTGGAAAAAGCGTATTACCGCTTATTGGGCACCGTGGTCGGCTGCGCCGCCGCGCTGGCCCTGTGCGCACTGTTCGTCCAGCAGGCGCCGCTGCTGTTTGCCGGCATTGCGCTGTGGCTGGCCGCCTGCACCTGCGGCGCCGCGCTGCACCGCAACCAGCAATCGTACAGCTTCGTGCTGGCCGGCTACACGGCCGCCATGATCGCCATTCCCGCTCTCGATGCGCCGGAAGCGGCATTCATGCTGGCCGCCACGCGGCTGACGGAAGTCGGTGTCGGCATCCTGTGCGCGGGGCTGGTGCACGACGTGCTGTTCCCCCGCCGCCAGCACGCGGGTGTGTTGCAAATCGCCGCCGCGCGCCGCGAGCGCTTTGCCGCCTTTTGCCGCGACGTGCTGTCGCACCGGCTCGATGCGGGCGCGGCGGAACTGGCGCACCTGCGCTTTGCCGCCGATATCGCCGCGCTGGAAACAGGACGCGCGGCCGCCAGCTTCGAAGCGGCCCACTCGCCGGCCCAGACACGCCGGCTGCATGCGTTCAACAGCGCCTTCATGGCGGTGCTGGGTACCTCATACACCTTGCACCGCCTGTTGCTGCGCTTGCGCGCACAGGATGGTTCGGCGCTGCCGGATTTGCTGGAGCCACGCCTGGCCGCGCTGGCCGCCGCGATGGCGTTGCCGCTGTGGTCGCCACCGGAGCCAGGCTATGCCGGCGAACCCGGCGACGGGCTGACGCATGCGCAGCGCATCGACCTGGAAACCGCGCACGAATTGCTCGACCGCTTCACGCACGAATACAGCGCCTTCGCGGCATTGCACGACAGCCTGGCGCGCAACGACGCCAGCGGTACGGAACACGCGTGGACCTACGAACCGGCCACGCCATGGCCCATCGTGCTGGCCAGCGGCGCCCGCGCCGCCTGCGCGCTGCTGGCGGCCGGCGCATGCTGGTACTGGCTGGCCTGGCCGTATGCGGCCAATGCGCTGATCCTGTCCTGCATCTTTTGCGCGCTGGCGTCGTCTTCGCCGCGCCCGGTGGCCATGGTCCGGCAAATCCTGTCCGGCTTCCTGCTGGCCTGGCCGCTGTCGTTCGCGACGGAATTCTGGCTCGTCATGCTGGCCGACAGTTTCGTCACGCTGGTGCTGGCCGCCGCCCCGCTGTTCGGCCTGGGCGCGTGGCTGGCGACCGATCCGCAGCGGGCCGGCATGGGGATCGGCGTCATGCTGTTTGCCGCGCAAGTGATCGCCCCCGCCAACCAGATGCGGTACGACATGGGTGTCTTCCTCAATTCCACGCTGGCGATGATCGGCGGCGTGCTGCTGGCGTGGGCCGTGTTTGCCGTGCTGCTGCCGCAGCACACGATGGGCCGCGCCGCCTACATTGCGCGCGCACTGTGGCGTGAAACGCAGGCCGCCTGCATAGGGCGCCCGTTTACCGCCACTGTCACCGAACGCCACCTGCGCCGCCTGCGCCATCGCTTCGACAACCGCGTGCGCGACTTGCTGAACCAGCTGGCGACAGCCAGCGGTCCCGCACCCGGCGCGGACACGCGCGCCGTCGTGCGGCAGGCCCTGATGCTACTGGAACTGGGCCATGCCGCCATCGGCTTGCGCGTACTGGCGTCGCGCGCGCAGACCGGCGTCACGCGCGACACGCTGCATGCGTGCGTGCAGGCGCTGGCCGCGTATTGCCACCGTCCGTCCCCGGCCAGCCACGGCGCCGTGCTGGACGCGGTGCTGGCGGCCGGCGCCACGATACGCGCGGCCCTGCCCTGCGCCGACGCCGGGCGCAATGCGCGCCTGCGTGCCGCGCTGGCCGACCTGCACGCGCTGCATACGTCGCTGCTAAGCATGTACCAAGAAATTATTGTGAAATTATGACGAACAGAACCGGATGCACTGCTAGCAGCGGGCAACGCGGCAGAGCGCCGGTTATGGAAGTCAGAATTCACAAGAATTTATGCGTACTTGCTTATACCAGCCCATCGAAAAGGATATCAACCATGCCCCGTGAACTGGCCGTGTTCGGCGTCATGCTTCCCACCCTGTTGCCCCTGTTCGTGGCCAGCGTCGTGCTGCAAGCCTTGCTGGACAAGCTGCTGGGTTACCTCGGCGTGTACCGCGCCGTGTGGCATCCGGCGCTGGTGCGCCTGTCCCTGTTGACCTGCATTTTCAGCGGCCTGGCGTTGCTGCTTTCGTGAACCTCTCCTCCACTTCGACCATGCGCGACAAACTCACTCCGTTGTTCCGTTTCCTGCTTTCCGCCCTCGTGCTGGGCGGCGCCCTCTTCGCGGGCCACACCGCGTGGACCCGTTACATGGAATCGCCGTGGACCCGCGACGGCCGCGTCCGGGCCGACATCGTCAGCATCGGCGCCGACGTGGCGGGCACGGTGACGTCCGTGGCCGTGCGCGACAACCAGGCCGTGCAGGCGGGGGACGTGCTGTTCACTGTCGATCCGGCCCGCTACCGCGCCGCATTGGCGCAGGCGGAAGCGGCATTGGCCGCGCAGCAGGCCGAAGTGCGGCAACGGAGCCGCCACGTGCAGCGCCGCGCCGGCCTCGGTGACGACATCGTGTCGGCGGAAAGCCGCGAAGATGCGGGCGACGTGGCCGACGCGGCAACCGCGCGGCTGCGCGCGGCGCAGGCGGCGCGCGACCTGGCGAAACTGAACCTGGAGCGCACGGTGGTGCGCGCCCCCGTCGCCGGCTACGTCACCAACCTGCAAGTGCACGCGGGTGATTATGCGGCGGCGGGCGCGGCCCGGCTGGCGCTGGTCGACAGTGGTTCGTTCCATGTGATCGGCTATTTCGAGGAAACCCGGCTGCCCATGCTGAAGGCCGGAGCACGGGCGCAGGTGCGGCTGATGGGCGGCGGCGGCGCATTGCGCGGCCATATCGACAGTATTGCGCGCGGTATCACGGACCGCGATGCGGGCGGCGCCGGCTTGCTGGCCGACGTGCATCCGACCTTCAACTGGGTACGGCTGGCACAGCGGGTGCCGGTGCGGATCGCGCTGGACGGCGTGCCGAAGGATATCGCGCTGGTGGCGGGCGCCACCTGCACCGTGGAAATCAACGGTTCATAAAGAACAAAGCCCGCTGCTGCGGGCCTTGTTTTACGGTTTCAGGTGCGTCAGCGCGTAGCCGACGTGTTCCCACCAGTGGTCCCGTGTTTTCACGGTCTTCAGGCAGGCGTGGTCGATTTCCGTGTTGAACACGCGGTCCACGCACTTGCGGTTGACCAGCGCGTTGCGCTGGTTTTCCGCGTTGGCCAGCGCCAGCATCAGCCATGCCGAAAACGTGATGGTGACCAGCAGCAAGCTCCACGCCACATGGTTGATGTAGCGGCGCCCCACCAGCCCGCGCTCATCCGGCGCGGACTCGCGGTAAATTTCCATCACTTGTTTTTCGGTATCGCTTTTCATGCTTGCCTTACTTCTTGGCGGCCTTGGCCACCAGCGCATCCATCACCGCCAGCGCTTTTTGCATGGCCACCTGCTCGGATTCACCCGGACGGCCGGCGATCGACGGCGACGTCACGTAGCGGCCGTCCACCACGATGGTCGGTGCGCTTTCCACCTTGTAGGCGCTGATCACGGTACCGGCCTGTTTCATTTTAGTCTGCACGCCGAAGGAATTGAAGAATTCCATGTACTTGGCCTTGTCGACGCCGTTTTTCGTGATGAATTCAGTGATTTGCTCATCCGTGCGCATGCGGTTGCGCTCCACGTGCAGGGCGCGGAACAGCTTGTCATGCACGGTATCGACCTGGTTCATGGCTTCCAGGGTCAGGTAGGCGTGGGCAAACGGATCGTTCGGGCCGGATTGCGGGAAGTGCACGCGGCGGAACACGATCTTGTCGCCCTGCTTTTTCACCCACTCGTGCAGCAACGGGTCCATCGCGTTGCAGTGCGGGCACGTGTACATGAAGAATTCAACCACTTCGACTTTCTTGTCGGCCTTGGTTGGCACGGCCGGGGTCAGCAATTTGTAGTCGACGCCTTCCTTCGGTTCGGCGGCAGAGGCGCCCGCTGCGGCAAACGACAGCGTGACGGCGGCGAGGATCAGGCGCAGAAAACGCATAACTTCCCTTCCAATCTTTAAGTAGGTGGTAGACGCCGCGAGATTACCATTATTTGCCGCGGTGCTTGCGCCGAATCAGTAAAAATCCGTTACGGCGCCGGATTTTAAGGCTCAATTAAGGGCGCTGGCAACCGCCCAGGCTGCCAGCGTTGGTTTATAGTTGCGGCGGCAACTCTTTACAATTTCCCATGACAATGCAAAACGTCCGCAAACTGATGCGTTCGGCCGCGACCACGGCCATGCTGTGCGGCGGCCTGGCGGCGCAAAGCGTGCTGCTGGCGCAAGCGGTGGTGTATCCGATCCCGCAGCCGTTCACCGACACCGGCATCCCCCTCGCCCCGGCCCATGCGCCCCCGATCCGCGACGCCAGCAGCGACGACGCGTGGGGCGGCGCCCGCGGCGGCAGCGACGCCACCGGCACCCCGTTATCCGACCGCGTCGCCAGTTATGCGATTGCCGCCACGCTCGATCCCGTGCGCCACGTGGTGACCGGCCAGGAAACCCTCACGTGGCGCAACCGCAGCCAGCGCGTGGTGCGCTCGGTGTACCTGCACCTGTACCTGAACGCGTTCGAGCACAAGGACACGACGTTTTATACCGAACAGCGGCGCAGCCAGTCGATGTTCGGCAGCGAGCCCATCGACGATGGCTGGGGCTACACCAAACTGACCAGGGTGCGCCAGGGCCGGGCCGACGTGCCATGGTCGTTCGTGC
Organism: Pseudoduganella rivuli; assembly: GCF_009674485.1. GTDB lineage: Bacteria > Pseudomonadota > Gammaproteobacteria > Burkholderiales > Burkholderiaceae_D > Rugamonas > Rugamonas rivuli_B. The sequence goes on along the minus strand of NZ_WKJJ01000013.1, from coordinate 99,548 downwards.
AGCCCGATGACGGCCCGGCCGGAGACCATACGGTGGTCAAACTGGACTTGCCGGTACCCGTTGCCCCGGGCGGCGTGGCCACCCTCGATATCGGCTTCACCAGCCAGTTGCCGAAGCTGGGTACGCGCAGCGGCTACACGGGCAGTTTCCACTTTGTCGCGCAATGGTTCCCGAAAATCGGCGTGCTGGAATTGCCGGGCGAACGGGGCGCGGTGGAAGAACGGTGGAATGCCCATGAATACCACGTGGATTCCGAGTTTTATGCGGACTTCGGCCTGTATGACGTCAAACTCACGGCGCCGAAAGACTACACGGTGGGCGCCACCGGTAAGCTGCAGGGCGTGCCCGTGGAGCGCGACGGCTGGCTGACCCACCACTATGTGCAGGGCGACGTGCACGATTTCGCGTGGACGGCCGACAAGCGCTATGCGGCGCCGCTGACGGGCACGTGGCAGCCGCCGGCCGGCATGCGGGGCGCCCGGCCCGTGGACATCCGCGTGCTGTACACGCCGGAATACGCGGCCAGCGCGGCGCCGTCGCTGCAGGCGGCGAAGGATGCATTGAACTGGTACGGCGCCCTGCTGGGCCCCTACCCGTACGCGACGCTGACCATCGTGATCCCGCCGCACAATGGCGTGGGTGCGGCCGGCATGGAATACCCGACCTTGTACACGGCGGACAGCTTTACCCGCATCGCGCCGGGATCGCGCCAGGCGTTCGACCTGGATACGGTGAACATCCATGAATTCGCCCACAACTATTTCCAGGGCATCATCGCGTCCAATGAATTCGAAGAGCCGCTGCTCGACGAAGGCATGAATGAATACACCAACATGCGCATGCAGTCCGAGCGTGGACACAAGACCCCGCTGGCGCCGGCGTGGCTGCGCCGCCTCGGCATCAATCCCGCGTTCGAACCGTTCGATACGGAACGCGCCGACGCGGTGCTGAGCCATCCTGCCGACGCCGGCGCCGCCAGCGCCTATGCGCGCTTGCAGGGCGTGGGCCAGGTCTACGTGCGGGGCGCGCTGCTGTTCCGAGACCTGGAAGCGCAACTGGGCAAGGAAGCCATGACGCAGGGCTTGCGCGAATATTACCGCCGCTGGCGTTTCCGCCACCCCAGCGTGGCGGACTTGCGTGAAGCGCTGGCCGACGGCAGCGGCCAGCGCGCGCTGGTGGAGCGCGTGTTCGACCAGCAAGTGTATGGCGCGGGGAACGTCGACGACAGCGTGGCGGAATTCCAGTCCGAACTGGAACCCGCCGGCACGGGTGCGCACAAGGCGCCGCTGTGGCGCACGGAAGTGCTGTTGCGCCGGCGCGGCGTGGCCGTGCCGCAGACACTGGTCGTGCATTTCGCCGATGGCGGCGCGGAAACCGTGCACTGGGATCCGCAGCATGGCGAACAATGGCAGCGCTTCGTGTGGACGCGCACGGCGCGCGGCCTGTCCGCCGAACTGGACCCGCAGCGCAAGCACATGCTGGACGTGAACAAGCTCGATGACAGCCGCACCGCCATGCCCGATCAAAGCGCCGCGCGGCGCTGGACGCTCGATGCTGCCGCCGCGGTCCAGCTGGTATTGACCCTGATTGCCTCGCTTTGAACCAGATGAACAAGTCCTTTGCATTACTGAAAACCCTGTGCGTGCAATCGCTGCGCCGCGCGCTGCAATGGCGCCTGCCCGTGCTGTTCGTGGCGGCCCTGCTGCTGCCGCTGGCCATCGTGGTGGCGCCGGCGTGGATCGTGCTCGATACGCAATTGTCGTATTCCGCCCAGGCCGCCGTGCTGGCACAGCAACTGGACCTGGCCACCATCACGGATTTACTGAACGTCGGCCGGCGCCACGTGCTGGGCGCGCAACTGGCGCTGTGGACGGCGCTGGCCTGTACGGCGCTGACGTCGCCGCTGCTGGCCGGCGCCACCGTGACGGCCGCGCGCAGTACCGAACCCCTGCCGTTCGGCGCCCTGTTGGCGGGCGGCATGGCGGAATATGCGCGCATGGCGCGCATGCTGCTGTGGTCTCTCGTGGTGATGGGCGTGGCGCTGTGGGCCGGCGCCACGGCGCGGGAACTGGCGCAGCCGGACGAAGCGCTGCTGCCGGGCGACGGCGAATTCGCCGGCTATCTGGCCAACGGCGTGACGGCCTTGCTGGTGTGGGCAGCGCTGGTGACGGCCGATGCCGGCCGCGCCATGCTGGCGGCCGACCGACGCCGCAAGTCCGCCATTGCCGCCTGGTGGCACGGCGTGGCGCTGCTGCGCCGGCAACCGGTGGCGGCGCTGGGCAGTTACGCGGTGCTGGGCGTGATCGGCTTTGGCGTCACGGGATTGCTGGGGCTCGCACGCCTTCACTTCCCTACCGGAAACTTGCCGGGCGATGTGGCGGCATTGATTCTGACGCAAGCCATCGCCCTGCTGCTGGCGTGGTTCCGCGCGGCGCGGCTGTTTGCGCTGACGGCCGTGGCGCGGGGTTGATCATGCATTTTTTATGAATGGTTCATTTACATTGATCACATTGATACATGAATTGTGATGACGTACAGTGAAGCCAACTGAAAAGGAGCTTCGATGTCGACCTTGCCCGTGTATTTTTTATCCCATGGCGGTGGCCCGTGGCCGTGGATGCTGGACCAGTATGGCGGCCGCTACGATGCGCTGAAAGCGTCGCTGGAAGCCATCCCGGCGGAACTGGGCCGCAAACCCCGCGCCGTGCTGGTGGTGACGGCGCACTGGGAAGCGCCGCAATTGCGCATTTCGTCCGGCGCCGCGCCCGGCATGATTTACGACTATGGCGGCTTCCCCGACTATACGTACCGGATTCGCTACGGCGCGCCCGGTGCGCCGGACGTGGCCGCGCGCGTGCAAGCCTTGCTGCGTGACGCCGGCATCGTTGCCCACCTGGACCCCGAGCGTGGCTACGACCATGGGACGTTTTCCGCGATGGCGCCGATTTACCCGGATGCGGATGTGCCCATCGTGCAACTGTCGCTGAAAGCCGGCCTCGATCCGGCCGAACACCTGGCCATCGGCCGCGCGCTGGCGGCGCTGCGCAACGAAGACGTCCTGATCGTCGGCAGCGGCCTCAGCTACCACAACCTGCGCCAGTTCGGCGGCGCGGGGGCGCAGGCATCTCACCTGTTCGATGCGTGGCTGCGCGACACGATGGCGCTGCCGCCGGCTGAACGCAGCGCCCGCCTGCTGGCCTGGGAACAGGCCCCCGCCGCGCGGCAGGCGCATCCACGCGAAGAGCATTTGTTGCCGCTGATGGTGGCGGTGGGCGCGGCGGAACAGGATGCGGCTGCCGTGCAGTATCACGAAGACGCGTTCATGGGGGCGCTGGCGGTGTCCAGCTTTAGAATCGGCGGATAAGTCGCCCGCGCCGCAAGCCGTCAGGACCCGCGCTTGCCCTTCATGCGCTCGGCTTCCTTCTCGGCAGCTTTCAAGGCCGCTTTCTCCGCCTTGATGCGCTGCTCTTCCTCGAACACCGCCAGCGCCGCCGCGCGGGTTTCCGGCGTTTCCAGCGAAATGCGGCCCAGGATGCCGCTGCGGTATTCGGTCAGGAACGTGTGGGCGGCCTTTTCATAATCCATGTCGCCGCCACGGGCGCGGAAACCGCGCTTGATGGCGATGCCTTCCACCACGCCGATGCCGTCCATCTGGTCGATGTCCTTGAAGCCGTAGCGGGCCACCAGCAATTGCGGGTAGCGGCGCAACAGTTCGCCGGCGAGGAATTCCGCCACTTCTTCTTCGATCAGCGCATTCGACCCCACCGCGTGGCTGGCCGCCAGCATCAGGCCGTCGCTCGGCATGGCGATTTTCGGCCACAGCATGCCCGGCGTATCGACCAGCACGGTGTTCTTGTCGAGGTACAGCTTTTGCTGCGCCTTGGTGACGGCCGGTTCGTCGCCCACCTTGGCCACGCGCTTCTTCAGCAAGGCATTCATCAGCGTGGATTTACCCACGTTGGGAATGCCCATGATCATGATGCGCAGCGGTTTGGTTGGCACGCCGCGGTGCGGCGCCAGCGGCTTGGCCAGTTCCAGCACGCGCGTCACGTCGCCCGGCTTCTTGGTGGTCATGGCAAACGCCGTCACGCCTTCCTGGCGGCTGAAATACTCGACCCACGCGCTGGTGGCGGCGGGGTCGGCCAGGTCGACCTTGTTCAGCAATTTCAGGCACGGGCGCTGGCGGAACTTGCGCAACTCCTCCACCATCGGATTGCAGCTTGCTTCAGGCAGGCGCGCGTCCACCACCTCGATCACGAGGTCGGTATTCTCCATCTGTTCCGCCGCCTTCTTCTTGGCGGCGTTCATGTGTCCGGGGAACCACTGTATTGACATGCTCTGGCCTTATGCTTCTTGCGTGAAATCCTCTATTTTACCGCGAACCGCAGGGCACTGTCCGCGCCGCATCTATTGCAGTATCCGTTTCAGGTGAGGTCGGCTATCATGTGGCACCGCAATTTTTCTATTTTATAAACACTTTTTTTCTGGAGCAGCGAGAGATGCACAAATCTTCTCCATCCACGCCCGGCGAGATTACGCTGCGCGGTGTCGTCCTGGGGATACTGATTACCCTCGTATTCACAGCGGCACAGGTGTACCTTGGCCTGAAGGTGGGCCTGACGTTTGCCACGTCGATTCCCGCGGCCGTGATTTCGATGGCGCTGCTGAGCGCTTTCAAGACCGCGACCATCCAGGAAAACAATATCGTGCAGACCATCGCGTCGGCGGCAGGCACGCTGGCGTCCGTAATTTTCGTGCTGCCGGGCTTGCTGATGATCGGCTGGTGGGCCAACGTGCCGTTCTGGCCCACGTTTGGCGCGTGCGCCATCGGCGGCGTGCTGGGTGTGATGTACACGGTGCCGCTGCGGCGGGCGCTGGTGTCCAAGTCCGACCTGCCTTATCCGGAAGGCGTGGCGGCGGCCGAAGTGCTGAAAGTCGGCAGCCAGTCGCGCAGCGGCGCAGAAGAAGGCAAGGCCGGCTTGTGGGCCGTGATCTGGGGCAGCGTGGCGTCCGCGCTGTACGCGGCCGGCGCCGCCGTGAAAGTCATGGCCGGTGAAATGGCCGTGTATTTCCGCACCGGCAGCGGCGCCACCGGTATCGGCGCATCGAGTTCGCTGGCGCTGATCGGCGCCGGCCACCTGATGGGCATTACGGTCGGCATCGCCATGCTGGCCGGCCTCGTCATCGCGTGGGGCATCCTGGTGCCGCTGCTGACGGCCGCCCTGCCCGCTTCCGCCATGCCGGCAGCCGACCTGGCGCTGGGCGTGTGGAAAACCGACGTGCGCATGATGGGCGCGGGCTGCATCGGCGCCGCCGCCATCGTGACGCTGGCGGGCCTGGCCAAGCCGGTCGTCGGCGGCCTGAAATCGGCCATGGAAGCGGCGCGCCAGGCCAAGGAAGGCGGCGGCGAACTGCCCCGCACGGAACAGGATTTGCCGATCTTTATTGTCGGCCTGACCACGCTGATCGCACTGGTGCCGGCCGGCTGGCTGCTGGCGTCGTTCCTGCAAGGTGGCGTGCTGGCGTCCGTGGCGCCGGCCCTGATTGCCGTCGGTGTCGGCTATATCGTGATCGCCGGCATGTTCGCCGCCGCCGTGTGCGGCTACATGGCGGGCCTGATCGGTTCGTCGAACTCGCCCGTGTCGGGCATCGCGATCCTGACGGTGCTGGGCGCGGCGCTGTCCGTGGGCGCCGTGGGCCGTCACATCATGGGACCGGAAACCGGCCAGGCGCTGATCGCCTTCGCGCTGTTCGTCACCACCGTGGTGCTGGCCGTGGCCGTGATCGGCAACGACAACCTGCAGGACTTGAAAACCGGCCAGCTGGTCGATGCCACGCCATGGAAACAGCAGGTCGCCCTGCTGATCGGCGTGGTGGCGGGTTCCTGCGTGGTGCCGCCCGTCCTGGAATTGCTGAACCGGGCCAACGGCTTTGCCGGCGCCCCCAACCTGCAGGCGATTTCCAATGAACCGCTGGCCGCGCCGCAGGCGGCGCTGATTTCCACGCTGGCCAAAGGCGTCATCGGCGGTAACCTGCCGTGGCATTTGATCGGCTGGGGCGCCCTGATGGGCCTGGCGCTGGTCGTGGTTAATTTCCTGTTGAAAAAGTCCAGCAATGGCAAGTACAGCTTGCCGCCGCTGGGCGTGGGCCTGGCGATTTACCTGCCCAGCGCCGTCACGGCGCCGGTCGTGGTGGGCGCCGTCACCGGCTGGCTGTTCGAGCGCGCGGTGCACCACCAGCGCTGGGGTGAAGTGGCCAAGCGCCTGGGCGTGCTGGTGATGTCCGGCTTTATCGTGGGAGAAAGCTTGTTCAACGTGGCGCTGGCAGGTTTGATCGTGCTGTCCGGCAAGGGCGAACCGCTGGCCATTGCCAACAGCCTGAGCGAAGGCGCCACCATGGTGGTCGCGCTGGTGGTCGGCATGGGCCTGGTTGGCGGCCTGTATAAGTGGTCGAGCAACAACGCCCGCCGGGTCTCTGCCTGAACTCTTTCCTTCCGCAACCATTTCCCGTGGTTACAAAAACGGGCAGGCAATGATAATGTGTGTTCATTGCCTACCCGTATTGCTTTCCAATGAAATTACTCACCTCGCAGCAATCGCGCCGCCTGTTTGGCGGGCTGGCGGCCGCCGTGTGTGTGGTTTTCATCGTGGTGGCCGGGTTCGTATTGCATACGTTACAACAAAGCCGCGCGCGCTATTACGCCAATGCGGAAGAACAGTCGCGCAACCTGGCCATTGCGCTGGAAAACTTCCTGCGCGGGCATTTCCACGAAGTGGACTTGACGGTGCGCCGCGCGGCCGACGAATTCCGCTTGCTGCACGCGCAAAACCGTTTCGATCCCGCTGAATTCAGCGCTTTCCTGCGCTCGCTGAAAGAACGGGTGCCCCATGCGCGTTCGATCCGGGGTTCCGATGCCGATGGCCAGGTCATCTATGGCGAAGACATCGATCATTCGAAAATCCAGAACCTCGGTATCCGCGAGTTTTACCAGCGCGCCAAAGTCGAGCGCGACCTGGTCTTCGGGGTTCCCGTCAAATCGCGCATCACGGGCGATTGGGTGTTGCCGTTGATATATGCGATGACATTGCCGGACGGCAATTTCGGCGGCACCACCTACGTCAACATGACCACCACGACGATTTCCGACGTCATTGCATCGATGAATGTGGGCAAGCATGGCGTCATCACCTTGCTGGACAGCCAGCACCGCATCCTGCACCGGTTCCCGGAAGTGGCGGAAATCGTACCGGGTACCGAAGTGCCACTGTCGGCGCCAACCCGCGCCGCGCTGGAATCCGGGGCCCAGCATGCCACCTATGTCACCGAGAGCGTGCGCGACGGCTTGCAGCGCGTGGTCAGCCTGGAACGCATCGGGCACTATCCCGTCTATGTCGTGGTGGGCTTGTCCAGCGACGATTTCCTCGATCCATGGCGCACGGAAGTGCGTAGTGCCGTCCTGTTCCTGGCCGCGCTGTTTGCACTGTCGGCCGTGCTGCTGCTGGGCGCGCGCCAGTCGCTGCGGCGGCAGCACCGCATGGTCGAGCAACTGATCGAAGCGAAGGACCAGGCGCTGGCGGCGGGACGGGCCAAATCGGAATTCGTGGCCAACATGAGCCATGAAATCCGCACGCCGATGAATGCCGTGCTGGGCATGCTGCAACTGCTGCAGCACACCGCGCTGGATGTGCGGCAGCGCGATTACACGGCCAAGGCGGAAGCGGCGGCGCGTACCTTGCTGGGGCTGCTCAACGATATCCTGGATTTTTCCAAGGTCGAAGCCGGCAAGATGGAACTGGAACAGGTACCGTTCAGCATGGACCGTCTGCTGCGCGAATTGTCCGTGATCCTGTCCGCCTACACCGGCGCCAAGCCGGTGGAAATCGTGTTCGACGTCGACCCGCAATTGCCGCACTGGCTGCTGGGCGACGCGCTGCGCCTGCAACAGGTGCTGCTGAACCTGTGCGGCAACGCCATCAAGTTCACGGCCGAAGGCGAAGTGACGCTGACCGTGCGCGTGGACGGCTGCGCACCGGACAGTGGCCGCACGTGCGTGACGTTTACCGTGCGCGACACCGGCATCGGCATCGCGCCGGAACAGTGCCGCCATATCTTCGACGGCTTCAGCCAGGCGGAGACCTCCACCGCGCGGCGCTTCGGCGGCTCCGGCCTGGGGCTGGCGATTTCACAGCGGCTGGTGCGCCTGATGGGCGGCGAACTGTCGGTGGCCAGCACTCTTGGCGCGGGCAGCCAGTTTTCCTTTACCGTGGCCTTCGACCCCGCAACGCCCCCGGCCGCCGCGCCGTTGCGGGCGGCCGACCTGAAGGGCCTGGAATGCCTGGTGATCGACGACCATGCGGGCGCGCGCCAGGCGCTGGCGGCCATGGCGGAATCGTTCGGCTGGCGCGTGGATACCGCGGACAACGGCCTCGATGCGCTGAAACTGGTGATGCAGCGCAGCGCCGGCAAGCCGTATGACGTGCTGCTGGTGGACTGGCGCATGCCGCTGCTCGATGGCTGGGACACCAGCGTGCAACTACGTGAATTGCTGCCGGCCGAACATACGCCGCTGATCCTGATGGTGACGGCGCACGACCGCGAACCATTGGCACTGCGCCAGGCGCAGCAGGAAAGCCAGCAGCGCCCGGTGCTCGACGGCGTGCTGATCAAACCGGTGACGGCGTCGATGCTGTTCGATTCGGTGGCCGACGCCATGGCGCGCCACGACCATGCGGCCCAGCCGGCAACCGCACCAGCGCCGGCGTCCCTGCTGCGCCTGCGCGGTTTGCGGCTGTTGCTGGTGGAAGACAATCCCACCAACCAGCAAGTGGCGTGCGAATTGCTGACCTATGAAGGGGCGCAGGTCGACGTCGCCGGCAATGGCCAGGACGCGGTGGAACTCGTCATGGAGGCGGCGGAATTGCCGCACGCGATCCTGATGGATATCCAGATGCCGGACATGGATGGCTATGCCGCCACCCGCCTGATCCTCGATGGCCTGCGCCGGCAGGGACGCACACCGCCCCCCATCATCGCCATGACGGCCAACGCCATGCAGTCGGACCGCGATGCGGCGCTGGCGGCCGGGATGGTGGACCACGTGGGCAAACCGTTCGACTTTGCCACGCTGGTGCAGGTGCTGCTCACGCATACGGAAGGCAAGGCTGCACCGGAGTCCGTGGCGGCTGAGCCAACGGTGGCAACAGCCGCAGCGGCGACAGCCGCGCCGACGCCCGGGGATAACGCGGCAGCCCTCAACAGTGAAGCCGCGCTGCGCCAGCTGGGCGGGCTGCTGCCCGTCTACCAGATGGCGCTGCGCAGCTTCGGCGCTGAAACGCACAAGTTACAGCGGCAGTTGCGCGATGCGCTGGATGCGGGCGACGCGCAGGCGGCGCGCGCACCGCTGCACGTGCTGAAAGGATTGGCCGGTACGGTCGGCGCGGAGCGGCTGGCGCTGCTGGCCGGCGAAGCCGAGCAAGCCGTGCGACGCAACGCGGCGCCTGGCGCGGCGCTCGATGCCGCCGCGCGGGCGCAGGCCGAGGCCGTGCTGGCCGCGCTGCCGCCGGCTGTCAGCGCGGTGGCGACGTTGCTGGCGCAGTATCCGCCGGTGGCCGCGCATAGCTGACCGTCAGCATTTCCCACTGGTGCCCTTCCGGCTCATTCCAGTACACCATGCGCCCGCCCAGCATGGTATTGATTTGCCGGTCCATGGGGCCGAACACATTGGCGCGGTAAGGAATATCCGCCGCTTTCAGGCGCGCCAGGATGGCGTCGAATTCCGCGTCGCTGACACGGAAGCAGAAATGGTGGACCGGGTACACTTCTTCCGTCTGCTGGAAGTCCAATGTCAGGCCATCGTTGATGAAGACGGGTGAAAACGGTCCCAGCGTGGTGGGCGCCCACGCGACGCCCAGCAATTCCGCCAGTTGTTTCGCCGCGCCGACCTGGTCGCGGCAGGGAACGATGAAGTGGTCCAGCTGTATGGCCATCGGCACTCTCCTTGATCAACCCGCCAGCGCGGCTCCCGTGGCAGGCTCCTACAGTTCCGCCAGCGCCTTCACATGGGCCGCCACACTGCGGCCCAGCGCGGACAAGTTGTAGCCACCTTCCAGGCAGCTGACGATGCGCCCCTTTGCATACTGCTTCGCCACCGCCATGATCTGCTCCGTCATCCACGCATAATCGGCTTCCACCAGGCTCATGCCGCCCAGGTCGTCTTCGCGGTGGGCGTCGAAGCCGGCCGAGATGAAGATCATTTCAGGCTGAAAGGCATGCAGCGCGGGCAGCCATTTATCCATGACGAGCTGGCGCACCACGTCGCCGCCGGAACGGGCGGGAACGGGCACGTTGACGCGGTTCGGCGTTTCCGGGCGCGGCGGCGTGTACGGATAAAACGGGTGCTGGTAAAAGCTGGCCATCAGCGCGCGCGGTTCGTCGAGCAGCGCTTCTTCCGTGCCATTGCCATGGTGGACGTCGAAGTCGAGGATGGCCACCCGCGCCAGCCCGCGCACGTCCAGCGCATGTTTGGCGGCGATCGCCACATTATTGAACAGGCAAAAACCCATCGGCTCGGACGGCCGTGCATGGTGGCCCGGCGGGCGCACGGCGCAAAACGCATTGCCGATGTCGCCGTCGATCACGGCGTCGGTGGCCGCCACGGCGGCGCCGGCGGCCCGCAGCGCGGCGCGCCAGCTGTGGGCATTGAGCGACGTGTCGCCATCGATCGGATAATGCTCGCCCACGGGCGGGATATTGTCGCGCACGATGGCGATCGCCCCGGCGGTGTGGTTGCGGGCAATGTCGGACAAGTCGGCCAGCGGCGCCTCGCGCTGCTCCACCAGCGTATCGATGCGCGAGTTGATGAGCTGGTCCTGGATCGCCTGCAGGCGTGCGGGCGACTCGGGATGCCATGCCCCCATTTCATGGAGCAAGCATTCCGGGTGGCTATAAATTGCTGTAGTCATGTAAGATGAATATTGTTGATGCATGTCTCCTCTCCGGATAATAAACCCATGTACACAAAACTGCATGCAGTTGCACGCCAGGTTTGCGAGATTATCGTCGGCAAGGATTTGCAGGTCAGGCAGGCGCTGACCTGCCTGCTGGCCGGCGGCCACCTGCTGGTGGAAGACGTGCCGGGCGTCGGCAAGACCACGCTGGCCCATGCGCTGTCGATTTCCCTGGGCCTGCATTTCAACCGCATCCAGTTCACCAGCGACTTGCTGCCCGCCGACGTGTCCGGCATTTCCATCTACGAGCGGGAAAAAAACAGCTTCGTCTTCCACCCCGGCCCGATCTTCACGCAAGTGCTGCTGGCCGATGAAATCAACCGCGCCACGCCGAAAACCCAGTCCGGCCTGCTGGAAGCCATGGAAGAGCGCCAGGTGACGGCCGATGGCGTCACGCGCGCGCTGCCGGAACCGTTCTTTGTCATCGCCACGCAAAACCCCACCCACCAGGTCGGCACGTTTCCCCTGCCCGAGTCGCAGCTGGACCGCTTCCTGATGTGCCTGTCGCTGGGCTACCCCGACCCGGCCGCCGAGCGCGCGCTGTTGCTGGGCGACGACCGGCGCACCTTGCTGAAATCCCTGCCAGCCGCCATGACGCCGGCCGAACTGGCGGCGGCGCAGCGCAGCTTGCGCGAGATCCACGTCTCGCCCGCGCTGGCCACCTACGTGCAAGCGCTGGCGCAGGCTTCGCGCCAGAGCGGCGCCTTTGCCGAAGGCTTGAGTCCCCGCGCGGCGCTGGCGCTGCTGCAGGCGGCGCGGGCCTGGGCGGCATTGGAAGGCCGCGACCACGTGATGCCGGAAGACGTGCAGGCGGTGCTGGTGCCGGTCTGCGCGCACCGCCTGCGGCCGTTGAAGGCGGCGCATGGCGTGGCGCTGGCCAGCCGCGACCTGGTGCTGCAGCTGCAAAAATCCGTTCCGGTGTAGCCGATGGGGGCCACCGCGCGCAGGAAACTGGACCGGTGGCTGGGGCCGCTGCAACACCTGGCCGCCCCTGTCGCCCGGCCACTGCGCCGCCTCGTCAATTCCATGCTGTTCCAGCTGAAGGAGCGCGAGCCGGGCCACGTGGTGCTGGTCATGCGGCGCGTGTTTATCGTGCCCACCCGCCCCGGCCTCGCTTTCACGGGCTTGCTGCTGGTGATGCTGATCGGGTCCATCAATTATTCGCTGGGGCTGGGCTTTGCGCTGACGTTTTTCACGGGCGCCTGCGCGGTGGCGGACATGGTCATGACGGCGAAAAACCTGGCGCTGCTGCGCCTCGTGCCGGGCCGCGCCCAACCCGTGTTTTCCGGCCAGGAAGCACAATTCGAACTGCACGTGCACAACGACACGCCGCGCGACCGCTACGCCATCCTGCTGGGCTTCCTGCATGACGGCGAACCGCGCCACGCCATCGATGTTCCGTCCGGCGCCAGCGGCGCCGTGACCTTGTCCGCCGCCACGGAAGGACGCGGCTGGCTGGCGGCGCCCCGCGTGCGGCTCGTCACGCGCTTTCCGCTGGGTCTGTTCCGCTCGTGGAGTTACTGGCAGCCGGACTTGCGCGTGCTGGTCTACCCCGCGCCGGAAACGGATGCGCCACCGCTGCCCATGAGCGGCGCCGCCAGTGAAGACGGTCATGGCGCCGTGGGGCTGGACAACTTCGCAGGCATCCGCAGTTACCAGCCGGGCGACCCCATGCGCCAGCTGGCGTGGCGCCATATCGCCAGGCTCGATCCGGCCATCGGCGGCCAATTGACGACCAAGCATTTCGAAGGGGGGGCGGTGGCCGACATCCTGCTGGATTTCATGGCGCTGCCACCCAATCTGGACGTGGAAATGCGGCTGTCGCGGCTGACGCGCTGGGTGCTGGAAGCGGAAGCGCGGGCGCTGCCGTATGCGCTGCGGCTGGCCGGCCGCGAGCTGGGCCCCGGCCTGGGCGACGCGCACCGCGCCGCCTGCCTGCAAGCGCTGGCGCTGTATGGCGAGGAGACCACGTGAGCCTGGTGTCGCGCCTGAACGACTTGCCACGCGATAAAGCGGATACCTTGCTGTTGCTGGCGGCCGCGCTGATGGTGCTGGCGCCGCACATGGGCCATTTGCCGCTGTGGACCAGCGCCGTGGTGCTGGCCACCCTGGCCTGCCGCGCCGCCATCACGTGGCGCGGCAAGCGCATGCCGCCGCTGTGGCTGCTGCTGCCCGTGTCGCTGGCGGCCATGGCGGGCGTGTACGCCAGCTACCGCACGCTGCTGGGGCGCGACGCCGGTGTCGCCATGCTGGCGCTGCTGCTGGCCTTCAAGCTGCTGGAAATGCATGCGCGGCGCGACTTGTTCGTCGTGATTTTCCTCAGTTTTTTCCTGCTGCTGACAACGTTCTTTTATACGCAGGCGATCTGGATGGCGGCGCTGATGGCCGCCACCGTGGTGGTGCTGCTGGCCACCCTGATGACGTTCCAGTACACGGGCGCCGTGCCGCCGCTGGGCCGCCGCCTGCGCGAAACCGGCCGCATCTTCATGATCGCCACGCCGCTGGCCATCTTCATGTTTATCGCCTTCCCCCGTTTCCAGGGCCCGCTATGGGGCTTGCCGGGCGATGCGCACAGCGGCAAGAGCGGCATGTCCGACACCATGTCGCCCGGCTCCGTTTCCAGCCTGGCGCTGTCCGAAGAAGTGGCGTTCCGCGTACGCTTCTTTGGCGCGCCGCCACCGCAGGCCAGGCTGTACTGGCGCGGCATCGTGCTGTCCGGCTTCGACGGCAAGACGTGGTCGCGCGACAGCCGGTTGTTGTACGCGTCGGGCGAAAATGTGCGGGACTTTACCATTGCCGTCGATGGCGACGCGCTGCGCCATGACATCACACTGGAACCCACCGGCAAGCGCTGGCTGTTCAGCCTGGAATTGACGGCGCCGGATATCGACGTGCCTGGCGGCGTCGCCACCAGCGACGAACTGGAGTTGATGGCGCGCCAGCCGGTCAACGAGCGCCTGCGCTACAGCGCCCGCGCATGGGTCAATCACCAGTGGCAGGCCGACTTGCCGCAGGAACGCCAGGTCAAGTGGCTGCGCCTGCCACCTGGCTACAATCCCCGCGCGCTGGAACTGGCGCAGTCGCTGCGCCGCCCGGACAATCCCGCCGCGTCCGTGCAGGCGGTGCTGGCCATGTTCCGCCGCGAACAATTCCGCTACACGTTGGCCCCGCCGCCGCTGGGCCGCGACACGGTCGACGACTTCCTGTTCACCACCCGCGCGGGCTTTTGCGAACATTACGCGGCGGCGTTTACCGTGCTGATGCGGGCCATGGGCATCCCGGCCCGCGTCATCAACGGCTACCAGGGCGGCGAACTGAATCCGGTCGATGGCTACCTGACGGTGCGCCAATCCGATGCCCACGCATGGGCGGAAATCTGGCTGCCGCAACGGGGCTGGGTGCGTATCGATCCCACCGCCGCCGTGGCGCCGGAACGTATCGAACACAACCTTGCACGCAGCTTGCCGCAATCCGCGCCGTTCGGCCTCGACGGCTTGATCGGCTTGCGCAACAATCCCGATTCGTGGCTGTCGCAACTCCGTTTTGGCGCGAATGCATTGAATAATGCGTGGAACCAATGGGTCCTCGATTACAATCCCGACAGGCAGCGCAGTTTCCTTGAAGAATTAAGCCTCGGCTTCTTCAACTGGCGCGGCGCGGCGGGTATCGCGGCGATTGCCGCGCTGCTATGGTTGCTGCGCCGGATGCGCCGGCGCACCACGCAAGACCCGGCCGACGCCGCGTATGACGCTTTTTGCCAGTGGATGGCGAAGCGGGGCCGCGAGCGCCTGCCGGATGAAGGGCCGCACAGCTATGCGCTGCGCTTGCAGGACATGGAATTAACGGAAGCCGGGAAAGCTGCCATGCGCAGCTTCCTTGAATTGTATGGCAAGCTCAAATATGGGCGGCCTGACGCCAGGAGTAGCGCGTCCGCCGCCACGTTGAACGCATTACTGAACGAGTTGATAAAGAAGAACTGATGAAACTGCGTACTTGCACCTCTTCCTTCTTACTGGCCGCCGCGCTGGCCGGCCTGGCGCTGCCCTCGGTGTCGGACGCGGCCCAGGACCACCCTGCCAAGTCCGCCAAATCAAGCAAGGCCAAGGCCAAGACGGCGAAAAAGAAAACGCCGGCTGCGCCCAAAAAAGCCGCGATCGACTACGACGGCGAATTCGTCAACTTCGGCCAGTGGAAAGAAGTCAAACAATTCCTCGACGACTTGTCGGTGCGCCAGGGTTTCGACCGCGCGGAACTGGAAGCGACGATCGCCAAGGCGCGCTACGTGGATGCGGCGGTGCAATTGATGAAACCCGCGCCTCCCGGCAAGCCGAAGAACTGGCAAGCGTACAAGCAATTGTTTATCGAACCGGTCCGCATCAATGGTGGCGTGCGCTTCTGGAACGACAACCGCGACGCACTGGCCCGCGCGGAAGCGCTGTATGGCGTGCCGGCGGACATCATCGTCGGCATTATCGGCGTGGAAACCATTTATGGCGCCAATACCGGGCGCTTCCGGGTGATGGATGCGCTGACCACCCTGGCGTTCGCGTACCCGCTGGCGCCGCAGCGCGCCACCCGGATGGAATTCTTCCGCCAGGAACTGGAAAGCACGCTGGTCTATGCGCGCCAGGCCGGTATCGATCCCTTCTCGCTGCTGGGCTCCTATGCGGGCGCCGTGGGCTTGCCGCAATTCATGCCCAGCAACATCATGAAATATGCGGTGGATTTCGATGGCGACGGCAAGATTGATTTGCGCAGCTCGGCCATCGACGCGATCGGCAGCGTCGCGGCCTTCCTGGTCGCCCATGGCTGGCGCCGCGATGATCCGGGACCGCTGGCGTATCCCGCCACGGTCTCGTCCAGCGGCCAATGGAACAAGTACATCAACCAGGGCCTGGAAGCAAAATTCCGCCAGCAAGACTTGATGGCGGACGGCATCGTCACCACATCCTCTTTACCGCCGGGAATGCAGTTCGGCCTGGTGGATTTGCAAAATGGCGCCGAAGCGACGGAATTCTGGCTGGCGACCAATAACTTCTATGCCATTACGCAATATAACCGCAGCTATTTTTATGCCATGTCGGTGGTGGAACTGGGGCGCGCCATCCGGGCGGCCCGTGGGGGCACTTCCTGAGCATGTGTCGCAAAGTTGCACACGTGTAAGCTTGCGTAAATTGGCTTGAAATCTTGCCCAGTGGAAGCTATTGTATAGTTGATACTTGGAAACACGGCACTTTATGTATCGTGTGGCAATGACAACGCTTTTTGCCGTATACTCAACTTTGTCCAAAAGACAAATGCGGATGCGGGATCTGCTTAGACATGCTACCACAAGCATCATGCGTTAATTCTCACACATTGTTGCAGTCCGACAACATGAGACAGTGTTAGTTTTATTGCTCGTGAGTATTGATTTGCTTGATGTTGTACAATTGTGTATATATTATGAAACTTGTTATTTCGGAATTCCGTCCGTGTGTAAACGTTCCCAAGTAAGGAGGAACATGGCCGCAGGCTCCGAGTGTTTCAACTTTGCAGGACCAAACTTTACAGAAGGAACAGACGAATCATGACAAACCAAGTCGGAATTGATATGAACAACGATTCGGAAGGCGATGACCTGCTGCAGTACAACCCGAATCGTCTGCTCGACACGCTGATCGAAAACCTGCGCCTGAAAAACGATGCCGCCCTGTCGCGCGCATTGGAAGTGGCGCCGCCGGTCATCAGTAAAATCCGCCACCACCGCCTGCCGGTGGGCGCTTCGCTGCTGATCCGCATGCACGAAGTCAGCGACCTGTCGATCCGTGACCTGCGCTACCTGATGGGCGACCGCCGTAACAAGTTCCGCATCAGCGACAAGCAGTTCAAACCAAAAGAAGGCGAAACCCCGGGCGGTTCGCAAAACCAGGGCTGATTTTCAGCCGCTGGCTGAATCCCTCCCCTTGCGGGGAGGGGAATCAGCTTACGCCGGAAACACGCCGGTAGACAGATAGCGGTCACCGCGGTCGCACACGACGAATACGATCGTGGCATTTTCCACGGTCTGCGATACCCGTAAGGCAATTTCACAGGCGCCTGCTGCCGAAATCCCGCAGAAGATGCCTTCCTCCGCAGCCAGGCGGCGCGCCATGCGTTCCGCAGCAGCCTGCGTCACATATTCAATCTGATCCACGCGCGCCTTGTCGTAAATCTTCGGCAGGTACGCTTCCGGCCATTTGCGGATGCCGGCGATTTGCGAACCCTCTTCCGGCTGCGCGCCGATGATTTTCACGGCGTCGTTCTGCTCTTTGAGGTATTGCGACACGCCCATGATGGTGCCGGTGGTGCCCATCGCGCTGACGAAGTGCGTGACCTTGCCTTCGGTATCGCGCCAGATTTCCGGTCCGGTCGTTTCATAGTGCGCGCGCGGATTGTCGCCGTTGCCGAACTGGTCGAGGATGATGCCTTTGCCATCCTTTTGCATTTGCTCGGCCAGGTCGCGCGCATATTCCATGCCGCCCGTCTTCGGCGTCAGCAGGATTTGCGCACCGTACGCCGCCATCGCCTGGCGCCGTTCTTCGCTCTGGTTCTCCGGCATCAGCAACAGCATCTTGTAGCCACGGATCGCGGCCGCCATGGCCAGTGCAATGCCGGTATTGCCCGACGTTGCTTCGATCAGCGTGTCGCCCGGCTTGATGTCGCCGCGCTCTTCGGCACGGCGCAGCATCGACATGGCGGCGCGGTCCTTGACGGAACCCGCCGGATTATTGCCCTCCAGTTTGCCGAGGATGATATTGCCGCGCGCTGCCGCATCCGCGCCCGGGATGCGCACCAGCTGCACCAGCGGCGTGTTGCCGATCGTATCGGCAATTGTCTTGTAAGCCATCGTCTTCCGTGTGTTAACAGCAAAACGACCATTGTAATCCGAGACGGGCAACTATGCCGGAAGCCCTGTTTATCGACTCAGCTTCAGCGACATGAGGGTGTACGCCAACTGTTCGCCATCGATACGGAACATGTCGGAGATTTCGCCGGTGACGCGGAAACCGGCCTTGCGGTACAGCCCCAGCGCCGGCTCATTCACGCTCAGCACTTCCAGGTCGATCCATTCCAGCGACGTCGCGCTGCGGGCCCACGCCAGCGCGGAGGCGATCAGCACGCCGCCCAGTCCGCGGCGGCGCGCCAGCCGGTGCACGCCCATGCCCAGCAGGGCGCGGTGCGCGGCGCCGTTTTCCGGCCGTGCGCGCAAGTCGATATGGCCCAGGATGCCATCCGTGCCCTGCGCCACCCAGGCGCGGCGCCAGCCCGCATCGCCCACCGGCGTGCGCATGCCGCGCGTGAAGGCGGCTTCCTTATCTTGCGGGAAGGACGAGCGTTCGCGCGGCAGCGGCTGGAACAGCGGTGCGCCATTCAAGCCATTGTCTTTCAAATGGTCGTTCAGGTAGCGGAAAAAGGCCGGCAACTCGTCTGGCGCAACGGGACGGATGCTGGGGTGGTGGCTGCTGTCTGCGGGCATAACGGCCTTCAGGAAATCGTGGCTATCGATTGTAGCAGCGGGCCGGAAAAATGGGGCCCGCCCCTGGTATTTACGCTAGACTGTGCGTGGAATGTGAACTATGTCCTCCACCTCTGACACCAAACCGCCATGGCCACCGACAGCACAGAATTCACGCCTGAACAGTCTTCCCTCGATCCCGTCGCCGCAGTCCCTGGCAACCTGGCGTCGCGCCGGCACCAGATGTTCCCCAAACTGAACGACCACGAAGTCCGCCGCCTGCACCGCTTCGGTACCGTGCGCCAGTTCCACGACGGCGAACGGCTGTATGAAGCGGGCCGCACCAGCTTCGGCATGATGGTGGTGTTGAAGGGCAAAGTCGCGATCAGCCGCTACGATGGCCTGGGCAATACCTCGCCCATCGTGGAACACGGTCCCGGCGAATTCGGCGCCGAGGTGGGGCAACTGTCGGGCCGCCCGTCCCTCGTCAACGGCGATGCCGTGGGCGACGTGGAAGTGCTGGTGATCCCGTCCGACCAGCTGCGCGCGCTGGTGATCGCGGAAGCGGAACTGGGCGAGCGCATCGTGCGTGCGCTGATCCTGCGCCGCGTGGGCCTGATCGAAGTCAATTCCGGCGGCCCCGTGCTGGTGGGCCCGCCCGGCAATTCGTGCCTGCACAACCTGCAAAGCTGGCTGTCTTCCAATGGCCATCCGCACACGGTGCTCGATCCGAAAACCGACAAGCAAGCCGCCGCGCTGTGCGAACACTATCGCCCCCGGCCCGAGGAATTGCCGCTGGTGGTCTGCCCCGACGGCAGCGTGAAAAAGAACCCGACCAACGTGGAACTGGGCCGTTGCCTCGGCATGCTGCCCGAACTGTCGTCCGACAAGGTGTGGGACGTGATCGTGGTGGGCGCCGGACCGGCGGGACTGGCGACGGCCGTGTATGCGGCGTCCGAAGGCCTGTCCGTGCTGGCGCTGGAAACGCGCGCCTTTGGCGGCCAGGCCGCCGCATCGGCCCGGATTGAAAATTACCTTGGTTTCCCGACCGGGATTTCCGGCGGCGCTCTGGCAGGACGCGCTTTCGTGCAGTCGCAAAAGTTTGGCGTGGAAATCGCCATTCCGGCACCGGCCGGGCGGCTGATTTGCGACACCTATCCGCTGCAAGTGGAAATGTGCGGCAGCCTGCAACGCTTGCAGGCCAGGACCGTGGTGCTGTCGTGCGGCGCGCGCTACCGCCGCCCTGACCTGCCCAACTTGAAACAGTTCGAGGGACGGGGCGTGTATTACTGGGCGTCGCCGATCGAGGCCAAGCTGTGCAAGACGGAAGAAATCGTGCTGGTCGGCGGCGGCAATTCCGCCGGCCAGGCCGCCGTGTTCCTGTCCGGCCATGCGGCCAAGGTGCACATGCTGGTGCGGGGCCCGGGACTGGCCGCCACCATGTCGAGCTACCTGATCGAACGCATCCAGGCCACGCCGAATATCGAACTGCACACGCACAGTGAAATCACGGCGCTCACGGGCGATGACGAAAACGGTTTGCAGCACGTCAGCATCCGCTGCAGCGAAAGCGACGAAGAATGCCATTACCCGGTGCGCCACGTGTTCCTGTTCATCGGCGCCGACCCGAATACCGGCTGGCTGCACGATTGCGGCGTCGACGTCGACAGCAAAGGGTTTATCCGCACCGGGTTTGACGTGACGAAGGCACAGTGCCGCGCGAATTTCAACACCGGCGTCTATCCGCCCGACTTGCCGGTGCGGGCCGCGCTGGAGACGTCGGTGCCGGGCGTATTTGCGATCGGCGACGTGCGGGCCAATTCCACCAAGCGGGTGGCGGCGGCCGTGGGGGAAGGGGCGGCGGTGGTGGCGCAGATCCATGCCTTCCTGGCCAATCTGCCGCAGGACCGCTAACCGCCCGCCACAGTTACTTCAGCGGGAGTGGATACGTCGCGGGACTGGCATTGCCGTCCCTGTCCACCGCCTGCACGCCGAAGAAATAGTTATCCTTCGACAGCGGGATCTTCGCTTCCGTCACGTTGCCCACCCACCGGGAACCCTGCCAGTCGGATGCCGTAGTGTCGCGCCATACGATGCGGTAACCGGCCAGGTCGGGTTCCGTATTGGCTTGCCATACCAGCGTGGAATCGTTTTCCAGCTGCGCCGTGCGCATCTGCACTTTTTGCGGCGCCGCCGGCGCCAGCGCCAGCGTCGCCAGTGCGGCCGCGTTGACGCGGGCGACTTTCGCGATGTACTTGTAATCGTTGTACTCGGGCAGATCGCCGATCGTCACGCCGTTTTCCGTGCGCACGTTCTGGTGCTGGTGGTTGAAGTCTTCGTTCGGTTCCGTGAAACGCAGCGCCGCATAGCCCCGCTCCAGGAACGGCATATGGTCGCCGCCCCGCAGGTAACGGTCGCGGCGCTGGATCACGCTGACCTTGAAGCCCTTGACGTAGCGCTCGCCCTGCTCTTTCACGTGGCGCGCCAGCTGGCGGGAAATCGTGTCGTTTTCACCGCCCGTCAGCACCAGCGCGCGCACCGCTTCGCTCATGTCCTTCTCGACCGGGATGCCTTCCGCAAACAGGCGCACTTGCCTGTCGTCGACCTTGCCATGTTCGTCGCGCGAACTGCCGATGATGTCGTTGGTGAACATGCCCGCGATGTTCAGGTTCTTCTGTTTAGCCTGTTCGGCCCAGTGCGCGGCGCCCAACAGCCCCTGCTCTTCCGCCGCCACCGTCATGAAGACGATGGTGGCGTCGAATTTGTACTTCGACATCACGCACGCCATTTCCATCACGGCGGCGGTGCCGGACGCATCGTCGTTGGCGCCCGGCGCGTAACCCTTTTCATCCATCACATCGGTATTGCGCGAATCGTAATGGCCGCTGACCACGTAGATGCGTTCCGCGCTGCCGGCCTGCGTCCCCGGCAAGGTCGCCACCACGTTGACGATTTCCGTCGGGCGGCTGATGCGGCGCGACACCGGCGCGATGTGGCTGTCGAACGCCACTTGCAGGCGGCCGCCGTTGGCCGCGTTGCAGCGCTCGAATTCATTCTTGATCCAGCGCCGCGCGGCGCCAATGCCGACCGTGTCCGATTCCGTTTCCGACATCGTGTGGCGCGTGTGGAAACCCACCAGCCTGCGGATCGTCGCTTCAATGCGCTGAGGGGAAATGTCGCTGACGATGGTGTCGATTTGCGGCTGGTGGCGCGCCGTATTCGGCCCGGCGTCCTGTACCGGCGCCGCGATTGCCATGCCTGCCGCCAGTGCGCAGGCGAGCCCCGGCAGCGATGTGTTGATGGTTGCCATGATGTCGTCCTTGTCGTGAAGGCCGCCGCGCCTGCAGGCGGCTCGATGGACGATCATCGCATGGCCCGCCCGCGGGATGGAAGTGCGGATTTGTATCAGCAAGTAGCATGGCGGTGCAACGCACCGGCCGCATCCATCGCCAGGTAAGCCACTTCCATCGATGCCAGGAACGCCAGCGCGTCCTCGCCCTTCAGCATGGCGATGGTGGCGCAGGCGCCGGCCGCCGCCGTCAACGGCGCCAGCACGCTGACCGAGCGCCACGCCGTCACCGGCCAGCCGGTGCGGGGATCGAGGATGTGGCAATAACGCTTGCCCTCATGGTCGAAATAACGCTCGTAATCGCCGGACGTGCACAGCGCGCCGCCCGCCACGTCGATGGCGGCGATCGTGCCGTCGTCGTGGCGCGGGTCCTGGATGCCGATGCGCCACGGCGTTCCATCCAGTTGCGGCCCCAGCACGTGGAAGTCGCCTCCCAGGTTTACGTAGCCATGCCGCACGCCCTGCTCCAGCAGCTTTGCAGCGGCACGGTCGGCCGCGTATTCCTTGCCGAAGCCGCCGAAATCCAGCTCCATGCCGGGTTTCGGCAAGCGCACGGTGTTGACGCCCGCCGTGCGCTGGCGTTCCACCAGGTGCCAGCCCGTCAGCGCCAGCAGGGCATCGAGCTGGCCCGGCGCCGGCATGCGCGCCTGTTTGAAATCCCACGCCTTGCGCAACACACCGGTGGTGATGTCGAACAAGCCGCCGCTGATGCCGTGCAACTGCCCCGCGTAGTGCAGCAAGGACGCGGTTTCATCGTCGACCACGACGGCATCGCCGCCGGCCGCGCGGTTGATGGCGGTGACCACGCTGTCGTCGCGATAGCGCGAGTATTTGACTTCGATCCGCCGCACCTCATCGATGGCGCCCTGCGCCAGTGCCCGTGCCTGCTGCTCGCTGGCGGCGGGCAACAGCACCTGGCATGGGCTGGCCATGGCGTGGAATTCCACCGTGTACATGCGCAGGGTTTCCGCTACTGCCACTGCTTGCTGATACCCAGCTGCCACGTCTGTGCATCGTAGCGGGCCAGGCCGGGGCTGCCGCCGCCGCTCCAGCGCAAGCCCGCTGTTTGCCGGTAGCGTTCCGCCTTCACGTGCACGTTCCAGCCGTCGCCAAACGCATACGCGACTTTCAAGCCAAAGGTGGCGGCGCCGAATGCGGCCATGCGCTGGTCGGCCGTCATGAAGGTCTTGGTGCCGAACACATAGCCGGGCGGGAATGGCGGGCCGAAGGTGCTGTCGTACACCGGATCGAAATAAAAGTCCGCCTTCGATTGCGAATACAGCCGCACCGCGGGTGTGACGGACCAGCCGCCCGCCAGCGGTTTTTCCCATTCCGTGCCCAGGGTATGGGCGCGGATGCCGAAGGTGTCCGTGTACCAGCGGTAGCTGCTGCGCAGTGCGGACCCATCATTGAAGGCGTGGTTCCAGCGCAGCAGCACGCTGGTGATGTCGCGTTCGCGCGGACGGTTGTCGACGAATTTGTACGGGTCCGAGTAATAGCCCCGCCCCCGCGACCGCGACAAGTCGGCCTTGACCACGTCGGTGCGGGTCAGCACCTGTTCCAGCGTCGCCATCCACTCGAACGCGTGGCGGCGCTCGCCCACCACGGCCAACGTGACGGGTGAAATCACATCGTTGCTGACGCCGATGGCAAAGCCGCCCGTCGTGTTGCGGTCTTCCGACGCCAGCGTCCCGGCCAGCGACAGCGCCTTCGAGTGGTAGTCGTTTTCGCCGGAATACGCGGCGCCCGCGCTGACCGTGGCGCGGCCCAGGTAGCGCGTGACGCGGATGTCCGCGCCATTGCGCTCGTCTTTCATGCGCGACGCGCCGGACACCGACGTGTGGTAACGGGGCGTGGCGCCGGACAAATGGTCGCCCACCACGCCCAGTTCCACCAGCCACTGGCCGGCGATGGGCATCGTCATGTGCACGGACGGCGAACGGACGCTGATCCGGTCCATGCCGGGCTGGCTGTCCTGGTAATGCAGGTAATCGATGCTGATCGAGCCCGCTTCGGGGATGGTTTCCGCTGCCGCTTGCACGCCGGGCAGCGCCAGCGCCGCCAGCATCAGCGCGCGGGCTGGAGAAGAAGGAATGTTCGCCATAAGTCAGTTGCACCCGCAGCCGCCGCCGCCGACACTGCCGGCGCCGCTGGCCGCTTCGCGGCTGTCGTAGATGTGGGCCGCATAGCGGGCTTCGTTGCGGTCGCGCTCAAAGCGCATGTTGGGCTGCGCCAGCATGCCTTTTTCCCACGGCGCCACCGGCTGCACCGCGCCGCAGCCGGACAGCAGCGCCGCCAGTGTCCCTGCCGCCAGTACGGCTTTACATGATTGATGCATGTTTGCTCCTGTTGAAGCTCATTGTAGTTGAAGCGCCGCCTTGATCTGCGCGTCGAGCACGGCCTGGTCCGATTCATTGAATCCCGCGTGCAGCCATAACAGCTTGCCGTCGCGTCCCACCAGCGCGCTGCTGGGCATGCCCTTGATGCCGTAGGCGCGGGGCGTCGCGCCGGCCTGATCATAGGCGATGGCAAACGCGGCAGGTACCTTGGCCAGGAAGGCCGCCGCATCGTCGCGCTTCGCATCGACATTGATGGCCACCACCTGCAAACCATGGGCGCCGTAACGCTGCTGCAGGCTGTTCATCCACGGGAACGATTTGCGGCATGGCCCGCACCACGAAGCCCAGAAATCCACGTAGACCAGCTTGCCCTTGTAGGCATCGAGGCTGATACGGCCCGCGTCACCCGGCAAATCGAATGCGGGCGCGGGCGCGCCGGCCGCCGGCGCCGCCAGCGCGGCGGGCGCCAGCAGCACGGCGGCGACCGCCAGCATGCCTTGTCTCATGCGGCCCGCCATCATGGTGGCGTACCCGCGCTGAACCATGCCGCCAGCGTGCTACGTTCGGCCTGCGTCATGCCGGTCGCATTGCCGAACGGCATGCGCTGTGAATCCACGGCGGCCGATTTGATCAACCCGGCCTGGGCGCGGATTTGCGCTTCCGTATCGAAACTGAGGCCGGCCTGCGCCGTGTTATAGCCCGGGAACGTGGTGTGCGCCGAGTGGCATCCCACACAGCGCTGGGTAATGATGGCCTGCACTTGCGGGAACATCTTCGGCTGCGTTACCGGTTTCGAAGCGCTGAACACGCCGCTGGTCTTCGCGGCGGCATTGATCCACGACCCGGTCGCCACGCCGGTCGCCACGTTGATGGATCCCTTCAGCGCCAGGCTTTGGCCATTGCCCGCATACGTCATTTCAAAGCGGCCGCCGTCCGCCAGCTGCGTGGAACCGCCGACATCGGCATTCGCGCCATTCAAATGGCCGCCCGCCTGCACCGTGCCGCTGCTGTTGACGACGATGCTGATGTTGCCGCTGTCGCCGCCGCGCACGGTGCCGTCATACTGCGCCGCATAATCGGCGACGGCATTCGATGGCAGCTTGCTGCCCCATGGCAGGTATTCGATACCGGCCACGATGGCCGGGGCCACCAGCGCCTTGTTTTCCGCGCCTTCGCTGAAGAAGGCCAGCACTTCGCCGCGGGTGGCTTCGCCGCGGTCCATCACGCCCACCCAATAATCGAGGCCCGCCTGTTCTGGTGCGCGCTGCAATACGTTGTTGTACAGCTTGGTGACGTACACGAGGTTGGTGGGATTCGCACCGCCATACAGCGCGGCAAACTCAGCGCCCGATACGAAGCTGGCCGCCACGTCGCGCTGGCTGATGCCGTTGTCCATCTGGCTGATCCAGTAGCCCAGGCCGGCCAGGTCCGGCTTACGGTTGAATCCGGCCTGGTAAATGCGGTAGCCCAGGGCCGCGATGCCATCCAGGTCCAGCGCAATGGCGCTGTCGGCAAAGCGCAGCCGGGCGCCTGCCGCCACTTGTGTGGACTGGCTGGTGAGGATGTCGGTGACGGCAAAACCGTTGGCGTTGGCCGTCACCGTATACTGGCTGGCGTTGCCGCTGAAGGTGGTAAAGGCCGGCGCGGCGCCTTGCCGTACCGCCCCTCCTTGCATGGCGCGGGGCGCGCCGCCCTGCGCGCCCGGTTGCGTGGACTGGTCGCCGCCGCAAGCGGCCAGCGCCAGCAGCAGTAATATCGAACTGCGACGGAATGCATGCATAGCAAACCCCTATCTGCAATGTTGAATGGATCTTATCGTTACGTTTGCGGAATCGCAATTCTTCCGTCAAACCCCTGAAGTCGTGCGTAAATACCAAGCCGCAGGGATTTGGTTCAAAAAAAAACCGCCGGCTGCTGTGCCGGCGGTTTTTGACGTTCAAGACTGCTTGGTTACTTGTTCTTCGCGGCAGTCGGGGCTTTCGCGGTCTGCTTGCCTTCCATCGTTTTCGCTGCCGCCCCATCCTTGGATTTGCCGTTGACGACCAGGCCGGCTTCCGACAGTTTCATGGCATTCTTGTCGCCGATGCCTTTGACGCGGCGCTCGAAGTCGGCCCAATCCTTGAATTCACCACCCTTGCCGCGCTCGTCGAGGATCAGCTTGGACTTGGCGGGGCCGATGCCCCGCACACTGTCCAGCGCCGCCGCATCGGCTTTATTGACGTCCACCTGGGCAAACGCGACGCCCATCGCCATCGCCATCGTCGATACCGCCAGCAACAGTTTTTTCAACATGACTTCCTCCGTTTTCGTGGATGCAAGGCCTGGACCGCGCCCTGTCTCCTCCCAACGCATGGCGGCGGGCGGCGATGACGAAGCAACGTTGAGGCTGCTCAACCGGCGGTGCGTACCCACCTGCTGGAATGACGCTCAAGCGGGTATTTGCTTGGCAAAAGCCACAGCCAGCCGGTTCCAGCCATTGATGGCATTAATCGCCACGGTCAAGTCAACCATCCCGCGCTCATCAAAATGCAATTGCAGTGCAGCATAATCCTGCTCCCCAACAGTACCAGACGGCAAATTCGTCAGCAGCTCGGTCCAGGCAAGCGCAGCACGTTCACGCGGCGTAAAGAGAGGACTCTCGCGCCAGACTGGCAGCGCGTACAGCCGCCGCTCTGTCTCGCCACTTTTTCCGGCCGCCATCGCATGCATATCGACGCAAAACGCGCAGCCGTTGATCTGTGAACTGCGCAGCTTGACCAGTTTAAGCAGCCCAGGTTCAATGCTGCAGTCGTTCACATATTGTTCCAATCCCCCCATTGCCTTGTATGCGCCGGGAGATGCCGCCGCAAAGTTCAAACGCTCCATATGAAATCCTTTCCGTGTGGTTGATAGATCGTACTTGTCAAAACGGGTCATCCTGGAATAAAAATTCTGAAGCAGCTGTGACGGCCCGGCAGGGAGTGCAGCTCTACCCGGTATCCCAGCGCTGCCGCCAGGCGCTTGACGATCGCCAGCCCCAGTCCGACGCCGTCGGTGCAAGCGGCTGTCCCGCTACGGTCAAATGCTTCGAATACCCGGATTTTGTCTGCTGCGGGAATGCCGGGCCCGTTGTCCCATATCTCAATGCACCATCCGTTACCGCGGCGGCGTACACCAAGCAAAATTTTGCCACGCCCGAACTTGACTGCATTCGATAGCAAGTTTTCCAACATCCTCAACAACAGTCGCTCATCTGTCATCAAGACTACCGGCGTGAACCGGATCTTGAGCGCCACGCTTCGCTCCCGAACCATCTCCTCAAACATGAAGTCGAGCTGCTGAAACACATCCTGCAGCGCAACGGTCCTGGTCGCAGGGCGCACCCCCGTCGACTCTAACTGCGCAAACTCCAGAAAATCCCCAACATATGCTTTCAGACTGTTGATGACAGTCGCCGCCTTGGGTAAATGTGACTGCATGCCCGCCACATCGCCGGCACTGCCAATCTGCAGCAGCAGCTGCAAAGCGTGCAGGCGTTGTTTGAAATCGTGGCTTGCCTCCTGAAAAAATTGCGACCGCCTGTGTAACTTACGCAAAGCCTGTCCACGTAAGCGTTGCAGCCGCAGGTTGGCGGAGGCCAGCCTGCCCAGCAAGTGCCTGGTAAGAAAGGAAACCAAAACCATCACCGCTGCGCAGACGCCGGACATCACCAGCAGCAATTGCCCGACTAATTTGTCAAAGTCCGCGAAGGCTTCCTTTTCCGGCAGAATCGATGCGACTACCCATCCGGTAGCAGCGACCCGCTTGAAACTGGCGATGTAACGTTCTCCGTCCGGCATGGTGACCACACCCGCACCATCCTTGCCTTGCAATGCCCGCTCAAACACCGCGTTGCTGCCGTAGGGGAAGGCACGCTCAAGCAACCGGCTGCGGTCTGGGTGCTGGATCAAGCGGCCGTCGCGCGTCACAAGGAATAAATATCCCGTCTTCCCTATGACGGTGCGGCAAAAGCTGGACAGCATGCCAAGATCCGCCAGGGCGACGCTGCCACCGTGAATCGCCAGCAGACTGCGATCCGCCGCGAATACCGGTGCGGCCATTGACACCATGACCCGCCGCTGCGATTGCGACGGCAAGTAGGGTTCCGAGATCAACGGTTTTCCGCTGCGAACAAGCTGCTGCAAAGCGTCTGGCGGCCAAGGCAACACGGCCTCGTTCGCCGGAAGTGCGGGGAAGCTCTCCAGCAGTTTCCCCGCCGGCGTCTGCAAAGACACCGAGCGGTCAAATAGCGTGCGCAAACCGGCATTCGCGCTCAGGAAACGACGGGCGCTGGCACGGTCTGCGACAGCCGAGGGCGTGACCGTCAGCGCAGTTGCGGATAACGCCGCACTCAACTGGCCAATATTCTTGTCCAGGTCGCGTGCAATGTATTCCAGCAGCGTATTCTGATCCGAGACCAGCAATCCGTAAAAACCCTCCCGGTACGACTGCAGCGAGACAGCCTCCAGTGTCACCACGCCCGCCACCATGATAAAAGCCAGCCACAGCAGCATGCGCACCAGCAGCCGTCCGGCACGCCATCGCACCGCCCCGCCATCCCCCATTGCCGCCATCAGCTGTATCCCAGTTCAATCGCTTTGGCAACCGCATGGGCGCGGTTTGTGACGCGCAGGGCCCGCAACACGCTGGAAATATGGTTATCAACCGTGCCTTGGGAAATTCTCAACTGATTTGCGATATCCTTGCTGCTGTAGCCACGGCGCAGCAAACACAACATATCCTGCTGACGGCGTGTCAGTGGCAAGGTGGCAGCCGACTTGGTGCTGTTACCAGTCCCTTGGGCACCGATCACACGCGCCAGCGATTCGGTAAACTCATGCATCGGGCTGGCTTTGACGATGTAATCCAGTATGCCCAGCTCACTCGCCTGCGTGCGCCATGCTGGCAGGTCGTGAGCAGTAATAATCGCAACTTTGCCGGCTCCGCACGATTGGGCGAACTTCCTGGCCAGCGCCAGCCCTTCCGCGCCCGGCACATCCAGGTCAAGCAGCACGCGGAACCAGTCTGCCCGACTGTAAAACGTGGCGAGCGCCGTGACTGCGCAATGCCGGATGGTCACCTGCAGCGCCGGCGACATGCGGGATAACAGCAACGCCGTTGCATCGGCCACCAGTGGATGATCTTCGACGATCAGCACTTTGTTGTTATCGCGAAAGTCTGCCATATTCCTTCCATCGGACGCCGGACTCCGTGTGGCGTCCCCGCGGAGATGCCATCCGGACACTCATCAACCTTCGCTCACCGCTGTGACCGCGTTGAAAATCGCTTCATAGGTGGCCGGCGCCTGCAACGGCGGGTTGACCCGGTAGTCGCCGACGCTGGCAACGGCATCCCGAATGGCGAAAAAGACGGAGAAAGGCAGCAGCAAGGGTGGTTCGCCCACCGCCTTGGAGCGGTGGATGCTGTCCGTGACATTGGCGTTCTTGTACAGGCTGACGCGGAAGTCTTCCGGGCAATCCGACACCGCTGGAATCTTGTACGTCGATGGTGCATGCGTCATCAGCTTGCCCATCTGGTTCCACCACAGCTCCTCGGTTGTCAGCCAGCCCATGCCCTGGATAAACGCGCCCTCAACCTGCCCCTTGTCAATCGCGGGATTCAATGAATTGCCTGCATCGTACAGCGCATCCGCCCGCAACAACTTCCACTCGCCAGTGAGCGTATCGACAATCACTTCCGATACGGCAGCACCATATGCAAAATATGAAAACGGGGTGCCTGTCATCGTCTTGCTGTCCCAGCACAGGTTCGGTGTGGCATAAAAACCGTCGGACCACAGCTGAACCCGCGCGAGGTAGGCCTTCGCAACGACTTGTTTGAACGGCAGCGCCCGGCCCCCGACGTGCACGTGGTTGTTGCGGAATTGAACGTCAGCAGGATCGGCTCCGTATTCCTTGGCCACCATTTGCGCCAACCGCTCGCAAATCTGCCGCGCGGCATCCTGCGCGGCCTTGCCATTCAAGTCAGCGCCGGTCGAAGCGGCGGTAGGCGAAGTGTTGGCGATTTTGGCGGTATCGGTAGCGCTGACCTGCACCAGCGACAGGTCCACGCCCAATTGCTGGGCCACGACTTGGGCCACTTTGGTATTGACGCCCTGTCCCATCTCGGTGCCGCCGTGATTGACCAGCACCGAGCCATCCACGTACACATGCACCAGCGCGCCGGCCTGGTTTTGATGCACTGTGTTGAACGCAACGCCGAATTTCACGGGCGTCAATGCGATCCCTTTCTTCAATACCGGGCTCATGGCATTGAACTCCCGGGCCGCCGCGCGCCGCGCGCGGTAACTGCTGTCCGACTCCAGCTGCGCCACCAGCTCGTGGATGACGTTGTCCTTTACCGGCTGGCCGTATGGCGTGGTATTACGGGCGCCATCCGGATCGCGTCCATAAAAATTCGCCTTGCGGACATCGAGTGCATCCCGCCCCAGGTTGCGCGCGATTTCATCGATGATGTATTCAATGGCGATCGCCCCCTGGGGCCCGCCAAAACCACGGAACGCTGTGTTTGACTGGGTGTTGGTGCGGGCGCACATGGCCACGATGTCGACGTCGGACAAGTAGTAGGCATTATCGAAGTGGCAGACGGCACGCGTCGCGACAGGACCGGACAGGTCGGCGGAAAAACCCGCGCGCGTCAGCATTTCCACCTTGGCCGCCAGGATGCGGCCCTCGTCGTCATACCCTGCTTCATATTCGTACCAGAAGCAGTGACGTTTGCCGGTGACCATCATATCGTCGTCGCGGTCGGCGCGCAGTTTGACGGGCCCCTTGACATAGTTGGCGGCAATGGCTGCGGCCCCGGCCCACAGCGCGGACTGGGTTTCCTTGCCGCCAAACCCGCCGCCCATGCGGCGGCACTCCACCTGCACCTTATGCGACAGCAAGTCCAGTGCATGCGCGACCGTGTGTTGCATTTCAGTCGGGTGCTGGGTCGAACACAGCACCAGCATGCCGCCATCTTCTTTAGGAATGGCATACGAAATCTGGCCTTCCAGATAGAACTGTTCCTGGCCTCCCACCGCCAGCTTGCCCTGCAGCTTGTGTGGGGCCGCCGCATAAGCTTGCTCAAACTGGCCGCGCCGCAATTGCATCGGGGGCAGCACGAACGAGTTTGCATCACGGGCTTGCTGGGGTGTCAGCAACGCAGGCAGCTCTTCATAGTCAACCACGGCCTTGCGCGCCGCGCGCCGCGCGTTATCGTGGCTGTCAGCCACCACAATGAACATTGGCTGACCCACGTATTGCACCAAGCCATCCGCCAGAATCGGATCGTCGTGGATAATGGGACCGCAGTCATTGGCGCCGGGGATATCGGCCGCCGTGCACACCGCCACCACGCCCGGCGAGTTGCGCACCGCCTCAAGATCAATGGCGCGGATTTTCGCGTGCGCCTTCTGCGACAGACCCAGCGCCGCGTGCAGGGTACCCTGCACTTCACGAATGTCATCGACATAGTTCGCAGTCCCCAGGACATGCAGCTGCGCCGATTCATGGGGGCGGGATTGGCCTACTTCCGCCCACATGATGTCGCTCTCCGCCAGCAGGCGGGCTTCGGTCGGTTGATTCATTGTCAGTCTCCGTTTCGTTTTTGGTAAATGGGTTATTGCCACGCAAAGGCATTGACCAGCACAGCGGGCATCGCATGTTCAGGGCGCGTTTCGAGCCAGAAGCGATGCAGCAGGTTTTGCGCCGCCTGCATGCGGTAAGCGCTGGACGCGCGCATGTCGCTCAACGGCGCATAGTCCTCGGCCAACGCATCTTTTGCCTGCCGCAGCACCGCCTCACTCCAGATTGCGCCACGCAAGACAGCTTCGGCCCTGGCGGCACGCTTGGGAATCGCGGCCATGCCGCCAAAGGCGATGCGCACGTCACGGACCACATCGGTATCGAGTTCAATGCAGAAGGCCGCGCACACGGCGGAAATATCCTGATCAAAACGCTTGGCCAGCTTGTAAGTGCGGAATTGGCGGCCGGCCAGCGGCAGCGGCACCCGTACCGACTCGACGATCTCGTCAGCGTGCAAGTCCTTCTTCTGGTAGTCCAGATAAAAGTCTTCCAATGCCAGCACACGCCGCCCACGCGCGCCATGCAATACGACCTGCGAGCCCAGTGCGATCAGCCACGGCATCGAATCGCCAATCGGCGAGCCATTGGCGACGTTGCCGCCCAGCGTACCCGCATTGCGAATCGGTAAAGACGCGAAACGCTGCCGCATCTCATCGAGTTCTGGACCGTAGTGGCGGCACAGCGCATCAAACGCGTCGGTCAATGTGACGCCGGCGCCGATTTCCAGCATGTCGTCGCGCTCGGTGATGGCGCGTAGCTCCGGCACCGCCCCCAGATAAATAATGTCGCCCAATATCCGCATCTGCTTGGTCACCCACAGGCCAACATCTGTCGATCCCGCCAGCAAACGCGCCTCGGGCAAGTCCGCGCGGATCTCGAGCAACTGCGAAAGCGTGCGCGGCGCGTAAAACCGGCTCTCCCCTGCCGCATAAATGAACATGGCATCCCGTTGCAATGGCGCCAGGGACGCCAGCAATCCTGCGCGGTCGAATTCCGGCGCATCGAATTCACCCATGCGCGCAGCGGCTTCAATGATGGGCCGGTAGCCGGTACAGCGGCACAGGTTACCGGACAGCGCATCGTTAATATCGCGCCGGCACGGCGTCGTTCCACATGTCTGCTGTTTCAGGTACAGGCCCCATAGCGACATGGCGATGCCTGGCGTGCAAAAACCGCACTGAGAGCCATGGCAGTCCACCAGCGCCTGCTGAACCGGATGCAGCCCTCCATCCGGCTGCTGCAAATCTTCCACGGTAAACAACGCCTTGCCATCGAGCGTGGGAAGGAACTGGATGCAGGCGTTGACTGCCTTCATTTGTACTTCGCCGCCCTGCAGTTCCGCCACCACCACGGTACATGCGCCACAGTCGCCTTCAGCACATCCCTCCTTGGTCCCGGTGCAATGCAAATCCTCGCGCAAATGCTGCAGGATGGTTTGCGTGGGGGCGCTCTCATTAACGCTGTGAACGGCGCCTTTATACATAAAGCGGATTGGATCGGACATGATTTTTCCTTTGATTGATATTCTTTTTATTCAGACTATCAGCCGTCCGACAACGCACCTATAAGCCCATAAAAATAATATCTATTTATTAATTTATATGACTAGTTAATTTAAATTGAAAACAAAACAAACCATGAGAAATCCCATATGTACTGATTCCCCATTTCCCATCACCATAGCCTCCGCAATTAAAAAGATAGCCTGCCACATCAGCAGTCTAAACAACATCGTCAAAAACCTCAGGAGCCGAAGTGAGCACCTCTTTATTATCGCAATCCGCACGAAATTACTTGTATGAAGATAGTCAACTGGGGGCAGGTAACTTTCTCTTTAAAACTTATGAACTATGTAAAACACGGGATGTCCCATTTTTATTCCTTGAAAAACCATTCCGTACACCGTATGGCGACGAATATGATGAATTGAGCATGCGTCAGCTACTGCAGGCCGTCATGGACCTGGCGCATTGGTACCGCGCCCACAACATTAAGCGCGGCGCCTACGTGTGCACTTACACGGAAGAAGGATGTTCACCGTTCCTGCATTTTTTGGCGCTGAACAGTATCGGCGCCATTCCTGTCCCAATTAACAGTCAAATGCCAACGTCCATTGCGGCGCGGTATGCGCGCGCCAACGGTTTTGGATATTTTGTGCATGATGGCAATATTAATTTCGATGAGTCAATCGCCGAGGAGTTGCGGGACATCCAGGTCCTGAATTCCGCCACGACGTTTTCCGCACGGCCCGAAACCATGCCGACCGATTGGCCGCTGGAAAAGGCTGAGGACGATACGGTAATGATTTGCCACAGTTCCGGAACCACAGGTATTCCCAAAGCCGTCATTTTCAGTCATACCCAGTTTTTTAATGGAAAACGCGAACGGTTAAGAAACTTTATCGAAACCGATAACGAACGCATGCTGACGGCATTTCCCCAATCGCATTCCGCAGGAATCAGCTATCTGATGACAGCGACGATGCTGGGATTGCCGACAAGAATATTGAGCACGCTGACAGGGAGTACGGTAGCGGCGCAGATTCAGGCATTCCAGCCCACCGTGCTGGTCGCATTTCCTCAAACTTACCTATCCCTGATCAGCCAGGGCTTGCCGTCAGGCGCTTTCGGTACGGTGCGGCGCATGATCAATACGGGCGACTCGGCGCACGAAGCGCATATCAGCCAATTGTTGGCACTCGCGCCGGACGCGCGCTTCTTTGACGGGTTCGGCGCATCGGAACTGGGCATGTCGTGCTTCTGGAAAGTGTCGGCCGCCAATGCCGTGACATCGCGCCGTTGCGTGGGACAGCCGGCGCCGTATGCCAGCGCGCGGGTTCTCGATGCGCTGGGCAACGAACTGCCGGCAGGTGAGACCGGTTACCTTGCGATCAAATCACCGACCGTCACCCCCGGCTACTACAACGCACCGCATTTGACTGAAATGTGCCGGCTGGGGCAGCACTGGCTCACTGGCGATGTCGGCTACTTTGACCCCGAAGGTAACTTTTATCACCAGGACCGCGCAGTCGACGTAATTGCCACAGCGGCCGGGCCGGCCTATTCGCTGCCGCTTGAGGAACTGATCCAGCAACTGCCAGCGGTGCACGATGCGCACGTCATCGGCGTGGGACGCCTGCCGACCAGGGAACACAGTCTGATTGCACTGGTGGTGCCGCACGCCGGCGCCAACGCGGATCCGCAAGCGGTGCTGGAAATCCTATTGCAGCAGCCGGCACTGGCGGTGCTGCGTGGGCGTGGCTACGCGATCGGTGTCTGCCTCGCCGGCGCCGGTTTCAAGGCACCAACCGGCGCCACCGGCAAGGTGCTCAAACGCGCCTTGCGCGAAACATTCTGGGACACCTATCGCGCCTACTGTCATGGCGAGCGTGAGGTATTTACGTCGGTGCTGTGGAATCACGCGCCGACAGGCGCCCGGTAATTCCCCTTTTCCAGGAGACCCCAAATGCACTTCTTTGCACGAAACAAGCTGCTATTCGGCTGGCTGACCATGTTCCTGGTAGGGACAGATCTGTTCATCATTTCCCCGTTCCTGCCCGCGATCGCCGCCGACATGCACAGCACGCCGGCGTCGCTTGGCGTGCTGGTCGGCGGATTCAGCATCGCTTATGCCCTGCTGTGCCCGCTGCAAGGCCAGATCGCCGAACGCACCGGCGCACGCAAGGTACTGGCATTCGGCATCACATCGCTGGTGCTGGCCAATCTGGCAACCGCCTGGGCTACGACGCTGCCGTTGCTGATCGCCAGCCGCTGTTTTGCCGGCCTGGCAGCCGCGTCCATTTCGCCCATGATCTATGCGCTGACGGCAGCTTCCGCGCCTCCCGAGCGGCGGGCCTTCAGCCTGGCCATTGTCAATTCCGGACTGGTGCTGTCGCTGGTCGGCGGCGCACCTGTGGGCATGATGATTGCAGCCTGGTCCGATTGGCGCGATGTGTTTGTGCTGATTGCGATCTTGCTGGCCATGATGTTGCCGTTCAACCTGCGTTGCTGGCCTGTCACGGCATCCGCCCCTTCCCCGTCGGCTTCCCATGCTGGCAGCCTGCGCGGTGCCTGGGTCTTCCTGGTCACGATGGTGGCCTGGTCGGTCGCCGTCTATACCAGCTACACCTATCTTGGCAGTGCACTCGCCCTGCAATTTGCCAGCATGCCCGGCACGGTGGCCATGCTGATTGCATGCTACGGCGCAGGCGCCACCCTGGGTGGATTGTCGGGTGGGAAGCTGGCGGACCGTTATGGCGCCCATCGGGTCGTGCAAGGTTCATTCGTCATGATGGCAGTTGCCTTTGGCGCCCTGGCTGCCCTGTATGCCGGCCCTTCAACCCGCCAGCCCCCGCTGCTGGGCCCCGCGCTGTTTGCCGTGGCACTGGTGTCGTTCGGGTTGTTCCCTGCGCTGCAGGCCTGCGCCGCAAAAGTATTTCCATCGCGCCGCGCCAGTGTCATGGCGCTGATGGGGAGCAGCCTGTATGTCGGCATCACGCTGGGTTCGGTGACCGGCGGCGCGATCTATGCCGACGCGGGATTCCATTGGGTCGCCACGGCCTCCAGTGTGCTCGCTGGCCTGGGCCTGCTGATTTCGATCCCCGCCATGCGCGCCGCAAGCGACGAACCCATGCCGGCATTTGCCGTGCAACAGAAATAACCGGCTTTAACCAACCGGCCCCCTGGGCCTCACCCTGAGCGTTACCTCATCATAGGAGTCAGTATGTCCAGCATCACCGAATCCGTCGCAGCTTTGCCGCCAGCCGTACAAAAAAGCGAGAAACGCAACTACGAACATTCCGCCGTCCACCAGTCGCCATCGGCCAATGAATCCAATCCCCAGGTAGCGATCTGGTACGACAGCAAGGCACTGCAGCCGCTGGCGGAAGATATGCGCCAGGCCGTGCGTGAAAAAATCTTTCATGGCGTCTTCACCGGCATGGTCATGTATCCAGACAACATGAAAGCATTGTCCGCCTGCCTGCCGGCCCGCTTCAGCCGCGTGCTGCACGTCTCAGGCAAGGATGAGTGGAAGAAGCTGGCGCAGCATGTGACGCCGCAGACAGGCGGCACGGAGCAAACGCGCGTGCACGTCATTTGCAGTCCCGACGCGGCCACGCTGCAGCAGGCGCGGGAAGCCGGCTTTAAAACCTGCCTGCGCATCGGCGTCAACGATGCCGCTTCACTGCATGCGTCGTTCCGCGAAGGCTGGGGCCACGACTACCTGATGGTGGCGTTCAAGGACCCGACCAACATTCCCCTGGAACTGGTCATCGCGGAACTGCATAAGTCCAATACCGTGCTCCTCAAGGAAGTAGGAACCGACATTCATGATGCAGTGATCGCATTGGGTGTGCTGGAACTTGGCAGCGACGGCGTGGTGTCGTCCATTGTCGACGTGCCACAGTTCGACGCGCTGGCACGCAAGCTCGATGACGCCCGGCTTGCCACGCTGGATCTGCAAATCGGCACCGTGGTCCGCACCGAGCACTTGGGGCTGGGACATCGCGCTTGCATCGATACCACCCATATGTTCGAACCGGACGAGGGCATCCTGGTCGGCTCCACATCAACCGGCGGCATTTTCTGCTGTCCCGAGGTCTTCCATTTGCCTTACATGGAACTGCGGCCTTTCCGCATCAATGCCGCATCGGTCCACAGCTATGTCTTCAATGCCAGCGACCGCACCAGCTACATCAGCGAATTGCGGGCCGGCTCGCGCATTACGCTGGTCAATTCGAAGGGACGTACCCGGGAGATCTACGTCGGCCGCGTGAAAACGGAAATTCGTCCATTGATACTGATCGAAGTCCGCTTCCCGGACAACAAGCTGGTCAACATCGTCATGCAGGACGACTGGCACGTGCGCATCTTCTCCGACAAGGCCACGCCGCTGAATGTGACCGAGCTCAAGCCTGGTGACAAGGTCCTGGGCTACACAACGACCCCGGGACGCCATGTCGGTGTGCGCGTCGATGAACATATCCTGGAATCTTAAAACGGACCCGACCATTCAGGAGCCTTTATGACAGCATTTGCACGCAAACGCCGCTGGGCGCATTTTCAGGATGGCGGCGAAGGACGCTGCCTGGTGGTACCGATCGACCATGGTTTGACGATGGGGCCGATCGACGGTTTACACAGCCCGCACCAGATCAAGTCCTGGCTGTCGCCGGACTTGGTGACCGGCGTAGTCTTACATAAGGGAATGGCGGAACATCTGAAGTGCGTCAGCGGCTGCGGGATGATGATCCATCTGAACGGCGCCCTTAATCTCGACGAGAGCCCGGACTGCAAGGTGATGTTTACCAGTGTGGAAGCAGCCGTCAGGCTGGGCGCCGATGGCGTCTCCATCCAGGCCAATTTCACCCCGGCGACTGCGGCGTATAACTTGCACCTGATCGGCAGTGTCGTGGACGAGGCGCACCGTTACGGCCTGCCGGTGCTGGTCATGGTCTACGACAAGACCGGCGAACATAACAGCTTGAATAACCTGCGCCATTTCATGCGTGCGGCAGTGGAACTCGGTGCCGATGCGCTGAAAGTAGCGGCCCCTGCCAATCTGGAGCGTATTCCCGAATTACTCGACGGAATACAGGCGCACACCCCGGTGCTGTTTGCCGGCGGCGCACTGGACGATGAAACCCGGCTGCTGGATCTGGCGGACGCAAGTGTGCGCTATGACGCCGCAGGCATCTGCGCCGGGCGCAACGTGTTTCAGCATCCCGACCCACGGAAGATTTTACGCAAAACGCTGGACATTCTCCGGCGGCGCATGCCGGACTTCGACGGCAAGCAGCAGATCCGCGCGGCGTAGCACCGCCGGTACACTTATTTTTCGATAAAACCTATGCAAACCTATAGCAGATTAAAAGCCAGCATCAGCGCCGCCTATCAGCGCCGCTACTATGCCCGCCGCTGGGAAAGGGACTTGCCGGAAGTGCTGGCAATGGTCGATCGCGGACAATTCGACAGGCTACCGATTATCCGCAAAAAAGACTTGTCGGCAAACTGGGATGACCTGGTCGAATACGGCGATTTTGTCGATGTGGTCAGCTCGTCCGGCACGACGGGGCGGCCGGTCGAACTGCCGGTACACCGGCAACAGGAGCAGGTGTGGGTCGATTGCGTTGCCCGCGTGCTGAGCGAACTGGGCGCAGGGCCCGGTGGCAAGCTTCTTCAATTACTGAGCAATAACGACATGTTCTCGCTGGGACCGCTGGTTTGGCTCGCATCCAAGAAAATAGGCGTCGGTCCGTTCCGCTGTTCCGCGCAGCGGCTGCAGCGCATCGCCGACGTCATGAATTACCACCGTCCCCAGTTCGTGGTCGGCAATCCGATGGTCATGTTGAATATTGCCGATGAACTGGGAGCGGATTTCCCGCCATTGGAGCGGCGGCCCAAATATGCTTATTTTGCCGCCTGCGCGGCATTTGACGCCGAGAATGCATTGACCCCCATGGCGCAAAGAGCAAAAGATGTGTGGGGATTCGAGGAGGTGTTGAACGAGTATGGCTGCAGCGAGCTTGGCTCGATTGGCCACGAATGCCGCGCGCACAACGGTTTCCATATTAACGATGATGCCGTGCACGTGGAACTTGTCGATCCGCTGACCGGGCGTCCCTCGGCGCCGGGCAAATCAGGGGAAGTGGTGGTGACGGCACTATCGCTGCCACGCGGATTCATTGCTGTACGCTACGGTACCGGGGATATCGCCGCCTGGCTCGATACGGCGCCGTGTGCCTGCGGTCGCCGTTCGCCAAGGCTGGGAACCATCATCGGCCGCATCGACCATCAATTGAAGGTGCTCGGCCAGACCGTCTATCCCGACCTCATTTTCAACGTGGTCGATCAATTGACTGAGATTGTCGACTCGGTGCTGGTGAAGTACCGGGATGCCCTGCAGGCCGAGCAGGTGGAGTTATGGTTCTGCAGCTCCGGCCGGGCCGAGCAGGCCGCCAGTACCGCGACAGCTCTGCTGCAGCGGCATCTGGCAGTCTCGCCGCCGTTGCGCAGCGTGCCGCTGGACATCATCCGGCGCGTCAAGCAAGACCGCATGGCGCGCAGCAATGGCGTCAAACTGCCCCGTTATGTGGACCTGGACAACGTGCGTACCTACCTCGATGGCGTGACGTCATGACGCCACTGATCTGCGCCAAGGCACTGATGCCGGGACTGAAGTTGAAGGTGGAGTACCACAATCCATCCCTGTCCATGAAGCACCGCAGCCTGCCGCCATTTGTGTTCGCGATGGCGGCCCAGGGCAGGATTGCGACCGGCAGCCGGCTTGCGATCCTGTCGGCGGGCAGCGCCGGCATCAGCGTTGCATGGGCAGCCGCCCAGCTCAATTGCGGCGCCACCGTGTTCGCCCCTCCCGGCGTGCCCGAAACCGTGACCCGATACATTGAGTGGCTGGGTAGCGAAGTGGTACGGGTGGCTCCCGACGATGCCGGGAAAATGCATGCGCGTCTGCGTGGCAATCCGGCATGGACGCTGGTCGAACAGTTATCCGAACCGCTGCTATGTACTTACTACTACGCCGCAGGGCTGGAATTGCTGGCGCAGTCGGATTCCATTGCAGCCGTCACGGTGGGCGCCGGCACCGCGGCGTCGGTCATGGGGATGGCTGCCGCGCTGCGGCCACACGGTGTCAAGGTATACGCGGTCGAACCCGCCGAAGCCGCGGTACTACAGGGACAGCGCTGGCGCCCGCATGACATTACGGGCCTGGCCCCTCCCATCCCAAGCACCCTTTTCGATCCCACCGCCGTGGACGGTATTCTCAGTGTGCCATCGTCACTGGCCTGGCGGGCGGCGCATGCGGCGATGCGCGCCACAGGCGAAGCAGTGGGCCCCTCATCCGGTGCATGTATCGAGGCGGCGCATCAATTGCGCCAAGGCGGCGTCACCGGTGAAATCATCGCGGTCTGTGCTTCGCCGATGTTAACCGCCCTCTGCCAATCCAATCAACGACAACATCATGAACCTCTACATTGAAAAACTCGAAGCAAAGAAACATGAACTGATCACCCGCGTACGAGCGCACAGCTTCCTTCGGCGCTGCCGCGCCGGCCAGGTAGGGCTTAAGGAA
The DNA here is from genome assembly GCF_009674485.1 of Pseudoduganella rivuli. Lineage (GTDB taxonomy): Bacteria > Pseudomonadota > Gammaproteobacteria > Burkholderiales > Burkholderiaceae_D > Rugamonas > Rugamonas rivuli_B. Next base: position 58,680 of record NZ_WKJJ01000013.1, on the reverse strand, counting down.
CTCAAGCTGTTCCTCGTCCAGCAGGGTCTCTACAGCAGTCATTTCACGCGTTACCTGTGCGCCCTGATGGCAAATTTGCCGGGCAATCAGGAAATATTGGAACTGGCCGATAACCTGTTCGAAGAGCTGGGCCTCAGTGATGCGGACGAACTGCCGCATCATCTGCTCTACAAACAGATGCTCGGCCACTTTGGCATCTTGACGATACAAGCCGACCCTTATGCAGGCACCGCCTGGCTGATTCGCGACATGCTCGACCATTGCAAGCAGTCGAACCCCGCATATGGCCTCGGCGCATTATGCCTGGGGGCGGAGGCGCTGGTGCCCAGCATGTATGCAGACATCATCGAAGGCTTTTTAGCGCAGGGCGTGGAGCTGGCGGAACTCGAGTTCTTCCGGATTCACGTCGCATGCGACGATGGTCATGCCGAGACAATACGCGATTTGATGGTCGCAATGGCCGAGGAAAATCCTGCGCAACTCGATATCATGTTGCAGGCGGGGGAAGCCTTGGTAAACAGCCGCTTACGCTTCTTTTCCGACATCGAAGCCATGGCCCACGCTGTGCAGGCAGTACATCAGGCCGCTCCGGCCCATGCGGCATGAGCACCGCCGGCATGCCGCAATCCAGGCAAGCGCTGATGGTTTCCGCCCACACGCAAATGCAGCAATGTCTGGAACAGCCGAGCTGGACAGACCGCGAAAAAGTCGCCCTGACCTGCCGTATCCTGCACCGGCACGGACATGCTTCCGGACTGGCGGGACAAATCACGGCGCGCACGGGCGACGACGGCACATTTTTGACGCAGCAGCTTGGCCTTGGCTTCGATGAAATTACCGCATCAAATCTGCTGGTGGTCGATCCGGACTTGCGTCTGTTAAGCGGCCAAGGGATGCCTAATCCGGCCAACCGCTTCCATAGCTGGATCTACAATGCCCGGCCAGACGTGCGCTGCATTATTCATACCCATCCGCTTTATACGTCCGCGCTGTCGATGCTGGAACAGCCATTGGCTATTTCGCATATGGACACGACGCCGCTATTTGATGATGTGGCTTTCCTACCGGAGTGGCCAGGCGTACCTGTTGGCAATGAGGAGGGTGACATCATCAGCAAGGCCCTTGGCAGTAAACGTGCGTTACTGTTGGCACACCACGGTCTGGTCGTGGCCTGCGCTTCGATCGAGGAAGCATGTATGGTTGCAATTCAGTTTGAGCGCGCCGCGCACCTGCACTTACTGGCCGCCAGCGCTGGCCAGATCAAACCGTTGCAACCCGCACTGGCAAGGGAGGCGCATGACTGGATTCTGACAGAACGGCGCTCCCAGGCAGCATTTGCTTACTATTCGCGGCGAATACTGTCGGATGCAGCGCTATGCAAAGACGTATTGGATTAGCGAAGTGCTGAAGGCAGGCAAGCGCCCTACGCTTTGATAAAACGTAGGGCCTTCAGCCATTCGCCAAGGCGTGCGACTGGCTTGACGGCGCCCCCGGTCTGGTTTTTCATCCGCCATCCCGTCCATGCGATTACCTCGGCGCCGCCCCTCCAAGGCAACTGCTAGAAATCTTCGTCCACCGCTCATGGCGCGTCGCCGTCATCGGCATGCCGGAGGTCTGGAGCCGGGCCTGTGCCGCCGCCAGCATGGCCGCCTCTTCCGGCGTCTTTGCCGACGACTTCGCCTTCTCGAAGTCGGCATGCACTTGCGCCCGCTTGGCCGACATGTCCGCCTGCATGGCCGGCAATTGCGCCAGCTGGGCGGCGGCCTTGGCGCGCTCTTCCGCGGTCGGCGCATGCTGCGCCATCCGCTCAAGCAATGGCCGCATGCCCGACAAGTCCGGCGCCCCCGGCGCCGGCGTCATGACGTGTTCCTGCACGATGTCCCACGTGTCCTTGTCCAGCTGCTTCCCCGTAACCTTGACTTGTACCGGGCCGCACTGGGCCGTATGGATAAAACTGCCCGGCGAACCATGGGTCGCCGTATTCGTGCACGGCGCACCGATGCCTGGCGGCGGGAACGCCGGCGTGGCGGGAATACAGCGCTGCTGCGGGCCGTTGCCGGGATAAACCCGGTCGCCGCTGTCATAGCCGCCGGACTGCGTGCGGGCCGTCACGGTACCCGTGGCGCCGTCTTCCGCAAGCCGCGCCCTGCCCGCATCCATCTCCAGCTGGTTGACCGCATCGATACGGTACAGCCCGGGTTCCGGCAGGCTGGCGCGCGGGGTGGCGGCCAGGACGCTGGCAGCGGCCAGCATTGCGCCGATGCCGGAGCCGGCGCGCCATAGGTTGAGTGCCATGTGATCTCCCGTTGAACGAACGGGCGCTACTTTAGTAGCTTTCGGCCCATGGTGGCGCATGGTAAAAAAAACCCGCCAGAGGGCGGGTTGTGAATTGCAGCTGACGCTGCGAGGGAGGTGCGGCGCGAACGCCACGGGGACATTGGACCATGCCGCTCCCTGCTTTTACTTGCGTCAGATCAATTCATTGCCAAACTCAGCCGAACAATTCCTCGCGCGTCACGGTGGCTGTGCCCAGCTTGCCGACCACGATGCCGCCGGCGCGGTTGGCCGTCTGTACCGCCTCTTCCCAGCCCACGCCGGCGCCCAGCATCGCGGCCATGGTGGCGATCACCGTATCGCCCGCGCCGGAGACGTCGAACACTTCGCGGGCATCGGCCGGTGTATGGAACACGGCCTGCTCGGTGTACAAGGTCATGCCCTCTTCCGAACGGGTCAGCAGCAGCGCATCGAGTTTCAGTTCGGCGCGCAAGTTTTGCGCCTTCGTCGTCAATTGTTCTTCGCTGCTCCAGCCGCCGGCGATATGGCGGAATTCGGAGCGGTTCGGCGTCAGTACCGTCGCGCCCGTGTAGCGGGAAAAATCATCGCCTTTCGGATCGACCATGACCACCTTGCCGGCGGCACGGCCTGCCGCCACCATGTCGGCGACATTGACCAGGCTGCCCTTGGCATAGTCGGACAGGATGATCACGTCATAGTCCGCCAGCAGCGCCTTGTATTGCATCAGCTTGTTATGCAGCACCGCGTCGCTGGGCGGCTCTTCGAAGTCGATGCGCAGCATTTGCTGCTGGTGGCCGATCACCCGCAATTTGATAATTGTGGAAATCGCTTCGTCGCGTTTCAGGTAGCTGTGGATGCCGCCACTGTGCAGCAAGTGTTCCACTTCGTTGCCCGCCTCGTCATTGCCGACCACACCCAGCAAGCCTGCCTGCACGCCCAGCGCGCCGGCATTGCGCGCCACGTTGGCGGCGCCGCCCAGCCGGGCTTCGCGCTTGGCGATGCGCACGATGGGAACCGGCGCTTCCGGCGAAATGCGGTTGACGTCGCCGAACCAGTAACGGTCCAGCATGACGTCGCCGACCACGAGGATGCGCACCTTGTCCAGTGCGGGTGCTTGATACTTGATTACCGAAGTCGTCATGGCGGCCTCTTGTTAATTTAGATTCGTGGGTACGACTCAATTCGTAGGGCGGTTTCCGCGCAGCGGAAGCCGCCATGCATGCGCTGCCGTTACAACATGCGCCAGCGATAACGCAAGCATGGCGGCTTCGCTGGCGCGAAACCGCCCTACGGAGTACGAGCCGCCACTCCGTTTTAGTTCATCACATTCAGTTCTTCGGTGCGGCGCGGCGGGTAGGTATCCCATTTGCTGCAGCCCGGGCAATGCCAGTAATACTGGCGCGCCTTGAAGCCGCAATGGCCGCACTGGTAACGGGCCAGCTTTTGCGTGTACCCATGCACCAGGCCTTTGACCATCGACAGTTCCGACAACAGCGCGGCCGGTGCGTCGACCATGCGCGCTTCCAGCAACTTGTCCAGGCCCAGCAAGGTCGGCGTGCGGCGCAACTCTTCCGATACCAGCTGCTTGGCCGCTTCCACGCCATCGAGCTCGATCACGGCCTTGAACACCACTTCCAGCAAGTCGATCGACGACGCCTGCTCCAGGTACGACTTCAGCAGGCTGACGCCTTCCTGCGGGCGGCCCACCTTGCGGTAGCCATCCATCATGCGGGTCGCAACCAGCGCCACGTGCGGCACGCTTTGCTGTTCCACGCGGCGCCAGGTGGCCAGCGCCGCTTCCACGTCGCCCTGCGCGTTTTGCACGTCACCCACCAGGATGGTGGCGCGCACGCTGGTGCGGTCCGCCTGCAGTGCATCGTCGAGCAGCTTCATCGCTTCGTCATAGTGCATGCGCACCAGCGCGTCCTGCGCCATTTCGCAATAGAACTGCGAGATTTCCTTCTGGCGGGCGCCGGCGCCCGCTTGCTGCAAGCCATTGGCGGCATCGATGGCACGCTGCCATTCCTTTTCGCGCTGGAAGATTTCCAGCAGCGAGCGGCGCGCCTGCACGCTGTAGGTACTGTCGAGCAGCCCTTTGAACGTTTCCTCGGCGCGGTCCAGCAGGCCCGCTTTCAGGTAATCCATGCCCAGCTCATAGCCGGCATGGGCCTTTTGTTCCGCCGGTAAATCGGGACGGGACAGCAAGTTCTGGTGCACGCGGATGGCGCGTTCCGTTTCGCCGCGGCGGCGGAACAGGTTGCCCAGCGCGAAATGCATGTCGGTGGTTTCCGGGTCCAGGCGCACGATTTCAATGAATGCGTCGATGGCCTTGTCCGGCTGTTCATTCAACAGGTGATTGAGGCCCTTGAAGTACCCGTTCGGCAAGGTGCGCGATTCGGATACCAGCTGGCGGATGTCGACCCGCGCAGCAACCCAGCCCAGGGCGAAGAAGATGGGCATGCCCAGCAGCCACCAGAGTTCAAATTCCATAGGACGTTTTTATTGTTGTGCTCATTGCTGAGCATTGACACTGTCCGGCTGCGGCTGCGCATTGACTTTCAATGCCGACGATTGCAACGCGGTGATGGTGGTTTTTTGCTTGTTCGCTTCGCGGCGGTAGCGGAAGACGGTGGGAGTCAGCGCGAGGATACCCAGTACTGCGCCGGCGGCAAAGAAGCCCAGCAACAGCAGCACCAGCGGGCCGCGCAATTCATAATTCAGGAACATCACCAGGTTGACTTCCTGGGTGTTCTTCAGGGCGAAGCCGAAGAACAGGACAAACAGGATAAAACCGACAACGGTGGAAACTATCTTCATAGGCCCTCTTCAAAAAAAAACGGCATCCACGGACGCCGTTTTTGTGCCGGAACCCGCGCGGGCCCCGGCGACCGTTCCAGACGCTTCAGTCCTCGATGATCGGTTGCCCGACCATCGCGTCAACCCGCTCACGCAACTGTTTGCCCGGCTTGAAGTGAGGGACGCGCTTTTCAGGCACCATCACCTTGTCGCCGGACTTCGGGTTGCGGCCGATACGGGGCGGCCTGCTATTCAAAGCAAAGCTGCCGAAACCGCGGATCTCGATACGCTGGCCGCTCGACAGAGCATTGGTCATCGCATCGAGAATCGTCTTGACCGCGAATTCCGCATCTTTCGCCACCAGCTGAGGATAACGCTCAGCCAGGCGGTTGATCAACTCGGACTTAGTCATCGTGTACCGGTTCAGTTATTTAGTTCTTGTTGTCGAACTTGGCCTTCAGCAGTGCGCCCAGGCTGGTGGTGCCCGAAGCAGCGCTGTTGTCAGCGGCGATCTTCTGCATGGCTTCCGCGGTGTCCGCGTTGTCCTTGGCTTTGATCGACAGCTGGATCGAACGTGCTTTGCGGTCGATGTTGATCACCAGAGCTTCAACGCTGTCGCCCACTTTCAGGTGGGTGCCGGCATCTTCCACGCGGTCGCGGGAGATTTCGGAAGCGCGCAGGTAGCCTTCAACTTCTTCCGACAGCTGGATCACGGCGCCTTTTGGCTCAACCGATTTCACGGTGCCGGTTACCAGCGAACCTTTGTCGTTCAGTGCAGCGAAGTTGTTGAATGGGTCGCCTTCCAGTTGCTTAACGCCCAGGGAAACGCGCTCACGCTCAACGTCGATTGCCAGAACAACGGCTTCCAGTTCGTCACCTTTCTTGAACTTGCGCACGGCTTCTTCGCCAGCTTCGGTCCAGGACAGGTCGGACAGGTGTACCAGGCCGTCGATGTTGCCAGCCAGACCGATGAACACGCCGAAGTCGGTGATCGATTTGATCGCGCCTTTGACTTTGTCACCTTTCTTATGGGTCACACCGAAGTCGTCCCATGGGTTGGCTTTGCACTGTTTCATGCCCAGCGAAATACGACGACGCTCTTCGTCGATTTCCAGAACCATCACTTCAACTTCGTCGCCCAGTTGGACAACTTTGTTTGGAGCGACGTTCTTGTTGGTCCAGTCCATTTCGGAAACGTGTACCAGGCCTTCGATGCCTTGTTCCACTTCAACGAACGCGCCGTAGTCGGTCAGGTTCGTGACTTTACCGAACAGGCGGGTGCCTTGTGGGTAACGACGGGACAGACCGGTCCATGGGTCGTCGCCCAGTTGCTTCACGCCCAGCGAAACACGGTTCTTCTCTTGATCGTATTTCAGGACTTTAGCGGTGATCTCTTGGCCAACCGTCAGCACTTCCGACGGGTGACGCACGCGGCGCCATGCCAGGTCGGTGATGTGCAGCAGGCCGTCGATGCCGCCCAGATCCACGAACGCGCCGTAGTCGGTGATGTTTTTCACAACGCCGGTCACCACGGTGCCTTCTTTCAGCGTTTCCATCAGTTTCTGACGCTCTTCGCCCATCGAAGCTTCGATGACGGCGCGGCGGGACAGAACGACGTTGTTACGCTTGCGGTCCAGTTTGATAACTTTGAATTCGAGGGTCTTGCCTTCGAATGGGGTGGTGTCTTTGACAGGACGGGTGTCCACCAGCGAACCTGGCAGGAACGCGCGGATGCCGTTGGTCAGAACGGTCAGGCCGCCCTTGACTTTGCCATTGACGGTACCGACGACGATTTCGCCGGATTCCATTGCTTTTTCCAGAGCCAGCCACGAAGCCAGACGCTTGGCTTTGTCGCGCGACAGGATGGTATCGCCGAAACCGTTTTCCAGCGATTCGATGGCCACGGAAACGAAGTCACCTACTTTGACTTCCAGTTCGCCTTGGTCATTTTTGAATTCTTCAACAGGAATGAAAGCTTCCGATTTCAGGCCGGCGTTAACGATCACGAAGTTGTGATCCAGACGCACGACTTCAGCGGAGATCACCTCGCCAGAGCGCATATCTTGACGCGACAACGACTCTTCGAAGAGGGCTGCAAAACTTTCCATTTAATATTTCCAGGTTAGCCAGTAAGGCCCGCACAATGCGGCTTCAACTGGGTTAGGGTTGATCAATGTAGCGATGGCACTCAGAGCGTACCTCGCTGCCTTTCATTTCCCGACGGCCGCATACCACTGCAACACTTGAGCGACCGCCGTTTCGGCGGTCATTTCGGAAGTATCCAGCACATGCGCCCCCTCTGCGGGGACCAGCGGAGCAATGGCCCGGTTCGTATCCCGGTCGTCGCGTGCCTTCAAATCCATCAGGAGGTCTTCCATATTAGCAGGAATTCCCTTACCTATCAATTGCTTATAACGGCGTTCGGCGCGCGCGGCCACACTGGCCGTCAAAAACACCTTTAAAGTTGCATGCGGGAAAATAACTGTCCCCATGTCGCGGCCGTCCGCCACCAGGCCCGGCGTTTTGCGGAAACCCAGCTGCAAGCCATATAAAGCCTGGCGCACGGTCGGGAATGCGGCGATTTTCGACGCGGTATTGCCCACTTCTTCCTGGCGGATCGCATCGGTCACGTTTTCATGCGCGAGGAAGACCGCGTCGCCGGTGAAACTGATGTGCAGGTGTTCGGCCAGCTTGGCCAGCGCGTGCTCGTCCGTCAGTGGGGTTTGGCGGCGCAGCGCCTGCAACGCCGTCAGACGGTACAGCGCGCCGGAATCCAGCAAGTGAAAGCCAAGCTGTTCGGCGACTTTGTGGGCCACGGTTCCCTTGCCGGAAGCGGTGGGACCGTCGATGGTGATGACTGGGATTGGGTGTATCGGCATAAAGCGAGGCGAAGAAGCAAACGCGTAACTTAACCCAGTTGGGCGATTCCCGCAAATGTGAATCCTGTAGGGCGGTTTCCGCCTTGGCGGAAGCCGGCATTGCATGCAGCCCGATACTGCCGGCGCTGGTGGCAACGCACGCATGGCGGCTCGATAAAACCGATCCGCCCTACGGAGTTTGCGTCCCCGTCCATGTCAGGACGGTTTCCGCTGTGCGGAAGCCGCCATGCATGTACGACCGGCTTATTTAGCGATGGCGGCAAATGCGCTGAAATACTCGGGGAACGTCTTGGCCACGCATTTCGGATCATTGATGCGAATGGTGTTGCCATTACGCAACTTACCATTGAGCGACGCCAGCGAGAAGCACATCGCCATGCGGTGGTCGTCGTACGTATCGATGGCAGCCGTGCCGATCTGCGCGGGCGGCGTGACTTTCAGGTAATCGGGGCCCTCTTCCACGATGGCGCCGACTTTGCGCAGTTCCGTTGCCATCGCGGCAATGCGGTCGGTTTCCTTCACGCGCCAGCTGGCGATGTTGCGCAAGGTGGTCGTGCCGTCCGCGTACAGCGCGGCAACGGCGATCGTCATCGCCGCATCCGGAATGTGGTTGAAGTCCATGTCGACGGCTTTCAACGGCGCGTCGGCGGATGCTTCGATCCAGTTGTCACCCATCGTGATGGTCGCGCCCATTTGCGCCAGCGCCTCGGCAAAGCGCACGTCGCCCTGGATCGACTGGCGGCCCACGCCTTCCACCCGCACCGGACCACCGGAAATCGCGCCGGCCGCCAGGAAGTACGACGCGGACGACGCATCGCCTTCGACGTGGATTTCGCCCGGGCTCTGGTATTGCTGGCCCTGGCGGATGGTGAACGATTGCCAGCCATCCTGCTCGACCGCCACGCCAAAGCGGCGCATCAGGTTCAGCGTGATTTCAATATACGGTTTCGAAATCAGTTCCCCCACCACGTCGATGGTGATGTCCTGGCCGCGCGCCATCAGCGGCGATACCATCAGCAGCGCCGTCAGGAACTGGCTCGACACGTCGCCGCGCACCGACAGGCGCGCCTGCGTGAACTGGCCGGCGTGGATGTGCAGCGGCGGGTAACCCTTGTTACCGGTGTAATCGATCTTTGCACCGACATCGTTCAGCGCATCGACCAGGTCGCCGATTGGACGCTCATGCATGCGCGGCACGCCGTGCACCGTGTATTCGCCGCCGATCACGGCCAGCGCCGCCGTCAGCGGGCGGATCGCCGTGCCGGCATTGCCCATGAACAGGTCGGCCGTGCGGTTCGGGAAGCTGCCCGCGCCGCCCTGCACCGTGTGCACCTTGTGGTCGCCGTCTTTCGTCTCGACCCACTGGATGCCCAGCGAGCGCAGCGCGTTCAGCATCACGTGCGTATCGTCCGACGCCAGCAGGTCGATGACCCTGGTTTCGCCCTGCGCCAGCGCGGCCAGCAACAGGATGCGGTTGGAAATGCTTTTCGAACCCGGCAGGCGCACCGTGCCTGTGGCGCGGGCGGCGGGCTGCAAATCAATGTGTTCCGGGTACTGCGTGCTCATATTGCGTCCTTCTTATTCTGCAAGATCTTTGGGTGGCGGCGCTTCAGCCGTCTCGATGGCGGCAATCCACCGTTCGCGCGCTTCGCGCGCATTGCTGTAGACCGCTTCCAGGCCCTTGCCATCGCCGGACGCCAGTTGCGCGCGCACGGACGTCAATTGCGCCATGTAGGCATCGAGTTCCGTCAGCAGCGCTTCCTGGTTGGCCAGGCTGATGTCGCGCCACATTTCCGGCGACGAACCGGCAATGCGCGTGAAATCACGGAAGCCGCTGGCGGCGTACTGGAACAGCAAATCCGCGTGCGGCTTGCGGGCGATGTCGTCGACCAGCGCAAAGGCCAGCAAGTGCGGCAAGTGGCTGACGGACGCGAACACCTTGTCGTGCTCCTGCGGCGACAGGCGGTGGATGATAGCGCCGCAAATTCGCCATGCCTGCGCCACCCGCTCGACATCTTCCGCGCTGTTTTCCGGCACAGGGGTCAGCACGACTTTCTTGCCACGGTACAGGTCGGGAATGGCGGCGTCGGGCCCGTTGGTTTCACGGCCGGCAATCGGGTGGCCCGGTACGAATTGATGGATACGGTCGCCCAGCACCTTGCGGGCGGCTTCGGTCACATCGGTCTTGGTGCTGCCGGCGTCCGTCACCACGGTATGCGGTTCCAGGTGCGGCAACAGCGCGGACAGGATGGGCCCCGTCTGCGCCACGGGCGCCGCCAGCAGCACCAGGTCGGCGCCTTTGACCGCGTCGGCGATGTCGTCGCCGATGGCATCGATAATGCCCAATTCCCTGGCACGCTCCAGCGAGGCGCGGGAGCGGCCCAGTCCAACCACGGTGCGCACCGCGCCCGCCTGTTTCAGCGCCCGTGCAAACGAGCCGCCGATCAGACCGACGCCGGAGATGACGACCTTGTCGAACACGTGTTTCATCATTCCGCCGCCAGCGCCTTTTGCAAGGCAGCGATCAATACCGCGTTTTCCTGCGGCAGGCCGATGGAAATGCGCAGCCACTCCGGCAAGCCATAGTTGCCGACCGGGCGCACGATGACGCCCTGCTTCAGCAGCGCCAGGTTGACGCGGGCGCCCGCCTGCGGATCGTTGCCGACCTTGACCAGCACGAAGTTGCCGTACGACGGCACGTACTCCAGGCCCATTTGCCGGAACGCTTCGACGAATTGCTCATAGCCGGCCGCGTTGTTGCGCGCGCCCTTTTCCAGGAATGCCGTGTCGTTCAGCGCGGCAATCGCGGCGGCCTGCGCCAGCGAATTGACGTTGAACGGCTGGCGGATGCGGTTCATCAAGTCCGTCAGCTTCGGCTGCGCAATCGAGAAGCCCACGCGCAGGCCCGCCAGGCCGTATGCCTTGGAGAAGGTGCGCGACACCAGCAGGTTCGGATACTGTTTTACCCACGCGGCGGAATCGTACTGGTCTTCCTGCTTCAGGTATTCGTTGTACGCCTCATCCAGCACCACCACGACGTGCTCTGGCACTTTTTTCAGGAACGCTTCGATTTGCGGGCCCGGAATAAAGGTGCCGGTCGGGTTGTTCGGGTTGGCGATGAAGACCAGGCGGGTTTCCCCGTCGATCGCGGCCAGCATCGCGTCCAGGTCGTGGCCGTGATCCTTGGCCGGCACCACGATGTGGCGCGCGCCGATGCCCTGGGTCGCCAGTGCGTACACGGCAAACGAATACTGCGCATAAACGATGGCTTCGCCCTTCTGGACGAAGGCTTTGGCGGCGATTTCCAGGATATCGTTGGAGCCGTTGCCCAGCGTGATCCAGTCGGCCGGCACGCCATAGCGCTTCGACAGTGCGTTTTTCAGTTCAAAGCCGTTCGCGTCGGGATAGCGGCCCAGCTCCGCGGCGGCGGCAGCCATGGCTTCGCGCGCCGACTCCGGTACGCCGAACGGGTTTTCATTGGATGCCAGCTTGACGATGTTGGCTTCATCGAGGCCGAACTCGCGCGCCACTTCGGAAATGGGCTTGCCCGCCTGGTAAGGAGCGATGGCGCGGACGTAATCGGGACCGAATTCTTTCGACATAATTAAAACCTTTGACAATCTTTAGGTGAGACTCACCGGGTACGAACCCAGAATCTTGAAGAACGCAGCCTGGTCCTTCAGTTCCGCCATGGCCTTGGCCACGCCCGTGTCATGCACGTGGCCTTCCACGTCGACGTAGAAGTAGTACTCCCACGTTCCCATGCGGGCCGGACGCGATTCGAAGCGCGTCATCGACACGCCATGTTTGGCCAGCGGCGCCAGCAACTGGTACACGGCGCCCGCCTTGTTCGGCACGGCCAGCACGATGGACGTCTGGTCTTTGCCGGAAGGCAGCGTCTGCAAGTGGCCGATGATGGCAAAGCGCGTGCGGTTGTGCGGGTCGTCCTGGATGTGCGGCTTGATCACGCCCAGCTTGTAGCGGGTGCCGGCGATTTCGCTGGCGATGGCCGCCATGGCAGGGTCGTCGCCCGCCATGCGGGCCGCTTCCGCGTTGGAGGCCACCGCGCGGCGCTCCACGTTCGGGTAATTCTGGTTCAGCCACACCTGGCATTGCGCCAGCGCCTGCGAATGCGCGCAAATGACTTTCACGCCATCCATCGAGCCGGTCTTGCTCATCAGGCTGTGATGCACGGGAATCGCCACTTCGCCGGAAATCAGCAACGTGGTTTGCAGCATCAGGTCCAGCGTGCGGTTGATCGCGCCTTCCGACGAATTCTCGACCGGCACGACGCCGAATTCCGCCGTGCCCGCCTCGGTGGCGCGGAACACTTCATCGATGGAGGCGCACGGCAAGCCTTCCACGGCGGTGCCGAATTGCTGGTACACGGCTTGTTCGCTGAACGTGCCGGCCGGTCCCAGGTACGCCACCGTCACGCGTTTTTCCAGCGCGCGGCAGGCGGACATGATTTCGCGGAAGATGGTTTGCACGTCAAACGACACCATCGGGCCCGGATTGCGGTCGGCCACGCCGCGCAGCACCTGTGCTTCGCGCTCGGGGCGGAACACAGGTGCATTGGTCTCGGCCTTCACATGGCCCACCTCTTGCGCGACTTTGGCGCGCTCATTGAGCAGCTGGAGGATCTGCGCGTCGATCGCATCGATCTTTTCGCGCAGCGGTTTTAATTTGTCATTCATGGTCTGCAGGAAGGGTTCGAACAAGACGCCAATCAGCGTCCTGCAAATTCGTTCAGGTAATCGACCAGGGCTTGGACACCCTCGAGTGGCATCGCGTTATAGATCGATGCACGCATACCGCCGACGGACTTGTGGCCCTTCAGTTGCAGCAGGCCGCGCGCTTTGGCGCCGGCCAGGAATGCTTCATTCTTGCTTTCGTCGCGCAGGTAGAACGGTACGTTCATGCGCGAGCGGTATTCCGGTTGCACACGATTCTGGTAAAAATCGTCCGCGTCGAGCGCCGCGTATAGCAGCTTGGCTTTTTCAATGTTGCGGCGTTCCATCTCGGCCACGCCGCCCTGGCGCTTGAGCCACTGGAACACCAGGCCGGCAATATAGATGCCGTACGTGGGCGGCGTGTTGTACATGGATTCGTTGTCCGCCACGTTCTTGAAGTCAAACGCGGACGGGCAGAATGGCAGCGCCTTGCCGATCAGGTCATCGCGCACGATGACGACCGTGACGCCGGCCGGGCCGATATTCTTTTGCGCACCGCCGAAAATCACGCCGTATTTCGATACGTCGACCGGGCGGGACAGGATGTGCGACGACATGTCGGCGACAATCGTGGTGTCCTTGTGCGCGTCCGGCACGAAGTCGATTTCCACGCCATCGATGGTCTCGTTGGTGCACAGGTGCAGGTAGGCGGCTCCCGGCGTCAGTTTCCACTCCGATTGCGGCGGCACGAACGCATAGCCATTGTCTTTCGCGGAAGCGGCGACATTGACGTTGGCGTAACGGGCCGCTTCCTTGATCGACTTCGACGACCACGAACCGGTCTGGATAAAGTCGATCGTGGCGCCTTCCCTGCCCACCAGGTTCATGGGAATCACGGCGTTTTGCGACAGGCCGCCCCCTTGCATGAACAGGATCTTGTAATTGTCCGGCACGGCCAGCAAATCGCGCAGGTCGCGTTCGGCCTGGTGGTAAATCGAAATGAATTCAGGGCCACGGTGGCTCATTTCCATGACGGACATCCCGCTGCCATGCCAGTCCAGCATTTCAGCGGCGGCTTGCGCCAGCACTTCTTTCGGTAAAACGGCCGGGCCGGCGGAGAAGTTGTAGATGTTCGTCACTTGCGAGATTCCTTAATCCTGAAAACCTGTTTCTGAAAATACGGTGTTACTTGGCGGTGGCGGCCGTCATGCCTTCCACCATCTTGGCGATACGCGGCACGATGACCTTCTGGCTGACCATCATGGATTCCTGCATCAGCTTCGGCATCGTCGACAGCATCTTGGTGCCGACGGGACTGCGGTAAAACGCGGTGATCTGGCGCATCTCGTCGTCGGAGAAGTTGCGCGCATAGATGCCGGTGGTTTCCGCCTCGAGTTCTTCCAGCAGCTTCGGATCGCTGAGGGTCTTGCCCATGGCGGTGATCATGCCCGGCAGCGCCTTGTCCAGGTCCGCGCGCGCCTTGCGCTTCTGTTCTTCGCTGAATTTCTTGTTTTCAAAGCCCGCTTCGGCAATCTGGCGCATCATGTCGGGCATGTGCTGCGACATTTGCTGCACGGACGCCTGCATGATGGCGCGCACGTTCATCACCGCCATCAATTCCTTGGCGGCCGCCATGTTCTTGGCGTCGGCATTGGCCGCAAAGACGGAAGCGGCGGGAAACGCCAGCGCCAGTACGGCGGCTGCGATCAATTTTTTCATTCAACTTTTCCTTATTACAAAAAAGAAGGGGCCTATGTCATTGTCGCATTAATCTGCGAAAACAACACAGGCCCCGTTATATCAGCTGTATATAAGCTTATTCGGCATCCGGCTCCGCTGGCGCCGCCGGCTCTGCGGACGATTCGGCCGCCGCATCCGCCGCGCCTTCCACATCCACCTCGTCGATATCCGTTTCCACGATACGCTGCAGGCCGGACAGGCTGGTGCCGTCTTCCACCGCGATCAGGGTCACGCCTTGCGTTGCACGGCCCATTTCGCGGATTTCCGCGACACGGGTACGGATCAGCACACCGCCGGTGGTGATCAGCATGATTTCATCGGTTGGCGTGACCAGGGTCGCCGCCACCACCTTGCCGTTACGCTCGGAGGTCTGGATCGCGATCATGCCCTTGGTACCACGGCCGTGACGGGTGTATTCGGTGATCGGCGTACGCTTGCCGTAACCGTTTTCCGTCGCCGTCAGCACCGACTGCTGTTCGTTTTCCGCCACCAGCAGCGCGATCACGTTCTGGCCTTCGTCCAGGTTCATGCCGCGCACGCCGCGCGCCGTGCGGCCCATCGGACGCACGTCGTTTTCATCGAAGCGCACGGCTTTGCCGGCGTCGGAGAACAGCATCACGTCATGCTTGCCGTCGGTCAGCGCGGCGCCGATCAGGAAGTCGCCCTCATCCAGGTCGACCGCGATAATGCCGGCCTTGCGCGGATTGCTGAAGTCTTTCAGCGGCGTCTTTTTCACGGTGCCCAGGCTGGTCGACATGAAGACGTAGTGATCTTCCGGGAACGTGCGGTTTTCGCCGGACAGCGGCAGCACCACGGTGATCTTTTCGTTTTCCTGCAGCGGGAACATGTTGACGATCGGCTTGCCGCGCGACGTGCGCGAGCCTTGCGGCACTTCCCACACCTTCAGCCAGTACATGCGGCCACGGTTGGAGAAGCACAGGATGTAATCGTGCGTATTGGCGATGAACAGCTGGTCGATCCAGTCTTCATCCTTGGTCGCCATGGCTTGCTTGCCGCGGCCGCCGCGCTTCTGCGCGCGGTATTCGGAAATCGGCTGGGCTTTCATATAGCCCAGGTGCGACAACGTCACCACCATGTCTTGCGGCGTGATGAGGTCTTCCGTTTCCAGGTCGGTCGCGTTGTGCTCGATGTTGGAACGGCGCGGATCCTTGTCGCCGTATTCGTTCTTGCACAGCACCATCTCGTCATGAATGATCGCCGTCACGCGGGCCGGCTTGGACAGGATGTCCAGCAGGTCGGCGATTTGCGCCATCACGTCCTTGTACTCGTTGACGATCTTGTCCTGCTCCAGGCCGGTCAGGCGCTGCAAGCGCATTTGCAGGATTTCCTGCGCCTGTTCGTCGGACAGCTTGTACAGGCCGTCGGCCTGCAGACCGTAATGCTTCGGCAAGTGTTCCGGACGGAACGCGTCGATGCCCGCCTGGCCTTCGTCGCCGGTACGCGCCAGCATTTCCCGCACCAGGGACGAATCCCAGGCGCGCGTCATCAGTTCGGATTTCGCCACCGGCGGCGTCGGCGCCGCCTTGATGATGGCGATGAAGTCGTCGATGTTGGCCAGCGCAACGGCCAAGCCTTCCAGCACGTGGCCGCGTTCGCGCGCCTTGCGCAGTTCGAACACGGTGCGGCGGGTCACCACTTCGCGGCGATGCGACAGGAAGGTCGACAGCATGTCCTTCAAGTTCATCAGCTTCGGCTGGCCGTCGACCAGCGCCACCATGTTCATGCCGAACGTGTCCTGCAGCTGAGTCTGCTTGTACAGGTTGTTCAGCACCACTTCCGGTACTTCGCCGCGCTTCAGCTCGATCACCACGCGCATGCCCGACTTGTCGGACTCGTCGCGGATGTCGGAAATGCCTTCCAGCTTCTTGTCGCGCACGTTTTCAGCAATGCGCTCCAGCAGCGACTTCTTGTTCACCTGGTATGGCAGCTCATCGACGATGATGGCGATGCGGCCGCCTTCCTTGCCATATTCCTCGAAGTGGGTCTTGGCGCGCATGACGACGCGGCCACGGCCCGTGCGGTAACCGTCACGCACGCCGGACACGCCGTAAATCGTGCCGCCGGTCGGGAAGTCCGGCGCCGGGATCATTTCGATCAGCTCGTCGATCGTGCATTCCGGGTTGGCCAGCACGTGCAGCGCGCCGTTGATGACTTCGGTCAGGTTGTGCGGCGGAATATTGGTCGCCATACCCACCGCGATACCGGACGAACCGTTGATCAGCAGGTTGGGGATACGGGTCGGCAGCACCGTCGGCTCTTTTTCCTTGCCGTCATAGTTCGGCGCGAAATCGACCGTGTCTTTATCGATGTCGGCCAGCATTTCGCCGGCGATCTTGTCCAGGCGGCACTCGGTATAACGCATTGCCGCCGCGTTATCGCCGTCGATGGAACCGAAGTTACCCTGGCCGTCCACCAGCATGTAGCGCAGCGAAAAGTCCTGCGCCATACGGACCAGCGTGTCGTAAATCGATGCGTCGCCGTGCGGGTGGTACTTACCCATGACTTCACCCACGACACGGGCGCATTTCACGTAAGGACGGTTCCACACGTTGTTCAGTTCGTGCATCCCGAACAGGACGCGGCGGTGTACCGGCTTCAGGCCGTCGCGCGCATCCGGCAAGGCACGGCCCACGATCACGCTCATGGCGTAATCGAGGTAGCTCTTGCGCATCTCTTCTTCGAGGGAAATTGGGATTGTTTCTTTTGCGAATTGATCCATTGGCGGGTCGTCTGTTCTTTGCTGTAGTTGACTTATCTGGCACGGGACAGGCCGCGCTCAAAGACAAGCGTACGATTTTAGCATGGGCGCCCGCTCTCCCGCGAGATTCCACGCTCCGACGCGCCGTTTCTGCGCCGTTTCCGCGCTGTTTCCGCACCATTTGACGCGCGGATTTCTACTGCACCACTTTGGTGAACGCAAGCTTCCGGGTCACCGGCTTGAAATAATCTCTGTTTAATATTGCCGGATAAGTACAAACCACGTTGCATAAACACAACATTTTGGTAAGATGCGAACTGGATTCAATTTGGACCGTTCGTATTCTTTTTCGTCCCCTATGGCAAAATGGACGAGAAGTTAATTGATTGTTTCGCAATCGGGAACCGGCGCGACTATGGGGTGGTATGGTAGGATGCGCCCCACGTAACACACAGTTGCGCAGTTTTTACTGCGGATAACACCCCGAAAGGAAGAAAAAATATGAAAAAAATCATCGCCTCGCTGTTCGCAGTGTCCGCTGTGATCGCTGGTAGCGCCACCGCGCAACAGCCAACGCAGCCGCCATTCGCTCCAGTGACCACCGACATCAAAGCACCGACGCCGAAGAGCGCCTATGTGCAAGATGCACGCGGCATCATCGCCCGTGACCCGTTCGGTCTGTGCTGGCGCACCGGCTACTGGACCCCGGCTGACGCCGTTCCAGGTTGCGACCTGCCAATTTGCGTGGAACCAGAGAAGCTGGAAAACGGCAAGTGCGTGGCCCCTCCGCCACCACCAGCACCTGCCCCAGCTCCGGCGCCGGCTCCTGTAGCGCCTAAGGCCGCTCCAGCACCAGCCCCGACCTCGGAAAAAGTCAGCTTCGCAGCCGACGCCTTCTTCGACTTCGACAAAGCCGTGCTGAAGCCTGAAGGCAAAGCCAAGCTGGACGACCTGTCGTCGAAACTGGGCGGCATCAACCTGGAAGTCATCATCGCCGTCGGCCACACCGACTCCGTGGGCACCGATGAATACAACCAGAAACTGTCGGTACGCCGTTCCGAAGCCGTGAAAGCTTACCTGGTGTCGAAAGGCATCGAAGCCAACCGCGTGTACACCGAAGGCAAAGGCGAGAAGCAGCCTGTGGACGACAACAAGACCGCAGCCGGCCGCGCTAAAAACCGCCGCGTGGAAATCGAAGTGGTTGGTACCCGCAACACCAAGTAATACCGTTGGGCGCAATAAGCGCCCCAATGTAAGCAACACTCAACCGCCCGGCTTGCCGGGCGGTTTTTTTTACCCGTGATATCTGTTTTTCCTGTGGCGTAAATGGCTGCATCACCTGTTGACCACCATCAATAAGGAGTAAGATTCTTAACAGACCTTGCAATTACATCTATTCGCCATGAAACAACTCTATTTGCTGCCCGCACTGCTGTTGTGCGGCGCCGCGCTGGCCCAAACGTCGTCGGTGGAACCCTCCGCCCAGCAAATCATCGATGCGCTGAAAACCAAGCCTGCCACCGCCACACCTGCCGCGGACGCTGCAAGTTCCACACCGAAACCGCGCCGTACCCGCAATTTCGCCGTGGAAGCCGCGACGCCGGAAGCGTCGGGCACACCGGCGCCGTCCCCCACCGCTCCGGCGCAACCGAATTCCATCAGCCTGGCGATCCAGTTCGACGTCAATTCCGACCGGGTGCAGCCAGCCAGCATGCAAACGCTGGCGGCGCTGGCAACCGCGATGAAGTCGCCGGAATTGTCCAAGATGCGCTTCCGCCTGGAAGGCCATACCGATGCATCGGGCCAGGCCGCCTATAACCGCAAGCTGTCCGCCATGCGGGCGGAATCCGTCAAGCGCGTACTGGTGATCAACCAGGTGGCGCCGGACCGCCTGGTCACGGAAGGCAAGGGTTCCAGCGAGCCGCTCAATCCGGCCGACCCGGGTGCGGCGGAAAACCGCCGCGTCCGCATCGTCAGCCTGGAGCCTTAACCCATGCGCCCTTCTCCCCTGCTCGCCAGCCTGGTGCTGGCGCTGACCGGTGCGGCCTTCACCGGCATAGCCGGCGCCGCCACGCCAGCCGTCCCTGCCGCCAGCAACAAACCGGCAGACCAGCCGCCCAGCCAGCCCCGCGCGGCGCGCCATGCGCTGATCATTGCGATTGGCGATTACATGAGTCCGAGCATTCCGCCATTGCTGGGCGTGGGGCACGATATCGATTCCGCCACGCAAATGGCGCTCGCCATGCAGGTGCCGCAAGCCAATATCCACGTCTTGCGCGACCACGAAGCCACATCGGCCCGCATCGCGCAGGAAATCGCGGAATTGAATAACCGCACCCGCCCCGGCGACCGCGTATTCTTTTATTACTCAGGCCACGGCACCCGCTATTACAGCCCGGCGCCGGCCGACAACGGTTGCGTGGAAGCGCTGTTGCCCGCCGATAGCGTGCCGCTGACCAATGCCCAGCTGGCCACCCTGATGAAGCCGATCTCGGACAAGGCCGACAAGTTGATGGTGTTTTATGACGCCTGCCATTCGGGCGGCATTGTCGGCAAACCGCTGGGCGTGACGCGCAGCCTGTCGACGCCGAAAGGCAAGCTGACGCCGAAATTCTCGCCGGGCGGCGCTATCGATGCCTGTTCGAAACCCACCAATATCCGCACGCGCAGCCTGGGCGGCGAAGCGGAAAAAGCCGGCGCGCTGGCGCACAACATCGTGCTGATTTCCTCGTCGCGGCCGGATGAAGTATCGTTTGACGATGAAGACGCGGGCGGCGTGGCGACACAGGCGTGGCGCGACTGCATGCTGCACGATGCGCAAGACCTGGACCAATCCGGCGCCATTTCCGTCAATGAAATTTCCGCCTGCGCGCAACAGCGCATCGAAGCGCGCTTCAAGGGCAACCAGCAATTCGGCGCCCAGCACATGACCCTGGGCGGCAACGCCGGTTTCGTGCCGGGGTGGCTGACCAGCGCCGCGTCGGCGGCGTCGGTGAAACCGGCCGCCATGGCGGCAGTTGCAGCCCCACCGTCAACTTCTGCCCCCGCGACAACGGCGGCGCCTTCGGCGTCCGCACCGGTCGCGCAAGCGCCTGTAAAACCGCCGGCCACCGCCCCCGCCGTCGTGCAAGCCGCCCCCGGCGCGGCCCTGGCCGATATCGTTGCGCAAAGCGACCCGCGGCGCAAAGTCACGGTGACGTCCCCGGCCCGCATGCTGAAAATCGGCAAGGATGCACTGGATTTGTCCGTCACGTCGTCGCATGAAGGCTATGTCTATGTCGTCATGCTGGGCTCGGACAAGAAGAGTTACTACATGCTGTTCCCGAACGACCGCGATGGCGACAATTACATCAAGGCCGGCGAAAGCTTGAAATTACCGCGCCCGAACTGGCGCATCACGGCGCAGGGCCCGGCCGGCACCGACCGCATGCTGGTGGTGGTCAGCGCCACGCCGCGCGACCTGGGGCAACTGGGTAATAACAAAGCGGGTCCCTTCGTCTACAACCTGACCGACGCCGGCGGCCGCGCACGGCTGCAATGGCTGCTGGGCACGTCTGCCGGCCTGTCGAAACCGGAATGCCAGCCCGGGGTGGCGCGCGATGCCGCCACGGCGGAACGCTGCTCCGACGCGTTTGGCGCCGTCATCACTGAATTCCATGAACTATAAGGATGCAACAATGAAACTCCAACTGATCCCGTCCGCGCTCGTGCTGGCGGCCATCCTGACCGCCCCCGCCTACGCACAATCGAGCCAGGCATCGGACGCCACCCCGCCGGGGCCGGCCGCCCAGGCAACGGCTGCGGCCACAGCCGCCGCGCCCGCCGCCGAACCGGCAGCGCCGCCGCCAGCGTCGGTGGTGTTCCTGGATTCGTCGCTGTTCGACAATGCCTTGTCGAGCCAGCTGGCAGCGGGCAAGGACCAGGTGGAAGTGGCCATCACCGGCAAGATTTCGCTGAACGCGATCCCGGGACGCATGGACAAATGGATTACCGCCGTCGCCTCCAAGGGCGAAGTGGCGCTGACGCAGCAGGCCGACGCGCCGCTGAAGCCGAAATTCGTGCTGGGCCTGCTGCCGACGATTTTCTCGTTCATCAAGATGGCGCGCACGGAAAGCCTGATTGATCCGGCCTCCAAATACAATGCGTCGATCCAATACCACCTGGACCGCAGCGGCGAAGCCGTCATCGATAAAATCGTGTTCGTGAAAAAACCACCCAAGCAATAATTCGCGACAGCGCGCCGGTGCGCTACAAGAATTCTCCGGCGCGCGCTTTGGCGTCCGGCAAATGTCCGTTATCATGCCGACTATGAACGCCGACCCTCTCGAACTCCAAAAATTCAGTGAGCTGGCCCACCGCTGGTGGGACCCCACTTCCGAATTCCGTCCCCTGCACGAAATCAACCCCCTGCGCCTGGAATGGATCAACGCGCGCGCCCCGCTGGCGGGCAAGAACGTGATCGACATCGGCTGCGGCGGCGGCATCCTGGCCGAATCGATGGCGCGCAAAGGCGCCAAGGTCACCGGGATCGACCTGTCTGAAAAAGCCCTGAAAGTGGCCGACTTGCACAGCCTGGAATCCGGCGTGCAGGTGCGCTACCAGTTGATCGCCGCGGAAGACATGGCGGCCCAGGAAGCGGGCCAGTATGACGTGGTGACGTGCATGGAAATGCTGGAACACGTCCCCGACCCGGCCGCCATCGTGCAGGCCGCCGCCACCCTGGTAAAGCCGGGCGGCAAAGTTTTCTTTTCGACCTTGAACCGCAATCCGAAGTCGTACCTGTTTGCCGTGATTGGCGCGGAATATCTGTTGCGCCTGCTCCCAAAAGGCACGCACGATTACGCAAAATTCATCACGCCGGCAGAATTGTCGCAATATATACGCAGTGCTGGCTTGCAGGTAGACAGCCTGAAAGGCCTGGGGTATAACCCGTTGAGCAAGATTTACTCGCTGAACGACGATACTGACGTCAATTACATGGTGGCGTGTACGCGCCCTGCCTGACCGACCTGATCCGATATGACCACTGCCCGCTCTTTCACCGCGCCTCGCGCCATCCTGTTCGACCTGGACGGTACGCTGGCCGACACGGCGCCCGACCTGGCTGCGGCCGTCAACCTGCTGCGCGCCGAGCGCGGCCTGGCGCTGACGCCGTACGAATTACTGCGTCCGACCGCGTCGGCCGGCGCGCGCGGCATGATCGGCGCGGCCTTTGGCCTGTTGCCGCATGACGACGGTTTTGAAGAGCTGAAAACCGGCTTCCTGGACAATTACGAGGCGGCCATCGCCGTCCACAGCCGTCTGTTCGACGGCGTGGCGGAATTGCTGGCGGGACTGGAAGCGGCGGGCTTGTCGTGGGGCATCGTGACAAACAAGCCGGCCCGTTTCACCGACGCACTGGTGCCGCTGATCGGCCTGGGGCACGCGGGCTGCGTGATTTCCGGCGATACCACTCCGTATCCGAAACCCCACCCGGAACCCTTGCTGGAAGCGGCACGCCGCATCGGCATTCCGCCGGAACAATGCTGGTACGTGGGCGACGACTTGCGCGACATCCAGGCGGGCGCCGCCGCCGGCATGTTGACGGTGGCCTGCGCCTGGGGCTACTGCGGCAGTTCCGAACCGGCCACGTGGAATGCCGACCATTTGCTCGATTCGCCACAAGCGCTGCTGGACTTGGTGCAATCGGCGTTGTCCGATGCCACAATGGCAGCATAGTTTCTACGCAGATATTGCCGTACGGCAATTTCGCAACTACTATATGTGTAGGTGGCACCTTGCCCTTCACTGATATCGGAGCATTACATGACTGGCGATGACATGATGGCGGATGCGGCTGCGCAGAGTCACATGCCCCAAAGCTGGGATGTGACGGCAACCGAATCCAAATTCTACTGGTATGACTTGATCACGGATTTCCCGCCCGCGCCGGATTTCCGCGACCCGCTGGGCCGCTACCTGCGGCGCATGCAGTTCGCCATCGAAGGTACGCTGGACAAGCGGCTGATCTATCTGCTGGTCAGCCGTCCGCGCCTGCGCTTCGACCTGAAACGTTCGACCAGCTGGGGCTTCTTTTCGCTGAAACTGACGGTACCGCTGATCGTGGGTGCCGACCAGGTCAAGGAAACCGTCACCATCGACCTGAAAACACCGGAGGACGCGACCTTAAAGAAGCCCACGGTCCAGATGTTCGACAAGTTCATCACGCTGAACTGGGGTTCGCTGATCGAAACCTATTCCGTGCATGACTTGCTGCAAAACTTTGACGTAAAGCTGAACTTCCCGACCAAGGTGCATTACGTGGGCCAGACGCACGACCCGGCCGGCCGCCTGCTGAAAGGCCGCCTGTCCAGCGTCAACCGCATCGCCGACCGCAACCAGCCGGACAATGACAATTTCCTGCTGATCCAGCGCATGAACATCAACACCTTCGGCGCCCGCCATCCGATGGATGACGGCTCGGAAGTCGCGCAGGAACAGCTCCTGAAGGAACGGATGGACATCATCGAATGCGTGCTGATCAAGTACTTCGAAGATGAATCCCGCAAAATCCGCAGCCCGCGCGAACAACTGGCCCGCCAGACCCGCCTGCGCAACCTGGCCAACTCGCACAAACTGGTCGGCCTGCGCATGAACCTGGGCCTCGACGAAGAGCACGCGTTCGATCGCCTGTTCTCGGACCGCGTCCCCGAATTGCGCAAACACGTGTTCGATTGCACGATCAACCAGGGCGAAACCACGTTCAAACGCCCGGAAAAAGCGTAACCACTTGTATCCATGCTGCGCCCGGGGTCCGTTTGCGGTACAATGACTATTCCTATCTGTGGGGACGACCTGGTTTCGACGTGGGTTTCAAAGCAGAACAGGGCATACCGAGGCCTGGTTACCTCGTAAATACACCCAGAAATCAATAACTGCAAACGATAACTCGTACGCACTGGCAGCTTAATTGCTGTTAGCTCCTCAACACCTCGTCCCTGGGGTGGGCCGTTAAAAGCTGAGGAGTCACTTACAGGGAATCGCGCTGTAACGGGTCACTTGAAGCAGCGTTAAATCTAAGGTGAATCGCCTGTACGGAACGTGTACATCCGTGCCGTCCGGGTTAAATTAAATGATAGTACTAAGTATGTAGAACTGTCTGTAGAGGGCTTGCGGACGCGGGTTCGATTCCCGCCGTCTCCACCACCGAACAAAAAATTAGGGCTCCAAGCGCAAGCTTGGGGCCCTAATTTTTTGTTCGACGGGTTCAGATAGCTGGAATCGGATCCGCGTCTGGCACGGACGCGGGGCTTTTGCGGGGCCCTCGGCGAGCACTGCTCGCCGCCGCAAAAGCGGCCTCCGCGCTTGCAAGCGCGGTGCCTCTTCGATTCGCCCATTCTCAACCTCGCACAGCGAGGTTGCGCCCGCGATTAGCGGGCTCAGACGCATGAGCCCGTCTATCGCGAGCGTTGGCAATTCCTTTCATCGCAAATCAGCAAAAGCGCGCCATCTAAACGCGCTGAGCAAAGCGTCCAGCGACAGCAACATACTGCAAGCATTACTTGGAATGGCTCTGCATGAAACAGCATGAATGGAGCGACGGCCACCACGGCAAATCACCGCGTGCATTCGCACGTGACGTGTTTCCGTCGCTGGGCAAGCTACCAGTTGCCAACATCACGCCCGCGATGGTTGCCGGGGCCATTCAAGCCGTCCAGCGGCGCAATGTGCAGGAGACGGCCTCCCGCATCTTGCAGCATTTGAACGGCGTGTTCCGGTACGCCCAGGCCAAGGGGTATTGCCGGGATAATCCGGCGCTGCCCGCCCGCGAAATCCTGCCGCGCAAGAAAAACAGCGGCCATATGCCGGCGCTGCTGGACTATGCGGCGCTGGGCGACGTGCTGCGCCGCGCCGAACTGGCCCGCCTATCCCCTGCCGTTCACATGGCGCACCGGCTGTGTGCGTTTACTGCCGCCCGCATCGGCAATGTCATCGATGCCGAATGGCGCGAATTCAATCTGGACAGCGATCCGCCGGTGTGGACCATTCCGTGGGCCAAGATGAAAGTGACGAGCCGCGACATCGACCACCGCATTCCGCTGTGCGCAGAAATCGCCACCGAATTGCGCAACTGGCAGATGCTGACCGGCAAGTGGGGGCATACCTTTCCGTCGCCCGGAGGCGGCGAGCACATCGACCGGGAATCCATCGAGAAGGCTTACCGGGTGACGCTGAAACTGGAAGGCAAGCATACGCCGCACGGGTGGCGCAGCGCCCTGTCCACTCTGGCCCGCGATCACGGCTACCAGCGCGATGTGGTGGAACTGGCGCTCGACCATGTGCATGACAATGAGGTGGCGCGGGCGTATGACCGGGGCGAACGGTTTAGCCAGCGGATTGCCTTGTATGACTGGTGGGGCCAGCAGTTGAGCGCTGCGCAGTCAGGTGCGCGGATTATTCCGTTGAGAGCCAGTAGCTGAACCGCATAGTCCCTGTCGGCGCGGGATCGGAAGTGCAAATATTCCAGCGCCTGCCCAATAGGATCAGCGAAAAGGCCAGTGTCCAGGCTGGCCACTTTTGTTTTGCCGCTGCGCGCCGGGATGGGGCCGGATTACGCCAAGGGATGAAGACGGCCGGCAGTCACAGCAACTCATCCTTGTTCGGAATCGGGTTGAAGAAAAATCCCGTTGATTTCTCCGGCAGGCTGCGCGGAGTGTGCTGCCCGAGCTGCTGCGGTGGTTGTGGTGTGGCTTTGTCCTCAGCGCCATGCTGGCCGAACTGGTCAGTGTCGCGTATTAGACGGTGGACGTAGCGCCGGAAAGTGTCGTGCCTGAAATCGATACGCTGGCTGGCCCGCATGTACTTCCAAATAATCTTGACCGTGTAACCCGCCCGTATGGCGGCGCCGACATCATTCCGCACGGCCAGGAAGGCAACCAGGTTGCCATCGCGCCGGCATTCCTCGTGTTGCTTGATCCACTCGCCGATCTGATCTGTGAAGCGCTTATTCATGGTGGTTTGTCCTATTTCTTTGCATGTTTTTGGCGTGGCCGCAGCGCTTTTGTCCCGCTGATATTGGCTGCTGTATGCCGCTCGATGCTGTGGCATGCGTTTATCCGCTGTTGATACAGTTTCGTCGCCGCTGTGTGCTTTTGTCGGCATGCCGGGGCATGCTTTCTAAATGTTCGGCGAAGGTAGCCGACGTGCGTTGAGATGGGACAAGCAGAAAAACGTGCCGTAGTCGTTGCTCAGTCCTGGCGTAAAAGCGTGAAAAACGCGGGCAGGATATGTGAAGTTAGCTAACCTTGCATTTTGCAAAGTTAGCTAACTTCACTTTCTTATTCGCGCCTGCGGCGCTCAACGAAAATCTTGAAGCAAGGACAAAATGTCAATTTTTCCTCCCCGCATGAAAAACTAATTGTTTCCATGTTGCATGTACCATCAATAAGGTTTAGAGTTTAGGGAAACATTGACAAATATCAACAAAAACTATCAACATGAAAGCTTTCCGAGAGGGATGCTGACCTAACAATTAGTCCTTTCCTGGTGAAAGCATTGATGCCGAAAGTGGCCCCCAATGCACCAATTAACTAGAGACTAAAGAAACCTCTCTCTCTTCTCATGGATAAGATCGCCCCTTTCACACATAAAAAAATAAAACACACAACCATCACAATTCTTGTCATTCTTTCAGTAATTTTTATCCTCATTTACACGTAGATAACGCTATTTGTGATTCCGCCAATCGGTGCAGTACCAGAAGGTAGAACCGTCGTCATTACTCGACTAAACAAAACTGAATTTATTGATAGTCCAGATGCAATGTGCGAAAGGATTCAAGGTGGAGTTAGCTTATTATGTCGTGGCATGGTAATGGGAACTGTAGTCGGAAAAGCCACTATCATAGTGAGGTTGCCATACAGTTCATGGCTCTACAACATTTCGACCGGTGGAAAAAGTTACGATCGTTAAATCAAAGGATTAATCATGGAAGTTTTAGTAATCGCAGTCCTTATCGGCTTAATTCCAGCATCAATTGAAAAAGGTAAAGGCAGATATTTTGGCCTTTGGTGGTTCTACGGAGCGGCACTATTCATCGTTGCATTGCCACATGCACTAATCATGAAGGCAAATAATTCTGCCATTGAACAACAGCAACTCGCGGAAGGTATGAAAAAATTCCTGCATTGCGCTGAACTCATCAAACCTGATGCCAAAGTATGCCGCTACTATGGGCGTGACGTCGCGGTTGATGCTTAATCATTTAAAATATAAAAAACCCTTCCATCCAACACACATCATGCTCGCCGAACGGATTTTGACAAATATGTTTGAATGGCGCTCATCGAAATTCCGGCTTGTTGAGAGCTAACGGAAGTAAGTTAGAAAAGGTGGTCGAGTCTTTACGCGGGCAACAAAAAACGTGGCTGCGTAACAGGATGGAATCAAGCGCAAATGCAAAAAGTAGATCTGAACGAATTCAGCTTCACGAGAAGCTTCGTATTTTTGCGTCAGAATAAACGCGTTAAATCGAAAGAGATTCGAAGGCAACTGAAGGAAATCAAGTTCCGCGCCGGACTAGAAAATTCTGCGCCGATCATTGTTCGGCATCGTGTATCCCTGGGGACATTGCCCCCTACTTATGGCTCAGTTTCCCTCTTACTAGGGGAGACTGTGCGCTCCCCTACGTTTGCGAACGGAACACTACACGAACGAGTCCTCGCATACGTTCTCCTAATTGAGTCCGAGGGATACGCGGCGATGCAACTCCGCCATTTAGGCACGACTGATATCGAGCCTCTTTTTAATAGTTACGCGCTTGTGCCATATGCTCAGATCACGAGCGTCCTCACTAATGGCGCAAACATTCTAAAAATCGTTTCAAAGATAATTAACCCAGCGCAAAGTGGATTAACCGGCCGGGCCTATGAGGGCAATTCACTACAGAACGAGATGCCTCAGTTTGGAAGTGGCAAAACTATTCCCCGTAGCCTAAAAGCCAATGATAATGGGGCAATGATCTCAGTGACCGCAAGTGCCTCGCGGATAACGACATATGGCCAGGCTGTAAACATTGATCAAGTTGGGAAATGGTTTTACCAGATTCGAACCTTGTTAGAACAAAATCGAAGATCTACATTTCTATCTCGCTTTGCTGAACCTGTGGACTTTGCCACGGCTATCCCCAACCTGGCCCCCAGCCTGGTGGTATTTGATGCACTAGGATTACAACACAAAATTGCTCAAGAAGGTCTAGTCTGGCGACGTAAATTTAGGAAGCAGGGAGAACGGAAGCTTACTCGTCCGGTTGCTACCTCTCAAATGGCTGACTACATTGTCGCGCAGCTATCCCGCAACGCAATCATCAAAAAAAACGAGTTCTCTTTCGGGAAAATCGATATCGGAAGCAGCAAGATCAAAGTCGATTTGAGTGCTTTTAGAAATTTTACTTTATTCGACGGCAAGAAGGATCTTGCACTATCCACTTTCGTAAATAGTCGAGAGCTTTTCTCCATCTATTTTGACTCACCAGATCACGTGTATATGAGCGGGGCAATATATCGAGATTCGGGCATTGTAGGTGAAGCTCAGTCTGTGATCGCTGCAATTGAAGGTGTAGACGCACTTGCTAGAGCAGATCGGGAAAAGATAGATTTATCAAGGGATGTTCCCCATCCCGACAAGATCAATCTGGACAGATTTCCCGACACATCCGTTTTCGCCATTGCAGAGGAAGCCTACCAGCATGCTTTGTTCATTTTTTGCGACGATCTAGGCGATGAGTGGGCAGATCACATTGCGGTAGACTCTGACAACAAGACATTGTCGTTCATACATTCAAAGCACGGTGAACTCACGACTGGCGCCTCCAGTTTGCACGAAGTGGTTGGTCAAGCACTCAAAAACATGGGTAACTTACTTTGCCTGCCGAGCGCAATGGGGCGAAAAATTGCTCGATACAACCGGACTTATCATGGCACCCAAATTCCTTTAGTTCGTCGCGCTCCGGCAGGTGCTACCGCAGTTCAAATAGAAGAAAGCGTTGTTCAGATCCTCAGTGATAATTTGTTACGACGCGAAGCTGTACTGTGCTGTTCTTTTCTATCGGCAGGGGAAGTCATAGCTCAGTTAACAAAACTTAAGGATGGGCAAAAAGTACGGCCACACATTAGACAGCTACTCTGGCTCTTATCGTACTTTGTCGCAGCGTGCAAGGAACTTAGCGTGGTTCCTCGCATACTCTGCCGTAAGTAGTCAGAGACTATCCTTGAGGCAAGAATTGTGGGGTATCAGTGGGGGTATTGCGGAGTAGCCCGCTCAACCATAACACTTAACGTACTGATTTCAATATATTTTTCTTGACGGTTTGATTGCCGCCGTCCCACCACAAAATACTTAAGCCGTTGATTCGTCAACGGCTTTTTCTTTTCTGCCCGTCCGGTTTGGCTTGTCACCCCAAGTCACCACCCCAAGTACGGAGCCAGAATGGCCTACAAGCTACCCTCTCACCTGCACCGCAGTCGGTCAGGAATTCTGCATTTCCGCATTGCAATCCCTCCTGACCTGCGCCATTATTTTGCTTCAAATGAAATTTACAAAAGCTTAAGGACTCCGGACGTCCGTGCGGCGGCAATCGCTGCGATGACACTCTCGATCAAGGTTAAAAACCTGTTCGCCGCCCTGCGCGCGGAACCGCAGCAACAGACAATGGCCAATACCAAGAACCAAACATTCCGGATGGATTACATCTGAAGTTCGACCTGGATGAATTCCGTCGACCAAGAAGCGTCGAGTTGCAGACACAACCTCACGACACACCGGATACAATCCGCGCGGCCATGGAAGCGCTCATGGCTAGAACTCCTCAGCCGCAATCCTATTCAAGCACAAGTTCCGAAGCGATTTCGTCGTACGTAGACGCCTATTTGGACAGCTTCCCCACGGACCAAAGTCCCAATGATAAGTCGCTGTTGGCATACCGCGCCGCCATCAATACCGTCATCAAGATTGCGGCGATAAGCCACTCCACGAACTCGCAATCGAAGACCACAACAGGTTTGAGGACGTAATTGTCAAGCTGCCTGTCAACAGCACGAAAGTGATTGCTGCGCGCGACCTATTAATTGACGACATGTTGCAGCTGGGCCTGGAGCCGATCAGTCTGCAAAATGCGAAGAACATCGCGCGCCGCGCCAACATGTTCTTGACTTGGGCGTTTCGGCGTGAGGGCGGCAAGCCGCCATTTCAACTGCTAGACACTATCAGGGTGGGCAAGAAGCTGCAGGCGGCAAAGAAGCGACGCGCGTTCACCGATGACGAGTTACGGGTGGTATTCAATCCGACGACGCTCGGGAAAAGCACCCAGGCTAGCCGCTACATGTTTTGGCTTCCGCTGATCGGGGCGCATACCGGTATGCGCATCAACGAAATTGCACAGTTACTCTTATCGGACCTCATCATGCTCGACGGCGGCCATTGCTTCAGCGTGACAGACAGTCCTGACCCAAACGAGGAACCGGAAGAAGCACAAGGGCTAAGACCATCAAGACCGAAGCTGCAAAGCGCATTGTTCCAGTTCATGCCAAGCTTATCGAACTCGGCCATTTAGCCTATGCCGATACGCTCAGGTCAGCAGGTCACTGCCGCCTGTTTCCCGATCTAGTGGGGGCCGCGACGGCCCAGGCCAGCCCGCCTCCAAGCAGTTTGGCCGCTACTGCGAGCGAATCAAGCTGTCCGATGCGGAATTGGTCTTCCACAGCTTCAGGCACGGCGCTGTCGGCCGCATGCGTTCGGCAAGAGTGGCGAAGGAGTTGCGCATGGTCGTTGTCGGCCACAGCGCGACTGAGGATACACACGATGACTACGGCGACATCCAGAACGACTACAGCGTGCACAACAAGCTAGCACCTATTGCTACCCTGGACTTCAACGGTGTTATTGACTATGTCTCACTGATGACGCGCGCGCCCACATTGGCGGCATTGGAACATTCGCTCACCGCCAGATCGAAGCGCAAGTAGACAACGTTCATGCACAACGGACGACCTAGCCGCTGGCGCTGGTTGTCGGGTCAGGCTAAGCGGTGATCGAGAGGCGGTGCTAAGAGCGCTTGGCATGGGCAGCTTCAATTAGTGTCTATTTAACCATATTGATGTATGATATTTCATTGGGGAAATGATTGCACGGCGACCGTGCCGCGTCTAATGTAAGTAACCTAACTA
Source organism: Pseudoduganella rivuli (assembly GCF_009674485.1). Lineage (GTDB taxonomy): Bacteria > Pseudomonadota > Gammaproteobacteria > Burkholderiales > Burkholderiaceae_D > Rugamonas > Rugamonas rivuli_B. The sequence goes on along the minus strand of NZ_WKJJ01000013.1, from coordinate 27,377 downwards.
TGGCACAATTAACAATTACGACAATTGATTCTTTTAACCGATTTTTGGAAAAAGTTGACCGCGGACAGAACGGCGATGGAACGTCGCTTTGGTTTCGTGGTGTCGGTTCAAGTTTGCACACGTTATCACCTTCGTTACACCGCAATTCACAGATCACCGATACTGCGAGCCTATTCGGCTTTGAGCAACGATTGATTACGCGATTTCAGGAACGCTCCATTCCTTATCTGACTCATAGGATAGATGAAATCTGGGAATGGCTATTCTTGATGCAGCATTACGGGATGCCCACCAGATTACTCGACTGGACAGAGAACCCATTCATAGCGTTATTTTTTGCTTTGAGTTCTGCTCAAAAGAATTCCGCAGGGACATATGATAATGATGCGGCGGTATGGATATTATCACCATCCAAATGGAATCAAACGATATTCCTGCATCAGAGTTATAATGGATCGGCTTTCTCACCTACTGACTCATCTATCAATACATACAAGCCCGGAACAGAACCGAAGTATATCAACGACAATCCGGTCGCCATTTTGGGTATCCATAATAGCCCAAGGATCGTTGCACAAAGAGGCTCTTTCTGCTTATTTGGAAAATCTCTGGACCCAATGGAGCGGATTTTCGAAAACGGGCATTTCCCGAATGATGCATTGGAGAAGATAATAGTTCCCGCGGCACAAATTCAAGACCTTTTGCAGAAGTTAATCTGGATGGGAATTTCTGATTCCGTGATTTACCCAGACCTAGAAGGACTAGCAAAGGAAACTAAACGTCTCTTAGGATTTAGGGTGTGATATGTTCAAAGTTCAAGCTCACGAAAAGCGAACCATTAGCTGGTGGAATCAAAAGCGAGAAAAAATTGACGTTGCCCCCCCTTATCAGCGAAAAGGCGACATTTGGGGTGATCGCGACAAGGCTTACCTAATCGACTCCATACTAAACGAATACGATATACCAAAGCTATATTTTGCTGACTTCAGTATTTTAAATACTGCATTAAATGCAAAAAGCTTACCTTATGCAGTAGTTGACGGTCGCCAGCGGATCGAGGCCATCTTTGCTTTTTTTGATGACAAAGTGGCGCTGAACGATGATTTTGTTTGGTTTGCGAATCCTGATTTAAAGCTCGCTGGATATCGCTACAGCGGTCTAAAAAGTAAATATCCAGAAGTTGTGGAAATATTTGAACAATTCAACCTTGATATAATGAGTGTCATCACCGATGACGTTGAAAAGATCAAAGATCTTTTTCTTCGCCTCAATAGAAGCAAGAATCTGACTGGCGCTGAATTACGCAACGCCATGGATGGGATAGTCCCAGACCTTATCAGGCGCTTGTCTGATCGAAAATTCTTCCATTCCTGTGTCCGTTTTAACACAGGCAGACATCAAGACTCAAACGTCGCGGCCAAGCTTCTACTTTTGGAACTGAACGGCGATTTTACAGACACAAAAAAGAAGCATTTGGACAAGATGGTTCAAAGCGGTGCAGTTTCGCAAAACCTTGAACCATTTATTGAAGCGGCAAGGCATGTCGAGAACAATCTTGAAATTCTAGAGGAGATATTCGTCGAAAGAGATCAGTTGCTTGTTTCGCATGGATTAATTCCGCTGTATTACACATTGGTCAAAAATCACGCCGACAATAAACTAATCATTAGAGATTTTCTTTTAGAATTCGAAGCGGAGCGAAAATCATATCAACTTTTGTCAAAATTAGACAATAGCAATCCTGATCCGGATTATTCCGCTTTTGGCGCTGCAGTTCGGAGCATTAATGACGCAGGGTCATTGGCGGCTGCATACAAAATCTTGGAGAAGAAATTTACGAAATTTGCCTTAGACTATTGAGTCTAAGATTTCAAGCGCTTGATGATTCTTGCAACTGAATCAATGACCACGGTATTTTCAGAGGCTCAAGGGTGTCTAGAAAATCCGTGGCGATTAATACCAAGTATTGCCAAGCAAAAAATGAAAATCCCGGAGACCAACTTTTGCGGTAGAGTTCTCTCCCCTAACCAAAAGGATAAATATGGCAATAATTGCAAGTACCGGTGATACGGTAAAAGTCTACTCGTTCAGCGTTTACGACATCAACCAAGACGAATTCGTGCAATCGACCCGCTACGCTACGTTCAATGCTATCGAAAAACTTTCCGCAATGCGCAGCAGTCATTCGCATGACATTCCTGCCAGGGATGTAGACAGTGACGGCTTCACAGTCAAAGGATACGATCCTTATAAATGACTTCGGGTCAGCTTCTTTTCACGATGAACTAGTGACTGGGCCGCCAAGGCCCAGTTTTTCTATGACAGCTTCACCCTGTCGGTCCTACGTCTCAGGTTTGCGCAGAATGCAGTCGATATATTGCTTATATGGCAAAATTCGTTCGCATCAAGGCGTGGTCACCCAAACTTCAGGGAGCCAAATTACTTTACCTTTCGCGCCTATCTGCTACTCTTAGTAAACGAAAATTGATATTTTGCAACTTTTCAATTACAAGGGAGTACTCCATGGCCGAAAAATTGTTCAAAGTGTATGTGAGGACTTTGGATCACCCCCACATATCCGAAATGATGGTATCTGCACCTGATCAAGAATCAGCAGCGCAACGGGCTTTAGGCCATGTCAAAGAAGCAAATCCGGAAAAGGGGAGACCAATCGAGGAATCTCAAAAGAACTCGGTTGTTGTCGCAGTAAGGGAAGCGGGAAAAAATGGTTGCATTGTTGTGAACAAGATTCCTGTTGCAGCGTTTGAGGAAATTGCAAAAACTGTTCAGCCGAAACAAAAGAAGAAAAAATAGTCATAAATAACTCACGCCTGCAGGTACCCCCGCCACCAAACAAACATCAGCCTATGTACGTACTTCGGGACCTCACGGAAAGTGGGGGACAATTTATCCTGTACCGGGGTTAGACATCAACGACAGTCCCCTTCTTCGGGCGAGTGTTACAATTCACAAGTAAGCACCCCAAGAGGGGTTTGACACTGCACCAATCCGATTCGATATCGCTGAAGAATCCCGCCGTCTCCACCACCGAACAAAAAAATTGGGCTCCAAGCGCAAGCTTGGGGCCCAATTTTTTTGTTCGCTCGGCGAGCTGTGGAATCGATTCCGCGTCCGTCCCCGACGGACGCGGGGCTTTTGCGCTTGCAAGCGCGGTGCCTATTCGATTCGCCCATTCTCAACCTCGCATAGCGAGGTTGCACCCGCGATTAGCGGGCAACGCAAGAACAGCCACGGCGACGCGCCGGACAACAGCATTGACTACAGCGCACCACATTTTCCGTCAAATACTTGTCTTCTCACGACAAATTGCTCGACAGCGCCACATCGGCGCCACGAATGCGATATATTTTTCCAAATTACAATAAATTATCGGCCTTGCCGGCCCCGCACCCTCCCCTCGGCCGTGCCGGCGTCGTCAAACCCACCAGCGTTTCACGCCCGGATAACCAGTTGCGGATGGTGTGGCTAAAAATGCGCACGCAAACCGGGTGCATGACATAAACCATCGACCGATGAAACGGCGCCAGCGGCGGCGCCATGAACTGAGTCCATCGACAGTAAAGGATATTTTATGCGTACGAATTTGCCGGTGACGCCTACCGAATATCAATTGTCGCCAGGACAGACCCTGGTGTCGACCACCGACGCCAAGGGCCGCATCCTGTATTGCAACCAGGCCTTTATCGAGGTCAGCGGCTTCAGCAAGGAAGAATTGCTGGGCCAGCCGCATAACGTGGTGCGCCACCCGGACATGCCGGAGGAAGCCTACCGCGACATGTGGCAAACCATCGGCAGCGGCAAACCGTGGTCGGCGCCCGTCAAAAACCGGCGCAAGAACGGCGACTATTACTGGGTGATGGCAAACGCCACGCCGCTGCTGGACCAGGGCAAACCAATCGGTTATATGTCGGTGCGTACGGCTGCTACCCGTGAGCAAATCGACGCCGCTGAACGCTTGTATGCGCAGATGCGCAGCGACAAGCAGCGCGGCCAACAGACCGTACGCCTGTCCGCCGGCCGCGTGCTGCACGCCAGCTGGCAGGGACGGCTGGCCGAAGCGGTGCGTTTCGGCTTGTCGGCCAAGATGCTGATCGTCCTGTTAACGGTAGTGCTGGTCAATACAGGCATCGCAGCGCTGATTCCGGCCGATATGCCGCTGGGCGGGCTGTTGCTGCTGTTGCTCAAGCTGGCGACGCTGTTTTGCGGTTGGCAATATCTGCGCCAGCTGATGATAAAACCGCTGGATGATTTGATCGGCGTGGCCAACAGGCTGGCCGCCGGCGACCTGACCCGTGCAGTGGCGCGCACCCGCAACGACCAATTGGGCGAGCTGGAGCAGGCATTTGGCCAGCTCAGCGTCAACATCCTGTCGATCGTCCGCGATGCCCGCGACCAGAGCGTGGCCATGCTGAACGGTACGCGCGAGATTGCCCAAGGCAACCTGGACTTGTCCGGACGCACGGAAGTGCAAGCGAGCAACCTGGAAAAAACCGCCTCGGCAGTGGAACAAATTACCGGCACGGTGCGCCAGACGGCGGAGGCGGCCGACGAGGCCGACCGGTTGGCAGGCGAAGTCAGCGCGATCGCCGAACGCAGCCGGGTCGCGGTCGACGACGTCAGCAGCACCATGCAGGAAATTCAGAGCGCCTCCGGCCACATCGGTGAAATCACCCAGGTAATCGACAGTATCGCTTTCCAGACCAATATCCTGGCGCTCAATGCGGCGGTCGAGGCCGCCCGGGCCGGCGAGCAAGGCCGTGGCTTTGCGGTGGTGGCAACCGAGGTGCGCGCGCTGGCGCAACGCACCTCCAGCGCCGCAAAAGAAATCAAGCAGCTGATCGACGACTCCAGCACCAAAGTACAGCAGGGGCATGCCAAGACGGAGGCGGCTCAATCCACGCTATATGAAGCGGTGGACGGAGTACGCCGCGTTTCCGCGCTGGTCAATGAAATCCGCAGCGCGTCGCATGAGCAGTTAATTGGCATCTCGAACATTAATGCCGCCGTCACCGAGCTGGATAATATTACCCAGCAAAACTCCGCACTGGTCGAGCAGATTACCGCGTCGGCTTCGCAACTGGCCGAGGTCGCACAATCGGTGACTGAAACCGTCCAGGTCTTTCAGCTTGACCATGACACCGCGCTGCGGCCGGATGCGGTAGCACTGCGCCGCGCCGGTAAAAGCACGCAACTCGGCCGCTCGTAAACGTGTTTATCCGCAGGCGTGCACGCCGGGTTATAGTGGACATGGGATGTCATCGCCCGATCCTTTCAGACCGGAATTATAGGCCGATGAGTCCGGTTCAGGATCGGGCAATTCGGGGATTAAATCGCCAATCCGTGCCATTTACTATTCGGTACCGCAGCGGACAAATATCGAGTAATTTTCCGAAGGCAAGTCTGGTAACCGCACAATTCACTCACCATCACTCGTCCAGTCGCGATCATATTGTTCGGCAATAGGAACTTCCTGTTCAGCGACACTCACCGTGGATGTCTTGGCGACTGGAAAATCCAATGCGCTGATGATTGGATCAGACCGACACTTAATAAGAATGGTATCGCGCCTGCCGCACCTGCAAACCGTGATATCGCTCTGATATCCATTCATCAAGCGATGCCACGTGAAGACTTACTTTTCGATTGCCGCACCAAGAATTCTTCCATCATCTCGATGGTTGGACTCTTCAATGAATCCGGCATTGCGTTGCAGCGAGGCCGCCGCTTGAAATTGAATGACGAGCAAGCTGATGCGTGGAAGCCAGCGCCCGATAATTTCCATTTTCCAATATGACGTTCACTGAGCCACGTAACCCCGATTACTTTCCAACGTTAATTTAAGCCGTCTCATCGGCACCTTCTCTTCAAGCTCTGTCTGCTCACGACTTAATTCGTTGAGCATTATCTCCCCGGCTTTTTAAGCGTGAACCGCTCATCCAGCGAATGCCATGCCTTGCTGCAACTGGCCGCTGCACAGCACACTTTCCGCTGTTCCAACCCGATTTCATACCAGATTCTAGCCTGATTAAGCTAGTTTCTGGCATAAACCCGGCCAATCTATCCTTTAAGGATGCACGCCTGCCAACTTCAACTGCAATTGCCTTGCTAAATAAAATCGCCAAACAAATACATTCTCCATCCAAACGATCCGTGCGCTAATCAATATCCCAATCCCGTATATTCCCTCCGCAGGGAACGCATTCCGCTTCCCGCAATTCCAATGAAGGAGTTCACCATGACGCAATCCAAATCCACCGGCAGCCAAAACCGGCAATCGGCCAATGAAGCGGACAGCGACAGCAAGAAATCCGCGCAAAAGGACAAGGGCAGTAAATCGACAGTAAGCCAAACGAAATCCGGCTCAACCAAAAGTACTGCGAAGAAACAAAGCAAGCGGTGATGCAAAACAGTGCGTCCAGGCATTAATGCATGAACGCACTGTTTCCAATTACCACAAACTTCTGTGCGCCATTCCTATCCAGAGGGGCATAAGATCAAGCTCCACTCACCATAAAGGAGACCTATCATGGCTATCGATAAGAAAGACCAGTCTCAGAATCCTCAGGTGCAAAAATCACAGAACCAGCAGTCGCAACCATCGCAAAACCAGCAGTCGCAGAATCAGCAGCAAAATAAACAGCAGCAACAAGACAGCCGCATCAATCCCCACACCACGCAAACCGGTAATCAACAATCCGGCAAAGGCAGCGGCAGCCAATCCGGCGGCATGAGCGATAGCCAGCGCGGCGGCAATGTGCAGCGGGATAATCTTTCTTCGCAGGATCAATCCAATAAACGTTCTTGACGAACAGGGTGATTAATTAGCGAAACTATGCCTTGGGGGAAATATTCTCCCAAGGCATTTTCAATTAAGGTGCGACGCCTGGTGGCCAATCGCAGTAGCATGATGGACCGGCATGAATAAAGGAGACCATCATGACCGACGAACATCTGATCCGGGGCCGCAAATTTGAACAGGGTACGCGTTCCGGCAATACCAGCCTGGCCAGCGCCGGTGCTAAAACCGGCAATCCCTCCCCTACCGGCAACCGCCAGTCCGATACCCGTACCGATGATTTATTGTCGGGCGGGGTGACGGAAACGGAACGCTCCGGCAGCTTTCAGCAAGACCGTAAAGCGGAAGATCTGGAAAAAGGCCTTGGCAAGCAACCGGGTAATCGGCAATCGACTGAAACCGGCCAATAAGGCATAAACGGGGATTACTCCCGGATATCCCGCAATCCCTTGCCCAACCGTTTGCGCAGCAAGGTACGCAATGTCACGCCGTCGCGATAACCGACTTGTTCAGCTATCCGGTCAATATTATTGCCCGTGGTTTTCAGCAAGTGCACGGCCCGCTCGATGCGTAAATCCTGTACATAGCCAACCGGCGTCTTGCCCATTACGTCCTGCAAGCGGCGCGCCAACGTGCGTTTGCTGGTGGCCAGCGCGTCGGCCGCCAGATCCAGCGAAAAGCCCTGCCCCAGGTTTTCCCGCGCCCAGCGGTCAAACCGCGACACCAGCGGGTCCGCATGGGCCAAATGGTCGGAAATCACGTACGCCGACTGCGAGGGCCGCGCATCGACAATCAGGTAGCGCGCCACCAGTTCCGCCAGTTCCGGGCTGGACTGGCGGATCAGCCACAGCGCCATATCGAGGTGACTGAGGGCGGCGCCCGCCGTCACGAACTGGCCGGAATGCACGACCATGCGCTGCGCGTCGAGCCGCACGCGGGGATAACGCTGGCGGAACATGGGCGTCAGCCACCATGTCGTGGTGGCGTCTTGCTCATCCAACAACCCGCTTTCCGCCAGCACAAAGGTGCCGATGCAGGCGGCCGCGATGCGCACGCCCTGCCCGGCCCAGCCGCGCAATGCGTCACCGGCGTCGCGGATATCGTCCGTGTCCAGCGCCCGCGTCAACGGTTCCGGCATCTTGTGGCCGATGGCAGGCACGATCACCAGGTCCGGCATGCCGCAGTCCAACAGCGGCACGACCGGCACGCCCATGCCTTGCGAGCTGCGCACGGATTCCCGCACGCCGGCCAGGGTCACAATGAAAGCAGGCGGCGGCGCCTCCTGCAGCGCAGCCAGTTCGTTGGCAGTGGTGAACGCGTCGAGGATGGTGGCCAGACCCGTGTCAAACACGCCGTCCAGCGCCAGCACAATAATTTTCATGGCAAACCCGCTACCAAAGATGGCAATCCTGCCAGTGTCGCACCGGGTGGCGGCTCTGTAAAGTGGCATCCATCGCAACCGCGATTGTTCCCAACCACAAGGAGATATCATGATCAAGCATGCCCTGTTCGCCCGTTTCGAAGCCCAACCCGGCAAGGAAGCGGCTGTCGCGCAATTCCTGGAAACCGGCCTGGCGCTGGCCAATGAAGAAGCCGGCACCAAGATGTGGTTCGCATTGCAGTTGTCGGACCGCGAATTCGGCGTGTTCGACGCGTTTGAAACGGTAGAAGCGCGCCAGGCGCACCTGAACGGCCCGATTGCGCAGGCGCTGATGGCGCAGGGGCCGCAATTGTTCACCGGCGCGCCGTCGATCGAGCCGATCCGCGTGCTGGGCCTGAAAAAGTAATCAAAGGACACCGCCATGTACGAAAAAACGCTGATCGCCGGCTGGGGCGACATGGATTTCAATTCCCACATGCGCAACACCGCGTACCTGGATAAATCCGCCGACGTGCGCATGATGTATTTCGCGCAATGCGGTTTTCCTATGGCGGAATTCATGCGGCTGAAATTAGGCCCGGTGGTCATGCGCGACGAAGTGGAATACTTCCGCGAATGTCATTTGCTCGATGAAATCACCGTGACGTTTGCCATGGCGGGACTGTCGGAAGATGCCAGCCGCATGATGCTGCGCAATGAATTCTTCCGCAAAGGCGTGCTGTGCGCCCGCGTCACGTCCACGGCGGGCTGGTTCGACTTGGCCAACCGCAAGCTGACCGTGCCGCCGGATAACCTGGCGCAGCCGCTGCGCGAACTGGCGCGCACCGATGATTTCAAGGTGTTGCCGGGCAGCGCGCGCTGAATTAACGGATATAAGGCGGGCGCCCTGCGGGAAATTAGCCTTTCAGGCAAAATGTCCTGATTGTCACTAGTCAACACCCACGGAGCCCCGCCCCATGATTTACGAAATCGCAGAAATCCAGATCAAACCGGACACCCACGCCGCCTTCGAAGCCGCCGTCAAGGAAGCCATTCCCCTGTTCAAACGCGCCAAGGGTTGCGAAGCCATGCGCCTGGAACGCATCATCGAGCGTCCCGACACCTATCACCTGGTGATCCAGTGGACCACGCTGGAAAACCACACGGTGGATTTCCGTGGCAGCGAGGATTTCCAGGCGTGGCGCGGCCTGGTGGGCGGCTTCTTCGCGCAGCCGCCGAAAGTCGAACACACTGAAACGGTGCTGACCGGCTTCTAAGTCCCAAGCCCTGCCCCGCCGTGCGCCAGCCGACGCCCGGCGCGGGCACAATAGGCTCATCCCCCGCACTGGAGCGACCACGATGGCCCATACTGTTTACCGCAATTTCATGCGCGTGTCCGATGCGCAAGATGCCCGCGACGCCTTGCTGAAAGCAGGCTTTCCTCCCGCCGCCGTGCACCTGACGCCGCACAAGGCGCCCGCCGCCGACACCACCACCAGTACGGTGGAAAACATCATGAATTCGCTGACGCCGGACAGCGCCGACAACACGGACGAACCGCGCCCGAAACCCGTGGCGCTGCTGGCCGTCGACGTGCTGGACGATGAACAGCGCGAACAGGCGGACGGCATCATGCAGCGTTACGACGCGCTCGACGCCTGATTGATACCTGATTGATGCCTGAACGGCGCCGGCGTCACGCCGGGCGATTACCGCGACCGTTTCCGCCAGTCGTCATGACGCTGTGTGGCTGAACACTTGCCGCAGGTAAGCGAGGAACGTCTCGTCCTTGCACATGGTCTTGCCGGGCGCGTCGGACAGCTTGGCCACCGACTGGCCATTGCAGCGCACCAGTTTCATGACGATGTTCAGCGGCGTCACGCCCATGTCGTTGGTGAGGTTGGTGCCGATGCCGAAGCCCGTCACGATGCGGTCGGCAAAATGGCGGTACAGCGCCAGCGCTTTCGGCAAATCCAGCCCGTCGGAAAATACCAGCCGCTTGGTGTGCGCATCGATGCGCAGCGCGGCGTAATGGGCCAGCGCTTTTTCGCCCCAGGCCACGGGGTCGCCGGAATCGTGGCGCAAGCCATCGAACAGCTTGGCGAAATACAGGTCGAAATCGCTGAGGAAAGCATCCATGCCCACCACATCCGTCAGCGCAATGCCCAGGTCGCCCCGGTATTCCTGTACCCAGTCTTCCAGCGCGGCCTGTTGAAAATCGCGCAGGCGCACGCCGAAGGCCTGGAATGATTGCATGTATTCATGGGCCATGGTCCCGATCGGCACCATGCCGATGCGGCGCGCGATGTGCACGTTCGAGGTGCCCTTGAAGTATTGTGGCGCCTGCGCCAGCAAGGTATCGACCACTTCATCGTGCCACGCGGACGAAAAGCGGCGGCGCAAGCCGAAGTCGGAAAACTCGAATGGATGGCGGCGCGCCGGTTCGGCACTGAAGGCGGAAAGCAGCGCGATCTTGTCGGCCAGTTGCGCGCGGCCCCGCGCCAGCGCGGCGGCCTGGTCGACGCGGCGGAAATACAGTTCGTTGACGATGTACAGCACGAAGATTTCAAACCCCATCACGTGCACTTGCGGGCCCGCCGCGCGGATCTGCAACGTGCCGCCGTCGGTCGACACGGTAATGAATTTGCGCTGGAAGCGGAACACCGTCAGGAAGTCGATGAAGTCGCTTTTCATGAAGCGCAGGCCGCGCAGGTAAGCGAGTTCGTCTTCCGTGAACGACAGCGAGCACAGGTGGTCGATCTGCTGCCCCACGTCGGCCGCCAGTTCCGCCAGCGGGAATTGCGGCGTATTGCGGCACATGAATTCATATTCCGCCTGCGCGCCGGGATGGCTGTGCAGCAGCGCCTGCCACATGGTGAATTTATATAAATCCGTTTCCAGCAGGCTGCGGACAACAGGGGAAAACAGCGGCATGACGCGGCTCCGGGGGCAAAGCCGCATCATACCCTGTTACTGGATGCCTCAAGCGGCAACCAGTTCCTCGATGGCGGTGCGGCTTTTCGCCAGCGTATCGGCCAGCGCCTGTTCACCCATGGCCACGCCTTCGGCCTGCACGAATTGCACGTCCGTCATACCGAGGAAGCCCAGCACGGCGCGCAGGTAGCTGGCCAGGTGGTCGAAAGCGGCTGCCGGACCGGCGCTGTAGACGCCGCCGCTGGCCGTGAACACGATGACTTTCTTGCCGGTCAGCAGGCCGACCGGGCCGTTTTCACCGTACTTGAACGTCACGCCGGCGCGCGCCACGTGGTCGATCCACGCTTTCAGGCCGGAGCTGACGGAAAAGTTGTACATCGGCGCGCCGATCACCACCACGTCGGCCGCCTGCAATTCCGCCACCAGGGTGTCGGACGTTTTCACGACGAAGGCCTGCTCCGCATTGCGCTGCTCGGCCGGCGTGAAGAATGCGCCCATCATTTGTTCCGTCAGGTGCGGTACCGGGTTGGCCGCCAGGTCGCGCTCGACGATGGTGTCGGAAGGATTCGCGGCTTGCCATTTGGCGATGAATTCGGCCGACAACTGGCGCGACAGCGAACCGGAACTACGCACACTGCTGTTGATGTAGAGAACGTTTGCCATGATGCTGCTCCTTAAAGGATAAACGGGGTTGACTTGCTGTGCATCATAGTTCGGGTTTAATATCGATGGAATACAGTTAATTTCAATCAAAACAATCGATTTTTTTGATATGCGAGATCCCGGCCTCCCCTCCCTCGAACAGTTGCGCGTCTTTATCGCCGTGATCGACCACGGCGGCTTTGCCGCCGCCGCGCGGGCGCTGCACCGCACGCAATCGGTGATCAGCTACACCATCGCCAACCTGGAAGAACAGTTGAATATCGCGCTGCTGGACCGCAGCAGGCGCAAGCCGGAATTGACGGAAGCGGGCAAGGCGCTGCTGGCCGATGCGCGCGCCATCAGCATGAAAGTGGACGGCATGCGTTCGCGCGCCAAGGCGCTGTCGGCCGGGCTGGAAGCGGAAGTATCGCTGGTGGTGGACGTGATGTTTCCCACCTGCCTGCTGGTGCGCATCTTGAACGCCTTCCAGCAGGAATTCCCCGCCGTGGCCATGCGGCTGCACACGGAAGCGCTGGGCGCCGTCACGCAGCTGGTGCTGGACCGCGTGTGCCACATCGGCATTTGCGGCGGCGTCGTCAATCCGCCGGACGCCATCGAGCGCCGCGCGGCCGGGGAAGTCACGATGATGCCGGTCTGCGCGCCATCGCATCCGCTGGCGTCGTGGCCGGGCAAGATTCCCGCCGCCGCCCTGCGCGAGCACATGCAACTGGTGTTGACGGACCGCAGCCAGCTCACGGCCGGCCGCGACTACGGCGTGCTGGGCTTGCGCACGTGGCGGCTGGCCGACCTCGGTTCCAAGCACGCGCTGCTGCGTGGCGGCCTGGGCTGGGGCAGCATGCCGCAAGCCATGATCAGCGACGACCTGGCCAACGGCCGCCTGGTACAGCTCGACGTGGCCGACGGCAAAGCGTTCCAGTACCCGCTGTACGTCATCAGCCGCAACGATGAAGAACCGGGCCCGGCCGGACGCTGGCTAATGCAGCAATTCCTCGAGCTCGACCACCGCCTGCCGCACGACGCGTATTGATGCCGTGCAAGACCGGTAGCGCCTGCTCCTACGCGGCACGGGGGGACTGTCCTATGGCGCGCCATGTGTACCGGGCCTACGATGAAATCACCCATTTCAACAGGAGATCACCATGGGCAAGCAACGGAAAATGAAAACCGCGCGCACCGAGAAAAACATGCAATGGCAAAACACCCAGGGCATGCAGCAAGGCACGGCGTTGAACCAGCAGAGTGCACGGGAAGCGTCCGCCAGCACCACGCACCGCGACCGCGGCACCGGCGCACGGGGCGACAGCACACACCAGCGCTATAACTCCGGCATCAGGAAAGACGACATCAAGCGCGCACAAGGCGGCAAGACCCGCCACGATGAAGAAATCCGCTAAGCGAGCGGATTACACCAGCCGCGCGCATTGCGCGACGATTTCCCGCTCGATCGCATCGAGCGGGACGCTCTTGTCGACCGCCCCCAGTTTCACGGCTTCCTTCGGCATGCCATAGACCACGCAGCTTTTCTCGTCCTGCGCCACCGTGCGGGCGCCCGCCTTGCGCATTTCCAGCAAGCCTGCCGCACCATCGTCGCCCATGCCCGTCATGATGATGCCCAGCGCATTGGCGCCTGCGCTCTTGGCCACGGACCGGAACAGCACGTCCACCGATGGCCGGTGCCGGTTCACCAGCGGGCCATCGATGACGTCGACGTAATAGGTGGCGCCGCTGCGCCGCACCAGCATGTGCTTGCCTCCGGGCGCAATCAGCGCCACGCCGGCCTGTACGCGGTCGTTGGATTCCGCTTCCTTGACGGAAATCGCACAAATACTGTCCAGCCGGGCGGCAAAAGCGCCCGTGAATTTTTCCGGCATATGCTGCACCACGACGATGCCCGGCGCGTCCGGCGGCAGCGCCGCCAATACCCGTTCCAGCGCCTGCGTGCCGCCAGTGGATGTCCCGATGGCGACCAGCGGCTCCGAAGGCGGCACGACGCCGCCATCGCATGGCGGCAGGATGGCATCGGCCGTCAGTTTGGCGGGGGGCGGCGCCAATGGCGGCGGCGTCGTCAGCGCCAGGCGCCGCGGTATGCGTTCTTCCGCCGGCGACTGCGCCTGGGCGCCGGCCGCCATGCGGATGGCGGCAATCAATTCATCGGCATGGCTCGCCATGTATTCACGGATATTGACGCGCGGCCGGTTGACCACGGCGACGGCCCCGGCCGATAGTGCTTCGACCGACAATTGCGTGCTGTCGGCTGTCAGCGACGAGCAAATCACGACTGGCAGCGGCCGTTCGCTCATGATCTTGCGCAGGAACGTGAGGCCGTCCATGCGCGGCATTTCGATATCGAGCAGCACCACGTCCGGCCAGTGCATGCGCATCCGCTCCATGGCCAGCAACGGGTCGGCCACGGCATGCGTGACCTGGATGCCCGGCGCCGCATTGAGCAGACCGGACAGCACTTGCCGCACCACGGCCGAATCGTCCACCACCAACACCTGTATGCTCATGCGGGTTTCCGGTAAAGTTGCGGCTACGTCATGTTCAGATTGATTTCCATGAATTGTACTCGTTGTCGCAAGGAACGCTGCACCAGTAATGTACCGTCGTACTGATCCGCCCCTTTCCGGCAAATACCGCCGCGGATAGTCGGCCAAGAATTAAAAGCGGGTGAACAGCGCTTCATCCGGCTCGCCCTCCGGGAAGTGCGCCACCCGGGGCATGGCCTTCGCCACAGTGGTCACACGGCTTTTATCCGCGCCAGCGGCTTTGCGCATCGGCACCACCCGCGCCGCCGGCGGCGTTTCACGCCACTCCGGCTGCGCCGGCGCGCCCGCCACGCGGAAGAAGGATATCGCCGCCTGCAATTCTTCGGCCTGGCTGCTCATTTCCTCGGCCGTGGAGGCCAGCTCTTCCGAACCTGCCGCATTTTGCTGCGTGGCGCCGGACAGTTGGCTGATGGCCGCATTGATCTGGCCCAACCCTGTCGACTGTTCTTCCGATGCGGCCGTGATTTCCTGCACCAGGTCGGACGTGCGCTTGGTGTTCGGCACCATGTCGTCGAGCAGCTTGCCGGCCTTTTGCGCCAGTTCGACACTGGATGTCGCGACTTCGGAAATTTCCTGCGCCGCCACCTGGCTGCGCTCGGCCAGCTTGCGTACTTCCGCCGCCACCACGGCAAACCCTTTGCCGTGTTCGCCCGCGCGGGCCGCTTCAATCGCCGCGTTCAGCGCCAGCAAATTGGTCTGATACGCGATGTCGTCGATGATGCCGATCTTCTTCGCGATCTGCGTCATGGCTTCCACGGTCGAGCGCACCGCCACGCCGCCTTCGGCCGCTTCCGCCGCGGCCTTGCTGGCCATGGCATCCGTCACGCGGGCATTTTCGGTATTTTGCGCAATCGACGCCGTCATTTGCTCGACCGAGGCGCTGGTCTGTTCCACGCCGGCCGCCTGTTCGCTGGCCGACTGCGACAGCGCTTGCGCCGTGGCGCTGACTTCTTCGGACGCGCCGGCCAGGACCCGGGCGCTGCTCGTCACTTCCGCCACCACGGACGACAGTTTGCCCACCATGGTTTTCATCGAATGCAGCAGGCTGCCCTGGTCGCCATGGCGCAAGCGGATCTCCACCGCCAGGTTCCCCTGCGCCACTTCGCTGACGATTTGCGCCGCATAAGCCGGTTCACCGCCCAACTGGCGCACCAGGCTGCGGATCAGCAGCCACGACAGGACAATGCAGAACGCCAGTCCGCCCCCCATCAACAGGGCATTGCTGCGCACCGTGGCGTTGTATTCAGCCACCGCCGCGTCATATTCTTCCTTGGCCACGGTTTCCTGCAACCCGCGCAACTTGTATAGCAATTCCAGCGCGACATAAAAATCCTTGTCCAGGCTCTTGATGGTTTCCTGTGCCTGCTTCATGTTGCCGCTGCGCAGCAGCGTCACGACCATCTGGCGCTTTTGCAGATAAGTATTCCACGCGGGCAGGTATTCGTCCGTCAGCTTCTTTTCATCCGGCGTCAGGTAAGTCGCAATGTAATCGCCCCATTGCTTCTTGAATTCCGCATAGTTGTTCTCGGCCGCCGCCAGGCCGGTCTCCACTTCGTCCGCGCTGCCCAGCGTGGTTTGCAAGGTCCGATAGCGCTGGCGCAACATCATGTCGCCCACTTTGGCCAACTGGCCCAACGCCACGGTGCGGTCTTCATACACGGTTTTCAGGCGTTCGTTACTCGAATACATCCCTTTCAGTCCCGCATAACCGACACCCAGCATCAGCGCGCTGAGGACCGCCACCAGGACACCCAGCCTGGCGGCGACCGAGAACCTCGCAAACACCGTCATGGCAGCACCAGTTTTTGCACGGCGCCCAGCAGCACTTCCGGCCGGAATGGCTTGACCACCCACGCCTTGGCGCCGGCCGCCTGCCCTTCACGCTTCTTTTCTTCCTGCGACTCGGTGGTCAGCATGATGACCGGCGTGAACTTGTGGCTGGCCTTTTGCTTCAATTCCCGCACGAATGAAATGCCATCCATGTTCGGCATGTTGACGTCGCAAACGATGAGGTTGACCTTTTGCCCGTCGAGCTTGTTCAGCGCGATCTGGCCATCGGCCGCTTCGATGACGTCATAGCCGGCGCCCTTCAACGCAATATTGACCACTTGCCGCAGCGACGCCGAGTCATCCACTACCATGATGGTTTTTGCCATTTTTACTCTCCAGAGTTCGTTATTTTCATCAGCCGCAGCCGGCGCAGCCGGCGCCGGGCATATTTCCCCGCAATGGCATGAGGCATCAATTGAATGGGTCAGACTGTATCCACAGGGTATTTCTTTGTAACCTGTACTTTGGTACATGTGACAAAATTCCCTATCGAACTGTCAATAAAGTGTTGCCCCACTGCACCAAAGTACAAGTTACGCAGCGCCCAGCCGTGACTACAGTAGGTTCATGGCACGCAATCCCGACATCACCGACATCTTCCTGCTCCCCGGCGAATACTTCGTCGGCGGCGCGGGACATCGCATCCGCACGCTGCTGGGGTCGTGCGTGTCGATTACGCTGTGGCATCCGGTACGCAAAATCGGCACCATGTCGCACTTTTTGCTGTCGTCGCGCAACCAGGACAAATCCGAGGGATTGAACAGCCGTTATGGCGAAGAAGCGCTGGAATTGATGCTGTCCGAATTGCGGGCGATCGGCGTCGACCCGACGGAATGCCAGGCGAAGATTTTCGGCGGCGGCCAAATGTTCCCCGGTACCTCGCAGGGTATCGGCCGCCAGAATGGCGAAGTCGCACTGCGCCTGCTGCGGGCGCACGGCATCACCGTGGTATCGGAAAGCCTGTACGGTGCGGGGCACCGCAGTGTTATTTTTGATATCGCGAGCGGTAACGTGTGGAGCCGCCACGTCGCGCCCGGCCAGTTTGCCGAAGTACGGGAAGAACTGCAGGTAGAAGCGCGGGTCGGTCACGCCGGGCGCGCCGGCAAGCATGCCACACTGACGCAGGCCGCATGCCAGCAGGCCGTGGAAGCGCTGGTGCAGGCAGCCCAGCCGGACGGCGCCGCCGCCGGCAAAGGCAAGCGCACCGTCACCAGCGCGCTGCGGTTCTTTTCACTGACTTAACGAATCATCCAATCAACGGATACGGCGCAGCGACGAAATCCGGTCATTCATGTTGCCCAGGTTGTCATAACGGCCGGGACCGTACACCACGCACTGGCCGCCGAAATTGTCGTGTTCGCACAATTGCCACTGGCCTTCATAAATCACCATCGAGCTGGCGCGGTCATTGAAATCCGCACCGCGCATGCTGCGCGTTTCGCCCTGGAAGGAAGCACGGCGGCCTTCGAAGCGCGCATGCTCGAACAATTCAATCGGGTCGGGCCGGTCCATGCCGACGCGGCGGTCGCGCTGCTCTTCGCGCCATTCGCGGCGTTCCTGGCGGTCGTCGCGGCCGTCGTGGTCGCGGTCGCGGTAACCATGGCCGCCGCCGCGCTCGATCTGGCGGGCCGACGAAATACTGTTGTTAAAGTTGCGCAAGTTCGGATATTCGCCCCGCTCGAACACGGCGCAATAGCCGCCGAAGTCCTTGTCCGCGCACACTTCCCACACGCCGGAATGCACGATCAGGCTCGATGCGCGGTCATTAAAACCGGCATCGCGCAAGTTGCGCGTGCCGTCGCGGATCGTCACTTCCTCGCCACGGAAATTATCGCGTGCGTACAGGGTCATTTCACCCGCGCTGGCGGCGGCAATTTGCCCCATCAGTGCGGCAGCCAAAGCCAGTATGGTTGTATGTTTCATTTTTTAGCTCCTTATGTTCCCGCCGCTGCGGCTGTATTCCGTCGTGCGGCTGTATTTTTAGTCAACGTCTTGACTCATCCGCCAGCCTACACGACGTTGTAACAAATTCCTACGGCAAATTCCTACGCTAGAATGGCCGTTTCTCTTAACAGCATATCCATGCCCACCACTTTTACCATCCCCAATATCCGCCGCGAAGCAGCCGCCCTTTGGCAACTGGCGTGGCCCGTGCTGGTGGGCCAGTTGGCCACCGTGGGCATGGGGGTGGCGGACGTGGCGATGACGGGACACGCCAGCGCCACGGAACTGGCGGCGGTGGCGCTGGGCGCGTCGGTCTGGTCCATCATCCTCGTCACCGTGACGGGCACCATGATGGCCATTAATTCCGTCGTGGCGCACCAGGTGGGCGCGGGGGACTACGGCGCGATTGCCCACTCCGTGCGCCAGTCGCTGTGGAAAGCGCTGGGCGTCGGTGTCCTCGGCGCCCTGGCCTGCAATGCCGCCACCTTGCTGTTCGACCATTTGCAGATGGCGCAAGAGGTCAACGACCGCGCCACGCTGTTTGTCCACATCATCAGCATCGGCATGCCCGCGTATGCGGCCTACCGCGCGCTGTACGGCTACAGCACCAGCATCAATGAAACCAAGCCGGTGATGGTGATCGCGCTGCTGGGCCTGGCGTTCAACGTGGTGGTGAACTGGCTGCTGATCTTCGGCCATTTCGGCTTGCCGAAACTGGGCGGTATCGGTTGCGCCGTCGCGACCGGCGCGTGCATGTGGCTGATGCTGGGCGCCATGCTGGCGTGGCTCAAGGTGGCGCCCGCCTATCGCCGCACGTATCCGTTCACGCACTGGGAATGGCCGCACTGGCCGGAAATCCGCGCGATGCTGAAGCTGGGGCTGCCGACCGGCATCACGTACTTTGCCGAAGTGTCCGCGTTCGGCGCCGTCAGCCTGCTGGTGGCGCGCTTCGGCGTGGTGGAAGTATCGGCGCACCAGATCGCGCTCAACTTCGCTTCGCTGGTGTTCATGGCGCCGCTGTCGTTCGGCATCGGCGCCATCACGCGCGTGGGCCAGGCCATGGGCGAAGCCAACGCCGCGCAGGCGCGCTTTGCCGCGTGGGTGGGTGTCGGCATGTCGCTGTCGTTTGCCGTGCTGTCGGCCATCGGCATTGCCTTGTTCAACGAACAGATTGCCGCGGCCTACACGTCCGATACGGCGGTGCAGGCGCTGTGTGCGCAATTGCTGCTGTTTGGCGCACTGTTCCAGCTGTCCGACGCCACACAGGTGGCGGCGTCGTGCGCCATCCGCGGTTACAAGGTCACGCGCCAGCCGATGCTGATCCAGTTGCTGGCATTCTGGGTCTTTGCGCTGCCGCTGGGCTGTATCCTGGGGCTGGCGCCGGCCTGGGTGCCGTTCGCGCCGGCCGCGCCGATGGCGGCGACCGGGTTCTGGATCGGGCTGGTGCTGGGGCTGACGATTGCCGCCGTACTGCTGAGCTGGTCGCTGCACGTGCTGTCGCTGCAGCGCTTGCGTGACTGCACGCGCCCTCCTGCTCACAGATCACGGACCGCCGCACTGTAGGGCGGATCGGGTGTATCGAGCCGCCGTGCCGGCGTTGCCATGCTGCGCGCGCTGGTGTTGGCGCAAGCATGGCGGCTTGATGAAACCAATCCGCCCTACAGTTTGCAACGCTATCGGCATTGCCAGCCGAACGATGAACGGTTTTTTGCCCGGTATTCCAAACCCTTGCCGCCAGCCTGTCTGGTATTGTCTTGCCGCAATTATCCTAACGAGCGAATTCCCATGCGATTGATTCTTTCCCTGCTGGCTTCCCTGGCGACGCTGGCCACCTCCCCCGCTTCGGCCGAGCGCCTGACCCTGGACCGTATCCACGCCGACCCGGCGCTGGCCGGCGCCGCCGTCCGCAACCTCAAGGTATCGCCGGATGGCGCCCGCGTCACCTTCCTCAAGGGCCGCGACGACAACCAGTTCCAGATGGACTTGTGGGAATACAACCTGAAGGACAAGACCACGCACCGCCTGGTGGATTCGAAAATCCTGGTGCCCGAAGAAAACCTCTCCGATGCGGAAAAAGCGCGCCGCGAACGCGAACGCACGGCCAGCCTGAAAGGCATCTTGAATTACAGCTGGTCGCCGGACGGCAAGCAATTGCTGGTGCCGATCGCCGGCAACCTGTACCTGATCGACGTGGCCAAGCCGGACGCTGCCCGCCTGGTGGCATCGGGCCAGGTGCTGGACCCGAAGATTTCGCCGCAAGGCCGCTACGTCTCGTTCGTGCGCAACCAGAACTTGTTCGTCATCGACCTGTCGACCGGCAAGGAGCGCCAGTTGACCACCGATGGCAAGGACGCCATCCATAACGGCGAAGCGGAATTCATCGCGCAGGAAGAGATGGGCCAGCGCACCGGCTACTACTGGGCGCCGGACGACAGCGCGATTGCCTATAAACGCTACGATGAAACGCAGGTGCCGATTGCGCGCCGCTTTGAAATTTACGCGGACCGCACCGACGTCATCGAACAGCGCTATCCGGCCGCCGGCGATCCGAACGTGACCGTGCAACTGAAAATCGTGTCGCCCGCCACCGGCGACATCCGGGACGTCGACCTGGGCCCGAACCCCGATATTTACCTGGTGCGCGCCGACTGGAGCGCCAACAGCCGCACGCTGACCTTCCAGCGCCAGAGCCGCGACCAGAAGACGCTGGAACTGGTGGCCGTCGATGCGGCCACCTTGCAGCAGCGCGTGGTGATCACGGAAAAATCCGACACGTGGACCACGATCCACGATGACTTGCGCTTCCTGAAGAGCCGCGATGCGTTCATCTGGGCGTCGGAGCGCTCCGGCCGCAACCACCTGTACCTGTACAACCTGGACGGCAAGCTGCTGCATGCGATTTCCAAGGGCGAATGGGGTATCGACAACGTGCTGGCGGTCGATGAAAAGGCAGGCAAGGTGTATGTCGCGTCGAACCGCGATGCGGTGACGGACAAGCAAGTGTATGCGCTGCAAATCGATGGCAGCACGGCCGCCAATCCCAAGCGCATTACGCAGGCCGATGGCTGGCACGATGCCGCGTTCGCGCGCAATGGCGAAGTGTTTGTCGATTCATTCTCCGACCAGGACACGCCGCCGCAAGTATCGATCCGCCGTCCCGACGGCGCCATGGTCGCATGGCTGGAAGAAAACAAGGTCGATGCAAAGCACCCGTACGCGCCGTACAAGGCCGACCACTTGCGCACCGAATACGGCACATTGAAAGCGCAGGATGGCCAGACCCTGTACTACTCGATGATCAAGCCATATAAATTCGACGCATCGAAACGCTACCCGGTCTACCTGTCGACCTATGGCGGCCCGCACGCGCAGCACGTATCGCGCAAATGGGGCAATTACTTCGACCAGTACATGGCGCAGCAAGGCTTCGTCGTATTCCGCCTCGATAACCGGGGTTCCGGCCGCCGCGAGCGCGCATTCACCGACGCCAATTACAAGCGCCTGGGCGAAGTGGAAGTGCAAGACCAGTTGACGGGCGTGGCCTTCCTGGGCCAGCAGCGCTTCGTCGACGCCAAGCGTATCGGCGTGTTCGGCTGGAGCTACGGCGGTTTCATGACGTTGCGCCTGTTGTCGCAAGCGTCGGACAAGATCGCCATGGGCGTGTCGGTGGCGCCGGTGACGGACTGGAAACTGTATGACACGCACTACACGGAACAGTTCATGAGCACGCCGAAGGACAACCCGCAGGGTTACGCGCAAAGCAGCGTCTTCGCCCACGTCGACGGCTTGAAGTCGCCGCTGCTGCTGGTGCACGGCATGGCCGACGACAACGTGCTGTTCACCAACTCCACGCGCATGATCGATGCGCTGGTGAACCGCGGCGTGCAATTTGAATTGATGACGTATCCGGGCGCCAAACACGGCATTTCCGGCAAGGGGCCGCAGCGCCACGTGTACGGCAATATTGAAGCGTTCTTCAAGAAGAACCTGAAGCCTGAGAGCAACTAAGAAAGCAAAAAAACCCGGCCTGAGCCGGGTTTCATGCCGGGGTACGGCGGCCGATCAGCGGTTACCGCGGTCGATCGCATCCTTCACGGCTTCCTTGGCGTCGCCGACACCCTTCTGCACCTTGCCTTCGGACTGTTTCGACAAGCCCTTGGCTTGCTGCTCGGAACTACCCACCAGCTTGCCGGCTTTTTCCTGCACCTTGCCGGCCACTTCCTTGGCTTTACCTTTAACCTGGTCCTTGTTCATGATGACCTCCTGAAAGTACGCACACGCCACATGGTGTGCCCAAGGAAATCATAGCCAGAGGGTATGTGCGGCTCCGTACGTTGACTAACACTCGACTAACACTTGCGCCACAAGCTTGCCAGCCACGGCTGCTGGTCGCGCGGCAAGCCCGGCGGACGGTAGTAATGATGCAGTGGTGCAAATCCCGCCGCCGTGACATAGGCCGCCCACGCATCGTAATCGTGGTAGCTGCCGTAGCGGGCGCCGTTCCACCCTTCCTGGTTATTGCCACGGGGATTGGAACTGAACAGGACGCCGCCCGGTTTCAGCGCCGCCTGCAAGCGCAGCAGCACGTCGGGCAATACGGCAGTCGGCACATGGAACAGCGACGCATTGGCAAAGATGCCGTCGAATGCCCCTTCGGGCAGCTGCAAATCGACAAAATCCTGGTGCAGCACGTCGCACCCGCTGTACTCATGCGCCATGCGCACGAATTCCGCCGAACCGTCGAGGCCGGTGGCGATATGGCCCAGTTCCGTGAAGCGTTTCAGGTCGCGCCCCGGTCCACATCCCAGGTCCAGGATGCGGAACGGCGGCGTGGCTTCGATGGCTTCGAGCAGCGCCGCGATATTCTGGCTCACGTCGTGGTCACGCGTGCCCTCGAAAAACTGCTGCGCGCTGCGATCATAGTGCGCCAGTGTCGCCTGCGTGATCTGCCCGATATCCATCACACCTCCATTACCAGACGCGCACGCGGTCTTGCGGCGCCAGGTACAGTTGCTGGCCCTGCCGCACGTCGAATGCCTTGTACCACGCATCCAGGTTGCGCACGGTATAGGTACGCCATTTGGACGGTGCGTGGCCATCGGTCATGACCTGGCGGCGCAGCGATGCATCGCGCACCAGGTTGCGCCAGCTGCGCGCATAGCCGAGGAAGAAATCGCGGTCGGCGGCATTCGGGTTGGCGGCCTTGAACGCATCATACGCGGCCGCCAGGCCGGCCAGGTCGGACAGGTTTTCGCTCAGGGTCAGCTGGCCATTCAACGCCAGGTCCGGGAACGCCTGGTAGGCCGAGTACTGCGCCACCAGCGCCTGCGTCGCGGTCTTGAAGTGGGCAGCGTCATCCTTGGTCCACCAGTCGCGCAGGCGGCCGTTCGAATCGAATTGCGAACCCGTGTCGTCGAAGCTGTGGCTGATTTCATGGCCGATGACCGCGCCGATCGCGCCATAGTTGGCCGCATCGGTGCCGTTCAAGTCAAAGAATGGCGGCTGCAGGATCGCGGCCGGGAAATTCAGCGCATTTTGCATCGGCAGGTTGACGGCATTGACCAGTTGCGGCGGCATGCACCACTCTTTGCGGTCCACCGGCTGGCGCAGCTTGGCCAGTTGCTGCGCCGTGTACAGCTTTTCCGCGCGCTCGGCGTTGCCATACGCATCGTCCGCCTTCACGTCCAGCTGCGCATACGACGTCCATTTATCCGGGTAGCCAACGCCGACGTACAGCACGTCCAGCTTCGCATGCGCTTCCTTGCGCGTGGCCGGCGCCATCCACGCCAGCTTGTCGATGCGCTGGTGGAAGGCCTTGACGATATTGGCTACCATGCCGTCCAGTTTGGCCTTGGCTTGCGGCGGGAAGTACTGCGCCACGTACAGCTTGCCGACGGCATCGGGCATGGCGCTGTTGACCGCGGCCAGGCCCCGCTTCCAGCGCACCGACAATTGCGGCGTGCCGGACAAAGTGCGGCCGTAGAAGTCGAAGTACTGGTCGACAAACGCTTGCGGCAAGTTGTTGGCGTTATGGTTGATGGTGTGGAAGGCCAGGAAGTCTTTCCACGCATCGAGCGAACAATCCTGCAATTGTTTGGCCGCGCCCGTCATGGCGGTCGGATGCCACAGCATGAATTGTTTTTGGCCCTTCAGGCCGGCGCTGGCAAAGAACAGGTTCCAGTCCATGCCGGGCGCCTTCTTCGCGAAATCCTGCAGCGACCACGTGTGGTTGGACTTGGCCATGTCGGCGGAATCTTCGCGTGTCGCGTGCGACATCGCCAGCTTGCGCTCCAGGTCAAACACGCGGGCGGCGCGGGTTTCCGGGTCGCTGAAGCCGGCCAGTTTCAGCATGGCGGCAATGTGCGCCTGGTACGCGGTGCGCAGGCGGTGCATGCGTTCGTTGTCGTCCAGGTAATAAGCGCGGTCCGGCATGCCCAGGCCGCCCTGCAGCAGGTAAGGCACGTTGTGCTTGGGATCGTTCAAGCCCTGCGACACCCACAGGCCGAACAGGTTTTCCGTCTGGAAGTTGGTGGCGTTCAGCGGGTCGACGTCGGCGCGGATCGATTCGCCCAGCGCGCGCGTCAATTCTTTCTTGTCGCGCAGCGCGCGGATCTTGTCGAGCGCCGGCGTCAGCGGCGACAGCCCCCGCGCTTCGATCGCGGTTTCATTCATGAACGCGCGGTAAAAGTCCCCCACTTTCTTCGCTTCCGCATCGGACGAACCGGCCGCCGCTTCCACCAGCTTGATGATGCGCTGGTTGGTTTCATCGGCCAGTTGCGACATGCCGCCCCACGAGCTGCGGTCGTCCGGGATTTTCGTCGAGCTCAGCCATTCCGCGTTGGCGTAGCTGAAGAAGTCGTCGCCGGGCAAAACGGCAGCGGCGGCCGGGGCGGCGGCCGGCGCCGCGTTGTCGGCGGCGCCGGCATGGGCGGTAACAAGCTGGAGTGCGCCGCACAGCGCGAGGCTGATGGCGGTCTTGATCGGTGCGTGCATGGAATGGGTTCCTGTTTTAATGTTTTTTGACTATTTTCAGGGCGTGGTACGCCAGGCTGCACTGTATTGCGTTCCGCATTTTGACACCCGCACAATGCGACAAACTGCAAAATTCCCGGACAGGCTGCAGGAATCGTCCACTGCGGTGCAGTACTGCAACAAAAAGCCCCAACAGAGGAAAAATTCACTATATAGTTCATCTACAGCAACGCATTCCCACAGGAGACCCCCTATGAAACTTGAAGCGCTTTTCCAGAATCCCACCGCGTTGCCCACTGCACCGAAAGTCGTCGAGGAATTGATCGCCAGTTTTGACAAAGCCAGCGTCTCCACGGAAGAAGTCGCGAAAAAACTGTCGGCCGACCCGGTGCTGAGCGCCAAGCTGCTGCGGCTGGCCAACTCCGCGTATTACCATGTGTCGCGCAGCATCGGCACGGTGGAAGACGCGGTGCTGATGCTGGGCTTCGTGACGGTGCGTACGCTGGTCATCAGCTCCGGCCTCGTCAGCGGTTTCAAATCCGTGCCCGGCCTGGACTTGAAACAATTCTGGCGCTACAGCCTGTATACGGCGTGCGCGGCCAAGTGGATTGCCAAGAAAACCAAGGAAAATACGGACCTCGCGTTCACCATCGGCATGATGCACGGCATCGGCCAACTGGTGGTGCATGCCGCCATGCCGGAACAGGCCATGCAGCTGGATAAGGTTGCCGGTCCGCTGGATCCGCGCCGCCTGGATACCGAACAGCAATCGTTCGGCTTCACCTATGCCGACGTGGGCGCCGAACTGGCGCGCCGCTGGAAATTCCCGGACGTTTTCGCGGAAACCATCGCCACCTTCCCGGATCCGCTGAACGATGAAGAAGCCACGCACCTGTCCGGCGTGATCCATTTGGCCGCCTGGCGCGCCCGCGTGGAAGAAAACGGTTTGTCGGCGGAAGAAATTGCCGCCTGCTATCCGGAAGACCTGGCTGCCGAACTGGGCCTGGCGCCCAATGCGCTGCTGGACGACATGCCGCCGCCAAGCGAACTGAGCGCGGGGCTGGAAGAATTGGTGAAATAAGTTCCACTTTTGACAATGCCAGCGCGGCCCGTGCCGCGCTTTTTTATGTCCGCAATCTTGTCGTTTTGATTAGCCAAAAACTTTTTTCAAAATATTTTCAATTTTTTTCAAGAAAACCCTAAAGTTCCCGGAAGGCATGACGTTAATCCAGACAAGCAGTAATCCACTCCACTTTCCGGGATACGCCATGACCTCGAACGAAGTCCTCTCCATGTATGAAAATGTTGCCGGTTTGACTGGCAAAATGGTGATGGCTGCACGCGCCAGCGATTGGGAAAGCCTGGGCCGCCTGGAAAACCAGACTGCCGCCACCGTGGCGACGGTCACTGCCGGTGTGACGGTGCCAGCCCAACAAGGCGATGCCCGCGCCCGCAAGATCGCCCTGCTGAAACAAATTCTCGCCAACGACCGCGCCATCCGCGACGTGACCGAGCCATGGCTGAACCAGGTGCCAGGCGTTTGCCAGTAAGTCCCTGATTCTCCTGTAAAAAAAGCGCCCGCGAGGCGCTTTTTTGTTGCTGGGCTTATTCCCCGTCCTTGTCCATCACGGGTTCCTGCGGCTCCGCCGCCGGCATCTCCGCCTCGTCCGGCTTGTTCCGCTTCCACCGCTTCCAGAACATCAGCTTTTCCTTCGGCAGCGCCAGCTTATTCTTGCGCACCAGGTACACGAGACCGCCCAGCACGGCCAGCGCAGCGACCACGCCCAGCAGGATTTGCGTGGTGGCGTTCAGGCCGGAGCGGCGTTCTTTCTTGCCGTTCGTACCATTCGTACCGTTCGAAGGCGGGATCACGGAACCAGCCGGGTTCATTGGCGTACTGGCCGCAGGCGCGGACGCGGTTGGCGGCGCCGAGGTGGCCGATGCGGCGGAAGCGGCTGAAGCAGCCCCCCCGGCGGTTGCAGCCGAAGGGGGCACTGCGGCTGGCGTGGCGCCGGGCGCCTGGCGCGCCGGCGCAGAACCCGGCGCGCCAAGCGCCGTTTGCAATGCTTGCACCTTGCCTTCCAGGTCGTGGATCTTGGCGTTCAGCTCCGTGTTTTTCTGGTCCAGCGCCACGCACTGTTTGGCCTGGTTGCCGGCCTTGCCCGGCACGCAGGCGGCGGGCGCAGGCGCACTGCGCTGCGGCGCAGTGCGCACCAAGTCAGTCCCATAAGCGGCGCGGCGCGCCAGCGCTTCCCGCTCCGCGGCGGCCCGCGCCCGGGCCGCGATCAGCGCCGCCTCCGACGGTGCA
>NZ_WKJJ01000012.1 GCF_009674485.1 Pseudoduganella rivuli | reverse complement strand
CAGCTCGAGGGCATCAACAACAAGATAAAGGTAATGAAACGGATGGCCTATGGCTATCGCGACTCGGAATTCTTCTTCCTGAAGATCAAAGCAGCGTTTCCCGGCAATCCGTGAAGAACCTTTTTTTACGCCTGAAGCACAGCGATTTGCGACGAAAACGCATGACTGAAACAACAGATTGTATACATATCATGATGCAATTGTTGCGCGTCGGCCACGGGCTGTTGCATCACGTCATCCGGTATCCAACGTACGCATAGATTGTATACAAAATTCGTTGACAATAAATTTATGCGGGCGCATGATGAATTCACGAAAGCCGCCATAGAGCAGCGCGAATGAAGCAATCAGTGGAGACATCATGCGTAACATGCCAGCCATCGCAATGCCTGCAACGCCCTCACAGTCGGGTGCGCCGTACCCCGGTTCCCGCGCTGCGTTTGATCCTCCATTCCCTCCTGTTGGACCTCGACAAATACGGTAGACATCACCAACCGACCCGTAGAGGCATGCCGGATAGCACCGGAAAAAGTAGTTCAAGACATAAAATCTTCAGATGGAGACACCATGAACAACCTGCTATACAAGGTGGACGATCGTCCGCCACTCGTCACTACCGTCCTGCTCGCTGCCCAGCACATGCTGGCCGCATTGGGCGGCATTATCGCCGTACCCCTGGTGGTCGGCGCAGTCCTGAAACTTCCTGCTGACCAAATCGTTGCACTGGTCAATGCCGCGCTGCTGGGTTCCGGCATCGTTACCTTCATCCAGTGCAAAGGCGTGGGGCCGGTCGGTATCCGTCTGCCTTGCGTGATGGGCACCAGCTTCGCCTTCGTCGGCGCGGCCATCAGTATCGGCCTGGAACATGGCGTCCCCGGCATCCTGGGTTCGTCGCTGGCCGGTTCCGTGGTGATGATCCTCGGCAGCTTCTTCATGCCGCAAATCCGCAAACTGTTCCCGCACCAGGTGACTGCCGTGGTCGTGACCATGATCGGCCTGTCGCTGGTGCCGGTGGCGGTGGACTGGGCGGCCGGCGGCAAAGGTTCCGGCGCGCACTACGGCGACCCGATCAACCTGGGCATCGCGCTGTTCGTGCTGGCCACCGTGATTGCACTGGTGCAGTTCGGTAAGGGCATCATTTCCGCTGCCGCAGTCGTGATCGGCATGGCGATCGGCTACGGCGTGTGCCTGGGCCTGGGCCTGGTGGACTTCTCCGCCGTGCACAAAGCCACCGTCTTCGCCTTGCCGCAACCGCTGTACTTCGGCATGACGTTCCCCGTCAGCGGCGTGCTGGCCATGGCGGTGGCGTATGTGGTGACGATGGTGGAAACCACCGGTACCTTCATGGCGCTGGGTTCCGCCACCCAGACCAAAATGAAAGGCAAACTGTTGAAGCGCGGCGTGCTGTGCGACGGCGTGGGTTCGGCTTTCGTTTCCGTCCTGGGCGCACCGCCGGTGTCGACCTTCGCTCAAAACGTCGGCGTGATTTCGCTGACCGGCGTGGCCAGCCGCCACGTGGTGGCGCTGACCGGCGTACTGCTGGCCGCTGCCGGCCTGTTCCCGGTCCTGGGCGCCATCGTCGTCACCATCCCGCAGCCTGTGCTGGGCGGCGCCGGCCTGATGATGTTCGCCATGATCATTGCTGCCGGCGTGCAAATGCTGTCGCACGTTGAACACGACAAGCGTACCGGCCTGCTGATCGCTGTCTCGGTCGGTTGCGGCCTGGCCGTGTCGGTTCGTCCGGAACTGCTGTCGAAACTGCCGGCCTTCGTGCATGAAATCTTCGGCTCCGGCATCTCCACCGCCGCCATCGTGGCCGTGGTGCTGAACCTGGTGCTGCCGGATCGTCCGGTGGAAGCCCATGACGACGAGGAAGACGACGTCCCCCAGCCCATGCTGGTAAAAAACATGGAGGCGGCGTAATCTCGGAGTCGCCCCAGGTGCAAGTCCCGCGCCGGCCCTGCATGCAGTGCCGGCGCGGTCGTTTGACATTGTTTCCGCAGTGCCCCGCATTGTTTCCGCAGTGTTTAATCATTCAAAAACAGTGTAAATAAAATGACGAAAACTCTCCTGATCAAGAATGCGCGCGTGGTTGTCACGATGGATGAACAGCGCCGTGAAATCGACAATGGCGCCATCTTCGTGCGCGGCAACGTGATCGAGCAAGTCGGTCCCACGCCGGAACTGCCGCAAACGGCCGATGAAGTGATCGATGCCAGCGGCCATGTCGTCACGCCCGGCCTGGTCAACACCCACCACCACATGTACCAGAGCCTGACGCGCGTGATTCCCGCCGCGCAAAACGGCGAACTGTTCAACTGGCTGACCAACCTGTATCCGATCTGGGCCAACCTGAACAGCGAGATGGTCCACGTGTCGACGTTGACCGCCATGTCGGAACTGATCCTGTCCGGCTGCACCACCAGCAGCGACCACCTGTACATTTATCCGAACGATTGCAAGCTCGACGACAGCATCGAGGCGGCATCGAAAATCGGCATGCGTTTCCACGCGGCGCGCGGCGCCATGAGCGTGGGCCAGTCCAAAGGCGGCTTGCCGCCGGACCGCGTGGTGGAAGATGAAAAAGCGATTTTGAAAGATACGCAGCGCCTGATCGAAACCTATCACGACGCGAACCGCCACGCGATGCAGCGCGTGGTGGTGGCGCCATGCTCGCCATTCTCCGTGTCGCAGGACTTGATGAAGGAAGCGGCCGTGCTGGCGCGCAGCTATGGCGTATCGATGCACACGCACCTGGCGGAAAACGTCAACGACATTGCGTACAGCCGCGAAAAATTCAACATGACGCCGGCCGAATACGCGGAAGACTGCGGCTGGGTGGGACACGACGTGTGGCACGCGCACTGCGTGCAGCTCGACGACGATGGCGTCTACATGTTTGCCAAAACCGGCACCGGCGTGGCGCATTGCCCATGCTCGAACATGCGGCTGGCGTCCGGCATTGCGCCGATCCGCAAGATGGTCGATGCGGGCGTGCCGGTCGGCCTTGGCGTCGACGGCTGCGCATCGAACGATGGCGCGCACATGCTGGGTGAAGCGCGCCAGGCCATGCTGTTGCAGCGCGTGGGTTTTGGCCCGGATGCGATGACGGCGCGCCAGGCGCTGGAACTGGCGACGCTGGGCGGCGCGAAAGTGCTGAACCGCGACGACATCGGCGCGATCAAGCCGGGCATGTCGGCCGATATCGTGATGTTCAAGCTGGACCAGATCGCCTTTGCCGGCGCGCTGCACGACCCGGTGGCGGCGCTGGTGTTCTGCACGCCGTCCAACGTCAATTACAGCGTCATCAACGGCAAGATCGTGGTGAAGGATGGGTTGTTGCAGACCATTGACTTGCCGCTCGTGATCGAGCGCCATAACCAGCTGGCGTCGGATCTCGCATTGGCGACGGGGACGCGCAAGGTCGCGTAAGTCAATCCGGTGTCGGCGTTATTTCAGCAGCGCCGACACCAGGTCCTTCTCATGTGCGCCGCCCGTATCGAAGCGCAACGCCGCTTCCACGTGCATCAAATGTTCCACCATCAGGCGCGCCGCCAGGTCCGCATCGCCCGAGCGCGCCGCTCGCAGGAATTCCTCGTGTTCGTTCGACGAACACACCGCATCGCGGTCCGACTGGTACAGCATCGTGATCAATGTGCTGCGCGCCACCAGTTCCCGCACCATTTCCAGCAACACGTCATTGCCCGCCACTTCGGCCAGCAGCACGTGAAAGTCGCCCAGCAATTGCGAACGGACCTTGTGGTCACCTTCGAGCGAACGGCGTTCCAGCTCCAGGTGTTCCTCCAGCGCGCGATAATCCTGCGGCTGGGCGCGGGCCGTGAATTCACGGGCCAGGGCCGCTTCGAGGATGCGGCGGGCGGCAAAGATGTCGCGCGATTCCTTTTCGCTGGGCTGGCTGACGAACGCGCCCTTGTCCGGCACGATGCGGATCAGCTTGTCCTTGGACAGGATCAGCAGGGCGGCGCGGATCTTGGTGCGGCTGACGTTATACAGGCGTGACAACGCTTCTTCGCGCAGCTTGGTGCCAGGCGGCAGCTTGCGCGCAGCGATGGCTTCCGCGATATGGCCGGCGATCTCGTTCGAGCTTTCACCGGTACGTTCTTCGAGGGCTGCGGTGGGGGTGGACATGGAACTGACACGTTAATCAATCCCCAATAATACATCCCGTCTGCAATATTGGCTATAACGCAAGGCCTCTTGCCATAGGGCTTTGCAACGTCGCTGGCTGGCTAAGCCCCTCCGGCCGGCTGCAAACCTTGCCGCAGCCGGTCCATCGTTTCTTGCCAGCGCGCCGCCGCCTCGCGCCGCACGCGGCGCGTCCAGCTTTGGGCAATGGGCGCAGCCACCCTGATGCGGCTGCAGCCCAGTGCCTCAACCAGTGTCAATCCATCGTTCGGCACCACGAAGCGCTGGCCCGGGCGCAGGATGAAATCCATGTGCTGGCCATACGCGGTAATCCACGTCATGCCCGACACGCCTTCCACCACGCGCCCGCCCGCATCTTCGAGCCGCAGCGGTTGATCGCTGCTGAGTTTGTATTCGGCCGACGGCTGTGCGGACATGGTGTTCTCCCTGTTGTGTGGTTCGACAGGGACAGCTTACCGGCGCAGCGGCGACCATAACAGATGCAATAAATGGGAATTGTGACGAATACAGTGGCAAAATTGGGCAACTGTGCTGGTTGAAACTGAATGCCACTGTACCTGTGCACGCGCGCCGCCGCGGGCCACAATGGAAGGATGCCGATGCAACCGAATCTGTACGAACAACTGGCCAACGAACTGGGTGCGCACATTGCCAGCCGCGTGTTTGCGCCGGGCGACAAGCTGCCATCGATTCGCCACCTGGCACAGCACAAGCACGTCTCCGTCAGCACGGTGCTGCAGGCGCTGCGCCTGCTGGAAGACCAGGGCCTGATCGAAGCGCGGCCGCAGGCCGGCTATTACGTGCGCCACCGCCCGCGCGTGCTGGCCGTGGCGGCGCCCAGCGAACCGCTGACGGAGCCCGCCTTTGTCGGCATCAACAACCTGCTGATGCGGGTGTTAAAAGCCAATGAGACGCCGGGGCTGGCGCACCTGGGTTCCGCCTGGCCTCCCGATGAATTGCTGCCGATCCGCCGCGTGCAGAAAGCCGTCAGTTCCGTGGCGCGGCGCGATCCCGCCTTGCTGGCGAAAGTCAGCTGTTATGAAACCAACGAACCGGCTTTTGTACGCCAGGTGGTGCGCCGCGCGCTCGACTGGGGTTCGCTCGATCCCCATGAAGTCGTGGTGACCAGTTCCTGCACGGAAGCCATCAGTTTGTGCTTGCGCGCCGTGGCGCAGCCGGGCGACACCATCGCCGTGGAATCGGCCACGTACTTCGTGCTGCTGCAATTGATTGAAAGCCTGGGCATGAAGGCGCTGGAAATTCCCACGCATCCGAAGACGGGGCCATCGGTCGATGCGCTGGAAGTGGCGTTCAACGCGGGCCTCGTGAAGGCGTGCCTGTTCGTGCCGAATGCGAACAACCCGCTGGGCTGCATCATGCCCGAAGAAAACAAGAAACGGCTGGCGGCCTTGCTGGCGCAGCACCAGGTGCCGCTGATCGAAGACGACGTGTATGGCGACCTGTGTTTTACCCATGAGCGTCCATGGCCCGTGAAGGCGTATGACACGGCGGGCTACGTGTTGCTGTGTTCATCCTTTTCCAAGGCCGTCACGCCCGCGTCGCGCGTGGGTTTCGTGGCGGCGGGGCGCTGGGTCCAGCAAGTGACGTTACTGAAAATGGTGTCCAGCGGTTCCACCAGCCAGTTCTTCCAGGCCGTGCTTGCGGATTTTCTCACCGGTTCCGCGTATGAGGTGCAGGTGCGCAAGATGCGGCGCGTGCTGTCGCAGCGCATCGCGCGCATGGCCGACGCGGTGGCCGCCTCGTTCCCCCACGAGTGCCTGATTTCCGAACCGCAGGGCGGCTTCGTGCTGTGGGTGCAGATGCCGCAGCAGGTCGACGCGCTGGCGCTGCACGGGATGGCGGTAGCGCAGGGCGTGGCGTTCATGCCGGGCCAGCTGTTCTCAGCATCAGGCAAATTCGGCAACTGCCTGCGGCTCAATTGCGGCAATGCGTGGAGTGCCGACATCGAGGCGGCGGTCGCGAAGCTGGGTGCGCTGGTGCACCGGGCGGCCGACGCCCGCGCCGCCTAGCGCCCGATGCGGCCTGTATTGGCGGGCTTTCTGCGTTTCATCCCCTGTTTTCGACACTTCGTCGCACGCCGATGGTGATGCGGCATGCGCGCGGCTACAGTAAAGCCATCGAAGCAGTATTGATCAACCGCAGACACCTAAGGAGCACATCATGAACGTCCTCAAAAACATGGAAGTTATCTTCGTTTTCGCCGCCGCCCTGGGCGCCGCCACCAGCTACGCCACGGCCAGCGAACCGGTGATCACGATGGCCGCCGATGCCGATATGGTGGCCGTCAATGCCGGCACGGCAGCCGATGCGAATATCCCCGTGGTGGTGGTGGCCGCCAAGCGCCTGACCGCCGCCGAGAAAGCCGCCCTGTTGTAAGCGGGCGGTTTTTCCGCCGGAGGGCGTAAAACTCGCGTTGGATCGCATCAAATTGGTACAATTGCCCCTTTCCGAATATGTGCGGCACATTCCAATGATAGACATCCAACTTCTCCGTAAAGATATCGACACCGTCGCGGCCCGCCTGGCGGCGCGCAAGTTTCAACTGGACGTGGCAGCCTTCAATGCCCTGGAAGGCGAGCGCAAGGCGATCCAGATGCGTACCGAAGAACTGCAGAGCAAGCGTAATTCGCTGTCCAAGCAGATCGGTATGTTGAAAGGCAAAGGGGAAGACACCACGGCCGTCATGGCGGAAGTGGCTGGTCTCGGCGACGAGCTGAAGGCCAATGAACAGAATCTGACCGTGGTGCAGGCCAAAATGTCGGCCTTCCTGGAATCCGTTCCGAACCTGCCGCACGAATCCGTGCCGGTTGGTCACGATGAAACGGGCAACGTGGAAGTGCGTAAAGTCGGCACGCCGCGCACCTTCGACTTCGAAGTGAAAGACCA
Organism: Pseudoduganella rivuli; assembly: GCF_009674485.1. Classification (GTDB taxonomy): domain Bacteria; phylum Pseudomonadota; class Gammaproteobacteria; order Burkholderiales; family Burkholderiaceae_D; genus Rugamonas; species Rugamonas rivuli_B. Next base: position 249,657 of record NZ_WKJJ01000012.1, on the reverse strand, counting down.
CGTGGACGTCGGTTCCGCGCTGGGCCTGGATTTCGACACCGCCACCAAGCTGACCGGCTCGCGCTTCTCCGTCATGAAAGGCGGCGTGGCCCGCCTGCACCGCGCGCTGGCGCAATTCATGCTGAACACGCACACCGGCGAGCATGGCTACACCGAGTGCTACACGCCGTACATGGTCAACGCCGACAGCCTGCGCGGCACCGGCCAGTTGCCGAAATTCGAAGCGGACCTGTTCTCCGTGAAGAAGGGCGGCGCGGAAGGCGAGGGCGAAACGTTCTACCTGATCCCGACGTCGGAAGTCTCGCTGACCAACATCGTGCGCGATGAAATCATCGCCGCCGATGCGCTGCCGCTGAAAATGACGGCGCACACCCCGTGCTTCCGTTCCGAAGCGGGCAGCTATGGCCGCGACACGCGCGGCATGATCCGCCAGCACCAGTTCGACAAGGTGGAACTGGTGCAGGTCGTGCATCCGGACACGTCGTACGCGGTGCTGGAAGAAATGGTCGGCCACGCCGAGAAAATCCTGCAGGCACTGGGCTTGCCATACCGCGTGATGTCGCTGTGCACCGGCGACATGGGTTTTGGCGCGACCAAGACCTATGACCTGGAAGTGTGGCTGCCGGCGCAAAACACGTACCGTGAAATTTCGTCGCTGTCGAACTGCGAAGCATTCCAGGCCCGCCGCATGCAGGCGCGCTTCCGCAATGCGCAAGGCAAGACGGAATTGCTGCATACCTTGAACGGTTCCGGCCTGGCCGTTGGCCGTACGCTGGTGGCGATCCTGGAAAACTACCAGCAAGCCGATGGTTCGGTGGAGATTCCAGCCGCGCTGCAGCCGTACATGGGCGGTTTGACCAAGCTGGTGGCGTAATTCTTAAAATAGCCCTTCCTTTTTCCGGAAGGGCTGCTATAATCTTGGCTCTCAACGGCGACCACCGTTAAGTTGCAGTACCTGGAGAGGTGGCAGAGTGGTCGAATGTACCTGACTCGAAATCAGGCGTAGGGTTTCCCCCTACCGTGGGTTCGAATCCCACCCTCTCCGCCAGAACACTGAAAAAGCCCTTGTTAATCAAGGGCTTTTTCTTTTTACGCGGCCTGCGCGGGACGCAAGGCGTCGAGCGATTGCAGCAAGCGGTCGCAATCGAAAATCCGCAAGGTCTTGCGCACGCCGTCCGGGCTGTCGTTGATATCGATGACTTCCCGCATTTCATTGGCCAGGCTGTGTTCGGCATTGGGGTTGCGCATCAGGCTGGGGGCGGCAAAACGTTTGCTGTCGTCGATCGTCATGATGCTGTCGATGGCGTCCACCACCAGCCCGTAGCAGTCGGCGCCCCGTTCCACCACGAGGATCTTGGGTGCCGGCGCCGCTACCAGCGCCGGCATGCCATACAGGCTGCGCATGTCGATCACGGTGACCATTTGCTGGCGCAGGTTCAACACGCCGCGCATATAGTCCGGCATGCCGGGCGGGCAGGTGATGGCGTCCGAGAAGTCGATGATTTCGCGCACTTGCCGGATTTCCACCGCATAGGCCGCGTCCAGCGCGAACGTGATGTACACCTGGCGGCCGGATTGCCGCTTGACGGCGGCGGCGCCATCCTTCGGCTTGGCTTCGTCCGGATACAGGTTGGCGTGCCCCTTGCGCATGTCGGTGATTTCACTGCGGGACAGGATTTTCTGGTGGTCGAGCAGGATCACGTCACCCACCTCGGGCCGGGATATGCAACCGCTGAACATGTCCGTGCGGACTTTGCTGAGCAGCGGGATCGGCATCACTTCGTCGTCGGCAAAGTGGATGATATTGTCGACCGTGTCCACCATGAAGCCCACGGTGGCGTCATCCATGCGGATGACGATGATGCGCCGTTCGGCGTCCGTATGCTCAGCCGTATCCCGTGCCGCGCCATTTTCCGTCAGCAATTGGGCGAAATCGACGACGCCGATGGGACTGCCCCGGAAATTGATGCGGCCCAGGCACAGCTTGCTGTTCAGCATGGAGTTGTGGATTTCCGGCACGCTGATGATTTCCTGGATGCCGCCCATTTCAAAGGCAAACGCCGCCGGGCCGGCGCGGAAGCTGACGCAGCGGCGGCGCGCCGCCTGGGTGCGGAAATTGTGGCGTTGCTGTTTCTGGCACGTCGACTGCAAGGCCAGCACTTGCGGCACGTTTTCAATGCTGATCAAGGCGGCGGGATTCAATACCTGGATCAGGCGCTCGCCGTCGTCCAGCAAGATGGTGCCGGCAATCACACCCTGCGTGCTGCCGCTGGCATAGCTCAGGGTGGTGCGCTGGTCCGGGCGCACGCGCAGTACTTCGCCCGTCGCGTGGAACAGGATGCCCACTTGCACGTGCTGGAAATCCAGGATGGCGATCTTGTGGCTTTTCTCGGCGCGCGGCGCATCCGGCTGGAATATCCGGCCCAGGTTGACCACCGGGATCACGCTGCCGCGCAACGTGAACATCCCTTCCAGGAAGGGCGGAGCGAGGGGCAGGGCGCTGATCTTGTCGGGGAAGTTGACGACTTCGCGGATGGTGCTGGCGGGCAGGGCGAATTCATCGTCGCCCAGCACGAAAGAACCGAACAGCTCGGTGGCATTGGATTCCAGGTTGGCCATGGTTACGCCCATTCCCGTTGATCAAGATTGAACCGGCACGATGTCGCGCACGATGACATTCTGCGTCGCGCAATCGATGCGCAAGGTGCGGCCGTAATGGCCGCCCAGGCAGCAGGTGCTGACGTTCAGTCCCCATTGGCGCAGATATTTGCGCGCGGCCGCCGCATTTTGCTGCCCGATCTGCAAGCGGGGCGAGCGGCTGTCGAGCATGCTGGCGCCGCCGGCCAGCACTGCTTCGATGTGCGGATAATCGTCTTCCTGCGCGCCCATCATCAGCAACAGGGCGGGGATGGCCTGGTTGACATAGCGCGCACCGCCCATCACGCCGGGCGTGCCAGGCGATGGTTCGGGCGCTTCCGGCAACAGGCAATGGGCCAGGCCGCAACTGCCGCCTTCGCGCCAGATCAGGGCGATGCCGACACACGATCCCAGCACGGCTTCCAGCTGGCCGGCGCCGGCGCCGATCTTCAACTGGCCGATGCCGACTTGCTGCGAAGCCGGCGTGCCGGCTGGCGGACATGAGTGCGAGCGCAGGTAGCGGCGTATTGCCGCGGAATTCAGGGCGTGCATGGCGACGATGCTTTCACGTGGTAGATCATGGGGCGGTGCAGCGCATAGGCAGTGTCGAGGCGGCTGATGGATTCCGATTCGCCGATGATCATCACCGAGTGCGAAGCCATGCTGTGGCGCACCTGCTCCAGCACGGTATGCTGGTGCGCCAGGTCAAAATAAATCAGCACATTGCGCAGCAGGATCAGGTCGAACTGCTGCGCCGGCCGCAGCACATGCAGCAGGTTATGGCTGCGCAGTTCGACGTTCCTGCGCAGCGCGTCGCTGACTTGCACGCAGCCGTGCGGCGAGGGCCGGAAGTAATTGGCCAGCCGCGCCGGATGCGTTTCGCGCAGGCGTTCGATGGAGCGGCCCGCATAGCAGCCTTTGCGCGCCAGTTCCAGCATCTGGCGCGAAATGTCGGTGCCGACGATGCGGTAGCGGAAGCCAGGGTGCGCGGCCAGGAATTCTTCGCACAGCATGGCCATCGAATACAGTTCTTCGCCGCTGGCGGCGGCGGCCGACCAGATCTCGAGCCGCTTGCCCTGGTGCCCCGTCCACCAGGACGGCAGGAATTCCTGTTCCAGGTAGGCCCACACTTGCGGCGTGCGGAAGAACAGCGTGTCGTTGGTGGTGACCAGGTCGATGAAGTGGGGCACTTCATCGCGGTCTTGCTCCACCCGGTCGAGATAGTCGCGGAACCCGGGCAGGGCCAGCGCATCCATGCGGGGACGCAGGCGGCGTTCCAGCAAGTTGCGTTTGCGCTCACCCATATCGATGCCCGTATGCTTGCGGACCAGCGCGATCAGCGCGGCCAGCGTGGCCTGGTCGAGTTCCGGCGCATGGCGCATGGTCAGACGACGAAGCCGGAAACCGTCTTGTTCAAGTCGCCGGCTTGCTGGTTCAAGCCATCGATGGAGCGGGCGATGCTGTCGCACGACGCCGCGGATTTTTCCGCCTCCTCGGCGATATAGCCGATCGCGGTACTGACTTCGCGCGCCGTCAGCAATTGCTCGTGGGTGGCTTTCGAGATGTCCGAGATGGCCAGCGTGGTATTGGCCACGCCTGCCGCGATCTTGTCGAAGGCTTCGCCCGCCTGGCGTGAGATCTCGCTGCCGGCCGAGGCCCGCTTGACGGATTCGTTGATCAGCTTGGAGATTTCCTTGGTGGCTTGCGACGAGCGCTCGGCCAGCTTGCGCACTTCGTCGGCCACGACGGAAAAGCCCAGGCCGTGCTCGCCGGCGCGCGCCGCCTCGATGGCGGCATTGAAGGCCAGCATATTGGTCTGGCTGGCGATTTCACTGATGACCTTGACGATTTCGCCGATGTCTTCCGACGACCGGTTAATCAAATCCATCGCTTCCATGGACTTGGCCACCGCCTTGGCGCCCGCTTCGGCTTCCTGCTGCGTGGCTTTGGCCAGCTGGTCGGCATTGCGGGTGCTGTTGGCGATGGTGTCGATGGAGGTGGTCAAGCCATCGATGGACGCATTCATTTCTTCGACCGTGGCGCCCAGCGCCTGGGTACCCAGGGCAACGCCGGAGGCGCGTTCGGCGATCGACGTCGACGTCGAGCCGAGGCCGCCGGCGGCATCCACGACTTTACCGATGACTTGCCGCAGATCGGCGATCATTTTCTGGATGCCTGCCGCCAGGTGATCGAGCGCTTCGTCGCCTTCGACCAGGATCTGGCTGGTCAGGTCGCCGTGCGCGGCCTTTTCCACTGATTGCAGCAGGCGGCTGATTTTCGCCTGGTCCGAAGCTGCCTGGGTTTTCACGGCATTTTCCAGTGCGACTTGCTCGGTGATATCGGTGGCGTACTTGACGATTTTATACGGCTTGCCATTTAAATCAAAAATGGGATTATAGGTTGCCTGAATCCAAATTTCCTTTTTGTCATTGCCGAGCCGCTTGTAGCGCCCGGTATCAAATTCGCCCCGATTCAATTTTTGCCAGAAACGTTTATAGTCCGAGCTGCTGGCATATTCAGGTTCGCAAAACATCCGGTGATGTTCGCCCTGAATATCTTCCAGCGTATAGTTCATAACCGACAAGAAATTGTCATTCGCATTCAGGACGTGGCCCTGCATGTCGAATTCAATCACGGCCAGGGCTTTGCCGATCGCGCTGACCTTGCCTTCGTATTCCGCGTTGCGGGTCTTGCCTGCCGTGACATCGGTGGCAAACTTGACGACCTTGTATGGTTTGCCGTCCGCATCGAAGATCGGTGTGTACGACGCATTGATCCATACTTCCCGGTCGCCTTTGCCCAGTCGCTTGTATTCGCCCTGGTCGAACTCGCCATTGCGCAGGCGGGCCCAGAATTGCTTGTAGGCGGGGCTGCGCACGTAGTCCGGCTCGCAGAACATCGAGTGGTGTTGGCCCTGGACTTCGTCCAGCGTGTAGCCCATGGCTTGCAGGAAGTTGTTGTTGGCATGGAGGATGGTTCCGTTGAGATCGAACTCGATCACGGCCTGCACGCTGTTTAGTGCGGTAATTACCGCATGCAATTCCAAGTCTTGGGTTGTCACTTCACCACTGGGCGCATTCATAATCGACTCTCTTGGTTGAGATATTTAAAAGGTGATTACTTAATTGAAAGGCATACCAATGCTTTGTCAAAATTCGTTGGTAACTTGCGGGAATTAAGGCGAAAGTGAATTGATATTGTGGAAACGCAATGCGGAGCTGCATTTCTTCATTCAATCATGGCGAATTTTTTGAGGTGAATTCTCACACATTGTCACGATTTTCCACAAAGCGACATTGTTTCGCCTAGTTTTATGTATCGATGAGGCTGGTGTGATTGAAACGATATTGCTTATTGGCGCGCGGCGGCGCACGCAAGGCGGGCCGCCGGCCGGGAGGGGATTACATCCACTGCAACAGATAATCCGCCACCTGTGGCGAATTCAATAATTCCATGTGATTAACGCCTTGCACGACGGCCTGATGGTCCGGCGCGAAGGCCAGCGTACGCTCCGGATCGGCATGGCGGCCCAGCGCGCTGTCGAGCGGGACCAGGCCATCGCCGACGAATTTGCAACCGCGCCGGCCGCGCGGCGCCGTGATCACGGCCGCCACGGTGTGGCACGCCACCTTCTTCGGCAGCGGCACGACGTCGGGCAGTTCGGCGCCATGCGCAAAGCGGTCCTGGCCTTGCCAGTCGGTGTCCAGCAGGCTGCCGTGGCGCAAGTCCGTGATGCCGGCGCTGCGCAATTTCGCCAGCCGTGAAAACGGGGCGCTGTATTTGCTGAGGTCGGTCATCACGTGGACCCAGTTGCCGCCCCGTTCCAGCGGCGCGCCATGGTGGGGCGAGCCCAGGAACACCAGCTTGCTCAGCCGGCCCAGCCAACCGTAGCCGGCCTGCTCACCGTAATGGCAGGCGCTGCGCGTCACCAGTCCCCCCATGCTGTGGCCGACGATGGCCAGTTCCGTCACCGGGACCGGCCACGACAGCACCAGCGCTTCCAGTTGCTGGGCGAAATCGCGGCCGTTTTCCGCGATATGGCGGCCCGTGTTGTAATGCAGGTAGACCGGCGTATAGCCCCGCTCGCGCTGCAACAGTTCACCGTGGTCATGGCCCTGGCGGCGCCATTGCAAGTCGTTCATGCACAAGCCATGCACCAGCACGACGATGCGGCCGGTAATTTGCCCCTGCGCCACTTCGGCGCCCACGGCCAGCGGGGCGCCATGGCGCCGCAATTGCATCGTGATGCCCAGTGGATTGTTGCTGCGCGCCAGGGTGTCACCCACCACGCCGTTGAGGGCGGCCAGCAGCGCTTCGCGGCCGTGCGACGGTGCGGATTCTCCCAGGAAGGGTTGCAGCGCCGCCAGCGATCGCTCCAGTCCGGCGCCGACCAGGCTGGCCGTATTGCGCACGCCGCCATAGACCAGCGATGCCGCGCGCGCCAGCGGCTTGCCTGCCGGGACATTGGACAGGATGGCGGTATGCACGGCTTCCGCGATATCGGCGACACCCCGTACCGCCCCGGTGGCCAGTCGCGTTGCCCCGGCCAGTTCACTTGCACGAAAGATTTTGCTCGGCATAAGGCGTCCTCACGGTGGTTGTGCCAGTAGAAGGCCGATTCTAGGCTTAAATGGCCGTCAGGCATGCTTACGTATGTGGAGGGTTTCGTCTAATTGTTCCCTTGGCAACGCCGATCCTGAACTATGCAAAAACGATATAAGTTTATGCAATTTGAGAATTGGATTGATCTGGCCATTGCCAATAATATAGGCACCAGCAGCTAGATCTTTGCAAGTAAGTTGCAAACAAGTGATCAAAACGGCTGCGCACACGTACCCCGTACCCGTACCGTTGACGATCTGGAGCAAAGAAATGACTCAGCAGACCCAGCCGACCAAAGAGCAAGTTCGGCTTTACATGGAAGCGCGGCAAAACCAGCAATGTCCGCCGCCTTCGATCCCGGAAATCCGCCGCCAGCTGGGCTGGGGCATGACGCAGATGCAGGGCGACGACGGGAGGCGGGAAGGGCGGCTGTGATCCCAGCAGTGCGGGCGCCCGTTTGCAGTCCGGGCGCCTTGGTTATTTTTTCTTTGTTGTACTGATCAACCAGGCAGGACTTTCGCCCTTCACGATCCGCAAGCCTTCCATTTCGCGCGCCAGGAAGTCTCCCAGCGCCCCCTCCGCATTGAGCATGAAATAACTGCGCCGCACGGCGGTCGACATCAGCGTGGTTCCCGTCGGCAGCGTTTTGCCGCGCAAGGCGGCGAAGTCGCGCTGTTTCAGGTAGTGCAGCGTGGATTCCGCCATGATGGTCAAGTCGATACGGCCCAGCACGAGGTTCTGGTAATTCTGTTCCGGACTGGCGTTATCGGCGCGCGAGACGATGCCTTGCCTGATCGCGGTTTCCAGCGCGCCAAACGGATAGCGGTGGCCCAGCACGCCGCCAAAGCGCAAGCCGCGCAGCGATTCCACCTGTTCCAGCTCCACGGCCTTGCCCGGCATCGCCAGCATGACCGCGTTATCGTCCATCAGCGCATGGCCCCAGCGGTAGCGGGCCGGCTCGGCAAAGAATTCCGGCGCCACCCATGGCGCCAGCACCGGGGTCGTCGTACGCTCCAGCAGCGCATCGAAGCGCAAGCGGGGCACGACCTGCAATTCGAACTGGTAGCGGCCGCCGCTGCTGGCTTCCAGTAATGCGCACAACTGCTTGCTCAATCCTTCGCCATTGGCTTCGACGAACGGGGGGAAGTCGTAATACGTGAGCACCAGCACTTTCTCCGCCGCCGCGGCAGTCCCGGCCAGTATCCACAACACGATGCATCGCAGCCATGCCCTCATATCGTCTCTCCGAGAATCGCTCTTCAGGCTGATTGTAGATTAGTTATGCCGTTTAGAAATAAATTGCTTTTGACCCTAGTAATTTGAAATGACGGTGGCTATAATGCTGGCTCGCTAACGCGAACACGGAGAGGTGGCAGAGTGGTCGATTGTACCTGACTCGAAATCAGGCGAAGGTGCGAGCCTTCCGAGGGTTCGAATCCCTCCCTCTCCGCCAAACGAATAAAAAGAGCTCCCATCGGGAGCTTTTTTTATTTGTGGACGGAGCGGGAGGGATTCGAAGACGAGCGCCTGCCAGCGCGAGGCTCTTCGAATCGCCCATCTGCTGTTTTGCGCCACGCGCAAAACAGCGCCGCGCGCCGAGGGCGCGCGCCCTGTCCCTGACTCTACGCATTAAAAAAAACCACACAGTCACCACGCAAGTCACTGATTTAAAACATTCCCTCCGCCCTAACTAATTTCCCCCAATCAAATTTCAATCGTACCAACCATAATATCCTTATAATTCTTTCCACAGCACCCCAACCCCGTGCAAAGGCCGCCCATGACAATTCGAAAGCAAAGCGCCCTTATATTAGCCGCGTTGCTAAGTGCATCAGCCGTGCAGGCTGTCGAACCCGACTCCGACCTGGCCGACCTGTCCATCGAACAGCTCAGCAACATCGTCATCACGTCGGTGTCGCGCCAGGAAGAAAAACTGGGCAATGCCGCCGCCTCGATTTATATCATCAGTTCCGGCGACATCCGGCGCAGCGGCGTGCGGACTTTGCCGGAAGCGTTACGGCTGGCGCCCAACCTGATGGTGGCGCGGCAGGATGCGCGGAATTATGCGGTGAGCGCGCGCGGCTTCAGTAGTGTATTTGCCAACAAGCTGCTGGTGCTGATCGACGGGCGCAGTATTTATTCCCCCTTGTTTTCCGGCGCGTTCTGGGATGTGCAGGACGTGGTCATGGAAGACATCGAGCGCATCGAAGTCATCAGCGGTCCCGGCGCATCGATCTGGGGCGTCAACGCAGTCAATGGCGTGATCAATATCATTACCAAGTCGGCCAGGGATAGCCAGGGGCTGCTGGCCAGCGTGGTCAGCGGCTCCAAGGAAAAAGACGGCACCGCGCGCTATGGCGCCGCGCTGCAGAATGGCGGCAATTACCGGTTGTATGCGCGTTACTGGCACATGGAAGATGTCGATACCACGCCGACTGCCAATCCGACCGGCATGCAGCGCCGCCAGGCCGGCTTCCGCGCCGACTTGCCGGCGTTCGATGGTGCGCTGATGGTGTCAGGGGATGTTTATGAGGGCGAACTGCACCAGCTAAACACGCGCGACATCAAGGTTTCCGGCGGCAACGCCATTGCACGCTACACGCGCAAGCTGGACAACGATTCCGACCTGCGCCTGCAACTGGTGCTGGACCACGTCGAACGCAACCAGCCGAACAATTTCATTGAACGCCTCGATACGGTGGAAATCGAAGCGCAGCATGGCGTGCGCATCGGCGCGCACAACATTGCGTGGGGCGGCGGTTACCGCCAGAGCAAGGACCATATCACGCCGATCGGCTTCACGTTCGCGCCGGAAAACTTCGACATGCACTGGGGGAACCTGTTCGCCCAGGATGAAATCACGTTGACGCCCGACCTGCGGTTCACTGCGGGCGCCAAAATCGAGCATAACCATTACACGGGGGCGGAATACCTGCCCAGCCTGCGCCTGGCCTGGAATCCCGGGCCGAACCAGCTGGTATGGGGTAGCCTGGCGCGCACGGTGCGGGCGCCATCCCGCATCGACAAGGATTTCCTCGCGCCGCTAAAACCGATCATCCTGGCCGGCAAGCCGTATCGCCTGATCAACGGCGGGCCCGATTTTGATTCGGAAGTGGCCAACGTGGCGGAAGTGGGGTACCGGGCGCAGCATAGCGAGCGGGTCAGTTATTCCGCCACGCTGTTTTATGCTGATTATGACAAGTTGCGCACGCAGGAGCCGGTGCCCGGGTTCGGCTTCGAATTCAGGAACATGGGCAAAGCCACGGCGCGCGGCCTGGAACTGTGGGGCCGCTGGCAAGTGACGCCGAACTGGCGCCTCAGCGGCGGCCTGGTGCGGCAAATGATCAATATCGGCGTCAAGCCCGGCAGCCGTGACGGCGGCGCCGCGACGGCGCTGGGCACCAACGATCCCCGCCTGCACGGTGTGCTGCGGTCGTCGTTCGATATCGGCGACTGGCAGCAACTCGACTTTACACTGCGTTACAACGGCCGGTTGCCCAATCCTTCGATCCCGGCGTACTATGACGTGGATATGCAATGGCTGTGGAAACTGCGTCCGACGATGGATGTCGCGCTGATCGGCCAGAACCTGCTGCATCGTAGCCGCCCCGAATTTGGCGGACCGAACGGACGCAGCTTCTATGAGCGCACTGCGCTGGTGAAGGTGACATGGCGATATTGAGCGCTTCCCTGAGTTCCGCAGGACCGAACCCGCTGCTGCGGGCGCCTGTGTTGCTGCCCGGTCCGGTCCGCGCGGCGGAGCGCACCGCCCCCGGCGGTATAGGGCGTTCGCTGCTGACGATGGCGGCGCTGTTGTGTGCGACCTTGATGGTGGCGCTGTCCTGCCTGGCCGTTGGTGCGGATGCACCTGCAGCCAATGGCGTCGAACGGGGCGTGAAGGCGGCCTTCCTGTATAAATTCCTCGGTTACGTCGAATATCCGCAAGAAACCGGCCCGCTGGTGGTGGGCGTGCTGGGCGCGGACGATATCGGCGCGGAACTGGCGCGCATTACCACGGGCCGCAATGTGGGCGGCCGCCCGATCACGGTGCGGACATTGCGCGAAGGCGACGGCCTGACGGGCCTGCACATGCTGTTTATCGGCGCCGACGCGGCGCGCAGCACCGCCATGCTGCGCGCCGCGCAGCAGCAGGGCGTGCTGACCGTGACGGAATCGGATAATGGTTTGCAGCAGGGCAGCGTGATCAATTTCCGCCTGGTCGAAGACCGGGTGCGTTTCGAAGTCTCGCTGCCGGCCGCGGAAAAAAATGGCTTGAAACTGAGTTCGCGGCTGTTGTCCGTCGCCTATCACGTCCTTAAGGGCAGTCAGTGATGTGGGCGCGGCTGCGCCCCGCGACGGTGCGGGGCAAGCTGGTGACGATGGCGCTGGCGACCACCTTTGTTGCGTTAATGACGGCAGCCTGCGGCATGCTGTTGTATGACCTCGATTCCTATCAGCAGTACTGGGTCGACGACATGACGACGCAGGCGGAAATCATTGCCGTGGTCAGCACCCCGGCCCTCAGCTTCAACGACCCCAGCGCGGCACGGCAAAACCTTGGCATGCTGCGGGTACGGCCGCACATCCTGGCCGGCGCCGTCTACGATGCCCGTGGCGCCATGTTTGCCGCTTATGCCCAATCATCGCAGGACACGCCCGTGTTTCCCACGCGGCCGGGACGGGCCGGCCATGCCATCACTGGCGGCCACCTGGTGGTGTATCACCCTGTCATAGAAAATGGCGAAGCGATCGGCACGGTCTACCTGATTGCCCGCTACGGGCTGGTCGAACGCGTCCGCACCTATGCCGCCATCATGGGCGGTGTCATGCTGCTCAGCCTGTTGCTGGCGGCGCTGGTGGCGAATCGCTTGCAGCAAGGCATTACGCAGCCGTTGGCGGCCGTCACCGGCGTGGCGCGCGAAGTGATGGAAAAGCGCGACTTCAGCCTGCGGGTGCGGTCATCGAATGCCAGCGGCGAAATCGCCACGCTGGAATATGCGTTCAACGACATGCTGGCGGAAGTGGGGCGGCGTGCCCAGGCTTTGCAAAATACCAACCGTACGCTGCAATACGAAATGACGGTACGCCAGGATGCGGAGCGGGCCTTGTTACAGGCAGACCGGCGCAAGGATGAATTCCTGGCAACCCTGGCGCATGAATTGCGCAATCCGCTGGCGCCGATCCGCACCGGCCTCGATATCCTGCGCATGGCGGGCAATGACAAGCCCGCCTGCGACCGCGCGCGCGGCATCATGGAGCGGCAGTTGCGGCAAATGGTGCGGCTGGTCGACGACTTGCTCGATGTATCGCGTATCAATACCGGTAAGCTGACCATCAAGCGCGAACCGGTGGCGCTGCAATCGGTGGTGAGCGATGCGCTGGAACTGGTGCGGCCTTTCGTCGAAGCGCAGGAGCACCGGCTGCAGGTGGAATTGCCGCAGCACCCCGTCTACCTGCTGGGTGACGCGACGCGGCTGGCGCAAGTGCTGTCGAACCTGCTGAATAATGCCGCCAAATATACGAACCGTGGCGGCGAACTGGCGCTGCGCGCGGTGATGGAACATGGCCAGCTGGTGATCCGGGTCAGCGATAACGGCATCGGCGTGGCGCCGCACATGCTGGGTGAAATCTTTGAAATGTTCGTGCAAGCCGATACGTCGCTCGAACGCAGCACGGCGGGCCTGGGTGTGGGCCTGTCGCTGGCGCGCCGGCTGGTGGAGCTGCACGGCGGCACGGTGACGGCGCAAAGCCCTGGCATCGGCCAGGGCAGCACCATGACGGTCACGCTGCCCGTGATGGCGGCGCCGGACGAAGCGCAGGACGCGTTGCAGCCTGCCGGGCCTGAAGCGCGGCGCTTGCGCGTGCTGCTGGCCGATGACAACGTCGACTTCGTCGACAGCATTGCCGTGCTGTTGCGGGGCGCGGGCCATACGGTGCGGGTCTGCCACGACGGCGCGCAGGCACTGGCCGCCGCCGACGCGTTCGCACCGGACTACGCCTTCCTCGACATCGGTTTGCCGCGCGTGAATGGCTATGACCTGGCGCGGGCGCTGCGCAAGCTGCCCAGCCTGCACCAGACCGTGCTGGTGGCGGTGACGGGATGGGGGCAGCAAAAAGACCGCTTGCTGGCGCAGGAAGCGGGTTTTACAGCGCACCTGGTGAAGCCTGTGGCGGTAGAGCAGATCCTCGCGATCATGGCTGGCGGCCGCGAAGGTATGTTGCCGCGGTCCTCATGAAACGGCTGGCCCGCGTTGCGGCTGCTCTGGCAGGATCGCTGCTGCTGGCGATACCGGCGGCGGCCGATAGTGGCATGCCGCACGGGACGGAGGCAGGCAAGGGCAACGTCCGCACGGGATACGCCGGTATCTGGCTGACAACGGCGGACCGCTCGTCGATGCTGGCGCGCCAGCCCGATGTTGCGCTGGGCATGCCCGCGCGTGCATTGACCCCCTGGTCGCCCGGCGTGGAAACGGCGGGCCCGCTTCCCGCCGGGCCCCATCGCATCGAGATCGACACCGCGCATCCGCGCCAGCCCATCATTGGTTTCGGCGCCACATTGAGCGCGGCATCGGCGTGGCTGCTGCAACAGCGGCTCGATGCGGCCGGGCGCACTGCGCTGCTCGACGACCTGTTCAACCGCAAAGGCAGCGGCCTGGGGCTGGGCTTCATGCGCCTTTACCTGGGCGCGTCGGAATTTGCGCGCAGCCGGTACAGCTACGGCGACGTGGCCGATGGCGGCGACGATCCGGGCCTGACGCTGGTGAGCCTTGCCGCTGAGCGCGACACGGTGATCCCGCTGGCCCTGGACGCGATGGCGCGCAATCCCGCGCTGGAATGGGTCGGCTCGCCCGCCAGTGCGCCGGCATGGATGAAGACCGGAGGCAACCTGGTGCAGGGCGCGCTGAAGCCGGAAGCGTATGGCGCCTATGCGCGCTACTTGCGGCGCATCGTCGACCTGTACCTGGAAGAGGGCATTCCGCTCCATGCGCTGACGATGCAAAACGATCCGCAAGCGCCGCCTGCCGATGCGCCCGGCATGCTGCTGGACGCGAAGGCGCGCGCGGAGCTGGCCGGCAAGTACCTGGGGCCGCTGCTGCAGGAAAGCGGGCCGCGCCTGCTGGAATGGGATGGCGACGGCGATGGCGGCGCTGCCGCGGTGGCGGGAATACGCAGCGTGTTGACCGACAAGGTGGCCGCGCCCTTCCTGGCGGGCGTGGCCTGGCATTGCCAGGTGGCGTCGCCCGCCGAGCCGCCCGCCGCCGAGGCGTACATCACGGAATGCACGGGCGGCAACTGGGCGCCGGACTGGGGCGACAACCTGCTGCACTTCGCGCGCGTGCTGGCGGGCGGCGTGCGCCTCGGCGCGCGCGGTATCGCGCTGGGCAACGTGGCGCTGGACGAAGAGGGTGGGCCGCGCACGGGAGGTTGCCGTGGCTGCCGTGGCGTGGTGACAGTCACGGCCAATGGCGTGGTGCGCAATCCGGAATACTATGCGCTGGCGCATGCGAGCCGGTGGGTGTTGCCGGGGGCGCGCATGCTGCCGGCGGGGACTGCGCGGGACGGGGTGGAGCAGGCGGCGTTCATGAACCCGGATGGGACTGTGGTGGCGCTGGTGGTGAATGGGGCGCCTGCGCCGCGCGCGGTGGTTGTGCAGGATGCGCGTCGCGGCTTTACTTATACGCTACCGGCGCGCAGCGTCGTCACGGTCGTCTGGGGGCCGTAGAGTCGCCTGGGACTCACCCATGTCGGCTTCGTAGAAGCCGACCTACGGAGTTGGCGTCGCGTCAGGGATTACTGGTATCGCCTGGCATCTGAACTGATTTGCCGCGCCAGCAAGATCATAGCCTTGTCCAGCACCTGGCCGTCGAGCATCGGCGCGTGCGTATCGGCTGCCGCAGCCAGTACCCGGCGCGCCCAGGCGGTTTCTTCCGCCGATGGCGCGAACGCGCGGGCGACAGGATCAACCTGTTCCGCGTGCAGGCACAGTTTGCCGCCAAAACCCAGCCGATAGGCATGGCGCGCCGCCTCGGCAGCCGTGCCGCCGCCACCGGTTTCCAGCGTGCCGCCATCGACAGGGCGGTGCAGGCCCGCGAGCCGCGACGCCAGCACGATTTGCGAGCGGAAATACAGCAAGGCGTCGCCATCGCCCATGATCCGCAAGTCGACGCAAAAGTCCGCCGCGCCAAACATCAGCCGCTGCACGCGGGGTGCGGCGGCGATTTCCGCCAGCCGCGAAAAGCCCAGCGCGGTTTCAATCATGGGAAACAGCGGCGCCGTCGATGACGCGCTGGCGACGTCATTGACCCGTTCGGTCTTGGGCAGCACGATGCCGGCAATGCCGGGGCGGTGGCACAGCACGAGGTCGTCGCCAAAGCAGCCGGAATTGACGCAATTGACGCGCACCAGCACGGGCACGTGGGGGGCGCGTCCTTCAGGACTGTCGAGCCAGTTGGCCAGCGCGTCGCGCGCCGCGCCTTTGGCGGCGGGCGCGACGGCGTCTTCCAGGTCGATCACGACAGCGTCCGCACCAGACGCGCACGCCTGGGCAAATTGCGCGGGGCGGTCGCCGGGGACCATCAGGAAGGTGTGGGCCAGGGCCAGCCTGGCGTCGGGTGGTGTGGCTTGAACAGCAGTACTCATTGCAACGCTCCTTACCGGTTGAATGGGACGGATGGGTCTTGTTTGAAAATAGTGGCGATTCGGCAAGGGTGCGCCATGGCGGGCTTCAAGCGGATAGTCTGGCGGCAGCGATGGTCAGCAGGAGAGTGACATGGTCGGAAAATATGCGCACATAACGCCGGACCCGGAAACACCGCCGCCCGAGCCGGAAAAGGATCCGCCGCCGGATAACAATCCGGTACCGGAAAGCCCACCCATCGAAGAGCCCGAACCAAAACCGCCGCCAATGAAGGCGTGACGCAAGCGTGACGAATACGCGGGCGCTTCAGCCCGGCCGCGGCGCCGGCTGTGCCGGCGCCTTGTCGCCGCCAGTGGCGGGCGGCTGTGGTATTTGCTTGATTTGTTCGTCGGTTTCCCGCTCGGCCGGCGTCTTGCCGCCACTGCCGATATCCGGTTCATCCATCAGGTGGCCACCGTTTTGTTCCTGCGTGTCGTGCGCCATACGAACCTCCTGTCAGGTAGGAGCGCCCAGCCTAGCAGGCGTGCGCATCACGCGGCGCGCCGTACCGCATGGCACCGTTGCTCCACAGCTACAGCTGCCACATGAATAGGCATTATTACGTTCGCTGTCATGAGGCCGTCACCGAAGTATTCATATAATGGACCAACGGTTTTAGTTTCTTCGATGGAGGCGAACATGGGCAATTCACTGCACAATAAAATCTATCTCGGCCGCCGCCTGAGCATCAAGCATGTCCAGCTGGCGCTGTTGTTCACGCTGATGGTTGGCGCGACGCTGGCCTGGTACATCGCCCAGTAAGCGGTCCTTCATTCCTTGCCTCCGCAAGCGGGGGCGCGTACCATGGTGGCCGAATGGCAACTCATGGAACAAAGGTAATGAAGAAAGAAAAACTCACCGCGGATGAATATGACGCGCTGGAAGAGGTGCGCCGCGGTATCAAGGGCGACCGCCCGAGCGCCTGCGTGGGCCGCAACACCAAGAAGCTGGCCGGCATCAAGCTGATCAGCGTGGCCCGCAATGGCCGCATCACGCTGACGGAATCGGGCCAGCAGGCGCTGTTCCTGCGCCGCTGCATCCTCGGCTTGCGCGCGGTCGCGGCCGGGGGCGATGTCGCGCTGGACGCCGACGTCGCCGCTTTCCTTGGCAAGAAATCCCATATCGTGTCGCGCGAAGGCGGCGGCTACGACATCACCGACAAGGGCCGCGAATCGCTGGCCGACATCGAAGCGCAGGGGTTCTGACACCACGCGCCGGGAGCGCGGCCCCGGATGCCGCGCCATCGCAGCATTCAATCTACCGAGGACATTGATATGGAAGCGCCACACTGGTCGGCCCACGAGCTGACGATGACGGTCTTGATGACGCCGGACATGGCCAATTTTTCCGGCAACGTGCACGGCGGCGCCATCTTGAAATTGCTGGACGGCGTGGCCTATGCGTGCGCCAGCCGGTATTCCGGCACCTATGTCGTGACGTTGTCGGTCGACCAGGTGATGTTCCTGCAGCCGATCCACGTGGGCGAACTGGTGACGTTCCTCGCGTCGATCAATTACACGGGCAAGACGTCGATGGAAGTGGGCATCCGCGTGGTGACGGAAAATATCACGCAGCGCCTGGTGCGCCATGCCAACAGCTGCTATTTCACGATGGTGGCCGTGGACAAGGACCGCAAGCCGGTCGCGATTCCCGAGCTGGTGCCGCAGACGGAAGAGCAAAAGGCCCGCTGGGAGCAGGCCAAGCTGCGCAAGGCGGCCAAGCTGGCGCTGGCGCCCAAGCGCAATTAATTACGGCGGCGGTGCGGATAGACCAGCGTGCGCACGGCAATGTCCGGTGGCACCTTCATCGCGGACAGGAATTCCGCCGCCTGCCGCAAGCCGATGGCCGGCATCGCGGCAATGGCTTGATCGACCACTTCGCGGGTCCACATGTCGGTTCGGATGTGCTTCGGGCGGTCGGCTGATTTTTCCATGTTGCTCGGGTCTCCTGTAGTGGCGGCGCGAAAAATCAGGTACCGGTTCCGGCCTCCACCCACGCCAGCGGCGCCAGTTCTGCCCATCCCAGGTGCTTATTTTCACGCAGCATTTGTTCGAATTGCAGCGGAGCGACCGGGCGGCTGAAGTAATAGCCCTGGATCTGATCGCAATCGTGCCGGCGCAAATACTCCAGCTGCTCCCGCGATTCTACCCCTTCCGCCACGACGCGCAATTTCAAATTGTGCGCCAGCGCGATGATCGATACGACGATGGCCTCATCGTCTTCGTCGGTGGCGATATCGTTGACGAAGGAACGGTCGATTTTCAGCACGTCGATCGGGAAGCTGCGCAGGTACGACAGGCTGGAATAGCCGGTGCCGAAATCGTCGATCGACAAGGTGACGCCCAGCGCTTTCAAGTCGTGCAGCAGGCTGACCGCCTGCGTCACGTCGTTCATGAACACGGATTCCGTCAGTTCCAGTTCCAGGCAGGCCGGCGGCAAGCCGGTTTCTTCCAATACCTGCGCCACTTGCGTAACCAGTTCCGGCTGCATGAACTGGCGCGCCGACAGGTTGACGGCCATGCGCAGCGGCGGCTGGCCGTGCGCGGCGCGCCAGTCGTTCCACTTCTTGCCCTGGGCGCAGGCCGATTGCAACGCCCAAAGGCCGATCGGCACGATCAGGCCCGTTTCCTCTGCCAGTCCGATGAAGCGGTCCGGCGCCACCACGCCCATTTCCGGATGCTGCCAGCGCAGCAGCGCTTCCACGCCGGTGACGGCGCCGTCGCCGAGGTCGACCTGCGGCTGGTAGTGCAGCATGAATTCGCTGCGCTCGAGCGCCTTGCGCAGCGCGTTTTCAATGCGCAGGCGCTCCAGCGCTTCTTCATTCATGCACGGCAGGTAAAAGCGGAAGCCGTTGCGGCCCTGTTTTTTCGCCGCATACATGGCGATGTCCGCATGTTCGATCAGGTGCTGCGCTTCATCGCCGACGCTGCCGTCATAGGCCGCCACGCCGATACTGCACGTGACAAGGAATTCTTTCCCCTCCAGCATGATCGGTTGCGCCACCGCGGTCATCACGCGCTGCACCACGTCCGGCGTCAGCGGCGCATCGTTCGATTCACTGAGGATGGCGACAAATTCGTCGCCCGACAGGCGCGCCACCGTATCGCTTTCGCGCACGCTGCCCGACAGGCGCTGCGCCACCGTCTTCAGCAGGATATCGCCGGCCTTGTGGCCCAGGCTGTCGTTGACGAACTTGAAGCGGTCCAGGTCGATCAACAGCACCCACATGTGGTGGCCGCTGCGGTTGGCGTACGCGATGGCTTGCGCCAGGCGGTCTTGCAGCAGCATGCGGTTCGGCAGGCCGGTCAGCGCATCGTGGTGGGCGATGTGGCGGATGCGCTGTTCCGACAGCTTGCGTTCCGTGATTTCCGCACCCGTGCCCCGGTAACCCTTGAATTCGCCCTTGGCGTCATACACCGGTTCGCCGCTGGTGCTGTACCAGCGCAGCACGCCGTCATCGCCCTCGATCGCGTATTCGAAGTGCGAGAACGGCAGGCGCGCTTCCAGCCGCGCCATATGGTCGCGGCCCCAGCGGGATGCCTGCATGTCGGGCGTGGCGTCCCAGCGCGTCTTGCCGATGAAACGTTCCGGGCGGATGTGGCCCTTGTCGAAAAAACCGCCCGTGATGCTGGTGAAGCGCAGGTTGGCGTCCTGTTCCCAGTACCAGTCCGACGACAGCGCCAGCAGGCGGCGGAAGCGCTGTTCGCTGTCGAGCAGCGCCCGCTCCGTGCGTTTGCGGGCCAACACGTCGGCATTCAGGCGTTCATTGGAGTGGCGCAGTTCGGCCGTGCGGGCATCGACCAGCATTTGCACGCGGCGCGAACGCAGCACCAGCGATTGCACGAAGGCCGCCATCAGCAGCGACGACAGGATGCCGCCCGCCAGTGTGGAAATCGACCCCAGGTGGTCGGCCAGGAACGGACGGGGCAGGGCGCTGATGCGCACTTCCCACTGTTTGCCCAGCACCGTGAAGTACTTGCGGTAATCGCTGCGCTGCTGCCACGACAGCCAGCGCACCGGGGTGGTATCGGCGGGGATATCCACCTCGCCATGGCTGAACACGAGGTCGTCGGCTACCCGCACTTGCAGCAGCGCGTCATAATCGTCCAGCAAGCCGTCGGCTTCGAGGATTTTGCGCACCAGCGTGGTGGCGCGGATCACAAGGGCGGTGTCGCCCTGCCATGCGGCCTGGCGCTGGCCAAAGTCGGCCACCGGCATGCCGGGCTTATAGACCGGCATCAGCATGATCAAGCCGCGTTCCTGGCCGACCCCTTGCGCCAGCGGCAGCAGCCCGGTCGATGCGGGTTTTCCCGTGCGCAGGATGTCTTCCATCACCTGGCGGATTTCCGGCCGGTAGCCGGCGTCGAGCCCGAAGGCGCGCTCATTGCCGGCCATCGGCTCCAGGTAGTCGACCACGCTGTAGCGTTCCTTGCGCGGCGCCGGGACGGGCTGGCCATTGGCGATTTCCGTGATGACATAGCCGGGATATTCGCGCTGCATCTGCGCTTCGAATCCGGGGCGGGCCGCATCGTCCAGCAAGCGGTGGTAATTGAAGGCCTGGATGAACGGATAGCGCTGCAGCAGTGGCGCGGTGAAGGTCTGGAACTGGCTGCGCGACACGGGGGCGCTGGCCACGAATAACTGGTTGGTCACGGCCAGTACTTCGACCGCGTCGTTCAAGCCGCTCTGGATCGCCGCCGTGCGCTGGTCCGCGTGCTGCTCGAACGCCAGTTGCATCTTGCTGTATTCCAGCGCGCCGACCGCGCCAAACAGGGCCGCCGTGATACTGAGGCCGGCGCCGAGGGTGTAAGCCGCCGCTGCGGTCAGCTTGAATTGGCGGCGATTGATCATTGCTATCCTGTACACGTGTCAAAATGGCGGGGGTAGGGCCACCATTAGTGTGTCATAAAACACAGGAAAAGTGTTGGCGTTCGGAAAAATTTAATGCCACAAGACAACAATAATGATTATTTCGCAAGCCGTATTGTATGGCTTCGCCATTGGGTCCGCAGCACGATCCAGTGCGCCAGCAGCCGGTGCGCCATGCTCCATGCCAGTCCCCGTCCCTTGAAGCGGCGCAGGCGCGCCAGCATTTGCGACGCCGGCGTCGGCGGCCCCCCTTCGGCGGCTTTCACGGCGAACAGGATGCGGTTGTTGCCGGCGATGCCATGCAATGAGCAGACGTGGCGCTGGAAGCACTGCTGGAGGCGGGCCAGCGCGGACGGGTATTGCGGATCATAACTGAAGATGTTGGCCACCAGCACGCCGCCGTGGCGCAACGCGCGCCGGCAATCGCGGTAAAAGCGCTCGCTGCACAGTGCTTCGGGCAAGCCGTCGCGGTCGAAGCCGTCCACCAGCAGCACGTCCGCGCAGCGGGCCATGGTGGCGATGTAAGCGGCGCCATCGGCATGGACGATGCGGAAGCGGTCGCTGTCGGGCGGAATCGCGAACTGGTCGCGCAGGGCAATGACGTCGGCGCGCAATTCCACCACCGTCATGCGGCTGTGCGGCAGGTAGCGGTGGCAAAACCTGGCCAGCGAGCCGCCGCCCAGCCCGATCATGACGATATGGGCGGGGCGGGGCTGGAACAGCACGAAGCACAGCATGGCCCGCACGTAGTCGAGCGTGATGCGGTGCGGCGCATCGAGGTGCATTTCACTCTGGATTTCACCGGGGATGAATTCCAGGGTGCGCACCCGTCCCCGTGTGCGGACCAGCGGGGCGGCGGGGGAGGAGGGTTGGTCGGCGTCGGCGGGCATACGTTGAAAGTAAAAGGCTGGCTTGTTGGCAACTATGAAGTTCTGTTAAGCTGCCGCAGACTCTGGAGGCGGGTGCAGGGATACGCACCTTTCGTTTACATGCACAATATTTATCGGTACATTGCCAACATAGGCAGCGGCCACAGTGGAGAGAGTAGACCATGTTTTTAGACCATCCGACAATTACCGCCACGAACAGCTTCACGGAACCGGACCGCATCGAGCGCCTGGGCCGCGTGTATGGCTACGTGGCGGCGCTGGCCGACCTGGCCGGCGCGTCCAGCTTCATTGAAAAGGTCTCGCAGATCCACGACCACAAGGGCACCCTGATCGTCTTCTGGCATGACACCCCGACCGAGGTTGAAAAGGAATTTTTCACCAAGGCCTGGGCCAGCAAAATCGGCGACGGCAGCACCAACGTCGAACACGAGATCTGATACACCGGCGCCGCACGTGATGCGGCGCCCCGGTAGGTATACATGGATATAAAAACCCTGGTATTGGCGCTTGCGCTGGGCAACCTGAGCCTGTGCGCGGCGCTGTTTTTCTTTGAATACGAGAGCAAGAAGTCGCTCAGCCTGTCCGCGTGGGCGGTCGCCAAGCAGGCGCAGGCCGGCGCCTGGTTCCTGTTGTATTTCCGCGGCGTGCTGCCGGATATGCTGACCGGCCCGCTGGCGAACCTGCTGCTGTTTACCGGCATGGCGCTCGATGCGGGCGCGCTGTGGGAAGCGGCGGGGCGTTCCGGCTGGCGCAAATTGCTGCTGCCGTCGCTGGCCGCGGCTTCCTTTATTTACCTGGCTTGCCACGTGCTGGACGTCCATGGCGGCGTGCGGGCGGCGGCCGGTTTCCTGATCGTCGCCGGGTTCTTCCTGGCCGGCGTGGCCGCGCTGGCGCAAGTGTGGCGCCATGGCTCGATGCTGCGGCGCTACCTGGTGGTGACGATGGCGGCCCTGTCGCTGGTGGTGGCGGGGCGGGGCGTGCTGGCGGCGGTCCTGCCGGAAGGCTGGTCGTGGGTGTCAACCGCCGTGCTGCAAGGCGTGGGCTTCGGCGCGCTGTACCTGATGATGCTGACCAATGCGTTCGGCTACCTGTTGCTGTCGCGGGAAAAATTGCAGGGCGAACTGGCGCGCCTGGAAGTCATGGATCTGCTGACGGACGTGCCGAACCGGCGCGGCTTTTACCAGGCGCTGGCGCCATGGATGGCGCTGGCGCGCCGTCCGGGTCAGGGCACGGCGCTGATCCTGCTGAGCATGGACCAGTTCAAGCGGGTCAACGACAGTTACGGCCATGCGACGGGCGACATGGTGCTGAAAGCGCTGGCCGATGTGTGCAAAAAACAACTGCGCGACAGCGACCAGATGGGCCGGCTGGGCGGGGCGGAATTCGCGCTGCTGCTGCCGCGCACGGAGCAGCCGGGCGCCGTCATGGTGGCGGAACGCATCCGCGCCGCCATCGAAGCGATGCAGCTGCGGGCCGACAAGGCCATCATCAACGTCACGGTCAGCATGGGCGTGACCGTGATCCGCGCCGACGACAGCACGGTCACGCTGTTCAAGCGCGCTGACGGCGCGCTGCAGACGGCCATGCTGGCCGGCAGCAACCGCGTGGCGGAAGCGCCCGACGCGACCTTTGCGGAAATCGACCACGGAGATGTCATTATCTCGTCATAAAGGCCGCGTAACTTACCGGGTTTCCGTATAATCATATAAACGATATAAATGGAACCCATCGAAGAGGAAGGCATGTACGCAGCAGTTGACCTGGGCTCCAACAGTTTCCGTCTCGCCATCGGCAAGCATGACGGCGACGCCATCCGCGTGCTGAAAACCGCGCGCGAGCCGATCCGCCTGGCAGCCGGCCTGGATGCCGCCGGCAACCTGACCGACAGCGCCCAGCAAGCCGCCTTGTCCTGCCTGGCCAATTTCCGCACCGTGCTGGCCGGCTATGAACTGGAAGCGCTGCGCGTGGTGGCCACGTCCACCCTGCGGCTGGCAAAAAATTCCGCCGCCTTCCTGCCCGCCGCCGAACAGGCGCTGGGATACCCGATTGAAATCATTTCCGGCGAAGAGGAAGGCCGCCTGATCTACATGGGCGTGTGCAACGCACTGAATTTGCCGGGCGAACGGCGCCTGGTGATCGACATCGGCGGCGGCTCCACGGAACTGATCCTGGGCCGCGGCGCCGATATCGAGCGGGTCGAATCGTTTTCCATCGGCAGTGTCAAGCAAAGCCTGTCGTTCTTTATCGGCGGCCGGGTCGACGGCCCGTCGTTCGACGCCGCCATCCTGTCGGCGCGCAGCCATTTCGAAGACGGTTCGCCGCCATACCACCCGCAATACTGGACGCGCTGCTACGGCTCGTCCGGCACCATCCGCGCCATCGCGGAAATCATCGACAAGAACAAGCTGGGCGACGGCAAGGGTGTGACGGCCGCGTCGCTGGAAGCGCTGAAGCGCCGCTTCATCGAACTGGGACACACGTCGAAAATCGACATGGCGGGGCTGCGCCCGGACCGCGCCGGCACCATCATCGGCGGCTTGGCGGTGTTGATCGCGCTGTTCCATGAACTGGGCATCGACACCCTGCAGCCGATCGAGGCGGGGCTGCGCGTGGGCGTGATGTGGGACCTGTACCTGCGCTCGACCAAGCGCGACCGCCGCGACCAGTCGGTGCGCGCCTTCCTGCAGAAATTCCACGTGGATGAAACCCGCGCCGGCCGCGTGGCCGAATATGCGGGCGCGCTGTTTGCGCAA
This sequence comes from Pseudoduganella rivuli, assembly GCF_009674485.1. GTDB lineage: Bacteria > Pseudomonadota > Gammaproteobacteria > Burkholderiales > Burkholderiaceae_D > Rugamonas > Rugamonas rivuli_B. The sequence goes on along the minus strand of NZ_WKJJ01000012.1, from coordinate 225,229 downwards.
ATGAAGCCGTCGACCGACGCCTACCAGCGCCTGCTGGTGTGGAGCGCGCTGCTGCATGAAGTGGGCATGGTGGTGTCGCAGACCGGGTACCACAAGCATGCCAGCTACATGGTGGAAAACGCCGATTTGCCGGGATTCACTACGCGCGAACAGAAAACCATGGCGCGCCTGATCCTGGCGCAAAAGGGTAACTTGCGCAAGATTTCCGACAGCCTGACGGATGGCGATTTTGCCAAAGCCGTGGTGGCGCTGCGCCTGGCCATCCTGTTCATGCATTCGCGCATCGACTTGGACTTCAAGGAATTGAAGTTGCGCATGAAAAACCGTATCGAACTGGAAATCAAGCGCGTGTGGGTGGCGGATCACCCGACGGTTTCTTACTGGATGGAAAAAGAGCAGGAACAGTGGGACGACGTCGGCGTGGATTTCAGCATCAAGGGCACGGCATAAGCGTCACAATCCGTTAAAAAAATTTCCACTGTCAAACAATTTCTTGCAAATTTGATTACAATAGGAAACTTGTAAGACATCGGGGAAAAACTCATGAACCGCAATCGCGCCACTCTGCGTGCAGCTGCCGCATCGCTGGCGCTGGCGGCGTGGGCGTTTTCCAGTACGGCCACCGCGCAGGAAACCGTGACCCTGTGCTTCGAGCGCCAGGACGTCAAGCCATGGCGCACCCAGCAGGGCGGCGGCCTGAATTTCGAGTTGCTCAAAATGGTGGCGCAGCGCCTCAATATCCAGTTCGAATTCCAGAGCGTGCCGTGGAAACGCTGCCTGCAGCAAGTGCAGGCGAACGCCTATGACGGCGCCTTTGCCGTCAGTTACAAGGCGGACCGGCGCGAGCTGGGCGTGTTCCCGGGCGGCGGCGCCATCGATAACAGCAAGCGCATGCACATCGACAGCTACATGCTGCTCAGGCGCAAGGGCAGCAAAGTCGAATGGGATGGCAAAACCCTGCGCAACGTGGAAGGCCCGGTGGGCTTCCAGCTGGGGTATTCGGTCGGCGAAGTGCTGAAAAAGCTCGACGTGGAAACCGACGAAGGCAGCCAGCGCGCCGACGAACTGGCGCGCAAGCTGATCGCGGGCCGGCTGGGCGCCGCCGCGCTGGGCGGTTCCGACGCCAACAACGTGATGCACAGCGCGGTGGGCGCGCAGCTGGAAATGCTGCCCGTGCCGCTGATTGAAAAACCGTATTTCCTGATCCTGTCGCACGGCATGGTGGCGCGGCGGCCGGAGCTGGCGCAGCGTATCTGGGCCGCGATGGAACAGGCGCGCAACAGCCCGGCCTACAAGAAGCTGGAACGCGCCGCCCAGGACGAGGCGGGGCGCTGATGGCCGCGCCGCGCCGGGGATTGCTGCAGGCATGGCGCGAAGACATCCTGCTGCGGCTGGCCGTCGGCATTTTTGTCGCGGTGGCGCTGTCCACCGCCGTTTATACCACCTATGCGGCGCGCACGCTGCGGGCGGAAGCGGAACAGCAATTGAAGGAGCGGGCCGAGCGCCTGGCCAACGTGCTGTCGCAGGCGCTGGCGCGGCCCCTGTTCGACATCAATACCGCGGCCGTGTCCAGCGCGGTGGACGCCATGCAAGCGTCGGGCGAAGTCATGATGCTGCGCGTGAAATCGCCGACCGGCGAAGAACTGGCCAGCTATGCGGTGGAAAACATCGATCCGGCCGCCTCCGTGCGGGTGCAACGGGAAATCCGCTACCAGGATGGCCGCAGGACCTATCCGGTCGGTGTGCTGGAACTGGCGTTTTCCCGCCACGACGTGGATGTGCAGTTGCGGCGCCAGATCAGCCACACGGTGGTGGCGAACCTGCTGCTGGCGCTGGCCATCGTGGTGTCGATTTTCCTGGTGGGACGCAAGGTGATCCGTCCCTTTGCCGATATCCAGCAAGCGCTGGAAAAGCTGACATGGGGCGAAGTCGATATCGAACTGTCCGGCAAAGGGCGCTCCGACCAGGTGGGCAAACTGTCCGACGCCGTCTACAGCTTCCGCGACACCTTGACCCGGCTGCGCCAGGTGGAATTCGAATTGCGCGAACTGAACAGCGACCTGGAACGCAAGATCGGCGAACGTACGGCGGAAGTCACGCAATCGGCGCAGGTGGCGCGCGACAGCCAGAAAAAACTGCAAGCCATCGTCGATACGGCGCTCGACGCCGTGGTGCGGATGGATATACATGGCCGCATCGTGGGCTGGAACAGCCAGGCCGAAACCATCTTTGGCTGGACCCGCGAAGAAGCGCTGGGGTTGCCGCTGGAGTCGACCATCATCCCGCCGCGCTACCGGATGGACCACCGCAAGGGCATGCAGCGCTACATCAGCACGGGCAAGGGCGCGGTGCTGGACCGCCGCGTGGAATTGCACGCGCTGCACAAGGATGGCCGCGAATTCCCGATCGACCTGGCCATCACCCGCATCCGCCTCGACGAGCAGGAAGCCTACGAATTCTGCGGCTTTATCCGCGACATTTCCGAGCGGCGCGAACGGGAACAGAAACTGGTGCATGCCAACGTGATGGCGGAAGCGGCCAACATCGCCAAGTCCGAATTCCTGGCCAACATGAGCCATGAAATCCGCACGCCGATGAGCGCCATCATCGGCATGGCTTACCTGGCGCTGCGCACGGGCCTGTCGCCCAAGCAGCACGATTACGTCAGCAAGATCCACCGCGCGGCGCTGTCGCTGCTGGGCATCATCAACGACATCCTCGATTTTTCCAAGATCGAAGCGGGCCGGCTCGACGTGGAGCAGGTGCCGTTCTTCCTCGATGACGTGCTGGCCAATGTCGCCAGCGTCACCAGCCAGCGCGCCGCCGACAAGCAGCTGGAATACCTGTTCCACGTGCCGCCCGTGATTCCGCGCCACCTGGTGGGCGATCCGCTGCGGCTGGGGCAGGTGTTGATCAACCTGGTGAACAATGCCGTGAAATTCACGGCGCACGGCGAACTGGAACTGGCGTGCACCCGTTTGCCGGACCGCAATCCGGGCAAGGTCATGCTGCGTTTTTCCGTGCGCGATACCGGCATCGGCATGACGGAAGACCAGGTGGCGCGCCTGTTCCGCGCATTTTCACAGGCGAATGGCTCGACGTCGCGCCAGTATGGCGGCACCGGGCTGGGACTGTCGATTTCGCAGCGGCTGGTGCAATTGATGGGCGGCCTGATCCGCGTGGACAGCGCGCCGGAGCAGGGTTCGACCTTCCAGTTCGACCTGGAGTTTGCCCTGTCGGGGTTGCCGGACCATGCGCCCGTGATGCCGGAAGCGCTCAATGGCGCCCGCCTGCTGCTGGTCGACGACAGCCAGATGGCGCTCGACATCCTGACCGAATCGTTGCAGCCGCTTCCTGTGCGTGTCGATACGGCGGTGAGCGGCGCCCAGGCGCTGGCCGCCATCACGCAGGCCGATGCGGCGGGCGACCCGTACCGCATCGTGCTGACGGATTGGCAAATGCCCGGCATGGATGGCATTGCGCTGGCCAGGAAGGTGCGTGAAGATGGCGCGCTCACGGCGCATCCCGCGATGGTGCTGGTGACGGCGTTCGGCCGCGAAGAAGTGCAGCGGGGCGCGGAAACCGCCGGCATTACCGGTTTCCTGTTCAAGCCGATCGGCCAGTCGGCGCTGGTCGATACGCTGGTGGCGCTGGTTGCGCCGCAGCGCGCCAATACGGGTAGCGCGCGCGTCCAGGATGAAGCGATGCCGGGCCAGCGTTTTGCCGCCCGCGTGCTGCTGGTGGAAGACAATTCCGTCAATCAGGAAATCGCGGCGGAATTGATGGCGACGCTGGGCATTTGCGTGGACGTGGCGGAAAACGGCAAGGCCGCGCTGGAACGGTTGCACCAGGCGGGACCGGATGCCTACAGCCTGGTGCTGATGGACCTGGAAATGCCGGAAATGGATGGCCACGAAGCCACACGCCAGTTGCGCCTGGACAGCGATTTCGACGAACTGCCGGTGGTGGCCATGACGGCGCACGTGTTACCGGATATCCGCGAACGGTGCCTGGCCGAAGGCATGCAAGATTATATTTCCAAGCCGATCGAACCGGAACGGCTGTATACGGTGCTGACGCGCTGGCTGGTGCACGCCAAGCTGCCGCAGCAGGGGCGTGAGATGCCCCCTACGGCCGTTCTGCTGAACAGTCCCAATAGTCCCGGCAGCTCCAACAGTGCCTGTGGCGACGCCGTCCTGCACATCGATGGCATCGACAGTGAACGGGGCTTGCGCCACGTGGCCGGCAATGCGGAACTGTACGTGCAATTGCTGGACCGCTTCCGCCTGGCGCAGCGCCACGCGGCGGAGGATATCGATGCGGCGCTGGCGCAGGGTGACCTGGCGCTGGCCAGCCGCAGCGCGCATACGTTGCGGGGCGTGGCCGGCGGCGTGGGCGCCACGGCGGTGGAACAGGCAGCGCAAGTGGTCGAACTGGCGTTGCAGCGCATGGCGGCGCCGACGCCGTCCGCGTCGCTGTTTGCGCCGCTGGCCGCACTGGGCGGTGCGCTGGCTGCCGTGGTGGCGGCGCTGGATCGCCATTTCGACCGGGCGCCGCCGCCACCCGTCGACTGCCACGAAACGGATGTGCCGCCGGCCGAAGCGCTGGCGCAATTGCGCTCGCTGCTGGCCGAATATTCCGGCGACAGCACCGATTACTTCGACAGCGTGCGTGCGCAACTGGCCACACTGCTGGCGGCCGCCGATATCGAGCGGCTGGCCGCCCACATGAACAATTATGAATTCGAAGCGGCCAGCCGGATGCTGGCCGCGGCAAGCAAGGAGGCAGAGCCATCATGATTATGCGAACCAACAGCCACGGCCCCCGCCAAACGGTGTTGATCGTCGACGACACACCGGACAACATCACCTTGTTGTCCAGTTTGCTCAAGGAAAAATACAATACCAAGGTCGCCACCAATGGCGCCACGGCGCTGCAAATCGTGGCAGGCGGCGGCGTCGACCTGGTGTTGCTGGACGTAATGATGCCGGACCTGGACGGCTATGAAACGTGCCGCCGGCTGAAACAGGATCCGCTGACGGCGGAAGTGCCGGTGATTTTCCTGACCGCAAAAAGCCAGCCGGAAGATGAAGCCATGGGGCTGCGCGTGGGCGCCGTCGACTACCTGACGAAACCCATCAGCCCGCCGATTCTGTTTGCCCGCGTGGCCACGCATTTGTCGCTGAAAAACGCGCGCACGCAATTGAAGACGGAGAACCGCAACCTGGAATCGCTGGTGCAGGAGCGCACCGGGCAATTGTCGCTGATGCAGGACGCCACCATCATGGCGATGGCGACCATGGCGGAAACGCGCGACTGCGAAACCGGCAACCATATCCGCCGCACGCAAAACTATGTCGCGGCGCTGGCCAAGCGGCTGCAGGCGCATCCCCGCTTTGCCGCCGAGCTGACGGACGAGAACATCAAGCTGCTGTACAAATCCGCGCCGCTGCACGATATCGGCAAGGTCGGCATTCCCGACCACATCTTGCTGAAACCCGGCAAGCTCGATACGGATGAATTCGAAATCATGAAGCGGCACGCGGAATTCGGCCGCGACACGATCCGCCAGGTCGAGCAATACGTGGGCGGCAGCAATGGCTTCCTGACGTACGCCCGCGAAATCGCCCATTCGCACCAGGAAAAATGGGATGGCTCCGGCTATCCGGACAAGCTGGCCGGCGAAGCGATTCCCCTGTCCGCGCGCCTGATGGCGGTGGCTGACGTGTATGACGCATTGATTTCCAAACGCGTCTACAAGCCGCCGTTTTCCCATGCCGACGCGGTGGCTGTCATGAAAGAAGGGCGGGGCAAGCATTTCGATCCGGACATCCTCGATGCGTTCCTGGAAATCGAAGCGGAGTTCGCGCAAATCGCCGCCGACTATGCGGATAATGGAAAGGAATGCGGGCCTGAATGAGTTTACTGCTGAGGAATAGTATATACTGTTTATATTATTCAAAACTTTTTCGGAGTCCGGCATGACCAAACCAGTAACCAGCGACGCCACCGCCCCGGTATCGGAGGCCACTTCCACCGCCGAAGCCGTGAAAGCGCCTGCCGCTGCCGCGGCGGAAGCCCCGGCAAAAGCCGCCAAGCCGGCCTCGCGCGCGTCCGGCAAGACCGCGAAGGCGGTAACCAAGGCCGAACCTGCCAAGGCGGCCAAGGCCGTGAAAGCGGCAAAACCCGTCAAGGCTGCCGAAGCCAGGCCCGTGAAGGCCGCGCCTGCCGCCAAAGCGGCTGCGGCCAAGCCGGCCGCCAAGGCTGCACCTAAGGCCGCACCGAAGGTCGCACCTAAGGCCGCAACTAAAGCCGCAACTAAAGCCGCATCCAAGGCCGAACCGAAGACCGAATCGAAGGCCGCACCGAAAGCCGCCGCCAAAGCTGCGCCTAAAGCCGCTGCCAAGGCGGCGCCGAAGGCTGACGCCAAAGCCGCCAAGCCTGTCAAGGCGGCAAAACCCGCGAAGACGGCCAAGCCGGCCGACGCGCCAGCCAAAGCATCGAAGGAAAAACTGGTGCGCGACAGCTTCACGATGCCGGAAGACGAATACGCCATCCTGGGCGCCGTGAAGAAGTCGGCGCTGAAGGCCGGCTTTGAAATCAAGAAAAGCGAACTGCTGCGCGTCGGTGTTTCGCTGATCAGCAAGCTCGACATGGCTGCGCTGAAAGCCGTGCTGGCCTCGCTGCCGCAACTGAAAACGGGCCGTCCGAAGAAGGGTTGATGGTGCGCTGGCCGTTGCCGCCGGACATGGCGGCGGCGGCCCGTAAAATGTTGTCGTGTAATAAAAATGACATTTATTTGTCATTTTCCTGAAGCAATCGGCCGCTACGCTTGCCTTGTCTCAACCAACAAGGAACAAGCATGCAACAGCAACCGCAACTGTTACACGCACAGGCCGACCTGCGCGCCACCCCGGGCAAACTGGTGCTCAGCATGGCCAGCACGCCGGAAGAATTGCGTGAAGTGCAGCGCCTGCGCTACAAGGTGTTCATTGAGACGATGGGCCTGTCCGCACTGGCGCGCGCCGACCGCCTCGATTGCGACGAATTCGACGAACATTGCGATCACCTGATCGTCCGTGATGCCAACTCCCTGGAAGTGGTGGGTACCTATCGCCTGCTGAGCGCAGCGCGCGCCCACAAGTTGGGCCGCATGTATTCGGAAGGCGAATTCGACCTGTCGCGTCTGAACGTGATCCGCTCGCGCATCGTGGAAGCTGGCCGCGCCTGCATCCACCCGGATTACCGTGGCGGCAGCGTCATCATGCTGCTGTGGTCCGGCCTGGCGGAATACATGCGCCGCGAACGCTGCGATTTCCTGGCCGGCTGCGCCAGCATCAGTCTGGCCGATGGCGGCCACAATGCCGTGGCGGTCTACCGCCAACTGATCCAGCGCCACCTGGCGCCCAGCGAATACCGCGTCACGCCGCACCTGCCATTCCCGTACACCAAACTGGACCCCGCGCAAAACGTGCAAGTACCCGCGCTGCTGAAAGGTTATATGCGTTCGGGCGCGTGGATTTGCGGCGAACCGGCCTGGGATCCTGATTTCGAAAGCGCCGACCTGTTCCTGCTGATGCCGCTGGCGAACCTGGATGCGCGCTACGCCAGGCATTACGGCGTGGCCGCGTAAAGTACGGGAGGCGTCGTGGGCATGATGGAAGCTCTGAGGCTGCGCTGCGCAGTCCTCAGCGTGGCGGCGAGCCACACGGTGCGCGATGGCGCGGGCGATTTGCTGGCGGCGCGCGCGCAGGCGGCAGGCCATGAACTGGTGCGCCGCGATTGCGTGGCCGACGACGCGGACAGTGTACGCCGCGTGCTGGCGGACTGCATTGCCGATCCCGGCATCCAGGTGGTGCTGAGTGCGGGCGGCGCCGGTTTCGCGCGCCGCAACACGGTTTGCGACGTGGCGACCGCGTTGCTGGAACAGGAAGTGCGCGGCTTCGGCAGCCTGCTGCACAATGTGTTTTTTGCCGAAGTGGGGACGTCGCTGGTCAACCAGCGCGCGCTGGCAGGCTATGCCAACAAGACCCTGATCTTTTGCCTGCCCGGCGCCACGGGCGCCTGCGCGCTGGCGTGGGACAAGATCATTTCGCCGCAGTTGGCGATGCCGGTGTTGTAAGGGAATACCGCTGCGGAATTGGGGAGGCGGATCGACCGGGAAGTGGAACAGCGGGGTTTGGGCTGTTACTGGCGCCGGAGTGTTCCGGCGCCGATGGTCGCTGGTGCTGCGGTCAGTGCATGGAAGCGGAAGACAAATCTTTCAATTCGCGGATACTGATATCCGACTTTTCATGCATGCGCAGCAGGATCGTGGCGCCGACTGCTAGCTTCCGGTGCCGGATTTTACTGATGATGGGAGGCTGAACTTCCAGCACGCGGCATAACTCCGCGTCATTCTTCAGATTCATCTTTTCGATCAGCGTATCGAGCAACTTGTTGGGTACAAAACTGGATGGTTCCATGGCCCTGGCTCGATTCATGGCCTCGATCAGCTCCAGCTTCTTTTGCCGCACGCTCATTTTCTCCTCCTTACTCTTGATGTAGATAGGCCGGCGTCCCTGGCTTGTGTCTTACCGCCATGATGGCGTTTTCAACAACATGGCGGATCGACTCTGCTATTAATAACCAAGCAAGTTGTATGTATGATACTGCAACAGAAAATAAATGGAACGTTTTAACAAAAAAATTATTATTTTTCTTGTGCAATAGGATTGACGGATTTGCCAACTTGCAGTCCCGACCTCGTCAGTATCAGAGTGTGGTCCGCCATTTCCGCTGCCGCATGCGAATGGGTGACCATGATCGTGCAGGCGCCGCTGGCTTTAATTTCGTTGCGTAACAACATCAATATGCTGTGCGCGGTTTCCGGATCGAGGTTGCCGGTCGGTTCATCGGCCAGCACCAGCCCGGGGCGATGCACCAGTGCGCGGGCAATCGCGACCCGCTGCAACTGGCCGCCGGACAACTGGTGCGGATAATCGTCGGCCCGTCCCCGCAGGCCGACGGCGTCCAGCATTTCATTGGCGCGGTGACGGCTCATGCCGTTCAGCAGCAGCGGCAAGGCCACGTTCTGGTGCAACGTCAGGTGTGGCAGCACGTGGAACGCCTGGAAAATAAAGCCCATTTTTTGCCGCCGCAAGCGTGTGGCGGCGTCGTCGTCCAGCGCCGACATGGCCACGCCATCGAGCATGATGGGTGGAACGCTGGTGGCGTCCGGCTGGTCCAGTCCCGCGATCAGGTTCAGCAGCGTGGATTTGCCGACACCGGATTCGCCCATGATGGCGACGAATTCCCCCGCCTTGAATTCCCAGTTCAAATTGGCCAGCACCGGGTGGCCGGCCGTATAGGTTTTCGACAGGTTCTTGAGGGCGAGCATACAGTCCTTATTTCGTGAGCCAGCGCCGGGTGGCGGCGCTGGCGGCATCGACCAGCGCCACCAGCGCCAGCATGGCGAGAATCACCGTGGCGGCCGGCTGCATCTGGAACAGCGACAGGTGGTATTTCAACATTTGTCCCAGTCCGCCGGCGCCCACGACGCCCAGCACGGCGGCGGCGCGGATATTGTTTTCCCAGCGGTACAGCGTGTAGGACAGCATTTGCGGCAAGGTTTGCGGCAGGGTCGCGTACAGGAACGCCGCCAGCACCGGCGTGCCATTGGTGCGCAAACTGTGTTCGGCGTGCAATGGCGCATTTTCCAGCGCGTCGGCGAACAGCCGCCCCAGCACGCCGGCCGTGTGCGCGGCCAGCGCCAGCGTGCCCGCGAATGGCCCCAGGCCGGCCGCGATCAGCAACATGTAAGCCCACACCAGTTCGGGAATCGAGCGCAGCACATTGAGCACGACGCGCACCGCGCCGCGCAGCGGCATGCCCAGGCGTCCCGCGCCGGGGATCGCCAGCACCAGGCCGGCCGCCACCGCCAGCAACGTACCCACCGCCGACATCGCCAGCGTTTCCAGCGCGCCGGTGGCCGTCTTCAGCAGGAAGGGCGTGCCCAGTTCGGGCGGCGCGAAGCCACCGAGGAATTCCGCCATCGAGCGCAGCGCGCCCGGCGTGGCGAACTCCGCCCACTTCAAGTCCAGCGTGATGAAACTTGCCACCACCAGCGCCGCCAGCAGCAGCGCCATCAGCCAGCCGGTCCAGCCGCGCGGTGGAGGAGGAGGCATGCCTTGTACCGTCATGCCAGCCTCCCGCGCAGCCATTTCGAGACCAGGTCGGCCGCCGCCACCAGTGCGATAAACACCAGCAGCATCGTGCACACTTCGCCGCCGGCCAGCATTTTCATGGATTCCTCCATCCGCTGCCCCAGCCCGCCGGCGCCGACGAAGCCCATGATGACGGAGCCGCGGATTGCGCATTCCCAACGGTACACGGTGTACGACACCAGTTCCGACGCCGCATCCGGCATGGCGCCATACAGCAAGGCTTGCAGGCGGCCGGCGCCATTGGCCAGCAAGGTGTCGGCGGCATGGTTTTCCGACGATTCCAGGATTTCCGCGTAGACCTTGCCCAGCATGCCGCAATAGGTGAGGGCAATGGCCAGCACGCCGGCCGTGGCGCCGAGGCCGACGATGCGGACGAACAGCAGCGCCCACACCAGTTCCGGCACGGAGCGCAACAGCACCAGCAGCCAGCGCACGGCCTGGCGCACTGCATACGGCAGCGGCGCCATGCGGCCGGTACCCAGGCGGGAAATCGACAGGCGCTCCGTCACCAGCAGGGTGGCGGGGATCGCGCCCACCAGCGCCAGCGACAGCCCGGCGGTGGCGATGGCGATGGTCTTCCACGTTTCGCGCGCCACCATGGCCAGGAATTCGGCGTCATGGACGGGCGGGTAAAACGTCGCCAGGAATTGCCACGTCGATTGCAGGCTTTGCGCATCGAACAGGATCCATGGCTTGAATTCGCTGGCCACTAGCATCGGCCACATGGCGATGGCAACTGCGGCCATCGCCAGCACCCGCCCCCGCGTGGCGGGATCGGGATGGCGTTCGCTGTAGGGGACGGCGGGAATGTTCAGCAGCTTCATGCGGTTGCTGTCCACCGTCACAGGCAGGCGCCGCCCGCCAGCGTGGCGGGGACTTCCAGCGGATGGGGGGAATTCGCGGGCGGCAATTCGCCCAGGTACAGTTCCGCGATCATGGCCTCCGTCACCCGTTCGCGCGGCAAGTCGAACGCGATGCGGCCATGTTTCAACGCGACGATGCGGGGGAAATGCGCCAGCGCCAGTTCCACCTGGTGCAGGCTGCAGACCAGCGCGGCATTACGGCTGGCCGCTTCCTGCTGCAACGTGGCCAGGGTCAGTTGGGACAGTGCGGGGTCCAGCGCGGACAGGGGTTCGTCGACCAGCAGCGCCTGCGCATCGGACAACAACATGCGCGCCAGCGCGCACCGCTGCCGCTCACCGCCGGACAGACGGTCGACGCGGCTATACAGCTTGTCGCCCAGGTTGAAGCGGGCCAGCGCGCGGAACGCCGCTTCCGGATCGGCCGGCTTGAACAGCGAGGCCGCCGCGCGCCAGAAATTCCAGTGCGGCAGGCGCGCCGCCAGCACGGCCGTCACCACGCGCTGGCGCGGCGGCAGGGGCGGCGTTTGCGGCGCCAGGAACAGGCGGGAACGCAGCTTGTGGCGCGCCCCGTTATCGAGCGACCAGGGGTCGGCGCCGAAGGCCGTGAACGCGCCGCTGTCGGGACGGTGCGCGCACGCCAGCGTGGCCAGCAGCGTGGTCTTGCCGGCGCCTGACGGGCCGATTACGGCCACCTGTTCGCCGGCCGCGATCTGCAGGTCGATATTTTCCAGCGCCAGCGCGCGGCCCGCGGCGGCATGCCGCACGGTCAGGCCGCGCAATTGATAAACAGCTTCAGGCATCAGTGATATTTTATTTCTTCAACAGGCCGGCATTGACGGCCGCCGCTTCAATCGCGCCATAGTTTTCCACCTTGGTCGGCACGAATTTCGATGCGCGCTGCAAGTCGAGGATTTCCTTGTCTTGCGGGTTTTTCGGATCCAGCGCGAGGAAGGCGTCCGTGATTTTCTTTTTCAGCGCGGCCGGCATGTCGGCGCGCACGGTCCAGTTGTAATCGTAGTAGCCTGGCGTGGTGTAGAACACGCGCACGGTGTTCGGGTCGACTTTTTTCTCTTCGACCTGCTTTTCCCACACGGAGATGTTCAGCGCGCCCGCGTCGACCTTGCCGCCTGCCACGGCCGCCACGGTGGCGTCGTGGGCGCCGGAGAAGGCGATGCGCTTCAAGTCCGTATCCGGGTTGATTTTCGCGGCCAGCAGGAACGAGCGTGGCATCAGGTGGCCGGACGTCGAGCTTTCCGAGCCGAACGACAGCGTGCGGCCCTTCAAATCGGCCAGCTGGTTGATGTCCTTGTGCGTGGTGATGAACACGGAGCGGAATTTCTCATCTTCCGCGCGCTGCACCAGCGGCACCACCTGGCCCTTGCTGCGTTCCTTGGCTTGCACGAACGTGAAGCCGCCGAACCACACCATGTCCAGTTTGCCCGCGACCAGGCCTTCCACGGACGCCGCGTAATCGGTGACGGGCGTGAATTCCACCTTCATGGCCAGTTTCTTTTCCAGGTAATCACCCAGCGGCTTGAACTTGCGCTGCAGTTCGGTCGGCTTTTCATCCGGGATGGCGGACACACGCAATACCTGTTGCGCGGGCGCCTGGGCGGCGGCAAACAGCAGGGAAGCGGCAAACAGCGACTGGACAGTACGCAGGGCGGAAATTTTCATCAGGGGATCCTTGGTTGACTGAAGGGACGTGGCCGCACGACTGTTGCATATTCGGCTACGTAATTTTCATATTCGGCTATGATAGCAAAACCATGCATCGGCAGCGGCCCGCCGGTGGCGCCTTTCAACGTCACAATGAGCACACTATGCATCTGTCCCGTACTGCGGCGGTCCGCGTGATACCGCCAGAAGTTTCCAGCCGGCCTGCCGTCATTGCCCGGGGCAGTGACGCCATCATCGCGGAAATCAGCGCTGGATTGCTGGCCAGGCGGGCGGCCACATCGCCCAAGTATTTGTACGACAGCCTCGGATCGCGGCTGTTCGAAGCCATCTGCGAATTGCCCGAGTATTACCCGACCCGCACGGAAGCGGCTATTTTCGCACGGCATGGCGCCGATATCGCCCGCGCAGTGGGGGAGGGTTGCACGCTGATCGACCTGGGGGCGGGCAATTGCGCCAAGGCCGCCAGCCTGTTTCCGCTGCTACAACCGGCCCAGTACGTGCCGATCGATATTTCGCGTGACTTCCTCAATGAAGCCGTGCTGCGGTTGCAGCAACGTTTCCCCGCGATCGACATGCATGCGCTGGCGCTGGATTTTTCTTCCACGCTGGCGTTGCCGGACACGGTGCGCCAGCAGGGCCGCGTATTCTTTTATCCCGGTTCGTCGATCGGCAATTTCACGCCGCATGAAGCGATTGCCTTCCTGCGCCGGTTGCGGACCGATGGCGCCAGCGGGGCGGGCGAGTGCAGCCTGCTGATCGGTGTCGACCTGGTGAAAGACAGCGCCACGCTCGATGCTGCCTATGACGATGCGATCGGCGTCACGGCGGCCTTCAACCTGAACATGCTGCGGCACGTCAACCAGTTGATCGGCGCGGACTTCGACGTGTCGCAGTGGCAGCACCGCGCTTTTTTCAACGCGGAAGAAGGGCGCATCGAAATGCACCTGGAAGCGCGCGAAGCGCTGGTGGTGACGTGGCCGCAGGGCGAACGGCATTTTGCGCGCGGCGAGCGCATCCACACGGAAGACAGTTATAAATACACGCCCCGCAGCTTTGTCGAACTGTTGCGCGAGGCGGGATTTGCCGCCACCCGCACGTGGACCGACGAGGCGGGCTGGTTTGCCGTCGTGCATGCGCGCGCCATGGGGCTGGCATGACGCTGCTGGAACGTTATCACGCCGTGCGCGGCCACACCGTGGCGCTGACCCAGCCTTTATCGGACGAGGATTGCGGCGCGCAATCGATGCCGGACGCCAGTCCCGTCAAATGGCACTTGGCGCACACCACATGGTTTTTCGAGACCTTCATCCTGGAGCGCTTTGAAGCGGGCTTTCAACCGTTTCATCCCGCTTTCCGCGTGCTGTTCAATTCGTATTACAACGGCGTCGGCGACAAGCACCCGCGCCCGCAGCGGGGCTTGCTGACGCGGCCGTCGATGACGGAAGTGCGCGCCTACCGCCAAAACGTGGATGCGCGCATGGCGCGCCTGCTGGCGCAGCCCGATGCGGAACTCGATGGCCTGGTGACGCTGGGCTTGCAGCATGAACAGCAGCACCAGGAATTGATTGTCACGGACGTCAAGCACTTGCTGGCGCAAAACCCGCTGCAGCCGGCTTACACGGAGCGTCCGCCTGTCGCGGCCGAACCGGCGGGCGCGCTGGAGTGGCTGGCCTTCGATGGCGGCCTGACCGAGATCGGTTATCCGGGCGGCGATTTTTGCTTCGATAACGAATTGCCGCGCCACCGCGTCCATCTCGCACCGTATGCGCTGGCGTCGCGGCTGGCGACCAATGGCGATTATCTGGCGTTTATCGACGCGGGCGGCTATGCCGATCCCGCATTGTGGCTGGCCGAAGGGTGGGACAAGGTGCGCGCCGAAGGCTGGTCGCACCCGCTGTACTGGCGGCGCGAAGACGACGGCCAGTGGACTGAATTCACCCTGCATGGCCGTCGCCGGCTGGATTTGAATGCGCCCGTGGCGCACGTGTCTCTGTATGAAGCGGATGCCTATGCGCACTGGTGCGGCGCACGCCTGCCGACGGAAGCCGAGTGGGAAGTGGCGGCGGCGCAGCCGGGATTGCGGCAGATGTTTGGCGCCGGCTGGCAATGGACATCCAGCAGTTATGCGCCTTACCCGGGATTCAAACCCGCGCCGGGCGCCATTGGCGAATACAACGGCAAGTTCATGGTGAACCAGTACGTGTTGCGGGGATCGTCCGCCGCAACGCCCGATGGCCATGCGCGCGCCAGTTACCGCAATTTCTTTCCCGCGCACGCGCGCTGGCAGTTGACAGGGATAAGACTGGCGCGCTGAATGCGTAGGGAGGTTTTGCCGGAGGCAAAGCCGCCATGCATGCGCAGCCACCAGCGCGTGCCGTATCAAGACGCCGGCACGGCGGCTCGATGAAACCGATCCGCCCTACGGATTTTCAGGCACGGGCCTCATCGATAGCCGACTGCATCAGCAGCGCCACTTCATCGGCGACATCATCGAGCGCCTGCAACCCCAGCGCCGCGCGGCACAGCGCGACGGCGCCTTCCATGGCCGACAGCACCAGCGCCGCCAATCGCTGCGCGCGCGCCGCGTCGACGCCTTCGCGCGCCAGTTGCGCGGCAATGATGCCTTGCCAGTCCACGAAAGCCTGGTTGGCCGCATCCAGCAATTGCTGCTGCGTATTGGCATCCGGCGCTTCCCTGGCATCGTCCGTGTACCGTTCCACCGCCACCACCAGTACCGGGCAACCCGCCTCGAAGCAGCTGTCCTGCAAGGACTTGCCCCGCAATGCAAAGGCCGCGCGCACGCCGCCGACGGCGCCATGTTCGCGCAGCAAGCGTTCCAGTATGGCGCTGATGTCCTGCTGCGCCAGCCGCACGGCCGCTTCGATCAATTGCGCTTTGCCGCCGGGGAAGTGGTAGCCGATCGAGCCGCGCGGCGTTTCCGTATGGCGCACCACTTCGCGCAGGCTGGTGCCGTGCATGCCGCGCCGGCTCAGCAATTCCGCCGCGCCCGCCACCATCTTGTCTCGGGTTCCTGAAGTCATGTGACGAATATTATGACATTTGGCATAAACCTGTCTATAATTCCGATTATGACATCCGTCATAATGATGCCAACCTGGGACCCGACATGAACCAATCCGTAACTTCCCGCGCCGGCGCGCCATTTACCCTGGCCAACGGTGCTGTGTTGAAAAACCGCGTGGCCAAGGCGGCCATGAGTGAGCAACTGGCCGACGGCCGGCACGACCCGACGGTCAGGCTGGAACGCCTGTACCGCGTGTGGGCGGAAAACGATATCGGTTTGCTGATCAGCGGAAATGTCATGATCGACCGGGGCCACCTGGGCGAAGCGGGCAATGTCGTGCTGGACGATGGCAGCGATCTGGCGGCATTCCGCCGCTGGACGGCGGCGGCCACCGCCCATGGCACGCATTTCTGGGCGCAGTTGAATCATCCGGGCAAGCAGACGCCGAAATTCCTGACCAAGGAACCGGTGGCGCCATCGGCCATTGCGCTGGGCGGGGGACTGGAACAGACGTTCAACACGCCGCGCGCGCTGAACGAAGCGGAAATCACTGTCCTCATCAGCAAGTTCGCCCGCAGTGCGCAACTGGCGAAAGAAGTGGGCTTTACGGGCGTGCAAATCCACGGCGCGCACGGTTACCTGGTCAGCCAGTTCCTGTCGCCGCTGCATAACCAGCGCACGGACCGCTGGGGCGGTTCGCTGGAAAACCGCTTGCGCTTTGTCGTGGCGATTTACCGCGCGATCCGCGCGGCGGTGGGCGCGGACTTCCCGGTCGGTATCAAGCTCAATTCGGCGGACTTCCAGAAGGGCGGCTTCAGCGAAGAGGAATCGATGGACGTGGTGCAGGCGCTGGCGCGCGAAGGCATCGACATGGTGGAAATTTCCGGCGGCACCTATGAAAGCCCGGCCATGGTTGGGGCGCAGCAGCCTGCCAAGGCTTCCACGCAACAGCGCGAAGCGTACTTCCTCGCCTATGCGGAAAAAGTGCGCAAGCTGGTCAGCACGCCGCTGATGGTGACGGGCGGCTTCCGTTCATCGGCCGGTGTGGAAGCGGCGCTGGCGGGCGGCGCCACGGATTTCATCGGACTGGCGCGCCCGCTGGCGGTGGAGCCGGGCCTGGCATCGCGCCTGATCAACGACCCCGGTTACCGCATCGACATGAAAATGCCGACCACGGGCAGCAAGCTGGTGGACCACATGACGTTCCTCGCCATCACGTGGTACGAACACCAGCTGGCGCGCATCGGCGACGGCAAGCGTCCGCTGCCGAACATGAATGCGTGGCGCAGCGTGGCGTCGACGTTGTGGAGTTTGGGAACGCTGGCGTTCGCCAAGCGGCGCGCCTGATAAAAAACCGCCCTGCGCTTGCGCGACAGGGCGGTTTTTCATTCGGGGTGAATCCGGTTACGCGGTCACTGCGGCGTTGCCCGTGGTTGCCGCTTCTTTCGACTTCAACTGGCGGTTCACCGCGCTCAGCACCGCCTTGAACGACGCCGTCACGATATTGCTGTCGATGCCCGCGCCGAACAAGGTCGGGCCGTTATCCAGGCGCAGTTCCACGTAGCACGCGGCTTTCGCGTTGGCGCCGGAACCGATCGAGTGCTCGTGGTAGTCCATCAGCTTGATGTCCAGGCCGAGCGCGTCGACGAAGGCGTCGATCGGGCCGTTGCCGCCGCCTTGCAAGGCCAGTGCGGCGCCGCGGTGGTTCAGTGCGATATCGATTTGCACGGTTTCATCGCTGGTGGTGTCTTCCACCAGCTTGTGCGAGCTGTACGCGTAGGGCGACGATTGCGCCAGGTATTCGCGCTCGAAGATTTCGTGGATGCCGCCGGACGTGATTTCCAGGCCGGTCTGGTCGGCCACCGCCTGTACGGCGCGCGAGAATTCGATTTGCAGGCGGCGCGGCAACACCAGGCCGTAATCCTGTTCCAGCAAGTACGCCATGCCGCCTTTGCCGGACTGGCTGTTGACGCGGATCACCGCGTCATAGCTGCGGCCCAGGTCGGCCGGGTCGATCGGCAAGTACGGGATTTCCCAGTGCGCATCCGGTTGCTGCTGGGCGAAGCCCTTCTTGATGGCATCCTGGTGCGAACCGGAGAAGGCCGTGAACACGAGGTCGCCCACGTACGGGTGGCGCGGGTGGACCGGCAACTGGTTGCATTCTTCCACCAGCTTGCGCACGGAATCGATGTCCGAAAAGTCCAGGCCCGGATGCACGCCTTGCGTGTACAAGTTCAGCGCGAGGGTCACGAGGTCGACGTTGCCGGTGCGCTCGCCATTGCCGAACAGGCAGCCTTCGACGCGGTCCGCGCCGGCCATCACGGCCAGTTCTGCGGAAGCGACGGCGGTGCCGCGGTCATTGTGCGGGTGCACGGAAATGATCAGCGAGTCGCGGCGCTCGAGGTTGCGGCTCATCCATTCGATCTGGTCCGCGTACACGTTCGGCGTGCTGCATTCCACCGTCGACGGCAAGTTGAAGATCATCTTGTTGGCCGGCGTCGGCTGCCACACGGCGGACACGGCGTCGCAAATCTGCTTGGAGAAATCCAGTTCCGTGGTGGAGAACGATTCCGGCGAATATTCGAAGCCCCATTGGGTCTCCGGATGCTGCGCCACCAGTTCCTTGACCAGCTTGGTGCCGGTGGTGGCGATATTGACGATTTCTTCGCGGGACATGTTGAACACGACCTTGCGGAACACCGGCGCCACCGAGTTATACAGGTGGACGATGGCGCGCTTGGCGCCAGCGGCCGCCGCCACGGTACGGCGGATCAATTCGTCGCGCGATTGCGTCAACACGATGATGGTGACGTCGTCCGGAATGCGGTTTTCCTCGATCAGCTTGCGCACAAAATCAAAATCGGTCTGCGAGGCGGACGGGAAGCCGACTTCGATTTCCTTCAGGCCGATCTTCACCAGCATCTCGAAGAAGCGCAATTTCTTTTCCGGGCTCATCGGCTCGATCAGCGCCTGGTTGCCATCGCGCAGGTCGGTGCTCATCCAGATCGGTGGTTTGCTGATGACGGCGTTCGGCCAGGTACGGTCAGCCAATGGAACGGGTGGGAAGGCGCGGTATTTCGCTGCTGGGTTTTGCAACATCATGGGGTACTCCTGGGTCTCTAGAATTGGGCAAGCCTGATAGGCATAACGATGTGGCGCAGGGGCTGACGGCCTGCCACGGGGTTCGTGGGCCGTCAACCGATCGGTAGCATTAGCAGCAGCAGGTCGCGTGGCGCGGGCATGCTGCGTGGCGTAGTAAGAGCCTTGGTGGACATCGTTGCAAGCTTTCCTGTTGGAGGACTTCGCGCGGCTTGTGGCCGGCGCAGGGTACTTCTTGATCGCGGAACCGAATGAGAAGCGGGGTAACTTCTCAGGCGCGTGCTGGTAGACGCGGCGTCAGCGATAGGGCGCTGATTGCCGGTAGCAGGAAAGTGGATAGGTGCAGATGCGTAAACATGGCCTCAAATGTACGGGAAGCCGTTTAAGCTTGTCAAGCAAATTATATTAGGCAGGGTGACCGGGAAATGCGCGAATCTGCCAAATCCCGGATTTGTTGATCGTTGCGCTTTACTTCACCATATCCAGTACTTGCATCACCGCTTCCACCGCGGCCTCCGGCTTGGACAGGTGGATGGCGTGGTGGGCGCCGTCCACCACGCGGTTGCTGCCCCGCCTGGACAGTGCTGCGACCTCATCCTGCATTGCCTTGTTTTCCGCCTCGATCGCCTTATTCACGGCGCTGGGCGGCTGCCCAGGCACCAGGTAAGGGCTGACGCCCCGCGTCAGCGATACCAGCGGCAAGTCGCCGAACGATTTGCGCGCCGCGCGCAATTGCTGCGAACTGGTGGTGAAAACATTTTCCGCTTCCGACACCGTGGCGCGCCAGAATGACGGTTTGCGTTTCAGCGCGGCGGCGGCCTCCGCCAGTTTCGGCCCGAACGCTTCATCCGAATCGAGTACGCATTGCCGTTCCATGTCCGAACCCGGCACAAAACCTTTTTCCGCGGCGGCCAGGCAAGCCCGGTCCATGTCGACGATACCGGCAAAGCCTGCGCTCATACCGCCATCGGTCAGCTTGTCCAGCCGCGCAAGTTCATCTTCATGCTGGGCATCGAGCAGCACCAGGCCCGCCACGTCGGCTTTCGGGCGCAGCGCGAATTGCTGGATCACCATCGCGCCGTAGGAATTGCCGACCAGGACATAGGGGCCGGGCACGCGGCCGTTTTTCAGCAGGAAGTGCAAATCCTTGGCCGCGTTGGCGGCGGTGGCGGGACGGGAAATCGGATCGGAAAAGCCCATGCCGGCGCGGTCGTAGATGCAGGCGCGGGTGCGTTTGGCCACTTCCGGCTGCACCTGGAACCAGTCCCATCCCGCGCGGCCACTGCCCGCGTCGAACACCACGGTGGGGGAGCCGCTGCCCATGCAGAACAGGTTAAGGCGGCGTCCGCCGACGTCGACCATGACTTGGGCCCGGGCGTAGGCGTCTTGCGTGGGGGTATCGGCTGCGATGGCGGTGGCGGGGAGTGACAGCAGCAGGGCGGTTGCGGCAGGCAGCAATTTCATCTGTTGGGGCTGGAACGTTGCAAGGATCGCCATTGTCTCCGGCTGCGGGGGACTTGTAAATAACGCATGCAGGGCGGCTTCGCTGGCGCGAAACCGCCATGCCGATTTCAGTTATCGCGTGACGCTGACCTGGGCCGGACCGGCGGCCATGCGGCCGATGACGGCGGCGCCGTCGAAGCCTTCGCGGCGGAACAGCGCCAATACGTCGTCGACGCTGGCCGGATCGCACGCGACCAGCAAGCCGCCGGACGTTTGCGGGTCCGTCAACAGCGCATGGTGTTCGGCCGGCAGGTCCCCCGGCAGCACGACATCCTTGCCATACGCATCCCAGTTGCGGCCGGATGCCCCCGTGAAGTAGCCGTCGCGCGCCAGTTGTGCCACGCCGGGCAGCAGGGGGATGGCGGGCATGTCCAGTTGCGCCGACAGGCCCGCGCCGCGCGCCAGTTCCAGCAAGTGGCCCAGCAAGCCGAAGCCCGTCACGTCCGTCAGCGCGTGCACGCCCGGCAGGTCGGCCAGCGCCTTGCCCGGCTTGTTCAGCTTCGTGGTCGACGCGATCATCGCCGCGTAGCCATCCGCATCGAGCTTGCCCTTTTTCAGCGCGGCGGAAAGCACGCCCACGCCAAGCGGCTTGCCCAGCACCAGCACGTCGCCCGGGCGGGCCGCCGAATTGCGCTTGACCTTGTCCGGGTGAACCAGGCCCATCACCACCAGGCCATAGATCGGTTCCACCGAATCGATGGTGTGGCCGCCGGCAATCGGGATGCCCGCTTCCGCGCAAACCGACTCGCCGCCCTTGAGGATCTGGCCGATGGTCTCCAGCGGCAGCTTGTTGATCGGCATGCCGACCAGCGCCAGCGCCATGATGGGGGTGCCGCCCATGGCGTAGACGTCGGAAATAGCGTTGGTGGCGGCAATCCGGCCAAAGTCGAACGGGTCGTCGACGATGGGCATGAAAAAGTCGGTCGTCGCGATCAGCGCCTGCTCGTCATTGAGTTTGTATACGGCCGCGTCGTCGGCGGTTTCAATGCCGACCATCAGTTCCTTCGGCACGGGGAAACCGCTGGTGTTTTTCAGGATTTCCGACAACACGCCGGGTGCGATCTTGCAGCCGCAGCCACCACCGTGGGAAAAGGACGTCAGTTTCACAGGTTCATTGCTCATGGTTGCAAAAGTTCCGGTTAAAATCGGTTGGAGTATGTTCATGCGGGGGGCTATGCAGATTCCATCATTCGTGTCATTCCGCACCGCCAATGCCGGGCAACTGGCCGACGCCCTGCAGCATGCGCGCGATTATACGCTGGCGCTGTTCGACTGTTTCGCGCAGGCGGGCTACGACGCCCCGGCGCGCGTGCCGCAACTGCACTGTTTGAATCCACCGCTGTGGGAACTGGGCCATATTGCGTGGTTTGCCGAATGGTTCGTGTTGCGCCACGCGGCATCGAGCCACCCGGTGGATGCCCGCAAGGGCCCCCTGCTGAGAAAAGGCGACGACTGGTTCGACGCCAACACGGTGCCCCATGCGATGCGCTGGAACCTGGAATTGCCCAGCACGGGCGCCATGAAGATGTATTGCCACGAAGTGCTGGACCGCGTGCTGGACCAGTTGTTGAACGCGGCGGCGGACGGTATGGCGCATGACGGCGCGCTGTACCCGTACCGGCTGGCGCTGGCCTATGAAGACTTGCGCGGGGAGGCGATGCTGGCGGCGCTGCAAACCTTGGGCCTGCCCGCGCCACCCGGGCTGGCGCAGGATGAATCGGCCTGGATACAGCCGTCGGAAATCCGTTTCCCCGGCGGCACCGTGCAGCTGGGCAGCCACCACGACGGCAGTTTTGTCTTTGACAATGAATTGCACGCCTACCAGTGCTACGTACCCGGTTTTTCCATGGACGCGGCGCTCGTCACCAATGCGCAATTCGGCGACTTCGTGGCCGATGGCGGTTATGACAACAACCGCTACTGGAGTCCGGCAGGCCGCGACTGGCTGCTGCGGCAGGAGCGCGCCGCGCCCCGCTACTGGCAGCGCGACGGCGGCTACTGGCGCACGTTGCGTTTCGGCCGCCTGTGCACACTGAATGGCGCGGAACCCGTGCGGCACGTGACGCTGTTCGAGGCGCAGGCGTATTGCATGTGGGCGGAGCGGCGCCTGCCGACGGAAGCGGAGTGGGAATATGCGGCGCTGTCCGGCCACCCGGGTTTCCGCTGGGGGCGCCTGTGGGAATGGACGGCGACGCCGTTCGAGCCCTATCCGGGCTTTGCGGCCGGCCCGTACCGCGAATACTCGGCGCCGCACTTCGCCACCGACCAGGTGTTGCGCGGCGCATCGTTCGCCACGCCGGCGCGGCTGGTTTCCGCGAAATTCCGCCACTTCCAGTTGCCCGCGCGGGATGATATTTTTGTCGGCTTGCGTACCTGCGCTTATTAACCCTGCCAATACATATGAAAATACGATTGCCGGCTCACTGCCCGTGGGTAAGCCGATGAAAAATGCGTTGAAATGGCTGTTGACGGTGGCGATGGGCCTGTTGCTGCTGGCCGTGCTGCTGATCACCCACACCTCGCATTTCAAACCGCTGCGGCTGGACTGGTTTTACATGCGCACCTTTGCGCAGTTCGCGCTGGACAGCCCGGAAATGCTGTCGTCGATGCGGGTGCTGCCATCGTGGGCGGACTTTTATGGTGGCCGGCTCGATGACGTGTCGGTGGCGCAGGACGCCAAGGCGATGCGGCGCCTGAAGGAAGACCTGGTGACGCTGGACAGTTACGACCGTTCCGGCCTGGACCGCGACGGCAAGCTGTCGTACGACACGCTGCATTACTACATGCGCATTCAGGCCGAGGGCGAGCCCTACCTGTACCATGCGTTCCCGCTGAACCAGATGGCGGGCGTGCAGGTGACCCTGCCGGAATTTATGGTGCAGGTGCACCAGATCGGCACGCGCGGGGAGGCGGAAGATTATGTCGCGCGCCTGGAGGCGTTCCCCCGCAAGTTCGCGCAATTGCTGGACAAGGCGAAATACAGCGAGGCCAAGGGCATTTTTCCGCCGCGCTTCATGGTCGACAAGGTGCTCAAGCAAATGAGCGACTTCGTGGCGGTGCCGCCGCAGCAAAATACCTTGTACGTCAACATGCGGGAAAAGCTGGCGAAGATCCCGGCCGGCTCGATGGACGACGCCAGCCGCCAGCGGCTGCTGTCGCGCACGGCCGATGCGCTGGCCAACCGCGTCTATCCGGCGTACGGCACCTTGATCACCCACTTCAAGCAATTGCAGGGCAAGGTCAAGGACAACCATGGCGCATGGAGTTTGCCGGATGGCGACGCCTATTATGCGTGGGCCGTGCGCCTGCACACGACCACGCGCCTGACGCCGCAGCAGGTGCATGCGCTGGGCTTGTCGGAAGTGGCCCGCGTGGGCGCGGAAATGGATGAAATCCTGAAGCAGCAGGGCCTGACGGAAGGCAGCATCGGCGCGCGTGTGCAGCAACTGGCGTCGAATCCGGAACAGAAATACCCCGGCACGGAAGAGGGAAAGAAAGCCATGCTGACGCAATACCAGGCCATCCTCGACGAAATCAACCAGGGCGTGGATTCGGCGTTTGAAATCCGTCCGAAACTGGGCGTGGAAGTGCGGCAGGTGCCGCCGGAATCGCAGGATGCGGCGCCGGGCGCGTATTACATGCCGGGTGCGTTCGACGGTTCCCGCCCCGGCATCTTTTACGCAAACATGCGCACACCGGGCGAGACGCCGAAGTTCGCCATGCGCACCCTGGCGTACCACGAGGGGATTCCCGGCCACCATTTCCAGATCCAGATCGCGCAGGAATTGCAGGGCGTGCCGTTTTTCCGCAAGGTGATTCCCTTCACGGCGTACCAGGAAGGCTGGGCGCTGTATGCCGAGCGGCTGGCCAGCGAGCTGGGGTTCCAGAAAACCCCGATGGACAACCTGGGCCGCCTGCGCGACGAAATGCTGCGCGCCACGCGGCTGGTGGTGGATTCGGGTATCCATTACAAGCACTGGACGCGCGAGCAGGCCATCACCTACATGATGGACAACACGGGCATGGCGGAAGGGGACGTGATCGCGGAAGTCGAGCGCTACTTCGTCGACCCGGGCCAGGCGCTGGCGTACAAGGTCGGCATGCTGAAAATCCTCGCGCTGCGCGAGCAGGCGCGCGAAGAGCTGGGCGTCAAGTTCGACCTGAAGCAGTTCCACAACGAAGTGCTGTCGCACGGCGCGTTGCCGCTGACGGTGCTGGAGCGGTTGATCAACGAGTGGATCGCGCAGAAAAAGCGCGGGGATGCTTAAAGCCGCGACAAGAAAAAGGCCCGGCAGTGCCGGGCCCTGGAGCGGGAACAGCGCGCGTTACAGGCTGCGGATGTTCATGCCGATCATGATGCGCCGGCCCGCGTACGCGTAGTCCAGCAGGTTCGGCGTGCCGTCCGAGAATGGCGAGAACGGACCCTGGCTGTTCGACGTCGTGGCGCGGCCCAGGTTGCGGCCTTCCGCGAAGATTTCGATGCCGTTCTTGAAGCGGTAAGCGATCTTGGCGTCGATGTAGCGCGTGCCGTCACGGAAGTTGGGCGAACCCGGGTTGTATGGCGTGACCGTGATGCGGGTAACGCCAGGCGAACTTGGGTAGTTGTTGACCGAGTTGGCATTGCACGCCGCGATACACGTAAAGTACGACGCCACAGCCTGCACCGCCACGCGGGCCGACAGCGCGCCATCGTCATACCACAGCGCCAGGTTGTACGAATACTTCGATTCACGCGCAGGCGGCAGCGGCGTACCGGTGATCAGGTCCACCACATTGACTGCCGACGTGGCCGAACGCAGCTTGGTGTAGTTCGCGTCGAAGCCCGTATAGCGCAGGGCCCACGGCAGGAACGTGAACGCGGTCTTGGAACCGAATTCGATGCCCTTGCGGGTGGTGGCGACGCCGTTTTCCCACGTGTTGAAGTTGAAGTCCACGTCGCCCAGCGCCACGCCGGTCTGCGGGTCCATCAGTTGCGAACCGGAAAACACCTTCACGTTGCTCTTGCCCTGCACGATGGCCGGGCCGATCAGACCGCGCTGGTTGAATGACGCCAGCGAGAACATGGTGTCGCGGTTCGGGTACCACTCGACGCTGAAGTTCTGGTTCCAGTTGGTTTGCGGACGCAGCGCCGGGTTGCCCACGGTGCCGGAACAGGTTTGATCCGGTTCGTTGCCGTTGCTGTCGATGGCGCCCACCTTGCGCTCGTCATAGGTGCAGGTGCCGGCCGGCAGCAGCGACGAAACCGGCGGACGGGCCACGGTCTTGGCGCGGTTGTAGCGCCACACCAGCTGGTCCGGGACGGTCCACACGGCGGCATTGAAGGCTGGCAGGTAATCCGTGGTGCTGGCCGACAGCACGGTCGGCGTCGACAGCGTGTTGGTGACGGTGCCGCCCGCCGCATTCGGATTGCTCGGGTTGTACGCGGCCGTCTTCTGGATCGACGTGAAACTCATGATGCCGGTGCCCTGCACCTTGGTGTTGACCACGCGGTAGCCGAAGTTGCCGTCGATCTCCCAGCCGAACGGCAAGGCGCGGTCCGTGAACGGCAGGTGGTCGATCGAGTAATCCGTCATCAGGTAGCCGGAACGCACCCGCTCGCTGAAGGTACCCACCGGCTGCGCATACTTCTTGCCATCGCTGCCGGTGCATTCCTTGAGGCAGTCCATGTTCACGTTCGGGATGCCCGCCAGCTGGAACACCTTTTCAACGTCGATCTGGGTCCAGCCATTGATCAGGCCTGCGGGACGGTCCTTGGCGCCGGCAAAGAATTGCGCGGTCGGCTGTGTCATCGATTGCGCAATGATGTCCTGAAGCTGGGCCGGCGTCATGACCACCTGGCCGGACAGCGCGGTGCTGGGGTTGGTGCTGGGGTTATAGCCGTACTTGCACGGCGAACCGCCAGCGCCCAGCGAACCTGGCGTATCGGTACAACCGATGAACGAGCTGCGCACGATCGATTGCGGCACGTAGATGCCGGGGATATAGCCGGCCTGGCCAAAGGTGCCGACCGGCGCCTGCACGGTGTAGCCGCCGTTCGGGCTCCAGCTGTTGCCGGACGTGTCGCGCAAGTTGAAGCCGGCCTTCAGGCGTGACAGGAACGGGATCTGATCCGACAGCGCATACGCGACGTCCAGCTTGGCCGTGCGCTCCTTGGTTTCCGCGGCACGCGGCGTGTACGACAATTGCGGCGCCTGCGTCAGCAGCGGTTGCTGGTTGATGGTGTAGGCGGGAATGGCGACCGGCACCGTGGCCGATGCCGGCACCGCCGTGGTGGCGGCGGCGGCCGGGCGGGCAATCGCATAGTTGGCGGCATTGGCCTGGTCGAACGTGCTGCCGTTCGGGAAACTGTACGACCACAAGCCGTTCGGCAAGACCTGCAACGTGGCCGGGCCGTAGTTGTAGCTCCAGCTGGTGCGCTTGTCGCCGCGCGTGAAATCGGACTTCGCGTCGCCGACAAAGTATTCCACCAGCAGCGGGCCGTCTTTATAAGTGCCGCCCGTTTGCAGGTAGCGGCTGCTGGTTTCAATGATGTTGTGGATCTGGTCGACGCCGGCGCTGCCGTCGCTGATGGTGAACTTGGTCACGTGGTGGTTGGCGTCCACCACCACGGAAGCGGGGTTCACGTTGGCCACCGAACCCATGGCCGGGAAGGCATTGGTGCGGAAGCTGGGGAAGTCGTACAGGTAATAGCCGGAACCCGGCACGGCGGAGCGCACGCCGGCCGCGTTATCCGTGAACGTGATGCCGGAATAGGTCGGGCTGTTGGTATTGGTATTGACGCTCAAGCCGCCCAGTCCATAGGTCAGCTGGTTGTCGTCGACGCGGCGGCGCTGGATGCTGCCTTTCGCGTAGATCGTGAATTCGTTGTTGACCTTGAAGTCCAGGCGCAAGTCGCCGGAACGGCGCTTGTCGATCTGCTTCTTCATCAGGTAGCGGACCAGCGACGGCGTGTAATCGTTCCACTGGTTCAAACACGTCATCAACTCGTTGCCGCGCTGGTTGATGGCGCCGTTGCGCGTGTTGCCGGCCGTAATGGCATTTTGCTGTTGCGTGGTCAGGTTGGGGAACATCGCATAGCAATCCGCCTTGGTTTGCGCGGCGGCGGACTTCGTGATCAGTTCCAGCGGCGTGGCGGCGTTGAAGAAGCCGCCCGCCAGCAACGGTGTCGACAGCAGCGGCGTGGTGGCCGTCTGGTCGGTGGTGGACACCGTGGAGGGATTGAAGGCAAAGGTTTTATTGGGCGAATTGTCGAAGTCCAGTGCACGCGCATAGCCTTGCGTGCCCGACGTGGCCACCTGCGACGAATGGCCTTCGTTATGCATCTGCGACGTCGACACGTTCAGCAGCACGCCAAGGCGGTTGTCGAGGAATTTGTTGGCGAGGATGACGTTGGTGTCTGGCGACCATTCCTTGTTCAGCGAACCTTGCGACGCGGCCACGCGGATCGAGTAAAACGGCTTCTTGAAATCCAGGCCGGTGCGGGTCTTGATGATGATGCCGCCGCCCAGCGACCCTTCGGTCATGTCGGCGGTGGAGCCCTTCACCACGTCGACGCTCTTGATCAAGTCGGCCGACAGTTCGCGCAATTCCACGCCGCGGCCGCTGCCGCCGCCATTCAGGTCGGTGCCGCCGCCGGCCTGCAAGCCCTGGCCATCGAGTTCCACGCGGGTCAGGTCGGCCGAGTTGCCGCGCACCGCCACGTTGACGCCTTCGCCGAAGTCGCCCCGTTCCAGCGCAATGCCGGACAGGCGTGAAATGGCTTCACCCACGTTGCGGTCCGGTAGCGCTCCCACGTCTTCCGCGACAATGGAATCCATTGCCGTTGCGGCGTTTTTCTTGCGCTCGTTGGCCGATTGCTGCGACGCGCGGGTGCCGACCACCATGACTTTGGTGTCGGATTTGATGTCGGCCTTGTCCTGTGCGGTTTGCGTGGATTGTGCCATGGCGGCATTGGCGGCCATCAGCGACGCCAGCGCCATCGATACGGCATAGGTGAGCGGACGCAAGCGCATTCTGTCCTGCATCCGGTCCTTGTTCACTCCATTCACGGTCTGTCTCCCTTGTTGCGGTTTTTATGGGCAAAAGCGCACCCTGCGGGCTCTGCCAGGGCAGGTCCGGTGTGATTGACGGTGTGCGGTTTCGGGGGACAGTGTATGAAGTTGGTTGACGGCTGTGTTGCCCTGATGTCAAACAATCAGGACGATGATTCGAGTGTATGTTTTACACAAAATTATTGGCGGATTTGCTCACACAGTTGATTGGAGCACGTTGCGGATGGTCGCCAGGCGCAGCGAATGCCGGTGCCAGTAGGCGCTGTAATCGCCCAGCGACAAGGTGGACGTCGTGTGGATTTTCTTGATGCGGTCGTCGGCCACCACGTGCTTGAACACGGAACTGGGCAGCATGGCCAGGCAATCCGTGTTGCACAGCGTGGCCACCGTCACCAGTGCGGACGTGGTGCGCAATTTGATGACGGGTTGCGCGCAGCCGCTGTCATCGAACCAGTCCGACAGCAGCGCGGCCAGCGGGGCCTTGGGTTCGTAGCTGATCCACGGGTAGCCGGCCAGGTCGGCGCACGTGTATAGCCTTCCCGTGTCGAGCGGGTGCTGCGCGCCGGCCGCGATGCAGATCGGCTCCGTCGCCAGTTCGCGCACTTCCAGCTCCGGCTGGCCGATGGCCAGGCCGGAGCGGGCAAACACCAGGTCCAGTTCGCCCGACTGCAGCTTCAGCATCAATTCCGCCGACGTCCCTTCCTGCGCTTCGACCAGCAGGTTTTCGCGGTCCGCGCAGGCGCGGCTCACCACGCCGCAAAATGCGCCCGTGACCGCGCCCATGATCAGGCCAATGCGCAGGATTTCCTGGCGCTGGTGTTCGATCGCATCGAGTTCGTACTTCATGCGCCGCACGGAACCGATGATGCTTTGCGCATGGTTGATGGCGCAACGTCCCGCGGCGGTGGGTGTCAGGCCGCTGTGCGTGCGTTCGAACAGTTGCGTGCCCAGCGCGCTTTCCACTTCCAGCAGCGATTTGCTGGCGGCCGGCTGGCTGACAGCCAGTTCATCGGCTGCCTTGCGCAGTGACCCATGGTTGCCCAGCGCGAGCAGCAGCATGAATTGCTTGATCCGCAGCGACGACAGGGCGGAGCGGGGCACGTAATGAGGGGCGGAATGCGGGGCGGGATCGGACACGGTTATAGGGTGATGAAATGTTTTCGATTCCGGTAATGGTACGCGCTGGCTACCATTCATGCATAGTCATTCACCTCAGGAGACCTTGTGACCATCCACGAATCCACGCCGGCCCAAATCAATGGGGCCGTTACCGCCGCTTCCCGAACCGCAGGCGACTGGGCCCAGTCGGGCGCCGAACGCCGCGCCGCGCTGTTGCGCGGCCTGGCGGAGGCCTTGCACGCGCAGCGCGAAACGCTGGTTCGCATTGCCAATGAAGAAACCTCGCTGCCGCTGCCCCGCCTGAACGGGGAACTGGACCGCACGATTTTCCAGTTGCACGGCTTTGCCGACCAGGTGGTGGCGGGGCGTCCGTATGCCGTGACGGAAGATGCTGCGGTGGCCGGCGCGCCGCCGCAGGGCCGTCCGCACCTGGCGCGCGTGCAGGTGCCGCTGGGCCCCGTCGCGATGTTCTCGGCCAGTAATTTCCCGTTTGCGTTTTCCGTGCTGGGCGGCGATACCGCGTCGGCGCTGGCGGCCGGCTGCCCGGTGGTGGTGAAAGCCCATCCGGGCCACCCGGCCTTGTCGCGCGCCGTGCATGAACTGGCGCAGGCGGTATTGGCGCGGCAGGATTTGCCGGCGGGACTGATCGGCATGGTGGAAGGGGCGGGCATCGACGTCGGCGTGGCGCTGGTGCAGCATCCGGAGATCGCCGCTGTCGCCTTCACGGGTTCGTACAAGGGTGGCCACGCGCTGTGGCAGCTGGCGAACGCGCGTCCCCGTCCGATTCCATTCTATGGCGAGCTGGGTTCGATCAATCCCGTGGTGATGTTGCCGGCGGCGCTGGCGGGGCAGGCTACGGATAAGGCGACCGCGCTGGCCGATTCGATGGCGTTTTCCAGCGGCCAGGCGTGCACCAGCCCCGGCGTGATCGTGCTGTTCGACGACGCCGACGCGGATGCCTTTGAAACGGCGCTGCGCGACGCCCTGAAGGGCAAGGCCATGCATCCGATGCTGACGGCGGGCATGAAGCGTAATTTCGACGCGGGCGTGGCGCGTGTGGTGGGAACGCCGGGCGTGGAAACCGTGCTGGCCGGCGCCGACGCGGGCGGCGAGTCGGCCCCGCCGCAGCCGCTGGTGGCGCGCACCACGGCGGCCAACTTCATCGCGCAGCACGCGCTGCAGGAAGAAGTGTTCGGGCCGGCCTGCGTGCTGGTGCGGGTGGCGTCGGCGGACGACGTGGTGGCGGTGCTGCGTGCCGTGGGCGGCAGCCTGACGGTGACCGTGTGGGGCGCGCAGCAGGCATCTTCCGATGCGCAGGCGATCGTGCGCGCGGCGCAGCAGATTGCGGGGCGGGTGCTGTTCAGTGGCGTGCCGACCGGCGTGGCGGTGGCTGCCAGCCAGGTGCACGGCGGGCCATGGCCCTCGTCGACGCAGCCGGCGGCCACGTCGGTGGGCTATGCGGCGATGGACCGTTTCCTGCGGCCGGTGGCGATGCAGGATGCGCCGGCGTGGCTGATGGCATAGTGGCGGCGCGGCGGCAGGCTACCGTGCCCGATACCGTTATCGGAAGACTTTAGCGACCTTGCCAATCATCTGGTCAGCGCGGACAAAGCCCCAGTAGCGGCTGTCTGCGCTGTTGTCGCGGTTGTCTCCCATCACAAAATAGCGCCCGTCAGGCACAGTACAGCGGATTTCTTCTGGTGTGTATGCGCAGCTTTCGCGCAAAGGGAAGTCCTTCGGCGCGCCGAGCATTAAAGGTGCGTTTGGTTCGATGATGACATCAAAGACTGTCGAGCCAAGGCGATGAGTCTGGCGCGGCTGATATCGCAGCGTTTGCGATTGCAGGTAATCCTCCGCTTTGCCTAGATACGTATCCTGGCCATTAACAAACACATGCTTGTCCCGGTAGACGATGCGATCTCCCGGAAGGCCTACCAAGCGCTTGACGTAGGTTTGCGATGGATCACTTGGATAGTCAAATACGACGACATCGCCGCGTTGAAGCTGTTGGGACGCTGGCAGACGGCCGAAATCGAGTCCCCATGTCGATAAATGGCCAAACCCCCACTTCTGCACCAGAATGCGATTGCCGACTTCGAGCGACGGTTGCATTGCCATTGAAGGAATGACGAACGGTTCATAAAAAAATACGCGTACGCCACAAAAGACACTGATTACGACTGAAAAAATCCCTGCCAGTCCGTACCAGCGCGCATACCAAGGCTGGTTTCCAGGAGCTGCTCTTTTCGCGAACCGGTATGCGAAAAAGACTGCTGCAGCCCAAATTGTGAAATGGATGACTGAGACAAGCGAATTAGAGCGGCCCAATGCAACAATTTCGGCCCCTCCCAGCGAAAGGGCTGCAACTGCAAAAAGCAGCGCGTGCCATGGTTTCCGCACGTACAAAAATGAAAGAGGAGTCGTCAGCATAGACAGTGCGACAGCGATCCAAGGTTTCGGTTTCCAGTTGGGCGACGTTTCTGCGGCGGCGTTGGGCATGGTTAAAGGTGCATGGAAAATCCGGCCATTTTAGCGGAGAATGAGCTTTCTGATAAGAAACCATCTTATGCAAGGAGTGCGTGCATGTTATTCAAATACGACGTGAGCAGCCAGGCATTGTTTTCTCCGCAGGATACGCCTGCGCTGTTTAATTATCCCTTCCAGCCTGGGCAACGGCTACCCAACTGGGGTAAACCCGGTGCGCTATGCGCGGAGCTATCGCGATTAGCATATTTTCGATTTGAAAGTTCTGCTCAGTCTTACGTCCAAACGCGCACGACCATGCAAAATGCGTGTGCCCAAGTCGGGTTGACCAGATTAGGTTTTTTTTCGCACTCAGGGAGCGGAACAGAGGCATTTGGCGCTGTGGATCAGGGGGCTCGGAAGGCCTATATTGCATTCCGGGGATCGCAACCGCTGCAATATCAAGATTACCTGACCGACTTAATGGTTGCGTTGAAACCGCACGTCAGGAATGGACGGGTACACACTGGGTTCAGCTCGCGCTATTTGGATATCCAGTCACAGGTCCAATCTTGGCTGAATCAGTTTCCAGGATATATGTTGACTTTGACGGGACACAGTCTCGGCGGCGCGCTTGCCACTGTTGCAGCCGCCTCATTTTTGGATGCACGTTTAGTAACGTTCGGGTCGCCACGCGTAGGCGATGTACGGTTCGCCAATTTGTTCAGGAAACGCGCTGTCGAGCGCTATGTGAATTGCCTGGATGGTGTTTCCTGGCTGGCGCCCCCGCCTGACTCGGGAGAGTGGTTGTCGCCGCTCTATGCTATGCCTCTATCACTGGCGGCATTCGGGGTGGTGTTGCCCCCCAACATACCAATACCAATCGTAAATGGCTACCGCCATCTGCCAGACCTGCGATACATTGACTGCGATGGGAATTTAAGGACGACAGTTGGCAGCATCGCGGTAGGAATTGACTTTGGCAAAGCCCTTGCAATGCACTTGACCAGGCGCCCACTGGCGAAACTGCCCCGCATGCTGACTGACCATTCTATGATCAACTATATCAGCGCGCTGGCTTGATTTGATAACTGGCGGGAGCACGCTCGGACAACCCGCCAGTACCGGTTGTAACGCGTTACAGCAGCGTCTCGCCCAGCTTGATCAGTTGCTGCGCATACGCTTCCAGATCCAACTGCTTCTTCGCCACGCCGCTGTCAAACGCGGCTTGCGCGATCTTCGGCGTGACGCCCGACAGCAGGCGCGCATCCAGCAAGCCTGGCACCACGTAATCCCTGCCGAAGCGCTCGTCGGTACGGGCCATGCCGGCCAGCGCATGGACGCAGGCGATCTTCATTTCCTGGTTGATGGTGGTGGCGCCGGAATCCAGCGCGGCGCGGAACAGGTAAGGGAAGCACAGCGCGTTGTTGATCTGGTTCGGGTAATCCGAACGGCCGGTGGCGATGATGGCATCGGACGCCACTTCGCGCACCAGTTCCGGGCGCAGCTCCGGGTCGGGGTTGGCCAGGGTGAAGACGATCGGCTGCGGCGCCATTTTCTTCACGTCGTCCTGCGACAGCAGACCGGGACCGGACAGGCCCAGGAACATGTCCGCGCCTTCGATCACTTCGCCCATTTTGGTGGCGACCGTGTCGCGCGCCCACGCTTTTTTCTCGCCATCGAGTTCGCGCGCGGTGGTCAGCACGCCCTTGGAATCGCAGACGAAAATGTTTTCACGCTTCGCGCCCAGCGACAGGATCAGTTCCAGGCAGGCGATGGCGGCGGCGCCGGCGCCCGAGCAGACGATCTTCACGTCTTCGATCTTGCGGCCGGTCAGGTTCAACGCGTTCAGCAGGCCGGAACCGACGACGATCGCGGTGCCGTGCTGGTCGTCGTGGAAGACAGGGATCGACAGGCGTTCACGCAGTTTGCGCTCGATGTAGAAGCATTCCGGCGCCTTGATGTCTTCCAGGTTGATGCCGCCGAAGGTCGGGTGCAGCGAGGCGATGATCTCGACCAGCTTATCCGGGTCGGTTTCATCGATTTCGATGTCGAACGAATCGATGCCGGCGAATTTCTTGAACAGTACGACTTTGCCTTCCATCACGGGCTTGCCGGCCAGCGCGCCGATATTGCCCAGGCCCAGCACGGCGGTACCGTTGGTGATGACGGCGACCAGATTGCCCTTGGCCGTGTAGGTGTAAGCCAGCGATGGGTCGCGCTGGATTTCCACGCACGGGACTGCGACGCCGGGCGAGTAGGCCAGCGCCAGGTCATCCTGGGTGGCCACGCTCTTGGTGACGGCGGTGGCAATCTTGCCGGCGGAACCGGCTTTATGATATTCAAGGGCTTTCTGTTCCAAAGTGCTCATTCCGGAGTTCCTTTATCAAATGCGAAAAACGCCTGCCCGAGCTTAACTAGGGCAGGCGTGGTAATGACTGGTAACGACCTATGTCCGATATTGCCAATAATTACCTATAGTATTCGTCCATACGGGGGGCATGCAGCTTGTGGATTTCACTTACGCTGCTTGCCGATCAAGGGTACAGGCCACGCACTTCCCGCGCTTGCAGCACCCGGGTGCACGCCAGGATGAAGGTGGCGGTACGCAGGGTGACATTCTTGTCCTGGGCAACATCCCACACGGACTTGAATGCGTCTTGCATGATGCGAGTCAGCCGGGCATTGATTTCATCTTCGGTCCAGAAGAACGACGAGAAATCCTGCACCCACTCGAAATACGACACGGTCACGCCGCCGGCATTGGCCAGCACGTCCGGCACCACCAGCACGTCCTTGTCGGCCAGGATGTCGTCGGCTTCCGGCGTAGTCGGGCCGTTTGCACCTTCCAGGATAATTTTGGTGCGGAGTTGCTGGGCAACAGCAGCGGTAATTTGCTGTTCCAGCGCGGCAGGAATCAGGATGTCCGATTCAATGCCCCAGAAAGCGTCGCGTTCCATGAACTGTTCGACGCCCGGGAAACCTTTGACACCGCCCACTTCTGCAACATGTTTGTGCAATTGTGCAACATCAAGGCCACCAGAGTGTACCACGGTGCCGGTATGGTCTTGTACTGCGATAACTTTCGCGCCGGCATTGGCGAACATGGTCGCGGCCACGCCGCCCACGTTACCGAAGCCCTGGATGGCGACGCGGGCGCCTTCGATTTTCACGCCACGCTTGGCGGCGGCTTCCTGGCCGGCGACAAAAACGCCACGGCCGGTGGCTTCGCGGCGGCCCAGCGAGCCACCCATCGAGATCGGCTTGCCGGTCACGACGCCGGTCGACAGGTTACCTTCGATCATGGCGTAGGAGTCCATCATCCATGCCATCACCTGTTCGTTGGTGTTGACGTCCGGCGCCGGAATATCCTTGGTTGGGCCGATGATCAGCGCGATTTCGCTGGTGTAGCGGCGGGTCAGGCGCTGCAGTTCGCCCTTGGACAGGGTTTTCGGGTCAACACGGATGCCGCCCTTGGCGCCGCCGTAGGGCACGTTCACTGCCGCGTTTTTCACCGTCATCCAGGCCGACAGGGCCATCACTTCGGACAAGGTCACGTCCTGGTGGAAGCGCACACCGCCTTTGCCCGGGCCGCGCGACATGTTGTGCTGCACGCGGTAGCCTTCGTAGTGGGCGATGGAACCGTCATCGCGTTCGATCGGCACGTCGACCACCAGGATGCGCTTTGGGCGCTTCAGCGTTTCGACCCAGCGCGACAGCGAACCCAGGTGCGGGGTTACGCGGTCGATCTGTTTCAGGTACTGGCCCCATGGGCCCAGGTCGTCCGGATTGAGGTAAGAAGGCAGTGCGTGCTGGGTGGTCATACGATTCGCTCCTGAGGTTATATGTGTACGCTTATGGCGTTTGCGTTGGGACGCTGTGTTCAGTGAGGCGAATCTTAGGCTAGCGCACCAAAACGGTGCCAATGCTGAGTGCGCATCTAACTATGCATTTCTTGCATAATCCCGGAGCGACATTTCGTCACGTTATGCAAAAAAAGCATAGCCTCTGACATAACGCGGAAACGTTGATTTTTATCAATGTTAGCGTTCCGAATCCGGTACGCTGCGGCGTTTCGATGCTTGCTGCTTGCCGCCGAGGTGGTCCCACAGGCGCGACACGATGGGCTTGCCGGGGCGCGTGGGGGAAGGTTTTTCGCGGTACAGGCGGATTTCCATTTCGATTTCCCAGTCGGCGCTGCCACCGTCCGCGCGCGCCAGCAGCTTCGATTTCAATTCCCGCGTGACGGCCGATTCGGGCAGGAATACGATGCCCCGTCCCTCCAGCGCCATCATCTTCAACCCTTCGGCCATGTCGGTCTCGTAATGGTTTTCCAGGTGCAGCGGGGTTTTCGTGTCGGCCAGGATCAGTTCCACCATACGGCCCAGGTAGGCATTATTGGTGTACGACAGGAAGGGCAGGGGATCTGCCTTGGTGCCGGGCAGGGTGAATTCCGGCTTCTTGTTCTTGTCACAGCGGGAATAGGCGCGCAGGGCTTCGCGGCCCAGCACCAGCATGTCGTAGCGCCCGGGGTCCAGTTGCACCGGCTGGCGCGGGTGGTGGTAGCACAGCAGCAGGTCGCAGCCGCCTTCCACCAGTTGCAGCACGGCGTCGTGCACGTTCAGCGCCATCAGGCGGCTGTTGATGGGGCCGAAATCGTCCTGCAGTTGCGTGATCCACTTCGGGATGAACGTCAGCGACAGCGTGTGCGGCACGGCCAGGTCGATGGTGGTTTGCATGGCCGCGCGCTTGTTGCGCAGCAGTTCGCGCACGCCGTTGATCTGCCCCAGCATTTCCAGCGCCTGTTCGTAAAACACGTGGCCGGCCGGCGTCAGGCGGGTCGGGTACGACGTGCGGTCGATCAAGTCCGTGCCCAGCCAGTTTTCCAGCGACTGGATACGCCGCGAAAACGCCGGCTGCGTCACATGGCGCAGCGCGGCGGAGCGGGAAAAGTTGTTGGTTTCAACGAGGGAGATGAAGTCTTCCAGCCATTTGGTTTCCATGGTGCCGTTTGTCTATGCAGATAAACGGCATTTTACTTGGTAACTTAAAAGCGGAAATCCCACGTCTCCGGCGCCTTGCTGATCCCTACCATTTCTGCCGATGCCAGCATGCCGTTCACCACCTGTGCGAGCCTGGCGCCGTGTTGCATTGCATCGACCCAGTACGCTGCGCCGGCGGTATCGGCGGTGCGGGCAAAGATCGACTGGTATAGCAGGCCGACGTCATGGCTGGCGTTGCCATTGAACGCGATCCCCCGGCCCGCCGCTTCCGCCGCTTCCGCCGAGCGTATCATCGACAGCGCAATATCGCCCATGCTGATCTTGGCCTGCTGCTGCGCTCCCCAGTACTCGAATCCGGAAACGTCGGCTTGCCGGCCCAGGATGTTCTGGTACAGCGCGGCCAACTGGCCAAGCTCGCCGCGACTTTGCAGGGCCAGCGCACCATCGGAAAATTGCAAGGTCTCGACGTTGGCCAGCGTCGCCTGCGCACCGCTGGCCTTGTCTGTGACCACGACATGGGCATCGCTGCGCACGACCGTATAGCCGGCCTGGGCACCGGCAAACGTGACTTTGTCGGCGCCGGTGCCGCCGTTAAGCAGCAGGGCGCCAGGTGTGACGATATCACCGGGCGCACCTTGCTGCGCACGCCCGGTTGACACGGATGGCGACCATTGCAGTTGGTCGTTGCCGCCGCCACTCAGGACATGGCCGCTGTTGCTTTGAACAATGAAATGCTGGCTGGCCGAATCGCCCGACAGGACCTGGCCGGGGGTGCTGCCGGTGACAGTGCTGCTGCCGACGACGGCGGCAAAGTCCACCTGTTGCAGCACGATGCTGCCTGAGCCGCCCATGCCAGCGGTATCGATCACCAACGCTGTGTGCTGGCTGGCTGTGGATGTTCCGCTCAACGTCAGCGGCTGGCCGGCGGCGCTGGCTGTGCCACCGACCACCACGGTTTGCACCAGCAGCGGGACGGTGGTCGGCAGCAGTTGGAGGAACTGCTGGCCGTTGCCGGTGAGGTGCGCCTGGTCGGACGCCGCGTTGCCCTGGGTACGGGCAGCAATCGCGGCAATCAGCTCCTCGAGCGACGAGCCGGCTGGCTGGCTGGCGCCTCCGCTCGATTGCAGGCCGAATCCTACCGGGACATGCGCCTGCAGCACGGTCGTGCCGTTGTTGCTGCTGAGCGGGATGTCGGCCAGCGGCGTGGCTTCATTGGCATCGGTCCGGCCGGGCTGCACGATCGGCACGGTCACCTCGGTACCCGTACCCCCGCCGGGCAAGGTTACCGGGCCGCTTTGTACCGGTACGCCGTCAACCTGGGAAGTGGGGTTGGTGACGGTCACGCTGAAGGCTTGCTGGTGCACATTGCCCGCGCGGTCTGTGACGGCCACGCGCACCGTGTGTGCTCCCGCGCCGACGGTGGCAGGGTTGACAAGGCGCAGCGTATTGCCATCGATGCTGAATGCGCCGTTGTCGCTGTCACCGCCGCCGGCGACCAGCGCATAACTGAACTGGTCGCCGGTGCTGGCGTCATTGTTGCTCAGTGTGCCGACGGCCGCATTGGCGCCGGCGTTGCTCAGGATGGCGGCATTGGACAGGGTAATGGCGCTCGCCGCCTGCGTATCGATCGTCACGGCCAATGCGCCGCTGGCAGGCGACGGCGCGCCCTGGCCGTCGGTGGCAAGCGCCGACAAGCTGTGCGCGCCATTGGCCAGCGTCGCCGTTGTAATGCTCCACGCGCCGGACGCATTGGCAGTGGCGCTGCCAACGACCGAGCCGCCATCGAGCAGGGTGATGCTGGCGCCGGGCGTCGCGTGGCCCGTGATGGTAGGGGTGGCGACGTTGGTCACGCCATCGCCGGCGGCGCCGCTGTCGCTCGACGCGGACAAGGCCAGCGCGGATGGCGCCTGCGACGGTGCACTGATGGTCAGCGCCAGTGTCCCGCTCAACGTTGACGTGTTGTCGACGGAATTGGTCTGGCTGGCCTGCAACTGGTGCGATCCCATGCCAAGCGAGGAACTGAAGCTCCAGACGCCGCTGGCATTGGCGCTGGTCGTTCCCAATAGTGCACCATGGTCGTACACGCTGACAATAGCGCCCGGGGCTGCTGTCCCGGTGATCAAGGGCGAGGTGTCGGTCGTGATACCGTCGCCCAGGGCGCCGCTGTCGCTCGATGGCGCCAGCGCCGGTGTGCCTGGCGCTGGCGGCGCCGTATTGTCGATGGTGACGTTGAGCGTGGTGCTTTGCGCTGAGGCGGTTCCCGCCGCGTTGGTTTGCACCGCCTTCATCGTATGGGTGCCGTCGGTCAGGATGCTGCTGGTTATAGTCCACGCACCATTGCCGCCGACAACCGCGCTGCCCAGTTCGGTAGTACCGTTGGTGTCGTACAGACGCACGGTCATACCGGGCGTGCCACTGCCGGTGATTTGCGGCGCCTGGGAATAGGTGATGCCGTCACCCACCGTGCCGGTGTCGCTGACCGGCGACATCGCAAGGGCGGTTGGTGCGGCGGGGACCGAGGTATCGACGGTGAGCGCCAGGCCGGTGCCGGCGGCCGAGATGTTGCCCGCAATATCGGTCTGGCGTGCGCTCAGTGTATGAATGCCATCAGCGAGCTTGCCGGCGGTAATGCTCCAGGCGCCGCTGCCATCGGCCGTGGCGGTGCCGAGTACCGTGGCGCCGTCCGTATCATAAAGGGTAATCGCCGAATTGGCTTCCGCGGTTCCGCTCATCGTCGGCGTTGCAACATTGGTCAGGCTGTCACCTTTGGCACCGCTGTCGCTGGCCGACGCGATCACCGGCGCAGCCAGCGTGTTGGCCGTCGTGTCGATGGTCACGGCCAGTGTGGTGCTGGAGGACGATGTGTTGCCAGCCGCGTCGGTTTGCTTGACCGACAGCGTATGTGGGCCCGAACTCAGTGTGCTGCTGGTGATACTCCACTTGCCGGCGCCGTCGGCGGTGGTGGTGCCGAGCAAGGTGGTGCCGTCGGTATCGTACAGCTTGACGGTGGCATTGGCTTCGCCGGTGCCGGAGAACACCGGCGTGGTGTTGCTGGTGATGGCGTCGCTGCTGGACTTGCCGGTGTCGGTGCCGGCCGTCATGGCCGGCGTGCCTGGGGCGCCGGGCGCCGTGGCGTCGATGGTGAGGCTGAATGCCTTGCTTGCGCTCGACGCGGTGCCGGCGGCATTGGTCTGCCTGACCGTGACGCTGTGGACGCCATCGGCCAGCGCGCTGCTGGCGATGCTCCAGTTGCCGCTGCCGTCGACTACGGCGGTGCCCAGCACGGTGCTGCCGTCGGTGTCATACATGCTCACCGTATCGCCCACCGTTCCGGTGCCGATCATGGTGGGAGCGGTGATCCTGGTGACGGCGTCGCCCAGCGTGCCGCTGTCGCTGGCGGTTTGCAATACCGGGGTAGAGGGCGTGCCCGGCACCGAGGTGTCGACGTCGAGCGTGAGTCCCGAGCTTGCCTTGGACACATTGCCGGCAACGTCTGTCTGCTTCACGGTCAGCGTATGGGAGCCGGAACTGAGCGTGCTGCTGGTGATGCTCCATTTGCCGGCGCCATCGGCGGTAGTGGTGCCCAGCAGGGTGGTGCCATCGGTATCGTACAGCTTGACGGTGGCGTTGGCTTCGCTGGCACCGGTAATGACCGGTGTGGTGACATTGGTCAGGAAGTCGCCCGAAGTGCCGCTGTCGCTGGCCGGTGACAGTACCGGCGTGGCGGGTGCTGTGGGGGCCGTGTTGTCGATGGTTGCGGTCAGGGCGCTGCTGGCGGCCGACGTATTGCCGGCCGCATCGCTCTGTTTGACGGTCAGTGTATGGGAGCCGGAACTGAGCGTGCTGCTGGTGATACTCCACTTGCCGGCGCCGTCGGCGGTGGTGGTGCCGAGCAAGGTGGTGCCGTCGGTATCGTACAGCTTGACGCTGGCATTGGCTTCGCCGGTGCCGGTGAACACCGGTGTGGTATTACTGGTGATGGCGTCGCTGCTGGACTTGCCGGTGTCGGTGCCGGCTGTCATGGCCGGCGTGCCGGGCGCGCTGGGCGCAGTATGGTCGAGCGAGTAGGATTCTCCGCTGGTATAGCCCCCGCCGATGGCGACGCTGCTGCCATTCTGGATACCCGTGGCGCTGCTGTTGAGATCCAGGCGCAATGTGCCGTCGCCACTGATGGTATTAACGGTCACGGTGTAGGTTGAGCCGCTGCCGGCAACGCTGGCGACGTTGCCGGCAGCGTTGCCCGTGGCGGTCAAGGCAAAGTCGCTGGCATCGACGCCGGTGACCGACTGGCTGAAGGTTACCGTATAGTCAACGGAGGTGGCGCCGGTGTCCACGATTGATGAAGCGCTGGCCGCGCGCACGATCGAACTGACTGAGGGCGCGTTGGTGACATTGATGGTAAAGATGTTGAAGGCGTCGTTGCCGGCTGCATCGGTTGCACTCAAATAGATGTGGTAAGCCCCCGCTGTCAAATTCTGCGCGGCGGTCAGGCTGGTGCCGGAGATGGTGAACTTGCCATTGTCGGCATCGATGACGCCGTTTCCGACGGCAAAACCGTAGGTGACAGACGTGGTGTCAGTGGACGACAGCGTTGCCACGGTTGAGCCGTTGGTGGCTGCTGTTTGCTGGACCGTGTTGGTGCTGAGCGCCATATTGGTCGGGCCGATGGTGTCGAGGACATAGGTAAATCCGTTCGACACGGCGGAAACGTTGCCGGCGACATCGGTCTGCTTGGCGGTGAGGGTATGCGAACCGGAAGTCAGCGTGCTGGTGGTAATACTCCAGGCCCCGGATCCATTGGCTGCGGCAGTACCAAGCATCGTGGTCCCATCCGTATCGTACAGTTGGACAGTGGCATTGGCTTCCGCCGTTCCAGTGATGGCTGGCGTACCGGCATTGGAAATGCCGTCACCCAGCGTACCGCTGTCCGAACCGGATGCCACCCCCAGCTTGGTAGGCGCACTGGCGGCCGTGTCGATCGTTAGGCTCAGGCCGGAGCTTAGGGATGACGTCTGGCTGCTGCCGTTGGTTTGCGTCACTTTCAAAGTATGCGAACCGTCACCAAGCGAACCGGACGTCAGGCTCCAATTGCCGCCGCCATCTGCGGTGGTAGTGCCCAGCAGCGTTGTCCCGTCGGTGTCGT
Organism: Pseudoduganella rivuli; assembly: GCF_009674485.1. Classification (GTDB taxonomy): domain Bacteria; phylum Pseudomonadota; class Gammaproteobacteria; order Burkholderiales; family Burkholderiaceae_D; genus Rugamonas; species Rugamonas rivuli_B. The sequence continues at coordinate 183,075 of NZ_WKJJ01000012.1, read as the reverse complement.
AGAGCTTGACCGTGGCATTGGCCTCGGACGTTCCGCTGACCGTCGGGGTGTTGTCATTGGTAATGTGATCGCTCAGGGTGCCGCTGTCGCTGGCCTTATCGAGCGTTGGCGCGGGCGGAGCGGAGGGGCCGGGGCGACCTATGGCTACTACGATAGAGTGACTAAACGAAGCCGAATCGGTGCCATCCAGCCCCTGGATGGCGCTGGCATCGTTTGCTCCGCTCGGGTCGGTGTAGACAAAGTCGATGATATCGCCGGCAAGCAGGTATCCGTTGATGGTGACTTGTGCGGTCCGGGCAGTGCTGTCGATGGTGACGCCGGTAACTGTGACATCGGTGCCATTTACTTGCACGTTGAATGCGTTGAGCAGGGGCGGGTGTACCGCATCGAGGTCGATGTCAAAATTGATAGTGAAAAAACTTTCGCCGATGTAGCCGTTAGCACTGCTATAGGATGGTTGCGCCATGCTTTTCCTCCATGGAGTTTTTCATGCTTCTACTATTTCATAATGATTGGCTGTAGGCAATAAAAATTGATGAAATTGTTTAAATTGATTGTTTATTGTCAAAATTGATGGAGGTGATGCCGCAGTCGGCGTGTGCCACGTAACGCTACATGAATTGCGGAGGGCGTTGCGCCTTGCTGGCGCAACGGTGCGGGGAGCGTCATTGCCGTTGCCGGCGCAGCGCGATTAGCAAATATCCGACAGCGCCTGTGCACCTTCCCAGCCGAATACCCACTAAATCGGCACATTGCACGATATGCAATCGCGCCGTCACATTTCCCACATACCATCCCTGCCCAAATCACTTGTACATGAGGAGGAGGGCACATGGTTTCACCCAGCAGGCGCAGGTTCTTGAATGCTTTTGCCGCGACGTCGGCGGTTTCGCTGTTTCCCGACTTGATCCGTTCCGCCCTGGCGGTGCCGGCCAATAACACGACCGGCACCCTGGCCGACGTCGAGCACGTGGTCATCTTCATGCAGGAAAACCGGGCGTTCGACCATTATTTCGGCACCCTGTCCGGCGTACGGGGCTTCGGCGATCCGCGCGCGATCGAACTGCCGGGCGGCAAACCCGTGTGGTACCAGCCGGACGGCGCGGGCGGCTACGTGCTGCCATTCCACTTCGATGCGAAGAACACCAGCGCGCTGTCGGTCGGCACCAACCACTCGTGGAAGGGATCGCAAGCGACGTGGCAGGCCTGGGATGCGTGGGTCAAGCAAAAGACCGCGCAATCGATGGGCTATTTCGACCGTGGCGACATCCCGTTCTACCACGCGCTGGCCGACGCCTTCACTATCTGCGACGATTACCATTGCTCGATTTTCGGCGCCACCGATCCGAACCGCATGTATTCGCTGACGGGCACCAATCAGGGCTGGCAAAGCAGCATGGGCAGCCTGTACAACATCAGCCCGTCCGGCTACTACAACAACGATCCTGCCAAGGACAATATCACTGCTTCCGTCACGGCCAGCGCGCCGAATTGGCGCACCTATGCGGAAACGCTGGAAGCGAACCAGGTGACGTGGAAGGTGTACCAGGAGTGGGATAACTACGGCGATAACTACCTGGCGTACTTCAGGAACTTCCGCGTCAACGCGGACGGCTCGCGCCTGTCTTCCAGCTCACCGCTGTACCAGCGCGGGCGCCAGCTGGCGCCCGGCTCGACGGAAGCCAATTCAGCCGGCACCAAGGGCGACTGGCTGGTGGCGTCGTTTGCGGACGATGTGCGCAACGATCGCCTGCCGCAAGTATCATGGATCTGCGCGCCCAACGATTACACGGAACACGCGCCGAATTCCCCGAACGCGGGTGAAAACCTGACGGCGCGGCTGCTGGCCGCGCTGGTGTCCAATCCCGCCGTCTGGTCGAAAACCGTGTTCCTGCTGACGTACGACGAGAACGATGGCTTCTTCGACCACGTGCCGCCGCACCAGGCGCCCATCACGGGCGCCATGGGCAAGTCGACACTGGCGTCGCTGGGGACGTACGAAACCTACCAGAACGAACCCGTCGGCCTGGGCCCGCGCGTGCCGATGCTGGTGATTTCGCCGTGGACCAAAGGCGGGCGCGTATGTTCGCAATTGTTCGACCACACGTCCAAGCTGCGCTTCCTCGAAGAGTGGCTGGTCATGAAGGGCAAGGCGCGCACCGGCGTCACGTGCGACCTGATTTCGCCATGGCGCCGAGCGATTTGCGGCGACCTGACTTCCGCCTTCAATTTCACGGACCCGGATGCCGCGTGGCCTTCGTCGGTGCCGGCCACGGCGTCGTACGTCAAGGTCTCCGGCAAACCAGCCCCCACGCCGCCGGCCGTGCAAACCCTGCCGCGCCAGGAACTGTGCACCGACAGCACCAACACGCGCGAAGCGTGCGCCCTGCCATACGACCTGGCCGTGCATGGCCGCGCCACGGGCGGCAGCGTCGAGCTGACGTTCAATAACACGGGCAGTGCGGGCGCCGCGTTCATCGTGTATTCCAATGTGCGCACCGATGGCCCGTGGTATTACACGGTGGAAGCGGGCAAGTCGATTGCGCGCGAAACGTGGAATTTCACGGGAGCGGCGTATGACTTGCGCGTGCATGGCGCCAATGGTTTCCTGCGCCACCTCAAGGGCGCCACGGCGGCCGCCACCGGCGCGAAGCCGGAAATCTCCGCCACCCATGACGGCGTGCACGGTTCGCTGAAACTGGTGCTGTCGAATGCGGGAGGGACGGTGGCCTGCACGTTCACTGTCACCGACAACGCCTACGGCGCAACGGCCACGCGCAACACGGTGGCGGCCGGCCAGTCGCTGACCCTGGACTTGCCGCTGGGCGCCAGCTTCGGCTGGTATGACTTGAACATCACGTGCGATACCGATGCGCAATGGTCGCGCAAGATCGCCGGCCACGTCGAATCCGGCCAGGCCAGCCGCACCGACCCGATGATCGGCGTGGTGCGCGCCGCAGCGGCGCCGCTGGAAGGTTCGCCACGCTATGTGACCAGGGGCGCGCAAGTGACGTTCACCTATGCGGCGCCGGCGGGCAAGCTCGATGCGAAAAACTGGATCGGCATCTTCGCCGACGGTGCGTCTCCCGGCAATGGCAGTTCGCTGCTGTGGGCGTATGCGCCGAATGCCACGGGCTCCGTGCCGTTCGCCACGGCCGGCCTGGCGGCGGGCGATTACAACGCGTGGTATCTGTACCAGAACGGCTATGCGGTGCTGGGCGGGCCGGTTCCGTTCAGCGTGTCGCAATTGACGCCGTCGGCTGCCAGCGTGGTGCATGGGACGAACCTGGTGTTCGACTATGCGGTACCGGCGTCGAAGGTCAATGTGAAGAACTGGATCGGCATCTGGAAGGCGGGCGTGGCGCCATCGAGCGGCACGTGGTTATCGTGGCAGTACGTGACGAAGGCCAGCGGCAAGGCCACGTTCGATACCAGCAAGCTGGCGGCGGGGAGTTATGCGGCGTGGATGTTCCATAACGACAGCTATGCGGTGCTGGCGGGGCCGGTGGCGTTCACAGTCACCTGACATCCCTGTACTGTCGCCATGAAACGCGACACATAATGCGTAGGGCGGGTTCGCGCCAGCGAAGCCGCCATTGCCCGCGTTACGGCTGCGCTGGCATGGCGGCTTCCGCTGCGCGGAAACCGCCCTACGGAACACTGGCATCGAGCCTGCGGACTGTGTGGACTGTCAGCGGCACTTACTTCGGAATCGCGCCTTCCACACCCTGCACGTAGTAGTTGATCGACAGCAGTTCCTTCATCGGCATCACGGCGCCGGCCGCCACGCGTACCTTGCCCGACTGGTCCTTGAGCGGGCCCTGGAACGGGTGGAACGAACCGTCGGACAGCGCTTTCAGCTTGGCGTCATAGGCCTTGGCCGCATCCGGCGTTACGGCCGGATTCAGCGGCGACATTTTCACCATGCCTTCCTTGATGCCGCCGTGGATGTCGGTTGGCTTCCACGTGCCGGCCATTACGGCTTTCACCGTGTCCGCATAGTAGCCGCCCCAGTTGTTGGTGGCGGCCGTCAGGTGGGCTTTCGGCGCGAATTTCACCATGTCCGAATCCCAGCCAAACGCATACACGCCTTTTTCCTGCGCCGCCTGCAGGGTGGCGGGGGAGTCCGTGTTCTGGCTCAGCACATCGGCGCCTTGCGCAATCATGGTTTCCGCCGCCTGGCGTTCCTTGGCCGGGTCGTACCACGAGTTCACCCAGATCACCTTGGTCTTGATGTTCGGGTTCACGCTTTGCGCGCCCAGCGTGAAGGCGTTGACGTTGCGGATCACTTCCGGAATCGGGAACGAGGCGACGAAGCCCAGCGTATTGGTCTTCGTCATCTTGCCCGCGATGACGCCCAGCAGGTACGCGCCTTCATACTGGCGGGTTTCGTACGTCCCCATGTTCTTGCCGGTCTTGAAGCCGGTCGCGTGCAGGAACACGATGTTGGGGAAGGCTTTCGCGACTTTCTCCGTCGGGTTCATGTAGCCGAATGACGTCGTGAAAATCACCTTGTTGCCGTCTGTTGCCAGCTTGCGGATCACGCGCTCGGCGTCGGCGCCTTCCGGCACGCTCTCCACGTACGTGCTTTTGACTTTTCCACCCAGCGCCTTTTCCATGTCCAGGCGGCCCTGGTCGTGCGCATAGGTCCAGCCGGCGTCGCCCACCGGGCCCACATACACAAAACCGACTTTCAGCGGTTCGTCGGCAGCTTGCACCGTTGCGGCATAAGGAACGGCGGCAGCCAGGGCGGCCATGGCGAGCAGTTTACGGCGATTCATCATTATCATCTTCCTTTCCATGTCAGAAGTGGTACTCGGCGCGGATCATCGGGGTCTTGGCGAAAGCGCCCGATCCTGCGAAGCCGTTGGCGTTGTTGCCGAACTTGTTTTTCCAGTACTGGTACTCGACGCCGACCTTGAAGGTATTCTTGCCGGCTCCCACCGCGCCGCTCATGTCGTACATGATCTGCATGTCGATGTTGGTTTCTCGTGCGGTCTTGCCGCCGAATTCGTCATTGCCTTTCTTGCCGATGAAGTTGGCGAAACCTTCGAACGTCAGTGGCACGCTGTTCGACAGGGGAATCAGCCACACGGCGTTCAGCATCGGGTGCACCTTGTAGTCATAGCGGTTGACGCCGGTGTGGGTGAACGTGCTGTAGGGCGCGTTGCTTTCCCACAGCGCCAGCAGGCTGACGTTGAGGAAGCCCGGCACGTCGAACATCACGGTGGGACCGGCCACCAGCATGCGTTTTTTCGAGTTGTAGCCCGCGTCCGTCTTGGTGTTCATGTCGAAGCCCGCCGTCAGGCCATAGCCGCGGATGCCGGGGCCTTTCAATTCCTGGCCGGAGACCTTGCCCAGGTCCAGCGTGTGGCGGTACAGCACGTACACTTCATGCGCGCCGGTTTTCGAACCGGCGGCCGACGGGTCGTTCTTGTCGGAGAACAGCATGTCGGCGCTGAAGAAATTCGTGCCGTACTTGTAGCCGCTGGCGTGGCTCAGGTTGACGATGTGTTTCGTGATGTCGACCGGGTTGTAGGGCTCCGCGAATTGCGTGCCGTAGCGGTAGCTGATCGACGTGTCGCTCCAGTCGGCGGCGTGGGCCGCGCCCATACCCGCGGCGAGGAGGGCGATGGCGGCAGTGCATTTGCTGAATTGCTGAATCATGTGGAACTCCAAGGTGGTTGTTATCGTGAGCCTTCAGATGCTTTAGCAAATTGCGGGCCAGGGCCCGCAACGGGTCATGCAGTTACTGCGGATGGTGCGTGGATGGTGCGGTTACAGCCCGGCCAGTGCATCGGCCAATTTGACTTTGCGGGAGACGACGCCGAGCCGCAGCCGGCCTTCGATTTCCAGCAAGTGGTGTTCGATCAGTGCGACCGCCTGTTCGCACTTGCCTTCCTCGATCAGCGATACCAGGTGGCGGTGTTCATCGTTCTCGCACATGTGGGCGCCGGGGCTTTCATACAGCGCGATGATCAGCGAGCAGCGCGACACCAGTTCGCTCATATAGCGCTGCAGCACGCGGTTGCCGGCCAGTTCCGCCAGCAGCAGGTGGAACTCGCCGCCCATGCGGATCCAGTTGGCGCGGTCGCCGCTGCGGCGCGCCGCGTCTTCTTCCGCCATCGCTTCATGGATGCGCTGCAGCGACGCGGCATTGACGCTGGCGTTGCGGATCGCCAGCGGCACGATTTCCCGTTCGATCGCGCGCCGCGCGGCAAAGATTTCACGCGCTTCTTCCGGGGAAGGGGAAGCGATGACGGCGCCCCGGTTGGGACGCAATTCAATGATGTGGTCATGCGCGAGGCGTTGCAGCGCCTTGCGCACCGTGGTGCGGCTGACCTTGTACAGTTCGCAGAAATCGGTTTCGCCCAGGTGCGTTCCGGGCGGGAGCTTGTGGCTCATGACGGCATTGACCACGGCGCGGTAAATGCGCAGGTCGACTGCCGTGGTGCCGCGCTTGGCGGGCTTGGTGGTCGACGCTGTTGTGGATGAGGTGGGCGCCGCGCCGCTGCCGGCGCCGCCCGTGCTGCCTTTGCTGCCGCCCGCCTTGCGGCGGCTGCCGGCGCTCATTTCAATGACGCTGGCCGGTTCGACTATGCGGGATGCGTTGCTCATGATGTGTACTCGTTTTGTAAGGAATCACCAGGTGTGATGAAAAAAGACACTCGCTCAGCCGATGGGTTCATTGTGTACGAAATAGTGCGCAATTCAACGAAAATTTGTATACAGTAATAGTCAAGCGTGGCGAAAGCGCCACGCGCCGGCGGTTCGCAGCACTGTATACAATCGGTGCGTGACCGCGCCATCGCGGGGCAGGGCGCACCGTCCTGGCGCATCAACCGGCACTGCCATGCCAAGCAGGCTGGCATACAAGTTGCGAGATGTTCAGTTGTAGTCCAGTTGTATACAACCGCCGCAAGGAGTTTCGACAAATGAATCTAGCCGCAGATCCTTCCGCGCCGCCGCCCCTGGTTGAACCGAGGCTGAAGCTGCGTGGAATTTCCAAGATCTATCCTTCCGTTGTCGCCAATGATTCAGTCGACCTGACCGTCATGCCCGGCGAAATCCATGCCGTGCTCGGTGAGAACGGCGCGGGCAAAAGCACGCTGATGAAAATGATTTACGGTGTCACGCACCCCGATGCGGGCGACATCTTTTGGGAAGGCGATCCAGTCCGCATCCCGTCGCCATCGGCCGCGCGCAAGCTGGGCATCGGCATGGTGTTCCAGCACTTCGCGCTGTTCGAGACGCTGACGGTGGCTGAAAACATCGCGCTGGCGCTCGATGACAAGATCTCGCCGGACAAGCTGGCGCCCCGTATCCGGCAAGTGTCCGAGGATTACGGCTTGCCGCTCGATCCGCACCGCCTGGTGCACAGCATGTCGGTGGGCGAACGGCAGCGCGTGGAAATCGTGCGCTGCCTGCTGCAAAACCCCAAGCTGCTGATCATGGATGAACCGACGTCCGTGCTGACGCCGGAAGCCGTGCTGAAATTGTTCGAGTCGCTGCGGCGCCTGGCCAGCGAAGGCTGTTCCATCCTGTATATCAGCCACAAGCTCGATGAAATCCAGGCCCTGTGCGACAAGGCCACGGTGCTGCGCAGCGGCCGCGTGTCCGGCACCGCCATCCCGCGCAACGAGACGGCACGTTCGCTGGCGGAACTGATGATCGGGCGCGAACTGCCCAGCTGCCACATCACGCCGCGTGACGCCGGCGAGGTGCGGCTGGCGCTCGACAAGTTGAACTTCACGCCGCTCGATCCGTTCGGCACGTCGCTGAAGGACGTCACGCTGCAATTGCGCAGCGGAGAAATCGTCGGCATCGCGGGCGTGTCCGGCAATGGCCAGCAAGAGTTGCTGAAAGCGATTTCCGGCGAATGCCTGCTGGCCGATGCATCGGCGCTGGCCCTGCTGGGACAGCCGGCGGGCAATCTGAATCCGGCCCAGCGCCGCGAACGCGGTTTGTGTTTCGTGCCGGAAGAGCGGCTGGGGCGGGGCGCCGTGCCGGAATTGTCGCTGGCCGATAATGCGCTGCTGACGGGCTATGTCCCCGAGGGCAAGACCGGCATGGTGAAAAACGGCCTGGTGCAGCACAAGACCATTGCCGCCTTCGCCCGCGACGTGATTGCCCGCTTCAACGTGAAATGCGGTGGCGAGAAATCCGCCGCTTCGAGCCTGTCCGGCGGCAACCTGCAAAAGTTCATCGTCGGGCGCGAAATCACGTTGGCGCCGAAAGTGCTGGTGCTGGCGCAGCCCACATGGGGCGTCGATATCGGCGCGGCCATGCTGATCCGCCAGGCCATCATCGACATGCGCGACCAGGGCGTGGCGGTGCTGGTGCTGTCGGAGGAAATCGAGGAGTTGTTCATGATGAGCGACCGCATCGCCGTGATCGCGAAAGGCCGGCTGTCGCGCGCCGTGAAAACGTCGGAAACGTCGATCAACCAGGTGGGCGTGTGGATGAGCGGCGATTTCGATCACGTGGAAACCGCTGCCCATGCGGAACAGCAGCAAGGAGAACCCTATGTCCAGGCTTGAAGCCCGCCCTGAACCGTCTCGCGCCATGATGCTGGCGTCGCCGCTGATCGCGGCGCTGGCCATGCTGGTGACCGGTTCCATCCTGTTCTATGGCCTCGGACAGGACCCGATGCACGCGTTTTACGTGTACTTCATCAAACCCGCCACCACGGCTTATGGCATTGGCGAATTGCTGTTGAAAGCCACACCGCTGATCCTGTGCGGCATCGGCCTGGCGCTGGGTTTCCGCGCCAACGTTGCCAACATTGGCGCCGACGGCCAGCTGACGATTGGCGCCGTCACGGCGGGCGCCGTGGCGCTGTATTTCGATGACGTGGAGTCGGGCTGGCTGTTGCCGGTCGTGATCCTGGCGGGCGCCTTGGGCGGCATGCTGTGGGCGGCGATTCCCGCGCTGCTGCGCACGCGCTTCAACACCAGTGAAATCCTGACCAGCCTGATGCTGGTGTATGTCGCCTACCTGTTGCTCAGCTACCTGGTGCACGGACCGCTGCGCGATCCCGCCGGTTTCAACTTCCCGCAATCGAAGATGTTCCATGACGCGGCCATGCTGCCGCTGCTGGTGGAAGGCTTGCGCACCAACGCGGCATTCCTGCTGTCGCTGGCGGTCGCCGGCGGCGCGTGGTTCTTTTGCGCGCGCACGTTTGCCGGCTACCGCATGCAGGTGTCCGGCATGGCGCCGATGGCCGCCGCCTATGCCGGGTTCTCCGAGCGCCGCAACGTGTGGGCCGCGTTCCTGATCAGCGGCGCGCTGGCCGGGATTGCCGGCGTCGGTGAAGTGTGCGGCCCGGTGGGGCAGTTGCAGCCATCGGTGTCGCCCGGCTACGGCTTCGCCGCCATCATCGTGGCTTACGTGGGGCGCCTGCATCCGCTGGGCGTATTGCTGGCGTCGCTGCTGATGTCGCTGCTGTACATCGGCGGCGAATCCGCGCAGATCGAGTTGGGCTTGCCGAATGCGATTACCGGCTTGTTCCAGGGCCTGCTGCTGTTTTACCTGCTGGCGGCCGACCTGTTCATTCACTACCGCTTCAAGCCGCGCCTGCGTCCCGCGCCTGTGGCGGCGGCACAAGGAGGTGCAGCATGAACGCCGATTACCTGATTGCATTCCTCGCCAGCACGGCGGGCGCCGCCACGCCCGTGATCTTTGCATCGATGGGCGAACTGGTGGCGGAACGGGCCGGTGTATTGAACCTGGGGCTGGAAGGGATGATGCTGACGGGCGCGGTGATGGGCTTTGCCGTCACGCTGTCGACCGGTAGCGCGGGATTGGGCCTGGGCGCCGCCGCGCTGGCCGGCATGGCGCTGGCGCTGCTGTTTGCCTTCCTGGTCTTGACGCTGCAAACCAACCAGGTGGCGACGGGGCTGGCGCTGACGTTGTTCGGCGTCGGCCTGTCCGCATTCCTGGGACGCAGCCTGGCGGGGCAGACCGTGGCGCCGCTGGCCAAATTGTCGTTCCCCGTCCTGTCCGACATTCCCTTCGTGGGGCCGCTGCTGTTCCGCTTCGACATCATGGTCTATGCGTCGATCGCGCTGGCGGTGGCGACCGGCTGGATGCTGGCGCGCACTCGCCTTGGCTTGCTGATCCGCGCGGTGGGCGAGTCGCCGCACAGCGCGCACGCGATCGGCTTTCACGTGATCCTGCTGCGTTATGCGGCCGTGCTGTTCGGCGGGGCGATGGCGGGGCTGGCCGGCGCATACATGTCGATGGCGCTGACGCCGATGTGGGTCGAAGGCATGACGGCGGGCCGGGGCTGGATCGCGCTGGCGCTGGTGGTGTTCGCCACGTGGAAGCCGCGCGGCGTGGTGCTGGGCGCTTACCTGTTCGGCGGCGTGACGGTGCTGCAATTCCACGGACAGGGCTTCGGCCTGGACATTCCGTCCGAATTCCTGTCCATGCTGCCTTACCTCGCCACCATCGTCGTGCTGGTGTACATCTGCCGCGATCCGAAGACCATCCTGCTGAACAAGCCGATGTCGCTGGGGCAGAACTTCAAGGCTGATTGACGTCGCCGGTCCGCGCCGGTGCGGCTTGAATATGCCGCATCGGCGTCGCCACCCACGCAAAGGCGGCCAGCGACAGCAGCAGTACGCCGCCACCCGCAAACAATTGCGCCAGCGTGATCCATTGCAGCAGCGCGCCGATCAACGTGGCCGACAACGGCGCCACACCCATGAAGATGCACATGAAAATACTCATGGCGCGGCCCAGCATGTGCGGCGGCACGCTTTGCTGGATCCACGTGAAGACGGCAATCTGCATATAGCCGCCCAGCACGCCGATCGCCGCCAGCAGCGCCATGCCCTGCCATGCGGCCGAGATGGCGCCCAGCGGCGCCATCAACAGACCCTCCAGCGCATCGATGGTAAGGATGGCGGCGCCAAACGGGATGGCGCGCAGTTTTGCGCGTGACAGCGCCATGCCGATCAAGGTGCCGACGCCGTGCGCACCCATCAATATGCCCAGCGATGCGGCGCCATCGAGATTGCGCGAAGCGAGCAGCGGCAGCGCCACCTGCATGGTGCCGCCCACGACGACCGCCACCAGCGACCAGTAGATAAAGCAGGTGCGCACGGACACGTTTTGCCACAGGGTGCGCATGCCTTCCGCCACGGCGTGCAGTACGCCCTGGCCCTGTGCGTGCGGTGGGACAGCGGCAGTCAGCGGGCACACCTTGGCCAGCGTCCACGCGGAAATCAGGAAGCTCGCGCAATCGTAGGCGAATGCATAGCCGATGCCGTCGGCGTTGCCGTTACCGTTACCGCGCGCGGCGGCATGGATATCGTCGCCGCCCAGCACCAGCAGCAAGGCGCCCAGCAGCGGGCCGGCCAGCATCAGCAACTGGCGCAACCCCATCATGGTGCCGTTGGCGGCCTGTAAATGTTCGCGCGCCACCATGGTGGGCAGGATCGACGTGCCGGCCGGGACGGCGAAGGCTTGGGCCAGTCCGAGCGCCAGCGCCAGCGCATACAGCAGCGGCAATGTCAGCAGCGCGGGGGCGGCCAGCACCAGTGCGGCCAGCGCGCCGATCACCAGCGCATTGGCGAACTTGGTTACCATCAGCACGGACTTGGGCGAGTAGCGGTCCACCAGCGCGCCGCCGATCAGCATGAACACGGCGCGCGGCACACTCATGATGGCGATCACCAGGCCCAGCGCCAGCGGATCGCCGGTCATTTTCAAGACCAGCCAGGGCAGGGCGATCATGGTGAACTGGTCGCCCAGGCCGGACAGCACGGCGCCGCCCATCAGCCAGCGGAAATTCAAGTCTTGCCACAACGTCTTGTTCATCGCCGCCTCAAATAAACGTGGCGCCCGCCACCAGGCCCAGCACGGCCGATACCGCTTGCAACTGGTCCGGCGGCGCGTGGCGCAGCAAGTCGGCCGACACTTCGCGCGCCGTGACCATGGCGTTATCGAGCGTGGTATGGCCGGCGGGCGTGATCACGGCGAAGCCGACGCGGGCATCGCGCGGGTCGGGCTGGCGTCCCACCAGGCCGGTTTTTTCCAACGGCAGCAGGCTGCGGGTGACGCCGGAAGCCGTCAGTCCCTGGCGTTCGGCCAGGTCGACGCGGCGCAACCGTCCGCCGGGGGCGCGGGCCAGGTGGTGCAACAGTTGGAAGTCGCCAAAGCTGATGCCGAAGTGGCCGCCCAGCGCGGCATCCAGGCGGCGCACGACGGCGGCTTGCGCGCGGGCCAGCCGCAGGCAAAAGTCCAGCGCGCTATCGTCCGCCGGTTCAGGTGTGTTACTTAACTCTTCCATGATTAATCCTTGAAATATACTTGAGTAAGCAAGTATATGCACAAAAAAGAGAAAGCTCAAATAAAAAAACCACCGGGCTTGCCGGTGGTTTTCGATGCGCTTAGCCAGTTGACCGATTAACGGTCGCCGTAGCGGCGGGTGCTGAAGTTTTCACGGCCTTCGCGGCTGCCGCGGTTATCGCGGTTGTAGCCGCCTTCGCGCGGAGGCTGGGCGCCTTCACGGCTGAAACGGCTTTCGCGGTTGTAGCCGCCTTCACGGACCGGCGCAGCCGCGTCGCGGTTGTACGCGCCGCCTTCGCGGTTGAAGGACGAGCCTTCGCGGCTGAAGTTGGAACCGTCGCGGTAGTGGCTGCCGCCTTCGCGGTTGTAGCCGCCTTCGCGCGGTGCGCCCGGCTTGCTGAAGCTGCGCTGGCCCGGTTTGCGGCCTTCGCCTGGTTTCCAGCCCGGACGCGCTGCCGAACGTGGTGCGGCGGAGCGCTTCGGCTCGTAACCTTCCACCACGGTCACCGGAATGGTTTGCTTGGTCAGGCGCTCGATGCGGCGCACGTTCATGTTTTCCGAGTGGTTCACCAGCGACACGGCCAGGCCGTTGCGGCCGGCGCGGCCGGTGCGGCCAATACGGTGCACGTAGTCTTCGGCGAACTTCGGCAAGTCATAGTTGAACACGTGCGTGATGGTCGGCACGTCGATGCCGCGTGCGGCCACGTCGGTTGCCACCAGGACTTTCACCTGACCGCGGCGCATGCTGTCCAGCGTGCGGTTACGGGCGCCCTGGTGCATGTCGCCATGCAGTGCGGCGGCCGAGAAACCGGCGATGTTCAGGCGGTCGGCGATGGTGTCGGCGTCGCGCTTGGTGGCGGTGAAGACCACGGCCTGGTCCAGCGTTTCGTCGCGCAGCAGGTGGTCCAGCAGGCGGTTCTTGTGCGACAGGTCGTCGACAAAGTGCACGCGCTGCGTAATGTTTTCATGCTTGTTGGCGGCGCTGACGATCTGGATCACCATCGGATCCTTGGTGATGCGGCGCGCCATGTTGCCGACCACGCCGTCCAGCGTGGCGGAGAACAGCATGGTCTGGCGGGTGGCCGGGGTGGCTTCGACGATTTTTTCGATGTCGTCGATAAAGCCCATGTCCAGCATGCGGTCTGCTTCGTCCAGCACCAGGATTTGCAGTTGCGAGAAGTCGATCTTGCCCGACTCCATGTGGTCGATCAGACGGCCAGGGGTGGCGACCAGGATTTCCGGATTGCGCGACAGCAGTTGCATCTGTTTCGGGTACGGCATGCCGCCCAGGATGGCGACGGCTTTAATACGGCGCAGGTTGGCGCAGTATTTGTCGGTGTTGGTGGTGACTTGCAGGGCCAGTTCGCGGGTCGGCGTCAGCACCAGCATTTTTGGCTGCGCTGGCTTGAAACGTGGGCGTTCGCCACGGGCTTTGGCCGATTGGGCTTCTTGCGCCGGGGTGCGGCCGGTTGGGGCCGATTCGTCTTGCGCCAGACGGTGCAGCGACGGCAGCATGAATGCCGCGGTCTTGCCGGAACCGGTCTGGGAGGACACCAGCAAGTCCTTGCCTGCGATTGCGGCAGGCACAGCCTGCTCCTGCACCGGGGTCGGCTTGGTGTAGCCGGAATCGGTCAGCGCTTTGAGGATGGACGTGTGGAGGCCAAGTGCTTCAAAAGTCATTCAGTATCTTTCGTAAAAATCAGCGTCTTGCCAAAAGCAATACGCAAAATAGCAACGCGAACCAAAGCGAAATGACTCTAAACGGGTGTATTAGAAATTTCGGCACAAAAGCTTTGCGCCGGGACAGTGCCATATGCGGCACTTAGGGCGGGGGGCTTTATATCGGGCGACATCCGGTTGATGCACCCAGGCTGCGTAGCTGCTCGTTATTATTCAGGTGCACGCGGTGTTGCAATGCACAAGCGAGCATAATACATCATTTTGCCCCGCAGTGCACAGATAAATTCTTACACCAAGCTTACGGGCAACAAACTTGTTACAAACGCCAGCCTTTGCTGAATTAAATTTGCAACGATTTAACCCCGTCGTCGAAACCGCACCGTTACATGGTAGTGCCGGCTGGTCCGGATTCAAGGAGGATGCGATGTTGATGACTGGATTGCGCCTGATTTCGTTGTTTTTACTGCTGTGCGCCACACCGTGGCTGGCCGCGCAGCCATTGATGGAAACCCTGCGCGGCGAGCGGCCCGTGCGGCTGCAAAGCCTCGACATCCAGAGCGCCGTCAGTGGCGGCATGGCCGAGACGCGGGTGCGTATGGTGTTTTTCAACCCGAACAGCCGCATGCTGGAGGGAAACTTGCAATTCCCGCTGGCCGATGGCCAGCACGTGACGGGGTTCGCGCTGGATATCGATGGCGCCATGCGCCCCGCCGTGCCGGTGGAAAAGAGCCGGGGGCGGCAAATCATTGAAATGGAAGAGCGGCGCGGCGTCGATCCGGCGCTGCTGGAGCACACGCAGGGCAACCAGTTCCGTCTGCGCGTATATCCGATTCCTGCGCAGGGTACGCGCACGGTGGAGCTGACGTATGCGGAGCCGCTGGCGCGCGACAGCGATGGCTGGGCTTACCGGCTGCCGCTGGCCTACGCGAACGGCGTCAAGGATTTCGTCTGGAATGTCGACGTGCAGGGCGCCGCGGGCGCGCCCCGTTTTAGCGGGATCGCGGAGGCGCCCGCGTTTGGTGCTAAAGCTGGCAATGCAATCAGCAGTTGGCAGGCACGCCTCGACCGTCCCGTGGTGCAGCAGGTGACGGTGCACATTCCCGCCGCGCAGCGCGTGCAAGCCTATGTCGAACGCTTTGGCAATGACACGTATTTTGTGGCGGAAGTGTCTGTCAATGCGCAGCGCACGGCGCGCCCGTTGCCGCGCACGGTGGGCCTGTTGTGGGACGCTTCCGGTTCCGGCGCGCGCCGCGCCATCGATGACGAACTGGCGCTGCTGGATCGCTATTTCCGCGCGCTGGGCAATGGCGAAGTCAGGCTGGTGCTGTTGCGCGACCGCCCGGAAGCGGCGCAAACCTTCCGCATCCGCGATGGCGACTGGGATGCGCTGCGCAAGGTCTTGCGGTCCGTGAAATACGACGGCGCCAGCGCGCTGGCGGATTGGCTGCCGGAATCGGGCGTGCAGGAATATGTGCTGGTGTCCGATGGTTTGTTGAACTATGGCGCGCGCCGTTTCCCGGTATTGGCATCCGGGCAGCGCCTGTACGCGGTCAACTCCACGGCGGGCGCGGACACGGTGCGGCTGGCGGCGCTGGCCGAACGCAATGGCGGCGCGCTGGTCAGCGTCACGCCGGGGCAGGGTATCGATGCAGCGGCCGCCGTGTTGCTGACGGACGGTCCCCGCATCGAGCAATTGCGCGCCGAAGGTGCCGCCGAATTGCTGGCTGATGCGGGCGCCATGCAGCAAGGCTTGCTGCGCATCGCGGGCAAACTCACGCGCGCCACGGCGCAAGTGAACCTGTCGCTGGCGCGGCAGGGCAAAGCCGTGCCGGTCACGGTGCAGGTCGATGGCGGCGCCGCCACGCATCCGCTGGCCGCCTGGCTGTGGGCCAGCTATCAATTGCGCGCGCTGGAAATCGACCATGAAGCGAACCGCGGCGCCATCCGCCGCCTGGGCAGCCAGTTCGGCATGCCGACGCGCGAGACGTCGCTGCTGGTACTGGAGCGGATGGAGGATTACGTGCGCCATGACGTGACGCCGCCGGCGTCGATGCTGGCGGCCTTTGACAAACTGCGCGCGCAGCAGGCCCGCAGCACGGCGCAGCGCCGCGACAAGCAGCTCGATTCCGTGGTGCGCCAGTTCGAACAAAAGATCGCATGGTGGGAAAACCCGCCGCAGAAAAAACGCTGGCTGTACAAGGAAGACGAGGCCGCGCGGCAGGAATCGCAACGGATGCGCCGGGAGCGCACCCAGGAGATGGGGGCGCAAAAAGCGCAGCCGGTGGAGGCGCGCATGATGGAAGATGCGCGCGCCCCGGCGCTGAATTTCGCGCCGTCTCCGCCCCCGCCCGCACCGGCCGCCGCCCCTGTTGCGTCGGGCATGCGCGCCGATGCCCGCCCGCCGATGGCCGAACCGAAAGCAGGCATCGGGGACAAGGACGCCGCGCCCGGGCAATCGATCGGCATTGCACTGAAACGCTGGAACGCCAGCGCACCGTATATCGCCCGTATGAAAGCGGCGGCGCCCGATGCGCTGTATGCGATTTACCTCGATGAAAAACCGTCGTGGGAAAACAGCAGCGCGTTTTATGTCGACGTGGCGGACATGCTGCTGCAAAAGGGCAAGCGTGACCTGGCGCTGCGCGTGCTGTCGAACCTGGCGGAAATGGACCTGGAAAACCGCCACGTGCTGCGGGTGCTGGGCTATCGCTTGCTGCAGGCTGGCGCGCCGCAACTGGCGGTGCCCGTGTTTGAGCAAGTAAAACAACTGGCGGAAGAAGAACCGCAATCGTTCCGCGACCTGGGACTGGCGTATGCGGCGGCGGGCAAGCGGCAGGAAGCCATCGAGCATTTGTATGAAGTGGTGCTGCGCCCGTGGGATGGCCGTTTTGCGGAAGTGGAATTGATCGCGCTGGCGGAAATGAATGCGATCATCGCCACCGCGCCGCCGGGCGCGAAGCCCGATACACGCCAGATCGACAGCCGCCTGCTGCGCAACCTGCCGCTGGACATGCGCGCCGTGCTGACGTGGGATGCGGATAACAGCGACATGGATTTGTGGGTGGTCGATCCGGACGGGGAGAAGTGCTACTACGGCAACCAGAACACGCAACTGGGCGGGCGCCTGTCGCGCGACTTCACGGGCGGCTACGGTCCGGAAGAATTCTCGCTGCGTCGCGCCAGGCCGGGCAAGTACCGCGTGTATGCCAATTACTTTGGCGACCGCCAGCAACTGGTGACGGGCGCCACCACCTTGCAGTTGCGATTGACGACGGGGTTCGGCACTGCGCGCGCGAAGGACGAGATGGTGACGTTGCGGTTGAAGGATGGGGGGAGTACGGTGCTGGTGGGGGAGTTCGAGGTCAGGTAAGGAGGGGCGGGCTGTGATAGGCCCGCCGCAGGGGAGCTCTACCTCAATATATCAGGGCGGAGGCAGTCATTTGATGTACGTTCAATAACAGGGTAGATAGAGTAAAGTCATCTTTCATACAGCAGGGGTGTCCCATTTTTTGCAGTCAGTCTAACTGTGTTAGACAACGGGATGATTTGGCAAGTGCTGCCGGAGACGCCGCAGACATTGGCGGATCGATACTAGGAGGGAGGTCGTGCCATCTTCCGGAGCGTTTCCGCCCCGGTGTGGACTTTGCGGTCATGCGCGTTGGGTGGCTATGCCAGCCCTCGCTTTACTTGGGGCGATACACCGCGCACAGTTTATTGCCATCTGGATCCCGCACATACGCCAGGTACATCGCCCCCAGATTACCCTCGCGCAGGCCTGGAGGGTCTTCGCACGTGGTGCCGCCATTGGCGACAGCGACGTCATGGAACTGTTGCACTTGTTCGGGCGAATTGCATTTGAACCCGATGGTGCCGCCATTGGCATACGTCGCTTCTTCACCGTTGATCGGTTCGGTGACGCCGAAGCTGCATCCGTCGTGGCGGTAGAAGAGGCGGGTATGGCCGGAAGGCGCCTGGCTGCGGAACGGTTCGCCTGCGCCGAGCACGCCCAGCAGCGCATCGTAAAAGCGTTTCGACCGTTCGATATCCTTCGAGCCAAGCATGACATGACTGAACATTCTGAGTTTCCTTTGAGTGAGTGGTTTAACTGCCTGATGGCGTTGCGGCAAGAATATAACATCCACCAGTGACTTACGGTCCGGCTGCTGCTGGCGATTCCGCAGCTTGCGCCATTTGATGTTCAACGACTGCTTTGGTGATGGCGCCCGGTTCGGCAAGTTCGCGGGTGGCCAGTGCGCGCAACTGGTCGGACTGGATACCAGTCAGCGCGGCATGGCGCAATGCCTCCGCCTCCGCATCCTTTCCTTGTCCCTTTAACGCTTTGTCCAGCAGTGCCACATTCCTGATCAAGCCCGACAGCTCCGCCGCCAGTCGTGGCCCTTTCCCTGCCGGCGGATAGAGCGGTAGCTCAAGGGCCATGCGGTTCAATTCATCCAGGCGGCTGAGTGGATTCTTGATGTGCTGGATAGCAAGCGCATAATCGCCGGCTTCCACGATGGCGGGCAAAGCCCTGTGCATGTCATTGCGCACCAGCTCGGAATGGTCGGTCAACAGTTGCGTGATGACGCGGTAGGTGGAACGGCTGTCCTGCAGCGTTTCATTCATTTCCACGATGACGCGCAGTCGGGAAATCGGCATGAATCCGTCCGCGCAGAAAATCGTGTCGCCATCGAATATGCGGCGTACTTGCTCGTCGCGTTCGCTGATCATTGCCGTGCGTGCCGCGGCGAAGTCACCCACCAATTGCTTCCATTCGAACATGGTGATGAAAAAGTCCACATGCGAATCGTTGGCGCTGGTGGCGATCCGCTTGAACTGCTGCTGGATCAGGCGTAGTGCTTCATCGTGGCGGCCATCTCGGTGCGCCTGCACGGCGGCTTGTATTTCGGGCCGGGCCGGGTTGGCGGCATGAACGTTCATCGCTGCGACGAAGCATGCCAACAGCAGGAGTGGGGTTTTCATGAGATTCCGTGAATTGTGTATTTGCACAATTATGTCATTTTGCAAATGAAGAAAATGCACGGATTGTCACGCCGTTGTCAGCGCCTTAGCGCCTCGCGCAACTTCTCCGGCACCGGATAATCCGGATAGGCGGTGCGCAGTCGGTCCAATTCGGCCAGCGCCTCGTCGCGCCTGCCTTCCTTTAGCAATTGCTCGATGCGGGCCAGCATGGCAGGCGGGTAGAGTGGTTGGCCTTCCGCTTCGTCAGCGAGGCGGTGCGTCGGCACGGGTTTGGCAACGACGGGCGCCGGTGCTTCGGATGACGGTACGCCTGGTGCAGCCGCTGCAGGCACACTGAGACGTACCGATGGCGCCGGCGCCTGTGGCGGCGGTGGCGGGGCTGGCGATGCGGCAGGCGCTGCCGCCATGCCGGACGCGTGTTCGCGTAACGGCGCCGCATCCAGCTGAGGCGTGGCTTGCTGTGTGCGCTCCATTGCCTTGCGCACCATGTCGTCGCTGTCCGCCTTGCGTTTTTCAGCTGCCGCGCCGCGGCGGGCAGCCTCTGCCTGGGCTTGCCCGGCCACGGGCGCCGGTTGCTGTGCCGCTGCGGGCGCGGCGGCATCCTTGGCCGGCGCCGGCGTCTCCGGAGCGGCGGCGGGTTCCGCAGCCGGCATGGCGGGAATCTGAATCTCCTGCATTTGCGCGTTCACCGCTTGCTGCTGGTACGCGGCTTCGTCCTGCCACAGCGGCAGCGCAATCGCGATTGCCGTGATGCCGGCGGCCAGCGCCAGTGGCATGCGCCACCGCTCGCGCCAGCGGTAGGGGCGGAAATCCGCCGGGCCGGTGTCGTCATTGGCCGCCGAGGCGCCCGCCGCCACGCCTGGCGCCGGCTGAGCGGCGGCGGCATCGCGTTCCAGGTCCGCCGCCACCTGCGCGAGAATCGCCGCATCGAGTGCAGCGGAGGGTTCCGGCTGCTTCAGTTCCGCCAGTCCCTGCGCGAGCGGGCCCTTGCCTTGCAGGAAGGCTTCGAATTCCGCATCGTCCTCGTCGTATGGCTGGCCTGTCATGCCGATTCCTTGTCCGCATCGGCGGCATAATGCTGGCGCAATTTCTTCATCGCATAGCGCAACCGGCTTTTCACGGTTTCCACCGGAACCGCCACCAGTTCCGCGATTTCTTCCAGGCTCATGCCGCTGAATTGTTGCAGTATAAGCGCTTCCTTTTGTTCGCCGGGCAGCGCATGAATGGCCGTATGCAATGCGCGCGTGCGCTGCCGCGCTTCCAGCGCCAGGTCGGCGCTCAATGCGGCGCCGGTATCGGCGGTGTCCAACAAATGGTCGAGCAGCGCGTCGTCGCCCGTCAGTTGCGCCTGCGGCTGGCGCAGCAAGTCCAGCAAGCGGTTGCGGGCGATCTGGTACAGGTAAGTGCGGAAGCTCGACAGCGGCTGGTAGTGCTGGCGCGCCTGGTGCAGGTTGATCCAGCTGTCCTGGGCGACTTCATCGGCCCATTCGCGCCGCGGCGCATGCCACGACAGGAAACGGTACAAGCCGCGGCTGTGGCGGCGGTACAGTTCCTGGAAAGCGGGCAAGTCGCCATCCCGGTAGCGCAGCATCAGCGCCTCGTCGGACAGTGCGTTCAGCATGGGGCGCAAATGAAAATGGGGCCGGCTTCACGATGCATGAAGGCCGGCCCCATCATGGCAAGATTGCCGGGGAATTACTGGTAATCGGACGCGTTCAAGCCCATCACGTGCGAGAAGCCGCCGTCGACGTACAGGATGTCGCCGGTCATGCCGGACGACAGGTCCGACAGCAGGAAGGCGGCCGTGTTGCCCACTTCCTCGATGGTCACGTTGCGGCGCAGCGGCGCGTGCGACGAGGCGAAGCCCAGCAGCTTGCCGAAGTCCTTGATGCCGGAAGCGGCCAAGGTCTTGATCGGGCCGGCGGAAATGCCGTTGGCGCGGATGCCTTTCTGGCCCAGGTTTTCAGCCAGGTAGCGCACCGAAGCTTCCAGCGATGCTTTCGCCAGACCCATGGTGTTGTAGTAAGGGATCGCGCGCACGGCGCCCAGGTACGACAGGGTCAGCAGCGACGAACCTTCGCGCAGCATCGGCAGCGCGGCCTTGGCCATGGCCGGGAACGAGTATGCGGAAATGTCGTGCGCGATGCGGTAGTTTTCGCGGGTCAGGCCGTCCAGGAATTCGCCGGCAATCGCTTCGCGCGGCGCAAAGCCGATCGCGTGCACGAAGCCATCCAGGAATTCCCAGCTCTTGTTCAGGTCGGTGAACAGGGCGTCGATCTGCTCATCGCTGGAGACGTCGCAATCGAACACCAGGTTGCTGCCGAATTCGGCGGCGAATTCCGTGATGCGGTCCTTGAAGCGCTCGCCCACATAGGTGAAGGCCAGTTCGGCGCCTTCGCGATGGCACGCCTTGGCGATACCGTAAGCGATGGAACGGTTGGACAGGAGGCCCGTGATGAGGATTTTCTTACCTTGCAGGAATGCCATAGTGACTCCGATTACTACTGCTGCGATGGCACGCACACCGAGGCGGCGTCAACGACAGTATGGTTGATTGGTTCGCAAGTGCGAGATTGTAGGGGCTGGCTGCCGCATCTGCAACTTTTCAGTTGCGAAGCGGCAGCACGTCCGTGCTATTCAGCAGGCGTTGGTAACAGACTAATGCAGATTAATTGTTACGGGACTTCTTCTTGCCGACGGCGTCGCGCGAGACGCGGGCCTTGACCAGTGAAACCGGTGCATTCTTGCTGTTGGTCTCGCCGGTGGCTTGCTTGTAGCGGCTGGTGGCAGCCTTGCCCTGGCCACGGTCGGCTTCGAGCGCCACGATGGCGCTGTCGGCAATTTCCGGGGCGATATCGACATCCAGTGACGCGGAAGTTTTCGGCACCAGGATCGTGGAGCCGGCCTTCAGCACGGTTTTTTGCGGGATGTTGTTAGCCTGGCGGATCACGTCTGGCGTGGTGTGGAACTTCGATGCCAGGGTTTCGATGCGCTCGCGGGCGCTGGTGATCTTGTGCGTGGTCCAGCTGGACAGGGCGCGGCCCCATTGCGCCAGGTTCGCGGTGAACTTTTCAGCATTAGCCTTCGGCAACAGAATCTGCGTTTCCTCGCCCGTGATGACAGGCTTGTTGAATTGCGGATTGAGCGCCTTGAATTCTTCGATCGGCAGTTCAGCCAGCTCGGCCGCGACTTTCAGGTCGATGTCGCTGGTTTTTTCAATGGCCGTGAAATACGGCTGGTTATCGATATGCGGCAGGTGCAGGCTGTACTGGGCCGGATTGGCCACGATGTTTTTCACGGCTTGCAGGCGCGGGACATAGTTGCGGGTTTCCGCAGGCATCTGTTCGGCCAGGCTTTCGAAGTCGATGGCTTTGCCGGCGGCCTGGTTGCGCTTGATGGCTTTTTGTACGTTGCCTTCGCCCCAGTTATAGGCGGCCAGCGCCAGTTGCCAGTCGCCAAACATGTCGTACAGGCGCTGCAGGTAAGACAGGGCGGCGTCGGTCGACGACAGCACGCTGCGGCGGTCATCCTTGAACGCGGTTTGTTTCAGGTTGTAGTCGCGCCCCGTGCCCGGTACGAATTGCCACAGGCCGGCCGCGTTGGCGCTCGACAGCGCTTGCGGATTAAAGGCGGACTCGATAAACGGCAGCAGCGCCAGTTCGGTCGGCATGCCGCGCTTTTCCAGTTCCGTTACCACGTGGAACAGATAGCGCGCTGCGCGCTCACCCGTGCGGGCCATGTGTTCCGGATGGGCGCTATAGTAAGTAACGTGCTTGCTGACCAGCGAATTATTCAGGTCGGGAATCGCGTAGCCAGTGCGAATGCGGCCCCAGACGTCCGTTTCGCGGAACGCGTCTTCATTGATGGCTGGCTTGATGAGGCTGACTGAGGCGGGTTTTGCTGCAAGAAGGGCGGACTGCGAAGCGGACTGCGAGATCAGCGTGGAGGAGGCGGTAGCGGCGGCGGGGGCGCTATCCAACGCTCGGGAAATGCCCGGCGCCAAGCTTAGCAGCGCCATCGCGCTTCCCGTCAGCATGTATTTAAATCGTTGCATAGTATTCTTTGTCGCGTTGTCGATTAGAAAACATCGGACTGACCATGATCAAGGGGGCAGTGTACGGGCGTTTATACGGCTGGGTCAAGAAATATGTCGTCCCGATGACAGTTGTCTTTTGGAAACTATGTTGCTTATTGCATGTGAGTTGTCAGCAGTAGAAGGCAGGTTGGCAGCAAATAGGCGAACGCCATCAGAATGCGTACAATGGCGCCTCTTTGAAGTAACTTTAGGACCACCACCATGACGAACCAGGCCCCCGACCACGACGCGATTATTGCTGCCACCCAGAAATGGCTGGAAAAGGCCGTCATTGGCCTGAATCTGTGTCCGTTCGCCAAGGCCGTGCACATCAAGAACCAGATTCGTTACGTGGTGTGCGATGCGACGACGCCGGAAGCGCTGCTGGAAGTATTGATGGACGAACTGCAATTGCTGTCGGACACGGACCCGGCCAAGGTCGATACGACCCTGATCGTGCACCCGAACGTGCTGCAGGATTTCGAGGATTACAACGAATTCCTCGACGTGGCCGATGCGGCGCTGGAAGACATGCAGCTGGACGGTGAACTGCAGGTGGCGAGTTTCCACCCGGATTACCAGTTTGCCGATACGGACAAGAACGATATCGGCAATTACACCAACCGTTCACCATACCCGACGCTGCACCTGCTGCGAGAAGACAGCATCGACCGCGCGGTGGAGGCGTTCCCAGAGGCGGAAGCGATTTTCGACAAGAATATCGAGACCATGGAAAAACTGGGTCACGATGGTTGGGATGCACTATGGAAATGAAGCGCATGGCCTCCGCCGTGCACGACGCCGCCACGCCGCCCGCCAATCCGGTGGAACGGCCCGATACGCCGTGCGTGGCCGTATGCTCGACCACGTTTGACGAGATTTGCCGTGGCTGCGGCCGTACTTATATAGAGGTGGCGCACTGGGTCGCCATGTCGGATGCGCAAAAGGAAGTGGTGTGGCAGCGCATCACGGCGCAGGGTTATCCGCGCCGTAATACGTAAATCCCTCCGGGGTGCTTCAGGTATCAGAACGTGCCGATGAAGTCTTTCTTGCCGATTTCAATGCCGTTGTGACGCAGGATGTTGTAGGCCGTCGTCACGTGGAAGAAGAAGTGCGGCAGCGCATAGTGGTGCAGGTAATTCTTGCCCACCCAGTGCTTGGTTTTTTCACCGCTGCCGGTGGTGATTTCGCGCGCTTCGGCGCCGTCGAAGGACGCTGCCGGCAGCGAATCGAGGAAGGCCAGCGTCTTGTTGATGCGGGCTTTCAGTTCGGCAAAGGTCTTTTCCGTGTCTTCATAGGCCGGCACTTCCTGGCCCGCCAGGCGTGCGCCGGCGCCCTTGGCGAAGTCGGCGGCGATCTGGATCTGGCGCGTGAACGGCAACATGTCGGGGAAAAGACGGAATTGCAACAGTGCGTTGGCGTCGATTTTCTTGTCGCTGACGTGGGCCTCGGCCTTGTCCAGGATAGCCAGCAGGCTGTTCAGCAGTTGGCGGAATACGGGTACGGACGCGGTATACATGGGAGAAGTCATTACAGGTTCCTTCAGGTTAGGAGTGGTGATGATAGCAAGCTTGCCCTGTTTGTGCTGGACGGCGTGGCTCGCACGGCAACGCTATAGTCGTGACTTGTGTCCTTGTTTGCGTGCATAATTGTTGCTACTGAAAAATTCCTTCCTACGTAAGTCCGGCCAGTGTCCCCAGCCCGTGCATGATTAGCAATTTATATAGAAGACTGCGCTCGCGGCTGAGCGCGTTGTACGGCCTGTCCATCTACGGCGCATTGTTGCTGGTGGTGTTCGGCGGCCTCGTGATTCCCGCGATGATCGGCAGCTACCTGCTGATCGGCGTGCACGAGCAGCAGTCGGCACGCACGGCGCTGAACGAATCGCTGCAACGCAATGCCGATATCCTGGCGTTGGGTATGCAGGAATCGCTGTGGAACATGAATGCCGAATCGGCCCATTCGCTGGTCGAATCCGTCATGCGCGACCGTTCCGTGCTGCAAGTGCAAGTCACGGGCCAGGCCGACACCCAGTTCATGAACGTGAAGTCGCCGCGCCGCGTGGTGGGCCACGTATTCCGCGCCGAACGGGAAATCCTGGTGCGGGGCGAACGCATTGGCCGCATCATGGTGGAAATGGACGATGCCCGCAGCCAGCAGGAATTGCGGGAAAAACAATTGTCTTACGTGTTCGTGCTGGCGGCGCAGCTGACGGTATCGCTGCTGCTGATCGTGCTGTTCCTGAACAAGCGCCTGATCACGCCGCTGCGCAAGCTGATGCGCTTTTCCGACCGGCTGTCCCATGGCGACTTTGAAACCCGGCTGGATTTGACGGGCCGCGACGAACTGGGACGCCTGTCCGGCCAGCTGGAACAAATGCGGGTCGCCATCAAGCACCTGTTCGAAGACATCGGCCAGCGCGAAGAGCGCTTCCGCACCATCGTCACGCAGGTGCCGGGCGCCGTGTTCCGCTTCCGCCCGGACGGCCCGATCGACTTCGTGTCCGACGCCATCGAGGATATTTCCGGCTATCCGGCCGCGCAATTCATGCGCTCCACCACGCACTCGTGGGCCAACCTGATTTGCGAGGAAGACCGCCGCGTGCACCGCCGCGCACTGGTGCAAGCCATCCGCGACGGCAAGCCGTACGAAATCGAATACCGCATTATCGACGCCACCGGCACGGAACGGTGGGTGGCGGAAAACGGCCAGCCGCAGCCGGGCGAGCGGGGCGCCGACGCGCCATGGGTGGACGGCATCATTTCCGACATCAGCCAGCGCAAGCACAATGAAATGCGGATCGAAGCGCTGCTGGCCGAGCAAAGCGCCATTCTCGACAACGTGATGTTCGGCGTGATGTTCGTGCGGAACCGCCGTATCGTGTCCGTCAACCGCCGCTGCGAAGAATTGTTCGGCTATGACCCTGGTGTCATGGTGGGGGAATCCACGGCGCTGGTCTTCCCCAACGAAGAGGAATACGAAGAAGCGGGCGAGCGCCAATACCCGGCGCTGCGCGATGGCGAGGACTTCAGCGAAGAGCGCCAGTACCGCCGCAAGGATGGCACCTTGTTCTGGTGCCTGGTGTCCGGCTGCGCGATCGATTCCACCCGCGCCAACGAAGGCAGCATCTGGGTGTATGCCGACATCACGGCACGCAAGGAAGCGGAAGAAAAACTGCGCCTGTCGGCCACCGTGCTGGAACACATCGCGGATGGCGTGATGGTGATCGATGCGCAGGGCACCATCGTGGCGGTCAATCCCGCCTTCACGCAAATCACCGGCTACACGGAGACGGAAGCACTGGGCCGCGACCGCACGCTGACCCGCTCCGCACGCCATGACGACGCGTTCTACCAGGCGCTGTGGACGGAACTGGTGGCGACGGGCTTCTGGCGCGGCGAGATCTGGAATTTGCGCAAGAACGGCGAGCTGTACCTGGAATGGCTGACCATGTCCGCCGTGCGCGACACCAAGGGCGTCACCACCCACTATGTGGGCGTGTTCAGCGACATCACGCTGGTCAAGGAAGCGCAGGAAAAACTGGACCATCTGGCGCACCACGACCCGCTGACGGCGCTGCCGAACCGCCTGCTGTTCCACGACCGGCTGCACCACGCATTGCAGCGCGCCACGCGCGAGCATGAGCAACTGGCCGTGCTGTTCATTGACCTGGACCGCTTCAAGAACGTCAACGACACGCTGGGCCACCATATCGGCGACGAATTGCTGAAGCAGGTGGCGCGCGCCTTGCAGGACAAGCTGCGCGAAGGCGATACGCTGGCGCGCCTGGGCGGCGATGAATTCATCGTCTTGCTGGAAAACGTGGACGGCCAGTTTGGCGCGGCCCACGTGGCGGAAAAACTGGTGGCCATGTTCGAGCGCCCCTTCATGGTGGCGGGCCACGAATTGTTCGTCACCGGCTCGGTCGGTATCTCGCTGTTCCCGGAAGATGCGACCGACTTGAACATGCTGATCCGTAACGCCGACGTGGCCATGTACCAGGCCAAGGCGCGCGGACGCAACGGCTACCGCCTGTACGCGCCGTCGATGTCCGGCGAAGGCGTCGAGCGCCTGCGCCTGGAAACATTCCTGCGCCGGTCGCTGGAAAAAGACGAGATGTTCCTCAACTTCCAGCCGCAGGTGGAAATCGACACGGGACGCCTGACTGGCGTGGAAGCGCTGGTGCGGTGGAATCACCCGGAACTGGGGCTGGTGCCGCCGATCCGTTTCATTCCGCTGGCCGAAGACACGGGTTTCATCAACCAGCTGGGACTATGGGTGCTGGAACAGGCATGCCGCCAGATGATCCGCTGGGACCAGGCTGGCCTGCACGTACCGAAGATGGCCGTGAACCTGTCGGCCAAGCAGTTCGACCGGGGCAGCATTGCCAACTGGGTCGGCGACATCCTGCGCGACACGGGACTGGAGCCGCACCGCCTGCAGCTGGAAGTCACGGAATCGGTCATCATGAACACGGGTGATGCGCTGGCCTACATCAATGACTTGCACGCCATCGGCGTGGGCCTGGCCATCGACGATTTCGGCACCGGGTATTCGTCGCTGGCGTACCTGAAACAGATGCCGGTGCAGACCCTGAAGATCGACCGCTCGTTCATCAAGGATATTTCCACCGACGTCAACGACGAGGCCATCGCGATCGCCATTATCCAGCTGGGCAAGAGCATGAATTTGTCCGTCATCGCGGAGGGCGTGGAAACCGACGAACAGGCCGCGTTCCTGCTGCGCCATGGCTGTAACCTGGCGCAGGGCTATTACTACAGCAAGCCGGTGCTGGCCGACGAATTGCTGTCGCGCTGGCGCGAAGCGGAGGCCGTGCACGAATGAGGCGCCGCACGTTCCTGTTGTCCGGACTGGCGACCGCCGGCGCGGTTCTGGTGGGTTGGGGTGTGATGCCGCCGCGCCAGCGTATACGGGGCAAGGCGGCGCTGCCCGTCAGCCAGGGCGCGGTGGCGCTCAATGGCTGGGTGGCCGTGGCGCCGGATAATACCGTCACGGTGGCGATGGCGCGCAGCGAAATGGGGCAGGGCGTCCTGACGGCGCTGCCAATGCTGGTGGCCGAAGAACTGGACGTGCCGTTGTCGCAAGTGGCGCTGGCGCAGGCGCCGGCCGACAAAATCTATGGCAACGTGGCGCTGATTACGGACGGTTTGCCCTTCCATCCCGAAGACGACAGCCGCACGCGCCGTGGCGCCGAGTGGATCATTTCCAAGGTGGCGCGCGAACTGGGCATCAATATCACGGGCGGTTCGTCCAGCATCAAGGATTTGTGGTTGCCGATGCGGGAAGCGGGCGCCACGGCGCGCGCCCTGCTGATCGAGGCCGCCGCCCGCAACTGGAAAGTACCGGCCACGGAATGCCGCACGGAAGACGGCCACGTGCTGCATGCGAGCGGCAAGAAGGCGTCCTATGGCGACCTGGCGCAGGCGGCCGCGGGCATGACGCCGCCGTCGTCCGTGCGCCTGAAAACTCCGGGGCAATTCCGCCTGATCGGTTCCAGCGCGCCGCGCCGCGATACGGCAAGCAAGGTCAATGGCAGCGCCGTCTTCGGCATCGATGCGCGGCCACAGGGCATGCTGTATGCGGCCGTGCGCATGGCGCCCACGATAGGCGGTACGGTTGGCTCCTTTGATCCGCAGGCTGTGCTGAAGATGCCGGGCGTTCAGCGCGTGGTCGACTATTCGGCCGCGCTGGAAGGGCAAACGGGCGCGCGCGCCGGCCTGGCGGTGGTGGCGCAGCATTACTGGCAGGCGCGCCAGGCGGCCGATGCGCTGGGCATCAAGTGGCATGACGGGCCGCACGCGAAACTGTCGTCGGACGCCATCCTGCGCGAACTGGCGCAGCGGCTCGACAGCGATGCCGGCCACACGTTCCACGCGGCGGGCGATATCGGCAAGCTCGATGAAGCGGCGAAAACCGTGCGGGCGGAATACCGCGCGCCGTACCTGGCGCACGCGACGATGGAGCCCATGAATTGCACGGCGCAGGTGGCCGGCGGCAAGGTGCGGCTGTGGGTGTCGACGCAATCGCCATCGTTTGCCATCGGCGTGGCGGCCAGGGTGGCGGGCGTGCAGCCGGCTGACGTGGAACTCGACATCAAGCTGCTGGGCGGCGGTTTCGGACGGCGCCTGGAAGTCGATTTCATCGCCCAGGCGGTGGCCATTGCAAAGGAATGCGGCGGCGCACCGGTGCAAGTGATCTGGACCCGTGAAGACGACATGCGCCACGACGTGTACCGCCCGGTGGCGCTGGCGCGCTTCACGGCGGGCCTCGATGGCGCGGGCAATTTGCTGGCGTGGGACAACCAGTCGGCCGGCGCGGCCATCGGCCACCAGTTCCTGAAGCGGAACATGGGCGTGCCGGGCGCTGGGCCGGACAGGAATTCCGCCGAGGGTGAATTCGACATGCCGTACGAAATTCCCCACCAGCGTATCCGCCACGTCAACGTGGAAAGCGTGATGCCGGTGGGGTACTGGCGCTCGGTCGGCCATTCGCACAATGCGTTTTTCAAGGAAAGCTTTGTCGATGAAATGGCGCACGCGGCGGGACTGGATCCGGTTGTGTTCCGGCGCGGCTTGCTGCACCGGCATCCGCGCCACCTGGCGGTGCTGAATGCCGCCGTCGACAAGGTGGGGCAGCCGCCACCGGGGCGCGCGCATGGCGTGGCGCTGCACCAGGCGTTTGGCGCCATTGTGGCGCAGGTGGCGGAAGTGTCGGTGATGGACAAGGAAATTGTCGTGCACCGCGTGGTGTGCGCGGTCGATTGCGGCATTGCTGTCAATCCGGGCATCATCGCGCAGCAGGTGGAGTCGGGCGTGGTGTTTGGCCTGTCGGCGGCGCTGATGGGCGAGATCACGATCGCCAACGGCCAGGTGGCGCAGGGAAATTTTGGCGACTATCCCGTGCTGCGCATGAACCAGGCGCCGAAAGTCGACACTGTCATCATGCTGTCGGCGGAACCCCCGCAGGGCATGGGCGAACCGGCGGTACCGCCGGTGGCGCCAGCGGTGGCCAATGCGGTCTTCAAATTGACGGGGCAGCGGCTGCGCAGCTTGCCGTTGAAGCTGGCGTAATCAGGCAGTCTTCAGCAACGTCCGCAAATTGCAATTTTCCTGCCATTCGCGGCGTTCTTCGGTGCTGTTCACGTACGCGTCCAGTTCTTCATCCGACATGGCCGATTGCGCCAGCACCAGCCGGTGCGCGACATTCGGGTCGGGCAGCATGGTGCCGAAGAAGGCCACTTTTTCGTGGCGCTGGATCAGCAAGGTCGGGAAATTTTCTACGTCCAGGTCGCCCACCACATCCGCATGGTCTTCGATATCGACCCACAGGAAGTATTTGTCGGGATGGCGCGCGGCCAGTTCCTCGAAGGTGGCGCGGTAGCTGGCGCAGGTGCCGCACCAGGCTGCGCACAGGCAGGCAACGATCCAGCGGTCTTGCGCCAGCGCGGCGGCCACTTCGGCGCGGTTGTCGGTTTGTAAAGTCGTACTATGCATAAGACAATATTGTACCAATAGCCCGCCGGATGCGCCGCGCAGGCTGGGTCAACGCAAGGGCGGCAGGTTAAAATAGCGCCATGTCTACCATACTCGCAATTGAAACATCTTCCGAAATGGCGTCGTGCGCACTGTTGCGCGGCGATGCCGTCATCAGCCGCTCGTCGACGGGCGTGCGCACCCATTCCGCCGCCGTGCTGCCCATGATCCAGGAATTGCTGCAGGAAGCCGGCATCGCGCTGGCTGACGTCGATGCGATCGCCTACGGCGCCGGTCCCGGTTCGTTTACCGGCGTGCGCACGGCGTGCGGCGTGGCCCAGGGCCTGGGCTTCGGCACGGAAGTGCCGCTGGTGCCGGTGGTGACGCTCGATGCGATGGCGCTGGCGTGCCGCCAGCAATATGGCAGCACGGATATCCTGGCGGTGCTCGACGCCCGCATGGGGGAAGTGTATTGGGCGCAGTACCGCTATGCCGGCGCAGTTGCTGACGATCACGCTGGCGTGCCGGACGTGGTGCTGGCGCCCGAATTGTCGGCGCCGGAAGCGGTGGCGCCGCAAGGCGATGTGACGGCGTGCGGCAATGGCTTGCCGGCATATGCCGAGGCCTTCGCCGGCAAGCCGTTTGCCGATGGCTCCCATGGCGACGTGATGCCGCACGCGGTGCAGATCGCACAGTTGGGCCGTATCGCCTTTGCCGCGGGACAGGGCGTGACGGCGGCCGACGCGCAGCCGCTATACCTGCGCAACAAGATCGCCTACACCAGCGCCGAGCGGCGGGAAATGAACGCAAAGGCGGGGGCATGATGCAAGGCGCGCAGTCCGGGGTGAAACCCGTATGGGACCTGGCCCGGCTCAATTACGAGCCGATGCAGCCGTCCGACATCGATGAAGTGGTGGCGCTGGAACAAAGCGTCTACCCGCACCCGTGGACCCGCGCCAACTTTGCCGATTCGCTGTCGGTCGGCTATGACGCATGGGTGCTGCGGGGCCAGAATGGTGTATTGATGGGCTACTTCCTCATCATGCAGGTGGTCGACGAGGCGCATTTGCTGAACGTGGCGGTGGCGGCGGAGTGGCAGGGCCAGGGCCTGGGCCGCTTCCTGCTGAACCAGTCGGTGGCCCGCGCGCGCGGCCTGGGGATGGAAGCCATGCTGCTGGAAGTGCGCCCGTCGAACACGCGCGCGCTGGACATTTACCAGCGCTATGGTTTCAAACAGATCGGCCGCCGCAAGGGGTACTACCCGGCGGACAATGGCCAGCGTGAAGACGCCATCGTGATGCGGATCGCCATATGAACCGTAACGATGTTTTCCTCGATGCGATGGGGCTGGGGCCACAGTGGCGGCTGCGCAATGCGCCTGCCGTTGAAGGCGGCGATATGGATGCCGATGCCGCCAGTGCTGACGCCGCGCATGCTGCGCAGATGCCGCAAGCCGCATCCGGCGGCGGCTCCGCCCAGGAGCAGGTGCCTGCGCCTGCGGTGTCCCGCGTCTTACCGCCCGGCGATGAAGACACGGCCTGGTTTGATGCCGACGCTGCGCCGGCGGCCGCGCGCCCGGCGCACGCACCACAGGCTGTATCCGGCAGCGGCGCCGCTCCCCAGCAGGCGCCCGCGCCGACGGTGCCCCGTATTCTGCCACCCGGCGACGAAGACACGTCGTGGTTCGACGACGCGCCGGCCGCGCCATCCACGCGTCCCGCGCTGAAATCGTCGCCGCCCGCGAAGGCGCCGCCACCGCCACGGCCCGCAGCGAATGCGCCCGCCAGCCCGGCGGCGGCAAGCGATGAATCGTACGCGTGGTTCGACGACGTGCCGGCCACGCCGATCGCCAAGCCCGTGCGCACGCCGGCGCCCGAGCGCGTCGACGATGACGAGGCCCAATCGCGGCCCGTGGCCCGTCCGGCCCAGCCGAAGCAGGCGGCGCCGCAACCCGCGTCCGACGACGGCATCCCGTGGTTCGACGATGCGCCGCTCCCGTCGTTCGATGGCGCCTTTGACGACCTGTATGAGGAGGCGGGAACCGACGCCGCCATCGCCCGCATGGACTGGCCGGCATTGCGCGCGGCCGTGCAATCGTGCACGCGCTGCACGCTGTGCCAGGAGCGTAGCGCCGCCGTGCCGGGACGGGGCGGCGACAGCGCGCCATGGCTGGTGCTGGCCACCGCGCCGAATGGCGACGACGAAGCGCAGGGCCGTCCGCTGGCGGGCGCACCGGGCCAGCTGCTGGACAATATGCTGAAAGCCATCCAGGTCGTGCCGGACAAGGATGCCTATGTCGCCACGCTGGTGAAATGCCGCCCGCAAGGCGACCGCGCGCCGACCGCCGACGAACTGGCGGCGTGCCGCCCTTACCTGGAACGCGAACTGGCGCTGGCGGGCAGCCGCGCCATCGTCACCCTGGGTCACACGGCCGGTAAAGCCTTGCTGGGCGCCGCCGCGCGCGGCAAGGTAGTGCGGCTGGAACAGATTCCTGTAGTGGCAACGTACCACCCGGCCGATTTGCTGCGCAAGCCGGAAGACAAGGCCAGGGCGTGGGCCGATTTGTGCCTGGCCCGTTCGGCTTTCGATGGCCGTGCCTGACCGCCATGGCGCCCACTTACCAGCAAGCGTTTGAACAGCGCTGGCGCCATTTGACCCGTCCACACGTGCGAGCGCTGGCCTGGCTGCTGGAATCGCCGGATTTGCTGGACCCCGCATCGCCGCATTGGCATGGGCGGGTCGCCACACTGGGGCCTGTCGCGCCGCAGGTGGCGTCCTGGCTGGCCGCGCTGGAACAGGATCCGTCGCCGCTGGATGCGGCGCTGGGGACGAAGTTTTATTCGCGCCTGGGCCTGTATGCGGAAAGGCTGATGGCGTTTTATTTGGCGCAGCAAGGCGTGCTGGCCGCGCACGGCCTGCAAGTGCGGACACCGCGCAACGTGACGGTGGGCGAGTTCGATTTCCTGCTGCGCGACGGCGCGCGGCTGCTGCACTGGGAATTCGCATCGAAGTTTTATTTGCTGGACAACCAGTCCGACGAGGAAGGATTCAACCACCTGGTTGGCCCCAACCTGGCCGATACGCTGGGCAAGAAAATCCGCAAGACCTTCAGTCACCAGCTGGAATTGCGCAACCACCCGGACGCGGCGCACGTGCTGCCGCAACCGGTCGATGAAGCGCAGGCGCTGGTGAAAGGCTGGCTGTTCCATCCGCCCGGACCGGAGCGGCACATCGATGGCGTGTCGCCCGGCCATTGCCGTGGTTCGTGGATGACCTTGGCCGACTTCCTTCGCGGTCCGGCGCTGGACGGGGAGAAGCGCTACGTGGTAATGCCGCGCCTGCAGTGGCTGGCGCCGTTGAAAGTACGCGCGGCCACGCGGGACGAGGCGCCGTTCCAGCCCGCATCCATCTCCGCCGTGGACAAGGCCGCACCGCTGACGGCGCAGGGTTTGCATGCGGCGGTGCTGGAACGCTTCGCGCTGGAAATGTCGCCCGTGATGGCGGCCGTGGTGGAGCAGCGGGATGGCTGGCTGGTCGAGGTGGAGCGGGGCTTTATCGCGCCGGACGACTGGCACGAACGGGCGGCCGCGCGGCGCGCCCAGGGATCGCTGCCGTAACCGGTCAGTGCTTGGCTTCGCCGATCAGGCCCAACGAATCGTGCTGGCGCTGGTTGAGCGCGTGCAGCCGCATGATGAAGTACATCACGCCCGCCATGAACAGGCCGAACAGCACGATGGTGGTATTGAGCGCCAGGTGCAGGCGGATCATCAGCGAATACATCGCCAGCATGGTCAGGATAGACAGGTTTTCGTTGAAGTTCTGCACCGCGATCGAGTGGCCCGCGCTCATCAGCACGTGGCCCCGGTGCTGCAGCAGCGCGTTCATCGGCACCACGAAGAAGCCGGCAATCGCGCCGATCAGCACCAGCAGCGGATAGGCGATGATTTTCGAATGGACCAGCACCATGCCCATGACGATGCAGCCCATCAGGATGCCCAGCGGGATCACGGACAGCGACTTGCGCAACGTGACGTAACGGGCCGACAGCACGGCGCCCAGCGCCATGCCGATCGCCACCATGCCCACCAGGCTGGTGGCCTGGTCATAGCGCATGCCCAGCGACTTTTGCGCCCATTCCAGCACGATCAGTTGCAGGGTCGCGCCGGCGCCCCAGAACAGCGTGGTGACGGCCAGCGAAATCTGGCCCAGCTTGTCTTTCCACAGCAAGGTGAAGCAATTGGCGAAATCCACCACCAGCTTGACGGGATGGCGTTCCTGGTGCGGGTAGCGCGCGCCGGTATCCGGGATGCGCAGGTTGAACAGGGCCGCCAGCAGGTACACGCCGATCAGCACGCACAGCGCCGCTTCCGAGCGGGTGTCGACGCCGGTGTCGATCAGCGGCAAGTCAAACGACAGCAGCATGGTGGAGAATTGGCCTGTCACCAGCGCACCGCCCATGACGGTGCCGAGGATGATGGACGTTACGGTCAAGCCTTCAATCCAGCCGTTGGCGGCCACCAGTTTTTCAGCGGGCAGCAATTCCGTCAGGATGCCGTACTTGGCGGGCGAATACACGGCCGCGCCAAAACCCACCACGGTGTAAGCCAGCAGCGGGTGCACATTCATATAGAAGAACATCATGGCGCAGCCGAGGATCTTGATCATGTTGGCAATGAACATGACGCGGCCCTTGAGCAGGGAATCGGCAAAGGCGCCCACGTACGGGGCCAGCAACACATAGAATAAAACAAAGGACAGCTTCAACAGCGGAATGATCCACGCCGGCGATTTCATGGTGACCAGCAGGTCAATCGCGACGAACAGCAGCGCATTGTCAGCCAGCGACGAGAAAAACTGCGCTGCCATGATGGTATAAAAACCACGATTCATTCTGGTGTGTGCCCGGGTAACTGATCCGGCTTGCTTTATACCATAAACGGCTGAATACCAGTTAGAAACAGGGGTTATGGCGGATTTTGCCGTCGCCATCCGCTAAAATACTCGCTTCATTGTTTCACCCCGGATTCCCATGCCCAGGCCCATTACCGCAACCATCCATATCGCCGCGATGCGGCACAACCTGGCCCGGGCCAGGGCGTGCGCGCCGGACGCCAAAGTGTGGGGCGTGCTGAAGGCAAATGGTTATGGCCATGGCCTGGAACGGGCCATGCGCGGCCTGGCCGCGGCCGACGGGCTGGCGCTGGTGGAGCCGGATAACGCGGTGCGCCTGCGCGAGCTGGGGTGGACCGGCCCGCTGCTGTTGCTGGAAGGCCCGTTCGATGCGGCCGATATCGCCATGATGGCCCAGTACGACGTCAATGGCGCCATCCACTGCGAAACCCAGCTGGCGCTGCTGGAAGCGGCGCGGCCCGCGCGCCCGCTGAACGTGCATTTGAAAATGAATACCGGCATGAACCGCCTGGGCTTCATGCCGCAAGCGTTTGCCGCCGCCCACGCGCGCTTGCGCGCATTGCCGCATGTGGCGGACATCACGTTGATGACGCACTTTGCCAATGCCGATGACACGGCCCATCCGCGCCTGTCGATCCATGAACAGGTGCGCCGCTTCCGCGACGGTGCGCAAGGCTTGCCGGGACCGGTCAGCCTGGCGAATTCCGCCGGCATTTTCCAGATGCCGCAATTGAAAGACGAATTGTCCAGCCACTGGGTCCGGCCCGGCATCATGCTGTATGGCGGCACGCCGGGCGGCCAGACGGCCGAAGCGCTGGGGCTGAAGCCGGCCATGACACTGGCCAGTGAAATCATCGCCATCCAGGACATCGGTGCGGGCGATTGCGTCGGCTATGGCAGCCGCTTCCAGGCGGACGGCCCGATGCGCATCGGCGTGGTAGCGTGCGGCTATGCCGATGGCTATCCCCGCCACGCGCCGGAAGGGACGCCGGTGCTGGTCGATGGCGTGCGCACCCGGCTGGTGGGGCGCGTATCGATGGACATGCTGACGGTCGACCTGGCCGGTATTCCCGGTTCAAACGTGGGCAGCCGCGTGGTGCTGTGGGGCGAAGGCATGCCCATCGACGAGGTGGCGGAAGCATCCGGCACCATCGGTTATGAATTGATGTGCGCGCTGGCGCAGCGCGTGCAAGTTGTGGAAGGTTGAACATGGCCAAGGCCAAGACGAATTACACGTGCACCGAATGCGGCGGCACCAGCAGCAAGTGGACCGGCCAGTGCGCGGCGTGCCAGCAATGGAATACGATGGTGGAAACCATCGTGGAATCCGGCGGCGGCAACAACCGCTATTCGAACCCGCAGCACCTGTCGCTGGCGCAGACGGCGCCGGTGCTGTCGCTCGATGATATCGAAGCGCTGGACGTGCCGCGTTTCCCCACCGGTATCGAAGAATTCGACCGCGTGCTCGGTGGCGGCCTGGTGGCCGGCGGCGTCGTGTTGATCGGCGGCGACCCGGGCATCGGCAAATCCACGCTGCTGTTGCAGGCGCTGGCGCATTTGTCGCACGTGAAAAAAGTCCTGTACGTGTCGGGCGAGGAATCCGGCGCGCAAATCGCACTGCGCGCCAAGCGCCTCGCCATCGATGCGAAGGAATTGAAGCTGCAGGCTGAAATCCAGCTGGAAAAAATCCTCGGCACCTTGTCGGACCTGAAACCGCAGGTGGCGGTGATCGATTCGATCCAGACGCTGTATTCGGATGCGCTCAGTTCCGCGCCCGGCTCCGTGGCGCAGGTGCGCGAATGCGCCGCGCAACTGACGCGCATGGCCAAGCAAAGCGGCGTGACCATCATCCTGGTGGGCCACGTGACGAAAGAGGGCGCGCTGGCCGGTCCGCGCGTGCTGGAACACATCGTCGACACGGTGCTGTATTTCGAAGGCGATAACCACTCCAGCTTCCGCCTGGTGCGCGCGATTAAAAACCGTTTTGGCGCGGTCAATGAACTGGGCGTCTTCGCCATGACGGAAAAAGGCTTGAAAGGCGTGTCGAATCCGTCGGCGCTGTTCCTGTCGCAGCACGATAACCAGGTGCCGGGGTCGTGCGTGATGGTGACGCAGGAAGGCACGCGCCCGCTGCTGGTGGAAATCCAGGCGCTGGTGGACGCCAGCCATTTGCCCAATGCGCGCCGGCTGTCGGTCGGCCTGGAACAGAACCGCCTGGCCATGCTGCTGGCGGTGCTGCACCGCCATGCCGGCATTGCCGCCTTCGATCAGGACGTGTTCATCAATGCGGTGGGCGGCGTGAAGATCACGGAACCGGCGGCCGACCTGGCGGTGTTATTGGCGATTAATTCGTCGATGCGCAACAAGCCGCTGCCGCGCGGCTTCGTGGTCTTCGGCGAAGTGGGCCTGGCCGGTGAAATCCGCCCGGCGCCCCGGGGGCAGGAACGCTTGCGCGAAGCAGCCAAGCTGGGCTTTTCCGTCGCGATGATCCCGAAAGCCAATGTGCCAAAACAGCCGGTGGAAGGGATGACGATTATCGGCGTGGAACGCATCGATGATGCATTTACCCGCCTGCGTGAATTACAATAAATTATAAAGCCACTTGGTTGATTCACCGGTTTGTATGCCCTGCATTAAATCGGTAACCGCAGTACAATATGCGCCGGCCAGTGCGCGCTTGAATGTTGCGCGCTCGCCACCAGTAATAATATTGTTATTGAGGGATCAAGCGTGTTAGTCGATCAAAGGCAAATTTCCCGCAAGATTTTGCGCGCCAAAGCCATGGTGGTGCTCGATGGCGCCGCACCGACCCCAGCCCGTACGCTGGATATCTGCCCGTCAGGCTTGTCTTTAACAATGGGACACATGGTGCCTGCGGGATCGGCCGGTAATGTATCATTTGAAATGTTTATTGATGGGAAGCCGCAAATTATTACTTGCCGCTCGAAAGTCACTTATTGCATCTTCAGTGGCGACGACGTGAAAGTCGGCTTCCAATTCATTAATCCGGACCAGGCTGCGGTGGCCGCCATTTCCAAATTCATGCGCTGAATCCCGGTCGGCGCCGACTGGAGGTTTTTGTATGGCCAATTCAAATATCCCAGGCGGCGTGGGCGGGATCGATGCTTATGGCGGATTAACGTCGCCGTCCGCTTCCGTGCTGGCGAAAGTCGAAAAGACGCTGGCGGGCCAGTCCGGCGCAGTTAGCAAACTCAACCAGAATATCAGCCGCGACCAGGCGAAGTTGTCCGGGCTGGGCCAGTTGCACAGCGCACTGGCGGAATTCCAGTCGGTGGCGGAACGGCTGGCCGGCGCAGGCCTGTCCACGTCGGCATCGAGTTCCGCCGCCGGCGTGGTGACGGTGTCGGCCGATGGCGCCGCCAAGGCGGGTGTGCATGCGGTCGACGTCAAACAGCTGGCGCAATCGCAGGTGCTGACCAGCGCCGCGCAAAAAGCCGCGGACGCGAAAATCGGCACCGGTGCGCCGGCCGTCGTGAAAATCGAAACCGGCGTGGCCGGCACTGATACCTTCACGCCCGGCAAACAGCCCGTCAAAACCATCACCATCGACCAGTCCAACAATACGCTGGGCGGCATTGCCGCCGCATTCAAGGCGGCCGGCATCGATGCGACCGTCGTCAAGAGCGGCAACGGCTATGCGCTGTCCGTGACAAGCGCGTCCGGCGAAGCAAACAGCTTGCGCATCAGCGTCAGTGGCGATGCCGCCGTCAAGGATTTGCTGTCCACCGGCATGACGCAAACCGCCGCCGCGCGCGACGCCGTGGTCACCATCGATGGCAAGGACAGCAAGAGCGCCACCAATACCGTGGCAGCCGGTGGCCTGGCGCTGACATTGAAAGGCACGGGCAAGGCCGATGTCACCGTCCGCCAGGACAGCAGCGAAGTGGCGCGCAATGTCACGAGTTTTGTCGATGCCTACAACGGCTTGCAAGGTAAACTGGCGGTGCTGGAAAAAGGCGCGCTGAAATCCGACCTGGCGCTGGGGCAGGCCAGCCGCGACCTCGCGGGCTTGCTGCGCAACGGCCCCGT
Organism: Pseudoduganella rivuli; assembly: GCF_009674485.1. GTDB lineage: Bacteria > Pseudomonadota > Gammaproteobacteria > Burkholderiales > Burkholderiaceae_D > Rugamonas > Rugamonas rivuli_B. Next base: position 143,589 of record NZ_WKJJ01000012.1, on the reverse strand, counting down.
TTCCGCCAGCGATCTGGCCAAGGCCGGCATCACCGTCAATGGCGACGGCCGCCTGCAAGTCGACGACAAGCAATTGAAAAGCGCGATTGCCGCCGATCCGGACGCGGTCGGCAAGCTGTTTACCAACGGAGGCAAGGGCCTGGCGGACCAGTTCGATGCGAAGATCGATGCGTTGACGGGCAAGAGTGGGCAGATTGGCCGCGAAACCCAGCAAGTGGGCAAGGAATTGACGGCGCTGAACGGCAAGAAGGCGGAAATGGCCAAGGCCATGACGGCGCAAGCCAATGCGCTGGCCAAGCTGTATGCGGCGCAGGAACAGTCGGCCTCGGGCGATGCGTTGCCGGGCTATGGCGGGCCCCGCTCGCTGTTCGACTTCCTGGCGTAAGGCTGCCCGAAAGGCTGCCGGAAAAACAAAAGACGCCTGCTGTACGCATCCGGGAAGGATGCGGGGCAGGCGCCGGAGCTTCCGAAGAAGCGCGAGCTATTCGTGATAGCGGTCGGTCAGCTTGTTGTGACTCCCTCGGGATTCCTGGACGATTTCAAAAGCGATCAAACCAATCATCGCGCCGAAGATACCGATGGTGAGCAGGGTGAACATGATGTTTCAACCGCGGTTGGTCGCGGTTGCTCCCTAGAGTTGATACAACTAAACTTTAGCAGGCCCCAGTGACTTTTCAAGATGCAGGGACTATGCTGTTGCGTGAACACACACGCCTTACTTCACCACCAGGTCCGCCGCCATCACCGCCTTTAAATACAGGCTGTCCGGGTTGCCAGGCTCGCGCTGGGAAAACCACCAGGCACTGGCTTTTTTGATATCCCATTCGCTGTCGTCGCCCGTCATCAGCAGGGCGGCCGCCTGGCCCAAGGTGGGCTGGTGGCCGATGATCAGCACGGTTTCGCGGGCCGCGGGCCAGTTGGCGGCTTTCAGGATGTCGGCGGGATCCGCGCCCGGCGCCAGGTCGGCGTGGATCTTGTATTTACGGCCCAGGCCGTCCGCCGTCTGCAGCGTGCGCAGGGCGGGGCTGGACAGGATGCGGCAACTGTCCGGCAATTGCGAATCGAGCCACTGGCCCATGCGCCGCGCCTGTTTCTGGCCTTTGGCGGTGAGCGCCCGTTCCAGGTCCGACTGGCCCGGCGCCGCATCTTCCGCTTCCGCGTGACGCCACAGTATCAAGTCCATTTTCTTCCCCTTTTTAGGAGATGCTTCCGCCATCGGGTGCTCCCAAGGTTTGCATCAGGTGGGCCTGCGCGCTGTACTGGGCTTGCTTGCCGCGCGCCTTGCGGCGCACATAGTGCCCGGTTGGTTCCAGGTCCCATGCGTTGGTATTGTCCTTCAGGTAGGGATTCAAGCCTTCCGCGATCACGCGCCGCTTCAGCGACCGGTCCAGCACCGGGAACGCCACTTCGATACGGCGGAACAGGTTGCGGCTCATCCAGTCCGCGCTGGCCAGGTAGACATCGTGCGCCAGGTCGTTGCGGAAGTAATAAATGCGGCTGTGTTCCAGGAAGCGGCCAATGATGGAGCGCACGCGGATATTGTCCGACAGGCCCGGCACGCCCGGCTTCAGCGTGCAGGCGCCGCGCACGATCAAGTCGATCTTGACGCCATCCTTGGACGCCGCGTACAGCGCGCGGATCACGGATTCATCGACCAGCGCATTCATCTTGGCGATGATGCGGGCCGGGCGGCCGGAACGGGCAATCTTCGCTTCGTTGCGGATCGCCTTGATGATCTCGTTTTGCAGCGCGAAGGGCGCCAGCCACAAGTGGGACAGCTTTTGCGGCTTCGCCAGGCTGGTCAGGTGCATGAACACTTCGTTGACGTCGCGGCCCAGGTCCGGGTGGCTGGTCAGCAAGCCGAAGTCAGTATACAGCTTGGTGGTGGTCGGATGGTAGTTGCCGGTGCCGAGGTGGGCGTAGTAGCGCAGCGCGCCTTCTTCACGGCGCAGTACCAGTGCGATCTTGGCATGGGTTTTCAGGCCCACCACGCCATACACCACTTGCGCACCGGCCTGTTCCAGCTTGTCGGCCCAGTTGATATTGGCTTCCTCGTCGAAGCGCGCCATCAATTCCACCACCACCGTGACTTCCTTGCCCGCGTGGGCCGCCACGATCAGCGATTCCATCAAGTCTGAATTCATGCCGGTGCGGTACACGGTCTGCTTGATGGCCACCACGTTCGGATCATGCGCGGCGGCGCGGATGAAGTCGATCACGGTCTGGAACGATTGATACGGGTGGTGCAGCAGGATGTCCTGCTCGCGCAAGGTGGCGAACAAGTCGATATTGGCGGCTTTCGAGGCGGAACCCGGCAGGTAGGGCGGGAAGCGCAATTCCGGCATTTGCACGTGGTTGATGATTTCCGTCAGCCGCACCATGTTGACGGGACCATCCACGCGGTACAGGCGCGACTGGTCCAGCGAGAACTGGTCGAGCAGGAATTGCGATAACTCGGGCGGGCAATTCTTCGCCACTTCCAGCCGCACGGACGTGCCGAACTGGCGGCCCTGCAACTCGCCCTTCAGCGCCTGGCGCAGGTTCTTGACTTCTTCCTCGTCGACCCACAGGTCGGAATCGCGCGTCACCCGGAATTGCGAATAAGCAATGACGTCACGTCCGGCAAACAAGTCAGAAATATGCGCATGGATGATCGACGACAGCAGGCAGAACGAGACGCCGCCCTCGGTGCCCAGTTCATCCGGCAACCTGACCACGCGCGGCAGCACGCGGGGCGCTTTCACAATGGCGATCGCCGTGCCGCGGCCAAACGCATCCTTGCCGCTCAATTGCACGATGAAATTCAAGCTCTTGTTGACGACTTGCGGGAACGGGTGGGCCGGATCGAGGCCGATCGGCGTGAGGAGGGGGCGGACTTCGCGTTCGAAATAGTCTTTGACCCAGGCGCGCTGTGCTTCGTTGCGCTGCGTGTGGCGCAGGATGTGGACGCCTGCTGCCGTTAACTGCGGTAATACTTCGGTATTCAGGATGTCATATTGCTGTTTGACCAGTTCATGGCATTCATCGCAAATCCTTCTCAGGTTCGCCGCCAGGGCCGGATGTTCATCCAGCGTGCCATCCACACTGGCCGCCGCCAGCAGGCTGGCGACGCGGACTTCAAAGAATTCGTCGAGATTGCTGCTGACGATACATAAATAGCGCAAGCGCTCGAGCAGGGGGATGGTGGGGTCTTCGGCCTGCGCCATCACGCGGCGGTTAAACGCCAGTTGTGACAGTTCGCGGTCCAGGAAGATCCCGTGCTTGTTGGTTTCCGCACGCAGATCAGGCTTCATGGTGGTCACAGAATATCTTTGCAGATGGTTAATTCTATCGCCGATTTCCGGGAAATCGGGTCTTGCTCTAGATTAATTGTCAATTGTGACAGGTTCATGACAATTTGATGACTTTGGTCAAATATGACATGTCATAAATGGCGTGACTTGGCCGGTTTTCCCTCTATGAAGAAGGAATGTCATTAAATTTCAGTCATGTCATAAAGGTGTCATATTCGGCCGATAGACTGCGCACATCTAAACCGTAACAACCCTCAAAGGACTAGATATGCGCATGAAACAGTTGTTCACCTCCCTGGTCGTAGGCGCTTCGGCTGCCGTGGCTTTCTCCACCGCAACTGCTGCCGACATGACGGGTGCGGGCGCAACGTTCCCTTATCCGATCTACGCAAAGTGGGCGGAAGCGTACAAGGCAGCAACCGGTAACGGCCTGAACTACCAATCCGTGGGTTCCTCCGCCGGTATCAAGCAGATCAAGGCCAAGACCGTCGACTTCGGCGCATCGGACAGCCCGCTGAAAGGCGAAGAGCTGGATGCGGAAGGTTTGACCCAGTTCCCGGCCATCATGGGTGGCGTGGTCGCCGTGGTGAACCTGGACGGTGTCGCGCCCGGCGCGCTGAAACTGACCGGCCCGGTCATTGCCGACATCTACCTGGGCAAGATCACCAAGTGGAATGCACCTGAAATCGTGGCCCTGAACGGCGGCCTGAAACTGCCGGCCGACGAAATCACCGTGGTGCACCGCGCCGACGGTTCCGGCACGTCGTTCCTGTTCACCGATTACCTGTCGAAAACCAGCCCTGACTTCAAGACCAAGGTTGGCGCCGGTACCGCGGTGAAGTGGGTGGTGGGCGTGGGCGGCAAGGGCAACGAAGGCGTGGCCGCCAACGTGCAGCGTATCAAGGGTTCGATCGGCTACGTGGAGTGGGCGTACGCCAAGAAAAACAAGATGTCGCACACCGCGCTGAAAAACAAGGATGGCCAGTTCGTCCAGCCGGACGACGACAACTTCAAGGCGGCCGCGTCGAACGCCGACTGGGCCAAGACCCCGGGCTTCGGCGTGGTGCTGACCGACCAGCCAGGCAAGGCTTCGTGGCCGATCACCGGCGTGTCGTTCATCCTGATGCACAAGACCCAGGCTGACGCTGTCAAAGGCAAGGAAGTCGTGAAGTTCTTCGAGTGGGCCTTCAAGAACGGTGGCGCCGCTGCTGCCGACCTGGACTACGTGCCGATGCCAGCGAACGTCGTGAAGCTGGTGCAGGAATCGTGGAAGACCAACCTGAAAGACGCTTCGGGCAAGGCGATCTACTGATGATGCCTGGCGGCTTGGTGCATGGCATCAAGCCGCCATCCGGGCTCATGAGGCTACCCAGGGCTGCTGCAACCGCGGCGGTCCCGGCCAGTCCCATACTATAAGAACTTACCATGCGCGCAGAAATCTCCTCAGCGACCATCCCCCCCATGTCGGACTCCTCCAACAGCACGGTATCGCACCAGGCGATGCTGTCCACCATGCGCAAGCAGCGCATCCAGGATGCCATCTTCCACAAGGTGACGATGGCGTTTGCCGTGTCCGTCCTGCTGGTGCTGGTCGGCATCATCATTTCCCTGGTGCTGGGCGCCCTCCCGGCCTTCCAGCATTTCGGCCTCGGCTTCATCACCACGGTAGAGTGGGACCCGGTCAACGACCAGTTCGGCGCACTGATCGCCATCGTCGGCACGCTGGCCACGGCCGGTATCGCACTGCTGATCGCGTTCCCCGTCAGCTTCGGTATCGCGCTGTTCCTGACCGAGATTTGCCCGGTCTGGCTGCGCCGCCCGCTGGGCACGGCGATTGAATTGCTGGCCGGCGTGCCATCGATTATTTACGGCATGTGGGGCCTGTTCGTGTTCGCGCCGCTGTTTGCCGATTATGTGCAGCCCGCGCTGAAATCCACGCTGGGCCAGGTGCCGTTCATCGGCGCGCTGTTCAGCGGCCCGACCATGGGCATCGGCATCCTGACGGCCGGCGTGATCCTGTCCGTCATGATCATCCCGTTCATTTCGTCGGTGATGCGCGACGTGTTTGAAATCGTGCCCGCCGTGCTGAAGGAATCCGCCTACGGCCTGGGCTGCACCCGCTGGGAAGTGGTGCGCAAGGTGGTGCTGCCCTACACCAAGAATGGCGTGGTGGGCGGCGTGATGCTGGGCCTGGGCCGCGCGCTGGGCGAAACCATGGCGGTGACGTTCGTCATCGGTAACGCCAACAAGCTGTCGTGGTCGCTGTTCGCCGCCGGTAACAGTATCGCGTCCGTGCTGGCCAACGAATTCGCCGAAGCGGAGTCGGCGCTGCACGTGTCGTCGCTGTACGCGCTGGCGCTGATCCTGTTCATCATCACCCTGATCGTCCTGTCGTCCGCCAAGCTGATGTTGCTGGGCATGTCCCGCAAGGAAGGCGTCAAATAATGAATACCGCATTGAATAACACTGTGAAGCCCGTAATGAATCCGGTCTACCGCAAGCGCCTGCTGGCGCACCGCGTCGGCATCGCCCTGTCGGTGGCGGCCATGTCGGCCGGTCTGATCTTCCTGCTGTGGATCCTGGCCACGTTGCTGATCAACGGCTTTTCCGCGCTGTCCATCAACATGTTCACGGCCACCACGCCGGCGCCCGGCAGTGAAGGCGGCGGCTTGTGGAATGCGATTGCCGGCAGCCTGATGATGGTGATCCTGTCGACCGTGGTGTCGACCCCGATCGGCATCCTGGCCGGCATTTACCTGGCGGAATATGGCGAGCAAAGCAAGCTCGCGCAAGTGACCCGCTTCGTCACCGACATCATGCTGTCCGCACCCTCGATCGTGATCGGCCTGTTCGTCTACGCGCTGTATGTCGCCAACGTCAAGCACTTCTCCGGTTATGCCGGTTCCGTGGCGCTGTCGCTGATCGCTGTACCGGTGGTGGTGCGCACCACCGACAACATGCTGAAGCTGGTGCCGAACGGCTTGCTTGAAGCGGCTTACGCGCTGGGCGCCCCGCGCTGGAAAGTGTCGATGACGGTGCGCCTGCGCGCCGTGAAAGCCGGCGTGATCACCGGTGTGCTGCTGGCCGTGGCCCGCGTCTCCGGCGAGACCGCGCCGCTGCTGTTCACCGCGCTGAACAACCAGTTCTTCAATGCCGACATGAACAAGCCGATGGCCAACCTGCCATACGTGATTTACCAGTTCGCCATGAGCCCGTACGACAACTGGCGCTCGCTGGCCTGGGGCGGCGCATTGCTGGTGACCTTCAGCGTGCTGGGCCTGAATATCCTGTCGCGCACCCTGTTTGCCCAAAAGGCCCCGAAATAACTACACATCATGAATACTCAACTGAATACCGCTGCGACCCCATCCATGACTGCCAAGCGTAAAACCATCGAGATTTCGGGCCTGAACTTCTTCTACGGCAAGACCCAAAGTCTGCACAACGTGAACCTGGACATCCATGAAAAGCAGGTGACCGCGTTCATCGGCCCGTCCGGCTGCGGCAAGTCGACGCTGCTGCGCACCTTGAACCGCATGTACGACCTGTACCCGGGCCAGCGCGCGGAAGGCGCCATCATGTACCGCGGCACCAACATCCTCGACCAGGGCCAGGACGTGAACATGCTGCGCGCCAAAGTGGGCATGGTGTTCCAGAAGCCGACGCCGTTCCCGATGTCGATTTACGACAACATCGCGTTCGGGGTGCGCCTGTACGAAGACTTGTCGAAGGGCGAGATGGACGAGCGCGTGGAATGGGCGCTGAAAAAAGCCGCCCTGTGGACCGAAGTCAAAGACAAACTGAACAAGAGCGGCCTGTCGCTGTCCGGCGGCCAGCAGCAGCGCCTGTGCATCGCGCGCGGCGTGGCGGTCAAGCCCGACGTGCTGTTGCTGGACGAACCGACGTCCGCGCTGGACCCGATCTCGACGTCGAAAGTCGAAGAACTGATCAGCGAACTGAAACAGGATTACACCATTGCCATCGTGACCCACAACATGCAGCAGGCGGCGCGCTGCTCGGATTACACGGCGTACATGTACCTGGGTGAATTGGTGGAATTCGGCGAGACCGATCAGATCTTCATGAATCCTGCCCGCAAGGAAACGCAGGATTACATTACCGGCCGCTTCGGTTAATTAATAAAAACAACATTACACGGAGAGATACACATGATGGGCGAACATTCTTCCAAGAAATACGACGAGGAACTGGAATCAATCCGTTCCAAGGTGCTGCTGATGGGCGGCATCGTGGAAACCCAGTTCCTGGATGCGATGACGTGCTTCCGCATCGGCAACCTGGAGCGCGCCGAGCGCGTGATGCGCGAAGACGATACCGTCAACCAGCTGGAAGTGCAGCTGGATGATGCGTGCAGCCACCTGATCGTGCGCCGCCAGCCGACCGCCAACGATTTGCGCACGGTGATGGCGACGATTAAAGTGATTACTGACCTGGAGCGTATTGGCGACGAAGCCACCAAGATCGCCCGCGTCGCGAAAAGCCTGCACTCGCGCGGCGCGGCCGGCATCAACCACTATGAAATGGTGCGCGGCATTGCCAATGCCACCAGCGACATGCTGCACGATGCGCTGGACGCGTTTGCGCGCAGCGACCAGCAGCAGGCGTTGCAATTGATCGCCCAGGATGCCGTGATCGACCACGAATTCCGTTCCATCATGCGTAACCTGATTACGTTTATGATGGAGGATCCGCGTACAATCTCGGCCGCGCTCGATACGCTGTGGGTGGCCAAGGCCATCGAGCGGATCGGCGACCATGCGAAGAACATCGCGGAATACGTGATTTACGTGGTGGAAGGCAAGGACATCCGCCACTCCCGCCCGGCGCCACAAGTGCAGGACGAAGCGTAAGAAAAACAGGTTTGACTGAATACCGAGCAAAATGGCATCCGATAAGACAACTGTACTGATTGTGGAAGATGAACCAGCCATTATCGAGCTGGTCACGTTTTCCCTGCGCGACGCGGGGTGGAATGTCTGTTCCGTTTCGACGGTGCAGGATGCGTGGGATTTCATCACCAAGCGCACCCCGCAACTGATGTTGCTGGACTGGATGCTGCCGGACCAGTCGGGTTTGCGCCTGCTGTCGCGCATCCGCTCCGACCGCCAGTTCCAGGACATCCCCATCATCATGCTGACGGCAAAAAGCATGGAAGAGGATAAGCTGTCCGGCCTGAACAGCGGTGCGGACGATTACATCACGAAACCGTTTTCGCCCCGCGAACTGCTGGCGCGCACCAAGGCGCTGTTGCGCCGCAAGAGCCCGGAACACGCGCAGACGCAAATGTCGGCCGGTGCGGTGACGCTCGATCCGGTCAGCTGCACGGTATCGATGAATAACCAGAAAATCGATATCGGCCACGCGGAATACAAGCTGTTGAAATTCTTCATGGCGCACCCGGAGCGCGTGTTTTCCCGCTCGCAGTTGCTCGACAAGGTGTGGGGCGACCACGTGGTGATCGAAGAACGCACGGTGGACGTGCACGTGCTGCGCCTGCGCAAGGCGCTGAAGGATGCTGAACACTTGATCAAGACCGTGCGCAGCGTCGGCTACATGCTGTCCGAGAAGGCATGAACCCGCACCTGGTGTTCTGGGTGCCGGTCGCCATCCGCATGGCGGCCATGGCCGCTGGTGCCGGCGTGCTGTGGTGGATGTTCGGCATGGTGCCGGCTTTGAGCGTATCGCTGCTGGCGCTGGCCACCATCGTGTTCGTGCAGTTGCGCTACCTGTCGCAATTGTCGGCGTGGATGGACGATCCGCAAAGCGTGCGCCTGCCCGACGGCTGGGGCGAATGGACCGCCGTGTTTTCCCGCTTGTACCGCATGCGGCGCGACGACGAGAAAAACCAGGCCGAGTTGACGGAATGGCTGGCGCGCTTCCGGCAGGCCATGCACTTGCTGCCGGACGGCGTCGTCATCATGGACGACGTGCTGTTCCTCGAGTGGTGCAATCCGGCGGCCGAAGCCCACCTGGGCTTGCGCCATGACCGCGACAAGGGCATGCGCGTGACGAACCTGATCCGCAGCCCGGAATTCATGGATTACATCATCCTGGGCCGCTACGACCAGCCGCTGACGTTGACGTTCCGCGAACGCAAGCTGATTGTCCACATCATCCCGTTTGAAAACCGGCGCCAGATTCTCGTCACGCACGATGTGACGGAATCGGAGCGCAATGAAATGATGCGGCGCGACTTTATCGCCAATGCATCCCATGAATTGCGCACGCCCCTGACGGTGATCGTCGGTTTCCTGGAAATCGCGCTGTCGGAGGAACTGGATCCGGCCACCCGCCTGGCGCATTTGAAGCTGATGATGGAGCAGGGCAACCGCATGCAGCATTTGATCGAGGATATGCTGACGTTGTCGCGCCTGGAGTCGGTCGACCACCCGCTGCGCTCCGAGCGTGTGGATGTGAAAAAACTGCTGGACCGGGTGCTCAGCGATGCGCGCGCACTGTCGGCGGGCAAGCATACGATTTCACTGGAAGTCGATGGGCCGGACATCAGCGGCAGCCCGGACGAGTTGCACAGCGCGTTTGGCAACCTGGCGTCGAATGCCGTGCGCTATACGCCGGCCGGCGGTGAAATCCACCTGAAGTGGCTGAAATCGTCGCGTGGCGCGCAATTCGTGGTGGAAGACACGGGCATTGGCATCAGCCCCGAACACATTTCCCGCCTGACGGAGCGTTTCTACCGGGTCGACAAGAGCCGGTCGCGCGAAACCCAGGGGACGGGACTGGGGCTGGCCATCGTCAAGCACGTGCTGCTGCGCCATGGCGGCAACCTGTCGATCACGTCGGAAGCGGGGAAGGGCAGCAGTTTTACGGTGAATTTGCCGAACGTTTAAATGTGGTTATATTCAAATCAATATACACACTATATAAGAGCGTCAGTCAGTTTGCTGTAAGGCATTTTTAAGCCAGCGCTGTCCTATTGCGCTACAATCTCGCGGCTCAACCCGCGATGATTGTCATATGTCCCTGAAACACAAGTTAATTGCCGCCCTGGCTGCTCTGGCGCTGGGCGGCTGTGCCACAACCGGCCCCCGCACGCCGCCACCAGCGACGCCGCAGACGGGCAGTGGCACCCCGGCCACCACGCCGGCCGTCAATCCGTCCACGCCGAATGCGGCGCCGGCCGACCCCGGGTCGCCGGTCGCCGTCGCGCCCGTTCCCCGCAAAATCAAGATCGGCCTGGCGCTGGGCGGCGGCGCCGCGCGGGGCTTCGCCCATATCGGCGTGATCAAGGCGCTGGAAGCGCAGGGTATCGTGCCCGATATCGTGGTGGGCACGTCGGCCGGCAGCGTGGTGGGCGCCATGTATGCGGCGGGCCATTCCGGCGCCACGCTGCAAAAAATGGCGTACGACATGGATGAAGCGGCGATTTCCGACTGGGCCATGCCGCTGTTCGGCAAATCGTCCGGCGTGCTGAAGGGCGAGGCGCTGCAATCCTATGTCAACAAGACGGTGAATTTCCGTCCCATAGAAAAACTCAAGATTTCATTCGGCGCCGTGGCGACGGATTTGAAAAACGGCCAGCCCATCCTGTTCCAGCGCGGCAATACCGGCATGGCGGTGCGCGCCAGTTCGTCCGTGCCCGGTGTGTTCCAGCCGGTCGTGATCGGCAGCCATACCTATGTCGATGGCGGCCTGGTGGCGCCCGTGCCCGTGAAATTCACGCGTGAAATGGGCGCGGATTTCATCATTGCCGTCAATATCTCGACCCAGACCGAAGCGCAGGCCGCCATCAGTTCGCTGGAAGTGATCATGCAGACCTTCGCCATCATGGGTCAGCGCATCAACCAGTATGAATTGAAGGAAGCCGATATCGTCATCCAGCCACCGTTGGGCAAGATGGCGGGTAACGATTTCGGCAATCGCAGCAAGGCCATCCAGGCCGGTGAGCGCGCCACCAATGCGGTGATGGCGCAAATCAAGACCAAGCTCAAAGCACTGCGCGAGCAGTAAGCCTGCTTTCGCATGTACGCGGCAACCGCAGGTGCGGTTGCCGTCCGCATTCAACCATTACAACGCACAGGAACCGCCATGCAAACCAAACCAATGCTGACCCTCGAAGATGTGAAAAAAATCGCCGCTGCCGCCGAAGCCGAAGCCGTGGCCAACAAGTGGGCGGTCGCATTTTCCATCGTTGACGATGGCGGCCATCCGCTGTGGTTCCAGCGTCTCGATGGCGCCGCGCCGATGTCGTCCGTGATTGCCCCGTCGAAGGCGCGTACCGCCGCGCTGGGCCGCCGCGAATCGCGTATCTATGAAGAGATGATCAACAATGGCCGCGTGTCGTTCCTGTCGGCGCCTGGCGTCGAAGGCATGCTGGAAGGCGGCGTGCCGATCATCGTCGACGGCCACGTGGTGGGCGCGGTTGGCGTGTCGGGCGTGAAATCGAACGAAGACGCGCAAATCGCCAAGGCCGGCATCGCCGCCCTGGGCGTTTAAAACACGCTGTCGGACCGCCCCGGTCCCGCCACGCGGACCGGGTTGCCGGCCAGGATGCCCTGGTAACCGGTGACCGCTGCGCCGATCTGGATGCCGCCGCCATCGATTTCGAAGAAGCGGATTTCCTTGCTGTGTTCGCTGGCGCGCACTTTCACCACGGCGATCGCGCGCAGCAGGCTGCCATCCAGTTCCACATAGCGCTGCATGACGATCGCGTCGGCCAGGAAAGCGTTGCCGTGGGAACTGAAGCTGAGCGCGGTATAGCGGTCTTCCAGTTCGGCCGTCATCAATACCGTCACGCCCATGCCGGTCAGGACGGCGATCAGGCGGTACAGCGATTCCCGGAAGTCGTCGCGGAAGGCCGGCGCCAGCGACAGCTCGAAGCCCGACAGGGAATCGATCACCACCCGCCGCGCCTGGGTGCGGGTGATCATGGCCACCAGGTCGTGCAGGATTTCATCGATCGACAGGTCCAGCGTACGGGTATTGACCACGCTGACCATGCCGCTGTCGACCAGCTGGTTCAATTGACGGCTGAGCAGCTGGTTGGGGCTTTTTTCAAATGCCGCAATCACGCCCGGCTCGCCGTTGCGTGCGCCTTCGGCCAGGAATTGCGTGGCCAGCACGGTTTTGCCGGACCCGGACGGTCCCACCACCAGCATTGAGTAGGCGGACGGTATGCCGCCGCCCAGCATCTGGTCCAGCGCCGGGGCGCCGGTCGACAGGCGTTCGCTGCCGCTGATGGGGACATGCTGTGCGCTGTCGGCCTGCAATACCGCGCGCGGGAAGATTTCCACGCCCTTGTCGCTGATGCGGAAAGTATGCACGCCCAGCGACTGCGCCTGGCCGCGCATTTTCACCACCTGGATCTTGCGCACCATGGCGTCGCGCTGCACCTGCTGCGACAGCCACAGGATGCCGTCGGCCACGGTGAAGATGGGGCTGGCTTCGGCCTCGGGCGCCAGGTATTCGCCGATCAGGAACGTGGTGGCCAGCCAGCCGGTCATCTGCATGCCGAGCTGCTGCACAAAATGCTGCAAGCCCGCCGTGCCGGCGTCCATGGTCCGGGCCGATTGCGCCACCGAGCGGAACGAATCGACAAACACCAGGCCCGGTTCGAACGCCGCCACTTCCGCGGCAATGCGCGCCAGCACGCGGTCGAAATCGCCGTCCAGCAAGTCCGCCGCCAGGTTGACGAATTTGACGGACTGGTTCAGTTTGGCGACGTCGAAAAACGGGAATTGCTGCTGGTAGCGCAGCATTTTCAGCGGCGGCTCGCCCAGCACCGTGAAGAACAGGGCACGGCGTTCCGGCGTCGCCAGCGAAAACATGATCTGGTGGGCCAGCGTGGTCTTGCCGCTGCCCGGTGTACCGGCCAGCAGGTTGAATGAATATTCCGGCACGCCGCCGCCCAGCAGGTTGTCCAGCCCCGGGATGCCTGTCGCCAGGCGCTGTATGTGTACTTTGTTCATCAAGGAAGCTCCGTTCCAGCATGGTTCTCAACGTCATCGCCCCAGGCTTCGCGCAGGACGCTGGTGGTTAAGAGTTCGCCGATGAGTAATATGAGGGTGTCGATAAAGATGCACAGCAAGGCTGTGCTGGCGCTGCCCGCCGTGGCGGCATCGTGGGGCAGCAGCGCCTGTTCCAGCAGCGTGAAGGCGGCGTCGGCCGGCAGCGCTTCGTGCTGCGGCAGCCAACCGTATTGGTTGCGTGCAACGTGCAGGCTGCGCAGGTAGAGCGCCATGAAGCCGCCGTCGCCGATGACGGGACACAATTGCCGGGCAAGCTGACGCCACCGTAGTGCACTGATGGCGGGCACGCCGCTGTCGGCGGCGGCATCCGGCTGGCGCAGGACAGCGCGGGCGATCCGTTGGTGCCGCAGTTCTGTGCTGGTGACCATGGTGTATTTTCTTTCCTGTCCCGCTGCGGGAAGGTGGCGGCGAGGCGCGAGCATAGCACCCGGCATGGCAGTTCGCAGTCAGCCTGGTGGCGTCGCCAGCACCGGCAGGGTGACGGTGAACCGGCTACCCTGGCCAAGGCCTGCGCTCTGGACGCCGACGGTGCCGCCATGCATTTCGGCAATGGCGCGCACCAGCGCCAGGCCGATGCCCAGCCCACCCCGGCTGGACGCCTGCTGCGGGTCGACCTGTGCGTACAGGTCGAACACGCGGCTCTGCAGGTCCGGTGCGATGCCGGCGCCGTTATCGGCCACGTGGATGTCGACCGTCGCCCCGTGCAGTGTGGCGCTGATGGTCACGGCGCCGCCGTCCGGTGTGAATTTGCTGGCGTTGACGAGCAGGTTGGTAAACAGCTGGACCAGGCGCCCGACGTCGCCCATCATCGGCACCGGCTCGTCCGGCAGCGCCGTGTGGACTTGCTGGCCGCGCTGGTCGAGCATGGGGCGGGCGGTTTCCAGTGCGCTGCAGAGAATGTCGGACAAGGTGGTGCGGCACGGTTCGACCGTCATTTTGTCGACCCGGATGCGGCCGATGTCCAGCAAGTCGTCGACCAGCCGCGCCATGTGCGTGACTTGCCGCTGGATTACTCCGTGCAGGCGCGGCAGGTCGGGGTGGACGTCGCCCAGCAGCCCGATCATGCCATTCGCGATGGCCACCGGCTGCAACGGCGTGCGCAATTCATGCGCCAGCATCGACATGAATTCGGCTTGCTTCCGGTTGGTGGTCTCAGCCTGCTCCTGCAATTCCTGGGCGCCCAGTGTTGCCAGCACCAGGTGTTCGTTGGCTTCGCGCAAGCGCGGGAGTTGCTTGGCCAGCGATTGCTGCAACTGTTGCTTTTCCACGCCTTGCCGGCACACCAGCAAGGTCAGTTCATCAATGGTGTTGCGCAGCAATGCGACTTCCTCCGTGTGCACGGCCTGCAATGCAGCCAGGTGGTCTGTCACCGGACTTTCGGCCGGGTTACCGGCGGCAGGGGGAAGAGGTTTGTTCAATGGGAGTTCCTGCGACGGCAGGAGTGGCCCGCCTGCGGCATGCCGGCAGGCTTCTGCACCCCATACAATACGCCCCTTTGCTGATTGATATCATTGCATTTATGACTGGTGTGGATGGTGCAGTGCGGCTAAAGGCTATTGCATGCTGCAATGAAGGGGTTGCCGCCATTGCCGGAAGGCTTGCTTTGGGTTATAATTCAAAGGTTTAGCCAATTACCCATCGACCGTAGCGCCTACCTCACACCTCCATTTTCAACTGATCCGCAAGCCCGCGGTTGTATTCGATTACGCCGGGGTCCCATGCAGGTCGTCTGACGTGGCGCCGCTACGGTAACTTTATCAGGAGTTGCCCTTGCCGCCATTTTTTTCTGGCCCAGCCGTCCCAGCCATTCTGGCTCTTGCTGACGGAACTATTTTCAAAGGTTTTTCCATCGGCGCCGCCGGTCACACCACGGGCGAGGTTGTTTTCAATACCTCGATCACCGGTTACCAGGAAATCCTGACCGACCCCAGCTATAGCCGCCAGATCGTCACGCTGACGTATCCCCATATCGGCAATTACGGCATCAACCCTGAAGATGTCGAGTCCACCAAAGTCCACGCCGCCGGCCTGATCATCCGTGACTTGCCGCTGCTGGCCTCGAACTTCCGTTCCACCCAGTCGCTGTCCGATTACCTGAAGGCGGAAAACATCGTCGCCATCGCCGGTATCGATACCCGCAAGCTGACCCGTATCCTGCGCGAAAAAGGCGCCCAGTCCGGCGCCATCGTCACCGGTACGCAAGGCAATGAGCCATCCGTCGCGCAAGCGCTGGAACTGGCCCGTTCGTTCCCGGGCCTGACCGGCATGGACCTGGCCAAGGTCGTGACCACCAAAACCGCTTACGAATGGACCGAGTCCGAGTGGAAGCTGGGCGAAGGCTACGGCAAAGTCACCGATCCTAAATTCCACGTGGTCGCCTACGACTTCGGCGTCAAGCGCAACATCCTGCGCATGCTGGCCGAGCGCGGCTGCAAAGTCACCGTGGTGCCGGCGCAGACCACGGCCGAGGAAGTGCTGGCCCTGAACCCGGACGGCGTGTTCCTGTCGAATGGTCCCGGCGATCCCGAGCCATGCGACTACGCGATTGCCGCCACCAAGGTCTTCCTGGAGAAAAAGCTGCCGGTATTCGGCATCTGCCTGGGCCACCAGATCCTGGCGCTGGCTTCCGGCGCGAAGACCCTGAAAATGAAATTTGGCCACCACGGCGCCAACCACCCGGTGCAAGACCTCGACAGCAAGAAGGTCATGATCACGTCGCAAAACCATGGTTTCGCGGTGGACGTGGACACCTTGCCGGCCAACTGCCGCGTGACCCACGTGTCGCTGTTTGACGGTTCGCTGCAGGGCTTTGCCCGCACCGACACGCCGGCGTTCTGCTTCCAGGGCCACCCTGAAGCCTCGCCCGGCCCGACCGACGTCGCCTACCTGTTTGACCGCTTCATCACGTCGATGGAAGCAGCGGAGAAGAAATAAATGCCAAAACGTACAGACATTAAAAGTATCCTGATCATTGGCGCCGGCCCGATTGTTATCGGCCAGGCGTGCGAATTCGACTACTCCGGCGCCCAGGCCTGCAAGGCCCTGCGCGAAGAGGGTTACAAGGTCATCCTGGTGAACTCGAACCCGGCGACCATCATGACCGACCCGGAAATGGCCGATGTCACCTACATCGAGCCGATCACGTGGCAAGTCGTCGAGCGCATCATCGACAAGGAAAAACCGGATGCGATCCTGCCGACCATGGGTGGCCAGACCGCGCTGAACTGCGCACTGGACCTGCACCGTCACGGCGTGCTGGACAAATACAAGGTGGAACTGATCGGCGCGACGCCGGAAGCCATCGACAAGGCCGAAGACCGCTCCAAGTTCAAGGATGCGATGACCAAGATCGGCCTGGGTTCGGCCCGTTCCGGCGTGGCGCACACGATGGACGAGGCGTGGGGCGTGCAGCGCGAAATCGGCTTCCCGATGATCATCCGTCCATCGTTCACGATGGGCGGCACCGGCGGCGGTATCGCCTACAACGAAGAAGAATTCGAAGCCATCTGCAAGCGCGGCCTGGAAGCCTCGCCGACCTCCGAACTGCTGATCGAAGAATCGCTGATCGGCTGGAAAGAGTACGAGATGGAAGTGGTGCGCGACAAGGCGGACAACTGCATCATCGTGTGCTCGATTGAAAACCTGGACCCGATGGGCGTGCACACCGGCGACTCGATCACCGTGGCGCCGGCGCAGACGCTGACCGACAAGGAATACCAGATCATGCGTAACGCCTCGCTGGCGGTATTGCGCGAGATCGGTGTCGACACCGGCGGTTCCAACGTGCAGTTCTCGATCAACCCGGCTGACGGCCGCATGATCGTCATTGAAATGAATCCGCGCGTGTCCCGTTCGTCGGCGCTGGCGTCGAAAGCCACCGGCTTCCCGATCGCCAAAGTGGCCGCGAAACTGGCCGTGGGCTTCACGCTGGACGAGCTCCGCAACGAAATCACGGGCGGCGCCACCCCGGCATCGTTCGAGCCATCGATCGACTACGTGGTCACCAAGGTGCCGCGCTTCGCGTTCGAGAAATTCCCGACCGCCGACAACCGCCTGACCACGCAGATGAAATCCGTGGGCGAAGTGATGGCCATGGGCCGCACGTTCCAGGAATCGTTCCAGAAAGCCCTGCGCGGCCTGGAAGTGGGTGTCGATGGCCTGAACCAGAAAACCATCGACCGCGAAACGCTGGAAGTGGAACTGGGCGAGCCGGGTCCTGAGCGTATCTGGTACGTGGGCGACGCGTTCGCCCAGGGCTTCACGCTGGAGGAAGTGCACGCGCTGACGCACATCGATCCATGGTTCCTGATCCAGATTAAGGAAATCGTCGACCTGGAACTGTGGCTGGACACGCAGAAGCTGGACAACCTGGACAAGAACACCCTGTACAAGCTGAAACAGAAGGGCTTCTCGGACCGCCGCCTGGGCTACCTGCTGCAAACCACGGATACGGCCATCCGCAACAAGCGCCGCGAACTGGGTATCCGTCCGGTCTACAAGCGCGTCGACACCTGCGCCGCCGAGTTCTCGACCAACACCGCGTACATGTATTCCACGTACGACGAAGAGTGCGAATCGAATCCGACCGACAAGAAGAAAATCATGGTGCTGGGCGGTGGCCCGAACCGTATCGGCCAGGGTATCGAATTCGACTATTGCTGCGTGCATGCCGCGCTGGCCATGCGCGAAGACGGCTACGAGACCATCATGGTCAACTGCAACCCGGAAACCGTGTCGACCGACTATGACACGTCGGACCGCCTGTACTTCGAATCGCTGACCCTGGAAGACGTGCTGGAAATCGTCGAGCTGGAAAAACCGGTCGGCGTGATCGTGCAGTACGGCGGCCAAACCCCGCTGAAGCTGGCGCTGGACCTGGAAGCGAATGGCGTGCCGATCATCGGCACCTCGCCGGACATGATCGACGCCGCGGAAGACCGCGAGCGCTTCCAGAAGCTGCTGCAAGACCTGGACCTGCGCCAGCCGCCGAACCGCACCGCGCGCACCGAAGAAGAAGCCCTGCGCCTGGCGCAGGAAATCGGCTACCCGCTGGTGGTGCGTCCTTCGTACGTGCTGGGCGGCCGCGCGATGGAAATCGTGCACGAGCAGCGCGACCTGGAACGCTACATGCGCGAAGCCGTGAAAGTATCGAACGATTCGCCGGTGCTGCTGGACCGCTTCCTGAACGACGCCATCGAGTGCGACGTGGACTGCATCTCCGACGGTCAATCGACCTTCATCGGCGGCGTGATGGAACACATCGAGCAAGCCGGCGTGCACTCGGGCGACTCCGCCTGCTCGCTGCCGCCGTACTCGCTGTCGCAGGAAACCATCGATGAACTGAAGCGCCAGACCGCGCTGATGGCCAAGGGCCTGAACGTGGTGGGCCTGATGAACGTGCAGTTCGCGATCCAGAAGCAAGACGGCAAGGACGTCGTCTACGTGCTGGAAGTGAACCCGCGCGCATCGCGCACCGTGCCGTACGTGTCGAAAGCCACCGGCCTGCAACTGGCGAAGATCGCCGCGCGCTGCATGGCTGGCCAGTCGCTGGCGCAGCAGGGCATCACGAAGGAAGTCGTGCCGCCGTACTACAGCGTCAAGGAAGCCGTGTTCCCGTTCGTGAAATTCCCCGGCGTGGACACCATCCTGGGCCCTGAAATGAAATCGACGGGCGAAGTGATGGGCGTGGGCGCAACCTTCGCGGAAGCGTTCGTGAAATCGCAACTGGGCGCCGGCGTCAAGCTGCCGAAGTCCGGCAAGGTATTCCTGTCCGTGAAGGCGTCCGACAAGCCGCGCGCCGTGAAAGTGGCGCGCGACCTGGTCGATGCGGGCTTCACGCTGGTGGCGACCAAGGGTACCGCGGCGGTGATTTCCGCCGCCGGCATCCCGGTCACCCCGGTCAACAAGATGTCCGAAGGCCGTCCGCACATTGTCGACATGATCAAAAACCACGAGATCGCCCTGGTGATCAATACGGTGGAAGAAAAGCGTTCGGCAATTACCGATTCCCGCAACATCCGTACTTCGTCGCTGGCGGCCCGCGTGACCACCTACACGACGATTGCCGGCGCGGAAGCGGCAGTGGCCGGTATCCGTCACCTGGATGAGTTGCGTGTGTACGATTTACAAGGCTTGCATAAGTCTTTAAACTAAGACTTTCGCCGGCAAGGTAGTTCGCCGCACACATGACAGAGCCCGCGCCGCAGCTTGGCGCGGGCTCTGTGCTTTTTTGTATTCTAGAGAGACAAATATGACCTCAGTTCCACTGACCAAATTCGGCGCAGAACTCTTGAAGGAAGAGTTGCACCAGTTGAAGACCAAGGAGCGCCGCATTGTGATCGACGCGATCGCCGAAGCGCGTTCGCATGGCGACTTGTCGGAAAACGCTGAATATGATGCCGCCAAGGAGCGCCAGGCATTCGTCGAAGGCCGTATCGCGGAACTGGAAGGCAAGCTGAGCGCGGCACAAATCATCGACCCGACCACCCTGGACGCGGAAGGCCGCGTGGTGTTTGCGTCGACCGTCGACCTGGAAGACCTGGAAAACGGCCAGAAAGTCAGCTACCAGATCGTCGGTATCGATGAAGCGGACCTGAAACTGAGCAAAGTGTCCGTGACCTCGCCGATCGCGCGTGCGCTGATCGGCAAATACGCCGGCGACGTGGTGGAAGTGCAGGCCCCGTCGGGCCCGCGCGAATACGAAATCCTGGAAGTACGCTACGTTTGATGCCTGGCGTCCTTGCCAAGGCGCGCCTGCTGGTGGCGGCCCTGTGGGCCGGCAGCCTGTGGGCGGTCGGTTACCTGGTGGCGCCGACATTGTTTGCCACGCTGCCGGACCGGGTGCTGGCAGGCTCGATTGCCGGCAGCATGTTCCATTCGATGGCCATGCTGTCGCTCGGTTGCGCGCTGGCGATGGTGCTGCTGTTGTGGCGCGCCACGCCGGGCTGGACACCGCAGCGGCGCCGCACCGTGCTGGCGCTGATTGCCGCCATGGCGCTGTGCACGGTCGCCAGCCACTTCGGCCTGCAGCCGATGATGGCGGAATTGAAAGCCGCGGCAGGGCCGGGCGGCGTGATGGAATCCGCGGCGAAAAGCCGGTTTGGCATGCTGCACGGGATTTCCAGCGTGATTTACCTGGTGCAGAGCGTGCTGGCAGGCTGGCTGGTGGTGAAACAAACATAAAAAAACCGGGGCATGCCCCGGTTGCTTTATGCCAGCGATGCTTTCTTGGTGCTCTTCTGGCGCACTTTGGCGCGCTTGATGGTGCCGCCTTCGGTGACGCGTTCGTTACCTTTCAGCAAAACCTTGCTGACGGATGGCTTCTTGGTGCCGCTGGCGGAAGGCTTGACGATGGTTACCATGCGCATGCCTTTGCCGGCTTTGCCGGTGCGCTCTTTTTCCACATCTTTCTTTGGACGGTACAGGACCAGCAGCTTGCCGATGTGTTGTACGGGAGCCGCGCCCAGTTCGGCGCAAATGGTTTCGTACATGCCAACGCGGGCTTCGCGGTCGTCGCCGAACACGCGCACCTTGATCAGGCCGTGCGAGTCCAGGCCCAGCTCGATTTCTTTCATGACGGCCGGGGTCAGGCCCGATTCGCCGATCATGACGACAGGCTTCAGCCCATGGGCTTCGGCGCGCAGCGCGGCGCGTTCAACGGGTGTGAGATTGATCATAATGTTTTTTTCGGTAGTTCTCTAAAGGCAGTATTCTACGCGAATGGCTAAGAACAAATTAAACAAAAACTGGTTGCATGACCATATTAACGACCCATATGTGAAAGCGGCGCAGAAAGACGGCTATCGCGCCCGTGCCGCGTACAAGCTCAAAGAGATCGATGAAGATGAGAAATTGATAAGGCCGGGCCAGGTCATTGTCGACCTGGGCTGCACGCCCGGCAGCTGGGGCCAGTACACGCGGCGCAAGCTGGCCGCCGGCAACGGCATCAACGGCACCATGATCGGCCTGGACATTTTGCCAATGGAGCCTATTGCTGATATGCATTTTATCCAAGGCGATTTCCGCGAGCAGGAGGTGCTGGACCAGTTGGCGGAAGTGTTGCAGGGCCGCAAGGCCGACCTGGTGCTGTCCGACATGGCGCCGAATTTGTCCGGCATCGCCACCGCCGATGCGGCGCGCATGGAAGACTTGATCGATATCGCGATCGAATTTGCGCAATTGCACATGAAACCCGGCGGCGCGCTGCTGGTGAAATGTTTCAAGGACATGGGTTTTTCCCAGATCGTCGAAAAATTCCGCACCGAATTCAAGACCGTCACGCAGAAAAAACCCAAGGCCAGCCGCGACAAATCGTCGGAAATATTCCTGCTGGGACGCGGTTTGAAGCATCCCGCCCCTTGAGATTTCCCGAACGGGCCGCACATCGGCCCGGAGAGGACCCGATTTTCCGCAAATAACTGGCATAAACGGCATTGTTGCCGCACCTTTTAGCCCGGTATTTGTGCCGCATTGGCGCACGTAACGGGACGTTATGGCAAGGCAGCCTTATTGCGAGTAAAATCGGAAGTCCAGCTATTGGTCTGTGCACGCGGACAGCATTGAAGGAGTTTTTGTGAATAACATGTTTTCCAAATCAGCCATTTGGGTCGTCGTTGCCCTGCTATTATTCATGCTGTTCAAGCAATTCGAGAATCATGGCGTGGCGGGCGGTTCCAAGACCATTGCATATTCCGACCTGCTGGACGAAGTCAAATCCAAACGCATCAAGGATGTCGTCATCGAGGGCAGCACACTGACTGCCACCAAGGAAGACGGCTCCAAAGTCCGCGCCAATACCACCTATCTCGACCGTGGCCTGATCGGCGACCTGCGCGACAATGGCATCCACTTCGACGTGAAACCGCCGGAAGAGCCATCGTTCCTGCAGCAGGTGTTCGTCTCGTGGTTCCCGATGCTGTTGTTGATCGGCGTGTGGATCTTCTTCATGCGGCAAATGCAGGGCGGCGGCAAGGGCGGCGCGTTCTCCTTCGGCAAGTCGAAGGCTCGCATGCTGGATGAAAGCAACAATACCGTGACGTTCGCCGACGTGGCCGGTTGCGACGAGGCGAAGGAAGAAGTCACGGAAATCGTCGATTTCCTGAAAGACCCGACCAAATTCCAGAAGCTGGGTGGCCGTATTCCGCGCGGCGTGCTGATGGTGGGCCCTCCGGGTACCGGTAAAACCCTGCTGGCCCGCGCCATTGCCGGCGAAGCCAAGGTGCCGTTCTTCTCGATTTCCGGTTCCGACTTCGTTGAAATGTTTGTCGGCGTGGGTGCGTCCCGCGTGCGCGACATGTTTGAAAACGCGAAAAAACATTCGCCTTGCATCATCTTCATCGACGAGATCGATGCGGTGGGCCGCCATCGTGGCGCCGGCATGGGCGGCGGTAACGATGAGCGCGAACAAACGCTGAATCAGTTGCTGGTGGAAATGGATGGCTTTGAAGCGACGTCCGGCGTCATCGTGATTGCCGCCACCAACCGCGCTGACGTGCTGGATAAGGCGCTGCTGCGTCCGGGCCGTTTCGACCGCCAGGTTTCCGTGGGCTTGCCGGACATCCGCGGCCGCGAGCAAATCCTGAACGTGCACATGCGCAAAGTGCCGATCGGCACCGACGTCAAGGCCGACATCCTGGCGCGCGGTACGCCGGGCTTCTCGGGCGCCGACCTGGCCAACCTGGTCAACGAAGCGGCACTGTTTGCCGCGCGCCGTTCCAAGCGCCTGGTCGACATGCAGGACTTCGAAGATGCGAAAGACAAGATCTTCATGGGTCCGGAACGCAAGTCCATGGTGATTCGCGAAGAAGAACGCCGCAATACCGCGTACCACGAATCGGGCCACGCGGTGGTGGCCAAGCTGTTGCCGAAGGCCGATCCGGTGCACAAAGTCACCATCATGCCGCGTGGCTGGGCGCTGGGCCTGACGTGGCAGTTGCCTGAACACGACAATATTTCCGGCTACAAGGACAAGATGCTGGAAGAAATTTCCATCCTGTTCGGCGGTCGTATCGCTGAAGAAATCTTCGTCGGCCAAATGTCGACGGGCGCGTCGAATGACTTTTCCCGCGCCACCAAGCTGGCCCGTTCGATGGTGACCCGCTTCGGCATGTCCGATGCGCTGGGCGTCATGGTGTACGAAGACAGCCAGAACGACGGCTTCCTGGGTGGCACCAACAAGACGATTTCCGAAGCCACGCAGCAGAAAGTCGACGCGGAAATCCGCAACATCCTGGACACGCAATATGCGCTGGCCCGCAA
This sequence comes from Pseudoduganella rivuli, assembly GCF_009674485.1. Lineage (GTDB taxonomy): Bacteria > Pseudomonadota > Gammaproteobacteria > Burkholderiales > Burkholderiaceae_D > Rugamonas > Rugamonas rivuli_B. The sequence goes on along the minus strand of NZ_WKJJ01000012.1, from coordinate 120,032 downwards.
GCTGCTGGAAGAAAACCGCGACAAAGTCGAAGTCATGACCAAGGCGCTGCTGGAATGGGAAACCATCGATGCGGACCAGATCAACGACATCATGGCCGGCATCGAGCCGCGTCCGCCTAAAGCCGGCGTGACGCTGCGCAAACAGCCGAACAGTGGCGATGGCCCCGGCGTATCGCCCAGCGCGACGGCCCCGGCATAAAATCTTTAGTCAGCTATAACAAGGGCGGGGAGCGATCCCCGCCTTTTTTTCTATTCATGAAAACCATTCCCTTTGGCCGTTTCAATTTGCCCCTGCATCCAGCGGGCGCGCTTGTCATGGGCATCCTCAATGTCACTCCGGATTCGTTTTCCGATGGCGGCCAGCATGCCGCGCTGGAAGGCGCCATTGCGCACGCCGAGGCCATGATGGAGCAGGGCGTCGACATCATCGATATCGGTGGCGAATCCACGCGGCCCGGTTCGCCGCCGGTGCCACTGGATGAGGAATTGCGCCGTGTGATGCCGGTGATCTATGCGCTGCGCGATTGCGGCGCCGCCATTTCCGTTGACACGTACAAGCCGCAAGTCATGCGCGAAGCCGTCATTGCCGGTGTCGACATGATCAACGATATCAATGCCTTCCGTGCCGATGGCGCGATTGAAGCCGTGCGCGACAGTGATTGCGCCTTGTGTATCATGCACATGCGCGGCGAACCTGCCACGATGCAACAGCAGCCGGAATATGGCGACGTGGTGCGGGAAGTCACGGATTTCCTGCGCGAGCGCATCGCGGTACTGACTGGCGCCGGCATTGCCCGGGAACGCTTGTGGATCGATCCCGGATTTGGCTTTGGCAAGACGGTCGAGCATAATTATGCTTTGATCAAGTCCACCCGCCGCATGGTGGAAGACCTGGGCGTGCCACTGCTGGCCGGCCTGTCGCGGAAGTCCATGATTGGCGCCGTGACCGGTAAACCTGTCGAGCAGCGCATGGCGGGCAGCCTGGGGGGCGCACTGGCAGCTGTGGCGCAGGGGGCGAAGATCGTCAGGGTGCACGACGTGGCAGAGACGGTCGATGCATTAAAAGTTTGGCAAGCTGCACATTAAAATAGTTATTCAAAGTGCCTGATACCCCGGTGTCAGGTACTTCACTTATATAGAGAAGAGACATGGCACGTAAATATTTTGGCACCGACGGCGTACGCGGCCTGGTGGGTGTATCGCCGATTACTCCGGATTTCGTGATGCGCCTTGGCTATGCGGCCGGCAAAGTGCTGGTCAAGAACCTGGGCGGTGCGGCACGGTCGACCGTGTTGATCGGCAAGGACACGCGTATTTCCGGCTATATGCTGGAAGCGGCGCTGGAAGCGGGCTTTGCCGCGGCCGGCGTGGATGTGATGCTGGCCGGCCCGATGCCCACGCCAGCCATTGCTTACCTGACCCGTGCATTGCGCCTGCAAGCCGGCGTCGTAATTTCCGCTTCGCATAATCCATACGAAGACAATGGCATCAAATTCTTTTCCGAGCATGGCACGAAATTGCCGGATGCGGTGGAACTGGATATCGAAGCGCAACTGGACTTGCCGATGGAGTGCGTGGAATCGCGCAGGCTGGGCCGCGCCAAGCGCCTCGATGATGCGCAGGGCCGTTATATTGAATTCTGCAAGAGCACGTTCCCGAGCGCACTGGACTTGCGCGGCTTGAAAATCGTCGTCGATTGCGCCCATGGCGCCGCATATAACATTGCACCGCACGTATTCCATGAATTGGGCGCGGAAGTCATTGCCATCGGTAATAAACCGGACGGTTACAATATTAATGCCGGATTTGGCGCCACCGCGCCGGCTGCCATGGCTGCCGCTGTCGTCGAACAGGGTGCGGACCTGGGCATTGCCCTGGACGGTGATGCGGACCGCCTGATTATGTGCGACGCGAAAGGCCGTTTATATAATGGCGATGAATTGCTGTATGTTATGGTCATGGACCGCTGCGCAACGGGACCGGTTGCCGGCGCCGTCGGCACATTAATGACGAATATGGCATTGGAAGTCGCCTTCAAGGAAAAAGGCATTGGTTTTGCACGCGCTAAAGTCGGCGACCGCTATGTGCTGGAAGTGATGCAGGAAAAAGGCTGGATTTTGGGCGGTGAAGGTTCCGGCCATTTGCTGGCCACGGATAAACATACGACCGGCGACGGTATTATCTCGGCGCTGCAAGTATTGTCCGCATTGAAACGCAGCGGTAAATCGCTGGAAGATTGTGCAGCTGATTTGGTATTGTTCCCGCAATCGCTGATTAATGTGCGGGTACAGGCTGGTTTTGACTGGCAATCGAATCCTGCCGTGGTGGCGGAAAAAGAAGCGGTGGAACGAGAACTGGGCGATACCGGCCGCGTACTGATCCGCGCCTCGGGCACGGAACCATTGATTCGCGTGATGGTTGAAGCGCGTGATGCCCAGGCGGCGGTCACGTATGCCCGCCGCATTGCCGATAAAGTGGAAGCCCGGCTGGCAGCCTGATTGGCGCCGCACGGGCATTTCGGATTGACGCCGGACGCCCGGAGCGGATATAATGTCTTCATCGGAGTGTAGCGCAGCCCGGTAGCGCATCTGGTTTGGGACCAGAGGGTCCTAGGTTCGAATCCTAGTACTCCGACCAAATACTTAAAGAACGGGTTCGTCGAAAGACAGCCCGTTTTTTATTGCCCCAAGATAATTCCTTTCTGGATTATTTCCTTTACTGCCCATAGCTCAGTTGGATAGAGCATCGGCCTTCTAAGCCGAGGGTCGCAGGTTCGATTCCTGCTGGGCAGGCCATTAAAATATTTTCGCTGTTTCGTTATTGTTGAATCAAAACCGATTCGCTGGCGCCCAATAAGTGGGCGGGCAATATATCCAAATAATGAGCCAGTTGAATTGACCCTTGTTCGACAAGCCAGAGCGATTATGTGGCGACATCGTATTCCAAAAGCCGGAAAAAGAATTCGCCAGTGGTAATTTGATGCGTTTGCGGCCCTGCGGAATATATGCCGGGCCCAGGCCGTGGTTCAGGGTTCTGCGGTGCTGAAACCGAATGGCAGATAAGCGGGGCAGAATGCAATCGCGGCCGTGACGAGCGGCACCAGACCCACCCAGCCCCATATGCCGATCGCGCCTGCCCAGGTGGCGCCCAGCAATCCGGCGCCTACGGTGCCGCGCAATAGCCGGTCCGCCCATCCAACATTGCATTTCATGGTGCCACCTCCCTGGCCCGGAAGACCAGCACTGGCACTGTACTGTGCAGTAACACCTTGTGTGTTTCACTACCCAGAAGCAATCCTTTCAGTCCCGTTACGCCATGGGTCGCCATGGCGATCAGATCACAACCTTGTGTCTGTGCGGTCTCGACGATTTTGCGGTGCGGCTGGTCAGAACGGGTGGCCATGGTCTTGCAGGGCACACCCAGCGCCTGTGCCGCCGCTTCCAGCTCCGCCAGCACTTTCGCGCCAAAGGCTGCCGTGTCGCGCATGAATGCTTCGCGGGAATCTTCCACGATTTCGGCCTGGTAGGTGACCACATGGAAAGCCGGCAGCACGTGCAGTGCGGTGACCTGCGCACCTGCTTCTCTGGCAAATTGCAGGGCGGATTGAAGGGCAGTCGTCGAGGCTGGCGAACCGTCCGTCGGTAACAGTATATGTTTATACATGGCAAGCTCCTGTGTGGATGACGCGTGCTATCGTGGCGGGCGCTACAGCCGGAACACACGCCATTGCCAAGCAGTGTGGCGGAGCGCACCAGCTAAATCTTTGATTAAGGTCAATTCATCGGTAATCGTCGCGGTGGTGGCCTTGACATGGGCGACAGGGCTACTCTTTCAGTCAGGCCAGCATCGAAGGGAGGCAAGCCGCCAACAAAATCAGTGACAATCCCCCGCCGACCCGGCACAGGAACGGCGTGCCGCCACTTGCGCCGGCCGCGACCAGCTTGCTCAGCGTGTTGGCCGCCAGCGCAAACAACAAGATGTGGCGCGTTGCCGCCGGCTCGAGCACGCCGCCATCGGCCAGCGACAGGATGGAACTGGCCGCAGCGTGCAAGTCCACCAGGCCGACCAGCAAAGCGCCCACAGTGGCAGCTGCCGGGCCCAGATACGTATGTGCGTAGGCGATCAGGGCGGTGGCGCTGCTCAGGATCAGGGCGAACACCAGAGCCTGCCGAATGCTGAAGACACGGCCGTTGCGCAGATTGCGCCGGGCCGCTGGCGGCGCGGCGCGCAGGGCATTGGCCGACACCGCGATCGTGGCCAGCAGGGCGCTGGCGATGGTCGGCGCCAGGCGCGTTAGCTGGGCTGGGGCGATCGTCAGCGTCACCACCAGCAGCAGTACGTAGGTGGCGATATTGGACAACAGCGCGGCTGCGGCGCAGGCGCCCAGCAGCGCCGGATCATCCCGGCAACGGCGCCCCATGCCGGCGGTGGTGGCCACGCTGGAGACGAAGCCGGACGCCAACCCGGTCAACGCCAGTCCCATCTTCGGTCCGGTCATGCGCATGGCGATATGTGCGCCAGCCTGCAACGTCATCAGCACCACGACCAGCCCCCACATGCGGCGTGGATTGGCGCCCAGCAGCCAGCCATTGGCATGGTCCGGCAGCAGCGGCCATACCACCAGCGCGGCGCAAGCCAGGATCAACCCGTCGCGCAGCTCGCCGCTCTTGAGTGTGACTCGCACAAAATGATGCAGCGGTGCGCGCAAATTCAACATCGAAGCCACCAGCACCGCGACACCGGCGGACACTGCCGGATTGGCGATGGCGTTGACCCCCAGCAGAAAGCTCAGGAACAGCGCCAGTTCGGTGACCATGCCGTTGTCGGCGGCGTCGTTGCGGGAGTAGGTGATGGCGCTCATCGCCGCGACCAGTAGCGCCGTCATCAGCATCAGCGCGCTGTCAATCGATTGCGCCAGCGCGCCGCTCAGCGCCACCAGCGCGAAGCTGCGCACGCCGGCCAGTGCGCGGTTCGCGGAAGCACCCTTGCGCCGTTCGCGCTCGATACCGATCAGCAGGCCGCTGCCGAGTGCGGCGGCCAGTCCGACCAAATTGACGCTGTCAGCCACTCCCGGCTCCTTTCATCCTGCATGAAAGCCGGCCCATCCTGACGGGCCTGGCCGGCGGCGCGGTTGGCGCGCAAGGTTAGCAAGGCGTCATGCCGTACTCACCAGCGGGCTGATCATGTTCAGCGCCACCGACAACTCCATGTCCTTGGTCGGCAGATGGATCAGGAACCAGTGCGGCATCAGCGCAATCGCATCGCGGGCCGGCCGGCTGTCGGCCCGCGCCAGCGCCGCCTGGGCCATGCGCAGCAGGTACAGAATCTTGAAGTGTTGTTCGCAGTGGCGGTCCGCGTCGGGGAACGCGATGGACGCCATCAATGTTTCTTCCTCGCGGAAGGCTTGTTCCATCGAGGCGATCAGCGCCGGCAGGCTTGAACGCAATTCACTGTCCGAACTGTGCGCCATCGGCTTCAGCCTGGACAGCAGGGCTCGATGGGCCTGATCCATCATCTCGACACCCAGGCGCATATGGGGCGACCAATCCAGCGAGGCCATGTCAGGCTCCCGGCCTGTGGCTGTGTTGCTGTTGGCCGGGCAATGTTTCACAGGCAAGCTGGCATTCCACGCACATGTGCGCTTCAGGCAGCGCCAGCAGGCGTTCGGATGGGATGGTGCCGCCGCAGCGGCTGCATTGGCCGTAGCAGTGGGCTTTCATCCTGGCAAGCGCCGCATCGACGGTACGCAACTCATCCATCTCCCGGTTGAGCAGGCCGATGTCGGTATCGCTCAGCTGGCTGGCCGCAGCCTGGTCAGCTTCGATGGTGTAATTGTTGAACAGTGACATTTCCTGCGCGTCGTCCGCGTGCAGGCGTTGCCGGATTTGCAGGATCAGCTCCTGGCGCCGCGACTGCAGGCAGCTGTCCAGGTCGTGCATCACGGCGGCGGTGATGTGGCTCATCTGAATCTCCTTGATCGCTTGGATGCATGCATGTGGGTCAGTCGATGCATATGATCATGGTAGGGAACCGTACCGGGAAAATGATTGATCCAAGTCAAGTTGCTTTGCAATTGGCGTGGACATATGGCCCTCTTGTTGACCAGAGACTGCTCTGCGCCAATATCCCCGCGACCTGCCCGTAGTAATCCATACAGTGGAATGGCAGTCCGTCGGGAGCGGTAAAGTGCCATGAATTTGACCTGGATCATTCAAATATTTGGTTTGCTTCAATAAGATGCTTTCAGCCAAGAACGCGATGGGCCCACCGGGTTCGTTGGCGGCCATCCGCAAGAAGGTTTTGCAACAGGAATGGCCCTTGAGGAGATTGACATGGCAGCAGACCAGCTTGAACCTGCCGAGTCCGGCAACGACGGGGAAATTCCTATGATATTCACCGGCTTGCGGCGCTTCGACCGGCAGACAGTAATCAGGCAAACCTCGTTTTATATTTCCGGCATGATCGATCAAGCGTCGTACTATAACGAGCTGTTCTATGCGTTACGTACCGCTTGTGAAACAGATCTGATCTACCTGCACCTGAATACCACCGGCGGTGATTTTGATACAGGTTTGCAGATAATTAATAACATGCAAGCTTCTGCGGCGCATGTGGTGACCGTGCTCGAGGCGCGCGCGTATTCGATGGGCGCGTTTATTTTTCTCGCAGGAGATGAACTCGTGGTACATGATAATTGCCAACTATTGTTTCATAGTTACTCGGGATCATTAACTGGAAAAGGAAATGAACAGCAGGCGCAAGCCGTAGCGATCGCTAACTGGTTTGGAAAATTCATGGCGCGGATTTGCCAGCCTTTTCTCCATACACGCGAGATTAATGCGATATTGAAGGGAAGCGATTTATGGATGGACTCGGACGAAATCCGGCGCCGTATGCTGAGGTTGTTGCGTAGCAACGCTCCTGCAGCGCCAGCGCGACGGCAAGCGGCAACAGTTCCCCATGCGGTGTTGGCGAATGGTGAAAGCGGAAATTGAGGCACTGAATTCGCCGGTTGATATTGGTCGCTTTTCTCCCCAAGGTGAACAGTGCAATCGCCTATTTGAAATTCTCCGCGATCATTTCTTCGTCAAACTTTTTGCGTCGATGAATTCGCACGGGAACTTTGAGGTCCACAATTTCGGCATCCAGAGGGCTACCCGTCTGCCAACACCCCCCCCGGTTTTCCTGGATTCGCGTAGCTTTTCAGTCATATCATGCTAATTTCTAGCTTGATCATGCCGATTATTGGTATAAAAGGTTAGAATTGGCGAATGTTCCTGTGGGGATGCACATGATGGCTTCCGGCTACCGTAATACGCTGGCGGCATTGGCCTGCGTTATATGCGCGGGCAATGCGGTCGCGGAACAGGGCGCAACGCCCGCCACATTGAAAATCGGTTTGCAAAGCGTGATTGCACCCTTTGTCATGCCGGGGCAGCAAACGGGGTTATTGGTCGATGTATTGCGCGCGGCATTTGCAACCCAGCACATTGCCACGGACTTCATTTATTTGCCGAATGTCCGCTTCGAGCAGCAATTGCGTGAAGGAAAAGTGGATGTCAGTACGCTGGCAAAACCCGAATACAAAATCAAGGGCTTCCTGAGCCACTGGCCGGTGACGAATTTCCATAATATGGCGATTACGGTGCGTAGTCGTATTCCCGTTTTGCGCCACATTGATGAGTTAAGGCAATACCGTGTGACTGCTTTTGGCAATGCCCGTAAAGTCATGGGCAGGGAATTCGATGCGGCCATGGCGAAAAATCCGGAATACCGGGAGGCGGCGACGATGCCTTCCGCTGGTTTGTTGTTGAACCGGATGGATGTGATGATTTCCCAGCGCGATATATTCCTCTATTACCTGAGCCAGCAAATATCCGACGCGCGCAGCAGGGAAAGCGAATTGGCTTTCCATGATATTCTCGGAAACGGGAACTTATATTGGCTGGCATTCCGTTCGGAAGCACAGCGCGATGCGTTTGAGCGGGGTGTCGCGGAAATTTATGCGTCCGGCGAGATCGATCAGATACTCGAACGTTATCAGCGGGATTATGGCGCGTCGCGTGATTTTTTCCTGCCGCTGGATTGCCAGTTCAGGCCGGCACAGGCGCCCAGGACGTGCAAGGACATCATGAAGCGCCACCAATAAAAAACCGGGCGTCAGCCCGGTTTTTTTAAGTGATGCATTACAGCGATTAATACGTGTAATACATGCGCTGGATTTCTTTGGTGTTATTGGTTTTGGTCAGCGCCAGCATCAGCAAAATACGGGCTTTTTGCGGGCTCAGCGTATCGGATACCACGAAGTCCAGTTGATCGTCATTGGCTTCGCCATTGCGGGCCACGATGCCATTACCGACACGGGCCGAACGCACAATGATCGCGCCTTTTTTACGGGCATCGGTCAGGCCGGGTTTGACTTTGGCGGCTACGCTGCCGTCACCGGTACCGGCGTGAATAATGCCTTTGGCGCCGGCCGCCAGGAAAGCATCCAGGGCGACGGTATTCATGTTGGCATAGCCGTACACGATGTCCACTTGCGGCAGCGAGTCCAGCTTGCTGATATCGAACTCGGTGTCGGTCGTATGCTTGCGGGTCGACACATGGTAGAAGTAAGGCTTGTTACCTTGCATATAACCCAGCATGCCCAGTTCCGGCGTGCGGAACGCATCCGGCGTCGACGTATTGGCCTTGGTCACATCGCGCGCGCCATGGATCTGGTCGCCCAGCGACACCAGCACGCCTTTGCCGACGGATTCAGGATTGGCGGCCAGCAAGACAGCGTTGTACAGGTTGATCGGGCCGTCAGCGGACAGTGCGGTCGATGGACGCATGGCGCCGACCAGCACGACTGGCTTGCGGCTCTTGACCACCAGGTTCAGGAAATAAGCGGTTTCTTCCAGCGTATCGGTGCCGTGCGTAATGACGATGCCATCCACGTTGTTTTGCGTGAGCAATTCGTTGACGCGCTTGCCCAGTTTCAGCCAGTGATCATTGGTCATGCTTTCGCTGGCGATCTGGAACACTTGCTCGCCCGTCACGTTGGCGGCGCTTTTCAGTTCCGGCACGGCATTGATCAATTGCTGCACGCCGACCGTTGCCGCCGTATAGCCAACCGTGGTAGTGGACGTGGCGCCGCTGCCGGCAATGGTGCCGCCCGTCGCCAGGATGGCGACATTGGCCAGCTTGTGCGGGGTGGCTTCCTGGGCCTGGGCGGTGGCAAAGATGAACGTGCCGACGCATGCAGCCATAAAACGTGCAGCCATCAAACGGGCTGTCTTATGTTGAAACATTGTTTCCTCCTTATGGGCGAATTGAGCCGCGATAGTAGCAAACAATGCATGGCGAAGAAATAAGGAAAAAAGGGAAGATAATAAAAAGCGACAACGCTGTCCAATAACCGGAAATCGGCGAAATATTGATGTATCAATGATTGGAAAAAGCGCGGAAAACAGCGGAAAAACCAGTGAGCGGCCACGGAGTTGCCGTGGCCGCCACCAGATGCGCATACAGGAATTCAATGCAACTTTTGGCTCTTGCTGCGGCGGGCCGTGAACGCCAGCATGCCCAGTCCGGCTGCCAGCATGCCGTAGCTTGCTGGTTCCGGCACCGGAGCGGTGACCAGGTTCAGGTTGCCTGCATAAGAACCGCCCAAACCATCGAGCGAAGTCTGGCCATGAATCACAAAGCCATAATTTCCTGCAGTTAGCGTGTCGGCCGGAAAGAACTCGACCGAATTGCCGGTAGTAGTGTCAGTACCCAGGATGCTGCGGGAACTGTCGGCATTCACGCGGAAAAATTCAACCCCCGTGATGCCGTAGTTGAAGAGACGGCTGAGTCCGACGAGCGTCTTGCCTGCAATGGCAGTCCCGCTGGCCCAGCCCTGGCTCTCAGTGGCAACCCTGAACAGGAATTCGTCGGAATAGGCGCCCGGGTCGGCGTGAGATGCGCCGTACGTGGCATTGCCCGATCCGTCGAAAACCAGCACATCCGCCATTGCCGCCGGCGCTGCAAGCACGCCAACCGACAACAGCAGGGCGGCTGCCGTGCTGAAGATGGATTTCTTCATTGTGATACCCCTCTGGATAATCAAACATTGCCGGTAGACGGAAAACTGCAATCCCCATCACAGTTTTGTCTTCCAAGCAAGTTTTCCTATCTACCAACATTGACAATGTATCATAAGGCTGAGTCCGAATTACTTCATTAATGAAATGTGTTGCAGTGCAGCGCGTGCGCCTTCGCCGGCAAAGGCGGGCGCTGACGCTTATAATCGCGTGGCCATGCACTCCGACGACTTGCACACCTTTGTGACCGTAATCGACAGCGGTTCGCTGAGCGCCGCCGCTGCCCACCTGGGACAAACCACGTCCGGCGTCAGCCGCGCGCTGGCGCGGCTGGAAGACAAGCTGGGAGTGAGCTTGCTGACGCGCACGACGCGGCGCATGGATTTAACGGAAGAGGGGCAGGTGTTGCTGGAGCATGCACGCGCGATACTGGCCGGCATGGCCGCGGCGGAAGAAACCATCCGCATGCGCCGCCAGCAACCGGAAGGGCGGCTGTGCGTCGACGCCGCGTCGCCCTTCATGCTGCATTGTGTGGTGCCCCACGTGGCGGAATTCCGCGCGCTGTATCCCGGGATCCGGCTCGAGCTGACCAGCAACGACCAGATCGCCGACTTGATCGAGCACCGCACCGATATTGCCATCCGCATTGGCGCCCTGGCGGATTCGACCCTGCATGCGCGCCCGCTGACGGCCAGTCCGTTGCATGTGCTGGCCAGTCCGGGCTACCTGCAACGGCACGGCACGCCGGACACGCCGGAACAATTGGCGCAGCACAGCTTGTTGGGCTTTGCATTATATGAAGCGGGTAACTTGTGGCCGTTGCGCCATGCGGCCGGCAACACGTTACAGATCACCCCCGATTTGTCCGCATCGAGCGGCGAGACCTTGCGGCAACTGGCGCTGGCCGGGCAGGGCATCGCCTGCCTGGCGGACTTCATGACGCGCGACGATATCGCTGCCGGCCGCCTGGTGCCGTTGCTGGCGCATTGCGCGACGGGCTACCGCCAGCAAATCCACGCGGTCTATTACCGCAATACGCAGCTGGCGCGCCGCATTTCCTGCTTCCTCGAGTTCTTGCAGCGGAAGCTGTAAGCGCCCACGCGCAAAAAGACAGGAACTATTCCTACACCATTTTTTACGTTTTTGCAGCAACCGCCACGTACAGTGTGCGGCACCGTACGGTACCTCTGCCCCCCCGGGAATACACTGACCCTGCGTTGTTGATGAATGGCGCCGCGGCCAACAAACCGCAGCACCGCTTCCAACTCGCAGGCTTGCCGGCCGCCTCGAGGACCGGCACCAATTTCTACGTAGCGGGCCAGCCAGGCGCAAGGCGCCGGCCAGCCAGATTCGATAAAAACGGAGGCTATCATGGCACAGACTAACCACCCATCGAAGTACCTTGTACGAGAGTATCTGGAACGTCGTTCGCAGGAAGTCAAACCGCCGCCCACTCCGGAAGAAATCCGCCGCCAGTTAGGCTGGGGCTTGATGATGTTCGATCAAAAAATGAATGACGGCCGTTCCTGAAAGCCTCCGATCCGGCTCCCTTCCGCTCCTTCCACTCCATCAAGGCCCGCGCTAACCAGCCGGGCTTTTTTGTTTTCAGTCGTCCCCGCCGTTCGCCCGCGCCGCTCCGCGATTCGCTGAAAACTTCGCCATTCACCGGCCGCCATCCGCCGTTCGCCGATTCCCTGTTTCGCCATTGGGCCTTGCCCGGTATCGTGACGTCCATACCGAACCCATACGACGGAGACGAATATGAAAGACGAAGCAGCGACACAACACTGGCGCCACCAAATGGTCTGGGGCACCGTCATCATTGCCGCCGGCGTCGCTTTCCTGCTGGACCGCACCGGCCAGCTGGAAATCGGCCACCTGTGGCGCTACTGGCCCGTGCTGGTGGCGATTGCCGGCTTGTCGAACCTGGTGCCGCCAACGACGACGAGACTGGTTTTGAGCGGCCTGTCGTCGATCGCCTTTGCCGCGTGGTTTTTTGTATCGATGGAGCGCCTGTGGGGCCTGGGCTTCCATAACAGCTGGCCGATCCTGATCATCATGTGGGGTGTCAAAGTGGCGCTGAAGCCGGTACTGGTGAAATACCTGGACAAGCACGAACAAGGAGCAGGCAATGCGCAATGAAAAACGCGGCGGCAGCGCCGCAGGGCAAATGGTGGTCGGGCTGGGTGTGATCGCCATCGGCATACTGTTCCTGCTGGATAACCTCGGCATCATTGAATTCGATTATGCGTTCCAGCTGTGGCCCGTGATCTTCATCCTGGCCGGCATACTGAAATACACGCAAAGCACGTCCAGCGGCGGCAGGGCGGCCGGTGGTATCTTCATTGCGCTGGGTACGGTATTGCTGCTGAAAGGGCTGGGCTTTATTTATGTCAGCTGGCGCGTGCTGGCGCCGCTGCTGATGATTGCCGCCGGCTTGCTGGTGGTTTTTAAGTCGACCCGCGAACGCAAGGAAACCGTGAGTGGCATGCTGGACAAGGATGCGGGCCAGGACAGCTATGTCAACCTGACCGCGCTGATGGGCGGCATCGAGCGCCGCGTGTACACGCAGGATTTCCGTGGCGGCGAAATCACCTCCATCATGGGCGGCTGCGAACTGGATTTGCGCCAGGCGTCGATGCGGGGCGAGGCGGTGCTGAACGTGTTCACCATGTGGGGCGGCATTGAAATCAAGGTGCCGGATGACTGGACCGTCAGCCTGGAAGGGACGCCGCTGCTGGGCGGCTTCAGTGAAAAGACCAGCGCGCCGCGCGACAATGGCAAGCGCCTGATCATCCGTGGCGTGGCGCTGATGGGTGGTGTCGATGTGCGTAACTGACGATGCTGTCCCCCATCGGTAACCGCCGCGGCGCCGCCCTGTACCTGCTGGCCTGGCTGTTGCTGGGTGTGGCGATCGGCGGCGCCACGGCGGCGGCGTTCGATACGCCGTGGTTCAACGCCATGCTGTTCGCCGTTCCCGCCACCATGCTGTACGGGGTCGGCGCCGGCTTTTCCGCGTATTACCTGTGCCGCGCCTATCCGCTGTCCGAACGCAGCCTGGCCGGCGTGGTGACGGCGCTGGGCGCGTCGGCCGTCGTGTCGGCGCTGCTGTGGAGCGCGCTGCTGGGCGGCTGGAATGCGCTGTGCGGCTGGCTGGAAGTGGCGTGGGCCGGCATCCCCTACACGCCGCCATTGAAAGCAGTGATATTCGGGCTGGGCGTGCTGCTATATGGCTTGCTGGCGGCGGTGAATTACCTGGCCACGGAATCCGAGCGGGCCAGCAACGCCCAGCAACGCGAACTGCAATCGCGGCTGGCGGCAAGGGAAGCGGAACTGCGCATGCTGCGCACGCAGATCGACCCGCACTTCCTGTTCAACAGCCTCAATTCGATCAGCGCGCTGACGTCGCAAAACCCCAAGGGCGCGCGCGAAATGACGTTGCAGCTGGCGGGCTTTTTCCGCCTCAGCCTGGGCGTGGCGGAGCGCACGGCGATCCCGCTGTCCCAGGAAATGCAGCTGGTGCGGCACTTCCTCGCGGTGGAAAAAGTGCGCTTTGGCGACCGGCTGCAACTGGAAGAAGCCATCCACGCCGATGCGGAAAGTTGCCTGGTGCCGCCCATGATCATCCAGCCGTTGGTGGAAAATGCCGTCAAACACGGCATTGCGGGCTTGCCCGATGGCGGAAAAATCCGTGTCGCGGCACGCCGCGCCGGTTCACAATTGCAGGTGGTGGTGGATAATGCGATGGATGACGACGAAGCGCCATCGTCCGGCGGCAAGGGCAATGGCATCGGCCTGGCCAATGTGCGCCAGCGCCTCGCCGGTTGCTATGGCACGGAAGCTGCCGTGCATTGGGGCGCGCGCGATGGCGTATTTGTCGTGGAAATGACCCTGCCTGCCCGTACGGCGGAAGCAGGCAGTGAATACAGCAAGGAGTGACATGCGTATCATCATCGTGGACGACGAAATGCTGGCGCGCGGCGTCGTCCGGGAATACCTGGAATCGCACCCGGACGTGGAAGTGGTGGCGGAGTGCGCGAACGGCTTCGAAGCCGTGAAAGCCATCACGGAACTGGGGCCGGACCTCGCCATCCTCGACATCCAGATGCCGAAGCTGGACGGCTTTGAAGTCGCGGAACTGGTGGCGGGCAAATGCCGCATCATGTTTGCCACCGCGTTCGACCAGTATGCGTTGAAGGCCTTCGAATACCGTGCGCTGGATTATTTGCTGAAGCCGTTCAGCCAGGAGCGCTTCGACCAGGCCATCAACCATGTGCGCGCCACGCTGGCGCAGGGCGATGCCGCCAGGGCGCAGCAGGAAGCCACGCGCGACGTGGTGCGGGATGCCGCCAGGGACGCCGTTGCGAGGGGCAAGCCGCTGGGCCGCGTGGTGATCCGCGATGGCGCGAAGGTGCACGTGATCGCCAGTGAAAAGATCGACTACATCGAAGCGCAGGACGATTACGTGCAAATCCACACGGAAGGCAAGGCGTACCTGAAGAACCAGCGCCTGTCCGACCTGGAAAGCCAGCTCGATGCGGACAAGTTCCTGCGCATCCACCGCTCCTATTTGCTGAACCTGGAATGCCTGGCGCGCATAGAACAGGCGGGCAAGGACAGTCATGTGGCAGTATTGAAGGATGGCGGCAAATTGCCGATCAGCCGTAGCGGCTACCAGAAAGTTCGCAGCGTCATGCAGTGAGTGGAACAATGAAGAAGATGCTGTTATCAGCAATGGCGACCGCCGGTGTTGCCATGGCGGCAGGGCAGGAGGCGCGCGCGCCCAACGAGGGGGAACTGCAATCGTTCGCCGCGTATTACCAGGCGGCGCCGGGCGCCGTGGCGCGGCCCGCGTTCGAGATCCGGCGCGGTGGTCCTGCTCAAGGCTGGTCGGTGGAGGCCTGGGCGGAAGACAAGCCGCAACGCGCCGCATGGTCGCTGTGCCTGGCGCAGCGACATGGCCATGCGTTTGACGGCAAGGCATGGCGCGCGACCGGGGAGACACGGCGCTACGTGTGGCTGGACCGCTCCAGCGATTGCGGCGTGTCGCCGCAGCGGGTGCTGCTGTCGCAGCCGATGGCGGACCGGGATATCGTGACGGTGCTGGAAGGGCAGGGCGCTGTGCTGCAGGGCGCGCGCCTGTTGTTTGCCGGGAATACGCAGTGCGCGCCGATCCGCGCGCTGCCGTTCAAGCTGGTGGGACTGGGCGCGGACAAGGACGGGATGCTGGTGATGACTTACCGCAGCGACCGGGAGTCGGAGGCGCAGGTCACAGTACGTAAACGCGGACGGGAGTTGACTGCGTGGAACGTCAAGTGTTGACTTGTGCCGCGTGCGCCGCGTTGACGCATGCATGGCGGCTTCGCCTTCGGCGAAACCGCCCTACGGGATCAGGCGACATCGACATGCCACCATTGCGGCAATAGCGCCCGCACTTCGGGGCGGGCGAAGCGGTCGTCGATCAGGTACACCGTCCCTTTATCCGTCTCCGTGCGGATCACGCGCCCGGCCGCCTGCACCACCTTTTGCATGCCGGGATACAGGTACGTGTAATTGTAGCCCGCGCCAAAAATGGTTTCCATGCGCTGGCGGATTTGTTCGTTGACGGGATTGAGTTGCGGCAGCCCCAGGGTGGCGATGAAGGCGCCGATCAGCCGCGCCCCCGGTAAATCCACCCCTTCGCCAAACGCGCCGCCCAGTACGGCAAAACCGATGCCGCGCCCGTCTTCCGTAAAGCGCGCGATGAACGCTTCGCGCGCGGCTTCATCCATGCGGCGTTCCTGTTGCCACACAGGGATGTCCGGATAGCGTTCGATGAATACCCGCGCCGCCTTGTCCAGGTAATCGAAGCTGCTGAAGAAGGCCAGGTAATTGCCCGGCTGGCGCGCGTACTGGTCGCGCATCAGTTCCGCTATCGGCGCCAGCGACCGTTCGCGGTGCTGGTAGCGCGTCGAGATGCGGCCTGCCACGCGCACGGCCAGCTGGTCGGCCATGAACGGCGATTCCACGTCGACCCAGGCCGTCCCCTGCGGCATGCCCAGCATGTCGCAGTAGTAATTCCACGGGCTCAGGGTGGCGGAAAACAGCGCCGTCGTATGGGCCGCGTCGAAGCGGGGTTTCAGGAACGGGGCGGGGACGATATTGCGCAGGCACAGCGTGGAATTGGCGCGCGTGCCGGCGCCGTCCAGCGTGACGTCGAACAGCGCGTGGTCGCCATGGCTTTCCGCCAGGCGCATGAAGGCCATCGCATAAAAATAGAAATGCTGCAAATCGTGGTCCATGTGGGCCGGATGTTCCGCATAAAACTCGCCGATGGCGGTAATCGCGGTCTGCAACGCCCCCGTGAATTTGTCCGGCAGTTCCGCGTACACCTGGTAGTCCGGTTGTGTGCTGGCCAGCTGTTCCTTTTCCAGCGCGTTCCATTGCCGGTGCACGCGGTCCAGCACCTTCTTCAGCGATTCCGGCGCGACCTTGCGCAGCGCGCGCAGTTGCGCATGTTCCAGTTCCGCCGAATACATCTTGCGCGTGCGCGACACCATGTTGTGCGCTTCGTCCGCCAGCACGCTGACTTTCCAGCTGTTTTGCACGGTCAGGCTGTACAGCATGGCGCTGATGTCGAAGTAATAGTTGTAGTCGCCCACGATCACGTCGGCCCAGCGCGCCAGTTCGCTGGCCAGGTAATACGGGCACACCTGGTGTGCCAGCGCGGTGGCGCGCACCGCGTCGCGGTCCAGTATCGGCGCCAGCAACGCTGCCGCACGGGCTGACGGCAAACGGTCATAAAAGCCCTGCGCCAGCGGGCACGATTCGCCATGGCACGCCTTGTCCGGGTGTTCGCACGCCTTGTCGCGCGCCACCAGTTCCAGCGTGCGCAGCGGTACGATGGGGATGGTGGCCGACGGCGCCGCGCGGTCTACGCCGGTCAAGGTGGCGGCGGCGTCGAGCGCCATGGCGCGGCCCGACGTTTTCGCGGCCAGGAAGAAGATCTTGTCGAGGCCATGCTCGGCCGTGGCTTTCAGCAGCGGGAACAGGCTGCCCACGGTCTTGCCGATGCCGGTCGGCGCCTGCGCCAGCAAGCCACAACCCCGCGTGCTGGCCTTGTACATGGCTTCGGCCAGCTGGCGCTGGCCTGGGCGGAAGTCCGCATGGGGGAAACGCATGGCTTTCAGCGCCGCGTCGCGCGCCGCGCGGTGCGCGATTTCCTGTTCGGCCCAGGCGATGAACGCGCGGCACTGCTGCTCGTAAAACGCCTGCAGATCGGACGCCTGCGCCTCTTCCGTGACCAGCGTTTCCTTCTGGCTGCCGATATCGAAATACACGAGCGCCAGCTGAACGCCGGCAAGATTGCGCGCCGCGCACAGCAAGTGGCCATAGACCTTCAATTGCGCCCAATGCAGCGCCCGGTGGTTGGCCGGCATGCGCGCCAGGTCGCCCCGGTACGTCTTGATTTCTTCCAGCCGGTTGGCGGGGGCGTCGTAACCGTCGGCGCGGCCCCGCACGCGCAACGGGCCATATTCGCCGGACAGGCTGACTTCCTTTTCGTAGCCGTCGCCACGGCGCGACGCCACCACCGCGTGGCCGGCAATGCCTTCCTGCGCGGTTGGCGTGGGCGTGAAGCGCAAGTCCAGGTCGCCCGTCTTGGCCGTGAATTCGCACAGTGCGCGCACAGCCACGGTATAGGAAATCATGCCGCCCATTGCAGGTAACAGACGGTGATCGGCATCGCGTGCTGGGCGCAATAGGCAATCCAGCGCAACTGGTTGTCCTGCAATCGGTCGCCGGGGCCTTTCACTTCGATCATGTGGTAGCGGCGTTCGTCCGGCCAGAACTGGATCAGGTCGGGGAATCCGCTGCGGTTGGCGGCGATATCGGCCAGGATGCGTTCGCACCACAGGCGCAAGTGGCTGGCGGGGATGCAGGCCAGCGCCAGTTCCAGCAAGGCTTCATCGAGCGCGCCCCAGTAGACGAAGGGGGACTGGATGTTGAACTTGGCGGCAAAGTTACGCCGGATGGTCTCCGCATAGCGGCCATCGTCGAGCTGCGCCAGGCAGGCGGCGAATTGCGCGGTGCGGCGCGCATGGAAATCCGCCGCATGCAAATCCGCCGGGCCGTGGTGGAACGGGTGGAAGAAGGCGCCGGGAATCGGCGTGAACACGGCATCCCAGCACAGCAGGCCAAACAGGGAATTGGCCAGCGCGTTTTCCACGTAATAGACGGGACAGGTTTCCCCGGACAGGTGGTCGCGCACCACGCCTTCGACCCACCAGTCTTCGGCCGGCATGGGCAACGCCAGGTCCAGCCGCACCACCGGCGCGGCGGGGGCCGCGGGTTCCTTCGGCTGGCCCAGCTTGCGCCGCAGCCGTGGCGCCATGCGCAGCAATTGCTGGCGTTCCGCATCGCTTTCCGGCGCCGCCATGGCTTGCCGCAGCAGTGCATACGCGTCGTCAGGCGCCTCGCTTTTTTCCAGCACGCGGATGGCGCGGGCGCGGGCGCCCGGGTACGGGCAATCGCGGTACAGGGCGAGGGCGCCGTCCCAATCCTGCGATTTTTCCAGGTGCTGGGCCATCTGGAATTGCAGGCGGTGGCGGCGGCTCGTCAGCCATTCGTTGCCGTCCGCGGACGGCAGGTCGTGCAACACGTCCAGCGGTGGTTCGCCATTGGCAAAGCGCTCGCGGCACGCATGCAGCGCCAGGTACGCATCGATGTCGGCGCGGGTGCGGAAGCCCCGCGCCGAAGGCGGGAAGTCGACTTTTTCGTATTGATAAATGCCCAGGTCGGACAACACGAATTCCGACCAGTCCTGGTGGAAGTTGCCGAAGAAGACCAGCCGCAGCCGGTCGCACAGCGGCTGCATTTGCATGTGGTAAATCGTGTCCGGCGGCGCTGTGCCCCCGGTCAGCGCGGCCCAGCCGGCCAGCGGCAATGCATCGGCGTGGCGCTCGCGCAGCATGGCCAACTGGTCGGCCTTGCGCGCGGCTTTGTCCGCGCCCTGCAAGGCAAACAATAGCGCCAGTTCCGGTTTTTGCAGCACCGCAAATACATCATCCAGCGCCAGTACCGGTTCCCGGTCGACCCAGCCCAGTTCCGCCAGCGGCGCGCAGGCGGCCGCCGTGTCACCGATTTCCGGATAGTCCAGCTTGCTTGCGCGGAACAGCACGCCCTTGCGCATGGCCATGCGCACGAACAGCGCGCGCGACGGCTGGGGCAGGGCGGCAAATTGCGCGAGGAAGGCGCGTTCGGCGTTGTCGAGCAAGTCGTCGTAGCGGGCGGCAATCCACTGCAAGACTTGCTGGAAGTTATCCAGATAATAAAACGGGTTTTCCAGGACCTTGACCATCGATATGCACTGCCAGCTGTATTTTTATACAGTAGTGTAGCGCGGATGACGCCGGTTGGATAGATGGCAGGATGAGGAGGGGAAGGGGCGGCGGGCGCCGCCCCGGGGATTACTGCGGATCGGTGACTTGCGCGGACGCCTTGGCGATTTGCGCTTCCACGTTGGTGACGGCCTGGCGGGCCGCCGTGGTCACTTGTTCATAGCCGGCAAACGCGTTATCAATCGCGGTTTTCACGATTTGCACGGCATTTTCCGAACCGGGACGGACGTTTTGCGTCACGTCGTAAATCAGGGCGGACAGCGTGCTTTTCGCTTCCGTCAGGTGGGCGTCGGCCGCGCGGTTGAATTCGGTGCGCATGTCGGAAATGATTTCACCCAGTTGCTGGTGATATTCCTTCGCATTGGCCATGCCGGGCTGCACTTTCGATGCCGCCACGGCCAGTACGGCTTTGGGATCGCGCGCCAGACTCAAGTCTTTGCCGGCAGCCAGCTGTTCTTCCAGGCTGGATTTGGCGGTGGCGATGTTCAGCGCCACGACTTGTTCCACGCCTTGCACGGTTTTACTGGCCAGCGTATTGAAAGTTTCAAGCTGGAACTCAAACAGTGCCTTGGTGGTGGCGGCGAATTGTTCTGGACTCGTAAACATCGGCTCTCCTCGTCATTGATATGGTGGAACTGCGCTGCTGAAGAACAATTTTTTAAGTCTTGTGCTGAACCCATTATTTGGCAAATGCCAATTTTTCGCAACGGCTATCTCTATAGGGACGGGCGATGCGTTCCCAGCCAGCGCCGAGCGGCGTCTGCGAGCAGACGCGGGCGCCGTCCAGCTTGCTGACCCACCAATACCATGGGGCGGGTTCGGCGGCCAGCAAGGCGCAGGCACAGGACAGGAACAGGGCGAGCAGGATTTTCATATAAACGATTATAGCGGGGCGCTCGACGGCAGCAGCAAGGTAAACCTTGTGCCGACGCCCGGTGTGCTTTCCGCATCGATGCGTCCGCCCAGGACGCCGGTGACGATATTGTGCGCCACGTGCAAACCCAGCCCGGAACCGCCTGCGCCCAGGCGCGTGGTGAAGAACGGGTCGAAAATGCGGCCCAGGTGTTCCGGCAGGATGCCGGCGCCATCGTCTTCAAACGTCAGTTGCACGGTATTGTCCGGCAGGCGCTGCGCGGCGATCCGGATATGGCCGCCGCTGCGTCCCGCGAAGCCATGCGTGATGCTGTTTTCAAACAGGGCCTGGATCACCTGGCCCAGCGGGCCGGGATAGCTGTCCATATCGAAGTGGTAGGGGATGTCTTGCGTCACCTGCACGTGCGTGTGCTTGACCATCGCATGCAGCGGCAGCACCAGTTCGGAAATGAAGTTATCGAGGAAAAAGCGGTGGCGTTGCGTGCTGTCCGTGTCGACGGCGATTTGCTTGAAACTTTGCACCAGGTTGGCGGCGCGGCGCAGGTTGCGCACGACGATCTCGTCCGCTTCCTGTGCCTGCTGCAGGTAATCGTCCAGCGCCGAGCGGCGCAGGGTGCCTGCTTCCGTACTGTTGCGGATAGTGCGCGTGCGCTCCACCATGGTGCTGGCCACCATCAGGCTGTTGCCGATCGGGGTATTCAATTCGTGGGCCACGCCGGACACCAGCGCGCCCAGCGCGGCCAGCTTGTCGCGCCGCACCAGTTCATTTTGCGTCATGCGCAGGTTTTCCAGCGCTTTCTGCAAGTCCGCGTTGGCTTGTTCGGCCGCGTTCATGGCGCGCCGCATTTCCGCCGTGCGGGCTTCCACCAGTTCTTCCAGGTGGCCCCGGTGACGCAGCAATTCATTTTCGTGGCGGGTGCGGGCAATCGCGATCCCCGCCAGGTGGGTGGCCACGCCGGTCAGGCGCAAATCGTCCGGCCCGGGGCTGCGCGGTTCGCGGTAATACATGGCGAACGTGCCAAGCACCGTATCCTGGTCCAGCAGGATCGGCATCGACCAGCAGGCGCGCAGCCCGAATTTTTCGGCCAGCGCCGCGTACGGCTCCCACTGCGGATCGGTGGCAATGTCGCTGACGATCACGCCTTCCTTGCGGAACATCGCGGTGCCGCACGATCCCATCGCGGGCCCGATGGCGCTGCCTTCGATGGCTTCCAGGTATTCCTGCGGCAGGCTGGGGGCGGAGCCGATGTGCATGGTCTTGCTGTCGGGATCGAGCAACAGTGTGGAGCACAGCACGCCGGGCGATTGCGATTCGATCAGCAGCATCAGGCGGTCCAGCGTTTGTTGCAGCGGCGCGCCGCGCGCGATCATTTCCAGCAATTTGTTCTGGCCAAAGCGCAGTGCTTCGGCCAGCTTGTGGCCGGTCACATCGACCATGCGCATGTGGTACAGGCGGCGCCCATCCTTGTTCAGCATGACGAGGCGCAGGTCGCAATCGATGCGGCGCCCGCTGCTGTGCTGGAACGTCACCTGGAAGACCTTGACTTCCCCGGCCAGCACACGGCGGATCAGATCCTGTACCGCCAGTGCCGAAGGCGTGCCGTCCGGCTGCTCTGGCGGGCACAAGTCTTCCAGCCGCAGCGTGCGCAATTCCGCGCTGGTGCGGCCCAGCATGCGTTCGGCGCTGGCATTGATGGCGACCGGATGGCCATGCTCCGCGTCGAACAGCATGACGCTGTCCGGCGTGGACAGCATCATGGCAAAGTAATTGACTTCCAGCGCTTCCGCGTCGAGCTGGGCGGAACCGGGGCGGGTGGGCCACGCGTGGCGCACCGTCAATTCCACCAATACCTGTTCCACCACTTCGTCGACGGATTGCGGCAATTGCAGGTAACCGCTGGCGCCCGCTTCCAGTGCGCGGCGCTGTTCATCGTCGGTGGGCGAGGGGGACATCATCAGCACTGGCATCTTGCCTGCGTCCGCCGCCGCCAGCAGGCGCTGCACCAGTTCGAAGCTGGCGCTGCCGGCCAGCGCCGTTTCCACCAGCGCCAGGGAAATGCCGCCTTCGCGCACGGCGGCCAGCGCGCTATCGCCACGGTTGACGACCCGGACCCGGAAACCATATTCCGCCAGCGCCGCTTCCAGCGCCGCCATGTCGTAGGTAGCGCCCGAAACGATCAGGATGGTTTGCGGCTGAGTCGACGCCATTGAGCGGGTTTCCAGGGGGAAGCAGAGAGTGAGTCCAGTGTAGTACAAGGTGCCGTGCGGTAACAACACACTTGCATTGCACTAGCAGAGGACGCGCCAATGAGAAAAGCCGCAGACTCGTGAAAGTCTGCGGCTTTTCTGCGGAATTCTGTGGTGCCCACGGAGGGACTCGAACCCCCACACCTCGCGGCACATGGACCTGAACCATGCGCGTCTACCAATTCCGCCACGTGGGCACTGGTGTTACAGAGACATCGAAATCAGCGCTGGTGCCCACGGAGGGACTCGAACCCCCACACCTCGCGGCACATGGACCTGAACCATGCGCGTCTACCAATTCCGCCACGTGGGCGCTGCTTTCTTTGTCGTTCTGTTGCGGTGTCGCTGCAACAGAGGCCCGAATCATACGGGGCTGCGGCACAGTGGTCAAGGGTATTTCGATGTTTTTCGGAAAATATTGCTTTTTGCACCCGGGGGAGGCGTGCGGAAATGAAAAAAGCCGCAGACTCGTGAAAGTCTGCGGCTTTTCTGCGGAATTCTGTGGTGCCCACGGAGGGACTCGAACCCCCACACCTCGCGGCACATGGACCTGAACCATGCGCGTCTACCAATTCCGCCACGTGGGCACTGGTGTTACAGAGACATTGAAATCAGCGCTGGTGCCCACGGAGGGACTCGAACCCCCACACCTCGCGGCACATGGACCTGAACCATGCGCGTCTACCAATTCCGCCACGTGGGCGCTGCTTTCCTTGTCATCCTGTTGCGTTGTTGCTGCAACAGAAGGCACGCATCTTAAGGGGTGTTTTTCGTTCGGTCAAGGGTATTTTCATGAAACCCGGAAAAATCCGCAGTCCGGGGCCGTCAGGGCGCGGAAATGAAAAAAGCCGCAAACTCGTGAAAGTTTGCGGCTTTTTTACGGAATTTTTGGTGCCCACGGAGGGACTCGAACCCCCACACCTCGCGGCACATGGACCTGAACCATGCGCGTCTACCAATTCCGCCACGTGGGCAATGTCTGCTATTATAGCGACTTGGCGAGTCTCACGCCAGATGAACGTTTCCATTCCATACTGCGTATCGACCTGCCTATCTTGCCGCGTCGCCGCTGCAAGAGACCAGGATTATAGAGTAATCCCAGCCGTTGTCAAACTCCAGGCTGGAAATTCTGAAGCGTAGGCGTTTGGCGTGACCTCCGGTACACTACGCGCTATATATGCAAATTCCACACTCCCAATAATAAGACCAAACACTTTTGAACCAATCTACCCACATTATTCCCAGCCGCGAGGAAATTCTCGGCATCTTCCGCAGCGCCAAGGCGCCGCTCGACTTGCGCGCCGTTGCGCTGTCGCTCAAAGTCAAAGCTGATTCCCACGCCGTCCTGACACGCCGCCTGAACGCGATGGAACGCGATGGCCAGATCGTGTCCGACGGTTCCGGCTTTTATGTGCTGGCCGACCATTCCGGCTTTGTCGCCGGCCGTGTCAGCAGCCATCGCGACGGCTACGGCTTCGTGATCCCGGACGAGCCGGGCGAAGACTTGTACCTGTCCGAGCGTGAAATGCAAAAAGTCATGCACGGCGACCGCGTGCTGGCCAAAGTGGTCGGCCTGGACCGCCGCGGCCGCGCCGAAGGGACGATCGTGGAAGTGGTGCAGCGCGCCAATTCCCACATCATCGGCCGCCTGGTCAAGGAAAACGGCATGTGGCTGGTGGTGCCGGAAGACAAGCGCATTTCGCACGACATCATCATCGACGGCCCGGTGGGCAAAGCCAAGCCGGACCAGATCGTCAGCGTGGAATTGACGGAACAGCCGGGCCGCTTCAAGCAGCCGATGGGCCGCCTGGTGGAAGTGCTGGGCGCGCTGGACGATCCCGGCATGGAAATCGAGATCGCCGTGCGCAAGTTCGGCGTGCCGCACCTGTTTTCCGACAAGGCGCTGGCGCAGGCGAAAAAGCTGCCCGACTTCGTGCGTGAAGAAGACCTGGCCGACCGCGTCGACTTGCGCGATGTGCCGCTGGTGACCATCGACGGCGAAGATGCACGCGACTTCGATGACGCCGTGTACTGCGAACCGGTGAAAATCGGCCGCAGCAAGGGCTTCCGCCTGATCGTCGCGATTGCCGACGTCAGCCACTACGTGAAGCCGAACGATGGCCTCGATGGCGATGCGCTGGAGCGCAGCACGTCCGTGTATTTCCCGCGCCGCGTGATCCCGATGCTGCCGGAAAAGCTGTCGAACGGCCTGTGCTCGCTGAATCCGAACGTGGACCGCCTGTCGCTGGTGTGCGATGCCGTGATTACCGCCAAGGGCGAGATCACCGCGTACCAGTTCTACCCGGCCGTCATGCATTCGGCCGCGCGCTTCACGTACAACGAAGTGGCCGCCATCCTGGGCAACACCAAGGGCCCGGAAGCGGCGCGCCGCGCACCGCTGGTGCCGCACCTGCAAAACCTGTACGACGTGTTCCATGCGCTGCAAAAAGCGCGGCTGGTGCGGGGCGCGATCGATTTCGAGACCACGGAAACCTACATCGTTTGCAATGCCGCGGGCAAGATCGAGAAAATCATCCCCCGCACCCGCAACGATGCGCACAAGGTGATCGAAGAGTGCATGCTGGCCGCCAACGTGTGCGCGGCCGACCTGCTGCTGCGCCACAAGCATCCGGGCACCTACCGTATCCACGCCGGGCCGACCAAGGAAAAACTCACGCAAGTGCGCAACTTCCTGAAGCAGGTGGGCCTGAGCCTGGGCGGCGGCGACACGCCGGCCGCGTCCGATTACGCGGAACTGATGGGCAAGATCAAGGAGCGTCCCGATGCGTCGCTGCTGCAAACCATGCTGCTGCGCTCGATGCAGCAGGCGGTCTACAGCCCGGACAACATCGGCCACTTCGGCCTGGCCTATGAAGCTTATGCGCACTTCACCAGCCCGATCCGCCGCTATCCGGACTTGCTGACGCACCGCGCCATCAAGGCGATTTTGCTGGGCAAGAAGTACGAGCCGAAAATCGGCGACAAGAGCGTGCTCAATACGGCCGTGTCGAACGCCACGCGCCGCCAGCAATTGAAAGACAAGCAGGAAGGCAAGACGCCGAAAGCCGCCGGCGACCTGACGGTGTGGGATGCGCTGGGCGTGCACTGCTCGGCCAATGAACGCCGCGCCGACGAAGCGTCGCGCGACGTCGAACAGTGGCTCAAGTGCTACTTCATGCAGGACAAGCTGGGCGATGAATTCACCGGCATGATCACCGGCGTGACCACGTTCGGCATCTTCGTGCAGCTGGAGGAATTGTTTGTCGAAGGCCTGGTGCACATCACGGACCTGGGCGCCGATTACTTCCAGTACGACGATGCGCGCCACGAGTTGCGCGGCGAGCGTACCGGCAAGCGTTACCAGTTGACCGACAAGGTCAAGGTGCAGGTGGTGCGGGTCGACCTCGATTCGCGCAAGATCGACCTGCGCCTGGCGGCGTCGGAAACCGCCGGTATCGGCGTGCGCCAGAAAGAGCAGAATGGCGGTCCGCGCATCACGCCGCTGTATGAAGAAGACCTGGACGACGAGGAAGTCGAAGCGCCGCGTGGCCGCCGCAAGCCGGCCGGCAAAGGCGCGCCAGCCGGCAAGGGCGGCAAGCCTGGCAGCCGCGCTGCCGCGCCGGCGCCGAAAACCGGTGCCAGTGCGGCCGGCGGCAAGCTGCCGGCGTACTTCGATCTCGAACCGTTGCCTGAACCGCTGGTGCCACCGCCACGTTCGCGCAACAGTGCCGGCGGCAAGTCCCGTACCACGGCGGCCCGTCCGGCCGCCAACCCTGCCGCCAAGGCGGCTGCAAAACCCCAAGCCAAGGCCGTGAAAGCCAAGGCTGCAAAACCCAAGCGCTCGAAGGTGGCCACGGCCGCCAAGAGCAAGAAGAAACGATAAGCAATGTCCAAAAATAAAATGATTTTCGGCTTCCACGCCGTCACGTCGCGTCTGCGTCACGAAGCGTCGTCCGTGGAAGAAATTTTCGTCGATATCGCCCGTAATGACCGCCGCATGACCGACCTGGTGGCCAACGCCAAGTCGCTCGGCGTGCGCGTAATGCCGGTGGAATCGTCGCGCCTCGACAAGATCGTCGGCACCCACCGCCACCAGGGCGTGATCGCGTTTGCCCAGCAGATTTCGCTGGCGCGCAACCTCGATGAATTGCTGGACGCGATCGAAGGCCCGCCGCTGCTGCTGGTGCTCGACGGCATTACCGACCCGCACAACCTGGGTGCCTGCCTGCGCGTGGCCGATGGCGCCGGCGCGCACGCCGTGATCGTACCGAAAGACCGCGCGGTCGGCTTGAACGCGACGGCGGCCAAGGTGGCCAGCGGTGCGGCGGAAAACGTGCCTTACATCACGGTGACGAACCTGGCCCGCACCTTGCGCGACCTGAAAGACCGCGATATCTGGCTGATCGGCACGTCCGATGACGGCGAAAAGAGCCTGTACCAGTCCGACTTCACCGGCCCGACCGCACTGGTCATGGGTTCGGAAGGCGAGGGCATGCGCCGCCTGACCCGCGAAACCTGCGACATGCTGGTCAATATCCCCATGTTCGGCACCGTCGAGAGCCTGAACGTCTCAGTCGCTTCCGGCGTCTGTCTGTACGAGGCGCGCCGCCAGCGCCTCGCCAAAGAAGCCTGATCTGGCACGGCGGATTGGCGGCGTTGTCCGCCGATCCGCTCCCCGGGCCGCCCCGGCCCACATTCCAAATTCGAGCAACCGCCTACCGAATGCGCTACGATGCGCATATCGGTCATAACCTTATGCGTTTTATGTTCCATCGCCTGAGAGAAGACATCAACAGCATCATCGACCGCGATCCCGCCGCCCGCAACGGATGGGAGGTGCTGACTTGCTACCCCGGCCTGCACGCCATCGTCATGCACCGCTGGGCCAACTGGTGCTGGACGCACCGCATGAAATGGCTGGGCCGTTTCACGTCGCACGTGGCGCGGGTCCTGACCGGCATTGAAATCCATCCCGGCGCGGTCATCGGCCGCCGCGTATTCATCGACCATGGCTTCGGCGTCGTCATCGGCGAGACCGCCGTGGTGGGCGACGATTGCACGATTTACCAGGGTGTGACCCTGGGCGGCACGTCGCTGGCCACGGGCGCCAAGCGCCATCCCACCTTGGAGCGGGGCGTCATCATCGGCGCGGGCGCGAAAGTGCTGGGTAATTTCACCGTGGGCGAATATGCGAAAGTGGGCTCGAACGCCGTGCTGCTGAAGCCCGTTCCACCGGGCGGCACGGCGGTCGGCAATCCCGCGCACATCGTGCAAAAGGATGCGGCGCCGGCCACTGTCGCCAACCTGTTCACGTCCTATGGCTTGACGGCCAACGGCGACGACCCGCTGTCGAAGGCGCTGCGGGCGCTAATCGACCATGCCGCCGTGCAGGAACGGCAGATCGAACAGCTGGCCGCAACGATGAAAGCGGCGGGGTTGGACTGTAAGGCCATGCCCGAGTGTGATAAATTCGATCCCGCCCAATTGAACAAGCTCGTCGAATAAGGAACAGCGCATGACTACCGATGCAGACAATCCCAACCTGCTGGACCCGTTTGAAGTACGGGTACTGGCGGTGCTGGCAGAAAAAGAAGCGCTCACCCCCGACAATTACCCGATGTCGCTCAACGCGATCACCAACGGCTGCAACCAGTTATCGAGCCGCGACCCGGTGATGTCGCTGTCCGAAGAAACCGTGGCCGAGACCTTGCAGCGCCTCATGCAGCGCAAATTCGTCAACGGCATCACGCAGGCCGGCGCGCGCGTGACGAAATACGAACACCGCATGCGCATCAAGTGGTCGCTGGAACAGGACAAGGTGGCCGTGCTGACGATCCTGATGCTGCGCGGCTTGCAGACGGCGGGCGAAGTGCGCACGCGCTCGGGGCGCCTGCATGAATTCAAGACCGTGGCCGATGTCGAGCAGGCGCTGCAATTCCTGATCGACAAATACCCGCCGCTGGTATCGCGCCTGAACGTGGCGCCAGGCGCGAAAGAGCCACGCTACGGTCACCTTCTGTCGGGTGAGGAAGCGCTGGCGCGCGAAGAAACCGCCGCCAGCTTTGGCGGCTCAACCGGTGCAGGCCAGGGTTCGCAGTCGGGCCGGGTAGCGGCGCTGGAAGCGGAAGTGGCGCAACTGCGGCAAGAGATCGGCGACCTGGCGGCGCAGTTTGCCGAGTTCAAAAAGCAGTTCGAGTAAATCGATCCCGTATAACCGCATGGCACGGCCTGCGCTGGCGGTAATGCAGGCATGGCGGCTTCCGCTGCGCGGAAACCGCCCTACGGTTGTTCCGATGCAGGTCCGCCTGGTAAGTAGCGGTTCGTCAGGGCACGATACTTGTCCGTCCGCTTGAACTGCGCCAGCGCGTAATCGTACTGGCGCATGCGCTTCAGCGACTCCGGCTTGTGTGAAAACACGATATAGGCCGGCGTCACGCTGAGCGGCGGCGACAGGATGTCCACGTCATCGAGCTTGCCCAGCTTGCGCATTTCATGCGTAACGTTCAAGTCGTTTTCCACGATGGCGTCGAAGCGCTTGAACAGCAGCTTTTTCATGTTCAGTTCCGCGCTGGGTACCGTGTCGACCTTGGCCCATGGCGCCTTGCGCAACGCTTCGAATTCATCGTTGACGCGCTTGTCGACATACAGCCCGATCGAATACT
Source organism: Pseudoduganella rivuli (assembly GCF_009674485.1). GTDB lineage: Bacteria > Pseudomonadota > Gammaproteobacteria > Burkholderiales > Burkholderiaceae_D > Rugamonas > Rugamonas rivuli_B. The sequence goes on along the minus strand of NZ_WKJJ01000012.1, from coordinate 90,806 downwards.
GGCGCATGAACTTTTCCAGGTTGCCGTCAAACCGGATCCCGTCGCCGCGTCGCACCACCAGCACGTTTTTCTGGTCGAGAATGGCTTCGTGCGGGAACAGCATGTATTCCGCGTAATCCTTGAAGTACAGCACCGTCATGGCCATGTCGCAGCGGCCCAGCTTCATTTCCGACACCACCCGCGCCCACGGCATGTAGTCGATCTGGATTTGCCAGCGCAGCGCGGCCGCCACGTTTTGCAGGATTTCCACGGCATAGCCGGCCGGCTTGTCGTCCGCATCCTTCATGGTTTGCGGCGCGAGGCCGAGGCTGCAGACGCGCAGCGGAGGTTCGGCCGCGAAGGCGGCCGGGTGCAGTGCCAGCAAGGCAATCAGTAGAGCTTTAGTCATGGTGAACATCGTCGGGCACTGCTTATGTACCGTTTGATGCTACTTGCTTTCAACATGGATGTCGATGCTGCCAGGGTGACAGCAGCTATATTGTGCAAACTACATATTTGTTTATCGATTCATGCGGCAGGACGCCGGACGGCGCGTACCTTGCCGCTCGGCCCACCGCCGCAATAAAACAGGCCCGCGCCATCCGATTCCAGCCCGCTGACGCCGGTCCCCGGCGGCATGTCAATCCGCGCCAGCACGGCGCCGCTGGCGGGATCGATGCGGCGGATATCGCTGTCGTCGCCTTCCCAGGTGCCGTGCCACAGTTCGCCATCCACCCATGTCACGCCCGTGACGAAGCGGTTCGATTCGATCGAACGGCGGATCGCGCCGGTTGCCGGGTCGATCTGGTGGATCTTGCGGTCGCGGTAATTGCCGACCCACAGGCTGCCTTCGGCCCACGTCAGTCCGGAATCCGAACCATTGCCCGGTGCGGGAATCGACGCCAGCACCTTGCCGGTGGCGGGATCGATCTTGTCGATGCGGGCCTCGGCGATCTGGTACAAATGCGATCCGTCGAACGCGGTGCCCGCGTCGCACGCGACGTCGAGCGTGCGCACGGTTTCGCCGCTGGCGGGATCGAACGCGACCAGTGCGCCGCCGGTGGCGGCCCAGACACGCTGGCCGTCGTGGGACACGCCGTGGATGCGCTCGGCGCCGTTGAAGGGACCATACTCGCGGACAATTTCCGCCGCCGTGACGGTTACTGAATTGCTTGCCTTGTTACTGTTCATGACTGTCTCCCTGGTGATGGGCGGCCAACGCGGCGCCACACAGCCACTCTATCCAATCGGCAGTGCGGCAGAGAGTAACAAAATCGTCGTGAATCCGCTCAACGGCGCGGCCAGCGGCGGCGCCAGCCAGCGGCGTGACCGGCCCTGGCCGATGGCGCGCACCCGTCCCGCAACTTCCAGCGCAGCCAGTGCGCGCTGGACCGTGCGCTGGCTGGTATCCAGCGCTTGCGCCAGCGCGGAAGTCGGCCATGCGGCGCCGTCGGCCAGCAAGGCCAGCAGCGATGCCTGTTCACCGGCTATCGGCGGCGCCAATACAGCAACCTTCTGGCTGCCATGGGGACGCCATGCGAAGCCGCGCGCCGTGGCGTCGATGCCGGCCAGCGGCGCGGCCAGTTTGCGCAGGCGGCCGATTTCCACGCGCAACCGTGCGCGGTGCGTGTCGTCAGGATGGCGGGTGCGGAAGGCCTCAGCGATCAATGCTTCCCGTTCCGCGTCGGCGGGCCAGGCTTCGGCAAGCGACTTCGCCAGCGCAAACAGGACAGGGCGGCTGGCCAGCGGCACAAGCACGCCGTTGCAGGCCAGCCCGCGCCGGCAGGCATCGATCGTCAGCGTATCGGATGCCAGCAGCGCCGCCACGTCATCGAGCGTCTGCAATTGCCCGCCACCGGCATCGATGCGTCTTGCCGCGGGGCGCACCAGCACCGCCAGCGCTTCTTCCGCTTCCGCGCACAACGCCGGTATCCCGGCGCGCTGTGCAGCCACCTGCGCACGGGTCAGCGCGCCACGCGCGGGGTCCATGCGCAACGCCCGCAACGCAATTTCCGCCGCAATCAGGTTGCCGATGGCGGCCAACGCCCAGGGTATGCCGGTAAAGTCAGCAAATGCGCCGGCCTGCGCCAGCGCGGCTTCCGCCTCGGCCAGCCGCCCCAGCAGCACCAGTCGCCGCGCGGCAGTCAGGCGCGCCTGCAAGGCGTTGGCATGGTCGTGGTGGGATGCCAGCGTGGCCGCCGCCGTGGCGAGCGAGCGGGGCGCAAAGGTGAAATCGCGCATCGCCAGCGCCACTTCCGCTTCCGCTACCACGCAGCGGGCACGCGCCACGGCCTCGCGCGGCCCGAAGGCCCGCGCGGCAAGGCGCAGCAATTCGCGCGCGCGTCCCAACTCGCCCAACTGTGCCATGGCGATGCCGCGTAAGGCCAGCGCAGGCGGATCGTCCCGCAGTGCGACGCGCTTGAGCGCACCCAGCGGGTCGCCCGCGGCCAGGGCGCGGGCGGAGGCGGTGATCAGGGAATCCATAGCCGCCAAGCGTACATGAAAAAAGCCGGACCAGCCTTTCGGCCAGTCCGGCTTTGCGTGCTGAACGCTGACCGGGAATTACGCGGTCTGCGCCTTCACGGCATCCACCGCATCCAGGATCGCTTCGCTGGTGGCCGGTGCGCGCAGCGGCGGGTTGACCTTGTGGCCGCCCACGGCCGATACCGCGTTACGGATCGCCAGGAACACGGAGAACGGCAGCAGCAGCGGCGGTTCGCCGACGGCTTTCGAACGGTGGATGCTGTCGAACGGGTTGCGGTTCTTGAACAGGCGGATATCGAAGTTGTCCGGGCAGTCCGATACGGCGGGAATCTTGTAGGTGGACGGCGCGTGCGTCATCAGCTTGCCCGTCTTGTTCCACCACAGTTCTTCCGTCGTCAGCCAGCCCATACCCTGGATGAACGCGCCTTCCACCTGGCCCACGTCGATGGCCGGGTTCAGCGAGTTGCCGGCATCGTACAGCGCGTTGACGTCCAGCAGTTTCCATTCGCCGGTCAGGGTGTCGACCACCACTTCCGACACGGACGCGCCGTACGCGTAGTAGCCGAACGGGTTGCCGGTCATCGATGCGCGGTCCCACGACAGGCCCGGGGTCGCATAGAAGCCGTCCGACCACAGTTGCACGCGCGCCAGGTAGGCGGCGGCCACCAGTTCCGCGAAGGTCGTCGTGACTTCGCCCGCATACACGATGCCGGCGGCGAACACCACGTCTTCCGGCGCCACGCTGTAGGTCTTTGCCGCGAAGTCGCGCAGGCGTTTGTTCAAGGTGGCCGCCGCGTCCTGCGCCGCCTTGCCGTTCAAGTCGGCGCCGGTCGATGCCGCCGTTGCCGACGTATTCGCCACTTTCGACGTGTCGGTGGCGCTGGCGCGCACCCTGGCCAATGGAATACCCAATTCGTGGGCCACTACCTGGCACACCTTGGTGTTGATGCCCTGGCCCATTTCCGTGCCGCCGTGGTTCACCAGCACCGAACCGTCGGTGTAGATGTGCACCAGCGCGCCGGCCTGGTTGAAGTGGGTCACGTTGAACGCGATACCGAATTTCACCGGCGTGATGGCCAGGCCTTTTTTCAGCACCGGGCTGGTGGCGTTGAATGCATCCACGGCCTTGCGGCGCGCACGGTAGTTCGAATCCTCTTCCAGCTGCGCCACCAGTTCGTGGATGACGTTGTCCTTGACCTCCTGGCCGTACTGCGTGACGTTGCGGCCTTCTTCATCGTTGCGGCCGTAGAAGTTCACCTTGCGCACGTCCAGCTGGTCCAGCCCCAGGTTGCGGGCGATTTCATCGACGATGTATTCGATGCAGATCGCGCCCTGCGGGCCGCCGAAGCCGCGGAAGGCGGTGTTCGACTGGGTGTTGGTCTTGCCGGCCATGGCGCGGATATCCACGTCCGACAGGTAGTAAGTGTTGTCGAAGTGGCAGACCGCGCGGGTCGCCACCGGCGCCGACAGGTCGGCCGAGAAGCCGGCGCGCGACACCATTTCCACCTTGGCGGCGGTAATCAGGCCGTTGTCGTCGTAACCGATTTCGTACTCGTAGTAGAAGCAGTGGCGCTTGCCGGTGACCATCATGTCGTCGTCACGGTCGGCGCGCAGCTTCACCGGCTTGCGCAATTTGGCGGCGGCAACCGCCGCGCAGGCTGCCCACAGCGCCGATTGCGATTCCTTGCCGCCGAAACCACCGCCCATGCGGCGGCATTCCACCTGCACCGCGTGCGACGGGTAGTGCAGGGCGTGGGCCACCACGTGCTGCATTTCGGTCGGATGCTGCGTCGAGCAGTAGACGTGCATGCCGTTGCCTTCTTTTGGCAGCGCGTACGAAATCTGGCCTTCGAGGTAGAACTGTTCCTGGCCGCCCACGTGCAGCGTGCCCTTCAGGAAGTTCTTCGACCGCTTGAATGCCTCGGCCGCATTGCCGCGCTCCAGGCGCATCGGTGGCACCACGAAAGATTGCGCATCGCGCGCCGCTTCCGGCGTCAGGATGGCCGGAAGCTCTTCGTACTGGATGTCGGCCTTGCGCGCCGCGTGGCGGGCCTGGTCGTGGGTCTTCGCGATCACGACGAAGATCGGCTGGCCCACGTATTCGACTTTTTCCTCGGCCAGGATCGGGTCGTCATGGATGATCGGACCGCAATCGTTGGTGCCGGGGATGTCCTTGTACGTCAGCACGTCGACCACGCCCGGCATGGCGCGCACCGGGTCCAGGTTGATCGACAGGATGCGCGCGTGCGCTTTCGGCGACGTGCCCAGCGCGGCGTGCAGCGTGCCTTGCGCTTCCGGGATGTCGTCGGTATAGGTGGCTTCGCCCAGCACGTGCAGGATGGCCGACTCGTGCGGGTGGTTTTGTCCTACTTCGGCCCAGCCCTTCGCTGCGCCAATGGTCATGAAGGCTTCGGATTTGCTGTTCATGAATGACTCCTTAAGCGAATGCGAAAGCGTTGACGGAAGATGCTGGCAGGGCGCCGTCCGGGCGGGTCTCCAGCCAGAAGCGCTGCACCAGGTTTTGCGCGGTTTTCAGGCGATAGTTCGCCGTCGCGCGCATGTCGGTCAGCGGCGTGTAGTCGGAAGCCAGCGCCGCGTGGGCGGCTTTCATGGTCTCTTCATTCCATGGCTTGCCTTCGATGGCGGCTTCCGCGTTTGGCGCGCGCTTCGACGTTGCCGCCATGCCGCCGTACGCGATGCGCACGTTGCGCGCAATGCCATTGTCCAGCTCCAGCGAGAATGCTGCCGCCACGGCGGAAATATCCTGGTCGTAGCGCTTCGACAGTTTCCATGTACGGAATTGCTGGTTTGCCTTCGGCATCGGGATGCGCACGGCTTCCACGAATTCGCCCGGTTGCCAGTCCTTCTTCATGTAATCGAGGTAGAAGTCCTGCAGCAGCATCGAGCGGCGGCCTTGCGAGCCGTTCAGCACGATTTCCGCGCCCAGAACGATCATCCATGGCGCCGAGTCGCCGATCGGCGAACCGTTGGCGACGGAGCCGCCCAGGGTGCCGGTGGAACGGATCGGCTGCGATGCGAAGCGCTGCCACAGTTCGTGCAGCGACGCATCCTTGTAGTGTTCCAGCACGGCCTTGTACGCGTCGTCCAGCGATACGCCGGCGCCGATTTCCAGCATGCCGTCGACGATACCCAGGTTGTGCAATTCTTTCACCATGCGCACGTAGATCACGTTGCCCAGGTTGCGCATTTGCTTGGTGACCCACAGGCCCACATCGGTGGAACCGGCCAGGATCGTGGCGGTCGGCTGTTCGGCGCGCAGTTGCGCCAGTTCGGCCAGGGTGCGCGGCGCATAGAACGTCTGGCCGTCATGGGTGTAGCTGAACATTTTGTCTCGTTGAATCTCTTGCAGGGCGGCTGCCAGCGCTGCCTTGTCGAAGTCCACGTGCGGCAACTCCAGCATGCGCTGGGCCGAATCGAGGATAGGACGATAGCCGGTGCAGCGGCACAGGTTGCCGGACAGGGTTTCGTTGATGGTCTTGCGGCAAACCGGCTCGGTCTGGCCTTCCTGTTTCAGGTACAGGCTCCACAGCGACATGGCGAAGCCCGGCGTGCAGAAACCGCACTGCGAACCATGGCATTCCACCAGCGCTTCCTGCACCGGGTGCAGGCTGCCGTCTTTCTGCTTCAGGTCTTCCACGGTGAACACGGCCTTGCCGTCCAGCGTAGGAACGAACTGGATGCACGAGTTCACGTTGCGCATTTCCAGTTCGCCATTGACCAGCGAACCAATCACCACGGTGCAGGCGCCGCAGTCACCTTCGGCACAGCCTTCCTTGGTGCCGGTGCAGTGGTGGTCTTCGCGCAGATGCTGCAACAGGGTACGGGTCGGAGCGACGTCGCTCACTTCATGGACTTTGCCCTGATAGTAAAACCGGATCGGTTGGGACTGCTCTTGGGACATTTTATAGACTCCTCTATTGATTTTTTATATCGGACAATCGTCAATGATGATCAGCCGGGTAAGTAAATTGTTTTGAACAGGAAAATACCCGCAATTCCCCACAGCATATAGCTGACTTCGCGATGTTTGCCAGTCAACAGTTTCAGGCCGGCGTAACTGATGAATCCCAGCGCCAGGCCATTGGCAATCGAGTACGTGAAAGGCATCACCAGCGCCGTGATGACGGCAGGGATGCTTTCCGTGGTTTCCGCCCAGTTAATCTCCGTCAGTTCGCGCAGCATCAGGCAGGCGACGAAGAACAGCGCAGGGGCCGTCGCATACGCCGGCACCACGCCGGCCAGCGGCGCGATGAACAGCGACAGCAGGAACAGGGCGGCAATCGTCACGGCGGTCAGGCCGGTACGGCCGCCTGCCTGGACGCCGGCCGCGCTTTCGATAAAGGCCGTGGTCGAAGACGTGCCCATCAGCGAACCGGCAATGATGGCGCCGGAATCGGCCAGCAGGGCCTTGTTCATGGCCGCAGGCATTTTGCCGTCTTTCATCAGGCCGGCGCGCTGCGCCACGCCCATCAGCGTGCCGGTGGCGTCGAACAGTTCGACCAGGAAGAACACCAGCACCACGTTCAGCAAGCCGTGCGAGACGGCGGATACGATATCGAGTTTCATCGCGGTGGCGGCGATCGACGGCGGGGCCGACACGATGCCGTGGAATTGATTCCCGGCGAAGAAGAACGACAGCACGGTGACCGTCATGATGCCGATCAGGAGGGCGCCGGTAACGCGCAGGCGGTCCAGCGCCACGATCACCATGAAGCCGATGATGGCCAGCACCGGGGCGGGCTGGTGCAGGTCGCCCATGGTGACGAAGGTGGCGGGGCTGGAGACCACGATGCCGGCGTTTTTCAGTGAAATCAGCGCCAGGAACAAGCCCACGCCGGCGGGAATCGCCGTGCGCAGCGATGGCGGGATCGCATTCATGATCTTTTCACGGATGCGCAGCAGCGACACCAGCAGGAAGCAGCAGCCGGAAATGAACACGGCGCCCAGCGCCGCTTCCCACGCGAAGCCCATGCCCTTGACGACGCCGTAGGCGAAATAGGCGTTCAAGCCCATGCCCGGCGCCAGGCCGATGGGGAAATTCGCATACAAGCCCATGATCAGCGTGCCGATGGCGGCCGCCACGCAGGTGGCGACAAAGACGGCGTCCTTCGGCATGCCCGCATCGCCCAGGATGGACGGGTTGACGAAGATGATGTAAGCCATCGTCAGGAAGGTGGTAAAACCTGCCAGCACTTCGGTGCGCACATTGGTGCCGTTCGCACTGAGCTTGAAATAGTTATCCAGGAAGTTCATTTCGCGTTCTCCACTTTCTCGCGCATTTATCAAGAGCCATCGCCATCTTCATATGCGGCGTTATATGTACTGTCGCTGATGAGGTGCTCGGCTGCTTATGAGAAAGGGCATAACCTTTATAGATTATTCCGTATATTCCTGGGTGGTGGCGGCTTCGGACTGCGCCTTACGGGTGCCGCGGGCCGGTTTCGGCTTGAAATGCCGCAGGAAATCCAGCAGGATGCGGGCCGCCACGTCGGCGTCGTCGACCGACAGGGTTTCGAGGGGGTTATGGCTGATACCGCCATTGCCACAGCGGGTAAACAGCATGGCGACGTCGGTCACGCGCGCCATCAGCATGGCGTCGTGGCCGGCGCCGGACGCCAGTTCGAACGGGGCCACGCCGGCCCGTTCGACGGCGGCGGACAGCTGCGCCATCAGCCATGGCGCGCAGGGCGCGCAACCGGCTTCGACCACCTGTTCGACTGTATATCCGATGTGGCGCGATTGACACACTGTTGCAATTTTTGCCATGATGTCGGCCACCGCCGCGTCCCGCGCCGCATCGTTGCCGGCGCGGATATCCAGTGAAAAGTGGCAGGCGCCGGGAATCACGTTGACGGAGCCGTTGGGCACCTGCAGCTGGCCGGCCGTGCCCACCAGCGACGATGGCTTGTCTTCGGCGCAGCGCTGCTCCACATACAGCAAAATTTCCGCGGCGGCGGTGGCGGCGTCCTTGCGCAGCGCCATCGGCGTGGTGCCCGCATGGCTGGCCACACCATTGAGCTCCACCAGGAAGCGTCGGCTGCCGGCAATCGACGTCACGATACCGACCGGCAGGTCTTGATCCAGCAGCACGGGACCCTGTTCTATATGCACTTCGACATAACCGAGCAAATCGGACGGGTCGCGCGCAATGGCGTCGATGGTGCTCAAATCCTGGCCCGCGTCGGCCAGCACGTCGCGCAGCAGGATGCCGTCGCGGTCCTGCAACTCCAGCAATGCCGGGTCGAACTGGCCGATCACGGCGGACGAACCGAGGAAGGTGCTCTTGAAACGCACGCCTTCTTCTTCGGCAAACGCGATGACTTCCAGGTGGAAGGGCAGGGAAATGCCCTTGTCGTTCAGATGCCTGACAACGGCGATGGCGGTCAGGATGCCCTGGCGGCCGTCATATTTGCCGCCGTTGCGCACGGTGTCGTAGTGCGAACCCGTGATCAGGGTGCGCGCCTGCGGGTCTGTCGACAGGAACCGGCCCACCACGTTGCCGACCGCGTCGATGTGCGCATGCATGCCGGCTTCGCGCATCCATTGCGCGATTTGCACGGCAGTTTCCCGGTGCGTGGCCGTCATGTACGTGCAGGTCAAACCGTTGTTGTCTTCGCTGAGCGTGCCCAACTGTTCAGCCCAGGCCAGGACCGTCGCGCCCAGTGCGTGCTGCTGCGGAGTATTCAGTTGCTTCAGAGTCGTCATCATGCAATCCGGTGGTGATGGTGCGAATCGATCATAGAGGGCCGCAACGCCGGATTTATATTGTCGTGACGATATGTGATGAAAGGGGACAGGTATAGCGTGGGGAGTGAGTGGGATTTATATGCCCACTGACGGTTGCCGCTGTGGGGGCCGTCGTTGCGTAGGGCGGGTTTTACAAACCCGCCCTACCGAGTTACTTCGCGAGTAATCGCGCCGCCGTGCTGACTTGCGCACGCAGCCATTTGTGCTCGGTTGCATGGTGCGCCCGTTCGTGCCACAGCTGGTAAAAGCGCAGCGGCGGGAATTTCACCGGCACCTTGTACGACTTCAGGCCCAGCGTATTTTCATAGAAGCTGGCGAACTGCTGGCCGGCCGTCAGCACCAGGTCGGTTTGCGCCACGATGTACGGCAGCATGCGGAAGTGGGCGGATTCCACCACGATATTGCGTTCCATGTTCTGCTGTTCGAGGAAGGCGTCGATGTTGCCGTGGTAGCCCGGCAAAATCAGCGCCGGCGCCGCGTGCGGCAGCGTCAGGTAATCCTCCACCGTCATGCCGTCTTTCGGCGTGCGGCGCGCATACGCGCTGTTGGCGCGCATCAGGCAGACGATCGGGTCGTCGAACAGTTTCGAGATGTGCAGGTGATGGGGCGGCTCGTCCCAGTTCGCAATCACCAGGTCCAGCTCACCATCGGACAGCAGGCGCACATAGTCGGCGTCCGGGCCCAGCGCGTGGATCACGAGGCGGCTTTTCGGCGATTCACGCCGTACGCGGGCGATGACTTCCGTGAAGAATTGCGTATTCATATAGTCGGGCGCCGCGATCCGGAAGGTGCGCGCCTCTTCCTGCGGGACGAACGCCGTCTTCGGGCTGAACAGGGCTTCCGTCTCATCGAGGATGCGTTTGGCCGGCTTCAGCAAGCTTTCGCCGTGCTGCGTCGGCACCATGCCGCGGCCGCCGCGCACCAGCAGCGGATCGCCTGTCAGTTCGCGCAATTTGCGCAGCGAAGCGGAAATCGACGGTTGCGGCTGGTTCAGTTTCAGGGCTACGCGCGACACATTCTTTTCGCACAACAGCAGGTACAGGATACGTATGAGGTGAAGGTCCAGGTGTTCTGGCAAGCGTGACATGCGTCTCTCCTTAGGTCGGTTATTTTCACTTATGCATAACAGGTTCGCACATTCCTGCGCGTAAGACCTATAACGGGAAACGTATGCAAGTTATATGGATCAGTGCAGGACTCGGGAGGGCAGGAACGCTATCGTTGCACCATCCCGGCAAGAGAGGAGACACCTTCCGTGACCGGGTGAAGGTCGATGACTGACGCACATGAGCAGCAGTCATCACGGTCGTAGGGGCGGCAGTAGCACGACTGGATTGGGGGCGTCAGCCTCGCTCATCTGAAGGCCCAAAAGAGGCAGATGAACAAGACTAAGAATGGAATAACTCATGGAAGCTTTATTCGGATCGTATGGGGTGGAGTGGCTGAATCTGCTGGTACGCTGGCTGCACTTGATTACCGGTATTGCGTGGATCGGCGCATCGTTTTACTTCGTCTGGCTGGACAACTCGATCCGGCCGCCCAAGCCAGGCAGCGAACTGGCGAAAAAAGGTGTCAGCGGCGAATTGTGGGCCGTGCACGGTGGCGGCTTCTACAACCCGCAGAAATACCTGGTCGCTCCTGGCGAACTGCCGGAAGACTTGCACTGGTTTAAATGGGAAGCGTATGCGACCTGGCTGACCGGCTTCGCGATGCTGTTCATCGTTTACTACTTCAACGCTTCGGCAATGATGATCGACAAAAACGTCGCCGACCTGACCGGTCTGCAAGCCGTTGGCGTCGGTGTCGGCACCCTGCTGGGTGGCTGGCTGGTATATGACACGCTGTGCAAAACCAAGCTGTCGGAAAATCCGGCCGTCCTGGGCACCGTGCTGTACGTGCTGATCGTGGCCATGGCTTACGTGCTGACCCACACCCTGTCGGGCCGCGCCGCCTACATCCACGTTGGCGCCATGATCGGTACCATGATGGTGGGTAACGTCCTGTTCGTGATTATTCCTGGCCAGCGCAAACTGGTGCAAGCCATGGAAAAAGGCCAGTCGCCTGATCCGATCTACGGCAAGCGCGCCAAAGTGCGTTCCGTGCACAACAACTACTTCACCTTGCCTGTGCTGCTGATCATGATCAGCAACCACTATGCAATGACCTACACCCACGCTTACTCGTGGCTGGTACTGGCTGCCATCATGGCTGCCGGCGTCCTGATCCGTCACTTCTTCAACCTGCGTCACGCCGGTAAAGTGTCGATCGGTTTCCCGGCCGCTGGCGCCGCACTGCTGGTGGCTGTTGCCGTGGCGATTGCCCCTGCACCGCGCAAACCGGCTGCCGCTCCGGTGGCTGCCGCTGCCGATGCACACGGTCACGAAGGTGCCGCCGCTGCCGCTCCTGCAGCAGGCGCCGCCGACCTGGCTGCCGTACAACAGGTCGTGACCCAGCGCTGCGTGGCTTGCCACTCGGCCAACCCGACCCAGGCCGGCTTCGCTTCGGCGCCTGGCGGCGTGGTCCTGGACACCCCGGAACAGACCAAGCAGCAAGCTGCCAAAGTGTTCCAGCGCGCAGTCCAGAACAAGGACATGCCGCTGGCGAACATGACCCAGATGACCGACGCGGAACGTGCGCTGATCGGTACCTGGTTCGAATCGGGCGCTAACTAAGGTTAAACGCCCCGCCATGCGGGGCGTTTTCACTCCGACACGAAGGAAATAACATGACTGAAAAAGTGATTATCGACGGCTTCACCCTGACCGCTGAGCAAGTGCTCGCGGTGGCACGCGGCAACGCGAAGGTGGAACTGGCCGCATCGTCGCGCGCTGCGCTGAAGGAAAGCCGCGACTACATCGAATCGACGTGGATGCACGACGAAGCGCCAATGATGTACAGCTTCAACACCGGCGTGGGCTTGCTGAAAGACACCCGCATCAAGGTGGAGCACATCGAACTGTTCCAGACCCAGCTGATCAAGGCCCACTCGGGCGGTATCGGCGAGCCGTTCTCGGAAGAAGTGTCGCGCGCCACCATGCTGTTGCGCGCCAACGCGTTCGCCTCGAACTATTCCGCGCCGCGCGTGGAAGTGGTGGACCGCCTGCTGGCCTTCATCAATGCCGGCATCCACCCGATCATGCCGCAAAAAGGTTCCGTCGGCGCGTCCGGCGACCTGGCGCCGCTGGCGTACCTGGGCGCGGCGATTGCCGGCTTCGATGAAGCGGAAGTGATGTACAAGGGCCAGCGCATGTCGGCCGCCGAAGCCATCACCAGATCCGAAGTCGGCCCCGTGAAATTCGACCTGAAAGCCAAGGATGCTTCCGCGCTGATCAACGGCTGCACCGCGTCGCTGGCCGTGGCCGTGATGGCCGCCGAAGATGCGCGCAATCTGCTGACCGACGCCTGCGTGTCCCTGGGCCTGACCCTGGAAGCCATGCGCGCCGAGATGGCTGGTTTCGACCCGCGTATCCAGCAAGCCCGTCCGCACCCAGGCCAGATCAAGACAGCCGCCACCGTGCGCAAGCTGCTGAAGGGTTCGACCCGCACCACGCACGCAGCGCGCGCGATCCAGTTCCCGGACGAACTGCGCCGCACCGACATCGAATACACGCCGCGTATCCAGGACGTCTACTCGCTGCGCTGCACGCCGCAAGTGTACGGTCCGGTGTTCGATGCGCTGGACTACATCGACAACATCGTGAAAAACGAGATCAACTCGGCCACCGACAACCCGCTGATCTTCGGCAAGGAAGGTGGCGGCTTCGAGATCATCTCGGGCGGTAACTTCCACGGCCAATACCTGGCGCAAGCGATGGACTTGCTGGCCATGGCGATCACCGACCTGGGCTCGATCGTCGAGCGCCGCATCGCCCGCCTGATCGACCCGACGCTGTCGTGGGGCCTGCCACGCAACCTGATGTCCGGCCTGCGCGGTGTGAACACCGGCTACCCGGTGATCCAGTGCTCGATGTCGTCGCTGGTGATGGAAAACCGCACGTTGTCGATGCCGGGTTCGGTCGATTCGATCCCGTCGAAAGCCAACTCGGAAGACCACATCTCGAACTCGACCTGGTGCGCGCGCAAAGCCCACACCATCGTGCAAAACACGCAATACATCGTGGGCGTGGAAATGCTGCTGGCGGCCCAGGGCCTGACCATGACGGAAAACCTGCTGCCGGGCTTCGTGCTGGGCGAAGGTACCCAGGCTGCTTACGAGGAAATCCGCAAGCAGATCCCGGCCTGCCTGGACGGCGACCGCTGGTTCCACAACGACGTGCAAGTGGCGCACTCCTTCATCACCAGCGGTTCGGTGCGCAAGGCAGTGGAAGCGAAGATCGGCGCATTCGTATAAGTCGTTCTGACTCGATATGTGCAAAACCCCGGGCGACCGGGGTTTTTGCTTTTGGCGGCGGGTATGCCACAATAGCGGCCCATTGTCAAAATGAATAGCTTATGTTGAAACGCTTTGCAATTGCCGCTGTGCTTGTCATTTCGCCCTTGCTGCCGGCACAGGCCGCACCTGAAGATCCGGGAGCATTCGATCAATTGATGTCGAAAGCCGCCGAAATCGGTTATCCCGTGGCGCTGAGCCTCGAGATTCAATTCCGCAGCAGGGCTGATGCCGTTGCCGCACACAATTCTTTCGCCGCCTCGGGCATCCGCCCGCCAGCGTTTGGCATCAGCGAGGTACAGGAGTTTGATGGCATGGAGTCGGGCGCGGGACGCCAGCCCCGTTCCGTCAAATGGTATTTCTATAGCAAGCCTTACCGCATCGAGTCGCCGCAGCAATTCCAGCAAGAGCTGCAAAAACTGCGCACGGTAAAGCTCGAAGGCGCGACCCATGTTCACAACAGGCTGGATTCTGGCGACAATGTGCCACCCGCGGTACCAATGCCGCGCTGAACTCCCAAGGACCTCATTATGAATTCGATTTTTTCCGCGTCGGTGTTTGACGCGACCGTCATCGTGGATGGCCACGAATTGTTCAAAGGGCAGGGCGCCGCCAACGGCTGGGCGGAGAAACTGTCGCGCGAACTGGAAGTGCCGGTTTCCGTGCGCAAGATCCGCACCGGGTGGGTGCTGTGCGGCACGGTCGATGGCGAGGAATGCGTGTGGGGCGTGTATGGCCAGCGCTTGAAGCGGCTGGATATCGCTGCCGGCCTCGGCTGACTTTCTGTTGCATTTTTTATCATATTGCATCAGCATTGCAGTTTCCATGCATCCGCAAAGGAGTGGCAATGAAACTGCAAGGCGTGATAGGACTGGCTGCCGCCAGCCTGTTGGCGGGCTGTTCCGGCATCGTGGAAAACCACCACTCGCCGGACCGCATCAAGCTCGGCGATTTCCAAAAAGCCGGCGAGGGCATCGTGGTGCTGTCGACCGGGGCCGACAAGGCCTGTGCGGCCTATAGCAAATTCCTGTACGTCCAGGACGCCAAAACCGGCGCCGACTTTTCCGGCGTCGCCGGGATGTCGATCGATGTCTATGCGGTCAAGAGCGACTTCACCGACCACTATGGCACCGTCAACGCGCTGACTCTCCCCGCCGGCAAGTATTTCCTCTTCCCCCGCAACGCCAACTGGCAATTCGTCAGCAAACACACGCCAATGCTTCCCTTTGACGTGGTGGCCGGCCAGACCACGTACCTGGGAGAGGTGTACCTGAGTCCTTCCTGTGCACCGGAGAGCCGGCTGGTGGTACGCGACCAGTACCCGCGCGACATGCGTGTCCTGGTCAGCAAGAATCCCGCCTTCGCCCAGCGGGAAGTCACCAAGCATTTGCTGCTGGACGCGAAGGATATCGGTGGCGAACAGCATGCCGCCGAACTGGTGGCGGCGTCGGTGATTCCCGCCCGGTGGAGCGGCGCGCTGGCATGCAGCGCGCGGGCGGATGCCGGCGCCAATGCCGCCGCCTTCGAAGTCAAGCTTGCGATGGACGTGGCCGGCAACCGCGCCGTGATCCGGCGCACGACGGGCGAACTGGCGGAATCGTTCACCGGCTCGACTGTCGGCATGGAATTGGACATGCAGGGAGAAGGACACCGGGTGAACGATCCCGGCCGGGCGTGGCAATACCGTATGAAAGGCAGATTTATCCAGGACGGCAGGGCGGTTACCGCGTATTCCGCGACCGGCAACATGCTGGTCAACGGGACGGCCATCCGCAGCTGCAACCTGCGGATGGCGCCGCTTTGAAGCTGAATCTGCTTCCCTGTCATCCCGGCTGTAGCTAGAATCAAGGAAGTGGCGCCCAGCCACGATCTCCCTTTCCCGGCTTGCTTGACAGAACGGAAGCCCCGATGCGCGCCAAGATTATTGCCATCTCGCTTTTCTTCACGCTTCTTTCTCCGGCCAATGCGCAGCAAATTGTCAGAGTCGGCGGATATGATTTTCCACCGTTTGTCGACAAGCGTACGGGAAGCACCAGCCTGACGTTCGACCTCATTGCCGCCCTGAATGCGTTTCAAAAGAAGTACCACTTCGAGTTTGTCGATACGTCATCGAAGCGCCGGTTCATTAATTTTGACGAAAGAAGGTATGACCTGATCTTTTTCGAAGCCATCGACTGGGGCTGGCAGGGCAGGGCCGTTGAAGCGTCCGACGTGATCATGCACGGCGGCACCGTCTATGTGACACGGGCGGATAAACATAAAGACCAGCGCTATTTTGATGACCTCAAAGGGAAAACCATTTGGGGCATCCTGGGCTACCACTACGGCTTCGCGAATTTCAATTCCGACTACGAATACCTGAAAAAGACGTTCAACGCTCACATGACCACGTCACAGGATGGCCTGATTGAAGCGGCGGTCAGCGGGCGTGCCGATATTTCCGTGGTGGTCAGAGAGTATTTGCAAATTTACCTAATCAAGCATCCGGAAGTGCAGAATAAAATTCTGGTCTCCAAGAAATTCGACGCCGTCAATCAATACACGATACTGGTTCGCAAAGGTGTCAGCCCGGATGTCGCGGAGTTGAACAGGATTCTGATGGAGATGGAAAACGCGGGCATCCTGAAAAAGCTGTGGGGGAAATATAACCTGAAGTGAATTCAAACTTTTTTTCGCATGGCTGTCGAACTCCAGGATCATCATCCGTCGTGAAGATGAAACACCCGGTAGCCCATCCCACCTTCACCACGGAGACGCCATGAACAAGCTAGTCATCTTTAACCTGCCTGTCCAGGACCTGGACAAATCCAAAGCGTTCTTTTCCGCGCTCGGCTTCACCTTCAATCCGAAATTCAGCAATGCGAACGCCGCGTACATGAACATCGTCGACGGCAGCGTCCACGCCATGTTATCGACGGAAGCATTCTTCCAGTCGCTGATCGGCAAGCCCGTCGTCAAGGCCAGGGAAGGGAATGAAGTCGTCATCTGCCTCAGTTGCGAGAGCCGCGAAGAAGTCGACAGCCTGATTGCCAAAGCCGTCGCCGCCGGCGGCCGCACGCCGCATCCGCCGGAAGACAACGGTTTCATGTACGACCAGGGCTTCGAGGATATCGATGGCCACCTGTGGAACCTGGTCTGGATGGCGCCGGATGCGTGAGCCCTGCCTGCGGAGTCAATGCGCCCCGGCCAGCAGCGCCACGTATTGACCCTGCAATCCTATCGTGTTGTGTCCCGCACCTTTCACGACCTGCAATACCGCCACGCCGGGTTTGAAGTGCGTTGCCAGCATTTCCGTGCTGGCGCGTGGAATCACTTCATCCTGCCCGGCTGCGATCAGCGTCGTCGGGGCCTGGACTTCGGACGCGTGCCGCCATGACTCATACTTGTCGCGCAGCAGCCAGGCCACGGGCACGTACGGGAAGTGGAGGGCGGCGATTTCCGCCACGCTGTTGTACGGCGTGACCAGCACCAGCCGCTCCACCGGCCGTTGTGCCGCGAGCTGGATCGCAATGCCGCTGCCCAGGCTGCGGCCCACCACCGTGATGTTGCGGTGGCTGCCGCGCAGGCGCTCGAACAGCAGCAGCGCATCGGCCACCAGCGCGCGCTCGGACGGCTTGCCGCCGCTGGCGCCATAACTGCGGTAGTGCATCAGGTACAAAGCCCGGCCCGGAAAGGCGGCGGCCAGTTCCGGCAGGCTGGCATCGACATCTTCCGCGTTACCGCCGAGGTACAGCACGGCGTCGCCCGCCTGCTGCGCGTGCGCCGACACGTGGATCGGCACGCCGCCGGCATCGAGCATCAGCGCGGTAGCGGGATCCGTTGGTGATGTTGGCGGCGGGAAATAAATATAGGAACGCTGCGTGGCGAACAGCAGCAGGCAAAAGCCGCCATAGGCCAGCGCCAGCAGGAATGTTATACGCAGTACGGTCGTCATCGCGTGCCAGTCACCCGGTTGGAAATGAATATGCAATTTCACCCGATCGTGGCGTTTCGCACAAGGTAGTGGTCGTCAGGCATTCCGCACCGCGGGAGAGCGGCTTGCCGTAAGTGTTTCCCTATGTCACCCTGTCCCCGCCAGAGAGTATCCTTATGACAGTAGTCAACAATAAATAACTCGGGATATTGCATGGGCGCGCCACACGGTGAGCAGGCTTTTTTGTCCACACTGCCGGCCAGCCCGCGCGCGCGGCGGTTGGCATGGACGGTGGTGGTGGTGTCGGCGGTCGTGTTTGGCGCGCTGGCGCCATTTGCCAAGACGCAACTCGCGCGGATCTGGGCCTTCATTCCCGTCTACGAATCCGCACTGGTGATTTGCGACTTGATCACCGCCATCTTGCTGTTCGGGCAATTCCACTCGTTGCGCGTGCGTTCGCTGTTCGTGCTGGCGGCCGGATATCTGTTTTGCGCGCTGATCGCCATCGTCCATATGCTGACCTATCCCGGCGTCTTCAGCGATTCCGGACTGCTGGGGGCGGGGCCGCAGACCACGGCGTGGCTGTACATGTTCTGGCATGGCGGCTTTCCGCTGTTCGTGATCGCCTATGCGTTGCTCAAGCGCGGCGAAAAGGAACGGGCGCCGCTGGGGCGCGGCTGGCCGCTGGCGCTGGCCCTGTCCGCCGTGCCGCTGCTGGTGGGGGGAATGGCCTTGCTGGTGACAGTGGGGCAGGCGCTGCTGCCCGACATCATGCAGGGACACCGCTATTCGCCGGCCATGATCAAGGTGATCGCCACGGTCTGGCTGCTGAGCGTGACGGCGCTGGCCGTGCTGTGGCGCTGCCGTTCCTATGCCGTGCTGGACATGTGGCTGATGGTGGTGATGTGCGCGTGGCTGGTCGATGTGGCGCTGTCCGCCATGCTCAATGGCGGCCGCTTCGACCTGGGTTTTTACGCGGGCCGCATTTATGGCTTGCTGGCGGCCAGTTTTGTGCTGCTGGTGCTGTTGCTGGAAAGCGGCATGATGTATGCGCGCCTGCTGGACATGATGGAAGTGCTGCACCGGCTGACGTCGACCGACGCGCTGACCGGCATCGCCAACCGCCGCGCATTCGACCAGGAACTGGAGTGCGAATGGCGCCGCGCCACGCGCGGTGCTTCACCGCTTTCGCTGCTGATGATTGACGTCGATTGCTTCAAGCTCTACAACGATAGCCGGGGCCACCAGGCTGGCGATGCCTGCCTGCGGGCAGTGGCCCAGGCGCTGGCCGGCGCGACGCGGCGCGCCGGCGACCTGGTGGCGCGTTATGGCGGGGAGGAATTCGCCGTCCTGTTGCCGCAGACCAGCGGTGCGGATGCCGAGCGGCTGGCGCAGCGCATGTGCGATGCGGTCCTGGCGCTGGCCTTGCCGCACGGGGCATCGGTGGCCGGGCCGCATGTGACGGTGAGTATCGGTGTCGGCAGCATCATCCCGGCCTGGTGCGGGCAGGAAGCCGACAGCCGTGGCGACACGGCGCCGTCCGCGCGGCTGGTGGCGGTGGCCGACAAGGCGCTGTACAAGGCCAAGTACGCGGGGCGCAACCGCTATGCGACGTCTGGGCTGCCGGTCGCCATGCATGCGGCTTGAATTACTTCTTCCTGCGCGCCAGCTCGCGGTCGAGCGCATTGGCGAAATTTTGCCGGTCGCTTTGGGAAAACGCGGCCGGGCCGCCGGTATCGATACCGGCGCCGCGCAACTCTTCCATGAAACTGCGCATCGTCAGTTGCTGGGCGATCGTATCCCGCGTGTACCATTCGCCGCGCGGATTGAGCGGCAATCCACCCTTGTCCAGCACCAGCGCGGCCAGCGGAATGTCGCCGGTCACGACAATGTCGCCGGGACTGACGCGTGCAACGATTTCCGCGTCGGCCGCATCGGCGCCGGCCGGCACTTGCAGTGCGCGGATAAATCGCGATCCCGGCACGCGCATCAATTGATTGGCCACCAGCGTGACCTGGAGCTGCAAGCGTTCGGCCACCCGGAACAAAATGTCCTTGATGACGGCGGGGCACGCGTCCGCATCGACCCAGATTTGCATGGATAGTCTCAGCGCGGGTAGGTGAAACCGGTGCGGATATCCATCGGCAGCAGCTTGCCGCCGTCGCGCACCATCAGGCGCTGTGGCGGTTCGTCGCCCGCCAGCGCGCGCGGGAAGATGGCCAGACCTTCGCCTTTGCGCAACAGCTGGTCGCAGCGTTCATAGACATTGTTGCAACCCGTGGCCTTGATCAGTGCCTGCACGATCGCGACTTTCCACAGGTCGACGCCGCCCGCATTGAACTGGCATACCAGGTAGCCATCAGCGCCGCCATAACTGTGCACCAGCAAGCCCGGCAAGCCATCCTTGTCGCCATCGATCAGCAGGACCAGCGCCTGCGGGTCGGCATCGCGCAGTGCTGCTTCGCGGCGCTGCACGGCGGCCTGCACGCGCCGCTTGATCAACGCGTGGTCGACCGGCTCGTCTTCGCGCAATGTCCAGATGCGGGCCGCCACTTGCGACTTGGCGTTGTAGGCGGCACGGGCCAGGAACTGGCGCGACGAGGTTTGCACGATGGCCGTGGCGCCCGGCTTGTTGCGCTCCTGCGGCTTGCCGTCGACCTTTTCGATGGCAGAAACATAAATCCACGGGTCGCCGGCAAGGAGGCCTTTTTCCTTGCCCTGTTTGATGGTGATGATGAGCATGCGCGCCTTTCGTATTCAGGGACGAGATGATACAGCGCCTGCGGCCGGTCAGGGAATGTTCAGCACTTTTCGTACTTCCAGTTGCGCGACTTGCCCTCGGCGATCCATTCCAGCGCCTGTTCCAAGCGGCGCGCCCGCGTCGCTTCCGTCTTTGCTTCTTCCAGCCACTCGACGTAGTCGCGTTTCTTGCTGGTGCTGAAGGCGGTAAAGTGTTCCAGCGCGGCCGGCAACTGCTCCAGTTGCGCGATGAAGTAATCCGGCACCGTCAGTTCGCGCGGCGTTGCGGGTTTGGCGCGGGCCGGCGCCTTGACGCCTTCATCGTTCAGTTTCATGGCCTTCCTGATGTACGACGCCAGCGTGCGCCTGGGCGGCAAATCCTTGACGGACGTGATGCGCCCGAACTGGCCCATGGCTTCCTTGCCCTTGTCGTCTTCCGCCGCGATCAGCAGTTCGCCCTTCCAGAAACCGAAGGCGCAATGCGCCTTGAACGACGCCATGCTGCACAACATGCCCTTGTACTGGAAGTGCGGGAAGCTCCATTTCATGGTTTCTTCCACGTCGGGGCAGGTGTCATGCACGACGGCGCGGATGTGTTCGAGGATCGGTTGCGCGAATTCCGCCGAGGCGGCGATGTAGGCGTCGATGCGGGGATCCAGGGTCGGCATGGCGGCTTCCGGTTGAAAAGAGTACTTACGAAAATATACTGAAGCGGCCCCCTGACGTCCAGAATAAAAAAAGGCCCGGTTTCCCGGGCCCAAAATTCACACACTTGATTCGGATCTTAAGCTTGCGTCAGCTTAGAAGTGGTACTCAACGCGGATCATCGGGGTCTTGGCGAAAGCGCCCGAACCTGCGAAGCCTTTGGCGTTGTTACCGAACTTGTTACGCCAGTATTGGTACTCGAAGCCGGCCTTCAGGCTGCCCGGCTTCATGCTCAGCGATGGGCTCAGGTCATACATGATCTGGGCGTCGATGTTGGTTTCCGGCTTGGTGCCGCCGCCGAATTCATCCTTGCCTTTCGAACCGATGTAGTTCGCAAAGCCTTCGAACGAGAAGCCGTGGCCCAGCGGGATGCCCCACGCCGCGGTCAGCATCGCGTGGGTGTCGTACGAGTAGCGGCTCTTGACGCCGACCGGCTTGTTGCTTTCCCACAGAGCCAGCAGGCTCACGTTCAGGAAGCCAGGTACGTCCAGCATCAGGGTAGGACCGGCAACCAGCATGTGCTTTTTCGACGCGTAGCCAGGGTCGTTCTTGGTATTCCAGTCAAAGCCGGCGGTCACGCCGACGCCGCGCACAGGGCCGAACTTGATCGGCGAACCGCTGATGGCGCCGATGTCGAACGTGTGGCGGTACAGTACGTAGGCTTCCTGTGCCTGGGCATCGGTGCCATCCGACTCCAGGAAGTCCACGTTGAAGAAGTCGCTGCCGTACTTGTTGCCGCTGGCGTGGGTCACATTGACGATGTTCTTTTCAATGTCCTTTGGATTGAACGGCTCGGCGAACTTGGTGCCATAGCGATAGCCGATCGACGTGTCGGACCAGTCCGCGGCGCTCGCTTGCTGCATGCCGGTGGCGAACGCCATCGCTGCGATAGTACCGGTAGCTGCTACTCGTAAAGCCTTGTGCATCTTACGTCTCCCTTTGTTTGATCTAGGTATCTAGGTATTCAGGTCTTGGAGGCCCGATTATGTCCGCCCGTTTCATGGTTGTTATCCATCAGGGCATATATCCGACAGTGCTCAGCCGTATATGATTTTCATACCGGCCCTCCAAACGGAGGCTGTCAATTCAACCGAAAAGAAAGCGAGACACTATATGGGCAAGCTGAGCACCCACGTTTTGGACATCACGCAGGGCAAGCCTGGCGCAGGCGTACAAGTGAAGCTGTACCGCGTGAACGGCGTTGAAAAAGTGTTGGTAAAGACCGACACCACCAACGCGGACGGCCGTTGCGACGTGCCGCTGCTGCAAGGCGACGAAGTCAAGGCAGGCAAATACGAGCTGGTGTTCGGCGCGGGCGACTACTTCGCGCAACAAGGCGTGAACCTGCCATCGCCGCGCTTCATCGATGAAGTGGTGATCGCCTTCGGCATCGCCGACGTGAACGCCAACTACCACGTGCCGATCGTGGTATCGCCATGGGCGTACTCGACCTACCGCGGCAGCTGATCGGCATGCAGGTCTGATAAATACGGGGCGCATGATGCGCCCCGTTTCTTATTCAAAGCAGGAAATCTCCAGTTCCCGCAACGCCGGATTGGCGCCCGCAATGGCCGCCTTCAACGCCTTCAAATCCTGGAATACCAGCGCGTCCGCCGTCACGTTGGCGCGCATGTCGTCATGCGTGGCGCCCATGCTGGCGGGCTTCCTGCGCGCGGGCCAGTCCACGCCATACACTTTCGGGCGCCTTACCGGCGGCGCGGTCGATGCCAGCGCCACCCAGGTGGCGCCGGCCTGCCGCGCCAGTTGCACCAGTTCGCGCGTGCTGGCCGCGTCGACGATCGCGTCTTCCACCAGCAAAATGCGCTTGCCGTTGAATTCCGTGCCGATGGCGTTGACCCGCTGCGACACGGCCTTGCGCACGATGGCCGACGGCGGCAGGTCGAAGGTGCGGCCCGGGTAGCGGTTCTGGATAAAGCCTTCGCGGTAATCGAGGCCCAGTTTCAAGGCCAGCTGGATCGCGGCCGGGCGCGCGATGTCGTCGAACGGCATCACCACGTCGATGGCGCCGGTATCGAGCTGCGCGCGCACCTGTTCGGCCAGCAGTTCGCCCAGTTTCAGGCGCGCCGCATAGACGGAAGCGCCATCGATGACGGAATCGGGCCGCGCCAGGCTGACGAATTCAAAGGCGGAAGGGCGCGCGCCATGCTGCACGGATAATTGGCGCGCATGCAGTTGGCCATCGAGGCTGACGTAGATGGCTTCGCCCGGCGCCACGTCGCGCACATACGCAAAGCCCATGCCTTCCAGCGCCACCGATTCGCTGGCGAACATGTATTCGTTGCCTTCGCCTTCGCCATTGGCGCCGGCGCGCACGCCCAGGCACAGCGGGCGCACGCCCTGCGGATCGCGGAACGCGAGGATGCCGTGTCCGGCCACCTGCGCCACGGCCGCATACGATCCTTGCACGCGGCGTTGCAGGCAGGCGATGGCGGTAAACAGCATGGCCGGCGACAGCGATTCGCCCTGGCTGGCCGCATGCACTTCGTGCGCCAGTACGTTGAGCAGCACTTCCGCATCGGACGGGGTATTGATATGGCGCCGCGCCGTCACCGATAATTCGCGGCGCAGCGCGTCGCCATTGGCGACCTGGCCGTTGTGGGCCAGCGTGATGCCGTAGGGTGCGTTGACATAGAACGGCTGCGCTTCCTCGTCGCACGACGGGCCGTAGGCGGCGCAGCTGCAATGGCCGATGCCGGCGCGGCCGCGCAGGGTGCGCATATTGCGGGTACGGAATACGTCTGTGACAAGACCGTTCGCCTTGTGCATGGCGAACACGCTGTCGTTGTCGGTGGCGATGCCTGCGGCTTGCTGGCCGCGGTGCTGCAACAGGAGCAGCGCATCGTAGAGGGTTTGATTAGCAGGGGCGTGCGTCAGCACGCCGACGATGCCACACATGGTCGGACTCCTGGAATGTTACAAACGAGACAGTACCGCGCGCCGCCGTGCACAAGGTAGGGCTGGTTTTAGATAACGGGCATATATATGCTCATATGAGAGGGCGCATCATAGGTGATAACTTCTTATGGCATGTGGTGACAGGCTCGCCTGGCCATGCCGACCGACCCACCTAACACTCACCCGATACCTATAGATCCGTAACGATCATGACGAATACACAACAAGAGACAACCATCAAGGCTTTCCGCGCCAGCGTGCTGCACTTTACCGCGGACCCGGCGTTCAATGACAATGCCTACAGCTGGTTCGAAGACGGCTTGCTGGTCGTCGAAGGCGACCGCATCAAGGCGGCCGGCGATTACGACAAGCTGAAAGACACGCTGCCGGAAGGGACCCAGGTACGCGACTACCGCGGCAAGGTCATCATGCCGGGTTTTATCGACACCCACATCCACTACCCGCAGACCGACATGATCGCGTCGCCGGCGCCTGGCCTGCTGCCATGGCTGGATACGTACACGTTCCCGACCGAGCGCCAGTTCAAGGATCCGGAACATGCGCGCGGCGTGGCCGACTTCTTCCTCGATGAACTGACCCGTTGCGGCACCACGACCGCGATGGTGTTCTGCACCGTGCATCCGGAATCGGTCGATGCCTTCTTCTCCGCCAGCGAAGAGCGCAACCTGCGCATGATCGCCGGTAAAGTCATGATGGACCGCCACTGCCCGGACTTCCTGCAAGACACGGCGGAAACCGGCGCGCGCGACAGCGAAGAGCTGATCAACCGCTGGCACAACAAGGGCCGTCAACTGTACGCGCTGACCCCGCGCTTTGCCCCGACGTCGACCGAAGCGCAAATGCAGCTGTGCGGCGAACTGGCGCAAAAGTATTCCGACGTCTTCCTGCAAACCCACGTGGCGGAAAACACCGATGAAGTGGCATGGGTAAAATCGCTGTATCCGAATTCCCGTTCCTACCTCGACGTGTACGACCACTACGGCATGCTGCGTCCGCGCTCGATGTACGCGCACTGCGTGTGGCTGGACGATGAAGACCGCGCCCGCATGGCCGCCACCGGCGCCGCCGTATCGATGTGCGCCACGTCGAACCTGTTCCTGGGCAGCGGCTTGTTCAACTTCGCCGAAGCGGACAAGCACAAGGTCACGTTGTCGCTGGCGACGGACGTGGGCGGCGGCACGTCGTTCTCGATGCTGCAAACCATGAATGAAACGTACAAAGTGGCGCGCATGGGCGGCACCTACATGCCGGCGCTGCGCATGTTCTACCTGGCCACCCTGGGCGGCGCCCGTTCGCTGCAACTGGAAGGCACCATCGGCAACTTCGCCGCCGGCGCGGAAGCGGACTTCATCGTCCTCGACCCGAAAGCCACGCCGCTGCTGGAACGCCGCACCACCCGCACCAACAGCCTGGAAGAACTGCTGTTCGCCCTGGCGCTGCTGGGCGACGACCGCACCATCGCGGCAACCTACGCGGCCGGCAAGCAAGTGCACCAGCGCGGAGAGTAATCCACCGACCTCTCTCCCGTAGGGCGGTTTAGCGGGCACTGCCCGCCAACCCGCCCGGGGGGCACATAGCTTGAACGTCGCTCTTTCCAGAGCGACTTGGCCGCGCAGAGGAAGCCGCCATGCATGCGCAGCAGCCAGCGCATGCAGTACCGGCCCGCACGCATGGCGGCTTGATACCCCCAATCCGCCCTACAGGTTTGACGCCAGCATCCAGCCGGCGTACCAATCCATTCACTGCAACGGACTCCGCTGCCCATACATCCGGCACTCCGCCGCCAACGCCAGCAAGCCCGGATCCCGCTCCCGGTTCCGGGGCAACAGCAAGGTAATGCGCTGGTGCGACACGTAGCGCGTCTCCAGCGGTATCAGCTGGATGCGCGCGCTGAATTCCGCGACCCGTCCCGGCAACAGGCTGTAGCCGATGCCGCCGCTGACCAGGTTAATCAGCGAAAAAATATCCCCCACCCGCATCACGGTTTCCGGCACGAAGCCCGCCTGCCGGAACGCGTGCTGGAAACTGTCCGCCGTCACGAAGCCGTCGGCCAGCGTAATGAATTTCTCATCGCGCATGGCCGCCAGGTCGATCCTGTCCATGCCGCCATAGGGTGAACCCAGCGGCGCCGCCAGTTGTACTTCGTCGTCGAACAGCGGCACCGATACCAGTTCCCGCTCATCGACCGCGCTTTGCACGCCGATGACGATGGCGTCCAGTTGCCCGTCCGACAGGTTGCGCAACAGCGTTTCATTCGACCCCAGGGTCAGGTCCACCTGCAATTCCGGCTTGCGCAGCTTCAGCGCGATCAGCAATTGCGGAATGCAACGCAGGGTCAGCGAATACAGCGATCCGATTTTCAGGCGTCCCGCGTCGAACCCGGCCAGTTCGCGCACCTTGCGCACGCCTTCCTCGCACTCGGCCAGCGCCCGCTGCGCATGCTTGGCAAACGCATAGGCGGTCGGCAGCGCAACCAGGTTGCGGCCTTCCCGCTTGAACAGGGGGCAGCGCAAGCCTTCTTCCAGCGTATGCAGCGCGCGGTGCACGCTGACGGCGCTCAGCCCCAGTTCTTCGGACGCGCGCGCCAGGCTACCCAGGCGCATGAACGCGAGGAACACTTCCAGCTTTTTCAGTGTAATTTCTTCATCGATCGCCATGCCCCGATTGTACCGCCAATAGACCGTTAATATTTACTCTGAGAGTAAACGTTGCGTGGTCAGGTTGATTGTTCGGCCATGGCTTCCTTCCTAAGCTGTGTTTAACAAACGGAGGAGACCCCCATGCTCATCACCCCACCACCCGCAGCGGCGCCGGCCCGGCGCTGGGATACGCGGAGGACAGAAAAACAGCGCCGCCTGGCCGCCGTCGCGCATTTATGCGACGGCCCCGTGCTGGACAGCGAACGCATCGTTGAAGCACTGCAACTATTGGTTGCCAGCGGCGACCGGGTCGTACTGGAAGGTAATAATCAAAAGCAGGCCGACTTCCTTGCCCGCAAGCTGGTGCAAGTCGATCCCGGCATCGTCAATGCGCTGCACATGATCATGCCCAGCGTCAGCCTGCCGGAACACCTGGATTTGTTTGAGCGCGGCATTGCCCGTAAGCTCGATTTCGCGTTCGCCGGTGCGCAAAGCTTGCGCATTTCACAATTCCTGCAGGACGGCATGCTGGAAATGGGCGCCATCCACACCTATGTGGAATTGTATGCCCGCCTGTATGTGGATCTGTCGCCCAACGTCGTGATGGTGGCCGGCTATACGGCGGACCGCCAGGGCAACCTGTACACGGGTCCCAGCACCGAAGACACGCCGGCGCTGGTGGAAGCAGCCGCGTTCCGCGACGGCATCGTGATCGCGCAGGTCAATGAAATCGTTGACAACCCGGGCGACTTGCCGCGCGTCGATATTCCCGGATCGTGGATCGACTTCGTGGTGCAGGCGGACAAGCCGTTTTATATCGAACCGCTGTTCACGCGCGACCCGCGCCTGGTCAAGCCGCTGCACATCCTGATGGCGATGATGGCGATCCGCGGCGTCTATGAGCGCCACCAGGTGCAATCGCTGAACCACGGCATCGGTTTCAATACCGCGGCGATTGAACTGATCCTGCCCACCTATGGCGAACAGCTGGGGTTGAAAGGCAAGATTTGCCGCAACTGGACCCTGAATCCCCATCCCACGTTGATCCCCGCCATCGAAAGCGGCTGGGTCGACAGCGTGCATTGCTTCGGCGCGGAACTGGGCATGGAAGCGTATGCGGCGGCCCGCCCCGATATTTTCTTTACCGGTAAGGATGGCTCAATGCGCTCCAACCGGCTGCTGTGCCAGCTGGCCGGCCAGTACGCGGTGGATTTGTTTATCGGGTCGACCCTGCAAATGGATGGCCTGGGCAATTCGTCCACCGTGACGCGGGGCCGCCTGACCGGCTTTGGCGGCGCGCCGAACATGGGCCACGATCCGCACGGCCGCCGCCATCCGACGCCGGCCTGGCTGGATCTGATCGAGACCGACGACCCGCTGGCGCGCGGCAAGAAGCTGGTGGTGCAAATGGTGGAAACGTTCCAGGACGGCGGCCAGCCTTCGATCGTGGAATCGCTGGACGCGGTGAGCGTCGGCAAGGCGTCCGGCATGCCGCTGGCGCCCGTGATGATCTATGGCGACGACGTGACGCACGTGTTGACGGAAGAGGGTATTGCTTACCTGTACAAGGCCCGTTCGCTGGAAGAGCGCAAGGCCATGCTGGCGGCGGTGTCCGGTGTCACGCCGGTGGGCTTGCGGCACGATCCGAAGGAAACGGCGCGGCTGCGCCAGCAAGGCTTGATCGCGCTGCCGGAAGACATCGGTGTGCAGCGCGCCGACGCCACCCGTTCGCTGCTGGCCGCGAAGAGCATCGCGGAACTGGTCGAATGGTCCGGTGGCTTGTACAACCCGCCCGCCAAATTCAGGAGCTGGTAATGAACGCTTTACTGTTATTGGAAAAAACCACGCAAGCCGGTACGGCGCGCAGCCTTGCTGACGCCGCCGTGACGGCGCTGGTCGATGAAGCCACGCTGACCCCGAAACCGGGACTGGTCGACTTGCGCGGCAATGGCGCCCACGACGACTTGAACTGGCTGCTGATGTGCCATTCGGCCCATACCCTGCATCCGTACTTTGAAGCGATGGCGCAGGCCGGGCAGGAACTGCCGGATGCGCAAGCGCTGCGCGAACGGATCGGCGCGCTGGGCCGCGATGCCGAGCGGGCCATGATGCGGGCCACGGGCGGCGTCAATACGCACCGTGGCGCGATCTGGGCACTGGGCTTGCTGGTCACGGCGGCCGCGCAGGACCACGAGGATCGCTCCGCGCAAGGTGTCGCGGCACGGGCCGGCGCACTGGCGCGGCTGCCCGACCCGCACAGGCCTGCCGTGACGGGCAACAAGGGCGCGCTGGCCTGCCTGCAGCATGGCGTCGGCGGCGCGAAGGCGCAGGCGATGCACGGATTCCCGCACGTGCTCGACGTGGCGCTGCCGATGCTGCAGGCATCCCGCGGCCGGGGCGCGACGGAAGACGAAGCGCGGCTCGATGCGTTGCTGGCGGTGATGGCGCAGCTGGACGACACGTGCCTGCTGGCGCGCGGCGGGCAGGATGCGCTGCAGGCGACGCAGCAGGGCGCGCAACGCGTGCTGGCGGCGGGCGGCGTGGCGACAGGCGAAGGCCGCCACGCGCTGCGCCGGCTCGACG
This sequence comes from Pseudoduganella rivuli, assembly GCF_009674485.1. Taxonomy (GTDB): domain Bacteria; phylum Pseudomonadota; class Gammaproteobacteria; order Burkholderiales; family Burkholderiaceae_D; genus Rugamonas; species Rugamonas rivuli_B. Next base: position 61,669 of record NZ_WKJJ01000012.1, on the reverse strand, counting down.
ACGATTTGCTGGCGCGCCGTGTGTCTCCCGGCGGAGCGGCGGACTTGCTGGCGGCCGCCTTGTTGCTGGAGCAGGTAGCGAACATCAATTTCGACGCGGAGCGCGAACATGGAACAACTGCAATTTGAATATGCGGCCGGGCGGCCGGCCGCAGGGCGCGCACTGGCCGGCGTGGTCAGCTCGGGCGACCTGGAAGTGTTGCTGGAACCGGCGCCCGCCGGCCGCACCACGGTGCTGGTGCAAACGTCGGTGAACGGCTTTGGCGCCACGTGGAAAGCAGTGCTGGACCGGATGTTTTCCGCCACGGCGTTGCCGGCCGCGACGATCGAAATCCACGACAGCGGCGCCACCCCCGGCGTGGTGCGCATGCGCATCGAGCAGGCTTATGAAGAAGCGGAGAAGCCATGAACCCTGAACAATTACTGGCGCGCGACAGCTTTATCGAACGCGGCGCGCGCAGCCGCGCCCAGGCGCTGCTGGACCCCGGCACCATGCGCGAACTGGTGGGGCCATTTGACCGCGTCACGTCGCCATGGCTGGCCATGCAGCAGATCGTCGTGCAGGCCGATGATGGCGTGGTGGTGGCAAAAGGCACGCTGGATGGAAACCCCACCGTTGTACTGGCCATCGAAGGCGCCTTCCAGGGCGGCAGCATGGGTGAAGTGGGCGGCGCGAAAATCGCCGGTGCGCTGGAACTGGCGGCGGAAGACAATCGCAACGGCGTCCCGACGCAGGCCGTGATCCTGTTTGAAACGGGCGGCGTGCGGCTGCAGGAAGCCAACCTGGGGTTGGCGGCCATTGCCGAAATCCAGTCCGCCATCGTCGACTTGCGGCGCTACCGTCCCGTGATCGGCGTCAGCGCCGGCACGGTGGGCTGCTATGGCGGCATGTCGATCGCGGCGGGCCTGTGTTCTTACCTGGTGTTGACGGGCGAGGCGCGGCTGGGCCTGAACGGGCCGCAAGTGATCGAACAGGAAGCGGGGATCGCCGAATTCGATTCGCGCAACCGTCCATTGATCTGGAACCTGACGGGCGGCGAGCAGCGGGTCCAATCGCAACTGGCCGACCTGTGCGTGGCCGACGACACGGCGCAGATCCGCGCCACCGTGGTTGACCTGTTCCGGCAAGGCGTGCCGGCGCGGCACCGCAGCGCGCGCCACGGGGAATTCCTCGCCTGCCTGGCGCAAGTCGATCCTTCCATGCCGCCTTCACCTGCGCAAGTGCGTGACATTTACACGAAAGGATTGCAGCCATGAATACGCATCTGAAAGCGGACCAGCTGGAAGGTATTGCAACGGACAGCCGTGGCGCCCGCTGGCTGGCGGCATTGACGGGCGGCGCGCCGCTTGCCGACGGCTATTGCGCGGCGGTGCAGGTGGCCGACGCCACGCTGGCCGGGCAGGCGGCGCGCTATATCGCCGTGGTGCCCGATGCGCACAACCGCTTCGGCCGCGTGCGCAATGGCGAAATCGGCCTGGTCGAAGCGTGGCAACTGGCGCGCGCCGTGCACGACGTGATCCGGCAAGACCAGGCGGCTGACGTCAAGCGTCCGATCGTGGCCGTCATCGACGTGGCCAGCCAGGCGTATGGCCGCGTCGAGGAAGCATACGGTATCCACCAGGCGCTGGCCGGCGCGGCGGGCGCCTATGCCGAGGCGCGGCTGGCCGGCCATCCGGTCATCGGCCTGATCGTCGGCCGCGCCATGTCGGGGGCTTTCCTCGCGCACGGTTACCAGGCCAACCGCCTGATTGCCTTCGACGACGGGCAAGTCATGGTGCATGCGATGGGCAAGGCGTCGGCCGCCCGCATCACGCTGCGGTCGGTGGAAGCGCTGGAACAGCTGGCCGCCAGCGTGCCGCCCATGGCCTATGACATCGGCAGCTACGCGTCGCTGGGCTTGCTGTGGCAATTGCTGTCGCCGCCGGATCCGGATACGCCCGATGCGGCAGGGCTGTCGCTGGTACGGGCCGCGCTGGAACAGGCGCTGGCCGACATCCGGTCCGGCAACGATCGCACGCTGGCGGGGCGGCTGGGCAGTCCGCACCGGCACGCGTCGGGAAAGGTGAGGGCATTGCTGCGCGAACAATGGTGACGAAGCGCGAAGAAGCGGCAGGATTGCAGTAAAAAACCGGTGGCCAGCACAACAAAAAACAGCGGCCGCCATCAGTTCCAACCCTGGAGCAACCTTGGAGTGAAGGAGACGTCATGATTATCTACGGAACCGCATTGCTGGCCGTGTGCCACTTGCTGGGCATTTTTCTCGGCGACTTGCTGGGCGCGCTGATCGGCGTGAAAACCAACGTGGGCGGGGTCGGCATTGCCATGATCCTGCTGATCTGTGCGCGGCTGTACATGCACAAACGCGGCCTGATGCCGCAGACCACGGAACTGGGTGTCACGTTCTGGGGCGCGATGTATATCCCCGTCGTGGTGGCGATGGCGGCGCAGCAAAACGTGGTGGCGGCCCTGCGCGGCGGCCCCGTCGCCGTGCTGGCCGCCATGGGTGCGCTGGCCCTGTGCGCCAGCACCATTGCACTGATCAACCGCACGGAAAAAGATGCCGGGGACGAGACCGTCACCGAACCTTCCAGCGATGTGAAAACCGGCGTGAAAACCGCTTAAGGGGAACGTGATGATCGAAATGCTTGAAAAAACCGTGCTGCACAATGGCCTCGTGACCGCGTTTGCCGTGGTCGGACTGATCATGTACGTATCGATGCTGCTGTCGCGCTACCTGACGATGGGCCGTGTCCATGGTTCGGCCATTGCCATCCTGATCGGACTGGGATTGGCGTACTGGGGCGGCAGCCACACGGGCGGCCAGAAAGGGTTGGCGGACTTGTCGCTGTTCAGCGGCATCGGCCTGATGGGCGGCGCCATGCTGCGCGACTTTGCCATCGTGGCGACCGCGTTCGAAGTGCAGGCCACGGAAGCGCGCAAGGCCGGCATGATCGGCGTGGTGGCGCTGGTGCTGGGCACGGTCCTGCCGTTCATCGTGGGAGCCGGTGTCGCTTACGCGTTTGGCTATACGGATGCGGTCAGCATGACCACCATCGGCGCCGGCGCCGTGACGTACATCGTCGGTCCCGTCACCGGGGCCGCCATCGGCGCCAGTTCTGAAATCATGGCGCTCAGCATCGCCACCGGTTTGGTGAAAGCCATCCTCGTCATGGTCGGTACGCCCGTCGCGGCAGGCTTCCTGCGTTTGAAGACACCCCGTTCCGCCATGGTGTTCGGCGGCCTGGCCGGGACCGTCAGTGGCGTTTCGGCAGGGTTGGCCGCCACGGACCGCAAGCTGGTGCCATATGGCACGCTGGTGGCCACGTTCCACACGGGCCTGGGCTGCCTGATGGGGCCTTCGGTGCTGTATTTTGCCGTCAAATCGCTGGTGGCTTGAACCATGTCGCCGCACGACTTGCTGTGGGTCGCGCCGGGCGCCATCCGGCTCAACGGGCCCTGGCCGGAATGGGCCGATGCCGCATGGCAGCGCAGCGCGCCGGTGGTGGTGCGGCGCGAAGCGGTCGCCGGTGGCGTGATACCGGTGGGATTGCGCGGCGCCGCGCGCAGCCAGCGTGTCAAGGGCTATGTCGCGGCCGATGCGGTGACGCGGCGGATGGCGCCGGAATCATTGGCGGAGGGTTCTGCCACCGTTGACGGCAACCTGCCCGCATTGGCGGCGCTGGCATTGCTGGCGCCAGCCTTCAACGCGACCGGCATGGCCTGGGGCCCCACCGGCGGCGTCGGCTACTTCCTTGCGTGCGGCTTGCCCGTGCTGCGCGCCGACAGCGACCTCGATGTGGTGGTACGCGCACCGCAGCCGCTGACCGCATGCCAGGCCGCGGTACTGGATGGCATACAGGCGGCGCCGGGTGCGGCTTGCCGCATCGATATCCAGGTTGATACCGGCCATGGCGCATTCGCCTTTGCCGAATGGCGGAGAGGCGGCCGCGTACTGTTGAAAACCAATACGGGGCCGCAACTGTGCGCGGACCCGTGGGCGGACACCGTATGAGCACCTTGTTCATGTTTCCGGGCCAGGGCGCGCAAAAGGCCGGCATGCTGCATGCGCTGCCCGCCCACGCGGAATCCGCGCGCACGCTGGCGGAAACCGCCGCCGTGCTGGGGAGCGACCCGCTGGCGCTGGACAATGCCGCAGCGCTGGCATCGACCGTCGCCACCCAGCTATGCCTGCTGGTCGCGGGCGTCGCCATGGCCCGGGTACTGGCGGCGCACGGCGCGGCGCCGGACATGGTGGCGGGGCTGTCGATCGGCGCTTATCCGGCCGCCGTCACGGCCGGCGTGATCGGTTATCCGGACGCCGTGCGGCTGGTGGCGCGCCGGGCGGCTTTGATGGAGCAGGGCTACCCGCATGGCTACGGCATGTGGGCTATCAGCGGGCTGCCGCAAGACCGGCTGGAAGTGTTGGTGGCGCAAGTGCACAGCGCCGCCACGCCGGTCTACGTCGCCAATCTGAACGGCCCCCGGCAGCAGGTGATCGCCGGCGCCGATGGCGCGCTGCGCCAATGCGGCGACCTGGCGCTGGCGGCGGGCGCCACCCGGGCAGAGCGGCTGGCGGTCAGCGTGCCGTCGCACTGCGCCTTGCTCGACGCGCAGGCCCAGGCGCTGCGAACCGCATTTGACGGCGTGCCGCTGGCGCGGCCCAAAGCCACGTACATCAGCGGCAGCAGCGCGCGTGCGCTGTTCGACCCGGCCGCGATCCGTGACGACCTGGCGTTCAACATGGCGCGCCAGGTGCACTGGTTCGATACCGCGCGCCATGCGTGGGAGCGCGGCGCCCGGCTGGCGCTGGAAATGCCCAGCGGCGCCGTGCTGACTGGATTGACCGCACCCGTGTTTGAGACCGGCACGGTGCTTTGCTGTGACAACAACCGCCTCGATACCGTGCTGGCCTTGCTGGCGCGGGCATAGACCACTTTAGGAGACCAGCATGACCACGACTGATACCGTTCAGGGGGATACCCACGCCTTGCGCACCTGTCTGCCGCCGGCGGCATTCACCGCGCAAGCCAATATCGCCGGCATGGCGGCGTACGATGCGCTGTGCGCCGAAGCCGCGGAAGACTATGAAGGCTTCTGGGCCCGCCTGGCCCGCGAAAACGTCGACTGGAAAGTGCCGTTCACGCGCACGCTGAACGAAGACAACGCCCCGTTCTACAAATGGTTCGAAGACGGCAAGCTGAACGCGTCTTACAATTGCCTGGACCGCAACCTGCAAAACGGTAACGCCGACAAGACCGCCATCATCTTCGAAGCGGACGACGGCGCGGTGACCAGGGTCACTTACCAGCAACTGCATGAAAAAGTCTGCAAATTCGCCAACGGCCTGAAATCGCGCGGCATCAAGAAGGGCGACCGCGTGATCATTTACATGTCGATGTCGGTGGAAGGCGTGGCCGCGATGCAGGCGTGCGCCCGTATCGGCGCGACGCACTCGGTGGTGTTTGGCGGCTTCTCCGCCAAGTCGCTGCAAGAGCGCATCATCGACGCGGGCGCCGTGGCCGTCATCACTGGTGACGAGCAGCGGCGGGGTGGCAAGTGTCTGCCGCTGAAATCCATCGTCGATGACGCGCTGGCGCTGGGCGGCTGCGATTCTGTGCGGGACGTGATCGTCTATCAGCGCACCGGTAACCCGATCGCCTTCAGGGAAGGCCGCGATATCTGGTGGCACGACCTGGTCGACAAGCAGAGTGCCGAATGCGAACCGGAATGGGTGGAAGCGGAACATCCGCTGTTCATCCTGTACACGTCCGGTTCCACCGGCACCCCGAAAGGCGTGCAGCACTCGACGGGCGGCTACCTGCTGTGGGCCAACCTGACGATGAAGTGGACTTTCGACATCAAGCCGGCCGACGTGTTCTGGTGCACCGCCGATATCGGCTGGGTCACGGGCCACACGTATATCGCCTACGGCCCGACGTCGGTGGGCGCGACCCAGATCGTGTTCGAAGGCATCCCGACCTTCCCGCACGCGGGCCGCTTCTGGGAAACCATCGCCAAACATAAGGTTTCGATCTTCTACACGGCGCCGACCGCGATCCGTTCGCTGATCAAGGCATCCGACCTTGACGCCAACGTGCATCCGAAGAGCTTCGACCTGTCGTCCTTGCGCCTGCTGGGTTCCGTCGGCGAGCCGATCAATCCGGAAGCGTGGATGTGGTACTACAAAAACGTGGGCGCCGAGCAATGCCCGATCGTCGACACCTTCTGGCAAACCGAAACGGGCGGCCACATGATCACGCCGCTGCCGGGCGCCACGCCAATGACGCCGGGTTCGTGCACGTTGCCGCTGCCGGGCATCATGACCGCCATCGTCGACGAAGCCGGCCACGATGTGCCGAACGGCCAGGGCGGCATCCTCGTGGTGAAACGTCCATGGCCATCGATGATCCGCACCATCTGGGGCAATCCGGAACGCTTCAAAACCAGCTACTTCCCGGAAGAATTCGGCGGCAAATACTACCTGGCCGGCGACGGCGCGATCCGCCACAAGGACACCGGTTACTTCACCATCACCGGCCGGATCGACGACGTGCTGAACGTGTCGGGCCACCGCATGGGCACGATGGAAATCGAATCGGCGCTGGTGGCCAATCCGCTGGTGGCGGAAGCTGCCGTGGTCGGCAAGCCGGATGAAACCACGGGTGAGTCGATCTGCGCGTTCGTCGTGTTGAAACAAGCCCGTCCGACCGGCGACGACGCGAAAAAGCTGGCGCTGGAATTGCGCAACTGGGTCGCCAGGGAAATTGGCCCGATCGCGAAACCGAAGGAAATCCGCTTCGGCGACAACCTGCCGAAGACCCGCTCGGGCAAGATCATGCGCCGTTTGCTGCGCGTGCTGGCCAGGGGCGAGGCGATCACGCAGGACGTGTCGACCCTGGAAAATCCGGCGATCCTGGACCAGTTGCGGCAAGCGGCCTGAAAGCCACTGCTGTTAAAACAGTAACGTGGTAAAAATGCTAATCTCGGATTTTTTCCACAGGGCGGCGCATGAAGCATTTACCGGAAAGGCAGCTTGCGGTCATCGACGGGCAGCAACTGGCGTATGGCGTGGCGGGGCAGGGCGGTCCCGCCATCGTATTGATCAACGGCGCGGGCGGCCCGATGCAAGGCTGGTTCAGGTTGTTCCCGGACGTGGCGCGGCTGGGCCGGGTGTTCATTTACGACCGTCCCGGTATCGGCGCCAGCGGCAAGCCGGTGGCGCCGCAAACGGCGGAACTGTGCGTGCGCCAGTTGCGCGCCTTGCTGCACAAGGCCGCGATCCCGGCGCCGTATGTGCTGGTGGCGCATTCGTTTGGCGGGCTGCATGCGAACCTGTATGCGCGCCTTCATCCGAACGAGGTGGCGGGCGTGCTGTTCCTGGAAGCGGCGGCGCCGGAAGACGTGGGCGCGATGAAGGCGCATGCGGGTCCGGTCGCGCGCTTCGTCAACCGGGTACTGAACGCTTTCGTCAAACCCGATCCAAATGGCGAAGTGGCCAATGAAACGCGGTCGGTGGCGCAAATCCACGCGGCGCCCCCGTTTCCCGCCATCCCCGTGACCGTGTTGTCCGGTGCGAAAACACCGCCCGGCTGGGCCGCATCAGGTGACGCGCTGGCCGCGCGCGAACGCAGCCAGTTGGCACTGGCGGCGCTGTCGCCGCTGGGGCGGCGCATCAGGGCGGCGGGCAGCGGCCATTTCCCGCAAATGTCGGAGCCTGAACTGGTGACTGACGCGATTGCCGCGCTGGTGACGGCGTCGCGCGAGCGCGTGTGACCGGTTGATTCAATGGCGGTTTGGCAGCGGCAATTCGCAACCTGCCGCATATGCCAATTCCCTGTCCACCGCTTCCAGGTGGTGCGGCAGCCACTGCCCCAGTTGCTGCAACACCTGCGTCGTCGGCCTGGCATTGCCGTCCTGTAGCGCCGAGATGGCCCGGCGCACGTCGGCCACCACCTGCGCATGCTGTTCGCGATGCCTCGCGAGGCTGCCACAACCCAGCGCCTCCAGCATGTCTTCACTGGAGCGGAAATCCTGTTCCAGCCGGTCGGCCAGTAAGCTGAATTCGCGCTGGAACGTGTGTTTTTGCGAGCTGGTGACGCGGAATATCTGGTCCAGCAGCGCGGTATGCAAATGGTCGTAGTTCAGGTGAGCGGTGGTGGTCTGCATGGGGGACTCCAGGTGGTTGAATGGTGGGGTCCAGTGTGCAAGGTGAATTTGATAAGGGGTGTGACATGAATCAAACTTTCCTTCCGACACACACCTGTCTCCACACGAGGTGGCCGCCGTGCTATGCCTTGACGCGGGCAGTGCCCGCGCTGCGGATTGCCAGGCGGGCGCATGGCCAGGCGGCCAGTCCGGCCACCAGGGCCGCGGCCAGTGGCGCCGGCGGCAGCGGGGCGAGTTTGAACAGCCCGGCGGCGAATGGCGCATAGATCATCGCCACCAGCGCCGCCAGCGCGACCCCGGCGATGATCTTGAACAGGGGATTGGCGGCACCGTCTGCCACGGCAGCAGGTCCTGTCACGGGCCCGGCCGATTGCCGGTTGGCCGCCAGCAGCGCCAGCGCCGCCACGACCAGCGCGGCAAAACCGGCGCTGCGCGCTTGCAGTTCCGGCAGCCAATGAATGGCCACTGCATAGCCTGCTGCCAGCAACGCCAGGGCAGCGCCTCCCTGCAGGAGTGCGATGACAATTTCCTTGTGGCCGAACAGCCGCGCGTCACGCCCGCGTGGCGGCGCCTGCATGGCGCCACGCTGTGCCGGTTCGCGCTCGAAAGCCAGCGAGCAGGCGGGGTCGATAATCAACTCCAGGAATGCAATATGCATCGGCAGCAGCAGGGCGGGCCAGCCCAGCAGCGGCGGCAGCAGGGCCAGACCGGCGATTGGCACGTGCATGGCCAGCACAAACGTCATTGCCTTGCGCATGTTGGCGTAGATGGTCCGTCCGGCGCGAATCGCATCGACGATTGAACTGAACCGGTCGTCCAGCAGTGTCAGCGCTGCGGCGTCACGCGCGGCGTCGGTGCCGCGCAAGCCCATTGCCACGCCGGCATCCGCCGCCTTCAGCGCCGGGACGTCGTTGATGCCGTCGCCGGTCATCCCGACCACGTGGCCGGCGCGCTGGAGCGCCTGCACGATACGCAGCTTCTGTTCGGGGCGCACCCGCGCACAGGTGCTGGCGTGCTGCAAAGCCGTGGCAAGCCGGGCGTCATCCATTTCGGCGATCTCCGCACCCAGCAAAACCTCGCCATCGGCAATCCCGGCCTGGCTGCAAATGGCCCGGGCCGTGGCCGGATAGTCGCCCGTGATCATGATCACGCGCACGCCCGCGGCCTGGCATGCCGCGATATCGGCCGGGATGCCGGCGCGCAGCGGATCGGCCAGCCCTGCCAGTCCGGCGAGCGTGAACGGGAACGCCGATGGCTGTTCCGGCCATTCTGGACCGTTCCATTGGGCCTGGGCGATAGCCAGTACGCGCAAACCCTGGCCGGCCATCGCATCCACCGCCGCCATGGCGTTGGACAGCGCCGCGCCTTCGAGCCGGCACAATGCAAAAATGGTTTCCGGCGCGCCCTTGGCCGCCACCGTGGCGCCCGCTGTCCCGGCGCCGCGCCACAGCCGCACCAGGACCGGCCGGTCCGGGCGTATGCCATATTCATGGACTGGCGCCAGGCCACTGGCGGGTGAGCCGGCCGCTGCCGTGGCAAATGCCTGTTCCAGCGGATCATGCGACTGTTCGCGGCTGGCCAAGACCGCCAGCGCCAGCAGGTGCGCATGGGTCGTGTCGTGTGCCGCGTCGGGCGGCGTGGCGGCGGCGCCTGGCAGCCACACTTGCCGGACCGCCATCCGGTTTTCCGTCAGGGTGCCCGTCTTGTCGGTGCACAGCACAGACATGGCGCCCAGCGTTTCAATCGCTGCCAGCCGCCGTGTCAGCACTTTCGCCTGTGCCAGTCGCCATGCGCCGATCGCAGGATAGACAGTCAGGATCACGGCGAACTCTTCCGGTATGACCGACATCGACAACGCCAGGCCGGCCAGGACCGCCTCCATCCAGCCGCTGCCGCGCCACAGCATGATGGCAGGCAGGATCACGCTGGCCGCCAGCCCGACCACCATCAGGCGCCTGGCCAGGCGGCCGCTTTCGCGCCGCAGCGGTGACGGCGGCGGCGCGACCAGGCGGGCGATATTGCCCAGCTTGCCAACTTCCGTACGGGCGCCGGTCGCCACCACGGTGGCCAGCCCGTGGCCCTGCACCTGGTAGCTGCCGCAATAGACCATGGCGGGCGATGGCGGCTGCCCGACGCCGGCCTGACTGTCCGCAGCGGACTTGGCGACCGGCAAGGATTCGCCCGTCAGCAGGGATTCATCGACCATTAAGCCATTTGCCTGTAACAGCAACGCGTCGGCCGGCACCAGGTTGCCTTCGGCCAGTTCGATCACGTCGCCTTGCACCAGCTGGGCTGACGGGATCGTCATGCGGTTGCCGTCGCGTATCACTGTCGCATACTGCGGACGCAGGCGGTGCAGCGCCCGCAGCGCATGTTCAGTCCGGTCTTGCTGGTAAATCGTGAACACCACGGTCAACGCCACCATGCCCGCCAGCAGCAAGCCTTCATGCAACTCTCCCATGGCCAGGTAGAGCAGCGCCGCGCACACCAGCAACGCAAACATCGGCTCGCAGACAATTCCGGCCAACAATGACATCCAGCCGCGCCGCGACGCCTCCGGCAGCAGGTTGGGGCCGTCGGCCGCCAGCCGGCGCGCTGCTTCCTTGCTGTCCAGGCCGGGGTAAGGCACGGGCATGTCTGGCTCCTTCTGGTGGGAATAACGCAGTCTGCGTGGCGCGTCAGTTGAAAACTTTGATGCAGGTCAAATTCCGGGTGGCCTCGTGGGACGTGCGTTTGCCTTCGGCCAGTGCGGCGGAGAATTTCCACGTAATTTGACCAGGATCAAACTCATTCGCTGACTTGACGCCGACGCTCGACTACCGTGGTTGATATTCCAGCCAGAATGGAGAACACCATGCGCGCACTAGTTTATGAAGGTCCCGGCCGGCCCGTATTGAAGGACAAGCCCATGCCGGGATTGCAGTCACCGACGGATGCCATCATCCGTATTACCCATACGACGATTTGCGGCACGGACCTGCATATCCTGAAAGGCGACGTCGCCGATTGCCTGCCGGGCACCACGCTGGGCCATGAAGGCGTCGGCATCGTCGAGCGGGCCGGCGAGGCGGTGCGCAACTTCCGCGCTGGCGACCACGTGCTCATTTCGTGCATCACGTCGTGCGGAACGTGCGAATACTGCCGCAAGGGCATGTATTCGCATTGCGCCACCGGCGGCTGGCTGCTGGGCCACAAGATCGACGGCACGCAGGCGGAATACGTCCGCATTCCCCATGCCGATACCAGCCTGCATCACATTCCCGCCGGGGCGCAGGAAGAAGCGCTGGTCATGCTGAGCGATATCCTGCCGACCGGTTTCGAGTGCGGCGTCTTGAATGGCAAGATCCAGCCGGGCTGCACGGTGGCCATCGTTGGCGCCGGGCCGATCGGGCTGGCGGCGCTGATGACCGCGCAATTTTATGCGCCGGCCGACATCATCATGGTCGACCTCGACGAGCACCGCCTCGCGGTCAGCCGCCAGTTCGGCGCCACCCATACGGTCAAGGCGGTAGGGCGGGCAGCGGAATTGGCGGTGCTGGAACTGACCGGGGGCCGCGGCGTCGATACCGCCATCGAGGCGGTCGGCATTGCCGCCACCTTTGAATTGTGCACGGCGATCATCGCGCCCGGCGGCACGGTCGCCAACGTCGGCGTGCATGGCGGCAAGGCGGAACTGGACCTGGCCCGGCTGTGGTCGCACAACATCACGATCACGACGCGGCTGGTCGATACGGCCGTGATCCCGCAATTGCTGAAAGCCGTGCAGTCGCGCCGCCTTGACCCGTCCAGCCTGATCACGCACCGCTATGCGCTGGAAGAGATCAGCCAGGCCTATGCCACGTTCGGCGATGCGGCCCGGACCGGCGCGCTGAAAGTCATCATTACGCCAACAGGTGCGCGGCCATGAAGATACTGATGTTCGTGGGCATGCTGTCGACCCTGGGCGCCGGCCTGGTGGCGGCGTCCATGCCGGCTGGAGCCGATGCCGGTGTGGTGTACGCCGGCGGCGGTATCGGCATGGAGGAACGCACGTTGCTGGAGTCGGCACGCGGCGAATTCAACTTGCGCATGATCTTTGCCAGCAAGGGCAGCGGCGCCTACCGCGCCGACGTCGACGTGGAAGTCCGCAATACACGGGACGCCGCCCGTCCAGTGGTGTTGCGGCTGGAAAATACCGGGCCATTGCTATACACCAGCCTGCCTCCAGGCCGCTACGAAGTCAAAGTCCAGGCGGCGGGACGGCAGCAGGTTAAACCCGTGGCGCTGCCCGAGCGTGGCGCGCGCGAACTGGTTTTCTACTGGGACGAATGATGACCGTTGCCGCCAGCCGTTCCGTGCTGATCATTGAAGGCCATCCCGACGCGGGTGCGCGCCATTTCTGCCACGCGCTGGCCGACGCTTATGAGGCCGGCGCGCTGCAGGCCGGCCACAGCGTGACGCGGATCGACGCGGCGCGGCTGGATTTCCCCATGTTGCGCAGCCAGCACGAATGGGAGCATGGCGACACGCCGCCCGCGCTGCTGCCGGTGCAGCAGGCCATTGCCGGCGCCACGCACCTCGTGCTGTTTTTCCCCTTGTGGCTGGGCGACATGCCGGCCTTGTTGAAGGCCCTGCTGGAACAGGTTGCGCGTCCCGGCTTTGCGTTCCGGGCCGAAGGCGGCAATCCATTCGCGCACAAGGCACTGGCCGGACGCAGCGCCCGCGTGGTGGTCACCATGGGCATGCCGGCCACGGTCTACCGCTGGTACTTCCAGGCCCATGCCGTCCGGTCGCTGGAGCGCAACATCCTGGGCTTCGTCGGCATCGCGCCGGTGCGGCGCACGCTGATTGGCATGATGGGCAAGCTCGATGAACGGCGCGCGCAGCGCTGGCTGGGGCGCATGCACGCGCTGGGCGCGGCGGCCAAATAAATCTGTTTTCCGGAGCGGGAATGACGATACGTAACCTCAAGTACTTCTTTGCGCCGCGGTCGGTGGCGCTGATCGGCGTATCGGACCGCGCCGGCAGTGTCGGCGCCACGGTGCTGCATAACCTGATGCAGGGGGGATTCAAGGGCCCGCTGTACCCGGTCAATCCGCACCACCGGGAATTGGCGGGCTTGCGCTGCTATGCATCACTGGGCCAGTTGCCGGAATCGCCGGATCTTGCCGTGATCTGCACGCCGCCGGACGCCGTGCCGGACGTGGTCGCGGAACTGGGCAAGCTGGGCACACGCGCCGCCATCGTCATGACGGCGGGGCTCGACGGCCAGGCCGGTGGCGGCAGGACCATACGCCAGGCCATGCTGGACGCCGCGCGGCCCCACCTGCTGCGCATACTGGGCCCCAATTGCGTGGGCTTGCTGTCGCCCCATGCAAAGCTTAACGCCAGCTTTGCCCCGTGCGGCGCGCGGCCCGGCCGGATCGCCTTCATTTCGCAATCGGGCGCCATGGTGACAGCTATGCTGGACTGGGCCGGCGCGCGCGGCATCGGCTTTTCCGCCTTCGTATCGCTGGGTGACTGTTCCGACGTGGACGTGGCGGACATGCTCGATTACCTGGCAGGCGACGTGCATACCGATGCGATCCTGTTGTACCTGGAAGGCATCGGCAATGCCCGCAAATTCATGAGCGCTGCACGCAGCGCGGCGCGCGGCAAGCCGGTGCTGGTGCTGAAGGCGGGCCGGGCGCCGGCCGGAGCGCGCGCGGCCGCCACCCATACCGGCGCATTGGCCGGCGCGGACCTGGTGTGCGACGCGGCGTTCAGGCGCGCCGGCATGCTGCGCGTGCGCAATGCGGAACAGTTGTTCGAGGCCGCCGCCACGCTGGCGCTGTCGCGGCCTGTGCGCGGCCGCCGCCTGGGCATCATCACCAATGGCGGCGGGCTCGGCGTGCTGGCTGCCGACGCCATGGCCGACGGTGGCGGGGTTCCCGCCATGCTGGGCGAAGAAACCATCGAAGCGCTGGGCCGGGGCTTGCCGCGGACCTGGTCGCAGGCGAATCCGGTCGACATCATCGGCGATGCGCCCGCCGCGCGCTATGCCCATGCACTGGCTGTGTTGCTGGCCAGCGGCGACACGGACGCGGTGCTGGTGCTGCACGCGCCGACCGCCATTGTTTCCAGCGCGGACGTGGCGCGCGAACTGGCGCCGCTGGCGGCGGCCGCTTCCAAGCCGGTCCTGTTTTGCTGGATGGGCGGCGCTGTGGCAGGCGCGGCGCGCACCGTCTTCAGCCAGGCCGCGCTGCCGGTGTTCGATACGCCGGAGTCGGCGGTCGAAGCGTTCCTGCAAATGGTGCGGTACGCCGACAGCCAGCGCTTGCTGCTGGAATCGCCGCCGCCGCTGCGCGGCCCCGGCGTGGATGCCGGCGCGGCGCGCGCGCTGGTGAGCCGCATGCTGGCCGATGGCGTCAGCACGGCGCCGGAAGCCGAAGCCAAGGCGATCCTGTCCGCGTATGGCATCCCCACCGTCGATACCCGCGTCGCGCGCAATACCGACGAAGCGCTGGCGATGGCGGCGGACATCGGCTACCCGGTGGCTGTCAAGCTGCGTTCGCCCGATGTCAGCCACAAGTCCGACGTCGGCGGCGTGGTGCTCGACGTGGCGGGCCCCCAAGCCCTGCGCGCGGCGCTCGATGCGATCGGCGCGTCGCTGGCGCTGCACCGCCCGGATGCGCGCCTGGAAGGATACACGGTGCAGGCCATGGCGCGCCGCCCGGGCGCGCGCGAATTGATCGTTGGTATCGGCGCCGACCCGCTGTTCGGGCCAGTGGTGCTGTTTGGCCATGGCGGTGTCGCGGTCGAAGCCATCAGCGACCAGTCGATTGCGCTGCCGCCGCTGAACCGGGTACTGGCTGCCGACCTGGTAGCGCGCACCCGCGTGGCGCGCCTGCTGGGCGCCGTGCGGCAGCAACCTGCGGCCGACATGGAGGCGTTGTACGACGTGCTGGTGCGGGTGGCGCAACTGGCGGCCGATATTCCCGAGATTGCCGAACTCGACATCAATCCGCTGCTGGCCGATGGCGACGGCGTGCTGGCGCTCGATGCGCGCATCCGCCTGAATCCCACCGGTGGTGCGCGCATGGCGATCGTGCCGTATCCGCAGCACCTGGTGCAAACCCATGTATGGCAGGATGAACGGATCGTGATCCGTCCGATCCGGCCGGAAGACGGCGCCGCCCACGTGGCGTTTTTCCATGCGCTGACGCCGGAAGACGTGCGCTTCCGCATGTTCACGTCGGTAACGGATTTAACACCGGCGCAGCTGGCGCGCTTCACGCAAATCGATTACGCCCGTGAAATGGCGCTGATTGCCGTGCGCGACGTGGCCGGCGGCGAACCGGAAACGCTGGGTGTGGCGCGCGTGGTGGCCGATCCGGACAATGTCGATGGCGAATTTGCCGTGGTCGTCAGGTCTGGCCTGAAAGGGCAGGGCTTGGGGCGCCTGCTGATGCAGCGGCTGATCGCCTATGCACAGGACAGCGGCTTGCAGGCGATGACGGGCGTGGCGCTGTATGACAACGAGCGCCTGCTGGCGCTCGCGCGTTCGCTGGGCTTTACCTGCGGCCGCGCCGAAGGCGGCGCCGTGCCGCTGCGGCTGGAATTGCGCCGGGATTAATTGAAGGCCTGGCGCCGCGCCTGCATGCCGGCGCGGTTTGCCATCACAGCGCAAGCTTCAGCAGGGTTGCGACGGCGTCGGCCGCGATGGGTTTGCTGTACAGGTAGCCTTGCACATAGTCGCACTGCAATGAGCGGAGGAAGTCGCGCTGCGCCTCGGTTTCCACGCCTTCCGCCACCACCGACATGTGCATGCTGTGCGCCAGTGCCGTCACCGCAGTGGCAATGGCGGCGTCGTCGCTATCGCCAGGGATGTCGCGCACGAAGGAACGGTCGATTTTCAGGACGTCGATAGGAAAACGCTTCAGATACGCGAGACTGGAGTAGCCGGTGCCGAAGTCGTCGATGGCCAGGCGTACCCCCATGCGGCTCAGGCGCTGCAACGTTTCCGCCGCACTGTCGGGACGGTCCATCAGCACGCTTTCAGTGATTTCCAGTTCCAGGCAGCCGGCGTCGCAGCCGCTGTCTTCCAGTGCCTGCGCCACCATGACTTCCATGCCGGCTTGCCGGAATTGCCTTGCCGACAGGTTCACTGCGATGCGCAGACTGCCCAATCCCGCCTGCTTCCACGCGACTTGCTGGGCGCACGCCGTGCGCAGCACCCATTCGCCGATGGGGACGATCAATCCGGAATCTTCGGCGATCGGGATAAACACATCGGGTGTAATCACGTCGCGGCCCGGCGGCAGCCAGCGCAGCAAGGCTTCCACGCCCGTCATGGCGCCTGTCGCCAGGCTGTATTGCGGCTGGTACAGCACGACCAGTTCGTGCCGTTCGATGGCATGGCGCAAACCGTTTTCCAGCGTGAGCCGGTCCAGTGTGCGGGCATTCATTTCCGGGGAATAGTATTGGTAGTTGCAGCGCCCGAGCGCCTTGGCCTGGTACATGGCGGCATCCGCGTTTTTCAGCAATTGCTTGGCATCCGCGCCATCCTGTGGATAGACGCTGATGCCGATACTGCACGACAGGGAAATTTCGTGGCCCAGGATCAGCATGGGGCGCGACAGGACGTCGAGGATGGCGTGGGACAGGATCGCCGCCGGCGCTTCATCATATAAATCCGACAGGAACACCACGAACTCGTCGCCACCCAGCCGCGCCACGGTATCGGTTTCGCGTACGACCCGTTGTATCCGGCGTCCTACCTCGATCAGCACACGGTCGCCGGCATCGTGGCCCAGGCTGTCGTTGATGGTTTTAAAACGGTCCAGGTCAAGGAAAAGGATGGCGGCGGCACGCTGCTGGCGGCGCGCGGCGGCAATCGCGTGTTCCAGCCGGATCAGCAGCAGCGTGCGGTTGGCCAGGCCCGTCAGCGCGTCATAATTCGCCAGGCGCACCAGGTCTTCTTCATAGCGTTTGCGCTGCGAAATGTCCTCGACGACCGTCACCGTGCCGCTGTTGGCCGCGTGCATGGGCGCGAATGTCGCTTTGACCCATACCGGATCTCCTTCCCGGCGCCGCAGCAGGAATTCGTGCGGCTGCGGGTAACCCTCGGTGAGTTCGCGGCCGGGCGGCGGAATCAGGTCGTCGCGGCGCCGTTGCAGCAACTCCTGTTCGCTAAAGCCGGATATGTCGAGCATGGCCTGATTGACCGTGCGCACCCGTCCGTCGCTGTCCGCCACGATGACGCCGCAGGGCAGGCTGCTGATGATCTGCTCCGAATAGTCTTTCAGCTCCAGGATCTGGCGGCGGCCACATTCGATATACGTGTCCAGCGCCAGCGCCACGTCAAAGGTAGCGACCTTGCCCAGCGCGTGCAGCGCGGGCGGGATGCGCTCCGGTGTATCCGACAGCAAGCGCCGGATCAATGGCGCCAGCTCGGTCAGGTATTTGCGGTAAGCGCCGATATACCAGATGGGCTCCAGGCCGCAATGGTGGTGTACCAGGCCAATGCGCAGTCGGTTTTGCACGTAATCGGCGCCGATCTCGCCCTCGGTCAGCCGGTCAAAATAAGTGACATGGGCCAGGTGCAGGCGCTGCGCCACGTGCGCATCGGCCAGCATGGCACGCAACTGCGGAAATTGGTACAGGTGGGAATAAAATGCTTCGATCACCGCATCCAGGTGCGGTTTGATGAGGGGACGCAGCTCACGCAGTGCGGACAGGTCGGATGGCTGGATATCCAGGTAGGCAAGGCGTTCGGCAATTTCCTCGGCCGGCGGCGTCATGCTCGCGGCCATTTGATCCAGAGTGGAGCGGTGGCTCATGGCGTTGAAATGCCGGTGCTGTGCCGGCTATTTGCTTTTAAGCCACAAGTCTATGTTGAGATCAATGATGAATTGTTTGATGCAAATCAAATAATTGCAGAATAATGGCGCTTCAAGATGTCCACCGCCAATCGGCGGCGGACACCTTATCCTGTTACTGAGGCCAGATCTCGGCCAGGCGCAGCAGGTTGGTGGTGCCCGGCTGGCCAAACGGCGTACCGGCGGCGATCGCCACCTGGTCCCCCGGCTTCACGAAGCCTTCTGCCAGCGCGGTGCGGCAGGCTGCCGCCACCATTTCATCGACCGTGTACACGTTGGTGCTGACGGTGCTGTGCACACCCCATGCCAGCGCCAGGCGGCGCGCGGTTTCCTGGCTCGGCGTGATCGAGACGATCGGCACCAGCGGACGCTCGCGCGACGTGCGCAGGGCGCTGTGGCCGGACGTGGTGTAGGCGACAGTCGCCGTCACGCCCATGATGCGGGTCACATCGCGCAGCGCCGAGCTGATGGCGTCGCCCTTGTTGGCGTTGACCGGCGCGGAGTTGTCGCGCTGCGCGTCGATCATGGCAGGGTACAGCGGATCGCGCTCCACTTCGGAAATGATGCGGTTCATCATGGCCACGGCCTGGACCGGGTACAGGCCGCTGGCCGATTCGGCCGACAGCATGACGGCGTCCGCGCCTTCGTAGACGGCATTGGCCACGTCGGACGCTTCGGCGCGGGTCGGCACCGGCGCCGTCACCATCGATTCCAGCATTTGCGTCGCCACCACCACCGGCTTGCCGTGCTTGCGGCACAGGCGCACGATGCGTTTCTGCACGCCCGGCACGCGCTCCGGCGGCAATTCCACGCCCAGGTCGCCGCGCGCCACCATGACCGCGTCGGATTGTTCAATGATTTCTTCCAGGCGCTCCAGGGCCTGCGGCTTTTCCAGCTTGGCCAGCACGCCGGCGCGGCCCTTGACCAGTTCCTTGGCTTCGATCACGTCTTCCGGGCGCTGCACGAACGACAGCGCGATCCAGTCTACGCCCAGTTCCAGCGCGAACGACAGGTCGCGCCGGTCTTTTTCCGTCAGCGCGGGAATCGGCAGTACCGCGTCCGGCACGTTGACGCCTTTGCGGTCCGACAGCACGCCCGTGTTGACCACCTGGGTGCGGATGAAATCGTCGCCGCTGTCGGTGACTTTCAGGCGCACGCGGCCATCGTCGATCAGCAGGGCCTGGCCCGCGCGGACCGCTTCAAACAGTTCCGGGTGCGGCAGGCACACGCGGTTTTCGTTACCTGGCTCCGGATTGCGGTCCAGTGTGAATACCGCGCCGGCCTGCAGCGTGACTTTACCGCCGGCGAACTGGCCGATGCGCAGTTTCGGGCCTTGCAGGTCGGCCAGGATGGCGATCGGACGGCCCAGGTCTTTTTCGATGGCGCGCACGATGTCGTGGCGCGCTTGATGGTCGGCGTGGCTGCCGTGGCTGAAGTTGAAACGGAATACATCCGCGCCCTCTTCAAACAAGGCTTGGATGACGGCGCGTTCGGCGCTGGCTGGACCCAGGGTGGCTACAATTTTGGCTTTACGTTCACGGCGCATGATAAATCTTTGTATCAGGTGTTGATTATCCGTAGGGCGGCTTTTACAAAGCCGCCGTGCGAGCGTTTCGACGGCGCCACCATGGCGGGTTTGTAAAACCCGCCCTACGATGGTTGCCGCGACGGCGGAAATTCAGGCGTAAAAAAAGCGGGGCAGCGCCCCGCTTTTACTGGCACAAATTAACCTTGTGCGATTTTGTGGTTGGACATCAGTTCGATGGCCTGGCACAGGGCCGAGTGGTCCAGACCGGACAGACCGTTGGCGGCGCAGGCGTTCATCAATTCCTGGGTAGCCGAGGTGTTCGGCAGCGATACGCCCAGGGCTTTCGCGCCTTGCAGCGCCAGGTTCAAGTCCTTCTGGTGCAGCGAAATACGGAAGCCAGGGTTGAAGGTACGCTTCACCATGCGCTCGCCGTGCACTTCCAGGATACGGGACGATGCGAAACCACCCATCAGCGCTTCACGCACTTTGGCTGGATCGGCGCCGGCTTTCGAGGCGAACAGCAGGGCTTCAGCAACAGCCTGGATGTTCAACGCCACGATGATCTGGTTCGCCACCTTGGTGGTCTGGCCGTCGCCGTTGCCGCCCACCAGCGTGATGTTCTTGCCCATCAGGTCGAACAGTGGCTTGACGGTGTCGAAGGCTTCCTGAGGACCGCCAACCATAATGGTCAGCGATGCGGCCTTGGCGCCCACTTCGCCGCCGGACACTGGCGCGTCCAGGTAAGCGCAGGACTTCTTGTTGATCTTCTTGGCGAATTCCTTGGTGGCGATCGGCGAGATCGACGACATGTCGACCACGATCTTGCCGGCGGTCAGGCCGGCGGCGATGCCTTCTTCCGAGAACAGCACTTCTTCCACGTGCGGGGTGTCCGGCACCATCAGGAAGATGATGTCGGCGCGCTTGGCCACTTCGGCAGCCGAGGTGCAGACGGTCGCGCCGCCTTCAACCAGCGATGCCGGCGGGTTTTTCACGTCGTGCAGGTACAGCTTGTGACCGCCGGCTTGCAGGTGGCCAGCCATTGGTGCGCCCATGATGCCCAGGCCGATAAAACCGAGTTTTGCCATGATAAATTCTCCTAGTAGTTGTTGGGAAGACATGGGTGCCGGGCCTTCAGGCCGGGCATCCACATAATTGCAGGTATTACGAAGCCAGTGCCTGGCGCCAGCCCAGGCCGTCCACGGTGCCGTTCTTCGGCTTGTATTCGCAGCCGACCCAGCCGTCGTAGCCGATTTCATCCAGGTAGTTCAACAGGAAGCGGTAGTTGATCTCGCCGGTGCCGGGTTCGAAGCGGCCCGGGTTGTCAGCCAGCTGGATGTGCTTGATGACGGACAGGTTGTTCTTGATGGTGTTCGCCAGCTCGCCTTCCATGCGCTGCATGTGGTAGATGTCGTACTGCAGGAACAGGTTGTCCGAACCCACGGCTTCGATCAGGTCCAGGCCTTGTTTCGTGCCCGACAGGAAGAAGCCGGGAATGTCGAAGGTGTTGATCGGTTCGATCAGCAGCGGAATACCGGCGGCTTTCAGCTCTTTCGCGGCGAACTTCAGGTTGCGCACCAGCGTGTCTTGCGCTTTTTGCTTTTCCACGTTGGCTGGCGGAATGCCGACCAGGCAGTTGATGCGCTGGGTTTTCAGTACTTTGGCATAGCGGATCGCTTGTTCCACGCCTTGCTCGAACTCGGCAATACGGTCCGGCAGGCACGCGATACCGCGTTCACCGCCCGCCCAGTGGCCGGCCGGCAGGTTGTGCAACACCATCTCCAGCTGGAACTGGTGCAGTTTTTCAGCCAGTTGCTCCGGCTCGAAATCGTACGGGAACAGGAATTCGACCCCTTTGAAACCGGCGCGCGCGGCGGCGCTGAAGCGGTCCAGGAAATGCAGTTCATTGAACAGCATGGTCAGGTTGGCGGCGAACTTTGGCATGTCGTATGTCCTTTTTGTATATCGTCTGGTGTTACATGCGGGGGAGGCGAGTCCCCCGCCGTGCTGCCAATTACTTCAATTACTTCAGGTCGATCACTTCGTTGAACTCGGTGATGTTGTTGATCTCGGTGCCCATCGCGATATTGGTCACGCGCTCCAGGATCACTTCCACCACGACCGGCACGCTGTACTGCGCCATCAGTTCACGCGCCTTCTCGAAGGCAGGGATGATGTCGTCAGGGTTGTGCACACGGATCGCCTTGCAACCCAGGCCTTCGACGACAGCGACGTGGTCGACGCCGTAGCCGTTGACTTCCGGCGAGTTGATATTTTCGAACGCCAGCTGCACGCAGTAATCCATGTCGAAGCCGCGCTGGGATTGACGGATCAGGCCCAGGTACGAGTTGTTGACCAGCACGTGGATGTACGGCAGCTTGAATTGCGCGCCCACGGCCAGTTCTTCGATCAGGAACTGGAAGTCGTAGTCACCGGAAATCGCGACGATGTCGGTCTTCGGATCGGCAGTCCGCACGCCCAGCGCCGCAGGGATGGTCCAGCCCAGAGGACCGGCCTGGCCGCAGTTGATCCAGTTGCGTGGCTCGTACACGTGCAGGAATTGCGCGGCGGCGATTTGCGACAGGCCGATGGCGGACACGTAGCGGGTGTTGCGGCCGAAGTATTTGTTCATTTCTTCGTACACGCGCAGTGGCTTCACTGGCACCTGGTCGAAGTCGGTCTTACGCAGCATGGTGCGCTTGCGTTCCTGGCACTGGTGTACCCAGCCGGTGCGGTCTTTCAGCTTGCCGGCGGCTTTCCACTCTTTCGCCACTTCGACGAACAGTTCCAATGCGTAGCCTGCGTCGGACACGATGCCCAGGTCCGGACCGAAGACGCGGCCGATCTGGGTTGGCTCGATGTCCACGTGGACGAATTTACGGCCTTCGGTGAACACTTCGACCGAGCCGGTGTGGCGGTTGGCCCAACGGTTACCGATACCGCAGACGAAGTCCGAAGCCAGCACGGTGGCGTTGCCATAACGGTGCGAGGTTTGCAGGCCGGCCATACCAGCCATCAGCGGGTGGTCGTCAGGGATGGTGCCCCAGCCCATCAGGGTCGGGATCACAGGCACGTTGACGATTTCAGCGAATTCCTGCAGCAGTGCCGATGCGTTGGCGTTGATGATGCCGCCGCCGGCGGTGATCAGTGGACGGTCCGCGTCGTTCAGCATTTCCAGCGCTTTTTCGATCTGGGCGCGGGAAGCACGTGGCTTGTACACTTCCATCGGGGTGTAGGTGTCCGGATCGAATTCGATCTCGGCTTGCATCACGTCGAATGGCAGGTCGATCAGCACCGGACCTGGACGGCCGGAGCGCATCAGGTGGAATGCTTGCTGGAACACGCGTGGCACTTGTGCCGGTTCCAGCACGGTGGTGGCCCACTTGGTCACTGGCTTGGCGATTTCAGCGATGTTCACTGCCTGGAAGTCTTCCTTGTGCAGGCGGGCGCGCGGTGCCTGGCCGGTAATGCACAGGATAGGAATCGAGTCGGCTTGTGCGGAGTACAGGCCGGTGATCATGTCGGTGCCGGCAGGACCAGAGGTGCCGATGCAGACGCCGATGTTGCCTGGAGCGGCACGGGTGTAACCTTCAGCCATGTGCGAAGCGCCTTCAACGTGGCGGCCCAGCACGTGCTTGATGGTACCGTTACGCTTCAGCGCGGCGTACAGTGGGTTGATTGCTGCGCCCGGTACGCCGAAAGCGACATTGATGCCTTCTTTCTGCATCACGTGGACGGCTGCGTCAGCTGCCTTCATCTTTGCCATTTCTGTTCTCCTGAGTGTTTGTTGGTTTGTGAACCTGTTGCGGATGTTTTGTATGCTATAGGCGATGACTTCGCTTGATAAGACCACAAACAATCGGTTTATTCGATACTCCAAGTATGGAATAATGTTGACATGGATAAATTCAAACAAATCGAAGCCTTCGTGGCGGTGGTCGAAAAAGGATCTTTGGCGGCGGCCGCATTGGTGCAAAACATTACGCCGGTGATGCTGGGACGCCGAATTGATGCGTTGGAGAAACGCCTCGGCGTCAAGCTGATGCACCGCACCACGCGCCATTTGACGTTGACGGAACAGGGCAATGTGTTCCTCGACGATTGCCGCAAACTGCTCTCTGATTTCGACGTGGCGGAGCGCAATATCGCGGAAGGGCGGCACAAGGCCACCGGCCACCTGATCGTGTCGGCGCCCGCGTCGTTCGGGCGGCAGCATGTTGCGCCGCACGCGCCGGCCTTCCTGAAAAAAAATCCGGACGTGCAGTTGTCGTTCAACCTGACCGACCAGGTGATCGACCTGGTGCGGCAGGGTTATGACCTGGGTATCCGCATCGGCGGCGTCATCGATCCCAGCTTCGTGGCGGTGCGGCTGGCGAAGAACCGCCGTGTCGTATGCGGGACACCGGATTACTTTGACCGCATGGGTATTCCCCGCACCCTGGACGACCTGGCGCACCACAATTGCCTGGCGTTCAACCTGCAGGGCGGCCAGCAGCGCGGTTGGTACTTCCAGCAGGGCGGCAAACCCGTCACCGTGAAAGTGCAAGGCAACCTCGATTGCAATGATGGCGAACTGTTGCACCGCTGGGCGTGCGAAGGGCTGGGGCTGGCGTGGCGCTCGACGTGGGAGATCCAGTCTCAGCTGGCCGAGGGCAGCCTGATCACCGTGCTGGACGACTTCGCGTTGCCCGATTACGACATCATGGCGGTTTATCTACAACAAAGACACTTGCCTGCCAAGATACGTTTCTTTATAGACGAGTTAAAGCAGGTATACGCGCAATCGGGCTACTGGACGCGCAACAAATGAAGCAAAATAAGTGCGTGCATATAAGGGTTCTATGTACACTTAAATAAAGGCCGGCTATCAAGGAACGGCCACTCATAAAATATCGGGAGTGCTCCAATGGCCTTGCTGCGACGACTGTCCATCAAGAACAAACTTATGCTCGCCATGGGTTTGTGCTTGTTACTATTCATTCTGATTTCTTCGTCACTGAGCGTCTATATGACCAGCGAGAACGCGCGCGTGCGCGTGGTCGAGCAGGAATTGCCGGCGCAAATCGGTGAAATCCGCAACGACGTCCTGCGCCAGATTAACCAGCCGCTGTCGGTGTCGCAAACGCTGGCCAACGATACTTTCCTGCATGACTGGGAAGAGGCTGGCTTGCCGGACGAGGGGGCGGAAGCCTGGAAAAAGTATGCGAAGCAGCTGAAATCCAAAAACAACGCCGCCACGGTATTCTGGGTGTCGCATGCGACCGGTAAATACTTCACGGATGCGGGCTATGACCGTACGCTGTCGAAGGACAAGGCCAGCGACCAGTGGTTTTACGGTTTCCTCAACGGCGGTTTGCCGTACACGCTGGACATCGACAAGGATGTCAGCGCCGACAAATACATGTTGTTCATTAATACCCGCGTGCAGACGGCCGGCGGCAAGCTGGCCGTGGCGGGACTGGGCCTGGCCGTCAATACGCTGGCGGACACCATCCGCAGCTACAAATTGGGCAAATCCGGATCCGTCGCGCTGGTGCGGCCGAACGGCGCCATCCTCGTGCACCGCAATCCCGCGCTGGTCGATGGCAAGCACTTTCTGAAAGATATGCCGGGCTTCAGCGCCGACCTGGCCAAAGAACTGCTGGGCGGCCAGAAATTCGCCCATGGGCGCTTCAAAGGAGAGGGGGGGCCGCAATTCGTGGCGTCGTCCTTCATCCCGGAATTGAATGCCTATGTCATCGCGGAAGTGCCGGAATCCGAAGTGCTGGGCAATATCGGCCGCTCGGCCATGATTTCCGCACTGGTCGGCGCGCTGATTGGGGGCGGTATCGGCATGATCGCCATCTTCTTCGTGGCGCGCGCCATTGCCGCGCCGGTCGCCCATGCGGCGGAAATGCTGACGGAAATCGCCAGCGGTGAAGGTGACCTGAGCCGCCGCATGCCGGTGGAATCCGAAGATGAAGTGGGCGCGCTGGCCCACGCGTTCAACAAGTTCGTGTCATCGCTGAACAGCACGATGTTGAAAGTACGCGACAGCACGGCGATGATTTCCACCGCGTCGTCCGAAATCGCTTCCGGTAATTTCGACTTGTCGGCCCGCACCGAACACCAGGCATCGAACCTCGAGGAAACCGCTGCCGCGATGGAAGAGCTGACGTCCACCGTCAAGCAGAATTCCGCCAACGCCGAAGAAGCCAACAAGCTGGTGGCGGAGACCACCAATGCCGCCGTCAAGGGCGGCCAGGTGGTGGCCAGCGTGGTGGACATGATGGGCCAGATCACGGCCAGTTCGCAAAAAATGTCCGACATCATTGGCGTCATCGATGGCATCGCGTTCCAGACCAATATCCTGGCCTTGAACGCGGCCGTGGAAGCGGCCCGCGCCGGTGAACAGGGCCGGGGCTTTGCGGTGGTGGCGTCCGAAGTGCGCTCGCTGGCGCAGCGTTCCGCCGCCGCGGCCAAGGAAATCAAGGAATTGATCGTGGACTCCGTCGGCAAGGTGGAAGCAGGCGGCAAGATGGTCGATACGGCGGGCGACGCCATGAGCGACATCGTGAAATCCGTGCAGCACGTGGCCACGCTGATGGCGGAAATCACCACCGCCAGCCATGAGCAGAGCGACGGCATCGGCCAGGTCAATTTGTCGATCACGCAGATGGATGACGCGACCCAGCAAAATGCCGCGCTGGTGGAGGAAGCTGCTGCCGCCGCGCAGTCGCTGCAGGAGCAGGCGGCGCAGCTGGAGCAGGTGATCGGGACGTTCAAGCTCGATACCAGCGGCAGCGGCAGCGGTGGTGGTTCGGGACGGACGGCGCTGGCGTTGCGCTGACCGCCACCGCATGTCAGTGTCACACCACCATCAATTTCACCTGCTTCAACTCCACGCTATTCGGCCCGACCGACACCGTAAAGCTGCCCGGTTCCACCACGCGCTGCATTTGCGCGTTATGGAACTGTAGCTGCGGCACACCGATGTCGAACGTGACGGTGCGGGTTTCTCCCGGCGCCAGCGTGATGCGCTGGAAGCCTTTCAGTTCCAGCACGGGACGCGTGACGGAACTGATGTCGTCGCGGATATACAGCTGCACCACTTCATCGCCCGCCACCTTGCCCGTATTGGTGACGTTCACGGCCACTTGGGTGGCGCCGTTGCGCGCAATGGACGCCTGCGACAGCACGGGTGCGGAAAAGGCGAACGTCGTGTAGCTGAGGCCAAAGCCGAACGGGTACAGCGGTTTAGTCGAACCATCGATATAGCCGCGCCGCGCGGAAGGCTTGTGGTTGTAGAACATCGGCAATTGGCCGACGTTGCGGGCAATCGTGACGGGCAGCTTGCCGCCCGGGTTCGCCCGGCCGAACAACAGGTCCGCCGCCGCATGGCCGGTTTCCTGGCCCAGGTACCACCCTTCGATCAGCGCGTCGGCGCGTTCGGCCAGCAGGTTGACGGACAATGGACGGCCGTTGAGCAGGAATACCACCGTTGGTTTGCCGAGGTCGAAGATGGCTTGCGCCAGCGCGTTTTGCTGGCCCATCAAATCCAGCGACTGGCGGTCGCCCAGGTGCTGGTCGGACCACGCTTCGCGGCTGGTCTGTTCGTTGTCGCCCAGTACCATGATGATGGTGTCGGCGGATTGGGCTGCCGCCACGGCTTCGGCGATCAGCTTCGCATTGACTTCCGGCGGCGTGAACTTGATTTCATCCTTGCCCCAGAGGCGTTCTTCCGTAATGCGCACGCCTTCGGCGTAGGCGAACGGGAAACCCTGGCGCTCGCTTTCCGCTTTTAATCCTTCATAAATCGACACCACGTGGCGCGGGACGTCGGAATAGCCGCCGATCGGGCAATCCTTTGCGTGGGTGCCCAGCAACAGCACTTTTCCTACCTTTTTCGCATTCAGCGGCAGCACGCCCTTGTCGTTCTTCAGCAGTACGCAAGCGCGCACGGCCGCTTCGCGCGCCAGCGCCACCGCGTCCGGCGTGGCGGTCAATTGTTCGGCCTGCGAGGCGTCGACATACGGCTGCTCGAACAGGCCGGAATAGAACTTCAATTCCAGGATGCGCGCCACCACCGCATCGATTTCCGCCTCGGAAATGCGTTTTTCCTTCACTAGCTGCGGCAGCAGCTTGTAGCCAAAGGCATCTGGCGTTTCGATATCGACACCGGCTTTGACGGCATGCACGGCCGCATCCTGGGGCGTGTCGGCCAGGCGGTGGCGCGTGATGAGTTCCTGGATGCCCAGGTAATCGGACACCGTCACACCCTTGAAACCCCATTCGTCGCGCAGCACTTTCTTCAGCAGCCAGCGGTGCGCGTGCGATGGCAGGCCGCCAATCTCGTTATACGACGGCATCACGGCCGCAACGTGTGTCTCCTTGATGATGCGCTCGAAGGGCGGCAGGAATTCTTCGCGCAGGGTGCGCTCCGTGACTTCCGCCGGCCCCACATTGGTGCCGCTTTCCGGTTGTCCGTGGCCCGTCATGTGCTTCAGCGTGGTGTACACCTTGTCCCTGGCCAGCTTGCGCTGTTCGCCCTGGAAGCCCAGCACGGCGGCCTTGCCGATTTCCGCACACACATGCGCATCTTCGCCAAAGGTTTCTTCAATGCGGCCCCAGCGCGGTTCGCGCGCCACGTCGACCACCGGCGCCAGCGCCAGGTTGGCGCCGCGCGCCCGCATTTCGCGCGCCGCCACGCTGAACACTTTACGGACCAGCGCCGTGTCGAAGGTCGAGGCCAGGGCAATGGCTTGCGGGAAGCTGGTCGCATCCTTGGCCGCATAACCGTGCAGCGATTCCTCATGCAGGAACAACGGAATGCCGAGGCGCGTCTGTTCCATCGCCCACTTTTGCGCGGCGTTCGAATAGTCGGCGGTTTCCCGTGCGCTGCGGTTGGCGCGTGCGCCGTCGTCCCCTGCGCCGCCGGGCGTGGCGCCGCCCTGGTGGTCGGATGGACGGGCGATCATGCCCAGCCCGTGCGGATAGACTTGCGACGCCTGTTGCGCGGAGAAGTCGCCACGCTGGTCTTCAATGGCGCGCTTGCCACTCCAGACGCACAGCATTTGCGCGGCTTTTTCTTCGAGCGTCATGCGGCTCAACAGGTCCTTCACGCGCGCCGCGACGGGCGCACTGGCGTCTTTGTACAAGGGGCGCGTGGCAGCGGCGGCGAGCACGCTGGAGGCGGGCAGGGCAGCCATGCCCGCGAGGGTGGAGGAAGCAGTGAGGAATTGCCGGCGGTTGTTATTCATTTTTTGTATTTAGTAGTTGAAGTGCTAAAGATGCACACACCCGTGGCAGCCAACCCAAAGGGCGGCCACCATACGGTGTGATGTTGAAGAAAGCGGGGAATCAGCGCTTGCCGGAGCGGGTGCTGACGTCGATCCACACGGCCAGCGTCAAAATGCCGCCCTTGACGATCATTTGCCAGTACGTATCCACATCCAGCATCGACATGCCGTTATCCAGGCTGGCCATGACCAGTGCGCCGATCAACGCGCCGTGCACGGTGCCGGAGCCGCCGCGCATCGACGTGCCGCCGATGAAGCAGGCGGCAATCGCATCGAGCTCGCCGGAGGTGCCGGCCGACGGCGACCCGGCTGCGAGGCGCGCCGTGTTGACCAGCCCCGCCAGCGCGCACATCAAGCCCATGATGCCGAAGATCCACAGCTTGACGGCCTTGACGTCGATGCCCGACAGGCGCGTTGCCTCCATGTTGCTGCCCACGGCATAAACGCGGCGGCCAAATACCGTCTGCGTCGTGACATAAGTGAATATGCCCAGCAAGGCCAGTAACAGCAGCACGGGCAGCGGAATGCCTTCGTACGCGTTCAGTGTCGATACGAACGCGGCCAGCACCGCGCCGACCGCGGCCAGCTTCACCGCATCGCGCCACATGGGGGCGACCGCCAGCGCGTGCGCCGCGCGGTTGCGGCGCTGCTGCCACGTCAGCAAGGCGGCAATGGCCAGCAGCACGATCCCCAGCGCCACGCCCCATTGCGGCGACAGGTAGCCCTGGCCGATCGTCACCATGTTGTCCGACACGGGGGCGATGGTCAGCCCGCCCGTCACGCCCAGCACGATGCCGCGATAGGCCAGCATGCCGCCCAGGCCCACGATGAAGGAGGGGATGCCGAGGTAGGCGGTCAGGTAGCCGTTGGCCAGGCCCATGACGAGGCCCAGCGCCAGCACGGCCAGTAAATTCACCGGCAGCGGCAAATGGTGGGTGACATCCAGCACGGCGGCCACGCCGCCCAGCAAGCCCAACAAGGAACCCACCGATAGATCGATTTCCCCGGCAATGATCACCAGCGACATGCCGCAGGCGACGATGCCGGTGATGGCCATTTGCCGCATCAGGTTCGACATGTTGCGGGGCGTGATGAACCCGCCTTCGGTCTTGTAGCTGAAGTAGGCCCAGATCAGCGCGATGGCGATCAGCAGGGCCAGCATTTTGTATTGGGTGAACAGCTTCTTTATATTCATCGTTACACCAAAATAGGTAGGGCGGTTTCCGCGCAGCGGAAGCCGCCAATGTTCGCGTTTTGGTACTGCTTGGCGGCTTCGCTGGCGCGAAACCGCCCTACGGATTACACGTCCAGGGCAGCGGCCAGGACTGTCTCCTGGGTCAGTCCGTCATTGATAAAGTCTCCTCTGAGGCGGCCTTCGGCCACCACCAGCACGCGGTCCGATACCCCCAGCACTTCCTGCATCTCGGACGACACCATGATGATCGCCACGCCCTGGCTGGCCAGGTCCAGCATCAGCTGGTAAATCTCGTATTTCGCGCCCACGTCCACGCCGCGCGTCGGTTCATCGAGGATCAGCACCCTGGGCCGTGTCAGCAGCATTTTCGACAGCACGGCCTTTTGCTGGTTGCCGCCCGACAGGCCGGTAATGGGCAGGTAAGGGCTGGCGGTCTTCAGCCGCGTGCTGGCGATTTCCTGCTGGATGGCTTTCAGTTCCGCTTCCTGGTCGATGCGCGTGGCGCGCGCAAACTCGCCCAGCACGGACAAGGTGATGTTCTGGCCGACCGACAGGTCCGGCACGATGCCATGCTGCTTGCGGTCTTCCGGCACCATCGCCAGCCCCGCGCGGATGGCTTTCAGGGGCGTCCCGGTATCGATGCGCCGGCCGTCCAGCCACACTTCCGCCTCATACGGTCCGTTGTAGGCGCCGAAGATGGCCGACACCAGTTCCGTGCGGCCCGCGCCCACCAGTCCCGAGATGCCGACGATTTCGCCTTGGCGGACGGTGAACGAAATATTGTCGACGCGCTTGCGTTGCGGGTTGTCGGCGTCGTAGCACGTCACATTGCGCGCTTCGAAGATGGTGTCGCCCGGCGTATGCAGGCGGGTCGGGTACAGCTGGTTCATTTCGCGACCCACCATTTGCGCGATGATGCGGTCCACGCTCATCTCCGCCATGGGCGTGGTGGCGATATGTTTGCCGTCGCGGATCACGACGACGGTGTCGCAGATGGCCGCCACTTCATCGAGCTTGTGCGAAATGTAGACGCAGGTGACGCCTTTGGCTTTCAGCGACCGCATGATGTCGAGCAGGATGCGGATTTCCGACGCGGTCAGCGACGACGATGGTTCGTCGAGGATCAGCAGCCGCGCATTCTTGTTGAGCGCGCGGGCGATTTCAAACAATTGCTGGTGGCCGCCGCCATATTGTTTCACTGGCAGCACCACGTTGACATCCCTGATATTCAGCTCCGCCAGCAATGCTTCCGCGCGCCGGTTCATGGCCGCGTAATCCATGCGGCCGCCGGGCAGCGTGAGCTCATGGCCGAGGAACAGGTTTTCCGCCACCGACAATTCCGGCACCAGCATCAATTCCTGGTGGATGATGACGATGCCGGCCTTTTCCGTGTCGCGGATGGTCTTCGCGTGCAGCGGCTTGCCATCCCAGATGATTTCTCCATCATAGGTGCCATGCGGGTAGACGCCGGACAGCACTTTCATCAGCGTGGATTTGCCGGCGCCGTTTTCCCCGCACAGGCCAGCGCATTCGCCGGCCCTGAGCCGGATATCGATGCCGTCCAGCGCCCGCACACCGTCGAACTGCTTGACGATGCCTTTCATTTCCAGCAGGTAGTCAGACATCGGTACGCTCAGTTGGAGGAAAGCTGGGCTTTGGTGTAGAAGCCGTCCTGCACCAGCAGGTCGACATTGGCCTTGGTCAGTGGCACGGGTTTCAACAGCAGGCTGTCGACCTTTTTAAAGCCGTTATCCAGCTGGGCGTTATAGGTCGGTTTTTCATTGCGCACCAGTTGCACGGACAGCCGGGCCGCTTCCGCCGCGATCACCTTCAACGGCTTGTAGACGGTCATCGCCTGCGTGCCCGCGATCACGCGCTTGACGGCGGCCAAGTCGGCATCCTGCCCGGACACCGCGACCTTGCCGGCCAGTTTTTGCGCCGTCAGCGCCTGGATCGCGCCGCCCGCCGTGCCATCGTTGGACGCCACCACCGCATCGATCTTGTTGCCGTTGGCCGTCAGCGCGTTTTCCACGATGGCCAGTGCCTCCGACGCGCTCCAGTCCTTGACCCACTGCTTGCCGACGATCTTGATGTCGCCCTTGTCGACCAGCGGTTGCAGCACCTTCATCTGGCCTTCGCGCAGGATCTTGGCGTTGTTGTCGGTGGGCGCGCCGCCCAGCAGGTAGTAATTGCCCTTGGGCTTCAGCTGCGTGATGGCGGACGCCTGCAGTTCGCCCACTTTGGCGTTGTCGAACGAGATGTAGGCATCGACATCGGCATTGAGGATCAGGCGGTCATACGACACCACCTTGATCTTCGCTTTCTTCGCTTCGCGGATCGCGTTATTCAGAACAGTGGCGTTGTAGGGCACGATCACCAGCACGTCGACGCCGCGCGAAATCAGGTTTTCGATTTGCGCTATCTGGCGCTGTTCGCTGGCATCGGCCGATTGCACAAAGACTTTCGCGCCCAGCTTTTCCGCTTCGGCCGTGAAGAAGTCGCGGTCGCGCGCCCAGCGCTCGACGCGCAAATCGTCGATGGAAAAGCCGATCTTCGGATTTTTCGCATCGGCCAGTGCAGAACCCGCACCGGCCAACAGCAGGGCGCCCAATGCGGCGGCCTTGAGTATCGCTTTCATTCCTGTCTCCTTATCGTGTCCGTGCCGACGCTTGCCTTGTTCGCGGCAAGTCGCCTATCACTGAATAAATAGCGCTAACATTTTTAGTGTGATGGCTTTGGCGGACAGAGTCAACAGCTTTGTTCGTGCTGAAATGTTTGCGCTAAACATTTTATGTTAAAGATGTTGACTTCGGTTTTGGGCGGAACTACACTTTGATGGTTGCGCTAACAAATATACTGAGGAGACAGCATGACCAAGCAAGTATTCACGCCGCATGCGCGGCGCCAGGTGGCATTCGGATTGACGGTGATGGCGGCCATGATTGCGCAAGCCTATGCGCAGACATCGAGCCAGGACTTACAGACGGTGCAGGTGACGGGTTTCCGCAGCAGCCTGATTTCATCCGCCAAGGACAAGAAGGAATCGCTGGGCTTCCAGGATTCCATCAACGCTGAAGATCTCGGCAAATTCCCCGACAAAAACATCGCGGAATCGCTGAGCCGCATCCCCGGCGTGCAAGTGTCGCGCGACGTGACGGGCGAGGGCATGAATATCCAGATCCGTGGCCTGGGTTCCAGTTTCACGAAAATCCTGCTGAACAATTCACAGATCGCCGTGGCGTCGTCCGGCCCGATCGATGGCCAGAACAGTAACCGCGAAGTGGACCTGGACTTGCTGCCAACCGACCTGTTCACCAAGCTCACCGTCAGCAAGAGCCCGACGGCGGACATGCTGGAAGGCGGCGCGGCCGGTGTCGTGAACTTGCGCAGCGCCCGCCCGTTTGACAAGGAAGGCACCAACGTCGCCACCAGCTTCACCGGCACCCGCGCCAAGATCGCGGACAAGACGGGCGGCCGTGGCTCGGTCCTGGCCAGCAAGACCTTTGGCGACACGTTCGGTATCCTCGGCGGCATTTCATTCTCGCACCAGGAAGCGCGCACGGTGGGCTTTGAAACCGTCGGTTGGACCAATCCGAACCTGTCGGCAACCCAGAACACCGCCTCGACCCGCAACAACACGGGCGGCGGCAACTGGACGATCCCGGCTACCGTGCCGGCCAACGCGGGCAATGGCCTGGTGCCGGGCACCGTGATCGACCAGGCGTTCCTGCTGGCGCACAATCCGGGCCTGACGATCCAGCAAATCGACAATGCGATCCTTCCGCGCCTGGCCCGCACCATGGATTACTACGGCACGCGCGACAAGATTTCCGCCATCGTCAGCACGGAATACCGTCCTTCCAAGGAACTGCACTTCTACCTGGACACCATGTACAGCAAGAAGGACGACGACATGAAGCGCATTGCTTACACCTGGGCCGTGCGCAACAACGCCGCCATCCCGCTGAACATGACGGTCGATCGCAGCGATTGCGCCAACGGCTGCGTGGTCACGGGCGGCACTTACGCGAACGCGCGCAACTTTATCGAATACGGCCCGCGCCGCGACAAGGTCGACCTGTTCGGTATCAATCCCGGCATGGAATGGCAACTGACGCCGACCTTGAAACTCGATGCGCAGGCCAATTTCAACCGCAGCCGCTTCAGCCACGAAGCGCCGACCGTGATGCCGATCACGGCGGAAAACGGTGGCAATACCATCACGTACACGATGGATGGCGGCGTGCCGGGCGTGGTGTCGAGCCTGGACTTGAACAACCCGGCGTCGTACGTATGGGCCGGCGGCCGCCTGAACATCCAGAACGAATTGCGCGAGACCCGCACCAAGGGCTTCCACACGGACCTGACGTGGGGCGACAAGGCCTTCAACCTGAAGGGCGGCCTGGCGTACGACGACATCAACCGCCGCATCCGGGCACAGGACAATTCCGGCGCATGGCAGGCCGCCGTGTGCGGCAACAACCCCAGCGTGTTCCTGCTGGGACCCAACGGCGGCCCCACCTGCGACGGCGCCAGCACGCCGGGCGCCAGCGCGGCCGCGCTGTATCCGGGCTATGGCACGGGCTACACGGCGGGCGCCACCACGCCGCTGACCTATGGCGGTTCGCTGGTGCCGGCGGCCAAGCTGCAAAGCTATATCGTGGCAGGCCCGCACGGCATGCCGGTGATCGACTGGGACCGCTTCCGCAAGGATGCCAACTACGACGCATATAACAGTTCCGCACCGTACACGGCGTCGTCGTCGACCGGCGCCAGCTCGGGCTATATCGGTGAACGCACCACGGGCGCCTATCTGGAAGCGAGCGGCGACACCAAGGTGCTGGGTTATGGCGTGCGCTACAACGGCGGCGTGCGTTACGTTCGCACCCGCCAGTCGGTCGGTTCGTACAACTCGCTGACCGATCCGCGCAATGCCAACCTGACGCAGAATGGCAGCAAGTATCCGAACGTGGACCAATGGGTGTACCAGGAAACCAATTACAGCAACGTGCTGCCATCGGCGACCGCCGCGCTGACCCTGCGCAGCGATATCGTGGCGCGCGCCGCCGTGTCGCGCACGATGACGCGGGTGGATCCGAATGCGCTGCGGCCGGGCATCAACTTCTCCGGCGTGTCGGCCGACGTCGGCTCGGTGGGCAACTCGGGCCTGAAGCCCTACATCTCGGACAACATCGACCTGGGGCTGGACTGGTACACGGGCCGCGAGGGCTATGTCAGCCTGACCGCGTTCCAGAAGAAAGTCGATGGCTTCACCGTCAATGAAAACATCACGACGCCATTCTCCGCGCTGGCCGCCTTCGGCGTCACCTATGGCAGCCTGACGCCGCTGCAGCAGGCGGCCATCAATTCGCGTGGCGGTCCCGACGCGGCCACCGTGGTGCTGACCCGTCCGCGCAATGCGGACGGCACCCTGCGTATCCGCGGCCTGGAAGTGGGCTGGGTACAGCCGCTGGACAAATTGCTGCCATGGCGCGGCTTCGGCTTCAATGAAACCGTCACCTTCATCAACCAGAAAGCCAGCGGCGAGGGTTCCAACGGCTTCGTCGCGCTGGGCGTGCCGAAACGCACCAACAACGTCGGCGTGTACTATGAAAACCATGGCTACATGGCGCGCCTGTCGCACACGTTCTCGAAGGGCAGCCAGGTGGCGTCGGGCAACCAGAATGGCATTCCCAACGCGGCGCTGTATTCGGACGATTACAAGCAGCTGGACTTCTCGTCCAACGTGGACCTGGAAAAGGTGCTGGACCGCGATGGCTGGCCGACCATCACGTTTGATATCGTGAACTTGAACAACGGCTCGCGCCGCACCTACTTCCAGTTCCCGAACGCGACGTTCTCCAAGTATTCGCCGGGCCGCACTTACTCGGTGGGGATACGCAAGACGTTTTAACTGCGCTATGATTGCCGGTTCTTGATAAATTGGATATCAAAATTGGCAATCAAATCCATGATCGCGGCGCTGCTGCTGGGCAGTGGCGCCGCCCCCTTTGCTGCCGCCGGTGCATCCGGCGTGACTGTCGACATGACGATGGCTGCGCCGGACCACCTGATGGTGTCGTATTTCCTTCCCGCCGGTTGCGGCAAACTGCCGTTCGATAAGCATGGCGGCGACGGCGCGGCGATCCGCGCCCAATGGCAAGCGCTCGACCAGTGCGGCAGCGCCGACGGCGAAGCCTTGCTGCGCAAGGACAACGCATGCGCAGCGGTGCGGCTGCGGGTGCCGGCATCGACTGCGAGCCGGCCCGGCTACCCGGCCGCATTCCCCCTGGGCGAAACGCTGTATGTCCACACCAGCAATTTCGCTGTGGGCCCGCAGTGCGGCCCCGTCACGTACCGATTCCATGCGCCGAAGGAGGTGGCATTGCAGGGCCGCATCGTGCCGGGCAGTGCCGAGGTCAAGGATGGCGGCGACATGGGGGTATTGCTGTCGTCGGTGCCATTGACGGCCGCGCCGGAAGGCATCCGCTACTATGCCCCGGGGCTGGGCGCGTCCAATGTGGAGCGCATCGACCGCGTTGCGCGCGGCACGGTCGCCTACCTGAAATCGGCCATGCCGGACGCGCCGTTCCGCATGCCTGTGCTGGCGGCGGCGCGCGTGGAAGCGCCCGGCGGCGTTGGCGTGGATGGCGATGCGGCCGACGTGTTGCGGCTGGGACTGTTGAACTGGCCCGCGCAGCCGTCGCATGACGACCAGGAGCAATTGACGTTACTGGTGTCGCACGAATTCAGCCACCGCTTCCAGTTGCGCGATGCATTCGACGACTATGCGGACGGGCGCCTGATCCACGAGGGCGGGGCGGAGTTCCTGCGCTGGGTGGTCGGCGTGCAGAATGGCTGGCTGTCGAAGCAGGAAGCAGCCCGTGTGCTCGATGATGCGCTGGCCGAGT
Organism: Pseudoduganella rivuli; assembly: GCF_009674485.1. Lineage (GTDB taxonomy): Bacteria > Pseudomonadota > Gammaproteobacteria > Burkholderiales > Burkholderiaceae_D > Rugamonas > Rugamonas rivuli_B. Next base: position 24,755 of record NZ_WKJJ01000012.1, on the reverse strand, counting down.
GCCTGCTGGCGACGGGACGGCGCACGTGGCGCGCGTTGGATAAACGTGAAATCGGCAGCCGCCGGCTGGCTTACCGCTGCGGCTTGCCGGCCTATGCGTATGCGCTGGCCGCACGCCAGGGCGGCGATACGGCGCTGCAGCGGTTCAGCGGACTGTATCGGAGCGCGCAGGCGGGCCATATGCCGAACTTTGCCCAGGCGCTGGAATGCGGGACGCATGCTGCCTGCCAGGCCCGCTGGCTGCCGGCGTTGCTGGAGAAGGAGGTGCCGATGCGGCAAGCGTTCGGCGCGTTGTTTGATGCCACCACGCTGGCGCATGTTGCCGCACCCACGGCATCGCAGCGCAAGCTGATGCTGTTGCAGGCGTTTGAATGGCTGATGCACGAAGACTGCGGCGGCGCCAGTTATTTCCCGGGCACGAATGTGATCATCGTCGACGGCAGTGTTCAATGCCGTGCGCTGAAAGGCGGCATGCGCGTGTCGCAGGTTGAAGGGTATGCCTTGTCCGATCCGGATGCGGTGCAGGCATTGAGTTCGGCCTGCGCCCAGCGCAAGCAGGTGCGGCTGGGGCTCGAGCAAGGACAGCCGGTGGACGTTGCATGCAGCAAGCCGTACGACGCCACGCAGCGGTTTTATCACGCGGACATCGACGCGCTGCTGGCGGCATTGAAGTTGCCGCCGGCGCCGAAAGAACTGGTCAGTGACCCGGAAGCTTCGGCACTTCCACTTGCTTCCAGCGCCGCTCGATAGCCCCTGACGCCGCCGCCTTCAGCAATCGCTGGAATTTCGGACATTCCGCGTGGCTGGGGGCGGGACAAGCGGCGGCATGACGCAAGCCATCGCTCATCGCTTGCAGGCGCCGGATCTGCGCATCGATATCGTCGGCCTTGGCTGCCAATATCTGCCGGTCGATCTGCGCCTGCCCATTGGGCAGCAGCATCGACCGGATTTCATCGAGCGACAATCCCGCCGACTGGCCCAGCGAAATCAGCGCCAGCTGATCCAGCACCTGCTTGCCGAACGTGCGGCGTATTCCCTGGCGCCCGCTGGACGCGATCAATCCCTTCTTTTCGTAATACCGCAATGCCGACGCCGGCACCCCCGTGAGTTTGGCGACTTCCGCGATATCCATAATATTTCCCTTTTTTCGGCCTTGACTTGAAGTTGACTTTAACTTCTATAGTGGACTCATCGATCAATCGCGTCAACGGGAGTCTTCACCATGGAAATCGTCAAAATTGCCCTGATCGGGATCGGCGCCACCGCCGTCCTGGATGGATGGCTGATGCTGCTGAAGCGGCTGGGCGTGCCAACCTTGAATTTCGCCTTCATCGGCCGCTGGGCCGGCCACCTCGTGCGCGGCACGTTTGCCCACGCCGCCATCGCCAAGTCGCCGCCCGTGCGGGGCGAGCTGGCGATGGGCTGGCTGATGCACTACGCGATCGGCATCGGCTTTGCCGCATTGCTGGTGGCGGTGCAGGGCATGCAGTGGGCGATGCAACCGACGTTGCTGCCCGCGCTGGCGGCCGGCCTGGCCACGGTGGTGGCGCCACTGTTCGTCATGCAGCCAGCCATGGGCGCCGGTATCGCATCATCGAAAACCGCCACGCCGCTGAAGAATTGCCTGCGCAGTGTGGCCAATCACACGGTATTCGGGCTGGGGTTGTATGCCGCAGCAGCATTGACCGCTTTGCTTTTTTAACGTTACCAGGGAGTCATGAAGCATGAAAAAAATCGCCATCGTCTATCACAGCGCCCACGGGCACACGAAATACATTGCCATGCATGTTGCGGAAGGCGTGCTGGGTGCGCAGGGAATTGAAGCCGAACTATTGAAAGCCGAGGACGTGGCGCAATCGCCGCAAGTGCTGCAGGATTACGACGGCATTGTCTTCGGTTCGCCTACGTACCTTGGCGGCGTCAGCGGCGCCTTCAAGACCTTCATGGATGCGACGGGAAAAATGTGGCGTACGCAGCAACTGAAGGGCAAGCTGGCGGCGGGCTTCACCGTGTCGTCGCTGCCGGCGGGCGACAAGCAATCCACGCTGACGTCGATGTTCGTGTTCGCCATGCAGCATGGCATGCTGTGGGCCGGCAACCCGATCCTGCCGGAACAGCATAGCGGCGTACCGTACGACGAAGCGGCGAACCGCCTCGGTTCATGGTCCGGCCTGATGGCACAGGCCGAACACGGCGCGCCTGCCGATGCCTTCGCGCCGGGCGACGTCAAGACCGCGCACCTGTTCGGCCTGAACTTCGCGCAGACGTTGCTGCGGCTTGGAGGTTCAGCGTGATCCCGAAAAAATACGCGCCACTGCTGTTCAGCTTTATCCTGTCGGGGCAAATGTCGCTGCTGATTTCCGGCATCACGACCTTCCGCGCCACTGGCTGGGTGCCGGGATTCTTCGGCTTGTGGCTGGGCGCATGGCTGACGGCGTGGCTGTTCGCGTTTCCCGCCGTGCTGCTGGTGTCGCCGCCGGCGCGGGTGCTGGTGCGCTTGATGACGGGTGGGCAGGAACGTAATTAATTTGCAACATCTACGCGCGCCACGCGTAGAATGACGCTCTTCATTCTCTACGACGAGGAAACGTCCATGCCGCGTTCTTTTGCATTGCCGACTGCCGCCATCCTGATGCTGTGCCAGTTCCCATCCCTGCATGCGGAAATGCTCCCTGGCCTGCCGCTGAAGGTCGATGTCCGGCACGTCGCCAATGATAAATGGCGCGTCGATTACCGGTTCACGCAACCCGTCACCGCCATCACAATGCCGACAGTCGCAGACTATCGCCAGCGCGCGTGGAAAATCCTGACGCCCGGGATGCGGTTGAAAGCGGTTGGCGAACAGGATGTCATCGCGGCCACAAGTGGCAAGCCATTCATGGCCGCCAGCGTTGAAATCACGACGTTTGATGGCTTCGCGCCCAAGGACTATGCGTCGTTCACCCGCTTCACGGACGGCGGCACGGCGATTTACCTCGGCCATTTGCAGGGCGAAGCCCGGCGCGGCAAACAAAAGTATGAGATGCAGACCGACATCAAGCTGACCGGTTTGCCTAAGGAAAATGTGATTGCGCCGCCACTGAACCGGCAGATGCCGGGCGGCGCCCGTGGTTACGCGTATTTCGGACCGGCGCAAGCCGTGTCCGCGGGCGGCACGAAAATCCTGATGGATCCGGAAACGCCGCCATGGGCCCGTGAAACCGTGCTGGATGCCGGGGCCAAACTCTCGCAATACTATGAAACAGCGTATCAGCGCGCCTTGCGCGACGAGCTGCTGATCATGGTGGCGATCTCGGGTTTCGAGGCGCCCGGATTGTCCATGAAGGGCGGCGCAGTCATGGGCCAACTGTCGTACCGATTTGAAGGCAAGGCTTTGGTGGGCGATCATCCGAAGAAACGGGATTACCTGGCCCGTCTCGTTGCGCATGAAATGGCGCACGTGTGGCAAATGAATATTGCCCGTGGCGGCGTCGGCGCGGATGAACCGTGGGTGCATGAAGGCGGCGCGGAAGCCATGGCCCTCGATGGCTTGCAGCAAACTGGCTTGTTCTCGGAGGATAAAGTTCAGGCATACCTCGCGGAAAAAACCGCCACATGCGAAAAACTTGGCCATTCGGTGGCGTCGTATGACGGCATCTATGCCTGCGGCTTGATGCGGTTCGATCAGTTGGGCGTGGCCATCGTGCCGCTATGGCGCTCCATGATGCAGGCCACGGAAGTGAAGGGCGATGTGTATTCCGGTGCGATGATCGAGGCGCTGGTGCGTGAGCAGGGCGAAAAATGGCGTCCCGGCGGCGCCAACTGACGGACGGCACCGCCAGCAAGGAAAAAATGCATTGCCGTGCACATTGCGGAAGGTGTGCAGTAAGGCATGTTTATTCGAAGTCTTTCAGCCGGATGCGGTATTTGCGCCGCTCCGGCAAGTCCCAGCCGGGCATCGGTTCGGAACAGCGGGGCTGGGTTGGCGCATCCGCTTGCGGCAATTTCGATGCCTTGCGCGCGGACGCAGGCGACATGTGCCCAGGCTTGGTCTCGGCTTCTTCGGCAAGCACTTGCGCGCGTAACCGACTGGCCAATTGCCACTTCTTGTCTTCCGGCCGCTTGATGTACAAATCACGCCATGCATTTCGCACAGTACATTCAAATGAACGCGCGAATTGATTGGGTGTCACTGAACGGCCATCGTGGATAATGCTGTCTCCCACGACCCGCGCATAATTGTGTTCACCATGGCTCCAGGAACGCAGACATGTGCCTTCTGGTAAAAACAGCATCTTCCATTGATACCCCCGCATTGCCGGCCCGGTAGGTGCTTCTCCTGATTGTGCGAACAGCCACGCCCATAGTGCCTCAGTCGTCGCGCGGTCAACACTGCACTGATCGCGGCGGGTCTTTAAGTACCCCAGCAATTTCAATAGTAGGTCCTGAGGTATCTCCACGGTCACTCTGGTTAACATGCTCCACCTCCTATCTCTTTTGGGTTTCTCCTGTCTCCTTTGATCTTCATTTCTAAAAAAGGTTCAAAAGAAGATCGAAGAAGACAAAAAGAGACAAGGATTGGAGGCGGTTAACCAGAGGGAGCGCTGGGGGACCACCTCCCAGCCGCTTACAGGCATTTTGTACATAACGGCTTGCTCCAACTTGAACCGTGGACCTTGGCTGACGACGCGGGTTCGATTGATCATCCGCCTGATTTTGAAAAAAATCGGTACGCTACTCGGCAATGCAAGCGTGAAACTGGCGCCGGTTCCCTGATATGAAGGATTTCATCGATGAGTGACGACAGGCGCATCGAGCGCGTCAGCAAATTCCTCTCTCTCATCTTGCGCCATCAGCCCGAAGTTATCGGACTGACGCTGGATGCCAACGGCTGGGTTTATCGGTAAATTTGGAGACCGCCACAAAGGTTGGCGCGCGACATGGAAAACCAGTCGTATTGATCGTCCATGCCGGGCAAATGCATGCGCAGGGCCATGCGTTTTACCGGTCACAGAACGGCGTCTGGCTGACCGACAGCGTGCCGGTGGAATTCATCGACTTCCCGGCGGAGTAAAAAAACGCAGCGCACACCAGGCGGGAGGGGATTCCGCCAGGCCTGCGCTGCGCAAGACAGCAAAAGACATAACTCACGACAAAGAACTACACAGAGCTACAGGGTACTGCGGGCACTACAGGGATGCGGTGTTTCAAAGATAATGCTGTCGATACGCGCCGGCGACAGCGGCACGCGGACCGTGTCCGGGCGCCAGCCGTACAGCGCGCCGGTGGCGCCGCCGCACACGCGGCCCTGGCACGGGCCCATGCCGCAGCGGGTGTGGAGCTTGGCGCTGCGCCAGGTGCCGTGGCTGCGCAACTCGCCGTGCGTCACGTCTTCGCAGCGGCAGACAATGGTGTCGTCGCCGGCCAGCGCGAGGATGGCGGGTTTGACCGCAAAGGCGCGCGCCAGCCGCGCCGCGAAAGCGCGCCAGCGTGCGCGCTCGGCGAAATGGCTTGCAGCCTGGTCACGCTTGCCGGCGGCGGACAGTCCGGCAATGCGGCCTTCCACCAGCGCCTTGTCGACGCCGCCCACTCCCGTGCCTTCGCCGGCCACATAAATGCCGTCTCTGCTGGTCTGCTGCCACGCATCGGCGTCAATGGAACCGGAATCTGCGCTTGTGGCGCAGCCCAGTGCCAGGGCCAGTTCCGGGTTGGGAACCAGTCCGTAGCCGCATGCGAGGTAATCGCAGGGGATTTCGATGTCGCGGCCCGCCGTGCGCACCACGGCGGCGCGGACAGCGGAACCGCTGGTATTGCTGACGGCGGCAGCCACGTGGCTGTCGCGCAAATACGGGATGCCTTGCAGGCGCGAACGCAGCTGCCACGCCTGCATGATTTTTGACGGCGTCGCCAGCAGCGCCAGTCCAAAGCGCCCCAGGCTGGCGTTGTCCGCCTGTTCCACGATGGCTTGCACCTGCGCGCCCTTGTCCACCAGCGTGGCGGCCACCGCCAGCAGCAGAGGGCCGGAACCCGCCACCACCACGCGCTTGCCATCGAGCGGATAGCCGCCCTTGACCAGCGCCTGCAAGCCGCCCGCGCCGGTCACGCCGGGCAAGGTCCAGCCGGGGAAGGGCAGCAGCAATTCGCGTGCGCCTGTCGCCAGGATCAGGCGCTGGTAGTGCAGCGTCATGGACTTGGAAGGCGTCTGCACCAGCAATGCGGCGGGTTCCGGCGCATACAGCACGCGCGCCTGGTGGATGAACGTCACGTTTTGCGCGCCGTGCAGTTCGCGCCACAGCAGGCGCGCGCGTTCATCCTGCTGGTGCTGCGCGCCGCCGCGCCAGATCTGGCCGCCGGTGGCCGGGTTGTCGTCCACCACGGCAATCGACAGCAGCGGGTCGGCATGGGCCGCCGCGTGTGCGGCAGCCAGACCCGCGGGGCCGGCGCCGATAATGACGATATCGTAGCGGTTGGTCATTTTTGCCCCTCCCAGGCGGCGGTCCGCACATCCATGCCCGGTTCGCACAGGGTCTGGCACGACAACTGGTGCGCGCGGCCATCGATGGTGACGCGGCATTCCTGGCAAATGCCCATGCCGCATACGGGACCGCGCGGCATGCCGGACACGGACTTGCGCGTCAGGACCGTGGCGTGGGCATGGGCGATGGCGGCAACCACCGTGCTGCCAACCGGCACCGCCACGGCGTGGCCATCGACCATGACGATGACGGCATTCAGGTTGGTTTGCGGCGTAATCGCTTCCACCAGTGCTTCCGCAACAGCGTTCATTGCACGCCTCCGTGGTTGGCCAGCGCCGTGAAGCGGGCGGGCAGGTAAGGTTCCGCGGCAATCGCGGGGCGGTCGTTCAACAGTTGCGACGCCAGCAAATGGGCCGTGGCCAGCGACGTCGTGATGCCCAATCCTTCATGGCCGGTGGCCAGCCACAGGCCCGGACGTGCCGGGTGGGGACCGATCAGCGGCAAACCGTCCGGGCTGGCGGCGCGCATGCCGGTCCAGCAGCGCAGCAAATTCAGCCCGGCCAGCGCGGGCGTAAAGGACGCCGCGTGGCGCAGCATGCGCGCCATCATGGCCGGTTCCACCGCCAGGTCTTCCGTGCCGAACTGGCGCGACGACCCGATCAGGATTTGCCCGGTGGGGCGGGGCTGCAAATTGAAGGCCACGGAATCGCCGCTGGCAGCATGGGCGCTCTTGATATAGCCCAGTTCCACCAGCTGGTGGCGGATAAAACCCGGATAGCGGTCGGTAATGGCGACGTGGCCCTTCTTTGGTTGCACCGGCAATTCCGGCACCAGTGCCGCGCTGCGCGAGCCGCAGGCCAGCACCACGGTGTCGGCACGCAGTTCGCGGCCATCGGCCAGCAGCACGCCGGCTGTCGTTACACCGTCATGCAGCAGCGACGCCACTTTGCCCATCACCAGTTGCGTGCCGTTGGCCATGGCCCGTTCCAGCAGCAGGCGCGCACTTTTAGGAGGATATACCAGGCCGTCGCCGGAGACCAGCAAGCCGCCGGCCAAGCCAGGGCGCAGCGCCGGTTCCCGTTCATACAGGGCCACGGCGTTGAGCAGCGTGCAATCGATGCCGTTGGCGCGCAGGATGTCGCCCTTGGCGCGCGCCGCATCCATTTCCTCGTCATCGGCCGCCACCCAGATCGTGCCGCAGCGGCTGTATTCATGCCGGGCCGGCGCGGCGCCGACGAATTCACGCCACAGCGCCAGCGAATACGACGACAGCGCCAGTTCCGCCGCATTGTCGTCCATCACGACCAGGTGCCCCATGCCGGCCGCCGTGGCGCCGGAACCGATGGCATCCTGTTCGACAATGGTGACTTGCACACCGCGCGCGGCCAGCGCTTCCGCGCAGGCCGCGCCGATGATGCCGGCGCCGATGATGAGTACGTCCGTGTTCATCTGGCGGTTCTCAGCGGATGCCCCAGACCAGCGGGTCGGACGGGTCGAGGATCAGCCTGGCCTGCGCATTGACCCACGCCTGGCCCTTGATGGAAGGGATCAGCAAGTCGCCGTCGCGGCGGTACGAACCCTCAAAAACGCTGCCGACGATGCTTTGCTGGCGCCAGACCTGGCCCTCCGCCAGCTTGCCATCGGCCGCCAGGCACGCCAGCTTGGCGCTGGTGCCGGTGCCGCAAGGCGAGCGGTCGTACGCGTGGCCGGGGCACAGCACGAAGTTGCGGCTGTCCGCGTCCGGCGTGTCCGAGAACAGTTCGATATGGTCGATTTCCGCGCCATCGTCGCCGGTGATGCCGGCGTCCTGCAGCGCCTGGCGCAGGGCGGACGTGTAGGCCGTCAGTTTGCCCGCATTCGACACTTGCAGGGACTGGCCATGGTTGGCGGCCAGGAAGAACCAGTTGCCGCCCCACGCCACGTCGCCCGTGACGGGACCGTAGCCCGGCACGTCGACCGCGACATCATGTTGCGTGCGGCGGGCCGGGACGTTTTCCACGGTGACGTTGCCGTCCGCGTGCAATTCCGCTTCCACCACGCCCACCGGCGTATCGATGCGGTGCCTGCCCGGGCCGATCCTGCCCATGAAGGCCAGCGACGCCACCAGGCCGATGGTGCCGTGGCCGCACATGCCGAGGTAGCCGACATTGTTGAAGAAAATGACACCCGCGGCGCAATCGGGCGCATGGGGTTCGCACAGCAGCGCGCCGACCAGCACGTCCGAGCCGCGCGGTTCGCAGACCACGGCGGAGCGGAATTGGTCGTGGTCGCGGCGCAGCCGTTCCAGGCGCTCGGACAGTGGGCCGTGGCCCAGGTCCGGGCCTCCTTCGGTGACCAGGCGGGTGGGTTCGCCGCCGGTGTGGGAATCGATGATGGAGATCGTTTGCATGATGAATGAGATTCTAGGCTTGCCGGCCGCAGCCGTCTTGCGGCCGCTGCGCATCGCAGATGACGAAATCGGCACAATTGCGTTTTTTCGTCATTGTATGTGCGAGAATCGGCCTATGGATACTTTTGATAAATCCCGGATCGCCGATGTGTTCTTCTCGGAAGCACTGTTCGACGCGTTGCCGGACGTGGTTTTTTTTGTCAAGGATGCGCAGGGGCGCTACGTGGTGGTCAACCAGACGCTGGTCAAGCGCTGTGGCGTGAAAACCAAGGAAGCGCTGCTGGGCAAGACGTCGGCGGAAGTGTTTGCCCATCCGTATGGGCAGAATTACCTGGCGCAGGACCTGGCGGTGCTGGCAGGGAAGGGGGAGCTGGACGACCAGCTGGAATTGCACCTGTACCCGAACCGCGATCCGGGCTGGTGCCTGACGCGCAAGACGCCGCTGCGGAACGCGGGTGGCCAGATTATTGGACTGGCCGGTATTTCACGCGACCTGGCCATGGAAGACAGCAAGAATTCCGCGTACCACAAGGTGGCCGATGCGGTGCGCAAGATCCAGGAACACTTCGATGAGCCGCTGTTGCTGCCGGACCTGGCGGCCATCGCCAACATGTCGGTGGCCCAGCTGGAGCGCTATTTCCTGCGGATTTACCAGCTGACGCCGCGCCAGGTCATCATCAAGACCCGGCTGGAAGCGGCGTCGCGCATGCTGGCGGACAGAGCGGGCCGCAGCGTGGCGGAGGTTGCGCTGGCGTGCGGCTACAGCGACCACAGCGCCTTCACACGCCAGTTCCGTGCCACCGTGGGCATCACCCCGACCCAGTACCGCCAAATGCTGCAAGACAAGTAGGGCGCCGCGTTACGTCTCATCGCGCCAGCGGCGCATCCACACCGCGCCGGCAATCATCGCAATCCCTGCCACGACGCCAGCCCACACCACCGGCGACGACAGCGTCGTCCACGAATCCACCAGCAGTTCGCCGGCGCCCATGCGTCCTTCTTCCCCGTGCAGCGACGCTGGCCGCATGTACATGAACCACGACCCCGGCGCCACGCCCGTCAGCAGGCGGGCCACGATGTGCTGCATGAACCATCCGATATTCCAGTCCAGCGCGAAGATCTTGCTGGTCCACGTCACCAGCACACCGGCGCCCAGCGGTACGCCGACGGCCCACAGGAACACCTTGGAACGGGCCCAGCTCGACACCAGCAACAGCCAGCCGACGGTTGGCAGCGCCCACAGCATGTACACCGGCAGCAGGCCCAGCATGCGCAGCGGCGCCAGGTAAAATTCGCCCGTGCCCAGCAACGTGGTGAACAGTTGCACGCCCTGGAACGCGGCAGCGGTGCAGACCAGTAGCAACACGGCCAGCGACAGCGCGGTGGCCGCCAGCATCGTGATCACAGGCGTGACCAGCAATGCCACCGCGACTTTCGACAGCACCGTCATGTGGTCCGACACCGGCAGCGATTTCCAGAACAGCAGGCTGCGGTCACGGCGGTCGTCATATAGCGCGCCGAGGCAATAAAAGAACACCAGCACACCCAGTTCCAGGTACAGCGGCACGCCGATCGCCACGTACAGTTCGGAAGCCGCTTTCGCGAATTCCTGCTTCGCGCCCGGCTGCAGCATGTGTTCGACCAGGTGGTCCTTCAAATGCACGGCCTGGCCATCCATCGTCATCGTCAGGTTATGGCCCATCAGCAGGCCGCCCAGCACCAGCGCCACGATGATCAGCGCCACCACGGCGGGCGCCCACAGCACCATGCCCTTGTGTTCCCATACTTCGCGGCGCAGCAGCCACTGCATGGTCGTCAGGTTCGCTGTCGTTGAATTCGTTTTCATTCGTACGTCCCTTTCATCGTTGCGACGAACAGGTCCGCCACGCTCGGTGTGCGGATTTCGCCGAATTTTTCCAGCTGGGCGCGCGATGCGCCGTCAAACAGCATGACCGCCTTGCCGAACACGCTGCGCTGCGTCAGCGGCGCCAGCGCATTGGCCGCTGTGACGTATTGCGGCTCGACCATCACTTCCGTGTAGCGATCGCCGATTTCTTCCATCGACGCGGCCAGCGTGATCTTGCCTTCGCGGATGAACAGCAAATCCGTCAACAGGTTTTCCACTTCTTCGATCTGGTGCGTCGTGATGATGATGGTGCGGTGTTCGTCGAAGTAATCTTCCAGCAGGTGCTGGTAAAACTGCCTGCGGTACAGGATGTCCAGGCCCAGCGTCGGTTCGTCCAGCACCAGCAGTTTGGCGTCGATGGCCATCACCAGCGCCAGGTGCAGTTGCACGATCATGCCCTTGGACATGGACTTGACCTTCATCTGCGGTTCGAGCTTGGTGTTGGCCAGGTAGCGTTCCGCCTTGGCGCGGTTGAAGCGCGGGTGCACGCCGGCCACGAAATCCACGGCATCCTTGACCTTCAGCCAGCGCGGCAATACGGCCACGTCGGCGATGAAGCAGACGTCGCGCATCAGTTCATCGCGGTGCAGGCGCGGGTCCAGGCCCAGCACGGACAACTCGCCTTCGAATTGCGTCAGGCCCAGCAATGCTTTCAGGGTCGTGGTTTTACCGGAGCCATTGGGGCCGATCAGGCCCACGATGCGGCCCGGCTGCACGTCGAAACTCGCGTGATCCAGCGCCACGTGCTTGCCATAACGCTTGGTGAGGTTGCGGGCGGAGATCAGGGCGCTCATGCCGGCGCTCCCGGCTGCGCACCGGATTGTGGTCCGGCAGTGCGCAGCAATTGTTCCAGGTCCAACCCCAGGCGGCGGATGCGTTCCAGCATGGCGGGCCACTCTTCGCTGAGGAAGCGGTCGCGTTCGCTGGCCAACAGTTTTTCCGGTGCTCCTTCCGTTACGTACATGCCTAATCCCCTTCTTTTTTCCACCAGCGCATCGTCGACCAGTTCCTGGTACGCCTTCGACACGGTGATGGGGTTCAATTGAAAATCAGCCGCGATCTGGCGGACCGAGGGCAGGGCGTCGCCGGGCTTCAACAGGCCGTCGAGCATCATGCCGATTACCCGCTCCTTGAGCTGGCGATAGATCGGCGTGTTGTCATTCCACATACATGTTTCCTCCACTGGTGATGTGATGAAGTGGTGTTGTAGTGAACTATAACACTAAATCGGAAGCATGCAATCAATTTGATGAAAACACGGTCAAGGGTGGAGCAGGAGCAATTGAATGGCTGTGTTCAGGCGGTCGATGGTGGCGTCATCGACCGCGCGGCTGCACATCAGGTGGCGGTGCACGCCGTCCAGCACGTCGGGAAAGTCGATCTTGCTGAACGCGTCGCGGCTGGCGCCGGTGCGGGCGACCCAGTTATCGAATTCGTCGGCAAAGCCGATCATGTAATCGAAGCGGCCCGCCTGGATCTTGGCAAAGCCCTGGTCAAAAGTGCCGACATAGCGGTCCACGTTGCCGCGCATGGCGGCCATCAGCGGATCCAGCGTATTGCCGAAGGAATAGCCTTCGATCACCCCCATCCGCAGCTGCTTGTCTTCGATCAGCGACATGAATGTCTTGTGCTGGCGGATTGCGCCATCCTTGCCGCGCGCGGCGATGACGATAAAGCGGGGCGTGCGGTAGATCGGCAGGGTGAATTTGCCGAACATTTGCCGTTCGGGCGTGACGAAAATGCCGACCGCGCAATAGTTCGGCTGGCCGCTCTGTACCTGCGCCATCAGCCGGGTTTGCGTCACCGCTTGCAGGGTGACGGCAAATCCCGCCTTTTCAGCCGCCGCCACGGCAGTCGGGAAATACGTTCCCGCCGGTTTGCCATCGATGACTTCCGCCAGGCCCGGACGGGCCACGTAGCCCAGTATCAGCGGGTCGGCGGCGCATGCGGGCATGCCGGGCAGGGCCAGGCAGGCGGCAAGCAGGGCGGGGAAAAATCGTGGCATACCCCCCAGTTTATGCCCGCCGGGAAGAAATTTCACTCAGGCGTTGCTGAAGGGATACGGCGTTCGGCATCGCATGGCCTTCGGCCGTGTTATCGAAGATACACCAGGCGTCGTGGCCCGCCTTCAGCCGTCCCGCGATGATGCGGGCGGCCCAGTCGATATCTTCCGGCCCGTACGGCGAGTAATACACGCGGGGCGTGCCGTGCAGGCGCAAATACGTGCTTTTCGTGGTGGCGACGTGGGGATCCGGCTGGCCGGCCGGCGGGTCGGCAATCACGCGCGTAATGCCGTGTTCGCGCAGCACGCCGGTGGCGGTGTCGGAAAACCACGTGGGATGGCGGCCTTCGCAAGCCACCATGGTGGTGTCGAAATGACGCCGCGCCAGCGCGAAAAACGACCCGGCCGCCACCGCGTCGAACATCAGCGACGGCGGGAATTGCAGCAGCACGCAGCCCAGTTTATCGCCCAGGCCCGCCACTTCACCGGCGAAGCGGGCCATCGGCGCATCGGCCTCGAGCAGGTGGTGCACGTGCGTCATGGTGCGGGGCGCCTTGACGGAAAAACGGAATGTTTCCGGCACGCTGGCCGCCCAGCGCGCATAGGTCTGCACCTGGTGCGGGCGGTAAAACGAGGAATTGATTTCCACGCTGTTGAACACGGCTCCATAGCGCTCCAGGTGCGTGCCGCCGATCGGGAACGCCATCGCGGCCGATTTCGGGATCGACCAGCCCGCACAGCCTATGCGCGCCACCGCCATCTTGTCTCCTTGCTTTATCATCGCCTACACTGTAAGGCTCATTGTGCGGGCCAGTCGCCCGTTACTTTGCCATTTACCTGCCAGCCCGGATTGTACTGATGACTGCTCTTTACTGTAATACCCGCCGCGCCCTGTGCGTCCGTTTCCTGAAACTGGCCGCCGTACCGGTCGCCGCCGCGATGCTGTCGTCGTGTGCCGGGCTGTCCGGTCCCCGCCAGCTGGAAATCCCGCTGGAAAAACTGCAAGCCAATCTCGGCAAGCGTTTTCCCGTACGGCACCGGGCGCTGAGCGTGTTCGATATCCAGGTATCGAATCCGCTCATCACGACATTGCGCGAGAATGACCGGATTGCGCTGTCGGCGGATTTGACCGTGTCGCCCATCCTGGTACGGCAGTCGTGGCGGGGCAGCCTGGGCATTTCCGGCCGCCTGGTGGTCGACAATGTGCGCAATGCCGTGTTCCTGTCCGATGCCCAAGTCGACCGCTTTGCCGTCGACGGCATGGGTGAATCCCAGCAGCGCCAAGTGGCGGGCGCCGCCAACATCCTGGCCGATAAATTGATCCGCGACGTGCCGATCTACAGCTACAAGCCGGAGGACTTGCGCTTTGCCGGCATCCAGTTCGTGCCGGTCGCGATCCGCACCACGCCGTCCGCGCTGGTGCTGGTGGTGGAACCGGCCAGGTAAGCCTGGAGACCCTATGACGCCGACCTTGTCGCATCACCTGCTCACGCATGCCTACAACAATGCGTGGGCCAATCACCGGCTGCTGAAAGCTTGCATGCAGTTGACGCAGGTGGAATTCGAAGCGCCGCGCACCGGCTTCTTCCCGTCGATCAAGGCCACGCTGAACCATATCCTGACGGTCGACTGGTTTTATATCGATGCGCTGGAACGCGAGCTGGAGGGGCGGGAGCCGCATCCGAACTACCTGAGCTTTTTTGCACAGGACCAGCCCTGCGCGAATTGCGCGGCGGTACGCGCCGAACAGCGCGATGCGGACCGGCGCCTGATCGACTATTGCCGGCAGATGAAGGACGAAGAGTTGAACCGGACGGTGACGATCCTGCGGCTGGGCAGCGTGCAGCGCGACAAGCGGCACCGCCTGCTGGCGCACCTGTTCCAGCATCAAACCCATCACCGGGGCCAGGTGCACGCGATGTTGTCCGGCACGCCGGTGGCGCCGCCGCAGCTCGACGAATTTTTCAGCGCCGGCGAAGCGGATTTGCGGCAAGAAGATTTCCGCGAACTGGGCTGGACCGAGCAAATGATCTGGGGTTAGTGGGTCACTTGTACGGCGTGGCGGGTTTCGGCAGTGCGCGGATGGCCTGGTTCAGGCGCTCGATGGTGGACGCGGGCATGGTGCGGCTGCACAGGATGTAGCGCTTCAGGCCGGGCGGCAAGTCCGGCACGTCGTACTGGATGACGGACGCCATTTCCTTGTAGTGGGCGCGCATGTGGCCCCAGTCGTTGCGGTCTGCCAGCATGTAATTGAAGCGGTTGGCCGCCAGCATCAGGATCATGTTGGTGGTGGGGACCGTGCGGCGCATGGTCTGGTTGCCCGCCCTGGCGATGCGCTCGTCCAGGTCCGCGCCATACGAGACGCCATCGACCACGCCCAGGGTCAGTTCCGGGTCCGCCAGCAGCGACGCCAGCGACGCGTGCGCCTGCACTTTGGCGGCGGAGGCGGGCGACACCAGGATGGTGTGTGGCGGGTCGGTATAGACGGGGATGGTGAATTGCGCGATGGCTTCCCGTTCCGGCAAGCGGTACCACGACAGTGAACAGTAATTCGGTTTGCGCATCTCGAAGTTGGCCCAGATGCGTTTTTGCGGTTCGCGCACGAAATGCGCGTCGATGCCGGCGGCGGCAAATACTTCTTTGCCGTACGCCAGCATGAAGCCTTTTTCCACGCCATCTTCCGTGTAATAGTACGGTGGCTTTTCGCGCCAGGCCACGATGACGGGCGGAGACGCGGTGGATTCAGCCGCAAAAGCCGGTATCGCCAGCAACGGCAGGACGGCAAATAAACCGGATTTCATCAGAATGTGACATCAGAATGGAACTACGTGAATTATATATCGCAGGGTTTCCATATAAGACAGCCTTATGACATTGCCTGAACTATTACTCACACTTTATTTGTTGCTGATATTGCCGGCGCACGCCATCTGGCGCAGCCGTAAAGCTCCCGCCGGGGATCGCCCCCGCATGAAAATATACGTATCGAACATCACACGCCTGGCATTGCTGCTGCTGGCGCTGGCCGTATGCGCGGCGTGGTCCGGCTACACGGCGCGGCAAATGGGTGTGGCATGGCCGCCCGGGACTGCGGGCCAGTGGGGGCTGGTGGTGGCGGTCGTCGCGCTGGTGGCGCTGCACATCGGCGGCACGCTGTATGAACGCCGCATGTCGCCGGAAAAGCGGGCCGCGGGCGAGGCGAAGATGCGGGAGCAGCAAACGCTGCCGACGACGCCGCGCGAGATGGCGCTGTTTGCCGTGCTGTCGGTCTTGCTGGGGGCAGGCTGGGAATTGCTGTACCGGGGCTTTTTGTTGCTGGTGCTGACGCCGCTGACGGGCGTCGCGGGCGCCGTGACCCTGTCGGCGCTGGCCTATGGTTCCGGCCATGGCTACAACGGCCTGAAACCGTTCATCGGCAGCATCGTCGCGGCCTTTGCTTTTACGCTGGCGTATGTGTGGACGGGTAGCCTGTGGTGGCTGATGGTGATCCACATTGCGTTGCCGCTGTCGGCCGGCTGGAGCGTGTACCGCAGGGCAGCGAAATGAATGCGGTCAAATTACCGCGCCGTCCAGTGCGTGGCGTACGATGGCGCCGTCCGCGTGCACGGCAATCCAGCCGCCGCGCGGCGGCTGCGCCTGTGGTTCCCAGTCCGGCAACACGTAGCGGCGCGTGCCTTCCACGTGGTGCAGGGCAGGGCGGTGCGTATGGCCGTGGATCATGACATTTGTGCCGGTCTGCTCGAACACGGCGGCAATCGCCTGCGGCGTCACGTCCATCATGTCATACGATTTCGTCGTGTGTTCTTTCTGGCTGTTTTCACGCAAGCCCGCGATGATGGCTTTGCGCTGCGCCAGCGGCATGGCCAGGAATTGCTGTTGCCAGGCCGGTTGCCGCACCTGGGCGCGGAACGCCATGTATTTGACGTCGTCCGTGCATTGCGCATCGCCATGCAGCAGCACGATGCGCTGGCCGCCGATGTCGGCCACCCATGTTTCCGGCAGCAAGGTCAAGCCCGCCGCGGCGGCAAAGGCGTCGCCCGCCAGGAAATCGCGGTTGCCGGCGATCCAGTAGACGGCAATGCCCGCATCGCTGATTTTCCGGATCGCGGAAATGATTTCCTGGTGGAAGGCGTCATGCAGGTCGTCGTCGCCCGCCCAGTACTCAAAGATATCGCCCAGCAGATACAGTTGCCGCGCATGGGGCGCCTGCTGTTCCATGAAACGGTGGAACGCGGCGGTAATCGCAGGTTGCGCGGGCTGCAAATGCAGGTCGGAAATGAAGAGGGCGAGTGGAGCAGACATGGCTGTCAAAAATGAACATGGCGGGCAAGGCCCGCCATGCAACATGGGTGCTGTCGATTAAGCAGCTTCGATGCTGGTGATGATCACGTCTTCCGCCGGCACGTCGGCGAACATGCCGGAACGGGTGGTTTTGACTTTCTTGATCGCGTCGACCACGTCGGTGCCTTCGGTGACTTTACCGAAAACAGCGTAGCCCCAGCCGTCCTGACCTGGGTAGTCCAGGAAGCTGTTGTTTTTCACGTTGATGAAGAACTGTGCCGAAGCCGAGTGCGGCGCCGAGGTGCGGGCCATGGCCAGGGTGTATGGCTCGTTTTTCAGGCCGTTTTTCGCTTCGTTTTCCACGGTGGCTTCGGTTGGCTTTTGTTTCATGCCTGGCTCAAAGCCGCCGCCCTGGATCATGAAACCGTCGATCACGCGGTGGAAGATGGTGTTGTTGTAGTGGCCCGCGTTCATGTACGCCAGGAAGTTGGCCACGGTTTTCGGGGCTTTTTCCGCGTCCAGTTCAGCGGTGATTTTGCCCAGGTTGGTATTGATGACGATTTTGGTCATGGTTATTCCTCGCTCGATTAATAGGTAACTTTGCTGACTTTATGGGGCGCGACTATACAGGACACGCGGCCAAAGCGCCATTTTACTGCTGCGGCGGCATGCCGCCCGGCGGCGCCGCGTTGGGCGGCGGTACCGGTTCGATTGGTTTTTTCAGGATCGTGGCCTTGGTGATCACGATGGGTTTCACGGGAATATTCTGGAAGATGCCCTTGTCGTCAACCAGCACGCCCTTGATTTTATTGACGACTTCATAACCTTTGATGACACGGCCAAATACCGCGTAACCCCAGCCATCCTGGCCCGGATAATCGAGGCCGATATTATCGACCACGTTGATGAAGAACTGGGCCGTGGCGGAATTCGGATTGCCCATGCGCGCCATGGCGACACTATACGTGTCATTTTTCAAGCCGTTTTTCGATTCGATGGGAATCGGCGGACGGGTGGGTTTGCCTTTCAGGTCGACGGTATAGCCGCCCGCCTGGATCATGAAGCCATCGATGACGCGGTGGAAAATCGTGCCGTTATAGTGGCCGGATTTTACATACTGCAGAAAATTCTCCACGGATTTGGGGGCTTTTTCCTGGTTCAGTTCCAGGACGATTTCACCTTCCGTGGTTTTCAACGACACTTGCGGCATGGCGGCGTCTGCAGCCAGTGCCGAACCCGACAGGGCAACGCCCGTAAGCAGGCTGCCGAAAAGTCCCAACGATTTAATCCACAGTCTCCGTGTCTCTTGCATATGGCTTCCTTAAATTTATCAATGCTATACTTGGCGCGACGTACCATTCTAGCAAACACCCATTGAGGTCTGTCAGTCCCCGGCGTACGCGATCGGCAGGCGCGGCACAAATATGTGCCTGGCGCCCGATTTCGTATTGCCAGCCGGGGCAGGCCCCGAGAATTACAAGAGTCCGATGAGCAATTTGAAGATTTACAACACGCTGGCGCGCGAGAAGCAAACATTCGTACCGATGGAAGCAGGCAAAGTCCGCATGTATGTGTGCGGCATGACCATCTACGATTATTGCCATATTGGCCACGGCCGCATGATGATGGCGTTTGACGTGGTGTACCGCTGGCTGAAGGCATCGGGCTATGACGTGACGTATGCGCGCAATATCACGGACATCGACGACAAGATCATCAAGCGCGCCGTGGAAAATGGTGAAACCATCGGCCAGCTGACCAGCCGCTTCACGCAGTACATGGACGAAGACACCACGGCGCTGGGCATCCTGCCGCCGACGCTGGTGCCGCGCGCCACCGAATATGTGCCGGAAATGCTGGGCATTATTGAAAAACTGGAAGCCAAGGGCCTGGCATACCAGGGCGAAGACGGCGACGTGAATTACGCCGTGCGCAATTTCGACGGCTACGGCAAGCTGTCCGGCAAATCGCTGGACGATTTGCGCGCGGGCGAACGCGTGGACGTCAACACGGGCAAGCGCGACCCGCTCGACTTCGTGCTGTGGAAAGCCGCCAAGGAATCCGAGCCGGAAGAAGTCAAATGGGATTCGAAATGGGGTAAGGGCCGCCCGGGCTGGCACATCGAGTGCTCCGCCATGTCGTGCGCGCTGCTGGGCGAACAGTTCGACATCCACGGCGGTGGCGCGGACTTGCAATTCCCGCACCATGAAAACGAGATCGCGCAGTCGGAAGGCGCGTCCGGCCATACCCTGGCCAACTACTGGCTGCACAATGGTTTCGTGCGCGTCGATAATGAAAAGATGTCCAAATCGCTGGGCAACTTCTTCACGATCCGCGACGTGTTGAAGAAATATGACGCCGAAGTGGTGCGTTTCTTCATCCTGCGCGCGCACTACCGCAGCCCGCTGAATTATTCGGACGCGCACCTGGACGACGCCCGTGGCGCGCTGACCCGCCTGTATACCGCGCTCGATGGCGTGGAAGGCGATGGCCAGCCGCTGGACTGGAACGAAGCCCATGCGCAGCGGTTCGCCGAAGCCATGGATGACGATTTCAATACGTCGATCGCCGTGTCCGTGCTGTTCGACCTGGCGGCGGAAGTCAATAAATCGAAGTCGCCGGTGGCGGCGCGCCAGCTGAAAGCGCTGGCCGGCGTGATCGGCCTGCTGGAACGCGCGCCGCAAGCTTTCCTGCAAGCGTCGGTGGGCGGCGAGGCCGAAGGCGGCTTGAACGAGGAAGCCATCGTGGCGGCGATTGCCGCCCGTGCCGCGGCCAAGAAGGCGCGCGATTTCGCGGCGGCCGACAAGATCCGCGCCGACCTGACTGCCGCCGGCATCGTCCTCGAAGACAAGCCTGACGGCACGACCAACTGGCGCCGCGCATAATGGTCACCAGCTCCAGGGAAGGCGCCGTGCCGGGCGCCGCGGCGGTGCCGCCGTATTGGGAAGAGGCGAAAGCTGAACTCATGAAGCGTGACCGCATCATGAAAAAGCTGATCCCGCAAATTGGCGACCTGCACCTGGTCGGCCATGACGACCCGTTTACCACCCTGGCGCGTTCCATCGTCAAGCAGCAAGTCACGGCCAAGGCGGCCGACGCCGCCTGGCAAACCCTGCGGCAGGCCTTGCCGCGCTTTACGCCGTCCGCCGTCGTGAAAGCCGGCGCCGGCCAGCTGGCGGCCTGCGGCCTGTCCAAGCGCAAGACGGAATACATCCTGGACCTGGCCGACCATTTCAAGGCGAAAAAAGTCCACGCGTCCCAGTGGGACCAGATGGATGACGAAGCCGTCATTGCCGAGCTGGTGCAAATACGCGGTATTACCCGCTGGACAGCGGAGATGTTTTTGATATTTAATCTCCTCCGCCCGAACGTTTTGCCGCTGGATGACCCCGGTCTGATCCAGGGCATCAGCCAGAATTATTTCTCAGGAGAGCCGGTTTCGCGCAGCGATGCGCGCGAAGTCGCGGCCAACTGGGAGCCTTATCGCACTGTCGCAACCTGGTATTTATGGCGGTCCTTGGACCCTGATCCGGTAAAATAGCGCAATTCGCCGTCACGTCCGCTGCTCTGCCAGCCGGCCGGGCGGCATCCATACGGAGGTAGAATGACTAAAACAACTTTCCTCAATTTTGAGCAACCGATTGCGGAATTGGATTCCAAAATTGAAGAGCTGCGTTTCGTCCAGGACGATTCGGCCGTCGATATTTCGGAAGAAATCGACCGCCTGGCAAAAAAAAGCCAGCAACTGACCAAAGATATCTATGCCAAGCTGACCCCCTGGCAAGTGGCGCAAATCGCGCGCCATCCGCAGCGTCCATACACGATGGACTATGTGAATGAAATCTTCACCGACTTCCATGAACTGCACGGCGACCGCACCTATGCGGACGACCAGTCCATCGTCGGCGGCCTGGCACGTTTCAACGGCCAGCCATGCATGGTGATCGGCCACCAGAAGGGCCGCGACACCAAAGAACGCGCGATGCGCAACTTCGGCATGCCGAAGCCGGAAGGCTACCGCAAGGCCATGCGCCTGATGAAACTGGCGGAAAAATTCAACCTGCCGATCTTCACCTTCGTCGACACTCCGGGCGCATTCCCCGGCATCGACGCGGAAGAGCGCGGCCAGTCGGAAGCCATCGGCCACAACCTGTACGTGATGGCGGAACTGAAAGTGCCGCTGATCGCCACCATCATCGGTGAAGGCGGTTCCGGCGGCGCGCTGGCGATTGCGGTGGGCGACCAGGTCCTGATGCTGCAATATTCGACGTATTCCGTGATTTCGCCGGAAGGTTGCGCGTCGATCCTGTGGAAGACCGCCGAGCGCGCGTCGGACGCCGCCGAAGCGCTGGGCCTGACGGCGCACCGCCTGAAAGCCATCGGCCTGATCGACAAGATCGTCAACGAGCCGCTGGGCGGCGCACACCGCGATCCAAAAGAAATGGCCCGCCTGCTGAAACGCGCGTTGGCCGATTCGCTGCGCCAGTTCCATGGCATGAAGACCAAGGACTTGCTGGCCGCCCGTCACGAAAAGCTGATGAGCTACGGCAAATTCAAGGAAACCACGCCGCAGGAATAATCGTTTGGCGGCTTGGCGCCGCCGCGCCAAACCGCCCTACGCAGTCCGCCCTGATGGTGCTGCACAATGCGTAGGGCGGCTTTTACAAAGCCGCCAAGCAGGCCATGAACCGGAGCTGGGTCGATCCCACCTCCGGTTTTTCACATTTGACGTCATGAAAAAATCCCCTGAACTGGACCAGCTGTTCGCAGCCAGCCTGCCCGCATTACCGCACAACCGCAAAATCGCCATCGCCTACAGCGGCGGCCTCGATTCCTCTGTCCTGCTGCATCTGGCACACGCCTGGGTCAAGGAAAGCAACGCGCAACTGCACGCCTTCCACGTCCACCACGGCCTCAGTCCGAACGCCGACGCCTGGCTGGCGCACTGCGAACAGCAATGCGCGGCATTGAACGTGACGTTCGGCGCGCGCCGCATCGTGCTGCAAGGGATCAAGCAATCCGGCGTGGAAGCGGCCGCCCGCAAGCAGCGCTATGCGGCGCTGGGCGACCTGTGCCGCGAACACGGCGTGAACTTGCTGCTGACGGCCCACCACCTGGACGACCAGGCGGAAACCGTGCTGCTGCAATTGCTGCGCGGCTCCGGCACGGCGGGCCTGTCCGGCATGGACAGCAGCAACAGCGCGGCGGATTTGCTGCAAAACGATGGCCTGCTGCTGGCGCGTCCGCTGCTGGCGGCGTCGCGCCGGCAACTGGAAGCCTTCCAGCAAGCGCATGCCGTGTCCCATATCGAAGACGAATCCAACGCCGACCCGCGCTATGCCCGCAACGCGTTGCGCAACCTCGTCATGCCGGCGCTGGCGCAGCACTTCCCCGGCTTCCAGGAGCGCTTCGCGCGCAGCGCGCAGCATGCGCAATCGGCGCAGCGCTTGCTGGACGAGCTGGCCGATCAGGACCTGGCGGCAGCGCTGGAAGCCGACTCATTGAGCGTGGCGTACCTGCACACGCTGAGCCAGGACCGCAGCTGCAACCTGCTGCGCCGCTGGTTCCACCAGCGCGGCCTGTCCATGCCATCGACTGCATGGCTGCATGAAATGCTGGAACAATTATTGAGTGCGCGCGACGACGCCAACCTGTGCGTCACGCACCCCGAATGCGAAGTGCGTCGCCACCGCGGCCGACTGCTGCTGGCGCCCCGTTTGCCGGAATTGGCGGGCATGCGCGAAGATAAATTCGATGATGCGCCGGAACAAGCATTCCGCTGGCAGGGCGAGGCGCAGATCGCCTTCCCCGATTACGGCGGTGTGCTGCATATCGACGAGACCGGGCAGGGCGGCCTGGACGCGGCCTGGCTGCAAGGCCAGAAGCTGTCGATCGGCTTCCGCAGTGGCGGCGAAACCCTGAAACCCGCCCACAACCGGCCGACCCGCGCGCTGAAACGGCACTACCAGGCGCTCGGCATCCCGGCCTGGGAGCGCGAGCGCCTGCCTGTCGTGAAAACCGCCGGCGAAGTGCTGTATGCGGCGGGAATCGGCATGGACTGCCATCATTTGGTGGCTGACGGCGGTAAACGCGTCGTATTCCGATGGGAAGCCAAATAATCTGCGGTACTGCTGCGTTTTCGTATGTTCATATGCTAATTGAGTATGACTACATAACTTTTTTGGCTTGTTCTTTCGCATTGCAGCCTGTACAGTTATAAGCCCTCCCTAAAACATCACTGAGCGGAAACACCAATGGCTTTAATCGTTCACAAGTACGGCGGTACGTCGATGGGATCGACGGAACGCATCAAGAACGTCGCGCGCCGCGTCGCCAAATGGCATGACGCAGGTCACCAGATCGTCGTTGTACCGTCGGCCATGTCCGGCGAAACCAACCGTCTGATCGCGCTGGCGAAAGAAATTCAGAACCCGCCCGACCCTCGCGAACTGGACATGATTGCATCGACCGGCGAGCAAGTCTCCGTCGGCCTGCTGTCGATGGCGCTGCAAGCGATTGGCAAGGATGCCGTATCGTACGCCGGCTGGCAGGTAGCGATTAAAACCGACTCCGCTTTCACCAAAGCCCGTATTCAGTCGATCGACGATGAAAAGGTCAAGCGCGACCTGGACAGCGGCAAGATCGTCATCATCACCGGCTTCCAGGGTGTGGACGAGAACGACAACATCTCGACCCTGGGCCGTGGCGGTTCGGACACTTCGGCCGTGGCGATCGCCGCCGCGCTGAAGGCGGCCGAATGCCTGATCTACACCGACGTTGACGGCGTCTACACCACCGACCCGCGCGTCGTGTCGGAAGCGCGCCGCCTGAAAGCCATTACCTTCGAAGAAATGCTGGAACTGGCGTCGCTGGGCTCGAAAGTCCTGCAAACCCGTTCGGTGGAATTCGCCGGCAACTACCGCGTTCCAACGCGCGTGCTGTCGTCGCTGACCGATCCTGACCTGGATCTCGAAACCGAAGCCAATTCGGGCACCCTGATTTCGTTTGAGGAAGACACACACATGGAACAAGCAGTTATCTCCGGCATCGCCTTTAACCGTGACGAAGCCAAAATCACCGTGCTGGGCGTACCGGACCGTCCAGGCGTGGCTTACCACATCCTCGGCCCGGTGGCCGAAGCCAACGTCGAAGTGGACATGATCATCCAGAATCAGTCCGTCGACGGCAAAACCGACTTCACCTTCACCGTGTCGCGCAACGACTACCAGAAGGCGCTGGACGTGCTGCACAGCGCCAAGGATGAAGTGGGCCACTCCACAATCGTCGGCGACGCCAAAGTGTCGAAGATTTCCGTGGTTGGCGTGGGCATGCGTTCCCACGTCGGCGTGGCGTCGAAGATGTTCCGCGTGCTGTCGGAAGAAGGCATCAACATCCTGATGATCTCGACCTCGGAAATCAAGATTTCCGTGCTGATCGACGAGAAGTACATGGAACTGGCCGTGCGCGCCCTGCACAAAGCGTTCGAACTGGAAAAAGACGTCGCTGCACGCGTCGAGTAATCCGTAATCAGTCCTGCTGATCAACGCCCCGCATGCCGAAAGGCTGCGGGGCGTTTTGCATAGCGGACGCCTGCCCCGTAGAACCTATGATGTAAAAGAAAGAGCCGTCGGCATAACGATTTCCTAAACTGGAGGTGCTAACCAATCCAAATAAGGGGATCATCATGCAAACGGCTCAAACTCATTTTACGTCGATTGAATTG
>NZ_WKJJ01000011.1 GCF_009674485.1 Pseudoduganella rivuli | reverse complement strand
CCAGCTCGAGGGCATCAACAACAAGATAAAGGTAATGAAACGGATGGCCTATGGCTATCGCGACTCGGAATTCTTCTTCCTGAAGATCAAAGCAGCGTTTCCCGGCAATCCGTGAAGAACCTTTTTTATTTCAGCTCAGCTTGCGGCGGCGCGCCACCATGCCCAGGACGCCGAGGCCGGCCAGCAGCATGCCATAGGTTTCCGGTTCCGGTACCGGCGTGGTGACCATGTCGCGTGCGAACAGGGTCAGGTTGCTGAAGCCCGGATTGTTGGCCTGGCCATTGCCCACCGTCCAGTTGATGGCCCACGTACCGTTCAGGGTCTGGCCCGGCAAGATGGCCTGGTTGTCGAACAGCCACGCGCCACCCTGGTTACCCGCATGCATGGCGAAGGCCAGGTCCAAGGTCACCGACGAGGTCATGCTGGTATTGGTGACACTCCATCCGCCACTGGTGCCGCTGGGCGGCGTGAACGTGAAGGTCAGGGGGCCGGTATTCTGCAAACCCGAGCTGCTGTCGAGCTTGTCCAGCAGCGACCAGGTGCCGCTGCCGTACGGCGCGAATGGGGCGTCAAAACCACTGGTGTCGCCATTCGGGCCGGCATGCGGATTCCAGCCGGCCATGTATGCGAAGGCGTCGGCGGGGTCACCCGCCAGCGTCACGTCGTTAACGGATGCCGTGCCAATGTCTGCGGATGCCGCGCCCGCCCATAACAGGCTGGCGGCGGCGAGGCTAAGTGTATGGCTCAGAGTTTTGTTCATGTAAGTCTCCAGGTTGACAGGACGGGTGATTGTGATATTTACGACAATGTTGCAATAACAAGAGTAGCATGAACTCAGCCTGGCATCCTTTTGGTCGACATTCAATTGTGCGATGCAAGTATTTGTTTTAAAAGAAATAATTTACTTTCAGAATGAAAGTAGATGGGGCAAGACACGCAATGCGCTCTGAGGTGTCATGGACAGCGCCTCACCTTTGCCCGAGGGAGTTCTAGTCCGAATTGACGTAGGTGCGCCCGCGCCTTTGCCGAATAATCCCCTGCATACAACTACCGGGGGAACACCATGTCGCTGTCCAACCTGAAGATCGGCACCCGGCTGGGGCTGGGCTTTGCCGCCGTGCTGGCCTTGCTGGCCGCCATCCTTGCCACCGGCCTGGTTTCACTGGCCCGTATTGGCAGCCATACGCAAGACATCGTCAGCGATAAAAACGTGAAAATGGCGGCCGCCAATGCCATGACGGGCCACGTGCGTGCCATTGCGCTGGGCGCGACGGCGATGATGGTGGTGCCGGACCTGCAAATCAACGATGAGCTCGACAAGGTGGCCGAAGCCCGCAAGCGCTATGGCGCGGCCCGCGAAGCGCTGGTGCGGCTGCACATGGATGAGCGCGAAAAACAGTTGCTGGCGCGGGCCGACGATGCGCTGAAGGCCAGCCTCGCCAAGAACGAGCACATGCTGGCTCTGCGCCGCAATGGCGAAACCCAGGATGCCGCCGCTTACCTGACGGATCAGGCGGGCCCCGCGCTGAAAGCCGTGCTGGCCGCGTTCGACCACTTGATCGCGCATGAAACCGCGCTGGCGACGCAGGCCGGCGCACAGGCCGGGCACGTGGTGGCGGCGTCGCAAACGCTGCTGCTGGGACTGGGAGTGCTGGCAGTGGCGCTGGGCGCGGCGGTGGCGTGGTACATCACGCGGTCGATCACGGCGCCGCTGGCGCGCGCCATCGCCGTGGCGGAAACCGTGGCGGCGGGTGACCTGTCGTCGCGCATCGATGCGCAGGGCGAAGACGAAACCGGCCGCTTGCTGCGCGCACTGAAAGCCATGAACGACAGCCTGCTCGGCGTCGTGGGGCAGGTCCGTGCGGGCACCGACGCCATCACCACGGCGTCCG
Source organism: Pseudoduganella rivuli (assembly GCF_009674485.1). GTDB lineage: Bacteria > Pseudomonadota > Gammaproteobacteria > Burkholderiales > Burkholderiaceae_D > Rugamonas > Rugamonas rivuli_B. Next base: position 287,523 of record NZ_WKJJ01000011.1, on the reverse strand, counting down.
GTGAAATCGCCGCCGGCAACATGGATTTATCGGCGCGCACGGAGCAGCAGGCCGCATCGCTGGAAGAAACCGTGGCCGCCATGCAGGCGCTGACGTCCACCGTCGAACGCAATGCCGGCCACGCGCAGCAGGCCGACCGCCTGGCGCAATCCGCGTCCGGCGTGGCGGCCAAAGGGGGCGCCATCGTGTCGCAGGTGGTCGACACCATGGGCGCCATCCACGCCTCGTCGCGCCGCATCGTCGACATCATCGGCGTCATCGACGGGATTGCGTTCCAGACCAATATCCTGGCGTTGAACGCGGCCGTGGAAGCGGCGCGCGCGGGCGAACAGGGCCGGGGCTTTGCCGTGGTGGCGGCCGAAGTGCGCAACCTGGCGCAGCGTTCGGCGGGCGCGGCGCGCGAAATCAAGGAATTGATCGGGGCGTCGGTCGCCAATGTGGAGGCGGGCGCCAAACTGGTCACGGCGGCAGGCCAGACCATGGGCGACATCGTCGGCGGCATCGGCCGCGTGGCGGGCATCATGGGCGACATCACGGCGGCCAGCGCCGGGCAGACGCACGGCATCGGCCAGATCAACCAGGCCATCGCACAACTGGATGGCATGACGCAGCAAAACGCTGCGCTGGTGGAACAGGCGGCCGCGGCGTCGCACAGCTTGCGCGAACAGGCCGGCAAACTGGGGGAAGTGGTGCGGTTCTTTAAAACCGGCGAGGCCGGGGAGTCCGCCCCGCGACTGACCTTGCACCAGGGGCCCGCCGTAATGAGCGAGGCCGCTGACGATACGGCGCCGCAACGGGCCGCACGCCTGCCGGTCTATTGATCCCTCATGCAAATTGCGCATATCGAAACAGCAAAGGATTCGTTTTTTATTTTCCTCGCAGAAACTACACTTTCCGAAGTCGTTTCTATGAGGAAAATACGATGTTCCACCCCACCCTGAAAGTACGCACCCGCATGGCCCTGGGTTTCGGCCTGGTGTTCGCGCTGTTGCTGGCCATCTCCGCGCTGGGCTTGCACAACATGGGGCAGGCCCAGGCCAGCCTGGACCGGATCGTCCATGTCAACAACGTGGAAAGCCAGTTGGCGCTGGACATGCGGACCACGCTGAGCGCCCGCATGATCTCGCTGCGCAATCTCGCGCTGACCAGTGAACCGGCCGTGCTGCAAGCGGAGAAAGCTTCGCTGCAGCAGCAGGCGGCAAAATATGCGGCGGCGCAGGACAAACTGGAACGGCTGTTCGCCACGCACGCGGACCAGGGGGCGGCGGAACAAACCGTATTGAACACCATCCGCAGCCGCGAGCAGGCGGCCCTGCCGCTGATCGACAAGGCATCGCAACTGGCGCTGTCGCTGAAGACGGACGAAGCGGCGCGCGTCCTGATGCTGGACCTCGATCCCGTGCAAGTGAAATGGCGCGAAGCGCTGATCGACTTGCTGGCGCTCGTCGACCAGCGCAACCGTGCCATGGCCGATGAGGCCGCGGCAAGCTACCGGCGCAACCGCACGCTGCTGCTGGCACTGGGCGCGGCGGCGCTGGCGGCCTGCATCGCGGCGGCGGTGGTGATTTCGCGCGGCTTGCTGCGGCAACTGGGCGGCGAACCGGCGTACGCGGCACAGGTGGCGCGCAGCATCGCGGCGGGCGACCTGGGTGTCGAGGTGGCGACGGCGCCGCGCGACGAGGACAGCCTGCTGGCGGCCATGAAGACCATGCGCGACAGCCTGGCCGCCATCGTCGTGCAAGTGCGCGGCGGCACCGACGCCATCGCGTCCGCTTCCGGCCAGATCGCTTCCGGCAACAAGGATTTGTCGGACCGCACGCAAGAGCAGGCGGCGGCGCTGGAAGAGACCGTCACGTTCATGGAGCGCATTACCGCCACCGTGCAACGCAACGCGGACAGCGCCAGCCGGGGCAATGAACTGGCGGCAGCGGCATCGGACGTGGCGGCGCGCGGTGGCGACGTGGTGGCGCAAGTGGTCGGTACGATGAATGCGATCAACGCCTCGGCGCAAAAAATCGTCGACATCATCGGCGTCATCGACGGCATCGCGTTCCAGACCAATATTCTCGCGCTCAATGCGGCGGTGGAAGCGGCGCGTGCCGGCGAGCAGGGCAGGGGCTTCGCCGTGGTGGCGTCCGAAGTGCGCAGCCTGGCGCAGCGCAGCGCGTCGGCGGCGAAGGAAATCAAGGCGCTGATCGTCGATTCCATGGAAAAAGTCGACAGCGGCAGCAAACAAGTCGATGCGGCCGGCGCCACCATGGACGACGTGGTGGCCAGCATCGGCCGCGTCACCGGCATCATGGCGGAAATCGCACAAGCCAGCCAGGAACAGCGGGACGGCATCGGGCAGGTGAACCGGCAAGTGACGGACATCGACGACGCCACGCAGCGCAATGCCGCGCTGGTGGAGCAGGTGACGGCAGCGGCCGAAGCGCTGCACGAACAGGCGGGCAGCCTGGCGCGGGTGGTCAGCGTGTTCAGCCTGGCGGACGACGGACTCGTCGCCAGTGAAGGTGCAACGCAAGTGCTGGCTTTCCCCGCCAGGGCGCGGCAGTTGCCGTCCGCCGCCGGTAACGACGCAACCGTCCCGGCCCGCCGCGCGGCCTGAGCCGCTTGCACGGTTACACGGTAACGACTATCTTGCCGAACTGGTTGCCGGCTTCCAGAGAGCGGCGGGCCTCCACCATGTCGCGAATATCCTGCTGCGCCTGCGGCCCTTCGCCTGTAGCAGAAAATTTCACATAGAATGGAAAAAATGCCAGGGGATAATCCATGCACATCGAGCCAGGAATGCACACGCCAGCGCCGGCCATTGCGGTGAACGGTAGCGACACGTTGCTGTACAAATTGTATGGTTGCCAGGACGACGCGGCGCAATGGACCATGGTGCTGAACCAGCTTTGCCGGGAAACAGGCGCGCGGTCCGCCGTGTTGCAGAGCCTTAAACGGCGCGGCGCGCGGCTGGCGATCGCTTGGACCGCCGCCGATTCCTATACGCTGGGGCGTGATGCGGTGCCGCCGGCCGGCATCGGCGATGAAGACAATCCCCGGCTGGATGTGCGCCGCATTGCGCGCGGCCTGGACCGGGTCGCCCGCGACGAAGACTTGTTCGACCGTGACGATCCGGCCCGGCGCCGGCTGCACCAGCAACTGGCGCAGCGCAGGATGGGACGCTTCATGGGCAGCTTGCTGCAGCTCGATGCCGATACGTACCTGGGACTGGCGCTGCATCGCGCCATCGATGACAGCGAAGATTTTTCCGCCGCCCAGGCCGGGCACCTGGCCATGCTGGCGCCGCATTTTGGTCAGGCGCTGGCCTTGCAATGGAGGCGACGGGCGGAGGACGAGTTGGACCGCCGGCTGCGCCGCCATGTCGACCGTATGCGCGATGGCTTGATCGTTTGCGACGGCACTGGGCAGGTGCAATGGATGAACCAGCGCGCCCGGTGGCTGTTGCAGGTGTTCTCCGGCCTGCAATTGCGCGATGGCCGCCTGCACGCACCCGGTGCGGCCGCCGTGCGCCTGCAACGCGACCTGGCCGAGCTGGCGGCCGGCGCCGGCGGCAGCCGTTACCTGGCGCTGGGGCAGGGCAGGGATGGCCTGCACCTTGCGCTGCAGGCCGCGGATCGGGAGTGGGCCCCCTCCGGCGCCGCGCCGGTCTTCCTGTGGGTGACCGCGGCGGCGGCCGATGTCCAGGTGCCTGCCGCCGCCATTGCCGCGCTGTTCGGCCTGACGCAGGCGGAAGCGAGCCTGGTCGCCGGCCTGGTGGCCGGCGACACCCTGGAGCAATATGCGCAGCGGAGGGGTGTGACGCTGGGCACGGTGCGCGGTCAACTGAAGCAGGTGCAAGCCAAGACGGGCGCCGCGCGGCAGGCGGAACTGGTGCGCATGGTGCTGGCGTCGGCCGCCGCGCAGGCGCCCGCTATCCCGTGGCCTTCCCTGGCCGGCGTGGCCAGGCCCTAGAACACCCAGGCCGCGCGCAACGCCAACTGCGTGCCCTGGGAGCGGTTCCTGGCGCCGAACTCCTTGTAGGCATGGATCCACACGTTGGGCAGGCCCGAGCGGGGATCGAAGAAGTTGAGGGCGGGACCGAGAGCCGTGACGCGGGCGCGGTTGCCGTTGGCCAGCCCGGTCGCATCATCGTCGCTCAACTGGCGGTAATGGTAGCCGCCCAGGCCGGCCGTATACGCGCCGACGTGCTGTCCCAGCGCGAACTCGTGCTGCCACTCGGCGCCCGAGCGGTAGCCGGTGGCGTGGTTGCGGGTATTGAAGTTGACCTGGATGGTCGATGACACTTCAAAGCCGCTTGATCCGATACGGGTGAATGCGTAGGTGGGCGACCAGGTCCAGTGGTGATTGCCCGGATTGGCCAGGCGGTTCTTGTCATAGCTCCCGGTGGGCGCCTGCACTTGCAGCGCCGCATACTGGAACCAGCCCGCACCGGCCCATTGCAGGATCACCGGCACCAGGCTGACGTCGCCCAGGGCTGTCTTGCTGCCAGCGAGGTCGAGCCGGCCGGCCGGCGTCGGGACGCCGAGACCGAGTTTCATGTCCAGCAGCGGCAGCACCGCCGCGTAACCATATTGCGCGCCGAGGAATTCATGGCGGGTCATTTTAATGATGGCCACGCCGACGCTGTTGACGTCCAGGTCGGTTGTCACCGGTGAGCGGTTGCCGCTGTTGTCGCGTAACTGGCTGGCGTGGTAGAAGGTGCTGCGCACGCCGACCGCCGCCACGTCGGACGGCGGCGGCATGATGCCGGCGCCAAAATCGGTGACGCCGAACGGCGTGATGGGTGCACCGCCTTCGACCGCGGCGGCCGAACCGGCCAGGCACAGCAGGGGAAGCAGCAGGGATGCCGCGCAGAATTTACGGGTGTTCATGTGGATACCTATGAGATGGGTGTGGGAATTGGCAAAAGGGCGGTTCACTCGCCGCGCGGATAGACCTGGCGGCCCCGGAAGAACGTCTGTTTCACGGTGGCCTGGTGGATTTGCGTGGCGGGGACCTTGAACAGGTTGCGGTCGAGCACGATGAAGTCGGCTGATTTGCCTACTTCGATGGATCCGGTCTCGCGGCCCAGTCCCATGGCTTCGGCGCTGTTGAGGGTGTAAATGCGCAGCGCGGTGGCCAGGTCGACCGCCTGCTCCGGCCACAGTGCGCCGGGGAACGCACCGACCGGATCGCGCCGCGTGACCAGTCCCTCGATGCCCATCCATGGATTTGGCGTGGCCTGGCCGGCAGGCCAGTCGGAACCGCCCGCCACCAGCGCGCCGGCCCGCGTCAGGTCCCGTATCGGGAAGATGTGCGCCGCGCGCTCCGGTCCGATCGCCATGGCGGTGGCCATGCCGATGCCCGTGGGGTACCAGATCATCGGCGAGATGTCGGCGCTGACGCCCAGCTGGCGGAAGCGCGCGAGATCGCTGCCGGCGATGAAGCTGGCGTGGGCGATCTGGTGGCGCTGGCCGGGCATGCCGTTGCGCTGGCGCACCGCCTCGACCGCGTCCAGCGCCAGCCGCACCGAACCATCGCCGGTGGCGTGGATCTTGACCGGTATGCCACGCCGGTCGAATGCCGCCAGCAAGTCCACCAGTTGCGCACGCGTGTAGTTGCTCTGGCCGTGGAAATGCGCGCCGTGTTCCGCATCGGGCAGGTAAGGAGCCAGGAATTCGGCGGTGCGGGCCGGCGGTATGCCGTCAAGGAAGATCTTGGCAAAGTCCGGCCGCAGGTTGGAGCCGCGATAGGTGTCGCGCCCGTCCGCCAGCGCCAGGCCGGTGCGCTCTGCCGGATCGGCTGCGGGCATGGTGGACAGCGACGCGACCAGGTGCAGCGGCAGGCCCGGGCCACGGTCGACCTGGCTCCAGATGCGCAGCGTTCCCTCCGAGGTGAAGGCGTCCTGCACGCCCGTGATGCCCACCGCATTGAGGGTGGCGCCGGCGGCCCTGGCCGCGTTCAGCTGGCGCGCTTGCGTGCGTGGCGGGATCTGCCGTTCCAGCGCCAGGAACGCCGGGAATTCCTTGAACAGCCCGGTTGGCTGTCCGCTGTCCGCATCCCTGGCGATGATACCGCCGGCCGGATTGGCGCTGGATGCGCCGATACCGGCGCGTTGCATGGCTTCGCTGTTGGCCCAGCGGTTGTGGAAGGTTTCGTCACGCAGCAAGACCGGGTGGCCGGCGCTGGCGCGGTCCAGCGCCGCCAGCATGGCCGGCGTCGAGATGTCCGCCATCAGCGTGCTGCTCCAGGCGCCGCCCACGACCCAGTCGCCCGGTTCCGCCCTGGCGGCGCATTCGGCCACCCGTGCCAGCACCTGGGCGGGCGTGGCCGATGGCGCGAAGTTACAGGCATATAAGTCTTCGTAGGCGCCGTCCAGTGGATGGCCATGCACATCGTTAATGCCTGGCATCGCCATGGCGCCGTGCAAATCGATGACGCGGGTCTGCGGGCCCGCCAGCGCGGCGACGTCGGCGTTGCCGCCGACGGCGACGTAGCGGCCGCCCCGCACGGCGAACGCCTCGGCCCAGGGTTTGTTGCCCTGGACGGTATAGATACTGCCGTTGCGGACGATGAGTTCCGCCGGCACCGCTGGCGCGCCCGTCGCGGGTATTGCTGCCATGGCCATCAGCCACGGCAGCAGCACGGCGCCGATGCGGGCCGCCAGCGGCCGTACATGCTTGTTTTGCTGCATGATCTCTCCCTGTTTTGGTTTGGTGATAACTGCCGGAGCCAGTCTAGGGACGTGGCTGGGGGCGGTCATCTACCAAATGGGAGGTAATCATGCGGCCGGAGGCGGGGCGTTACAGCGGCGAGTCAGCTCCTGCCGGTGCGGCGGATCAATGCCGCCAGCGCGGCTGAGAATTGCTCCGGCCGCTCCAGACTGGATACGTGGCCGCAGTCCTGCAAGACCGCTACCTGCGCTTGCGGCAACTGTTCGCGCAATGCAAAAGCGGTATCTTCCCGGTCGCCGCGCACGATCAGTACCGGCATCGCGGGCCTGACGTCGGCCAGCCGTTGCCGTACCGACCGACCCAGCAGCAGCCGGGGTTCCACATGCAATGGCTGCCATGCCCGCCATTCGTCGATCATGCGCCACAGCGGCTGGCGCAGGGCGTCGCGTCCGCTTCCGCTGCGATTGACCAGGCCGTCCAGCCATTGCTGCTTGAATTGGACGATGCCTTGTTTACGGATGGATGCAATTTCGGCCTGCCGCTGCTCCAGCCCCGCCGCGGTCCAGGGCTCGTCAGGCCCCGGCACGTCAAAGAAGTCGCCGCCGGCCATGGTGGCGCTCAGTACCCGCTCCGGGTACAGGGCGATGAAATCAGTGACGACAAACCCGCCCAGCGACAATCCCGCCAGGTGCGCGCGGCGGATGCCCAGTGCATCCATCAGCTGGCGCAAATCTTCCGCATGCAGGAATGCCTGGCCCTCGGCGGGATCGCTGGAGCGCCCATAGCCGCGCAAGTCATAGCGGATCACGCGGTGGCGGCGCGCGAACGCGGCAACCTGGGGTTGCCACTGGCGCCGGTCGAAGCTGTGGCCATGCAGGAATATCAGCGGTTCGCCGTGGCCGCTTTCCTCGGCGTACAGCTTGGCGCCGCTGACGGAGACCACGGTGCGCCTGGTGGCGCGGTCCGGCGCGTCGGCGATGGCGTCGCGCACCATCGGCGCATAGATCGTCGAACCAAGGAAAGTGCTGTAGCCATCGCGCAGCGCCTGTTCCACGTTGGCCTTGGCGATGACGACGCCCCACACGTTGGCCACCTTGTCGATCCACGCATAAGCGCCGGCCCAGCCGGGCGACGACAGCAGCAGGGGATGGCCGCCGCTGTCCACTTCCTCACGCCACTGCCCCAGGCCGTAAATGTCATTGCGCCGCTGCTGTCGCGCCGACTGCGTGTATTCGCCATCCCGCACCGCGGCGCCGCGCACCTGGTCCGCCTGCAATGCGCGGATGGCGTTCCGGCTCAATATGCGCCGGCCGCGATAGCGCCCCTGCTGCGACATCATCATCAGGAAGCGCGCGTAATCGCGTGCCGTCGTGAACAGTCCACCGCCCAGCATGGGACTGAAACCGGGTTCGCTTGACACCGGCGTGTAGCCGCTGTGTGTCATGCCCAGCGGCTGCGCGAGGCGCGACTGGAAGATCGCGTCGAACGGCTGATTCGCCGCGATTTCCGCCATGCGGCCCGCCACCTGCATTGCCAGGCCGCCATACTGGAACCGCGCGCCAGGCGCCGCCACCGCCGGCAGCGCGGCGATGTGGCTGACGGCGTCCTCCAATCTCTGGTAATCGTCGCGCCGCCGGTCCGCCGGCTGGTAGTCGGGATAGCCGGCCGTATGGGACAGCAACTGGCGCAGGCGCGCGTCGCCCTTGATATCGTCAAACTGCGGCAGGTATTTGCGCACCGGGTCATCCCACGACAGTTTTCCTTCATCGACCAGGGCGGCAATGGCGGCAGCCGCGGTCCACTTGCCGGTCGATGCCACGTGCAGCGCCAGGTCCGGCGCGCCGTTGCCGAAGCAGGCTTGATGCAGGATGTGTTCGCCGCGTCCGACGACCAGCGTCATGCCGTCGAACCAGCCGCGCCGCACGTGCTCGTGCAGGCGCGCATCGAGCCAGGAAAAATCCGCCGGCGCCGGCGCCGGCATGGCGTGCAGCGGCCTCAAGCCGGCGTATCCCAGGCCGGCGGCGCCGAGGTGGAGAAAATCGCGTCGTTGCATGTGATTCGCATGGAAGTATTAAAAAAACACCCCGGCCTTGCGGCCGGAGTGCGAAATACCGCGGAGAGGGAGGCCCGCAGTTCAGAACGTGTAGCGCGCCTGGACGCCAACGCGCTTATTCAGCGGCTGGTAATTGGCCTGGTTGTGGGGATTGCCGTAATACGTTTCCCCCACCGCGCCATTCAGGTTGACCGCATCCAGCACCACCGACAGCTGTTTGGTGACGTCATAGCCGATCGAGAAGTCCAGCGTGCCCGATGCCTTGGCAAAAATCGGCACACCCTGGGCGCCGGACGACGTGGTCGACGCCACGTAGCCGTTGCGCCAGTTATAGGCCAGGCGCGCCTTGAACTTGTCCTTTTCATACATGGCGATCAGGTTGTAGCTGTTCTTCGACAGTCCTTCCAGCGGCACGGTCTTGCCGGCCACCGCCGTCGCGGCCTGCGACTCGACATAGGTGTAGTTGGCCTGCATGCCAAGGCCATCGAACGGCGCCGGCAGCATGTCGAAGAATTGCTGGTAGCCGGCTTCCAATCCCTTGATCCGGGAGGTGCCGGAGGATTTGAAGGTCGACACGTTATACTGCTCGCCGTTGATCATGCGCTGCTCGGCCACCGTCTGGATAAAGCCATCGACCTTTTTGTGGAACGCGCCCAGGTACGCCACGCCGTTGCGGCCGAAGTAATGTTCCAGCGACAGGTCGAGGTTCTTCGACGTGAATGGCTGCAGCGCGGGGTTGCCGGCGCGGGCATCATGCTGAACCTGGTTGGTGATGGTGGTGGCGGCGCTCATCAGACCGAAGTTGACCGGCGCCAGCGTTTTCGACGCGCCAAGGCGGAGGTTGAGGTCGTTCCGCAAGGCCAGGTTGCCGTTATACGAAGGCAGGAAGTCGTGGCGGGTGGACTTGCTCGTTTGCAGCACCAGCGTACCGGCGGCGTTGGCGCCATACGATTCGCCATACAGGCGGGTCTCGATGGCGCGCACACCGAGATTGCCCGTCAGCGGCATCCCGGCAACGTCAACCTCGTAATTGATCCTGGCGTACGCCGCCAGCGTCTTTTCATTGTTCAGCTGGTCCTGGTCTTGCGTGAATTGCTCGGATGCCGGCAAACCATACAGCGAGCGCAGCGCGGCCTGGCTGCGCACCGCCGAGGTGGCGAACGTCCAGTACGGGCCGATTTGCCGCGATTCGGCCGCAGGCACCTGGTGCAGCAGCGCGGGATCCACATTGGCCATGCTGGCAGTGCCGCCGCAACTGGCGATGCAATAGAAATTCACGAAGCCGAACGAATGGCGGGTGTAGTCATTGGCGCGCACGCCGAAGTCGATCGACTGGAGCATGCCGCCGTCCAGCCGGTAGTTCGCATCGAGCGTCGCCGACGTGTTGCGTTGCGTGCCGTCCAGCTGGATGGCCAGCAAGTAGTTCGGATGGTAATTCGCCAGGTTGTTGAGGTCGACGCCGCTGACCGACAGGCCGTAAGGCGCGCCATCGTTCAGCGTCATTTTCATGCCGGGAATGGTGGCGTTGATGCCCCATTCGTACAAGCTGTTCACCACGGCGGTTTCATTGTGCGCCAGGCGTCCCTTGATGGTCAGCGGGCCCCGGTTGTTCCACTTGCCGCCGATGTCGAACAGCCTCGATTTGCGGTGTTCATCGCCGACCACGGACGTATCGGTCATCGAGTTGTTGATAAACGTCCCGCTCCGCAAATTGTCGCTGCCGTCGCTGTTACTGTCGCCCCACAGCGTGAACGGGGCGGCCGCGGTACCGTGGTACACGCGCGCGGTCTGGAAGTTGTTACGCAGCAGGTAATCGATATGGATATAGTTGGCGAACAGGTTCAGGTCGGCGTTGGGGCGCCACTGGAACGACGCGACCAGGGTGTCGCGCTGGCGGTCGCCGTGGTGGCCATTACCGGTAAACATGCCGATCGGCAGGGTAACGGTCTTGCCGGAACCGGCAAAGTTCGACACCGCTTCGGTGCGCTCGACCTGGTTTTCAGTCAGGCCGTACACGCTCTCCGCATGCGCGACATTGACCAGCAAGCCCATTTCGCCGACACCGGTTTGCCAGCGGTCGCTGAACAAGGCCGACACTTGCCCTTTGGTCTTGTTCCCGGCGCCACCGTCCATCTTGTAATCCGTGGCTTTGGCGGACAGCGTCGCGTTCCGGCCCTTGAAGTCGAACGGCATGCGGGTGCGGATATTCACGTAGCCACCCAGGCCGCCTTCAATTTCATCGGCCGACGAGGTTTTGTTGACGTCGATGCCGGCCAGCACGTCGGCCGGCAAATCTTCCAGTCCGAAGCTACGGCCATTGTATTCGCCACCCGCGCCGAACATTTCCAGCCCGTTCAGCACAATCTTGTTCTGGCCCAGGCCGCGGATCTGGATCCCCGAGCCTTCGCCCTTGTTTCGGCTGAGTTGCACGCCGGGGATGCGTTGCGCCGCTTCCGCGATATTCTGGTCGGGCAGCTTGCCGATATCGTCGGCGACGATGGAATCGGAAATCGACTCGCCGTTGCGCTTGCGGTTGCGCGCATTTTCCAGGCTGGCGCGCATGCCGGTCACCACCACCACGGCCGGCTCGTCATTCTTCAAAGCGGCATCGGGCGGCGTCTCGTCGCCCTGTGCATAGGCCGCGCCGGCGCTGCCCAGCGCCAGCATCACGGCACAGCAAGTGGCGCGCCGTTGCATTGGAATTGTTGCTGTCATTGTATTATTCCTAATTGAGTCTTTGTCTGCATCGTGTTTGCGGGCCATCGACAAAATAAAAATGGCGCCGCTGGTATTCACGCGACTCGTCAGGGTGGTTCCGGACAACAGCTTTGCCAGCGCTTCGGACACAGTGAGGTTGCCATGCACTTCCGGTGTCTCGACGCCGGCGAGGTTCTCGCCGGACGCCAGTACGTTGACGCCGGCCTGGCGGGCAAACTCGGTGATCGAGTTCACCGCCGGACCGGACGGGATGTGAAACGGCTTCCGCACTTCCTGGGCCTGGGCTGCCTGCGGCAGGGCGGCAATGCCCACGCACAGGACAACAGCGGCTGTACTACGTACATGATGTGTGTGCACCATGCGCATCTCCTCTCGGACTAACCTCGATATCGCCGGAACTATGTTGCTCCGTTATCGATAACGACGGATGGCGGGATTTTTTCCTAGCGGTTCCTGCACTTATTTTTCAACCATGCCGGTCACCCGGCGCGAAGCGGTTCGCCTATGATGATCTGATCGGCAGTGACGTGGACCGACACGCCCAGCATGCTGCTGACGTCGCGCGCAAACAATTCCGGCGCGTCGATCTGGTACTGGCCGACCAGTTTCCTTTTACCCAGCGCGGGGTCGACGATGATGATCTTCTTCTGGCTGTAGCGGTTGAAGTCCGCCACCGCTTCGCTCAGCGTCTGGTTTTGAAAGACCACCTTGCCCTCCCTCCACGCGAGTTTCCGTTCGACTTCCGCCGGCTGGCGCGCCACGTTGATGTCGGCGGCCCGGTCCGGCACAAATGCCCTGTCGCCCGCCTTCAGCAAACGCACCGGCGCCGCGCCATCGCCGCTCCACACTTCCACCGAGCCTTCCGTGACCAGCACTTCGGCGCCATTGCCATAGCGCCGCACGCCGAAGGCCGTGCCGACCGCGCGCACGCGCACCTGGCCCGCTTCGACGATGAAGGGTTTGGTTTTGTCCCTGGCCACCTGCAGCCACACTTCGCCGCGCCGCAATGTCATCTGCCGGCGGTTTGGCGTTTGCTTCCACTCCAGCTGGCTGCCGCTGTTGATGTCCGCCACGGACTTGTCCGCCAGCGGTACTTTGCGGAATTCGCCCTTGGCCGTGCTGAGCACGAGCGTGTCCGCCGCGGCGGGCAGCAGGCCGGCGGTGGCCAGCACGGCGGCGCCGGCCGCGATCGCGCCGGTTGTGATCCATTTGCGGCGCGAAGCGGTTTGCTTCCAGGGCGCGGCGGCCCATTCCACCTCGAGGCGTTCGCGTTTCGGGCGCAGCGTTTGCGGCACCATGGCGCGGCCCAGCGCGTGGTCGATGGCGCGCGCCCGCAAGTAAGCGCCCTGGTGGCGCCTGTCCGCCGCCAGCCACGCGTCCAATGCCGCGCGTTCGGCCGGATCGAGTTCCTGCCGCGACTGGCGCGTTACCCATCGCAGGGCTTCATCATCGATCATGGACATGGCGTTTCCTGGCGGTGGGTTGCTTCCTGGCAGGCGTTTCCTGGACGCCGACGCGGGCGATCATGTCGGAGATCAGGCGCATGCCCCGCATGCTTTCCTGCTCCACCACACCTTCCGACACTTGCAGCGACTCGGCGGTCTCGGCTTGCGACAGGCCATAGATCCGCCTGGCCGTAAACACTTCCTTGCAGCGTTCCGGCAGGTTGGCAATCAGGCCGAATACCCAGCGCAGCTCGGCCCGGGCGAGGGCTACCCGCTCGGTCGAGGGCGCGCTGTCCGCCATGTCGAGCTCTTCCAGGTTGGCCACGGATTCAATGCTGACGACGGCGTCGCGCCGCATCCGGTCGAACACGATATTGCGCGCTATGCGTACCAGGAAGCCTTTGGGTTCAAGCACATGATCGAGCTTGCCCTGTTCCAGCACCTTGTAGTAAGTCTCCTGGATCACGTCGTCCACTTCGGCCGGTCCGCTGCAGACGCGCCGCAGCATCCTGCGCAGTTCGGCTTCGAACGGCAGGAAATTCGACGTCACCCATTCGACGATGTCATCGCCCATATGTTTTCCCAATATGTTGCTGTCGTAGAGGTAGACGGATGAAGAGAATTTTTCCTACCCAGGCGTGAAAATAAAACGCAAAAACCCGGCCATGGGCCGGGCGGTCGCGGTACGACTGGGACCTTAGAACGCCATCCGCAAGCCGGCATTGATCCGGCGTCCCACGCTTTCCATGGTCAGGAACATGCTTTCAGTATCGGCATACTCGTGCATCTTCGAATTGCCCAGGTTGATGACGTCCGCATAAACCGATGCGGTCGGCGTCAGGTTGTAGCGCAGGCTGGCGTCGGTCTGGCCATAGGCGGAGCGGGTGCGGGGCAGGGTGCTGCCGCCGCCGCAATCGACCGCGAAGTGGTTGCGCCAGTTGTAGCTGACGCGCGCCTGGAATTTCTCGTTCTCGTAGAACAGCGACGCGTTATACGATTGCTTGGACAGGCCCGGGTAGCCGCACGCATTGGCCGTGGCGCCGCCGTTGCGTTCCGCGCTGGCGTCGACGAAGGTGTAGTTGGCGGCCACGCCATAGCCGCGCAGCCAGCTGACGGCGCGGTCGAACGCGTACTGGCCGGCGATTTCCAGGCCCTTGATCTTGCCGCTCTGGCCATTGCGGATGCGGGTATCGTGCACCACTTCACTGTATTGCGGGATGCGGATATCGACCAGTTGCTGTTCCAGGAAGTTCGACACCCGTTTGTGGAACACGGCCGCGCTGACGTAGCTGGTCTTCGACAGGTACCATTCATACGACAAGTCCAGGTTTTTCGATTCCATCGGCTTCAGGTATGGATTGCCGCCGCCGGTCTGGACGTCGCCGAAGCGGCCGCCGTACCAGTTGTCGACACCCATCTGGTTCAGCGTCGGACGGGTCTCGGTCTTCGAGGCGCCCAGGCGCAGCATGGTGTCTTCCGTGAGGTCATACTTGAAGTTTGCCGACGGCAGCACGCTGTTGTAGCTGTTCCCGACCGACGTCACCGCCGACGGCCCCCAGTTCAGGATGTAGGTGGTGTCGTTCGGGCTTTTCGTGGCCGACAGCAAGGTGCGGCTGATGCCGGTCGACGTGGAATTGACGTGCACCACCCGCACCCCGGCGTTGGCGGACCAGCGTTCGCCCTCCCACTTGGTGTCGACGAAGAAGCTGGATACTTTTTCCAGCACGCGCCACATGTTCGGCTTGGTGTAGTCGATCGCCATCGGGCCGTCCGGGAAGCGGGTCTTGTCGAGGTAATAGGCCGGGTCGTTGGACTTCGCCAGCGATGATGGCTGGTTCAGGTAGGCCATGTACGCGTTGGGATCGAAGCTCAGGTACGAGGCCGGCACCTGCACGCCGCCGCCGAACGGATTGCCCAGCGGCGTGACGGTAAACAGGCTGGCCGGCAGCGGCAGGTGGTAGCCGCTGAAGGCATTCCACGAATCGCTGCCCCAACTGCTGCGTCCCACCTTGCGCTGCTGGTAGCCGGCGCCGGAATCGAGTCCCTTGAAGGCGCCCAACTCATGGCGCCACGACAGGTGCAAGCGGCCTTCCTGCACCGCATCGGAAAAGCGCACATCGTTATTCGACACCGCATGCGCGCGCACCAGGCCCGGGTCGGCAATGCCGTCGCCGAACACCAGGGACGGCGTCGCGCCGAAGGTCAGCACATCGCTGTTTTTCGGCACCATGCCGGCCACCACCCACATGTCGGGCGATTTTGACGTGGTGCGCGATGCGGACACATCGCCCTCGAGTTTCAAATCATCCGACAGTTTCCATTTCGAGTTCAGGCCGCCGGCCTTGGTGATCGACAGGCGGTCGCCGCCCTTGACGATCATGTCGTTCGAGTTGGCGTCGGTGAGGGCCTTGCCATCGCCGACCAGGGCCGGATTGTTGGCGTAAAAATTCGCGCCGGGCCGGATGAAACTGGTGACCTGGCCGCTGCCGTCGGACTTCACGGCCACCTGCACCGGATTGTTCCAGTCGCTGATGGCGATCACGCTGTTGCGCTGGTTGAGGCGGGAGTACAGCGCGTCGGCGGTGAGTTTCCAGTTATCGGACGGGTTGTATTGCACCGTCAGGTTGGCCACCAGGCGCTTGCGGGTCTCGTCTTCCTGCTGGTAGCCGAAGCTTTGCGGCATGTACAATTTTTTGGTGGTGACGTCGGCCATCGTCAGTCCTTTGGAATTGGCGTCGCCGTTGATGATGGCGACATCGCGGTAATTCCACGCGTCGGTGATGGCCTTGTTCTGCTTGGACGCGCGGTCGGTGTACGACAGCGAACCGGTCACGCCGAAGTCTTTGCGGTCGTTGGCAAAGGTGTACATGCCGCTCAGGTTCGGCGTGTTCTTGCGCGAATTGGAATCCCACGAATCGGAGACGTTGACCACCGACGTGTGGCCGGCCTTGCCCGACAATGGCCGCGCGGTCTGGATGTCCACGGTCGAACCAATGCCGCCTTCCGGCAGGAACGGTTGCGACGTTTTATAGACCAGCGCCTTGGAAATCAGGTCGGACGACAGCAGGTCGAACGAGAATTCGCGTCCGCCCGTATCGCTGGTGAGGGTGCGGCCGTTGACCAGCACGTTGTTGAATTCGGGCCCCAGGCCGCGCACGGAAATATAGCGGCCTTCGCCGTTGTTGCGCTGGATTTGCACGCCGGTCACGCGCTGCAGCGATTCCGCGATATTCGTGTCCGGAAATTTGCCGGCGTCCTCGGCCGATACCGCGTCCACCACGCCTTCCTGCAGGCGCTTGGTCGATACCGACGACGCCAGCGACGCGCGGATGCCGCTGACCACCACGGTCGCCGTGTTGTCGGTGGTGTTGTCTGTGGTCTGCGCCACGGCGCCGGTTGCCAGCAGTTCGGCGATCAGTGCTGCCAATACGGATTTACGCATGCCATTCGTGCTCATTGCCATCGTTGTCTCCATGTCGTTATTGATTTTTGTGTAACTGCCAACGCATGGTAGGGACAGATATAGAAAGGAACTAATGACTTTTTATTACTAATCTATATGAAAAGAGCATAGGAATCGGCCCGGAGCTGAGTTGATTGGGAGTAACTGTTTCCGGGCCACGCAGTGTTAATTCTTGTTGGAATTGGCCCGGCGCAGGTTGGCGATCAACTCCGCGGGCACCTGGATCACGGTCCCGTGACGCACTCGCTGTGGCGTGCCTTCGTCGGGGAAGTGCATTTTGTCGCTCACGTCTTCCCAGTGCACCAGGTCGCGCGTGCGCATGGCGCCGTAGCGCCGGGTGGCGTAGGCATCGTAATAGACGACCAGGTCCTTGCCGACCTGTACCCCGGTCGGTCCCTCCACCCACAGGCCGGGCGGCGTGACCGGCTTGCCCGGTTTGCCGAAGGGGCCGGACACACTGGCGGCCGGCGCCACCTGCAGGTATTTGCGCGGCGGCTTGACGGTTTCATCCTTGACCAGCAGGTGGTTCTTGCCGTTGAACTTGACGAAGGTGGCGTCGATCACGCTGAAGCCGGGATCATAGAACAACCTGGTTGGCGTGAAGGTCTTGAAGTCTTTGGTCGTCGTGGCATACATGCGGTGGTTGTACTTTTCCTCGGAGGTGCCGTCGGTTTCAGTGAATTTTCCGGGCACGGTGGACGCCCAGAAAATCACGAATTCACGCTTCGCGTCGTCGTAGATGATTTCCGGCGCCCACGCATTGAGCACGCCTGCCTCGTGCGCCATCACCGGCAATTCCTTCTGTTCGGACCAGTGCACCAGGTCCGTCGACGAAGCGTAGCCGATGTTGTTTTCATTCCATCCGGACGTCCAGACCATGTGGTAGGTGCCGTCCGGGCCGCGCACGATGCACGGGTCGCGCATCAGCCTGGATTTGCCAACCGTCGGCGCCAGGTAGCTCTTGCCATCGCCCAGTTTTTCCCACGTGTAGCCGTCGCTGCTGGCGGCCAGGTGCAGGCCGTCTTCGCCATTCTGGACGAAATAGGTGAACAGGTAGGCGTCGGCGGCCTGGACGCTCGATAAAGTGAAGGCCAGCAGCGATGCGCACAGCATTTTTCGTGTAAGTGGGGACATGTTGAAATGTTCGCTTGTTGTGAATTGATATCGATAACACATTGTAGCAAACTTATAGGTGGCGCAGGTGCGTTCATTTACCTGCGAAGTCCCGAGTTCCATGCGCTAAACGCAACGTAATTGCACATATTTTGCATTGGACACAACATAGCTGCCGTCCGAGAATGCCCGGCATGCACAGGCTCCTGATTTCCGGCGGGCCTTGGCCACCGGAGAATTCATCATGACAGTCATACGGCCCGCGTGGCCTCCCCGTTCCATGCGCTACCTTGCGGGAATCGTCTGCGTCTGGCTGGGGATATCGCTGGCGGCGCCCGCGGCCCATGCGCAAACCGCGAACGGCGCGGCGCAGCGCCCCAATATCGTATTCATCCTGGTCGACGACGCGGGCTTCAGCGATTTCGGGGCCTACGGCGGCGAGATCGCCACGCCCAACCTCGACCAGATCGCCGCGTCCGGCGTGCGGCTGACGAATTTTCACACCGCATCAACCTGCGAAGCGTCGCGCGCCATGCTGATGAGCGGGATCGACAATCACCGGGCGGGCGCGGGCACGCTGAAGGTCGTGCAGGCGGAAAACCAGCGCGGCAAGCCCGGCTATGAAGGGTACCTGAGCGACCAGGCGCACAGCCTGGGGACGTTGTTGAAGGATGGCGGCTACGCCACTTTCTATGCGGGCAAGTGGAACCTGGGCGACGGCATTGCGCGCTCGCCCGGCGCACGGGGCTGGAGCCGCTATATCGCGCTGGAACAGACGGGGGCCGATAATTTCGAAGACGGCAAGATGTATGCGCCGCTGAACCTGAAGGCGGTGCGCTGGGAAGATGGCAAACAGGCGGCGCTGCCGGCCGGTTTCTTTTCGAGCAACCACTATATGGATCGGCTGATCCGGTATATCGACGAGGGGCGCGGCAACCATCAACCGTTCTTCGCGATGCTGGCCCCGCAAGCCGTTCACTCGCCGCTGCAGGCGCCCGATGCCGACATCGCGAAATACCTGCATCGCTACCACGGCGGCTGGGTGCCCATCCGGCAGGAACGCTACCGGCGCCAGGTGGAAATGGGCTTGCTGCCGGCAGGCCTGCAACTGACCCGTGCGCCCGGCGCGCGCGACTGGGATCGATTGAGCGCGGAAGAACGGCGTGGCTATGCCCGGAAAATGGCGGTCTTCGCCGCGATGCTGGACAACCTGGACCAGAACGTCGGCCGCCTGCGCGCGTATTTGAAGCAAATCGGCCAGCTGGATAACACGGCCTTTGTCGTCATGTCCGACAATGGCGCCGATCCGTATGAATTGAACCGCCTGAACCTGCCGTTCAAGCTGTGGTACAACGTGCGGTTCAACCTCGACCCGGAAACGCTGGGGCAAAAGGGCAGCTATGCGCACTATGGCCAGGATTGGGCGGAAGTGTCCAATACGCCGTTTGCGCTGTTCAAGGGGACGGCGGGCGAGGGCGGCATGCGCGTGCCATTCATGCTGAGCTATCCGGCCCGCATCCAGCCCGGCCAAATCAGCCATGGCTTCGCCTATGCGACGGATTTTCTGCCGACGATGCTGGACCTGGCGGGGATTCCCCTGCCGGGAGCGGACTATCGTGGACAGCGGCTGCACGCGCCCACCGGGACCAGCCTGATGGCGCACCTGGCGGGATTTCGGCCCGCCTTCCACGGGGGCGGCGAAGCGATCGGTTTCGAGGCGACCGGCGCGGAAGCCCTGTTCAAGGGCAAATACAAACTGGTGCGCAATACAGCGCCCTTTGGCGATGGCAAGCCCCGGTTGATCGACCTGGCGGCCGATCCGCTGGAGGCGAACGACCTGTCCGCCGGCAAACCGGAAGTGCTGCGGGACATGCAAGCGGAGATGGCGCAATACGTGCTGCAGAACGGCGTGATCCGGCCGCCGCCCGGCTTCAACGGGCCGCGCCAGGTCTTGATCAACAACTGGCCGATCCTGGCGCGGCAACTGGCGCCGATGCTGGCGGCCGCCGCCCTGGCGCTGGTGTTGGTGCTCGCGGGACTGGGGTTTGGATGGCGTCGGTGGCGACGGTCGCGCAACGGGGAGGCGGTGCAATGAAGACCTCGGTCATCGCGCTGCTGTTCAGCACCGCCACGGCCCTATCGGCGGTCCCGGCGGTCCCGGACGGCATGCGCCTGATCCCCGCCGGCCGTTTCGAGATGGGCAGCAACGCGGACATCGCGTGGCCGGAAGAGGGGCCGGCACACCGGGTCGTGCTGACGCGCGCGTACCTGATGGATGAAACGGAAGTCACCAATGCGCAATTCGCCCGCTTCGTGCAAGCCACCGGCTACCGCACCGTGGCGGAACGCCCGGTGCGCCTGGCGGACATCATGGCGCAATTGCCGCCCGGCTCGCCGCCCCCACCCCGTGACATGCTGCAACCCGGCTCGCTGGTGTTCACGATGCCGGCCGGGCCAGTGGATCTGCGCGACGTGTCGCATTGGTGGCGCTGGACGCCCGGCGCGAACTGGCGGCATCCGGAAGGGCCGGGCAGCGACATCCGCCGGCGCGCGGCGCATCCGGTCGTGCACCTGGCCTGGGGCGATGCCGACCGTTATTGCCGCTGGGCCGGCAAGCGCTTGCCGACCGAGGCCGAATGGGAACGCGCCGCCAGGGGCGGTGCCGACGGCCTGGATTATGTGTGGGGCAGCGAGGCGCCCAATGAGGCGGCGCCGAAGGCAAGTTGGTTCGCCAATATCTGGCAGGGACTTTTCCCGGTGCATAACACGGGCCAGGACGGCTATGTGTTCACCGCGCCCGTGAAATCGTACCGGGCCAATCCCTACGGCCTGTATGACATGGCGGGCAATGCCTGGGAGTGGACGGCGGACTGGTACGACCGGCAAGCCTATGCCGGATTGTCGAAGCGCGAGACCACCGATCCGCAAGGCGCGCCGCATCCGCTGGACGCATTGCGCAGAAAATCACAGCGTGGCGGATCGTTCCTGTGCCACGCCAGTTATTGCAACCGATACCGTCCGGCCGCGCGCCAGGGCGCGGCGGCCGACAGCGGCACGTCGCACGCCGGCGTGCGCTGCGCGAAGTCCGTCGGCTGAGCGCGGCTACCACGCGGTGGCCACCTGTCCCGCCAGGCCGATGAATTCCGTGACCGACGGCGACGGCGTGCGGCCTTTGAGCAGGATCGCGTGCACGTCGATGGGAATCGGCGGCAGGTCGGGGCAGTGCAGGGGGCGCAGCAGGCGGCCATAGGGCGTGTCCGGATGCTGGCGGGGGAGGATCGCCAGCGTGTCGGTCATGGCCACCACGCGCGCCATGATGGCGAAGTCGTCCGATTCCAGTATGCGTGGAAATTCAGCGAAGTCGTTCAAGCCCATGGAGGTGGCGACCGCTTGCAGGAAGCCACGGGGGCCCTTGCCGGACGCCACGCCATAGGTGTGCAAGTCCGCCATGGTGACGTGTTTCTTTTTCGTCAATGGATGCGCCTTGTGGCAATGCAGTGTGAGTTGCAGGCGCCCCAGCGGGGTGCAAGCGGTCGCCGTGGCGCGCGTGACGAGTTTGGGATCGGCCAGCACGACATCCAGCGCATCTTCTTCCAGTTGCGCCAGCAGCCGGTCCGGGCTTTCCACGGTGACGCTGATTTGCAGCGCGGGATGCTGGCGGCGCATGGCGATCAGCACCTCGGGCACCAAGATCTGTGCTGGAATCGGGCCGGCGCCGATGCGCAGCGAGCCGGCTCCGCCGGTCCTGATCAGGTTGACGTCATGCTTCAGGCAGCCCAGGTCGAACATCACCTGACGCACCCGTTCGATGACGGCGCGCCCGGCCTGCGTGGGCGCCGCGCCGTGCCGTCCCCGGTCGAACAGCTTGAGTCCCAGGTCGTCTTCCAGCGCCTGGATACTGCGGCTGAACGCGGCCTGGCTCAGGTGCACCCTGTTGGCCGCCGTGACGAAGCGCCCCGTATCCGCCAGGGCCAGCAAATGCTCCATGTGCCGGATGTCCATGATGTGAATTTTTTATATGCGCCAGACGCAATGATATGGCTTTTTCGTTGCGGAGCGAAGTGCCGCCGTCGGCGTCATTGATACAGACGCTGGCACCGTTCGCAATAGAATGCACGCCGCTGCGTACGCCCCAGCTTGCCTTTGGTGTAGGGCAGGTGGCAGCGGGGACAGGTGGTCTTGGCATGGGCCAGCCAGTGCTTCTTGAGCACGTACTGCTTCTTCCACTCAAGAAAGTCAAAGCTGTACTGGCGCGCCTGTTCCACCAGTTGGCGCAGCTTGGCGGCGGGCAGCGCGCCCACCGTGGACAAGGGATGCAGGCGGATGCGGAACAGCACTTCGTTCTTGATGATGTTACCCACGCCGGCAAAGATGTCCTGGTCGAGCAAGGCGTCGCACACCAGCATGTCGGGGGCGCTGCGGAGTTTCTTGCGCGCTTTGGCCGCATCCCAGTCCGGCGACATCACGTCGGCGCTCCAGTCGTAAGCGGCATCGAGATCGGCGTCGATCTGCCGCACCGAACAGGCGTAGAAATTGATTTCGCCGCCGCCCTTGAATTGCAGCGACAGGCGCGCCTTGCTGTCCTTGCGCTCGTCGATGCGGTAGCTGCCGAACAGCAGGAAATGGATGCGCAGCGCCGTGCGGGGCAGGGCAATCAGGAATTGCTTGCCAAAGCTGCGCACGGCGTCGATGCGTTGGCCCTCCAGGCTGGCCAGGTCCACGGCCTTGGTGTTGCCTTCGGCGCGCGCGATGGTCTTGCCGGCGAAGCGCTGGGCTTCTTCGCGCAACATCACGATCGATGGTCCTTCGGGCATGGCGGCTCCTCCTGCCGCCATTTTGGACGCAAACCGCGTACGGCTATGTTCGCGTGCTAACGCTGGCGTAGTGTCCGGGCCGCTTACGCTGACTTGCCATGCAGCAGCATGCCGCTGATCGGCGACGTTGCCCTGACGCGCTGGCGCCACCAGTTGAGCGCCGCGCCTTCCTCGCCCGTGCGCCACGCAAGGTACAGGTTTTCGTCCGGCTTGGGTTCCTCCACTTCCTTCAGCAGCAGCGTGCCGGCGTCGATGTCGGCCTTGACCCAGGATTCGGGAAGAAAGCCAAAGCCCAGCCCGGCCAGTTGCAGGCGATACTTGGTTTGCATGTCCGGCACCGACAGCGTGTTCTGGCCAAACAGCAGGCCAACGGTGCGGGCTTGCAACAGGCGGGCGGAGTCGGCAACCGATACGGCCCGATAGGCCATCAGGTCGCCCTTGCTGAGGGGATGTGTCGCGCCCGCCAGCGGGTGGCCGGGCGCTACCACGAAGACGAACGAGACTTTGCCGATCAGTTCGGTCGTGTAGCCGCCGCCCGAGGGGCCTTCGCCGGCGGCGCCGACGAGCAAGTCGGCCCGCCTGTCCAGCAGCGCTTCCCACGTTCCCGACAATTGTTCCTTGATAAAACGGAGCCGGGTCTGGTCGGTCGTCTGGTAGAACGCTTCGACGTCGCTGACCAGCCCGATTGGAGACAGCATCGAATCCATCGCGATGGCAAACTCGGTTTCCCAGCCTGACGCGACGCGGCGCACCCGGCTTTCCAGGTCGCTTGCCGCTTTCAGCAGATAACGTCCTTCCTTCAGCAACTCTTCGCCCGCCTGCGTCAAGGTGACGCGGGGGCCGAAGCGCTCGAACAGCTGGACGCCGAGATCCTCTTCCAGCTTCGACACGGTGTAGGAAATCGTCGATGGCACGCGGAACAACTCTTTCGCGGCGGCGGAGAACGAGCCCCGGCGGGCAATGGCGTCGACAGTGATCAGGGCATCCAGGCTGATTTTTAACATTCGATTTTTTCGATGATAGTAAAAGAACTTTTCCGTTTTTCAATCGCTGCTTCGTTTCGCATAATACCGTCATTGGAGCGCGCAGTACAACAAACGACCGCTGTGCTGGCCAATATGTGGGGATCTGCCGGGTGGCAGGTTCCTGTCAAAAAAATCGATTATGGGAAGAACGAACATGAACTTCAAAACCCTCGCCAAACTGGCCATGCCTATCGTAATGGCTTTCGCAGCCGCCGCACCGTCGCACGCGGCACAGCCCAGCGCGCAACCGTCGCAAAAGTTGCTGGCGCCGGACAACCATACGCTGCTGCTGATCGACCACCAGCCGCAAATGGCGTTCGCCACCCGTTCGATCGATGTGGCCGAATTGCGCAACAACGTGACGGGCCTGGCCAAGGCGGCGGCGACGTTCAAGGTGCCGACGATCCTGACGACGGTGGCGGCAAAATCGTTCAGCGGCCCGATTTTCCCGGAATTGCAGGCCGTGTTCCCGGAGCAGACCCCGATCGACCGCACCACGATGAATACCTGGGAAGACAAGCGCGTGGTGGACCAGATCAACAAGTACGGCAAGAAAAAAATCGTGATGGCTGCCCTGTGGACCGAAGTTTGCCTGCTGGAGCCGGCGCTGTCGGCGATCGACCAGGGTTATGAGGTGTACATCGTCACCGACGCCTCGGGCGGCGTCGCCAAGGAAGCCCACGACATGGCCGTGCAGCGCATGGTGCAAGCCGGCGCCCATCCGGTCACGTGGCTGCAATACATGCTGGAGTTGCAGCGTGACTGGGCGCGTGGCGAAACCTATGGTCCGGTGACGAACATCGCCAAACAGCATGGTGGCGGCTATGGGTTGGGCATCATCTATGCCAGCGACATGTTCAAGGCCAAGGAAGGCAAATAAATCCACATGACCAGACCAGGCCGGCGCGTGACGCCGGCCTTTTTCAGGAGATGACGATGCGCACGAACATACCGATGCTGGCCGTTGCCCTGCTGGCGCACTGGCTGCCCGCCGCACAGGCCCAGGACGCCGTCAAAGGACGGGCGGTCTACCAGGCTGTCTGCATTGCCTGTCACGCGCCTGAAAACGTCATGGTCAGTGCGCCCAAGGCCGGCGACGTCAAGGAGTGGGCGCGGCGGGCAGGAACGGATGCCGCGGGCCTGCGCCAGCTGACCGACCATGCGGTGGAAGGATTCGGCGCGATGCCGCCGAAAGGCGGGCGCGCCGACCTGACCCGCGCCCAGATCCAGGATGCCATTGAGTTCATGCGTCAAGCCCCCAACAAAGGATAAAAAATCATGAAAGCCACATCGATAAATGTATTGCTCGCCGGCCTGTTTGCCGCCGGATTCGCCCATGCGCAAGCCGACCTGGTCGTCACCAACGGCAAGATCGCGACCATGGCAAAAGAAGGCGAGTTTGTGCAGGCGCTGGCCGTGAAGGACGGCAAAGTGCTGGCCACGGGCAGCAATGCCAGTATCCTCAAGCTGAAGCGGGGGCACACGCAGGTGATCGACGCCGGCGGGCGCACCGTGATCCCGGGCCTGGTCGATTCGCACCTGCACGTGATCCGGGAAGGCCTGAACTACAACATGGAGTTGCGCTGGGATGGCGTCACGTCGCTCAAGCGCGCCCTCGAGATGCTCAAGGAGCAGGCCGCGCGCACGCCGGACGGCGAGTGGGTGAAAGTCGTCGGCGGCTGGAACGAATACCAGTTCGAGGAAAAGCGCCTGCCGACGCTGGAGGAAATCAATGCGGCGGTGCCGGACAAGCCGGTCTTCATCCTGTACCTGTATGGCCTGGGCTTCCTGAACCAGAAAGGCGTCCAGACGCTGGGCTACAGCAAGGATACGCGCTACAAGGATGGCGAAGTCGAACTCGATGCCGACGGCAAGCCGACCGGCAAGCTGATCGCCAAGCCGAACGCGCTGATCCTGTATTCGACCCTGGCCAAGACCAACAAGCTGAACCGCGACGACCAGGTCAATTCAACCCTGCATTTCTATCGCGAGTTGAACCGTCTGGGCGTGACCAGCGCCATCGATGCGGGCGGCGGCTTCCAGAATTACCCGGATGACTACGGCGTCTCGCTGGAACTGGCCCGCAACGGCAAATTGACGGTGCGGACGTCCTATTACCTGTTCGCCCAGCGCCCTGGTAAGGAACTGGACGACTTCCAGCGCTGGCAGGGCATGACCCACCCGAAGAAGAACGACCACATGTTCTACCCGAACGGCTTTTCCGCCGAAGGGGCAGGCGAAAACCTGGTGGCCAGCGCGGCCGACTTCGAAAATTTCCTGGAGCCGCGCCCGGACTTGCCGGATTCGATGGAGGGCGAACTGGAACAGGTCGTTGAGCTGCTGGTGAAAAACCGCTGGCCGTTCCGTTTGCACGCCACCTATGGCGAAAGCATCGACCGCGACCTGGCGGTGATCGAGAAAGTCAACGCGAAGACGCCGCTGAACGGCCTGCGCTTCATCATCGACCACGGCGAAACCATCACGGACGCGCAACTGGCGCGTATCAAAAAGCTCGGTGGCGGCGTCGCGGTGCAGGATCGCATCCACTTCCAGGGGGAAGCGTACTGGAAGCGCTATGGCGCGCAGACGCGCCAGATGCCGCCGATCCGCAAGATGCTGGACATGAAGGTGCCGGTCGGCCTGGGCACCGACGGCACGCGCGTCTCGAGCTACAACCCGTGGCCGTCGCTGTATTGGACGGTGACCGGCAAGACTGCCGGCGGCCTGCAGATCTGGCAGGGCAGGGACGTGCTGGGCCGCTATGAAGCGCTGAAACTGATGACCACCGGTTCGGCCTGGATGAGCGGCGAGGAAAAAGTCAAAGGCACGATCCGGCGCGGCCAATATGCGGACTTCGTGGTGCTGCCGGAAGATTATTTCACGGTCGACGCTGAAAGAATCAAGCGCCTGGAAAGCGTGCTGACGGTCGTGAACGGCAAGGTGGTGTATGGCGCCGGACCCTATGCGTCGCTGGCGCCCCAGCCGCCGGCCGTGTCGCCCGCGTGGAGTCCGGTGGCGGCGTTTGGCGGGGTGCAAAACCGCTGAGGGTGCGCGATGCGGGTGCCGGCTTTTGGCGGCGCCTTCAACCGTTTGCCAGCACGTCCAGGAATGCCCTGACCAGCTTGCTGTCCTCATTCGCCCGCGTGATCCCCACCACGGTGGTGGTGCTGTCGACATTGCGCACAGGGAGGAAACAGACATCGCTGCGGTTGTTTTCCGCGATGGAGCGGCCCACCAAGGTCACGCCCAGCCCGGCGCCGACCAGCGCCAGCGCGGTATGGATTTCCACGGCTGAATAAGCCACCACCGGTTCGACACCGGTTGCTTTCAATACCGCGACGATCTGCTGGCCGAAGGGGCTGATGGGGTCCTTGGGATACAGGATGAACGGTTCCCTGGCCAGCTCGCCGGCGCTGACCGACGCCTGCCTGGCCAGAGGATGCCCGGCGGGCAGGGCGGCCACCAGCGGGTCGTCCAGCGTCACGGCGTAGTCCAGGTCGGCCGGCGCATGGTAGTCGCCGATGAAGCGCGAAATCCCGATATCGATGCGTCCCTGCCGCAATTGCGCGGGCTGGTATTCGGACAGCGCTTCCACCAGGTCCAGTTGCACTTCGGGATAGGCTGCCCGGAAGCGCCGGATGGCGCGCGGCAGCAGGGAAAACGTGGCCGAGCGGGTAAATCCGATGCCCAGCCAGCCCCGGCTGCCGCTGGCGATGCCCTGGGCTTCGCCGTCCAGGCGGGCCGCCTGCAGCAGCAATTCTTTAGCCCTGGGATAAAAAAACTTACCCAACGCAGTAGGCTCCATCGGCCGCCGGGTGCGGTCGAACAATTCTCCGCCCAGGTGCGCCTCGAGCTGGGCCAACTGCATGCTGATCGCCGTCGGCGCCACGTGCAGCCGCTCCGCCGCATGCACGGCGCTGCCCGCTTCCACCACTTCGCAAAAATACCGCAGCTGTCTGAAATTCATTTTTCCTGAACCAAGGCTGAAAAAGAGACGATTAATTTGGAAAATATTATATGGAGGGGGGCGTTAACTCAAGCCCGATTCAGTCGATTCCCTCTGCATCCGACATCATCGGACTTGCCGTCAGGCCAAGGCAAGTTGATCGCAATATGTTCTATTAGTTCAAAAATATTGAATCAACGATCAAAATTCGATGTTTGATGTTTGTTTTTCTTTGTACGAAACTCCCTGCATCAACAACGGGAGACAGCATGAAAGTGGATCAAATCTTCATCGATCAGGCGGCCGGCCTGAGCACGGCGGAAGTATCCGACGCCCTCGATTACTTCGGCCTGCCAGGCAGCGCGCCGGGCATCCGGCCCATCGCCGGTCCGCGCAAGCTGTGCGGACCAGCCTTCACGGTGCGCTTCGCGCCAGTGGATACGGCAAAGCCCGGCACCGTGGGCGATTACCTGGACGACATCCCGGCCGGCGCCGTCGCCGTGCTCGACAACGCGGGCCGCATCGATTGCACGGTCTGGGGCGGCATCATGAGCCGGCTCGCCGCGCGGCGCGGCCTGGGCGGCACGGTGGTCAACGGCGTGTGCCGGGACACCGCGGAAGCGGACGAGGCGGGCTATCCGCTGTATGCGGCCGGCCGGTTCATGCGCACCGGCAAGGACCGGGTACAGGTGGACGCCATTGGCGAGCCGGTCACCCTGGCCGGCGTACGCGTTTGCGCCGGCGACTTCGTGATCGCCGACCTGGATGGCGTGGTCGTGGTCCCCGCCGCGCGCACGGAAGAGGTGTTGCGGCGCGCCCTGTCCATGCAGGCGGTGGAGCAGCGCATCGTGGCCGCCGCGCTCGACGGCATGACGCTGTCCGACGCGCGCCGCCAGTTCGGCTACCACACGCTGCAGCGCAAGCCCGGCTGAGCACCATGGGGGATCACATCATGCAAAACACTGTCGCACCCCACGTGCTGGCCGCGCTGGCCAGGCTTGGCGCCGCCACCATCTATGAAGCCCAGGGCGCGCGTGGCGCGCTCGACAGCGGCATCAAGCCGATCGCCAGCACCATGCGCATCGCCGGTCCCGCGTTCACGGTCGATACCCGGCCCGCCGACAACCTCATGCTGCATTACGCGATGCTGAAAGCCCGTCCGGGCGACGTGCTGGTGGTCGACGCCAAGGGCTATACCGAAGCCGGTCCCTGGGGCGATGTCTTCACCGAACAGGCGTTGAAGATGGGCCTGGCGGGGCTGGTCATCAACGGCGCCGTGCGCGATGCGGCGTCCATCACGGAAACCGGATTCCCCGTGTTCAGCCGGGGCCTGTCGATCAAGGGCACCGGCAAGAACCAGCCGGGGCAGGTCAACGTGCCCATCACCATCGGCGACGTGCGCATCCACCCCGGCGACATCATTGTCGGCGACCAGGATGGCCTGGTGGTGGTCAGCCGCGATGAAGTGGAAACCGTGCTGCGGCAAAGCCTGGAGCGGGAAGAAAAAGAGAGCGAATACCGCGCGCGCATCAGGAATGGCGCCACCACGGTCGAACTGCTCGGCCTGGCGGACCAGCTGCGGCGCTTCAATCTCGCCTGAACCCCGCCGCATTCATAACAAAGGAGACTCGTCATGCAAACCCACCATGCCGCCACCGCTGCGGCCATGCCAGCCGAAAACACCGCCAAGGCGGGGCGGCCGACCCGTTACCGCTGGTTCGTCGCGGCGCTGTTTTTCGTCATCTATACGATTGCGGCGGCCGACCGTGCCAACCTGGGCGTGGTGCTGCCTTTCCTGCGCAAGGAATTTGCCATGACCAACACGGAAGCGGGCGGCCTGGTCAGCCTGTTCCTGGTGGCCTACGCACTGGCCCAGCTGCCTTCCGCGTGGCTGCTGTCGCGCTTCGGCGTCAGGAAAGTGTTCACGCTGTCGATGATTTTCACGTCGATCGCGACCGGCCTGACAGGGCTGGTGGGGTCGCTGCTGTCGCTGAAGCTGTGCCGGATTGCCCTGGGTTTCGCCGAGGGACCGCTGCCGATCGGCGTCACCACCACCATCAATAACTGGTTTCCCTCCCGCGAAAAGGGTACGGCGTCCGGTATTTTCCTGTCGTCGGTGAAGTTTGGTCCCGTCATCACGCCCATCCTCGGGGCCGCCATCATTGCCGCATGGGGATGGAAGGAAGTGTTCCTGTGGTTCGCCGTCCCGGGGATCCTGCTGTCCGTGTTCTGGTACCTGCTGGTGGCGAATCAACCGTCGGAGAGCCGCTTCGTCAATGCGGCGGAACTCGATTGCATCGGCGAGGGCGCCGCCGGCAAAGGCGGGGGCCACCACGTTGCGCCGTCCCGCCCGATGCCACGGCTGGACCGCCTGATCCGGGTGCGGGAAGAAAAGGTGCTGACGACCACGGGCGAAGTGATGAAATCGTGGAACATCATCGGCTGCGCGCTGGGCTATTGCTGCCAGCTGGGCATCTCGAGCGTGCTGCTGGCCTGGATACCCACGTACCTGCTGACGGTGAAAAAATTCTCCATCATGAACATGGGCTTTGTCGCGGCGGCGCCGTGGGTCGGCGCGGTGGTGGGCAACCTGCTGGGCGGCTTGCTGGCGGACCGGCTGCTGGACAAGCGGCGCAAGCCCGGCATGCTGATCTCGGCGGCGTCGACGGCGATGATGATGTATGTGCTGATCAACGCGCCGGCCGACCCCACTCAATATGGCGCACTGCTGTTCGCCACCGGGATGCTGCTCAGCATCGGCTATTCCGCCTACATGGTCTATCCAATGCCCTTCGTCGCCAAGGAAAAGTTCCCGGTGGCGAACGCCGTGGTCAACATGGGCGGCCAACTGGGCGGCGCGGCCACGCCGTGGATCGTCGGCATGCTGCTCGATGATTTTGGCTGGGATTATGTGTTCGGGTTCATGGCGGCCATCTCTTGCCTGACCGTGTTGATTGTCTTGACGATCAGCGAGCCGCTGAAAGTGCGCGCGGCCGACAGGCTGTGACCCAGGAGGAACCATGAAAACGCTATTATCCGTGTTGATGTTCGTGCTGGCTTCCCTGGCCTGCACCTGTGGCAGGGCCGCCGACCGGGGCAGCGCCGACGAGGCGGTCGCCCTGGTGAAGACGGTGGTTGCCGACCTGCGAAAACATGGGCGGGAAAAAATCATCCAGGACGTGCAGAATCAGGCTGCCCGTTACAGGGACCGCGACCTTTACATCGTGATCGGCACCCTTGACGGCGTGTCGGTGGCGAATGGCAGCAACCCCAAACTGGCCGGGAAGAACGTGATTGACATCCGGGATGCCGACGGGGTATTTTTCATGCGCGAGCGGACCGCCCTGGCAAAAAACAAGGGGGCGGGCTGGCATCGCTACCGGTGGCTGGATCCGATCAGCAAGCAGATGCAGAAAAAGTCCATGTACATCGAGCGGTACGAGGACTTGATTGTTGGCTGTGGCATTTATATCGAGTGAAGCGGGAAGATGAATAGCGAAAACGTGATGACGCCGGCCGAGGTGAGGGAACTGGCTGCCCGGGCAAACAGCACGACGCAGCCCTGTGCTTGCGCCTCGGCAGCCGTGGCCGGGTGGGAGCGCCTGTCGCCAACCTTCCCGGTGGAGCTGCTGCGCCGGGTCGGCAGCCTGCTCCCGGATCCGTATGCGGAGCCTTCCTACGCGGAATATCATCCGGCCGGCACAGGGTACTGGTCGGCCGATGCGCCCATCGCGTTGCGCTATTTTCCGTATAACCGCTGCGAGCTGGCGCAATGCACTTCATGCGGACGTGCTTACCTGCGCTACACGGAAGCCGGCGGCTATTACACGGAACAACGCATCCGTGCGCTGAATCCGGATTTGATCGTCGATCCGCCGCTTCCGGAAGCGTGAGGCTTATTGTGATGGCATCGCCGCCGTCACTCCTCGAAAATCGCCACCGCCCGCGTCCAGCCCGCCGATGCGCCGCGGATCTTGTGCGGGAAGCAGCTGACCGTGAAACCGTGCGGCGGCAGCGCTTCCAGGTTGTGCAGCTTCTCCAGGTGGCAGTAACCGATATCGCGGCCGGCCTTGTGGCCTTCCCAGATCAGGCTGACGTCGCCGGTTTCCGCGATCTTTTGCGCGGTATAGGAAAACGGCGCATCCCAGCTCCACGCATCGGTGCCGGTCAGGCGCACGCCGCGTTCCAGCAGGTACATGGTGGCTTCGTAACCCATGCCGCAGCCGGCCTTGAGGAAATCCGGGTGGCCGTAGCGCGAACCGGCGCGCGTGTTGACCAGCACGATTTCCAGCGGTTTCAATGCGTGGCCAATGCGTTGCAGTTCCGCTTCCACGTCGGCCGCCGTCACCACGTAGCCATCCGCGAAGTGGCGGAAATCCAGTTTCACGGCGGGCTGGAAGCACCACTCCAGCGGTACTTCGTCGATGGTGGTCGACGGCTTGCTTTCACCCAGCTTGGCGTCCATGGTCGAATGGAAGTGGTAAGGCGCATCCAGGTGGGTGCCGTTGTGCGTCGTTAAGGTCACCCATTCGGCGGCGGCCGCTTCGCCGTCCGGATAATCTTCCGGCTTGGTGCCGGGCAGCAGGGTCATGAATTCAGGCAGCGTGTCGGCGTGCTTCTGGTACGTGATTTTCGGCGCCATCAGCGGCGGGTCGGACAGGACATCGTTTTCCAGGTAGATGGAGATATCGACAAAGCGGCGTGGCATCAGGATTCCTTGGTTGAGTTGGTGTTGGTGCCATGATAGCGTTGCTGCACCACGCGTTGGGCAATCGGGCCGAACAATGGCCCGCCATCGGGGTTGCGCGCTTCCATGCGCACGGTGTCGCCGAAGCGCATGAAACCGGTCTTGATGGCGCCGTCGTCCACCAGTTCGATGGCGCGTCGTTCGGAAATGCAGGCCGAACCGGCGGCGCGGTCGCGGTTGGACACGGTGCCCGAACCGATGATGGTGCCGGCCGACAGCTTGCGGGTCTGGGCCGCGTGGGCGATCAACTGGTGGAAGCCGAAATTCATTTCACCGCCGTGCGGGTTGCCGAACCAGGCGTCGTTCCACTGGATGTGCAGCGGCAGGTGCACGCGGCCGTCGCGCCAGGCGTCGCCCAGTTCATCTTGTGTCACCGCCACCGGCGCAAAGCTGGAAGACGGCTTGGCCGTGAAAAAGCCGAAGCCGGTGCGGATTTCACGGAAGCCCAGCGCGCGCAGGCTGACGTCGTTGAGCTGCACCACCAGCTTGATATGCGCCATGGCGTCGTCGGCCGTGCATCCCATCGGCACCTCGTCGACGATGACGCCGAATTCGCCTTCGAAATCGATGCCGTGCGCCTCATCCGGCAACGGCACGTCGTCGCACGGGCCGAGGAAATCGTCGGACGCGCCCTGGTACATCAGCGGGATGGTGTCGGCGTCGGGAATCGGCGTGGTCTTGAACGCGACTTCCATCAGGCTGCCGTGGTTGAGGAAGGCCGACGCGTCGCACCACTGCGGCGCGCGCGGCAGCGGCGCCGCCGCCTGCGCGGGATCGAAGTCCAGGGCGTCGATCCGGCCCGCGTCCAGGCGTTCGGATAAGGCGCGCAGGCGCGGGGCGCAAGCGTCCCAGTCGTCGAGCGCCTGCTGCAGGGTAGTGGCAATGCCGTCCGCCACCACCGCCTTGCGCAGGTCGCGGGACACCACCACCAGGCGGCCGTCGCGCGTGCCATTTTTCAGGGTTGCCAGTTTCATTGTTGTCCTTGGTTGATTGCACGGCCCCAGCTTAGTTGCTTGCGTTTCATCCGTAAAATCGATTTTAATGATTGGATAAATCGGATTACGAGATACATGGAGACGACATGCGGTTCAAGAAACTCGACCTCAATTTGCTGGTGGCGCTGGACGTGCTGCTGGCCGAACGCAGCATTACCCGCGCGGCCAAACAGCTGAACCTGAGCCAGTCCGCCACCAGCGGCGTGCTGGCCCGCCTGCGCGACTATTTCGAAGACGACCTGCTGACGCAAGTGGGGCGCAACATGGTGCCGACGCCGCTGGCCGAGAGCTTGCTGGACCCGGTGCGCAGCGTGCTGCTGCAAATCCAGTCGACCATCGAAACCCGGCCGGAATTCATTCCGGCCGAATCGGTGCGCCACTTCCGCGTCATCGCATCCGACTATCCGACTTCCGTGCTGCTGGCGGAGGTCACGCGCCAGCTTGGCGTGCTGGCCCCCAGGATCACCGTGGAAATCATCGCGCCCGCCGAAGAACCGCAGGAACAGGTGGAGCGGGGCGAAGTGGACCTGATTATCCTTCCCGAGAAATACATGTTGTCCGAACATCCGAGCGCGGTGCTGTTCGAAGACAGCTTCAGTTGCATGGTCTGGGCCAGCAATTCGGTGGTGGGCGACAGCGTCACGATCGAGCAGTACATGGCGCTGGGCCATGTGGCCACGCTGTGGGGCAGCCGCCGCCTGCCCGGGCTGGAAGAATGGTTCCTCAAGAATGCGGGCATGTCGCGCAACATCGAAGTTTCGGTCGGCAATTTCAATACCTTGCCGCAGCTGGTGATCGGCACCAACCGCGTGGCCACGATGCATACCCGGCTGGCGCGCATGTTCGCCCGCTATTACCCGGTGCGCCTACTGGCGGCGCCGCCAGGCATGCCGTCCGTGGTCATGAAAATGCAGTGGCATAAATTCTTCGACAAGGATCCTGCCCACGTGTGGTTCCGCAACCTGCTGAGTCAGGTGGCGGCCACCGACTCGGAATACGTCGAAGGCTACTGAGCCATCGGCGGCAGGCGGGTCGCCTGGAACACGGCGAGCCGCCAGCCCGTGCTTGACGCGGTCCACAGCTGCACCACGTGCGACTGCACGGTGACGGGCGCCACCGGGCCGGGCGGCTGCATCACGTTCGACATGGCGCCCGTCATCAGGGCAGCCTTGCCCAGCATCGTGACTTTCAGGCCGTGCCGCTCGACCGACAGGAACGCCAGCGGGCCGCGCACGTAGGCCAGGTAGGCGTCCTTGCAGTGCACCTGGCCGGTCGAATGCACATGCAGCAGGTCGTCGGCCAGCAGCGCTGCCAATGTCCCGTAATCGCGCTCCACCAGGGCGCGGGCGCGCGCCGCTTCGCAGGCGAGCAATTCTTCGACAGTGTTCATGGCCCGATGATAAGGGGCCGAGCCACCGCACGTGAAATCCAAAGTTTGGATAGCAGCCATCGGCATTTTGGATAGCGCGACCTATCGGAAATGGCGATAGGTTGGATTGGAAAAATCCATGTTACAGATACAAGTCGTCTCCCTATACTGAGCCGCAACTCCCGCATCGGGCGGGGGATCCAAGCGAATAAGAAAGTGGAGATGGCCATGGTGAACAAGGTGCTGGTGATCGGCGGCGGTATCGGCGGAATGTGCAGTGCGATCCAGTTGCGCAAGCAGGGTGTGGAAGTCGACCTGGTGGAAATCGATCCCGACTGGCGCGTCTACGGCGCCGGCATCACGATCAGCGGACCGACGCTGCGTGCCTTCCGGGAAATCGGCGTGCTGGACGAGATCATGGCGCACGGCTGGTGCGCGGACGGCTTCAAGGTGGCCCTGCCGGATGGCACGGTGGTGGCGGAATATACGACGCCGCGCGTGGCGGGGCCGGACGTGCCCGGTGGCGGCGGCATCATGCGCCCGGTGCTGGCGCGCATCCTGGCCAACGCCACCCGCGCGGCCGGCGTCCACGTGCGGTTGGGCGTGTCGTTCGATACGATCGAACAGGATGCCGACCAGGTCCGCGTGGCGTTCACCGACGGGACGCATGCCAGTTATGACCTGGTGATCGGCGCCGACGGTGTCCATTCGAAAACCCGGCAAGCGATTTTCCCCGCCGCCGCGCGCCCCAGCTATACGGGCCAGGGTTGCTGGCGTGCCGTGGTGCCCCGGCCGGAGCAGGTCACCGGGCCCATGATGGTGCTGTCGAAGACCACCAAGGCCGGCCTGAACCCGGTGTCCAAAGACGAGATGTATCTGTTTGTGCTGGAAAACCAGGCCACCGACGATTTCATTGCGCCGGAAACCTGGCCGGCGCGCCTGGCGCACGTGCTGCAAGGCTTTGGCGGCGTGGTGGGCGATATCCGCGACAACCTCAATGCCGAATCGCGCATTGTCTACCGTCCGCTGCACAAGCTGTTGTTGCCGCAACCCTGGTACAAAGGGCGCGTGCTGTTGCTGGGCGACGCGGTGCACGCGACCACGCCGCACCTGGCGTCCGGCGCCGGCATCGCGGTCGAAGGCGCCATCGTGCTGGCCGAGGAATTGCAGCGCGCCGCGACCTTGCCGCAGGCGCTGGAGGCCTACGTGGCGCGGCGCTATGAGCGCTGCCGGATGGTGGTGGAAAACTCCGTGCGCCTGGGCCAGCTGGAAAATGCCGGCACACCGGAGGCACGCGAAGAACACGCCAAATTGATGACGCAATCGATGGCGGCGCTGCTGGCGCCGATCTGACCGGCCCTACGCGTGGCCGAACCGCGCGGCCGGACTGCGCGGCGCCCACCCATTCGATGACATGGCAATGCGCCGGTGATACCAGGTGCGGCGCCGTGCCGCGCCGGCCCCGCCCATGCATCGGAATTTCCGATGATACGCATCGGTATAAACCATTTCTCAAATACATGGCCTGAACTTAACCTTGATTCATATCAAAAAAGCCCACGGGCACTTACAACCAGGAGGAGACATGAAAAGAAATAGCCAGGTACTGTTGGCGCTTGCGTCATTCGCTGCGGTATCGCATACCCACGCCGTGGAAATCGAGACCGGCGATTCCGACGTCAAGCTGCGCTGGGATAACACCGTCAAGTACAGCACGGCGTTCCGCCTGAAGGACCGCGCCGCAGCCTTGACCAATGACGCCAACCAGGATGACGGCAACCGCAACTTCGGCAAGGGCATGGTGTCGAACCGCGTCGATCTGCTGTCCGAATTCGACCTGACGTACAAGAACCTCGGCGCCCGCGTCTCGGGCGCCGCCTGGTACGACAGCGTCTATCACCGCGCCACCGACAACAACTTCCCGTTCACCTACAACGCCATGTCGGTGACGGCCAGCGCGTTCCCGGCCGCCACCCGCGACCTGCATGGCAGCAAGGGTGAATTGCTGGACGCCTTCGTGTTTGCCAAAGGCGACGTGGGCGGCATGCCCGGTTCGGTGCGCATCGGCCGCCACGCGCTGGTCTACGGCGAAACCCTGTTCTTCGGTAACAACGGCATCGCGGCCGCGCAACAGCCGATCGATGTGGTCAAGCTGTTGTCGGTGCCGAACACGCAATTCAAGGAACTGATCCGTCCGGTGGGCCAGGTATCGGGGCAGTTGCAGGTGCAGCCCAACCTCACGCTGGGAGGCTATTACCAGTACCGCTGGGAAAAGAACGTGATGCCTGGCGTGGGCAGCTATTTTGCCGGCGCCGACTTTTTCGACGCGGGCGGCGAGCGCCTGTTCACCGGCCCCGCGTCGGCCGACCTGCGCGGCAGCGATTTGCGCGCAAAAAACAGTGGCCAGGGTGGCCTGCAAGTGAAATGGAGCCCGCAGGGCAGCGGTATCGACGTTGGTTTCTATGCCGCGCAATACCACGACAAGAGCCCGCAAATCGTGATCCGCCCGGCTACCAGCAGCTACGTGCTGGCCTACCATGAAGACATCCGTACCTATGGCGCCAGCGTGTCCACCACGGTGGGGGAATTCAACTTTTCCGCCGAAGCGTCGGTGCGGCGCAATACGCCGCTGGTGCAGGCCGGCACACCGGACTTGTTCGGCGTGGTGCCCGCCATGTTCGGCGGTCCGCTGGCCCCAGCCGACAACAGCAACAACCCGTCTTACCCGGTCGGCAATTCGGCCCACTTCAACCTGTCGACGCTGGCGTCGTTCGGCCCCAGCGTCATTGCAAGCGAAGCATCGCTGGTCGGCGAACTGGCGTGGAACCGGCTGACCGGCATCACGAAAAACGCGGCCATGCTGGACCCGGGCGCCACCCGCGACGCCTGGGGCATGCGCATGGTGTATACGCCCAGCTACCGCCAGGTGTTGCCGGGCCTGGACCTGAACGTGCCGGTGGGCCTGAGCTACTTCCCGAAAGGCCGCTCGTCCGTGATCACGGCTTTCGGCCCGGACAAGGGTGGCGACGTCAGCGTCGGCATCAGCGGCGAGTACATGAGCACGTGGAACTTCGGCCTCAATGTCACGCATTTCTATGGCGCGGCCGGCAATGCCACCGCCCTGCACGGCCAGGGCTCGGTATTCACCTTCAAGCAGAACTTCAAGGACCGCGACTTCATTTCGTTGTCGGTTCGCAGGACCTTCTAATCAAAATACCAAGACGGAGACATCATGAAATTCACATTCGCCAACCTGGCAACCATGACGACGCTGGCCGCGGCGGCCGGCACCCTGGTTTGTCCATCGATCGCGGCGGCGGCGGTTTCCGCCGACGAGGCGGCGCAACTGAAAACCACGCTGACGCCGCTGGGCGCGGAAAAGGCCGCCAACAAGGATGGCAGCATTCCGGCCTGGAGCGGCGGCCAGACCACGCCGGTGGCGGGTTTTAAAAACGGCGGCCGGCGCGATGGCGATCCCTTCGCCGGCGAAAAGCCGCTGTACACGGTGACGGCGAAAAACCTGGACCAGTATGCCGACAAGCTGACCGATGGCACCAAGGCCATGCTGAAGAAATACCCCGGCTACCGGCTCGACGTCTATCCCACCCACCGCACGGCCGCCGCGCCGCAGTGGGTCTATGACAACACGGCAAAAAACGCCACCCGCGCCAAGCTCAACGCGAAGATGATCCCGGCCGACGCGTATGGCGGCATCCCGTTCCCCGTGCCGAAATCCGGCGCGGAAGTCATGTGGAACCACTTGCTGCACTGGCGCGGCGACAGCTGGCAGTTCGACGCGCACGGTGTGCTGGTGACGGCGGACGGCAAGGCCGTGATGACGGTCGACGGCCTGGCCGACCAGGCCATGCCGTACTACCACAAGGATGGCGCCGACAAGTTCGACGGCGAATACTGGCAAATCCGCCTGGTCAACGCCGGGCCGCCGATCCGTGCCGGCGAAGCCATCCTGGGGCGTTTGAATCTCGACGGCGACAAGGACCAGACCTACGTGTACCTGGCCGGCCAGCG
The DNA here is from genome assembly GCF_009674485.1 of Pseudoduganella rivuli. Taxonomy (GTDB): domain Bacteria; phylum Pseudomonadota; class Gammaproteobacteria; order Burkholderiales; family Burkholderiaceae_D; genus Rugamonas; species Rugamonas rivuli_B. The sequence continues at coordinate 249,141 of NZ_WKJJ01000011.1, read as the reverse complement.
CCGCACGCGCAAGCTGCCCAACGCCTGCTGCGACACGCCGACGCCGGCCACCGCCGGTGTCATGAGTTTCGATGAGCTGGACGTGTTTTCCGGCCGCCTGGACCGCTTCGACTGGAAGCTGGTGGGCAAGAAGGAAATGCTGGTGCCGTATAACACCAACAAGTCGTTCAAGCCGGCCAAGGATACCGACCTGATCGGCGCCAACCATCTCAATCCGGACCACGTGCGCTGGGAATTGCACCGCGTGTGGGTGGTGCAGGCCGACCTCAAGGCCGGCCAGCGCCACCTCGCGGCCAAGAGCCTGTATTACGTCGACGAGGATAGCTGGAAGGCGGTGCTGGGCGACCGCTGGGATGCCAAGGGGCAGCTGTGGAAGACCATGTGGTCGCTGCCCGTCGTCATGCCCGACCTGCCTGGCGTGGTGGCCCCCACCTTCGGCTTCTACGACCTGGTGTCCGGCGCGTGGTACACGCAAAACGTGATGAATGAAAAAGCGTCGCAATACAAGATCATGCCGCGCTATTCCGACGCCACCTTCACGCCGGAATCGCTGTCCGGCGGCGGTTTGCGCTGACCGCCGGCCATCCGCCCGGACTCCGCCCGCGCTTTACGGGCATGGGGCATGGGCGGCTCCCCGGTTATACGGCGGGGCCGCCCCTCACTGAATCTCTGAGCAGGAAATAACATGTGTTCCAAGTTGCTACGCCTTGCGGGCGCGGTGGCCGCCGCCATCCCGCTGGCAATCCTATTGCCTTCTTCCGGCTGCGCCGCGCCGGTCGCCAACCCGCTGCAGCGCGCCGCGCCGCCAGCCGTCCAGGCCCAGGGCCGCGTGCTGCTCGGCCTGGCCCGCGCCGGCGACCGGCTGGTCGCGGTGGGCGAACGCGGTCTCGTGCTGCTGTCGGACGACCATGGCCGCTCGTGGCGCCAGGCGCGCGTGCCGGTGGCCGTGACCTTGACGGCGGCCAGCTTCCCCACGCCGCAATCGGGCTGGGCGACCGGCCATGCAGGCACCGTGCTGCACACCGAAGACGGTGGTGAAACCTGGGTGCGCCAGCTGGACGGCAATGCGGTCGGCCGTTTGCTGGCCGCCGCGCCGGGCCAGGCGGCGCTGGCGCAACAGTTCATCGCGGACGGACCGGACAAGCCGTTCCTCGACGTGGTGTTCCAGGACCCGCGCAACGGCATCGTGGCGGGCGCCTATGGCCTGATCCTGCGCACCGGCGACGGCGGCAAGACCTGGGCGCCGCTGATGGACCGCGTCGACAATCCCAAGGGCTTGCACATCTATGCGATCCGGGCCCGTGGCGACGGCATCTGGCTGGCCGGCGAGCAGGGCTTGCTGGCGCATTCGGCCGATGGCGGCAAGACGTTCGGCAAGGTGGCGGCGCCGTATCGTGGCACGTATTTCACCCTGGGCGGCTTGCCGGACGGCGGCATCGTGCTGGGCGGCCTGAAAGGCAATGCATTTCGCAGTAACAGCGGCGGCTTCGAACGGCTGGACGGCTATCCGCCCCTGTCGCTGAGCGCGTCGGCCGTGCTGGCCGACGGCCGCATTGCGTTCGCCAACCAGGCCGGCCAGCTGTTCATCGCCGGTCCGCAGGGACAGGATGCGCGCATGGTGCCGCAACTCCATCCGGCGCCGCTGGCCGCGCTGGCGCAGGCCGCCAACGGCGACCTCATCGTGGCCGGCGTGCGCGGTGTCGTCGCCATCCCGGCCGGCGCGCTTGCTGCCGCGCCTTCACCGTCGTCCCATACCGTATCCGGAGCCAAGCCATGAGTATCGATACCTCCAACGTGGACGGCCAGCTGGCGCCGCACGACCTGGCGGCGTTCGACCGCCAGTCCGGCAGCCTGGTCGAACGCGTGCTGTTCAACAACCGCCTGGTGGTGGTGATCGCGTGCGCGCTGCTGACCGTGCTGCTGGGCTGGCAAGCCACGAAGCTGCGGCTCAACGCCAGCTTCGAGGACATGATCCCGGCCAGCCACCCGTACATCGCGCATTACCTGAAAAACCGCAGTGAATTGAGCGGCTTGGGCAACGCGGTGCGCATCGCCGTGGAAACCAAGGGCAATACCATTTACGACCCGGCTTACCTGGCCACGCTGCAAAAAATCAGCGACGACGTGTTCCTGCTGCCTGGCGTCGACCGCGCCTACATGAAGTCGCTGTGGACGCCGTCCACGCGCTGGGTCGGCGTGACCGAGGAAGGCATGGAAGGCGGCCCCGTGATCCCCAACGATTACGACGGTTCCGCCGCCAGCGTCGCCGTGGTGCGCATGAATACCGAGCGTTCCGGTGAAATCGGCCAGCTGGTGTCGCTCGATGGCCGTTCCAGCATCCTCTATGTGCCGCTGCTGGCGCGCGACCCGCAGACGGGCCAGCCGCTCGATTACACGGTGTTTGCCGGCCGGCTGGAACAGTTGCGCGCCAAATATCAAGGCGAAGGCGTGAACCTGTACATCACCGGATTCGCCAAGGTGGTCGGCGACCTGATCGACGGCCTGAAGCAAGTCTTGCTGTTTTTCGGCGCGGCGATCGTGATCGCCGCCGCCACGCTGTACTGGTATACCCGCTGCAGCCGCAGCACGTTGCTGGTGGTGGCGTGTTCCGTGGTGGCGGTGGTGTGGCAGCTCGGCATCCTGCCTGCGCTGGGCTATGGCCTCGACCCGTATTCCGTGCTGGTGCCGTTCCTGGTGTTCGCCATCGGCATGAGCCATGGCGCGCAAAAGATGAATGGCATCATGCAGGACATCGGCCGCGGCGCGCACAAGGTGATCGCGGCGCGCTATACGTTCCGCCGCCTGTTCCTGGCCGGCCTGACCGCGTTGCTGTGCGACGCCGTGGGTTTCGCGGTGCTGATGATCATCGACATCAAGGCCATCCAGGACCTGGCCATCGTCGCCAGCATCGGCGTCGCGGCGCTGATCTTCACCAACCTGATCCTGCTGCCCATCCTGCTGTCCTACGTCGGCGTCAGCGCGCAGGCGGCCCAGCGCAGCCTGCGCGACGAATTGCGGGACGCCACGGTGGACGGCTTGCGCCACCCGCTGTGGCGCTTCCTCGACCTGTTCACGCACAAGCGCTGGGCAGCGCTGGCGCTGGCGGTGGCCGCCGTGCTGGGAGCGGCCGGCTATGCGGCCAGCCTGCAACTGAAGATCGGCGACCTCGACCCCGGTGCACCGGAATTGCGCGCCGATTCGCGCTACAACCGTGACAACGCATTCGTGGTGCGCCACTACGCGGCCAGCAGCGACGTGTTTGCCGTGATGGTGAAAACCCCGGACGGCGCCTGTTCCCGCCTCGACATCCTGCAGAAAGCCGATGCGCTGGAATGGGAACTGGCGCAGCTGCCCGGCGTCGAGCTGACCAATTCGCTGGCGCTGCTGAACCGCCGCGTCATTACCGGCATGAACGAGGGCAGCCTGAAATGGTATGACCTGCTGCAGAACCAGAGCTCGGCCAACATGATCACGGCGGGCGCGCCGCGCGGCCTGTACAACGATCCGTGCAACCTGCTGACCATGTATGCCTACCTGCGCGACCACAAGGCCGACACCTTGTCCCGTCTGGTGGCCACCGTCGAGCGCTTTGCCGCCGACAACGATACGCAAGACGTGCAATTCCAGCTGGCGGCCGGCAGCGCGGGCATCGAAGCGGCCACCAATATCGTGGTCAAGGATGCCAGCCACCAGATGCTGTACTGGGTCTATGCGGCGGTCGTGCTGCTGTGCCTGGTGACCTTCCGCTCCTGGCGCGCCGTGGTGTGCGCGGTGGTGCCGCTGGTGCTGACGTCCATCCTGTGCGAAGCGCTGATGGTGGCGCTGGGCATCGGCGTCAAGGTGGCGACGTTGCCCGTGATCGCGCTGGGCGTGGGTATCGGCATCGATTACGCGCTATACGTGATGAGCATCATGCTGGCGCGCATGCGGGCGGGAGACAGCCTGTCCGACGCCTATTACCAGGCGTTGCAATTCACCGGCAAGGTCGTGCTGCTGACCGGCGTCACGCTGGCCATCGGTGTCGCCACGTGGGTGCTGTCGCCCATCAAGTTCCAGGCCGACATGGGGCTGCTGCTGGCGTTCATGTTCTTGTGGAACATGCTGGGCGCGCTGGTCTTGCTGCCGGCGCTGGCCTATTTCCTGTTGCCGCGCCGGCAGGGCGCCGCCGCGCAGTCAGCCACCGAGCAGTCAGCCACCGCGCAGCCACCCGTAACTTCCCAACCAATGACAATGAGGAATTGATTCCATGTTCAAGTATTTCCCCACCAATTACGTCTGGAACCTGTCGGTCGACCTGGCCATCGAGATGGGCGCGCGCATCGGCGAGATCGAAGAAATGTGCGCACCGTTGCAGGAAGCGGCCAGGCAGCCCGATGCCGCCGGCACGGCGGCGTTCCGCGCCACCTGGGCGCAAATGGCGCGCAAGCTGTGCACGCTGGCCGAAGAGGATGAAGCGGCCGGCCGGCGCCTGTCGGCCGGTGAAAAATACAAGCGCGCGGCCAGCTACCTGCTGACGTGCGAGCGCCTGCAGGCGCACGGCGCGCCGGGGCGGCTGGCGTTGTACGAGGATTTTCTCGGCCTGTTCGCCCGGGGCATCGCGCTGGGCGGCGACCATTGCGAACGGGTGGACATCCCGTATGAAGGCGGCCATTTGTCCGGCCTGTTCGTGCGCGCCGAAGGCGTGCAGGGGCCGGCGCCCGTGCTGGTGCAGGTCAATGGCCTGGACAGTACCAAGGAAATGAAATACCTGGTCGGGCTGCCGGGCTGGCTGGCCAAACGGGGCGTGTCGTCGCTCATCGTCGACCAGCCCGGCACCGGCGAAGCGCTGCGGCTGCACGGCATGACGGCGCGCTACGACAGTGAACACTGGGCCAGCCGCGTGGTGGACTGGCTGGAAACGCGCGCCGATGTCGACCCGAAACGCATCGGCTGCGAAGGCGTGTCGCTGGGCGGTTATTACTGCCCGCGCGCGGTGGCGTTCGAACCGCGTTTTGCGTGCGGCGTGGCGTGGGGCGCCAACCACGACTGGCGCGACGTGCAAAAGCGCCGCCTGGAAAAAGAGGGCGATTTTCCCGTGCCGCACTACTGGGCGCACGTGTGCTGGGTGTGGGGCGCACAGGACGTCAATGAATTCATGCGCATCGCGGAAAACGTGCACCTCGACGGCGTGGTCGAGCGCATCAGGGTGCCGTTCCTCGTCACGCATGGCGAAAAGGATACGCAAATCCCCCTCAAGTGGGCGCAGCGCACCTATGACCAGCTGGTCAACAGCCCGAAACGCGAACTGAAGATCTTCACCGACCGCGAAGGCGGCGCGCAGCATGCCAGTTTCGACAACAGCATCAATGCCGGCCACTACATCGCTGACTGGGTGGCCGAAACCCTGGGCGGACGCACCGCCTGAACCTGCAAGGAGCAACTTACAATGAATATTATCGGACCCGATACGCTGGTCTTTGGCGTCGACGACGTCGCGGCCTGCGCCCAATACCTGACCGACTATGGCCTGGAACCGTATGGCGTGACGGCCGCCGGCGGCCGCTTCGAAGCGCTGGACGGCACCGCCATCGTGCTGGCGCGGCAGGACGATGCACAACTGCCGCCGGCGCTGGGCACTGCCAGCATGCTGCGCAAGACCGTGTACGGTGTGGCCGACCAGGCCACTTTACACGCCATTGCGGACGAGCTGGGACGGGACCGCACCGTCACTACGTTGCCGGACGGTTCGCTGGAAACGGTCGACGACATGGGCTTTACCTTGGGTTTCCAGGTCACCGTGCGCCGCCAGCTGGAATTGCCGGCGGAAACCGTCAACGCGCCCGGCGCGGCGCCGCAGCGGCCGGCTAACGCGGTCGCGGTCGATGAACACGCCGTCATCAAGCCGCGCACCTTGTCGCACGTGGTGCTCTTCGTACCCGACGCGGCCCGCGCTGAAGCGTTTTACGTGGAACGCCTGGGCTTTGTTTGTACCGACCGCTTCACCGGCGTCGGTCCCTTCCTGCGTCCGGCCGGCACGCAGGACCACCACACGCTGTTCATGATCCAGACCCCGCCCTTCATGAAGGGGTGCGAGCACTTCACCTTCCACATGGGAGGGCCGACAGAGGTGGTGCAGGCCGGCACCCGCATGGTGGAAAAGGGTTACCAGTCGTTCTGGGGACCGGGCCGCCACAAGTTCGGTTCCAACTGGTTCTGGTATTTCAACAGCCCGCTGGGCTGCCACGTGGAATACGACGCGGACATGGACTTGCACGACGACCGGTGGACCGCGCGCGAAGTGCCGATGGGGGCGGACGCATCCCAGGTGTTCCTGTTGCAACACCGGGAAAAGTGGGCGCCGGGCGGCCCGCCACCGGCCGGCGGCAAGCACTGACGGCGCCATTGCCATGACCGGGCCCGGAATGTACCTGTGCCGCTTGCACGATATCGCCGATGGCGGCGCGCGCGGCTTTGACCCGCGCGGGGACGGCCGGGACACGGTATTCGTGGTGCGGCAGGGCATGCGGCTGCATGCCTACCGCGACGACTGCCCGCACGTGGCGGGCGCGCCGATGGCGTGGCGCAAGGATGCTTACCTGAACGGCGACGGCAGCCGCATCGTGTGCAGCGCGCACGGCGCGCAATTCGATATTGCCAGCGGCGCGTGCACGCTGGGTCCCTGCCTCGGGCAGGCGCTGGCCAGGGTGGCGCTGGCGATCGATGGCGGTGGCGGGATCTGGGTGACGGGGGACGTATGAAACTGGAACGGATGAAAATCGCTACGCGCCTGCGGCTGGGCTTTGCGCTGATGGTGCTGCTGATGGTGGTGCTGTCGGTGGTCGGCCTGGCCAGCATGGCGCAAAACCAGCAGCGCATGGACGGTATCACCGGCGGCAACAACGTCAAGGTGAAACTGGCGGCCGCCATGCGCGACACGGTCTACGAACGCATGGTGGCGATGCGCGACATGGCGCTGGTCAACGACGTCGCCGCCATGCAGAAGGAGCAGGAGCGCATCCGGCGGCAGCGCGGCAAGTATGCGCAGGCGGGCGCCCGGCTGGCGGAGCTGTTCGCGCAAGCGGACAATGTCACGGACCGCGAACGCGCGTTGCTGGCGCGGATCAACCGCCACAGCGCCGCCGCCTTGCCGGTGATGGAGCGGGCGGCGGCGCTGGCGATGGCGATGCAGATCGACCAGGTGGTAACGGTGCTGTCAAACGAACTGGCGCCGGTCCAGGCGCAATGGATGCAGGCGCTCGACGAACTGATCGCGCAGGAAGAGGCGGATAACGCGCAGGCCACGGCCGATGCGCAGGCGGCGTTCGAACACGCCCGGGTGCTGATGCTGTCCATCGGCGCCGCCGCCGTGGCGGCCGCACTGGCGGTGTCGCTGGTGCTGTCGCGCAGCATGCTCAGGCAACTGGGCGGCGAACTGCATTACGCGATGACGATTGCCGAAGGCATCGCGGCCGGCGATTTGACGGTGGATGTGCGCACCCTGCCCGGCGACGACGCCAGCCTGCTGGCGGCCATGAAATCCATGCGCGACAACCTGGCGCAGATCGTGACGAATGTGCGCCAGGGCACCGACCTGATTGCCGAAGCGTCGGGCGCCATCGCTGCCGGCAACCAGGATTTGTCGACCCGCACCGACGAGCAGTCCGGCGCGTTGCAGCGGACCGCCTCGATGATGGCGCAGCTGACGGCCACCGTGCAGCGCAATGCCGACAATGCGGGGCTGGCCGACGGCATGGTCGGCGCAGCGGCGGAGGCGGCGGGCAAGGGCGGCGAAGTGGTGTCGCGCGTGGTCGGCACCATGGGCGACATCAGCGCGTCGGCGGCGAAAATCGCCGACATCATCGCGGTCATCGACGGCATCGCGTTCCAGACCAACATCCTGGCGCTGAACGCGGCGGTGGAGGCGGCCCGCGCCGGCGAGCAGGGGCGCGGGTTTGCTGTGGTGGCATCCGAAGTACGGGCGCTGGCACAGCGTTCCGCGGGCGCGGCCAGGGAAATCAAGGAACTGATCAGCGAATCCGTGGACACGGTCGCGCTGGGCACGCGTCTGGCGGACGAGGCGGGCGACGCCATGCAAGCCATCGTCGACGGCGTCGGGCGGGTGGCCGGCATCATGGCCGACATCGGCGCGGCCAGCCGTGAACAGAACAGCGGCATCGCGCATGTGAGCCGCGCCATGTCGGACATGGATACCGTGACGCGGCAAAACGCGGCGCTGGTGGAACAGGCTGCGGCATCGTCCGCGCAATTGCAGGCGCATTCGGAATCGCTGGCGTACGCGGTGCGCATTTTCAAGACCGGCCCGCAGGAACGGGCAATCACGATGAGGAAACCCCATGAATCCTTGCACGATATCTGACGCCAAGGTGGCTGGCGAAGCCACCGCATCTCCGGCCAAATCGGCCGCCACCTACCGCCACGCGCTGGTGCTGCTGCTGGGCAGTTGCCTGCCCATCATGGCGGCCGTGCTGATCGCGCCGGTGCTGCCGCAAATCATGCGCCAGTTTGCCGGCGTGGCCCATGCCGACGTGCTGGTGCCGCTGGCGCTGACGGTGCCCGCGCTGGTGGTCGGGCTGGCCAGCCCGTTTGCCGGTTCCATTGTCGACCGCACGGGGCGCAAGCGCCTGCTGCTGGCGGGCCTGGTGCTGTATTCGGCCTGCGGCACGGCGCCGCTGTATGTGGAATCACTGGCGGCGGTGATCGCCAGCCGGGTCGGCGTGGGGATCGCGGAAGCCGTCATCATGACGGTATGCACGTCGCTGATTGCCGATTATTTCAGCGGCGCGCTGCGGGAACGCTACCTGGCCCAGCAAACCATCTGGGCGTCGATTTCCGCCACGTTATTCTTCGGCGTCGGCGGCGCGTTGGGCGAAATGGGATGGCGCGCGCCGTTCTGGCTGTATTTTGCCGGGCTGTTGCTGCTGCCCGTGATGGCGCTGATGCTGTGGGAGCCGCAAGCGGATGACGCGGCGCACGGGCAGGGCGGTTCCGGCCATCCTGACGGCGCCGGACGGCCATTCCCGGCCAGGGCCGTGGCCGGCATCTGCGCCATCACGTTTGGCGGCGCCATCGCGTTTTACACGCTGCCGGTGCACCTGGGCTTCCTGATGAATGGCATCGGGATCGTGTCGCCGGCCAGCATCGGCATGGCGGCGGCGCTGGGCAGCGTCGCCAACGTAGCGGGCGCGGTATCGTTCCGCCGCCTGTCGGCGCGCGGCGTGCCGGCCAGCCTGGCGATCGCCTTTGCCGCGCTGGGCGCGGGTTTCCTGGTGGCGGCCAGTGCCGACGGCTACAACGCCATGCTGCTGGGCGCGGTGTTGCACGGCTACGGTTCGGGGTTGCTGGTGCCCACCATGCTGACCTGGCTGATGCGCCAGTTGCAATTCGAGGAGCGCGGGCGCGGTACCGGGATGTTCATGGCGAGCTTCTTTTCCGGCCAGTTCGTTTGCCCGCTGATCGTGCTGGCGGGCGGCAAGGCATTGGGAACGATGGGCGCGGCCATGGGGGCGCTGGGATGGCTGGTCGTCGTTGCCGCGGCCACCGCGGCTGCCGCGGCAACCGGCCGCGTGGTGGCGGCACGGCAGGCATAAGCACGCCCGCGCAGGCGGGCTGTCGATGGGTGCACGAGGCGCTGATCAAGCAGCAAGTCCCGCGCAGGCAGCTGCCTTCTGCCCAGGCGGCGCCATGACGTTACGACCAAAGCCCAGCACAGGCTGAAAAAGCGACGACGCCAAAGCGGGAAATTCCCGCGTCTATTTTCAAAACCTTACGATGCGGCGACTGGTAAATTGTCCGCCGCAAGCGAGGCGCGCAACAATTAACTGAAAATGTGCGAGATGAGTGAGCTTTATCTGGGTATTGGAACAGCCTCATGGATCGATGCTGGACAACGGATTCCCATCGGCATAATTACAGGTGGTCAACCGGTCGTAGCGTTTTAGCTGGGTGAAAAGACTCAAATTTCGTTCCCGGCTTGCCCTCCCATAGGTCAAGTTGAGTAACCTTTCGCCGTATTACATTACACCGCCATACGCCTGTCGTACGTGTAGTGGCTCTGCTGAGCGCTGCAGTGGCAGTAATGGGACCATTGATCACCGCTTCGAGCCCTGTTTTCGTTCTGATTAAATCAACTTGACGAATAGTATTTTCTCCCCAAACGTAACCTCCTCCATTCAGCCAGAACAGTCCCCCATACGTGAAGTAGCTGCGCAACACAGGAACGTGCTTAACGCTACCTAAAGGCATATCAGCAGTTATAGGTGCGAATTCTAGAGTTGCTTTCCATAACTGCGACGTGTCTGACTCGCCTAAGTCCTCCCACGCTCGAATGGACAATACATTTCTCGCACCCACACCGATCTGGTGTCCCACATTGGCCTGTCCATATGGTGGTTCCTCAAAACGCTTAATAACAATAGAAGCCTTGTCAATAAGCAGGCACGTTATTGGTACTTGGGGCATGGGTTGTTCCTCAACGACAGCTGCGTGGACGCGAACTGAGTATACGGTGACAGATATAACGAAAACCATTACCCAGCCTCTTGGGCTAATGGATAAACGTAACATTATCGCCCACATTTGCAGAGCTTATTTCGCATAGCTTTAAATTGGTCCCAACTTGCGAATCTGCCCGACTGGCTGCCTCCAGTTTTAACTGCTCTCCGTTATCTTCGACACAAGCTCACTGCATCAGTGCTTTGGCACGTCACAGTTACGATACACCGTCTTTTTGAACCACTATTTTCCCATACTAATCTCCACTTCCCCTGTCGACTTCTTAACGACAACGTAGTAATCAGACCCTGGGCGAGGAATTACATCAATATTCTCAAAAGAAAAAACAAACTCACTTGAATTTTCCTCGATCAATCTAAATTTAATGTTTTTAATCTTTCTCTGCGTATACTTCTTGAATGCAATGAGCGATATCTTTTCTGCTGCAGCAAGCGTATTGACGCGACACTCACTTATGGCCGGCTCCGCATAGCTGAAAGAAATCATAGAAAATACTAAGAGACACACTAGTTGAAATCTCATTTCAATTTCCCCGCCCTTTAAATTCGGAACAGACAGCTTCCTTGCCCCACACTGAAAACATTGCCAATTTAAATTCAAGGCTTTTTCCAAGAATCGTAGGTTTCGCAATAGTTCTTCGCTGTCCCTTGCCTTTGCTGTGTCATGGCTTTTCCACCGTCATTGCATTTTTGGTCGCACGTTTTTTCCGCTGCATATGCCCTGCACTCGGAGTCGCGTAAGAAATCTCGATAATTATCACCGTTAACTGAATCGGTAGGAATGAAACCTTTAGGCTTCCCTTTGCAAGAATCGTCCCCATATCGCCTTTTCCAGTCATTAATATGGGATTGCTCATGAATTTCAGTGCATGGTCGACTCACTCCGTGATCATTATTTATGATCATATAACCACCACTCCCGTTACATGCGATTGTTGATGCTTCTTCCAAACCGAATCTATCAATTCGTGTAATAGGATTTCCACTTACGTATGCATAGGTATTCATCCCACCGTCGAGTCCAATTGGGTCAGATTGGATATACCTTCCCAGCGACGCATCATAATACCGGTTCCAGTTATACCACAGCCCCGATTCCGCATCGATATACTGCCCCGGGAAACCGATATTCAGCGGCACGGTATTCACCGTGACGGTGCGGTCGAACGCGGTATTGTTGGCCCGCCACACCACCGCACCGGCGCTGTTGGTCAGCGCTTCCGGACGCCCAACCTGGTCGTTGTGGCTGGCATAGAACTGCCCGCCGCGCACAATGCCCAGCAGTTCCCCGCCCAGCCAGACATACTCTGTGGCCGCAGCGCCCGTCTCGGCCAGTAATTTGCCGGTGAGGCTGTACACATACTGCACCGTGCCGGCCGCCGTGGTTTTCTCGGCGCGCAAGTTGAACGCGTTGTACTTGTAGCCGCCAACGGTGGCGCCGTTCTGCTTGAACGCGCTCAGCCGGCCGAACACGTCGTAATCATAGCCGACGGTCGACAGCACGGCGCCGTTCTTGCGCTGTTCCGAGGACAGGTTGCCCACGCTGTCATAGGCGAAATTACGGTAGCGGTCGCCGGTGGTGCTGGCCCAGTAGGTCAAACGGTTGCTGGCCGTGTCGCTGGTGTAGTTGAAGCTGCCGAGGGGCCCGGTGTGCGAACTGCGGTTGCCCACCAGGTCCCAGCTGAAGCTCTCGCTGCCGCTTGGCGTGCGCGAGGCCGACGTCACGCGGCTGGCGCTGTCGTAGCCGAACGTGTCGGATTTGCTCGCGTCCACGCCGTCGGTGCGGGTTTTAAGACGGTCGGCGGGATCGTAACCCAGCGTGAGCTGGTGCACGCTCTGGCTGTCGATCTTGGTCAGGCGGCCATCCGTGTCCTGGGTCAGCAGGCGCGCCTTGTTGTTGCCGAAGCGCCAGGCGTAACGCGCGCCCGACACCGGCTGGTACAGGAAGCCGTCGGCAATCGTGGGCCAGGTGGCCAGGCTACTGGTTATATTGCTCAACTGGCCATAGGCATCATACGCATAGGTCAGCTTGAAGCCCGACGGGTACGTCATGGTCTGCGTCCGCCCGACCGCGTCATAGGTCCAGCTGGTCGCGTAAGTTTGCGCGCCGATCACCGTGCTTTGCGTCGCGAGTTCTCCCGCGGCGGTATAGGTGTAGCTGGTCGAGCCGCTGGCGTCGGCGATGCTGGTCAGACGCCCCTTGCCGTATGTTCCTTCGTCATAGTTGAAGGTCTCCGTGACGCCGCCGCTGGCGCGGGTCTTGATCCGGCCCTGCGCGTCCCAGGTATAGGTGATCGCCACGCCGTTCGCGCGCGACTCCGTGGACAGGCGGCCAATGTCGTCATAGGTGTACGTGGTCACGCCGGTGTCCGGGCTGGTCACACTGGTCACCTCGCCGTAGCCGTTGTACGCGTAGTTCGTCTGCAGGCCGCGGGCGTCGCGCACCCAGTCGAGATTGCCGGCCGCATTGAAATGCCGCTGCGTCACGCTGCCCTCCGGCAGCACCGTCACCTTGGTCTGGCGCTTCTGGGCGTCGTATTCGAACGTGGTCGAGTTGCCGTTGGCATCGCTGATCGATTTCAGATTGCCGTTCCGGTCGTAGCGCAGATTGGTGCTCTGGCCGTTGTTGCCCGTGACCGTATAGGTGCGGCCGAGCGTGTCGGCTTTCGACGTCGAGGTGAAAGCCGTGGCGGCCACCGCCGTCGGCGTGCTGCCGCTCAGACCTGGCGTGAACCGGGCGGACGTCGTGCCCGTGGTGCCGGTCGACGCCGTATAGGAGATCGTCTGGAAGCGGTTCTGGGCGTCGCCGACCTGCATTAGCCGTCCGCTCGCATCATAGCGATATCGCGTGGCCGTGCCATTGGCATAGACGATGTCCTTCAGCCGGCGGTCGCCGTCATAGCTGTAGGTCGTGATCCGGTCGCCGGTCGGCAACTTGTCGGTCACCGACTTCAGCGTCGTGTTCGGGTTGTACACGTAGAGGTGGGTGATGCCGTTCTCGTCCACCATCTGCGCCGGATAGCCCAGCCTGTCGTGGCCACTGTACGTCACCGACTGTCCCAGCCGGTTGGTGCGGCTCGTCACGTTGCCGAACGCGTCATAGGTGACCTTCTCCGTCTCGTTACCGCTCGACAGGTAATACGTCGTGGTGAGCGTCGCGGGCGACCCGTCGGGATAAAACGTCCGGGTATAGCCGATCTTCCTCTGCGTCGAGTTGGCCGGGTCCGCGTCGGTCACGGTGTCGAAGAGGCCATACTCCAGTCCCGAATCTTTATAGGTGTAGTCGATGCGCCGGTAAATGGCGCCGTTGGCGTCACGATAGTCCGTCGAGGCGAGTAAGACGCCATTCCAGGTGTTGTAAGTCGTCAGCGCGTTGGCCGTGCCGGCCGCCGTCGTGACGCTGACCAGCGCTTTGTTGTAGCCGAATTGGAACTGCGTCTTGTTGCCTTCCCAATCGAGGGAATAGTCGACGTCTCCCGATGCGTTATAGAAAATCTGCGACGCCGCCGCCGGGCAGTTGGCGGTCTGGCTGCGCGATTGCGATGCGAGGCGCTTGGAGCCGTTGAAGTCGTTGTAGGTGTAGCGCGTCGTTTGGCCACGGGCATCGGTAACGTCCGTGTAATTCGTACCATAGACGAAGGTTTCGAATTCATTGCGGCCGGCCAGGGCGCTGTCGATGACCCGCTTGTTGGCATCATACCGGTAGGTACTGTAGCGTACCCCATTGATTGCAATGCCGGTGAGCAGTGTCGGGTCGGCGTCCTCATAAAAATACTCCCGGTAATCGGCGGGTGCGCCACTCGCCGGGTCCACCGGGGCGGTGACCTTCACGAGCATCTTGTTGGCGTTGTAGGCGTATTGCCAGACCCGTCCATTAGGATCGGTTATCTGCGTCACCCGGCCGTTCGACCAGGTGAGCTGCATGGCTTGCCCGGCGCCATTGACGATCACATTCCCGCCGAAATTGAGTAGTACAGTGCCGTTTGCTGTGGCAAGTCTGTTAATCAGGCCGTTTGAATCATAATAATACTTGTAGTCACCCTTGGTGAGGATGTAACCACCCGAGTTCGGGTACGCGACTATGTCGCCGTACGAACCGGAATAGACACTAATTCCCCCAGGGAAGCCGCCGGGCGGCGGTGCTTGCTTGTTCAGGACGTACTGCGCCCCCATCTGATCGGTGGCTGTGATCGAGTTGGTACCCAATATCAGGTCCGGGTACTCGATCCCCGCTACCCAATTGGGCCCGAACATCTTGCCCCCTTTGGACTTGCTTCGATAGGTGCGCTCCATCGACAGCCCGGACGATGTCCCCGCCACGAAATCCCGTTCGAGCTTGAACTTTTCGCCGGTAGCAATGACCACTGGACGCGTCGTGCTCGGATTGGTGCTCGGAACAGTCTGTTGCCCCGCGACCGGACAAGACGGCGGTTCCAGGGAGCTATTGTATTGCGGTACGCTGTAAACATACTGCGAGTTGTTGGTGGCCCAGCCTGGGGCAATCTGAATCGCATACGCCAACAGCGCATCGCTGTCCGATCCTGCGTCCTTCTTTGGTCGCTCTCCCGTTACCTCAACTTTTTGGGGGGTTAATGGGTTCAAACTGACCTCGTCAGCGGACGCAGTAAGGTTCGAGCAAATTAAAACAACGGCGATTGCGGCGGCGCGCACGCACGGACGGCGTTTCATTATTTTTTTCATATCCCTGATCGGATTTCGCATCGATGGGACCATCACAAGGTCGCATCGGGCCTGCGGATTAAATGGCGGACGGATTTGATGGACACTCAGGTCATCGGTCACTTCTGCGGTTCATGCCGTTGAGCCATCATCGACTTTCCGCCCTGCTTGATGCAGGTTCCTCGACGCACATACTTGAATTCCGTCCCATCCTTGGGCTTCTGCTCGGCCGCCTTGCACTCATCCGTATCCGGATCGGCGGCGCACTCCTTTGGCTTGGCGTCGGGCAGGGCAAAACATTTTTCCCATTCCACTTGCGGGGTCGCGGCGAAGAGGTCACGCAACGTCTGGGGGGGCGCCGCCTGCACCTCATCGGAGGCGATTGCATGCGTGATTTGAGCCAGGAATAAAAATCCTGTTACATACACTATTTTTTTGAACACGAGACTTCCTTTTCATGGAACCGGATCACCACGACATAAGTCGGCCACGGGCAACAAACCCGTCGATTATTTTTCATCGATGATGGAAACGGAGGGACCGAAGAGCGCGATATACGAACTCCCGGGAGTCAGGCGGCAAAACAGATGGCGCGACCCGAAACGGATTTGCGCAATGACGAAGAAAAATCGTTATCGGTTACCGCAACGTCGGCGTTCTACCACAGAGCTCCGGGCAGCACGTATAACGGGCGCCGAGATGCGTCGGAGTATACGCGGCAACTAAATTATTAATATTACAATATTCACCAATACGCTTAATCAAATTAACCGGAAGCGGGTCTCGCCATAGATCAGTGCACCGGGAATCCGGTAGTGCAGGCACCTGGACACCAGCTCCCAGCAGTCCTCGATGGCCGTCGTGGCGACGCGGTAGGTGCGGTTGTTCAAGGGGTGGCGGTCGATTGCGATGGGGCGCGCGATCGCCTTCCCATCGTTCGCCGCGTTTGATTTTTCCTTGGTCATATGGCTAACGCGAGAATACCTGGCCGGCGCCGATGGTGGGCCGCTTTCCCTTGACCGGACCTTGGGATATTGTGCTTTTCTCAGCAGGGACCTGGGGGGACTTCGGCATGCTCGGCCGGCGTATTTCCGGCCGGGCCGGGCGGCGCCGTGGGCGCTGGTGTGGCGTCCTTCATCGCACGGCGCGCCAGCTCCGCTTTGCTGGCGGAACGACGTCGGCTGGCCGCGCCGTCGCGCAGGAAGTCGAGATAGCACTGCACCGGATCCTCATTGTGCTGGATGCGCAACTTGCGCGCACGCACCAGGGCTAGGATTTCCCTGCGCATGCGCAGGGTATGGGCGGTATAGCGCCAAGCCGCCTGGACCTCCACCACACACAGTTCCCGTCCGGCCGTGTCGAACACGCGCAGCGCGCGAATATCCTCGGCGTCGAAGTAAAGCCGCACCGGCTTGCCGATCAAGTCCGCCCGCCCGGCCAGGCTGTGGCTGATGTAGTTCGTGCCGAAGAAGTGAATATAGGGCCGCACGCCCTCGGCGACACTGCCTCGCACGTGTCCTTCATGCTCGTGCTGGAGCAGGCACAGGTTACGCTGCATGGGCTCGGCCAGCCAGCGTAGCGCAATCTGTTTTTCGCGGACGTAATAGCCCAGCATTTCCAGCGGTGAACGACCGCCCAAGCCGGTATGCGACGCGGCATTGTAGTTGGCGATCGCCACCGCGGTCAGTTCCATCAACTCATCGAGTCGCACCACGGCCGCCGAAGTGGCCGTCAGTTCCGCGATGCGTCGCCGGGGATCGCTGGCGCCAGCGCCGGTGGTGCCAGGCAACCGGTGCGAGAGGACCGATGCCAGTGTGCCGAAAAAGCATTCAATATGGGGCCGCTCGTTGGGACGATAGGCCGGGCCGGCATGGGCGCCGCAGCCGACAATTTCGGTGAGCACCCGCAAGGTATCCGCCGCCAGATTGGCCTTGGCGTTGTCGAAGCGGAACCAATTCCAGACGGCATAACCAAGTTCCGGAAGGCGTTCGGACGGCATGCCTGCGCCCGTGGTATAGGGCAGACCTGGAATGGTCAACGCGGGAGGGCGCCACGGAACCAGGGCACGCTCGACCGTCTTGAGCACGTCGAAGCGGCTGTATTCCGGATCGAGCACGATGTGGCAACCCAACACCGCCCGGCTGCAGATGTCGATGATGGTGAGCAGCCACACGCGTTCGATTTCGAACGATTCCTCGACGACGGCGTCGAACGGAATCGCCGCCACCAATGGCAGCCCAGCGGCGTCCGGCCGTACGCCGCCGGATCGTTTCTGCGCAAGCGCGGCGCGTGCCGCCTGTTCGAATGAGCGCGCGGCGATGGATTTGACCGCCACCGCCAGGCTGCGGATACCTTGCTCGGCCTGAACCAACGGATAGTCTCGCTCGGTCAGTCCAAGTTCAAGACAGCGTTGCCGAAAGCGTTTGTGCAATGCGCTCAGTCCACCAACAACCAGGCCCTGGGAGCCCTCCTTCAACACAACATGGTGCGCCCGCAGTTCAGTGACGATCAAGGCTTCCAGCTCGGGATGACGGTCCAGCAGTTGCTGAAATGCGCCAGCCTTGCCGACACCACCCGCTCGAGCCACCTTGGCCGAGCGCCGGTACAACTTGACGCGTTTGTATGGAATCAATGCGCGCAAACCCTGCAAACGCCCGTCGGCATGGGGTTGCAGGCAGCGTTCATACAGTCGCCGCATGGCGCTGAACGGTACCCCGGTGGCAGCCTCGATGGAGCGCAGCGTCTCGCGCCGGCACTACCGCAGCGTGGCTTCTTCACGGGTCCGGAAGATTTTTGTTGCGCGTCGGTGAGCTCGGGCGCAGGCCACGGTCGGCCACAACGTGGGGTCGGCGCGATCCGTCGCGCCGTCGCTGCGGCGGGTAGTCATGTGGCCGTCCTCCTCAATACAATCGCAGGCCCCAGCGGCTGATCGCGCAAGGCCCCGGCCTTGATTCGCCCTTTGTGCAGCAGCATGAATACAGCGGTGGGGACCAGCACCGTGTCATGCGGCTGAAAGTCGCGTTCGATTTGCCCGCTCGACATCGGCCAGCACCCTTGGGCTGACAAAGCGCTCATTGGAGCAGAGATAGGGCAAGATGCGCATCCAGTTGTCGATCCAAATACCGTGCGAGGCCAGACTTTGGCTGTGAACATACCGCACGACGATATCGCCGTCACCACTCAGAACGCCGGCCCTGGCCGGCTGCGGCTCGGCCATGACGATCCAGCATATTTCGCGCGGCCCGACCTTGACCCAAAAGTCGGCCAGCTGCCGACTATCGGCGTGGCGCCAGTACGCCGGACGCTCGCAATAGCTCAGCACCCGGGAACTGCTTTCAAGCAGCGTCCAAAGCCTGACTTGGAACGGGTGAGACAGCGTCACCCGGCGCTTGAGCTTGGACGCCCAAAACTCAAAGTTGCTTCAGTTGACAGATGGCGGCCCGCCGGCCGCCAGGTCACATCAGCGTGTCAGTGCGATGGCGACAGCGCGTTGCGGATCAACTCCGCCACGCCGCCATCATGCCGGAAGCCGGCCGCCTCGGCGGCCGCCGCGTCGAGCGGCGGGTAGCTGCCAAATGCGGCTTGCAGCGCGGCGTCGGGCTGGTACGACACCAGTGCGCGCCGGTCTTGCCCATATTCCCGCGCCAGGCCGTCGACCAGTTGCGCCATGGTCAGGCGCAACACGGGCAACGTGAAATCGCGGCGCGCCGCCACCTGTTCCGGGTCCAGCGCGGCCGCATGCAGCAAGTTGTCGACGCAGCAGGGCGCCGACATCCACCACGACACCGCTTCCGCCGAAACGGGGCAGACGAACGGCTGCCCCTGCGCCAGGCGCCAGAAGATATCGCTCATGTAAGCCGACAGCAGGCCGGACGGCGCCGGCGGACGGGCCACGATGCCGGGCAGGCGCAGGATGCGGCCATCGATCCAGCCGCGCCGGCTGTAATCCTTGATGAGGATTTCATCGATCAGCTTGTGCGCGCCATAGCTGAGCGTGGGGCGCATGGGCGTGGCGTCGTCCACCACGTCAGGCAGCGGCGCGCCATACACGGCAATGCTGCCGCTGAAGACAAAGCGCGCAGGTTGGGACTGCAGGCGCAGCAATTCCAGCATGTCCAGCGTGGCGTGCAGGTTGATGCGCAAGCCCAGTTCATAATTCGCCTCGGCCATGCCGCCCGGGATGCTGGCCAGGTGGAACACGCAGTCGGCGGGGATGCGGAACGCTTCGCGCAACACTTCAGGGTCGCCGATGCTGCCCTGCACCAGGCGCACGCGCGGGTCGCCATCGCCCGGGGCCGGCGTGTCGAACACGGTATCGGCCAGTGTCAGCGTGGTCAATGGCTGGCCGGGCGTCAGATGGCCGCGCGCGAGCAGGCGGCGGACCAGCCCCTTGCCGACAAAGCCATTGGCGCCGGTAACAACGATATGCATGATGAATCTCCTTCGATGGTTGGGTCGCGGGCCATGGTAAGCCCGCCCCGCGCCAAGCCGCCAGTCGTGTCTGCCGATGCGATGTATCGGAAAAGCCGATGCGCCGGATTGGAAGAATCGATTTCCCGTGGGGGCGGCGCTGCCTTACGCTGGCGCCATCTATCCCACCTTTCATCATGGAGAAATCATGCACACCACCATCAGGCGCATCGTCACCGGACACGATGCGGCAAGCAACGCGATCGTCCACAGCGACAACGAGCTGGCCGGCCAATGGGTCGACGGCGGCATCGCGTCGTTCATCAAGGTCTGGACCACCGCCACGTCGCCCGCCGACAACAACGATGATTTCGATGGCGCCCTGCGCGCCACGGGATTGACCTGTCCAGGCGGCACGGTGCTGCGCATTGTCGACTTCGCGCCTGGCTGCAAGTCGCCGATGCACCGCACCCGCTCGATCGATTACGGCATCGTGCTGGAAGGGGAGTTGACGATGGAACTCGACGGCGGATCGGCGACCCGGCTGAAGGCGGGCGACGTGGTGGTGCAGCGTGGCACCAACCACCTGTGGCACAACACCAGCGACCGGCCTTGCCGCATGGCGTTCGTGCTGGTCGATGCGAAACCGGTGCAGGCCGGCGGCGTGGCGCTCGAACAGAATTATGACTAAAACAGCATAGCTGCTTTCCCCGCCACGCCGTTCCTTGCCGCGCCCTTGCTGATTACCATGATTCGCACACACCTCAACGTTTAAAGGGAATCAGCATGGCGAATTACAGCAGGCATGAAGCGCGCGCATGGGCGCGCGAACACCTGGTGGGCTGCAGCAGCGTCACCATTCCAAGCTATACGGCGGACCTCAAGCGCCTCAATGAACAGGGTATCCGGCACGACATCGGACTGACGATCGAGTACGGTTACCGCTACACGCTGCTGTGCGCGGAAGTGGCGATCACGCCGGAAGAAAACGCGCAATTCACGGCGTGGGCGCGCGAGACGGCGGGCGGGCGCATGGGCTTGTTTTTCCATGCCGCGTTCGGCACGTTGCAGGAAAACATCGAAGCGGTGCAACTGGCGGAACGGGCGGGCGCCGATATCGTCCTGCTGTCATACCCGCCGCAATTCTGGCCGACCACGGAACAGGAAATCTACGACTACACGAAGGCGTTTTGCGACGCGACCAACCTGGCGGTGATGCTGTTCCCGATTCCGCTGTGGGGCTTCGAACGCGTGCACCCGGCCGGCATGCGGGTGGAATTCGTGCGCAAGCTGCTGGACGATTGCCCCAATATCGTGGCCATCAAGTCCGAGCAGGGCTTTCCGCTGGTGGCCGGCCTGTGCGAAATGTGGCGCCACTTCCGCGACGACGTTGTCATCAGTTGCCCGATCGAAGGCGATGCGATTCCCATGATGAGCCTGATGGACTTGCAATTTTCCGGCACCAGCAATACGCAGTGGATGGGGAACTACTATCCGCGCGCGTTCGAGCTGGCTCGCAACGGCCGCTGGGACGAGGCGATGCAACTGTTCTGGCAATTCGCGCCGGCGCGCAACGCCAACGGGGCCGCCGCGCAAACCTACGCGGGCGGCGCCGGTGTCCTGAACCGCACCATGTGGAAATACCAGGACTGGCTGGCCGGCTTCAATGGCGGGCCGCTGCGCGCGCCCGCCATGCGCGTGCCGGACCGACTGATGAAAACCCTGCGCCAGGGCCTCGCCGCTTCCGGCGTCACGCCGACGTCCGACCCGGACAGCCAGTTCCTGGTTGGCCGCCATCCCGCCTGAATACCGTCACCGAGGAACCACCATGTCATACCAGGAAATCATCGAAACACCGAAGGGCTTGTATATCGACGGGCAGTGGTGCGACGCGTCCGACGGCGCCACCTTCAGCGTGACCGACCCGGCCACCGGCGACGTGCTGGCCGACGTGGCCAGTGCATCGGTGGACGACGCCCTGGCCGCCGTCGCGGCCGCCGACGCGGCAGGCAAGGCCTGGGCCGCCACCCCGCCGCGCCGGCGCAGCGACATCTTGCGCCAGGCGTTTGCATTGCTGGTGGCGCGCGCCGAATCGTTTGCCCGCCTGATCGTGCTGGAGAGCGGCAAGGCGCTGGCGGAGGCGCGCGGTGAAGTCGCGTACGCTGCTGAATTCCTGCGCTGGTATGCGGAAGAAGCGGTGCGCATCGTTGGCGAAGTATCGACGGCGCCCGGCGGCGCCAACCGCATCCTGGTGGTGCGCCAGCCGATCGGCGTGGCGGTGTTCGTCACGCCGTGGAATTTTCCCGCCGCGATGGTCACCCGCAAGATCGGGCCGGCGCTGGCCGCCGGCTGCACGGTGGTGCTGAAGCCCGCGTCGGAAACGCCGCTGACGGCGCTGGCCATGGCCGCCCTGTTCGAGGAGGCCGGCGTGCCGGCCGGTGTCGTTAACGTGGTGCCGTCGCGCCAGTCCGGCCAGGTGGTTGGCGCCATGTTGCACGATCCCCGGGTGCGCAAGCTGTCGTTCACCGGGTCGACCGGTATCGGCCGCGTGCTGCTGGCGCAGGCGGCCGGCAATGTGGTCAAGTGTTCGATGGAACTCGGCGGCAATGCGCCATTCATCGTGTTTGCCGACGCCGACCTGGATGCCGCGGTGGCGGCCGCCATGGTGGCCAAGCTGCGCAACGGCGGCGAATCGTGCACGGCGGCCAACCGTTTTTATGTGGAGCGGCCGGTGGCGGAAGAATTTTCCCGCCGTTTCGCCGCCGCCATGGCCGCGGTGAATGTGGGACCGGGGCTGGACGACGGCGTGCAGTTGGGCCCATTGATCAACGGCGCCGCGCTGGACAAGGTGGCGCAACTGGTCGATGAAGCGGTGGCGCAGGGCGCCACCGTGCTGACGGGCGGCCGCGCGCGTGCAGGGCGGGGCTATTTCTACGAGCCGACCCTGCTGGCGGGCGTGGCGCCGGATGCCCGCATCCTGCGCGAGGAAATCTTCGGCCCGGTGGCGCCCGTCTGTGTCTTCGATACCGTGGACGAGGCGGTGGCGCTGGCCAATGACACGGAATATGGGCTGGTGGCGTTCGTGCACACGCGGGATCTGGCCAAAGCGCTGGCCGTGTCGGAGCGCATCGAGGCGGGCATGGTGGGCATCAACCGGGGCGTGGTGTCCGATCCGGCGGCGCCGTTCGGCGGCTGGAAGCAGAGTGGTGTCGGGCGGGAAGGCGGGCATGACGGCTTGCTGGAATACCTGGAATCGAAATACATCTGCGTGGCCTGGTAAGGTGCGGGAAGCGATATGCTGCCGATACTCGATCCGCGCTGGCGGCTGTTTGCCAGCGTTGCCCAGCTGGGTAGCCTGACGCGCGCCGCCGACGTCTTGAACAGCCCGCAATCGGTCATCAGCCGCCAGATCGCCCAGCTGGAAACGCTCTGCGGCGGCAAGCTGTTCCGCCGTACCGGGCGCGGCGTGGTCTTGACCGAGTTCGGTGAACTCATCCACGCGCGCATCGGGCCGATGCTGGCCGACGCCGACCGGCTGGCCGACGAGATCGTCACCACCAATCGCATTCCGATCGGCGACGTGCATGTCGGGCTGTTGCCTTCTTCCGTGCCGCGCTTTGCCGGGCGCCTGTTCCGCGCCATGCGGGAACAATATCCCCGGGTCCGGCTGCGCCTGGCCGAAGGTTCCAGCGCACAGCTGGAGGAATGGCTGGCCAGCGGGCGGCTGGACCTGGCGCTGCTGTTGCGTGAAGGGCCGTCGGCCGGCGCGGATGTCACCTGCCTGCGCAGCATGGCGCTGGACTTGACCGGCCCGGCCGGCGATCCCCTGCTGGTGGCGGGGCAGGTGCCGTTTGCCGCGCTGGACGGGCTGCCCTTGATCCTGCCTGCCGAGCCGCATGTGCTGCGCAAGCGGCTCGATGCGCTGGCGCGCGAGCGCGGCGTGCGCCTGGTGGTGGCGATGGAGGCTGACACCATCGCGCTGCAGCAGGAACTGGCCGCCGCCGGCGCCGGTTATGCCATCGTGGCGTCGCTGGGGGATACCGGTACCGGCGACGCCCGGCTGGGCGCCGCCCGCATCGTCCAGCCGGAACTGACCCGGCACATCGTGCTGGGCGCGACGCCGCACCGCCCGCACACGCTGGCCACGCGCAGCGTGGCGCGCTTGGTCGCCGCGCTGTTTTCCCGCTGACCAGCCGGGCCGGTATCCGCAATCGCCATAGCTGCTTTGCCGGTGGCGCGCTTCCTCGCCGTGGTGTTGATGTCTAAGGTAGATGGATCGTCAACCAGAGAGGAGTTCAACCCATGGCCACCATCCCAACCTTGTTCCTGAGCGACCGCGATGTCGGCAGCCTGCACAGCTGGACCGACGCCGTCGCAGCCCTGCGCGCGGCGTATGCCGCCCCCATCGGCGCCCACATGGTGCCGCCCCGTTCCATGGCCCGGGGCGACGGCGTCTGGCTGCGCGGGCTGAGCGCGATATCGCCGAACGGCGGCCACATGGGCAGCAAGCTGATTGCCGCGTCGCCGCGCGCCCGCTGCGCCAGTTACCTGGTGTCGCTGTTCGACCAGGAAACGATGGCACTGGCGGCCCTGATCGACGGCAACCAGATCACCGCCATCCGCACCGCTGCCACGGCTGCAATGGCGGTCGACGCGCTGGCGCCGGCGGGGCCGCTGCGGGTGGCGGTGATCGGCGCCGGATTCGAAGCGCGCTCGCAATTGCTGGCGCTGCAGGCGGTGCGTCCGATCGCCTCGGCAGCGGTCTACAGTCCGACGTCGGCCAGTCGCCAGCGCTACGCCGACGAATTCAGGCAACGGTACGGTATCGCCATCGTGGCGGCGGAGACGCCGCAACAGGCGCTCGACAGCGCCGACGTGGTCCTCTGCGCGGCCCGTTCGCGCGATGAATCGCCGGTGTTGCTGGGCGCGTGGCTGCAGCCCGGCATGACGGTGGTGTCGATTGGTTCGACGTTGCCGGAACAGCGCGAAGTGGATGTGGACGTGATCCGCCGGGCCGCCTTGATCGTGGCCGACATGGCCGACGAAGTGGCGCACGACACGGGCGACATGCTGGCGGCAACTGCCGAGGGTGTCGGCTTTGGCGGCAAATTGCATGCGCTGGCCGATGTGATCGCGCAACGTTCTCCGGTGCGGCGCGCGCCCGGCGACATCGTGCTGTACAAATCGGTGGGGTCCGCGCTGCAGGATGTGGTGACAGCTGAAATGCTGCTCAGGCGGGCGCGGACAGCCGGTGTGGGAACGATACTGCAGGCAACCATCGAGCCGGTGCGCAAGTAGCGGAACCTAGGCCGTCGATCCGCAGCCAGTCGTCTTGACCTTCGCTTCGCGCCAGACCAGCCCGCCGGGCGTGGCGCGCATATTGTTTTCACTTTCTTGTGCCCGGCGTGTGTTGCCGCACACTGCGGACGCAGCGATGCGGCCACTATGGTGCCTGCAATCCTATCCATTGTTGTTTCAGTGGCGGCGCACTAGTACTCCCCCTTGATCCGACGGTTCCCGGCCATGTGCTGTGCACAGGCGCCGGCGAGCACTGTCGCCTTCACAAAAAATATTGAGGTAATTCACATGGCCAAAAGCAAGAAACCAACTGGCGATATCGCCGGCGCCGGTTCGGTACTGAGCACGATATCCGGTCCGTCCAGCGCACCGCCGCCGTCCGACCTGGGTGGACCCGGGGAACTGGAAGATACCCTGCTGCGCAAAGTGGCAGGCAACCAGCAACTGGCGGCGCAGATGCCATTCAATGCGGACAAGCCGCTGGAATATGGCGACGCCGCGCGCCAGCCGCACCAGGGCAGCACCGCCAGCCCCGGCGATCCGGTCGCTACCGCCAGCACCGCCGCCGAGCAGAACAGTTCCGAAAAGCTGGGCAGCGAACCCGCCGCCGGCGTCAACCGCCTGATTAAGCCGCTCGACGGCGCGCGGGTGGACAGCGGCGGCCAGGTATTGACCACGAACCAGGGCGTGCCGGTGGCGGACAACCAACACTCGCTCAAGGTGGGCCTGCGCGGGCCGACCACGCTGGAAGACTTTATCCTGCGCGAAAAGATCACCCACTTCGACCACGAACGCATCCCGGAACGCGTGGTGCACGCACGTGGATCGGCGGCCCACGGCTTTTTCGAAGCGTACGAGGACCTGCAGGCCGTTACCCGCGCCGCGCCATTCACCGAAGCCGGCAAGATCACGCCGGTGTTCGTGCGCTTCTCCACCGTGGCCGGCGAGCGCGGTTCGTCCGACACGGCGCGCGATGTGCGCGGTTTTGCCGTCAAGTTTTATACGGATGAAGGCAACTGGGACCTGGTGGGCAATAACATTCCCGTGTTCTTCATCCAGGATGCGATGAAATTTCCCGACCTGGCGCATGCCGTCAAGCCCGAGCCGCACCATGCAATGCCGCAGGCGTCCAGTGCGCATGACAACTTCTGGGATTTCGTGTCGCTGATGCCGGAATCGACCCATATGCTGCTGTGGCAAATGTCGGACCGCGCGATCCCGCGCAGCTACCGCATGATGCAGGGCTTTGGCGTCCATACCTTCCGCCTGGTCAACGCTGCGGGCGAGTCGGTGTTCTGCAAGTTCCACTGGAATCCGGTGGCCGGCACCCACTCGCTGGTATGGGACGAGGCGGCCAAGCTGATGGGCGCCGATCCGGATTATCACCGGCGCGACCTGTGGGAAGCGATCGAAGCCGGCGCCTATCCGCAATGGGAGCTGGGACTGCAGATCTTCACGGAAGAACAGGCGGACCAGTTCGAGTTCGACGTGCTCGATCCCACCAAGCTGGTTCCGGAGGAACTGGTGCCGGTACGCGCGGTGGGGCGCATGACGCTGAACCGCAACCCCGACAATTTCTTTGCCGAGACCGAGCAGGTGGCGTTCTGCACCGCCCACGTCGTGCCCGGCATCGACTTTACCAATGACCCGCTGCTGCAGGGGCGCATCCATTCCTACGTCGATACCCAGATTTCCCGCCTGGGCGGGCCGAACTTCCATGAAATCCCCATCAACGCGCCGGTCGCCCAGGTACACAACAACCAGCGCGACGGCATGCACCGGCAGGCGATCCACCGGGGACGCGTGAATTACGAACCGAACTCGCTGGCGGGCGGCTGTCCGTTCCAGGCGGGGCAGATGGGTTTCAACTCCTTCCCCGAACCCATCAGCGAAGACAAGGTGCGCGGCAAGCCCGAAAAGTTCGCGGAACACTATGCCCAGGCGCGCATGTTCTTCGAAAGCCAGAGCCCGGTGGAGCAGGCCCACATTGCCAATGCGTTCCGCTTCGAGCTGACCAAGGTGCAGACGCCGGCTGTGCGTGCGCGCGTGATCGGCAACCTGATCCATGTCGATCCCATGCTGGCGGCCAGTGTCGCGGACGGCCTGGGCATGGATCTGCCGCCGCCGGCGCCGCTGGCCAGCACCTTGCCGCAACCGGTCTATCCGGTGTCGCCGGCGCTGTCGCTGTTGGCCCGCCCTGGCGCCACCGGCATTGCCACGCGCCGGGTCGCGATCCTGGCGGGTGACGGTGTCGATGCGGCCGGCATCGACGCCGTCTATGCGGCGCTGCGCGGCGCCGGTGCGGTGCCGCGCATCGTCGGGGTCCAGCTGGGCGCGCGCAAGGCGGCGGGCGGCGGCCGCGTCGATGTCGAGATATCGCTGGAGGCGGGACCATCCGTGCTGTACGACGCTGTGATCGTGCCGGACGGCGCGGACCAGGGCCGCCTGGCGCTTACCGGCCAGACCGTCGAGTTCCTGCGCGACCAGTACCGCCACTGCAAGCCGATCTTCGCATGGGGCAGCGGCGCGGAATTGCTGGCGCAGGCGAACCTGCCGCCGACGCTGCCGGACGGCAGCGCCGACCCGGGATTGATTATTGCCCCGGCGGCCGACAGCGCGGGCGCTTTCGATGCATTTGCCGCGGCGCTGAGCGGACACCGGCCGTTTGCAAGGGAAACCGACCCGCCTTTGCTGTAGAGGCTGCTTTGGTCCACACCGGTTGAGCGATGCATTTGCAAGTTTGCCGCCTCGTATCGAAACGGGGTCCAAGCGTTATCGGGACTAGCATCCCCACCCACGTCGCATACGAAATGCGGAAAGGGACAAACGATGAGCCAGTTTGAATACCCGCGGCCACAGCTGGTGCGCAGCGCGTGGCAGTCGCTGAACGGCACGTGGGATTTTGCTTTTGACGATGAGCGCCGCTACCGCCAGCCCTCCGACAACATTGCATGGACCCACACGATCGTCGTGCCGTTTGCGCCGGAGGCAGGGGCCAGCGGCATTGGCGACCAGGGCTACCACACGGTGTGCTGGTATCAGCTGCGCTTTGCCATGGAAGGGCGCGGCGAGCGCACCATGCTGCACTTCGGCGCCATTGATTACCGCGCCCGCGTATGGCTGAACGGGGTACTGGTGGGTGAACATGAGGGGGGCCATACGCCGTTCGCCATCGACATCACGAATGCGCTGGTGGATGGCGACATGCAGGCCATCGTGGTCCAGGCGGAGGATGAACCCGGCGACCTGGCCAAACCGCGCGGCAAGCAGGACTGGCTGCTGCACCCGCACTCGATCTGGTATCCCCGCACCACGGGCATCTGGCAAACCGCGTGGGTCGAGCAACTGCCTGCCACTTACATCAAATCGCTGCGCTGGACGCCGATCTTCGACGGTTTTGAGATCGGATGCGAAGTGCTGGCCGGCGGCGACGTGCGCGACCGCCTGGCGGTGGAGGTCAAGCTGTGGCATGGCGAAAAGCTGCTGGCCGATGATGAATACCTGCTGGTCGGCATGGAGGCCAACCGCAAGATCGCGCTGTCCGATCCCGGCATCGACGATTCGCGCAATGAATTGCTGTGGAGCCCCGAGCGGCCGACGCTGCTGGCGGCGGAACTGATCCTGCGCTGCAATGGCGAGGTACTGGACACGGTACGCTCGTACACGGCGATGCGCTCGGTCGCCATCAGCCGCGACCGGTTCATGCTGAATGGGCGGCCCTACCACTTGCGGCTGGTGCTGGACCAGGGCTACTGGGAAGAATCTCACCTGACCGCGCCTTCCGACGCGGCATTGCGGCGCGACGTGGAACTGGCGAAGGCCATGGGGTTCAACGGTGTGCGCAAGCACCAGAAGATCGAAGATCCCCGCTACCTGTACTGGGCCGACCAGCTGGGCTTGCTGGTATGGGAGGAAATGCCGTCCGCCTACGCGTTCAGCGCCCGCTCGATGACGCGGCTGCTGAAGGAGTGGACCGAGGCCATCGAACGCGACTACAGCCACCCGTGCCTGATCGTGTGGGTGCCGTTCAATGAATCGTGGGGCGTGCCGAACCTGACGTCGATGCAGGCCCACCGCAACGCGGTGGAGGCGCTGTACCACACCACGCGCATGCTGGATGCCACCCGGCCCGTGATTGGAAACGATGGCTGGGAAGCGTCGGCCACCGATATCCTCGGCATCCACGACTACGACGCCGATCCGGAGAAAATCCGCGCACGCTATGAAGTCACCGATCCGGTGCGCACGCTGTTCGACCAGCGCCGTCCCGGCGGCCGCATCCTGACGCTCGATGGCTTTCCGCATCGCGGCCAGCCCATCGTGCTGACGGAATTCGGCGGCATCGCGTTCGACCCGCGCCAGCCGGAACACCACACATGGGGCTATTCGCGCGCCAACACGGCGGCCGCGTTCCATGACCATTACCGCGCGCTGCTGAAGGTGGTCAATGAAGCGTCCATGTTCAGCGGCTTTTGCTACACGCAGTTCGCCGATACCTTCCAGGAAACCAATGGCCTGCTGAATGCGGACCGGTCGCCGAAGATCCCGCTGGAGCAGATCAGCGCCGCCACCCGTAACGTTCCGCTGTGAAGGGGTTACCGATGACGTTCGAAGCACCGCCGTTTGCATCGTTCTGGCAGGCCGGCTATGAAGGGGCGGACCATGTCAACCATGCCGGCCGCCCGCAGGATATGAACCTGGTGACGGGGCATCTGGAACGGGCCCGCGAAGACTATGAGAGGCTGGCGGAGTTCGGCATCCGCACCGTGCGTGAATCCATCGGCTGGCGCCTGGTGGAGCGCAACGGCGTGTTCGACTTTTCCGTCATCGAAGACCGGGCCAGGGCCGCGCAGGAACTGGGCTTGCAGGTGTGCTGGACGTTCTGCCACTATGGCCTGCCGGACGATATCGACCTGTACGCGCCGGAATTCATTACGCGCTTTGCCCGCTACTGCCGCGCCGCGGCGGAATTCCTGGCGCCTTACGTCGGGGACACCCCGGTCTATTCGCCCATCAACGAGATTTCATTCATGTGCTGGGGTTTGTCCGTGCACATGTTCCGCCACAAAAACATGGATCACCCGGACCCGGGCGAGGAAGGCAAGCGCCAGCTGGTGCGCGCCACCATCGCCGGCTGCGATGCCATCCGGGAAGTCGCACCCGGCGCGCGCATCCTGCAGTGCGATCCCGTGATCCACGTGGTGGCGCCGCTGGACCATCCGGAATGGGCCGGGCAGGCCGCCGGCTGGCGCGCATCGCAGTTCGACGCCTGGGACATGCTGTGCGGCGCCCGCGCGCCGGAGCTGGGCGGCGCGCCGAAATACCTGGACATCATCGGCTGCAATTATTACCACTCCAACCAGTGGGAAAGCGGCACCAACGACAGGCTGTGGTGGCACCTCGACCATCCGCGCCGCGAACCGTTGCACCAGATCATGGAAGAACTGTGGCAGCGCTATCAGCGCCCATTGCTGCTGGCTGAAACCAGCCATGTCGGCAGCGGCCGTGGCGTGTGGATACGCGAATGCGCCGAGCAGGCCGCGATGTCGATCGAACGTGGCGTGGACTTCCGTGGCATCTGTCTGTATCCCGTCGTCGACCGGCCGGACTGGGACAACCCCGCGCATTGGCACCGCAGCGGCCTGTGGGACCTCGAATGCGGGATTCAGGGGCCGCCCAACGTATCACTCGACAGGGTCACCGTGGCGCCCTATGCCACGGCCCTGAAACAGGCACAGCGCCTTACCGCGCAGCTGTGCCACTACAACGTCCCGCAAGGGGACACAAGGGAGAGAATCATGCAAACCGTCATCGTGTTCTGCCATCTGCGCTGGAACTTCGTCTACCAGCGGCCGCAGCAGTTGCTGAGCCGGCTGGCGCAGCATTACAAGGTGCTGTTTGTCGAAGAACCGGTCTACGCCGAGGGCCCGGCGGAACTGAAGATGTCGCAGCCGGCGCCGAACCTCACGGTCTGCCAGCCGCACACGCCGATCCACGCGCCCGGGTTTCACGACGACCAGATTGCACTGCTGCTGCCCATGATGGATCAGTTGGCGACGCCCGGCGAGGAACCCATCGTCTGGTTCTATACGCCGATGGCGCTGCCGCTGCTGGCGCCGTTGCATGCGGGCCTGGTGGTGTACGACTGCATGGACGAACTGGCGGCATTCAGCAATCCGCCGAAACAGTTGTTACAGCGCGAGGGCGCGCTGCTCAATATCGCCGACCTCGTGTTTACCGGCGGCCCCAGCCTGTATGAAGCCAAGCGCAGCCGCCATTCCAACGCGCATTGCTTCCCCAGCAGTGTCGACGCGGTGCATTTCGAGCAGGCGCTGGACCGCAGTAACGGCCATCCGCTGCACGACCATATCGGCCGCCCGCGCCTGGGTTTCTATGGCGTCATCGACGAACGCCTCGATGCGCAACTGGTGGCGTTCCTGGCCGATGCGCACGCGGACTGGGAACTGGTCCTGGTCGGCCCGATCGTGAAAATCGACCCCGCATCGTTGCCGCAGCGCCGCAATATCCATTACCTGGGGCAGCAGTCGTACAAGGCGCTGCCGCAGTTCCTGGCCGGATGGGACGTGTGCCTGATGCCGTTCGCGCTGAACGAGGCGACCCGCTTCATCAGTCCGACCAAGGTCCTGGAATACATGGCGGCGCAATTGCCGGTGGTCAGCACGGCCATCCGTGACGTCGAGCAACCCTACGGCGATATCGTGGCGATCGGCCATACGCCGGAGGAATTCCTGGCCCATTGCGAAGCCGCGCTGGCGCAAACGCCGGAACAGACCGCGACGATGGCCGCGCGCATGCGCGATGTCGTTGCCGGCACCTCGTGGGAAAGCACGGTGGACCGGATGCGCCACCTGATGGACACCACGCCGCCTGGACGGCGCGGCACGCGGGCGCCGCCGGGCGAGCGCGCCGCCGCCGATGTGCATGCGCCGGTTGACGGTTCCGATACGCGGGTGCAGGCCCACGGCGCCCAGGGCGCCGCCAGCGTGAATACACTGCGCCGTCCGGCGGCTGGCACACACCGGGGATCGGCCGTGATCATCGGCGGCGGGCCGACCGGCCTGTCCGCCGCCTACCACCTGGGCGCCGACACCGTGCTGCTGGAGCGCAATGCGACTGTCGGCGGCTGGTGCCGCTCGATCCAGGACAACGGCTTCACGTTCGATCACGCGGGCCACATCATGTTTTCCAACGATCCGTATGTATTGAAACTGTACGACGTGCTGCTGGGCGATAACCAGCACTGGCAGATGCGCGAAGCCTGGGTGTACAGCAAGCAGGTGTTTACGCGCTATCCGTTCCAGGGAGCGTTGTATGGCTTGCCTCCGGATGTGATCAAGGAATGCATCGTCGGCGCCATCGAGGCGCGCTATGGGAATGCGGAGGCCGCCAAGCCTGCCGGCTGCGCGTTGCCGGACGTCGAGGATTGCTGTGCCGACGGCACCACGGATACCGCCAATGCTTCGCACAGCGCGGTGCAGCCCGGGCCACGGAATTTCGAGGAATTCATCTACAAGGTGTGGGGGGCGGGGATTGCCAGGCACTTTGCGATTCCCTACAACCGCAAGCTGTGGACCGTGCCGCTGAGCGAGATGGAAACGTCGTGGCTGGGCGGCCGGGTGCCGCTGCCGGACCTGGGAGAAATCATCGACGGCGCGCTGCAGCCCGTGCCACGCCCGATGGGACCGAATGCGCGCTTCGGTTATCCGCGCCGGGGAGGTTTCCAGGCGCTGATGAACGGGTTCCTGCCGCATATCAAGGGCCGGATCGAGCTGGATGCGGACGTGGCGCAAGTGCTGCCCGCCGAGAAAACCGTGGCGCTGCGCGACGGCCGCCGCTTCCAGTATGACCAGTTGATCAGCACCATGCCGCTGCCGGAGCTGGTGAAGCTGATCGGCGCCCAGGCGCCGGCCCATGTCCGTGCCGCGGCGCAGGGGCTGCGCCATATCTCGATCCGCTGCGTGAATATCGGCATCGGCCGTGAAAACGTCACCGACAAGCACTGGATCTACTATCCGGAAGACACGATATTCCACCGCATCTTCGTGCAGGGCAACGCCAGTCCGGAATGCAACGCCCCCGGCGGCTTCGGCATCACGTGTGAAATCTCGTATTCGCCGTGGAAGCCGCTTCCCATCGATGGCGAGGAACTGGTGCGGCGCTGCATTGCCGACTGCATCAAGGTCGGCATGATGACACCGGAAGACACGGTACTGACGACCAGCCTGGTCGACATGCCTTATGCCTACGTGGTGTATGACCATGCCCGTGCGCAGAACGTGAAGACCGTGCGCGAGTGGCTGGCCCGGCACGACATTATCCTGGCGGGCCGCTACAGCGAGTGGGAGTACTACAACTCGGACCACGCCTTCCTGGCCGGCAAAAAAGCGGCGGAGACCGTACAGGAATTGCAGCGGCGCGACCGCGGCAGGCAGGGCGCCGGTGACGGAGGCCATGGCGGCGAAGCCGTGGCGCTGTCCGCCGCCGCGTTTGCCGCGTCGGGCGCGGTCGGCGTGGCCGGCACGGTCGGCGTCAACGCCGCACGGCGGGATGATCTCTGAGGAAAGGCGCCGCCATGAAAATCACTGAAGTGACAACCTACCGCGTGCCGCCGCGCTGGATGTTCGTCAAAATCGAGACGGATGAAGGCGTGGCGGGTTGGGGCGAACCGGTTATCGAAGGCAAGGCCCGCACGGTGGAAACCGCCGTGCATGAACTGGCGGTCTACATCATGGGCCAGGACCCGTCGCGCATCAACGACCTGTGGCAGGTCATGTACCGCGGGGGCTTTTACCGAGGCGGCGCCATCCTGATGAGCGCGATTGCCGGCATCGACCAGGCGCTCTGGGATATCAAGGGCAAGGTGCTGGGCGTGCCGGTCTACCAGTTGCTGGGCGGCCTGGTGCGCGACCGCATGAAAACTTACAGCTGGGTCGGTGGCGACCGGCCGGGCGACATCATTGCCAACATCAACACCATGCGCGAAGCGGGCATCGATACCTTCAAGATGAACGGCACGGAAGAGCTGCGCATCGTCGACAACGCCAGGGCCGTCGATGCCGCCGTGGCGCGCATAGCCGGGATACGCGAAGCCTTCGGCACCGACATCGAATTCGGCATCGATTTCCATGGCCGTGTCGCGGCGCCGATGGCAAAAGTCCTGCTGCGGGAACTGGAACCTTTCCGTCCATTGTTTGTCGAGGAACCGGTACTGGCCGAGCAGGCGGAGTACTATCCGCGCCTCGCCGACTCGACATCGATACCGCTGGCGGCGGGCGAGCGCATGTTTTCCCGCTTCGAGTTCAAGCACGTGTTCGAACGGGGCGGGATCGCCATCGTGCAGCCGGACCTGTCGCATGCGGGCGGCATCACCGAGTGCCTGCGCATTGCCGGCATGGCCGAAGCGTACGACATCGCACTGGCGCCCCATTGTCCGTTGGGGCCGGTGGCGCTGGCGGCCTGCCTGCAGATCGACTTCGTCTCGCACAATGCCGTGCTGCAGGAGCAGAGCATGGGCATCCATTACAACAAGGGCGCCGAATTGCTGGACTACGTCACCAATCCGGAAGACTTCCGCCTGGAGCAGGGCTATATCGCGCCGCTGCCCAAGCCCGGCCTCGGTGTCGACATGGACGAAGACCGGATCATCGCAGCCAGCCGCCACGCGCCGGACTGGCGCAACCCGCTGTGGCGCCACCCGGACGGCAGCGTCGCCGAGTGGTGACCGAACATCGTTGACGCAGGCCCGGGTACTGACCGGGCTTGCAGGGAGTAACACCATGCGGGGAGATGTGCCGGACGTGCGGCTGGTCGGCATCGACTGGGGGACAACCAACCGGCGCGCGTATGTGCTGGACAGCACTGGTGACTGCGTGCGCAAACATGAAGACGATCAGGGCGTCATGGCGTGCAACGGCCGCTTCGAGCATGCGCTGCAAGCCTTGCTGGTGGAATTGCGCGCATCGCCCTCCACGCCGGTACTCATGTCCGGCATGGTGGGCAGCGCACTGGGCTGGCAGCAGGTTCCTTACCTGGACTGCAAGGTGCCTTTGCAGCAGTTGCCTGCCGAGGCGGTACCGGTGCAGGGCGCGCCGGCGGGGTGTAACTGGCGCATCGTTCCGGGCTATTGCTGCCGCGATGGCGGCACCGACGTCATGCGTGGCGAGGAGACCCAGCTGCTGGGCGCAGTGCTGATCGGCCACCGGGACGGCTGGGTCATCCTGCCCGGTACGCACAGCAAATGGGCGTTGCTGCGCCAGGGGAAAGTCGTACGGCTGGCGACCTATATGACAGGTGAGCTGTTTTCCCTGTTGTCGGCGCACGGCACGCTCTCGCCGCTGATGGAAACAGGGCTGGCCGATAATCCTGCCGGCCTGGCTGCCGGCGTGGCGCTGGCGCGGCGTGGCGGTCCGCTATCGCGCGCGCTGTTTTCCATCCGCGCCCGCGTGGTGGCCGGTGACATGCCGGCGACGCAGGCCCGGGCCTGCGTCAGCGGCCTGCTGATCGGCGCCGAATTCGCGGCGGCGGACAGGGAAAACAGCCGCGACCCCAGTGCCGCCGCGGTGCGCCTGATCGCGTCGCCGGCATTGAGCAGCATGTACGGCGAGGTGGCCGCCCTCTTCAATATGCGGGCAACGCTGCTCGATCCCGACATGGTGTACTGCGCGGCGCTGGCTGAATTTTTGAAGAGTGGAGTCGTGTAATGAACCCTGTCCTGTTTGATCCGCCACTGGTGGCGATATTGCGCGGACTGACGCCGGACGAGGCGCCGATGGCTGGCGACGTGCTGTTTGGCGCGGGCTTTCGCATGATCGAGGTGCCGCTGAACCGGCCCCGGGCGCTGGAATGCATCGCCATCCTGGCGAAAATGAAGCCCGCCGATGCGATTGTCGGTGGCGGCACCATGTTGACGGTGGCCGATGTCGATGCCGTGCATGCGGCCGGCGGGCGCCTGATGGTGGCGCCGAATTGCGACAAGGCGGTGATTGCCCGGGCGGCCAGCCTGAACATGCTGGTGGCGCCGGGCGTCGCCACGCCGACCGAAGCCTTTGCCGCGCTGGCGGCCGGCGCCGGCGCACTGAAGCTGTTCCCGGCCGAGACCGTGGGAACTGGCGGCCTGAGCGCACTGAAATCCGTACTGCCACCGGATATTCCGCTGTGGCCGGTGGGCGGAATTACACCCGAAAACATGCCGGCCTGGCTGAGAGCCGGCGCAACTGGTTTCGGTCTCGGCAGCCAGCTGTACCGGCCCGGACAGGGGCGAGAGGCCCTGGAGCTCAGCGCGGCGGAATTTGTCGCGGCCTGGCAGGAGCGGCTGGCCGGCGGGTGACGGGAACGGAATGCGGATAATGACTGTCCAGGACATAAGTTGATCCTGAGGCAATGTGTGTTGCAAATCCGCCATAGTGGAAATGTGTGAGGATTCACTATGTGTTGATGGAGCACAATGCTTCTGCCGCATTTTCATGCGGGCTCATCGGGAGCATCCTATGCCTGTTCCGCTTCATCCTGCCGCACTTGTCATTGCCGCCGATCACCTCCAGCGGGAGCGTACCCGGCAGCTGCTGGAACAACTGGGCGCGCAGGTGGAGGAGGCCGGCGACAGCCTGCAGGGATTGTCGCTGGCCGAAGCCATGTTGCCGGACATTGTCGTGCTGGACATGGCCATGCCGGAGGTGGACGGCTACACGGTATGCCGCACCATCAGGAAGCTGCCGCACGGGCAATCCGTGCCCGTGCTGGCCCTGCTGGCGCCGAATGACAGCCATGCCATCGATGCGGCCTATGACGCCGGGGCCACCGACTGCCTGTGCAAACCGGTCTGTCCGACGCTGTTCAGGCGCCGGGTCCGGTACCTGCTCGACACCCGCCACTGCCTGCACGTACTGGCGGCCCGCGAAGCCCAGTTGAGCCGGGCGCAAAGCATCGCGGCGGTGGGGAGCTGGTACTGGGACATCATCGGCCACAAGATCCACCTTTCCGACGAAATGCGCCGGTTGTACTGGGTCGGCGACGAGGCGCTCGACGCCAGTGTCGAAGCATTGCTGCGGCCGGTGCATCCGGAAGACCGGCCGCTGCTCGAACTTGCGCTGCTCAATGCCTTGCGGCTGGGCGTGCCTTTTGACGTCGAATACCGTCTGCTGGGCGCCAACGGCGTGCAGCGCCACGTGCAGGGAAAATGCGAGGTCGCCATGACGCCGGCGCACCAGCCGCTGCGCATGTATGGCACGGTGCAGGATATTACCGACCGCAAGCTGCAGGAAACACGGGCGCTGCGCATGGCGAACTATGACGTGCTCACCGACGTGCCGAACCGTAACCTGCTGAACGACCGGGTGACGCAGGCGATCGCCCAGGCCCACCGTACCGGCCAGCATATCGTCATGTGCTGCCTCGACCTGGATGGCTTCACCTACATTAACAACAGCTTTGGCTACGCCGCCGGCGATACGCTGCTGCGCCAGGTGGCGGCGCGCCTCAAGGATGCGCTGCGCGAATGCGATACGGTGGCGCGCCTGGGCGGCGGCGAGTTCGTGGTGGTGATGCATAGCGTGGCCGCCAGCGTGTCGGTCGGTGCGCTGACCCAGAAAGTGCTGGGCCGGTTTGCCGCGCCGTTTGCCGTCGATGGCCATGAATTGTATGTGACCGCCAGCATGGGCATCAGCGTCTTCCCGCAGGATGGCGACAGCTGCGACGCCTTGCTGCGCTGTGCGGACGCCGCCCTGCACGCGGCAAAAGGGCGGGGCCGCAATTGCGCCGAGTTTTACACGCGCAAGATGGGCGCTGATGCGGAGCGCCACCTGATGCTGCAGAGCGCCATGCGCACGGCGCTGGCGCATGGCGAATTCGAGCTGTGCTATCAACCCAAGGTGGCATTGCCGGACGGGCAAATGTTCGGGATGGAAGCGCTGCTGCGCTGGCGCCGTCCCGGCCACGGCGTCGTGCCGCCGGCGGAATTCATCCCGCTGGCCGAGGAAACGGGCGCCATTGTCGCTATCGGCGAATGGGTGCTGCGCACCGCGTGCAACCAGTTGCGCCGCTGGCATGACCAGGGGTATACGCGGCTGACCATGGCGGTGAACTTGTCGGGCCGCCAGTTCGCGCGCCAGGACGTCCCGGCGTTGATCCGGCAAGTCCTGGCCGACACCGGGGTGCCGGCCGCGTCGCTGGAACTGGAGCTGACGGAAAGCATCCTGATGAGCGAAGGGACGGCGGTCACGGATGCGCTGTTGCAGCTGAAAGACATCGGCGTGACCCTGGCGCTGGACGATTTCGGCACCGGCTATTCGAGCCTGTCCTACCTGAAACGGTTCCCCATCGATGTGCTGAAGATCGACCGTTCGTTCATCACGGATCTGGCGTCCGATGCGGAAAATGCGTCGCTGACCCGGACCATTATCCTGATGGCTCAGTCGCTGCACATGAAAACCGTGGCCGAGGGGGTGGAAAGCGTGGCGCAGTTGAGCTTTCTGAGACGCTGCAAGTGCGACGCCTTCCAGGGATATTTTTTCAGCAAGCCGCTGGACGCGGAAGGGGTGACGGGCCTGCTGCGCGACCGGCGCTGCCTGCCGGCGGTGGTGCGCCATCAGCGCGGACGCCAGACGCTGCTGATCGTGCATGAAGAGCAGCAGGTGGTCGATGCGCTGGCCGCCATGCTGGAGAACGATGGCTACCAGATCCTGGGCGCCACCACGCCGGCCTACGCCTTCGAGTGCCTGGCCGTCCACCCGGTCCAGGTGATCCTGTGCGCGCTGCGCCTGCCCCAGATGGGCGGCACCGAGCTGCTGGAACGCGTCAAGAAAATGAGCCCGGAGACCATACGCGTCCTGCTGGCCGAACACCGCGATCTCGATGCCGTGCTCGATGCGATCAACCGTGGCACCGCTTACCGGTTTTGCAGCAAACCCTGGGACGAACACCGGTTGCGCGATAACCTGCGCGACGCGTTCCGCCACCAGTCGGCGCTGTATGCGCGTGGCGCGCCCGGCCCGGACGTGCCCGCCGATGCGGACGAGGCCGACTTTTTTACGGGCGGGCTGGCAGCCGCATACGTGGCGCCGGTACAGGAAGACCGCGGTTGAGCGGATAGGGCAGGCATTGCTGGCGAGGATAATGGGCGGCGCCACCGCCGCCAAGGTAACCCGGTGGGCCAGCGTTAAATTCGGCGGCGGCGGCTACGTGCCCGGGCTGATCTATCATCCGACCAGTCCGGACGTGCTGTACGCGCGCCGACATCGGCGGCGCCTACCGCTGGGACGCCGCCACCAGCTCGTGGGTGGCGATCACCGATATGTTCGGCCCCACCGAGGGCTTCTACCATGGCAGCGAAACCATGGCGCTCGATCCGACCGACGACAAGCGCGTCTACATGAGCGCCGGCATGTACCTGGGCGACAGCCCGAACGCGCGCCTGTACATTTCCACCGACCGCGGCGACAACTGGCAATTCGTGAACCTGCCATTCTCGGCCGGCAGCAACAACCAGGGCCGCGCCGTCGGCGAGCGCCTGATGGTCGTCCCCAACAAGCCGTCGATCCTGTTCTAAGCCACGCGCGCCAGCGGCATGTGGAAGAGCACTGACTACGGCCAGACCTGGAACCAGGTGTCGTCGCTGTCCACGCA
This sequence comes from Pseudoduganella rivuli, assembly GCF_009674485.1. Classification (GTDB taxonomy): domain Bacteria; phylum Pseudomonadota; class Gammaproteobacteria; order Burkholderiales; family Burkholderiaceae_D; genus Rugamonas; species Rugamonas rivuli_B. The sequence goes on along the minus strand of NZ_WKJJ01000011.1, from coordinate 209,602 downwards.
CGTCATGACCAAGGATGAAATCAACGCTTCGTACTGGAGCAGCCCGGTCGGCTTCGAACAGGTGATCTTCGACACCAATACCAAGGGCACCGGCACCGCCACGCAGACCATCTATACGGCCGTGGCGCCGGACTATGCCAATGTGTCGGGCCTGTCGTACAACCTGTACAAGACCACCGACGGCGGCGCGACCTGGACTGGCATCGCCGTGCCCGACGACGTGAAGGGCTTTATCGTCCCGCACATGGTGCGCAACAAGGACGGCATAATGTACGTGGCCTTCACCAAGGATGTCGGCCCAGGCGCCGGCGGCCCGGCGCGGCTGTACAAGTTCGACGGCGCCAACTGGACCTTGCTGAAGAAATACGACACCCAGCAATGGGTCAACTTCGGCATGGGCGGCCTGTCCGTGTCCGGCACCGGCGCCACCACCCGCATCGCGCTGGGCGTGACCAATTCCTGGGGCAATTACGATGGCCAGCCGGTGGTGCAGCTGTCCGACGACGCGGGCGCCACGTGGCGCGAGATTTCCGCCATGGCCCCGCACACCGGCATCGATGGCGGCGTGTCCGGCTGGATCGACGACGTCGAGATCGACCCGAAAAACCCGGAACACATCCTGCACGTGCATGGCGGCGGCGTATGGGAAACCAAGAACGCGTCGGCGGCCAAGCCCACGTGGACCGACGCTTCGCTGGGCATCGAGGAAGTGGCCACCAAGGCGCTGACGGCGCCGCCACCGGGCGCCAACTACACGCTGCTGCGCGCGGCGCTGGACGTCGGCACTGCCGTGCAGACGGAATTGTTCAAGTCGCCCACGCGCGGCTCGTGGGGCATGTTCAACAGCACGTACGGGGTCGACATGGCGTGGTCCAACCCGGCCTATATCGCCACCACCGGTAGCCCCGGCTGGAACACGCCGAACGTGGCCGGTGCGTATTCCACCGATTCCGGCGTCACGTGGAAAGCGTTCCCGACCAACCACCCGGACGCGATCGGCAACACCAGCGATGCGGCCAACCTGGCCGTCACGAAGACCGGCAACGTGATCTGGGCCCCGTCGCACGCGGCGCCGGCCTATACCACCGACAATGGCGTGACCTGGACCTATACCAACCTGCCGGCCCTGAACCACATGGGCATCGACCGCGCCTACAAGGTGGTGGCCGACCGCAAGAACCCGAACAAGGTGTATGCCTACAACTCGGGCGGCGCATGGTGGACGCAATGGGGCGAGACCGCGCACTTCTACACGTCGACCGACGGCGGCCACACGTTCACGGAAAGCAGCACCTTCCCGTCCAAGACCTGGACCGTCGACTTCTTCGCGTCGTCGGTGGCGGTCAACCCGAACGCGGAAGGCGACATCTGGGTGGCGGACGGCCTGAACGTCCTGCACTCGACCGACTCTGGTGCGACCTGGACCAAGCTCAACGTGACCACGCCGATCTGGGGCAATGGCTACTGGACGCCTGACGTGTATGGCGCCACGTCGATCGCGCTGGGCAAGGCGCCCGCCGGCGCGAAATACTCGTCGTCGATCTACCTCGCCGGCGTCATAGGCGGCGTGTGGGGCGTGCACCGCTCCGACGATGGCGGCGTGACGTGGACCCGCTTCAACGACGACAAGCACCAGTTCGGCGGCATGGGCACGCTGGCGGCCGACCAGACCGTGCCGGGACGCCTGTACCTGAGCGGCGGCGGCCGCGGCGTCCTGTTCAGCTACTGATCCCATTCGGAGAGAAAACAAATGAAAGCAATGACATTGAAAACCATCGCGGCCGCCCTGGTCCTGGGGCTGGGTACGGCGGCCGGCAGCGCCGGCGCCGCCGTCCTGACGTTTGACGGCCTGGCTGAATTCGTGGTGTATGGCAACAGCGGCGCGCTGCCGGCCAACATGAGCTATGACGGCAAGAACCTGACCTACCAGGAGTCGGGCTTCTTGCTGACACTGAACGCGCCCGAATCGGCGGCCGGCGATGCCCATATCGGCGACGGCACGTTCGAGCCGCAGACCTACAACTGGCATGACGGCATGGAGAACGGTTCCGGCACGTACGCCACGTTGACCCGGGTTGGCGGCGGCATGTTCAACCTGCTCGGTTTCGACTACTACACCGACTGGAGCGCGCTGTCGGCCAATGGCAACCAGGTCGGCGTGCTGGAAGGCGCCGGCACCTGGAACACGGCGCTGAACGGCATCAGCGAACTGCGCCTGGGTTCGGGCGCGTTCAACCAGCTCGACAACGTCGCCGTGGAAAACGCGGACGGCTCGGTGCCGCTGCCGGGCAGCCTGCCGCTGATGCTGGGCGGCCTGGGCGCCTGCGCCGTGGTGCGCCGACGGCGGCAGTAAGGCCCGGCATGAAAGAACCGGCTCTGCAATGAGCCGGTTTTTTTTGGGGGCGGGAGATATCGATAACAATTATGGCATCGATGACGAGCTAAATACGATCGCTCGGCCGGCAAAGAACACTTATACTGCCAGCAATTTGGCAATATGCGCGCCACGGCGCACGTTCTGGAAAAGGGAATCGTATGGGCACATCGAGATGGGCGCGTCGCGGATGGACCGCATTGGCATATGCCACCGTCGTGCTGGGCGCTTCCATTGCGCAGGCTGCGGACTATTCGCGTTATCTGCTGGTGCACTTCACCGGCGAGTCGCCCGATGGCGAGCAGATTCATTTTGCCGGCAGCGATGATGGCTACCGCTGGACAGACTTGAACGGCTCGCGGCCAGTTTTGAAGTCGAACCTGGGGGAAAAAGGGGTGCGCGACCCGTCCATCGTGCGCTCGGCCGACGGCAAGAAATTCTGGATTCTGGCGACAGACCTGCGCATTGCCAGCCAAAAGGGCTGGGCCGCCGCGATGCATCAGGGCAGCACCGCGATCGTGATCTGGGAATCGGCGGATCTGGTGAACTGGTCGGCGCCGCGCCTGGTTGACATTGCCGGCGGCATCGACAAGGCCGGCTGCGCGTGGGCGCCGGAGGCAATCTTCGACGAGGCATCGGGCGACTACATGGTGTATTGGACCACCATCTCGCCTGCCGGCGGCATCGACAAGCCGCGCATCTATGCTTCGCGCACGCGCGACTTCATCAATTTCACACCCGCGCAACTGTACATCGACCGCCCCGGAGCAGCCGGCCTGATCGATACGCAGATCGTCAAGGACGACAGCCCCGCTTCGCGTTACCGCTACTATCGCGCGTCGGGTGACGGGGAAATCACGATCGAGGGCAGCAACAAGCTGGTGGGCGACTGGAATACGCTCGGCAATCTGCGCGCTGTCGGGCTGACCGGCAAGGACGTCGAGGGACCCATTTTGTTCCGCCTGACAGGGAAGGGCGAGTGGGGCTTGTGGGTGGACCAGTACCGCACGGGGGGCGGCTACCTCGCGCTCGCCACGTCCGACCTGTCGCGGCCTGAGACGTTCCGCCTGGCCGATCCCCTCGCAATTTCATATGGCGCAAGCAAAAAGCGGCATGGTTCGATCCTGAACATCACTGAAGCGGAATACCGGCGGGTGTTGGCAAAGTGGCCCGTGGCGCCTGGGTAGTCCGCTACTATCTCGTAACGGTATAGCTCACGCGCAAATCCGCATAGCTCGCGGCGATAGCGTGCCAATAAAATAAGGTTTGCGAATTGCTGCGCCAGCCGCCGCGCGCACGCGCTAACCGAACCCGGATACCTCCATGTTGATACAACGGCGGAATAACCCTGTCGCGACCTTGCGCCGCGCCGCCGTCGCAACCTGCGCAGCGCTGGCGGTCCTGGCAACGCCGGCAGCATGGGCCGGGCAATTCAATGTGCTGGTATTCAGCAAGACCGCCGGCTGGCACCACGACGCCATCCCCGCCGGCGTGGAGGCGATCCGCAACCTGGGCAAGCTGCACGATTTCGACGTGTTCTGGACCGAGGACGCGAACCGCGCCATGAATGACACGGAACTGCCCAAATACCAGGCCGTGGTGTTCCTGCTCACCACCGGGGATATCCTCGACGAGCGACAGCAGGCGGCATTCGAGCGCTATATCCAGTCCGGCGGCGGCTTCGTCGGCGTGCACAGTGCGGCCGACACGGAAGCCGGCTGGCCGTGGTACACGCGCATGGTGGGCCACATGTTTTATATCCACCCGGCGGTGCAGACCGCCGTGTTGAAGGTGGAGGACCGCAACTTTCCCGGCATGGAGCGCCTTGCCCCCCGATCGCTGGTCACCGACGAATGGTATGAATTCGGCCCGGCCCTGTCCGGCCAGCTGCATTACTTGCTGACCGTGGACGAATCGACATACCAGCCGGAGGCGCGCTGGCCGCCGAAACACGGCAAGGGGATGGGGGCGTTCCATCCCGTCAGCTGGTACCAGCATTACGACCATGGCCGCGCCTTCTACACGGCGCGGGGCCACCTGCCGGCCACGTATGCCGACGAGGCGTTCCTGCATCACCTGTATGGCGGTATTTACTGGGCGGCCACGGGGCGTACTTTCAAGGCGGAGTAAGGGGCATCGCGTCCTGACGCGCCGCAATGCCGCGCAAGCGCTCCCTCTCCGAAAAAAATTCGGTGGACACGCAGCAAACAAAGGACTAGGATTGGTTATCGATAACATTTTGCAGTTGTCGAAAATTCCGGCATAACCGGTGCCACAAGGCTTGCCGCGCTGGACATTATGCACGCTCTAGCGTGCTTATTTTTTCGCGATGGTTGTTTTGTATCTATAAAAAACCAACAACGAGACATGACCATAGCCACGGCCCATGACCGGTTTCAGTCCGTGATTTTCGGCGGCATGCTGTCGTTCGATCCCGCCTTTGCCGGCGAGGCCGACAGGCAACTCCGGTTCCGTGAGCGGCAGTTCGGCCGAATTGGTCCGGGCATGCCCGCTCGCCCCGGGACACCCTTATACATTTTTCAATCACGAGAATCCCCCCATGAATGGCCGCAGAAAACTTCTTAAACAGCTGGCGACAGCGATTCCTGCATGGACCCTGGTCAAGAACGGCAGTGCCTCCGGCAAGGCCCCGGCGGGCGCGCAGGACTTTTCGTCGCAGGGCACCGGCGCCCCGATAAACGATGTGCGGGAGACCGTGGACGGGATCGAATGCGCAAAAGATGACACGCGCTTGAGAATCAGGTTCGTTACGGATCAGATTGTTCGTGTCACCGCGACGCGGAATCCGGCGTGGTCCAGGGCGGCAAGCCTGATGCGTGCCGATATCCGTGGCAAGCCAGGCGCGCTGCGGAGAAGCGGCGACAGCAAAACCATCACGCTCCACTCATCGGCGATGGCGGTGAAGCTGAACCGAATGACAGGGGCCATCGCGTTCCTGGGCAAGGATGGCATGCCTCTGCTGGAGGAGTCCAACGCATCGCCTCGCGCGTTCGAGCAAGTCGCGGTCGTGAAATCCGTGCCCGATCCGGCAACGATGAAGCGGGTCGTCACTGTCGACGGCGAACGGCAAGTCGCGGGAGCGTATGTGCAGAAAAAAGACCGCGATGGCTGGAAGGCCACGGCGCGGTTCACATTCCGTGACAGCGAGGCGCTCTACGGGCTGGGATTCGACGAAACCGACGACCTGAATCTGCGGGGAAAGACCAAGCGGCTGTACCAGCATAACCTGCGGGTCGCGATTCCGTTCGTGGTGTCGACACGCGGATACGGACTGCTGTTCGATAGCTACAGCGTTCTCACGTTCGCCGACGGCAAGGATGGCGCATCGGTCACCAGCGATGTCGTGGACGATCTTGATTACTACTTCGTGCTTGGCCCCTCGATGGATGGCGCCATCGCCGGCTACCGTCGCTTGACGGGAGCCGCCACCATGTTGCCCAAGTGGGCATTCGGCTACATCCAGTCGAAGGAGCGCTATGCGACGCAGGATGAGTTGATCGAGACGACCAGACAATTCCGCGACCGGAAAATTCCGTTGGACGTGATTGTCCAGGATTGGAACTACTGGGCGCCGGAACGCTGGGGCAGCTTTGTTCCGGATGCGGCGAGATATCCTGATATCGCCGCGATGGTGAAGTCGGTTCGGGATTTGAACGCGCGCGTGATGATTTCGATCTGGCCGAACCCGAGTCCGCTCGACCCGCCCGGCAAGCTGCTGAAAGACAGCGGCTACACGCTTGCCGGCACCGAGTATGTCGACTTCTTCCAGCCGAAAGCAGGAAAAATGTACTTCGACAACGCCTGGAAATATCTTGGCCGACATGGGATCGATGCCTGGTGGTGCGATTCGACCGAACCGGCGGTTGCCGATTGGGGCGGCGGCACGCGTCCGGGCAATGCGGATGAGGTGAATATCGCCGGATTGGCGAAGCTCATCGACGCGCAATATCTGAACGCCTATGCCCTGGTCGATTCGCAAAGCCTTTATCGAAACTGGCGCAAGGCGGCGCCGGGCAAGCGCCTGGTCAACCTGACCCGGTCCGGCTATGCGGGAAGCCAGGCGGCCGGCGCCGTCGTCTGGACGGGAGACATCTGGGCCAAGTGGTCGGTCCTTGCCCAACAGGTGGCCGCGCTCCAGAGTTACAGCGCCTCGGGAAATCCGTACGTCACTTTTGATATTGGCGCCTTCTTTGTCCGGCGTGGTAAAGAGTGGTTCTGGAACGGCGACTATGACGCCGGCGTTGCGGACCTGGGCTATCGCGAACTGTATACGCGCTGGCTGCAATTCGGCGCGTTTCTTCCCATGTTCCGCAGCCATGGCACCGACACGCCCCGGGAACCGTGGCGCTTCGGCGAACCCGGAACGCCGTTCTACGATGCCATCCTGCAGGCAATTCAATTACGTTACCGTCTCTTGCCGCATATTTATTCGCAGGCCGGGCTCGTGCATCTGAAGGGCGCATCATTCATTCGCCCGGTGGCGTTCGGCTTTCCGGACGATCCCCGGACCCACGACCTGAAGACACAGATGCTGTTCGGGGATGGCTTGATGATCAGTCCCGTGCTCACTCCGATGTATTACGGGATTCACTCGGTACCGATGGAAGGTGTCGCCAGGACCCGCGAGGTCTACCTGCCGAAAGGGACATGGATAGACTTCTGGACGGGGCAGACGCACACCGGCGGCCAGGCAATCACCGTGGACGCGCCAATCTCGCACATGCCTGTCCATGTTCGGGCCGGGAGCCTGGTTCCGCTGGGGTCCGCCATGCAGTATTCATCGGAAATCGCCGATGCGCCTGTCGAACTGCGGATTTATCCAGGCGCCGATGGCGAATATACCTGGTACGAGGACGCTGGCGATGGATGGGGTTATGAGCGCGGCGAGTATGCGCTGACAGCGCTGCGTTGGGATGACGCTGCCAGGAAGCTGACGATAGGCCGGCGGCAGGGCAGTTATCCCGGGATGAAGAAAACGCGCCGGCTGAGGGTCGTTGTCGTTAATTCCGCCGATGGCCATGGCGCCGGGTCCGCGGGAAAACCAGCCGGCCTGGCGGTCTACGATGGCCGCGCAATGACTGTGGACGCGGTTGCGCTTTAGATCACTGGCTGCGCACAACGCTGACCTGTACGACCTGGCCTGGCCCGGCTTCCACAACGTTGCCGACCCCGGCGCCTGCCCTGGCACACGCCGCGTGGCTTTCTCGCAATTGCGGTGCGGAAATTTTCGCACGTGGCTGGCGATTCTCAGTATCATCGTCCGTGGTCCCACCACCATCGGCCTGCGTATGAACCTGCCATCATCCCGCACGATGACGATCGCCCACTACCTGGTTGGATCGCTCCTGTTGCTGACGCCGCTATTGCTGGTCTGGCAGCATTTCGGGATGACCCGGGTCATCGAGTTGTCCCCGCGCCAGCCGCATGGCATCCAGCTGACCGATGACCATTACGAGAAAGGCAATACCGTCTCTTCCCTTGAACGCAGCAGTGATGCCTTCACCATGCGCTGCCAGCTGGGACTGGTTTATCCGTGGCCATTTTGCAAGCTGCAATTCATGACGGGCGAGGGCGCCAAGGGGACCGATTTTTCCCAGTTCGACACGATCACGTTTGACCTCGACCATACCGGTCCGCCGCACCAGAGGGTCCGGTTGTACCTGATGAATTTCGAACCGGGTTTATCCACGGTCGGCGACTGGAATTCCCAGCGTTTCAACCAGATCGAATTTGAGTTGCCGGCCCAGTCCACCTTCACCATCCCGGTGAATCTCTTGCGCACCGCCGACTGGTGGACCGATCAGCGCAAGATACCGCTGGAACAGACCTACACCCGGATCGATAACGTGACGGCGGTGGAGTTTTCTACGGGCAGTACCGTGAACGCCGACCTGGTGGTGATCAAGCTGAGGTCGATCCAGTTCCGTGGGAAATGGATATCGCGCACGCAATTGCTCATGTACCTGTTATACGCATGGATCGGCTGCGGCCTGCTCGGCCTGTCACTGAGCCTGCGCCATGCCCGGGCCAGACTGCGGGCCACGAACGCGCACCTGGAGCATCTGGCCGCCATCAACCAGGCGCTGGAACTGGAAGCGCGCGAACTGGCCGGCCAGGCCTATACCGACCAGCTTACCGGGGCGTTGAACCGCCAAGGCCTGAGGGAGGCGCTGATGCGGCGCCTGGACGGGGCCGGGCAGGGCGACGGGCCGATGGCGGTGGTCTTCATGGACCTGGACCACTTCAAGCAAATCAACGACCGGCACGGGCACGATGCCGGCGACGACGTGCTGCGGCGCTTTGCAGCGGTCATCCGGCACGAAGTCCGCGCCAGCGACAAGCTGGTCCGTTGGGGCGGCGAGGAATTCCTGCTGGTATGCCCGGACACCAGCAGGGACCAGGCCGCCTTGATGGCGGAAAAGCTGCGCGCCGCGATGGCGGCGCAAGCCTGGCCCCATGGCCTGCACGTCACCTGTTCGTTCGGCGTGGCCGCGCTGGAGCCCGAGGAGGATATCGGGCCCGCCATCGCACGCGCCGACAGCGCGTTATACGCGGCGAAATCCAACGGCAGAAACCGGGTCGAAGTGGCCTGAAGGCGCGCCGGCAACGGCTATGCGGACGGGCGGGTCACCGCAGGCAGCCCGGCGCTGCCGCTCACTCGATCCGGAAAGCGACCGCCGTGGCGAACGGCATCGATGCGGGAGCGCTGATGACGAGGGCGTCGGCTTCCTGTTTCCAGCGCAGGGGAGCGCCCTGGTGTCCCAGCAGCGAGACCGCGCCGACCGGCTTGCCGAGCAGGTTGGCGGCGGCGCCCAGTGATGCGATCCGGATCTCGCTGCCGGGCGCCGGGACCGCCATGCTGAACGCGTACAGCGCGCCATCCTTGCCGACCGTGAAGCGGAAATCGGCCGGGCCGAACCGGAATTCGGCCTGCCGCTTGCCGATCGAGCCGCCGGGCAGGGTGCGCAATTTGCCGTTCTCGCCCTCGCCCAACACACGCCAGGCCTTGCTGCCATAGATCCCCTGGCCGTTGATCCGCATCCACGCCCCGATTTCCTTCAGCATGCGGACGCTGCCATCGTCGAGCGAGCCATCCGGCAGGGGGGAGATGCAAATGGCGGCGTTGCCGTCGCGCGCCACCTGTTCGAGCAGGTAATGGATCACGGCACCGGAGTCGTAGGTGAAATCGGGCCCGTAATACCAGTCGCCGACCGGCACTTCCGCGATCCACGCCTGATCGGACTTGATGCCGGCGGGGATGGTGCCTTCTTCGGTATTGACGGTGCCGTTGGTGTCGGGCCGGAACTTGATGATGCTGAAGGTATCGACTTTGCCGCGTTTTTTCAGCGTCTGGTTATAGAAATCAGCGATCACGCGCTGGGTTGCATCGGCCCTGATGCCGGTGCCGGTGTGGCTGCCGCTGAACGGCTGGGGCCCGGTGCCGTCGGTATAGATGAAGTCCGGATCGTAGTGTTCGACCACGTCCATGATGCGTTGCGCCCACCGCGTGGCATACCACGTGGCATAGGCGGTATGGCGCCCGAACAGGCCGGCCGGCGGCGGGTTCCACGGCGAGTAGGCCGCCTCGGTGACGCCCTTGTATTCGCGCAGGTCGACGTTGTACAGCAAGGCCGGGTCCAGTCCTTCCCACCATTTGCCCTTGCCGTCGGCCAGCGTGAGGTTGCCGTCATACGGTACGCCGGCCCGGTCGCCCTGCGTGTCGCTGCCGAATGCGGTTTGCCACCACCACCAGGAATATTCGTGGTGAAACGCCACGCCATACCGGATGCCGGCCGCCCTGGCGGCCCTGGACCACTCGCCGACCAGGTCGCGCTTGGGGCCGATGCGGGTTGAGTTCCACGGCTGGTAGCGCGAATTCCACAGGTCGAAATTATCGTGGTGCACGCCCTGGACGATCAGGAAGCGCGCGCCGGCATCCTTGTATATGTCCGTCAGCCTGGCCGGATCAAGCTTGACCGGATTCCAGTCGCGCAGCACTTCCTTGTAGCCGGCCACCGACGGATGCCCGTATGTCCTGAGATGGTTGTTGTAGGCGGTGGTGCCGGGGACATACATCTTGCGCGCATACCAGTCGCCGCTCATGCCTGCCGCCTGTGGGCCGAAATGCACCCAGATGCCGAATTTCGCGTCGCGCAGCCACGCTGGCGTGCCAGGGTAATTGCGCTCGATCGATTCCCAGGTCGGCGCGAAGGGGCCGGCAGTGACCGGCAGGTCGAGTTTGACTTCCGGCGCGGAGTCGATGGGCGCCATGGGAACGCTGTCGATGGGCGGGCGCGGCGGCGGCTCGGCGTGCGCGGCCATGCCGGCGGCGAGCATGCCGTAGAAGGCGAGGGATCGTAAGGTCATGGGGATGTTTTTATCACGGCGTTGCGGTGTGGATGAAGCGGGATTTGTATTGTATCTCATATATTTAGAACATCTTTGTCCGTGGCTTGCACGCAATTGTATGTTGCGTGCCTAGCGTGCGTTGTGCGTCACAGTGCTTTTGCCGGCGCCGCCCTGGCGCCGGCATCGGGCAAGCCCTTGCCGTTGACGAGCGGTTCGCCGACGTCGCCCGGCCTGAACGGCGCCGTCATCGGGTCCATCGGCTTGATGGCGCCGTCAGCGGTGAATTCCATCCGCACCAGCGCGGTTTCGCGCTGGTAGCCGTTGCCGTCGGGGATCGCGTGGCGGTGATAGGCGACATACCAGCGGTCGGTGCCCGGCACATTGACCACGCTGTGGTGCGCGGTGCCGACGGCGGGGCCGTTCTTTTGCAGCGCGATGAAATCGTGCGCGGCCGGCTTGACGGGGCCGAGCGGTGAATCCGCCGTGCCCCAGCCGACACGGTAGTTGGGGCTGCGCGCATCGTCGATCGACCACATGAAGTAATACTTGCCCTTGCGTTTGAATACCACGACGCCTTCGCGGAATTCCTTCATCGGAATTTCCTTCGCTTCGCCATCGAGCGTGACCATGTCCGGCTTGAGTTTGAAAACATTGGCATGGCCATCGCCATTGCCGAAATACAGATAGGCCTGGCCGTCATCGTCCACGAACGGATAAGGGTCGATGGTGTTGGTGGTGATACCGCCTTTCTTCACCAGCAGCGGGGTACCCAGCGCGTCCTTGAACGGTCCGGTGGGCGATTTGCCGGTGGCGACCCCGATCTTGCCCTGGGCGCAGAAGTAGAAGTAGTAGGTGCCGTTGCGTTCGACGATGTCCGGCGCCCACGCTTCGATGTTGGCCCATTTGAGGTCCCTGGTGACATCGAGCACCATGCCTTCTTTTTTCCACTCGACCAGGTTGCTGGACGACCACACGGAAAAATCGGTGGTTTGCCAGTTCGGCTTGTCGGACGTGGGATAAATGTAATACCGGTCGCCAAACACGCGGATCGCGGGATCGGCCGTGTAGCCGTCGAGGATGGGCTTGGGCGCGTCCGGCGCGGCATGGGCGGCCGGGCAGCAAAGGAAAAGGATGGCGAGCGCTGCTTTGATCATGGGAGTCGTTCCAGTGAAGGGCGGTGAATTGGTTATCGATAACATATTACCATGCCCGGCTTCCCTGGCGTCAGGCGCTGGTATCGTACGCGGCGAAGCTGCGGATGGCGGCGCGACCCTCGACCGACCTGGTGCACACGAAACGCACGGCCGTCGCCATGACGGGCGCAATGCGGTCGATCCGCTTGTGGCCAACCGTGTGGCCTTCCGCCACGGTTTGCCATTGCCCGCCGACCTGCGCTTCTATCCGGTAACCGGCAATGCGCTGGCCCAGCGCCTGGTTTTCCATCGTGATCAGGTGATCGATCCGGCGCGGTGCGGGCAATTGCAATGTGGCCATGCCATCGCCGCCGCTGGCCTGCGCCAGCGGGGTGGCAAACCGGCGGCTGACTTCGTCGCCCATTTCCCTGGCGGCGGCCACCAGGTTGTCCGGAATGCGGCCCGAGGTATCGGGTGTCAGGTTGATGATGGCGCCGGCCCCGCGGCCGACCAGCTGGTAGTAGGCGCGCATGCGCTCCTCCAGCGGCTGCACGGTGCGCGGCCCGGCCCACATCCAGCCGCCGCTGGACAGCGCGTCGGTGGTCGGACCCAGGCGCGGCCGGTAGAACCTGCCGTGCGGGTCGCCCGTGTTGTCGCCCCCCCATTTGTAGGTCGCCGCGCAACTGTCCCGGGTGCCGTCGACGGTGTCCACGGCGTTCCACATCGGGTAGCAGGAGTGGCCGGCTTCATTGCCGACGTGCTCGACGTCCGGACCGAAATACAGCATGTCCGGCTGGAGCCGGTGCGCCTGCCGGGCCAGCACGGCATACAGTTCACGCAGTTTGCCGCCCTTGGGGACCGGGCTCAGCGAGTCCGAGCGGCCGAAGTGGTCATCCCAGTAAAAGGCCAGCGGGCCATAGCGTGTCAGTAATTCCTGCTGTTGCTGCAATTCCTTGGCGCGCACCCGGGCGAAGAGGGCGGGGTCGTCGTATTTGTCGATATTGGCATTGCCTTTGCCGGCTTGCATGCCCAGCGCGTGCTGGTCGAAATGGTCGTCGATCCAGGGTGGCGTGTACAAGCCGGGTTTGACGCCGTGCTTGCGGCACGCATCGACGAATTCGCGGACGATGTCGCCCTTGCCATCCCGGTACGGGCTGTGCTGGATGCTGTAGCGGGTGGTTGCGGTGGGCCACAGGCAAAATCCCTGTTCGTGGCGCGCCGTCAGCACCACGTAACGCGCCCCCATGCCCTTGGCTGCCAGCACCCATTGTTCCGTGTCGAGGTGCGACGGATTGAAGGCGCTAGCCGGCAAGCTGGCGGACTGGCTGCCGTAGGTGTCGATGCTGTAGTGGATGAAGGCGCCCAGTTCCAGTTCTTCGAATGCCAGTTGCTGCGCCGTTGGCCGGGCCAGCCGGCGCCGGGCAGGCGCGGCCGCGGTTGCGGCTCCGGCCAGGCCACTGCCCAGCGACAGGGTCAGCATCGAACAGGCCGCAGCCAGGCCGAATTCACGCCGGCCAATAGGTTTGGACATCTTGTTTCCTTTGTTAGTAATTGACGACGGCATGCGCGAAGGCGTCGCCACGTCAATATGTGTCTCTGATAGTTTTATATATATTACGGACATGCCGGGCTGGGTGCAAGCAAATTTGTGATCGATAACATGCTCAATTCGGCCGCTCGTCCGTCTGCGGGTCTTAAAAAACCGCTTTCACCCTTTTACAAACGAAAACCATACGCTATAATGCTTGCACTCAACGGGAGGCTAGCTCAGGGGTAGAGCACTGCATTCACACTGCAGGGGTCACAAGTTCGAAACTTGTGCTTCCCACCAGAATTCAACTGTTAAATCAAGAAGTTACAAGAAAGCCGGCTCATTGCGAAGCCGGCTTTTTCGTATCTGGTGTAATTTGCTCCTGATTGCCTCCCGCACCGCCGGTTGCTCCACCAGTTTGGAGAGCTCGCTATGTGTCTTTGCGAAGGCGCCAATAAACCGAATAGCGTTGGTGATGAAGGTCAAATAACGGCCGAACGACAATGCCGTTTGCCGGACCGGCGTCTTTGATCCTGAACGCCGACGGATCGCCGGGCAGTGGCGCCAGCCAATCGGCGGGATTGCCGGACGCGCTGACGATATCTGGAACGGGCGCCGCCGCGACCTTCAGGAAGGCATCCTTGTCGCCCACGTCGCTGGCTGGCATATTGTCCTTGCCAAGTTCTCCGGCCAGCAAGACTGGACCATGGAATATGGCGACCATCGACGAGACGTCCCTGGCTTGCTCCAGCCGCAGCCCCGCCGGAAGTGTCAGCTCGATGACGTCACCGGCTTTCCATTGCCGCCTGAACGAGAGATAGCTTGCAGGCTTCGCGTCCACGCCTTGCGGCTTGTCGTTGATCCTGACGGTCACCGGTTTGGCGACCCACGCGGGGATGCGCAAATTCAGCGTGACGGCGCTGGCGCCAGCTTTGACCACCGACAAGCGCACCGCGTCACCCCGCGTGATATCGCCTTGCTGTCGCAGCAACATCCCGGCTTCCCGCCAACTGAGTTCGGAGGGGATGTACAGGTTCACCCACAGCGACGCATCCTTGTGAAAGTAAATGCCTTCGTTGTAGCGAGCGGTGTTTTCAATCCCGCTGCCCGAACAGCAAAAGCTGCCGTTAAGATAGGTGCGAAAGTCGCCGTGGAGGGGCGTGAAGTAAGTCACGGCGCCCGAATCGGGCGCCACCGACGCCAGCACATGGTTGTACAACGCACGCTCGTAATAATCAGCCAGCTCGGCGCGGCGGTTGCGCTCGAACAGCCTGGCGGTCAGCTTGAGCATGTTGTGGGTGTTGCACGTTTCGCCGGTGGTGGGCGGCAATACCTTCCGATCATCGATGGACGGGCCGGCCTCTGTGCCGGGCTGGTCGAACCATTCGTTAAATGAATTGCCTCCGTTGGCGAACGAATGCCTGTGAACAACCAGCCGCCAGAAATTCTCGGACGCTTTCAGTGCCTCGGGGTTGCCATGGGCGTTCGCGTAGTTCGCCAGGCCCACGGCTTGCGCGATGTGCGTATTGGCGTGCAGGCTGCCCAGCCGATCCTCGCCCTCGGCCAGGGGGCCGACGAACCATGCGCGATTGAACAGACGGGCGGCTGCCAGGTGCCGGGGATCTTTGCCGATTTTGAACAGTTCAGTGAGGACGTCACTCATCGCACCAAATTCGTTTGGTGGATTGCGGTTGCCGTCCGTGCGGAACATCCTGTCAATCTGCGCGGCATCTAGCGCCGCAAGCCGTTTTCCAAAGTAGTCGGCCATTCTGGTGACCACAACGAGCGCCTGCTTGTTGCCGACGTAGGCATGGGCATCGAGGAGGCCCGACATGATTTTCTGGATCGTGTAATAAGGCGCGCCGATGCCGCCGGCATCGGCGCCCGGCTTGCCTTCAAGCTGGTCAAAGGCGGCCGTGGAAAAAGCGGCCAGATAACCATCCAGGTTCAGGCTCCGCTGGCATGCGGCAAGTTCGCCCACGAGGTAGTTGACCCGGTCGCGAAACAGGCGGCTGTCCGTCGCCACCGCCATGCGCGCGGCGGCGGACAGATAGTGCCCTGCCATGTGCCCACGGAGAAATCCATTATCCCAGCCGTCGTAACCGCTCTCGACGCCTTCTTTCTGGGGAAGTTTGGCCAAAGCGCGGTAGGGATAAAGCAGCTTGTCGGGATCATAAGAGGCGAGCACCCCGTTGCGATGCAGCTCCTGCCGTACGTAAAAGGGACTACCCGGCAGCAAGCGCACTTGATCTGCCAGAAAGGCACGAGCCCCGTCAACGGGAACGGTACCCTGCGCGGGAGACGCAAGTTGGCCGAGGTCGCGGGCGGCGCAATGCGCCGGCAGCGCCGCGAGGACGGCTTTGAGGATGGAACGTCGGGTGAAGAACACAAGAAAACCTTTCGTCAATTTGTGCAGGGCACGCCACCGCAGCCCACCGGAACAGCACCTGTGCAGGGGCCGCGAGATGGAAGTGGTGCTTCGAATTCAAGAGGCGCTTGTTCAGATTAAGACTTTGCGTATATTTGTTGATATGAATTAACTATCGTGTTGAATAATGAAGAAGAGTGCAGGGCACTGCAATTGCGGAAGTATTCAATGCAGCCAATGAAATTGATCAACAGTGCGGACCGTTGGGCGATGCGTGCTTGGTAGGGGATTGCCGGGCCTGCGAGCCCTGCTGAATTGACGGCCTGCACGCAGCGGGAAATTAGTATATGATGACAATCATGCAGAAAAAACCTACCAAGCGTGCAGCCGTTAGCCGCAAAGAACTCACACACGAGCGCATTGTCGAGGTCGCGGCGCGTGCCATTCGCCGCAGCGGCTATGACGGCACTGGTGTGGCAGACATCATGAAAGAGGCCGGGTTGACCCACGGCGGGTTTTACGCGCACTTCGAGTCGCGCGATGCGTTGTTGGCCGAGGCGGGCGACCGCGCCGGCGCCGAGTCGGTCGCGCTGGCATCCCGCATCGCTGCTGCCGCGCCACCGGGGCAGGCGATACAGGCCATGATGAAAGCGTATTTGTCGCCGGAGCATATCGAGGCGATCGAGACTGGATGTCCGGTGTCAGCGCTGGGTTCGGAAATGCCGCGCCAGGCGCCGGAAGTGCGACGCGTTGCCACGATACACATCAAGGAAATGATCGATGTGTTTGCCCGTCAGATGCCCGATTGGGGGCAGCCGCACGCGCACGAACAAGCGATGGCGTTGGTCAGCGCCTTGATCGGCACGACCATGCTGGCCCGCGCTGTCGATGATCCAAAGTTGTCCGCTGCATTATGCGCAGCGACGCTGAAGCAGTTCCCATGGACTGCCGCCTGAAGCTGGCGGCGGTTTTTTTTGTTTTGAAATATGATGTCTATCATATAGAGGACGTAAAAAATGCTATTTGAACCCTTCCCCCTGCGTACGATCGAACTGGACAACCGTGCCGTGATGTCGCCCCTGACGCGCAGCCGTGCCATTGGGAATAACACGCCGAACAGCCTGATGGCCACTTACTACGCCCAGCGTGCAACTGCGGGGCTGATCATTACCGAAGGGACGTCGCCGTCGCCCAACGGCTTGGGTTACGCCCGCATCCCTGGCCTGTTCAACGATGCCCATGTTCAGGGATGGAAATTGGTTACCGACGCGGTCCACGCCAAAGGCGGGAAGATCGTCGTGCAGTTGATGCATACCGGGCGCGTCAGCCACCAGGAAAACCTGCCGGCAGGCGCCCAGGTGCTGGGGCCTTCGTCGGAAACTTGTCCCGGCGAGATGTGGACCGATAGCATGGGCAGCCTGCCCCATACGGCTCCGCGCGCGATGACCGAGGCCGATATTACAGCCGCGATTGGTGAATATGCGACCGCCGCCCGCCTGGCCATCGAAGCCGGCTTTGACGGCATCGAGTTGCATGCCGCTAATGGTTATTTGCTGGAGCAATTCCTCAACGCGAATGTCAACCGACGTACGGACGGTTACGGCGTCACGGCGGAAGGACGCAACCGGTTCGTGCTGGAAGTGGCGCGTGCTGCCGCCGCCGAGATCGGCGCGCAGCGCGTCGGCATCCGATTGTCGCCGTATGGTGTCTTCAATGGCACCGGTGGCTACGAGGGTGTGGACGAACAGTATCTGGCGCTGGTCAAGGCGCTCTCGGAGCTCGGGCTGATGTATGTTCACGTCCTGGATCACTCGGCGCTCGGCGCTCCGCCCGTTCCCGAGCAACTGAAGTCCGGTCTGCGCGCTGCATTCAATGGCCCCTTCATCCTCGCGGGCGGGTTCGACAAAGCCGGCGCGCAGCAGGCATTGAAGGATGGTCGTGCGGATCTGATCGCGATGGGGCGGGCGTTCCTTGCCAACCCGGATCTGGTGGAGCGCTTGCGCAACAATCAGCCGCTGAACGCGCCGGATCCCAGCACGTTCTATACGCCTGGCGCGCAGGGCTATACAGACTATCCGGTGTTGACGGCGTAAGCCGACGAAGCCGGGCTTTCGCGGTCTCGCGACTGTGCCCGTGCTGCTGGTCTTCACTATGGCTTCGGGCTGGCTTGCGGCGCCGAATCCACTGCTGTCGGGATTGGGGCGTTGAATTCAATCCCGCAAAAAACGCAATCAAAGAAGGTAATGATGAAAGCACTTGTCCTGAAGCGCTACGGTGGATCCGACCAGATCGAATTCGCCAATATACCGAGGCCCCTGATCAAGCCGGATGAAATCCTGGTGCGGGTTCACGCGGTTGGCCTTAATCCGATCGACTACATGATACCGAAGGGCACGTTCAAGCCCATGCTGAAGTTCAAGTTGCCAGCCACGTTGGGAAGCGATCTGGCGGGCGTCGTCGTCGACATCGGCAGCCGCGTGACGCGCTTCAAAGTCGGCGATGCGGTGTTTGCCAGCTTGTTCGATCTGGGCAACGGCTCACTGGCGGAATTCGCCGCCGTGCCCGAACACGTCGCGGCCCATAAGCCGGCCAATCTGGACTTCGTCCAGGCGGCTTCGGTTCCAATGGTGGGGCTGACATCGTGGCAGGCGCTGAATGAACGCGCGCAGGTCAAACCTGGACAAAAAGTGTTTATCCCAGCCGGTTCCGGCGGCATCGGGACATTCGCCATCCAGTTGGCAAAACAATTCGGGGCAAAGGTCGGGACCACCACCAGTACCGCCAACGTGGATCTGGTGCGTAGCCTGGGGGCGGACGAGGTGATCGACTACAAGCAGCACGAGTTTGAACATGTGCTCAAGGATTATGACGTCGTGCTGGGTACGGTCCGCGGCGATGGACTCGAAAAGGCGATGCAGATCGTCAAGCCTGGTAGTCGTGTCGTTTCGCTCATCGGCCCGCCGGATGTTTCCTTCGCGCGGGCCCGCGGCATGAACTTCCTGATGAAGTTCGTGTTCGGATTGTTGAGCCGCAAGATCATCCGCCTCGCGGCCAAACGGGATGCCAGCTATTCATTCCTGTTCGTGCGTCCGGACGGAGGCCAGCTTGCCAAGATCGGCGAGCTGCTGGAGACTTCGCGCGTCCGCCCGGTGATCGACAAGGTGGTGCCATTTGCTCAAGCGAAGCAGGGACTGGCCTATCTCGAGCAGGGCCGTGCCAAGGGGAAAGTCGTCGTGCAACTGGTACCTGCCTGACGGAACGCCTGGCGCTATCAGTCGTATTCCGGGCATATGCTATGATAACTTTGTTATATAGCTATGCTCCCGAACCTGATGACCGTCGACACCTCCCTGCAAGACCCGCGCACGCGCCTTGTTGAAGCCACCATCCGCCTGCTGGCCAGGAGCGGGCCCTCTGAAGTGAAAGCGCGTTCGGTGGCGACCGAGGCGCAGTTGTCCACCATGGGCGTGTACACCTATTTCGGTGGTGTCCCCGAGTTGCTGCAGGCCGTGGCCGACGAGGGGTTCAGCCGCCAGGCGGTGGTTTTCGGCAGGTTGGCCGTGACCGACGACCCCATGGCGGACTTGTGTGCCATGGCCCTGGCCTGCCACGACTTCGCGCGGCGCAATCCTCATCTGTATGACTTGATGTTTGGCCTGTCCATCCATGGCCGATACAGCCCGTCGCGCGGCACGGCTGAACCCGTGCTGAGCGGCCAGTCGCCATCGTTCCGCGCGGCGTATGCCTTTCTGTTGCAGGGGTGCGCGCGGCTGGTGAGCGCCAGGTGCGTGCGCAAGGTGGATCCCGACCTGATGGCGCTGCAATTCTGGAGCGCGCTGCACGGCTTCATCATGCTCGACCTGGGCGGCCACTTCGCCCACATTGCCGCCCCGGTCACCGACGTGCTGGTACCGATGTGCGTCAACCTGGTGGTTGGCCTGGGGGCCAAGCGCGACAAGGCGGAAACCTCGGCGGCAGCAGCCGGGGCGCTGTGGGCCGCTGCCCCCAACCACAACAAACCCCGCGGCAAATAGTCTTCCTTAGCCACGGCGCATCAATACTTCCTTGAAATCCAAAAATAACAGTGTTATTGTTTGCCATAACGATGTTATTTACAGCGTCGATTATTTGATTCAAGGAGACAAGCCATGAAAAACACAAGGATCCGGCCCGGCGGGCTGGAGATGGACAACCACGGCGCCGTGTTGCTGGTGCGCCTGGACGGTGGCCCGCACGGCATCATGGGGCTGGCAATGGCCGACGCGCTGGCCGAACTGGTTGACGAACTGGAGTCTGGTCAAGAGGTCAAGGCGGTGATCCTCACCGGCGCCCATCCCGGCCGCTTCATCGGCCATGCCGACGTGCGCTGGCTGCAGGAGGGGGGCACCACGATCCCTTCCATCGCGCGCGGCATGACGTCGGCGGTGGCGTACAGTGCCGCCACGGTCCGCCGCATGCCGCTGGTCGCGCCAGTCGCAGCCTTTACCCCGCTGGGCGGCGCGATGCAGCTCGACAAGCTGCACAACACCTTCATGCGCATGAACCGCTGCGGCGTGCTGTTCATCGGCGCGCTGAACGGGTCCGCGCTGGGCCTGGGCAGCGAATTGGCCCAGGCTTGCGATGTGCGCCTGATGGCGGACGGCGATTTCATTATCGGCCAGCCCGAAGTCTTGCTTGGCATTCCCCCTGGAGGAGGGGGCACCCAGCGGCTGACACGGCTGGTCGGCGCCCACCGTGCGCTGATGATGATGCTGGAAGGGCGGCCGGCATCGCCTGCCAGGGCGCTCGAAATCGGCCTGGTCGACGAAGTGGTGGCGCCGGACCGGCTGATCGAGCGCGCGCTGGAACTGGCCCAATATCTGGGCGCACGTCCGCGCGATGCCATCCGCGCCATCAAGCGCGCGGTCTATGTCGGCGGCTCGATGTCGCTGGAGGATGGACTGCACGTGGAGCGCACCGAATTCATGTCGGCGCTCTCGGGTGACAGCTCGCAGTCGCTGATGCTCGAATACATGGACCGTACCGAGCACGAAGGCGACCTGCCGCTGTACGAACCCGTCATATTCGAGCAGGCCCTGAAGCTTGGGCATTTTCCCTTCACCAGCAGTCGTACCGTCAAATGAGCGCCATGGACAAGACCGCCTATCCATTCAAGCGCCGCGACATCCACTTCAAGTCCGGTGAAGCGTTCTGCTCAGCGTGGCTGTATCTGCCGGTTGGCGTCGAACGGCCGCCGGTGGTGGTGCTCGGGCATGGGCTTGGCGCGGTGCGCGAAATGCGCCTGGATGCTTATTCCGAGCGCTTCGCCGCGGCCGGCATCGCGACGCTGGCCTTCACGTACCGCTATTTCGGCGACAGCGGCGGTTCGCCGCGCCAGCTGATGTCGGTAAAACGGCAGTTGGCAGACTGGGACGCGGCGCTCGACTTCGTCAAGACCTGCCCTGACGTCGATGGCAGCCGGGTGGCGATCTGGGGCAGTTCTTTCGGTGGCGGACACGCGATCCAGGTCGCCAGCCGCCACCCAGAACTGAAAGCCGCCATCAGCCAGTGCCCGTTCACGGATGGGTTGGAGTCGGCCACCGCGCTGGGGTTGCGCGGCACGCTCAAGATCACGCCCGTGGTGATACGCGACCTTGCCGCACGGCTGTTCGGCAAGCCGCCGGTCATGGTGCCGATCGCGGCCTTGCCCGGCCAGCCGGCGCTGATGAATGCGCACGACGCCTTGCCTGGCTATCTGGCGCTGATGCCCAAGGGCCTGGCGTTCGTCAACCGGGTCGCGGCCCGGGTGATCCCGGAAATCGTCAGCTATCGTCCCGGGCGCCGTGCAGGCAAGGTCCAGCTGCCTATCCTGTTCTGCGTCAGCAGGACCGACACGGTGACGCCGCCGGAACGCACCATCGCCATGGCCGGGCGAGCCCCGCATGGCGAGATCAAGCTCTACGACTGTGGCCACTTCGATTTCTATCTGGGCCAGCACTTCGAGCGCGCGGTATCGGACCAGACCACATTCCTGACGCGGCATTTGCAGGCGCACCCGGCGGCGTGAAGGTACAACCTTTCCTGAAAGAGTAATCATGCGATTTTCCAAACTTCCGGACCTGCGCGCGTCGCAGGCGCCGTTGGCCCCGTGCATTGCCGATACGACGACCAGCTTGTCCAATGGCGAGTTCCATTCCAAGGTGCTGGTGGCGGCCGGCTTGTTCTCCGAACTCGGTGTCAACGCCGGCGACGTGGTCGCGATCATGCTGCCCAACCGCGTCGAGTTCGTGGTGGCGATGTTTGCCGCCTGGCGCCTGGGCGCCGCCATCACGCCGATCAATCCCAACCTGACGCCCCAGGAAGCCATCCACCAGATGACCGATTCCGGTGCGCGGCTGCTGATCAATACCAGCGGCGACCGGGTGCTGGAACACGTGCCATCGTTGCCGGTGGATGCGCTGCATGGCGGCGTGCAGTACGGCGCGCATTTTTCGGCCAGGCCGGTCGACGATAAGGCTGCGCTGGCACTGTTGATCTATACCAGCGGCACCACCGGCCTGCCGAAAGGCGTGATGCTCGACCATGCGAACATCGAAGCGATGGCGGAGATGTCGCGCGACGCCATGCAGATCACCGCGACCGACCACTGCCTGCTGGTGCTGCCGCTGTTCCACGTCAACGGCATCGTCGCCAGCATCCTGACGCCGTTGTCGGCTGGCAGCCGGGTGACCATCCGCACCCGTTTCGACATCGAGACCTTCTTTGCCGACGTCGAGCAATTGCGGCCGACGTACTTCTCTGCGGTGCCGACCATCTATGCCTTGCTCAATGCGCTGCCCGCCGAGGTGAAACCGGATACGTCCAGCCTGCGCTACGGCATTTGCGGCGCGGCGCCGGCATCGGCCGAGCTGCTGACCAGTTTCGAAGCGCGCTACGGCTTCCCGCTGGTGGAAGGCTACGGCCTGTCGGAAGGCACCTGCGCATCCACCATCAATCCCTTGAACGGCGTACGCAAGGCTGGAACGGTGGGTTTGCCGTTCCCGGGACAGCGGGTGGTGCTGGCCGATGACCGTGGCCGCCATCTGCCGCCCGGCGCGACCGGCGAGGTGCTGGTACAAGGGCCCAACGTCATGCGCGGTTACCTGGGCAAGCCGGAGGAAACCGCCAGGACCATCGTGGATGGCTGGCTGCGCACGGGTGACCTGGGACGTTTCGATGCGGACGGCTACCTGTCGATTGTCGGTCGGCTGAAGGAGATGATCATTCGTGGTGGCGAGAATATCTATCCGAAGGAGATCGAGGATGTGCTGACCGGTTTCCCCGGCGTGCTGGAAGCGGCGGTGATCGGCGTGCCGCACGAGACGCTGGGCGAAATCGTCATCGCTTATGTCGCCTATCGGGCGGGGCAGGGCGGCGCGGTGGAACAGTTGAACGAACACTGTGCCGCGCGGCTGACGCGCTACAAGCGGCCCGCAGCCATCCATGTCATCCCCAGCCTTCCCAAGAATGCCGTCGGCAAGATCGACAAGCTGAAGCTGCGCGCCTTGTGGAACGAACAGCATGGATAAGGCGGCGCAAGCAGGTGACCGGCGGCCGGCGATCCTCGTCACCGGCGCCGCATCCGGGATAGGGCGCGCCTGCGCCGAGCTGTTCGCGCGCCGTGGCTGGTATGTCGGCCTGTACGACGTGAACACGGAAGGCGTCACCGAGGTCGCCGCCGCGCTGGGAGAAGGCAATGCCTGCAGCGGCGCGCTCGACGTCAGCGATCCGGACGCATGGGAGCGCGCGCTGGCGCATTTCTGGTCGCACAGCGGCCAGCGGCTCGATGTGCTGCTCAATAACGCCGGGATCTTGACGGCAGGTGCATTCGAGACGGTGCCGCTGGCCCGGCACCGCGCCATGCTGGATGTCAATGTGGCCAGCATCGTGGTTGGCTGCCACAGCGCCTTTCCTTACCTGGAACAGACGCCCGGCGCACGCGTGATCAATATGGCGTCGGCCACGGCGATTTACGGCCAACCCGATCTGGTGACGTATTCGGCGACCAAGTTCGCGGTCCGCGGCTTCACCGAAGGGCTCGATCTCGAATGGAGCCGGTTCGGCATCCGTGTCAGCGACGTCTGGCCCAGCTTTGTGAAGACCGCGATGGCCAGCGGGTTTGAACGCATCGCCAGCGCCAGGTCACTGGGCATCCGGCTGACGCCAGCCGACGTTGCCGGCACCGTCTGGCGCTGTGCCACCAGCCGCCGCCTGGTCCACAAGACCCACTGGACCGTCGGGCTGCAAGCGGGGTTGCTGTCGCTCGCGACACGTCTGGCGCCGGCCGCGATCACGCGGCAGGTGGTGCGGAGACTGGCGCACTGATACATCGATTATTCACAAAAAAAAAATTCATACCGATTCCCCAGGAGACAAAAAATGCAAGGTAAGAAATTCGCTGCCGCGGCCACCGCGGCGTTGGCGACGTGCGCGGTGGCGCACGCCGACGAGCTTGAAAATAACACGGTCAGGACAGGCTATGCCAAGGTCCGCTTCCATCTTCAATCGGGCGACCTGAGCGGGCCACCTGGCACGACGCCGCCGGGCCTGCGCATCGACGCCAGGGACCTGGATATCTTCGCGATCAGTTATGAGCGGCGCCTGTCCGACCATTGGGCGCTGCAACTCCAGGCCGGCATCCCGCCCACGTTGACCGCCGTCGGCGCCGGCGCCGCGGCCCCGGTGGGCACGGTGGCGAAAGCGCGCATCTGGTTTCCGACTGCCATGGTGCGCTATACCATCCCCGGCTTTTCCGTCGTCCACCCGTACGTGGCCACCGGCGTGACGTACACCTTCTTCACCGGGCAGGAGATCAGCCCCGCGTATAACGCCGCACTGCAAGGCACGGGAAGTGACATCAAATTGCACAGTTCCTGGGGCGCGTATGCCCGCGTGGGCGTGGAATATCCACTGGACAGGCAATGGCGCCTCAACCTGGAGTACTCGTCGTTTCGCCTGAAAACCTCGGCCGCCGTGGATACCCGGACGCCGGGCTTCGGCACCATCACACGGCATGTCGACTTGAAGGATGCGCCGGGCATCTTGGGCGCCACCATCGGCTATCGATTCTGACCTATGACGCACAGTGCATTCGACTTCGACTGGCTGGTGATCGGCTCGGGCTTTGGCGGCAGCGTGTCGGCCCTGCGCCTTGCCGAAAAGGGCTACCGCGTCGGCGTGTTCGAACGCGGCCGGCGCTACCGCGACCAGGACCTTCCCGAATCTACCTGGCAGTTGCACAAATTCCTGTGGGCGCCGGCCATCGGCCTGCACGGCATCATGCGCATGAAAGTATTCCGGCACGTATTCTTCCCCAGCCAGTCGGCTGTCGGCGGCGGCAGCACCGTGTATGGCGGGGTGCTGTACCGGGCGCGCCCGGAATTCTTCGTCAATCGGCAATGGCGCGGGCTGGATGACTGGGAGCGTGTGCTGCGTCCTCATTACGATACGGCCGAGCGCATGCTGGGTGTCAAGACCGTGCCGTTCGATTCGACCAACCAGCAATTGGCGCGGGAGATGGCGCGGCATTTCGGCAATCCCGATGGTTTTACCCGCTCGCCGACCGGCGTGTTCTTTGGCGAACCAGGCAAGACGGTCAGGGATCCGTATTTCGGCGGCGCCGGGCCGGACCGTACCGGATGTACGCGTTGCGGCGCCTGCATGGTGGGGTGCCGGGTCGGCGCGGCCAATTCGCTGGTGAAGAACTACCTGTGGTTCGCCGAGAAGCGGGGCGCCCGGATTCTGTCCGAGCGCGAAGTAATCGACGTCACGCCGCTCGGTGCGGCCGACGGCAGCGATGGCTACCGTGTCACGACGCAGCGCCCCGGGGCGTGGTTTGCGCGCGACCGCCGGGTTCACACGGCACGCGGGATCGTGTTCGGCGCCGGGGCACTGGGTACCAACGAACTGCTGGCCAGTTGCAAGCTGGCGGGCTCGCTGCCCCGTCTCAGCGGCCGCCTCGGTGAACTGGTGCGTACCAACAGCGAGTCGGTGCTGAATGTGCGCTTGCCCAGGGATCTCAAGACCTGGAATGACGTCACGGCCAGCAGCAGCGTGCATGTGGATCACAGCACCCATGTCGAGTTCCTTACCTACGGCCGCAAGGCCGACTTCATGAGCCTGATGTACACCGTGTTGGTCGGTAACGGCAATCGCTGGACGCGGCCATTGAAGTGGCTGGCGGCCATCGCACGCCATCCGCTGCAATGGCTGAAAACCGTGTGGCCGGTGGGTTGGAGCCAGCACATGGTGACGCTGCTGGTGATGCAGACGCTGGACAATGCCATCGCGCTGCGCCCGCGCAAGCGTTGGCTGGGGCGTGGCTACCGCCTGGTCACCGAGCAGGACCGCGACCGACCCAACCCGACCTATATCGACGTGGCCAACCAGGCGGCCCAATGGCTGGCGCGCCGCACAGGCGGCATCGCCCAAAGCAATGTGCTGGAGGCGCTGGCCGACATTCCGACCACGGCCCACGTGCTGGGAGGCGCCGTGATCGGGGCAGACGCCTCGGCCGGCGTGATCGACCGGCATTTGCGGGTCTTCGGCTACCGCAACATGCTGGTCTGCGACGGCTCGGCCATGCCGGCCAATCCCGGTGTCAATCCGGCGTTGACGATCACCGCGCTGGCCGAATATGCGATGGCACAGGTACCTGAAAGCACGCCAGGCCGCGCCGCCGCGTCCAACCACATCAATTGAGTATTCATCATGAAACCAAACATGCTTCACATATCGACGTTGGCGGTGCTTGGCGCCTGTGCCTGTTGCGCCCGGGCGCAGGATGGCCCGCAGGTCACCATCAGCGGATTCGGCACCGCCGCCCTGACCAGGACCGATACGGATCGCGGCGAATTCAGCCGCATCAACCAGGCGGCCGGCGCCGCCAGGGATGCCCGCACCGGGGTGGACTCGAACTTTGGGATACAGGCTACCGCCAGGTTCAGCGATGCCTGGTCGCTTACCGCCCAGGGCCTGGCGCGCAAATCCGGTGAGCGGGACCAATTCGGCGCGGACTTGAACTGGGCTTTCGCCAAATACCAGGTCAATGACGATGTCGCCGTGCGCGTGGGCCGTATCGGCATGCCGATCTACATGTTGTCCGACTCGGTCAACATTGGCTATGCCAGCACCATGCTGCGTCCGCCCACCGAGATGTACCGGCAGGTACCGCTGGACTATGCCAGCGGCGGCGACCTGCTGTATCAACACAGTTTTGGCGACACGACGGCCACCGCCCAATTTGCCTACGGTTCCGCCAGGAACAAGACGTCAGGACCAACCACGGCCAATGCCCACATCATGGCGGCCCAGTTGCAACTGGAAAACGGTCCGTTCACCTATCGGGCCGGCTATTCACGCGCCCGCATCAGCTTGCACAGCGCCGGCATCACCACCATGCTGGCGGCGCTCAGGCAGGCCGGTTTTGGCCCTGTCGCGGACCAGTTGAATCCGGTCGACAATCGCGGCTCGTTTGCCTCGGTCGGTTTCACCATGGATTATCGCAACGTGCTGGCTCAGGCCGAATATGGCAAACGCAAGGTCGACTCCGCGCTGGCGCCGGATTCCAGCGCCTGGTACGTCATGCTGGGCTACCGATGGGGGAAATGGGTACCGTTCTATGTCCATGGCGACATGAAGCAGGACAGTCCGCGCACGGTGGCGGCGCTGCCGGCCAGCGGCCCGCTGGCGCCATTGAGCGCGGTGGTGGACGCTGCCGTCAAATCTCCGTTGCAGTCGACCGATGCTGCCGGCTTGCGCTGGGACTTCAACAAGTCGGCCGCGCTCAAGGTCCAGGTGGACCGCGTCAGACCGCGCGACGGCGTGGGCTATTTCATCAACACCAAGCCCGGCTTCAGTGGTCCCGTCACTGTGTACGCCGCGGCAGTCGACTTCGTCTTCTAAGGAGAGCGCGTGAATACGGATATGGGTAAATTGCTGCTGGCAGCGGGGATCTGGCTGGCCGCCGCACCAGTCTTCGCGACAGAAATCGTGGTCATCGTCAATCCGAAGAATCCGGCCACCCGCATGTTCAGCGAGCAGGCCGGCCAGTTCTTCCTCGGCAAATCGGCTATGTTCACGCCGGTCGAACATGCCGATGGGCCGCTGCGCAACGAGTTTCACAGGAAAGTGCTGGACAAGGACACCTCGCAGGTAAAGGCGATCTGGTCCAAGCTGGTATTTACCGGTAAAGCCAATGCGCCCAGGGAGCTGGCGTCCAGCGCTGAAGTCAAGAGGGCAGTCGCGGCGGATGTCAACGCCATCGGCTACATCGAGAAGTCCCAGGTGGACGATACGGTAAAAGCGGTACTGACCGTTCCATGAGGAGCAAGGGCGCCGACGAAGGCGCCTTCACTCACTTTTTCAAAGTGCCCGCGCACGTGCACTGGGGCCCGCCCCGGCGGGATTGTACATTGGCGTTGCCGGATGGCGTGGTTACGCGTGACCGGGTTGCAGGAACTCGGTCAAGCCCTGGAACCACATGATTTCGACAAAGTCACCACTGAGGGAGAGATCCTCCGTACGCAAGCCGGTCAGGAAGGCTTCCTTGCTTTCCTTGGCCGACAGAATCGCAAACCCGCTGGCCGCATCGCGGAACGTCATGGTGAAGCCTGGCGCCCGGGTCAGGCCGGTGGCGGAACTGACCTTGCCGTCGGCGATGACGAAATGGCGGCCGGCTCCGCCCCGGGTCCGGATCTGGAACTCCAGGTTCTTTCCCCTGATATATTGGGCACAGGCCGGATTCTTCTTGACGGCCCGTTGCAACAGCTTGGTCAGGGCCCACAGTAAAAATTTGAATTTGAACATGGTGATCACTCGTCGAGGAATTGAATGGCGTGCTTCAGGAAGCGCTGCGGGAACTGGAATTGCGCGGCGTGGCCGGCATCCGGATAAATGAACAGTTGCGCGTTCGGGATGTTCTGGGCCATGTGCCAGGAATTGATGGTCGGGATCATCACGTCGTTGACGCCATTCAGGATGAAGGTCGGCTGCCTGATGTCGCGCAGGTGGGCGTAGGGGGCGGCTGCGTCCAGTTTCGGCAAGTAGTACATATTGGCTTCGATCTGCGCCTGGATGACCGCCGGCGAGCTGGGCGGATCCTGGTCGACGCGTTGATGGCGGCGCAGCCAGAACTCCCGCCCTGCCTGTTTCGCCGCCTCGGAACGGCCGAAGAACAGGAACAGGAAATCGTCGAGGGTCGGTACCGGGCGCGGCGCCGCTTCCAGTAAGCCGGGTTCCGAATCCGGATTCCCGCCGCGTGGACCTGTGCCAAGCAGCATCAGCTTGCGCACCAGGCCGGGATGGCGGCGCGTCAGGTCCTGGGCCTGGAAACCGCCCAGGGAGAAACCCAGCAAGTCGACCTGGGTCAGGCCGAGCGCGCGGATCACCGCTGCCGCATCGTCGGCCATGTGTTCGATGCGCGTGCGCGGCACCCCGGTGGATGAGGCAATGCCGCGGCCATTGTAAAGAATGACCTCACGGCCCTCGGCCAGGCCGTCGGTCATGAGTGGATCCCAGTGATCCATGCCTCCCCGAAAATGTTGGAGCAAGAACAGCGGCGGCTGTCCGGAGGCGCCGTTTCCCCAACGGCGGTAGGCGAATTTGTCCCCGTCCACTTCGATGAAGCGGGTGGGGGCGGTGAGGTGGGTATCGCTCATGGTCTGGTCTTTCGGTTGATTTGCGAAGTATCGCGGTGAATACGCCTGGTCCCGGCCGCGTCAGCGCGCCAGGAAATCCAGTGCCTCGGAGACAAATTTGGCATGGAACTGGAACACGCCGCCGTGTCCTGCATCGGGGTAGATGGTAAGGGTGCTGTTGGGCAGCCGCCGTGCCAGGTCGCGCGAATTCACCGTCGGTATCATCCGGTCCGCGTCGCCATTGACGATCAGGACGGGCTGCGTGACCACCGATAAGTCAGCCGGCTGCTTTTTCCCCCATGCCTGCAGGGCCCGCAGTTGCGCCATGTACGCGGCAATGGTGATCTCCTTGTCGCGGTTTTCCGTGCGCTCCTTCAAGCGCGCCAGGAATGCCTTGCCTGCTTCGATGCCGCCAGGCGTGCGGGTGAAGAACAGGAATTGCTTGGGATCCTGGCCTGTGAACAGCCCTTTGATCAGGTCGACATTGGCGACGCCGGCCACGTCGCTGATCCCTTCGCCACCGGCGGGTCCGGTTCCCGCCAGGATCATCTTGCGGACCAGTTGCGGTTCCTTCAGCACAATTTCCTGGGAAATCATGCCTCCCATCGAAAAGCCGAACAGGTCGACCCGCTGGTACCCCAGTGCCTTGATCAACGAGATGGCATCGTCCGCCATCTGTTCGATCGAGTCAGGTGATGCACCACCAGACGCGCCGACGCCACGGTTGTCGAAAACGATCACGTGGTGTTTGGCGGCGATGCCATCCACAACCCGCGGGTCCCAGTTATCCAGGACAGCGGCCAGGTGGTTTAGGAAGATAACGGGCGTGCCGCCATTCTGCTGGCCCAGTTCCCGGTAGGCGAAATTCACGCCGCCTGCGGCAACGAACCGGGTGGGAGCCTTGTTCCAGCCAAAGCCGGCAGTTTGCGCCGTCGGCACTGGATTGGTCTGTGGCGTGTCGGCGCCAGCGGCCGATGTGGCCAGCGGTGCAGCCAGGGCGCATGCCAGGATGCTTGCTAGCAGGAACTGGCGCTTCACAGCGGCACTCCTGGCAGGTCTGTCTTTTAAGGACCCGCCGAAGCTGCCTATCGCACTGCGAACAGGCGCGCAGATGACAATGTCTTTGCTCATATTTACATCCTCCAATGGTTGCTGGTCCGCTCAAAGGGGCGGGCGTGTGAAAAGCGCGGGAGCCAGTGAATCTCAAAATATGACGATCATCATAACATGATGATCGTCATATTTGTAAATTGAGATGTATTCCGAGTTTTAGGCAATGCCTCTGCGCATTTTTGGGAGTGATGATATGATGGGCGACATATAATGTTTCGTATGCAATAACAAACCTGGGGGCGACGCCAATCCCGCCAGATCGGCAACCCAGGGCGCAAAGCAGCTGTTTCAAAGGAGATTCAATGCATAGCAAGATTGCCGTTGTCACTAGTGCGTTGTCAGGCATCGGTGAGTCGACCGCGACCCGGCTTGCGCAGGCTGGCTTTAAGGTCTATGGTGCATGCCGTCCAGGTATACAAATGGCGCCGCGCAGCTACGAGATGCTTCCGCTGGATGTGACTTGCGAGGACTCCGTTCAGGCATTCGTGGCCGCCGTGGTTCGGCAGGAAGGGCGCATCGATCTGTTGGTGAATAATGCCCGTATTGGACTAACCCCGGCTGGAGCGGAGGAGAGTTCCCTCCAACAGGTTCAGGCGGTCTTTGACACGAACTTCTTCGGCTTGGTGCGCATGACGCGCGCGGTGCTGCCATACATGCGAGCCCGAAGCGCCGGCCGGATCATCAATATTGGGTCAGTACTCGGTGCGCGATCGGTGCCCTACGGGGCACTATACTCCGCCGCCATGCACGCCATCGTTGGGTACACGGAAGCCCTGGATCTTGAGCTGCGTGATTGGGGAATTCGGGCGATAGTCATCGAGCCCGCTTATACAGGCACGTCGTTCGATGCCGACATGGTGGAGCCTGACGCAAAGCTGGATGCATATCTTGGTGCACGTACCGTGGTAACGAGGCGTGTGCGGGACATCATGATGATTGCCGAAGGGCCTGAAGCAGTGGCCGACGCGGTGGTGAAAGTGGCGCAGGCAAAGCGGCCCAAAGCAAGATATGCGGTTGGGGGCGTGGCGACACGCATGCGTTTGCTGCGTGCATTCACGCCGGACAGCTTAACGGAATCCGGCGTGCGCAAGGATATTCGCATGTCGACGAAACTTGCGTAATCCATGCGATGGCGGACAATGGCGGGGCTCGCCTGGGCTGCCGCAATGTCAGATGTGGCTACCGTCCGTAAGCGGATATAGTTTGTCGTCAAACTGCGCCATGGAGGCAAACTGCATCGGCTTCAGAGTATCGATGGAGCGTAAGTGCATACGGTATTGTTCGAGTATGGAGACGCGTTCGTCCTGGCCGATATACGGCACGTGGTGCGCAACGAACGGCGGCAACACTGCCATGCCGGTATAGGCCAGTGTGCCGCGCAAGATCGGACGCAGCATGTCGTTAAGGTCACCGTGGATGCCGCCATCGACCAGCATGTGCGGCCGGCCTCCGATCGTGATGGCCAGCATGGCCTTCTTGCCGGCCAGGCCGCCCTGGTCGTAGAACCGCATGCCTCCATAGCAGACGCCTGAAATCAGCACGCGGTCGATCCAGCCCTTCATGATGGCGGGCATGGAAAACCAGTAGACCGGGAAATTGAAGATGATGAAGTCTGCACGAAGCAGCTTGTCCAGTTCGGCCTGGATATCGGGCGCCAACGTCCGGCGTTTGTAATTTTCCCGCTGTTCCAATGCGTAGACCAGGTAGTCGGGATTGGCCCGGGCGCCAAAGTCCGCGCCGCTGGCGACCGGATTCCAGCCCATGTCATACAGGTCGGAGAGTTCCACCGCGTGCCCTTGGGCACGCAGTTCGGCTAACGCGAGGTCCTTCATGGCAGCGTTGAAAGACTGGGGTTCGTGATGGGCGTGGACAATGAGTACATTCATGGCGTGGATTCCTTTAGTGAGCGTGGGTTCGACTGTAGAAGATTTCGTCCCGCTCATGAATGGGCGTAAATGACATATACTATGCCGATTACGCCAAGCCACTTTCTTGAGTTCCGAGTCCGCCATGCCGGTTGCCGCCATCCTGGGTTTTGATGACGTCTACGCTTCTGTCCTGGGCGGCTTTGCCGACATGCTGCAGGTTGCCAACGCGCACATGCGCAAGCAGGGAGCGCGTGACGCGGGGCTGTTCGAGTGGCAGTTCCTGTCCGTGGACGGGCAGCCGGTGCGGGCCAGCAATGGGCTGGAATTGGCGATGAGGCCGCTCCCGCCGCGCCGCCAGTTCGACCTGGTGTTCATCCCCAGCGTGCATTACCGCGGATGGCGGCCCTTTGAGTCTTTCCTGGGCCGGCAGCGGGAAGTGCGCGAATGGTTGGTCCAGCAATGGGAGCAGGGGGCTTGGCTCAGCGCCAATTGCACCGGCACCTTTCTGCTGGCCGACACCGGCTTATTGGACCAGCGGGTTGCCACGACGACGTGGTGGCTGGAACAGCAGTTCCGCGAGCGCTATCCCGATGTCGATTTGCAAATGCGCCCGGCGGTGACGGAGTCGGACCGATTGGTTTGTGGTGGCGCCCACGCGACGTTCTGGTTGCAGGCGGTACGCATACTGACCCACTTTGCAGGCAAGGCCATCGCGCTGCAGTGCGCGCGCAGCATGCTGATCGACCTGACGCAGACCACGCAGACGCCGTTGCAACCGCTGATCGGCGACCAGACCCACAACGATCCGTTGATTCACAAGGCGCAAAATTGGCTGCAGGATCGCATGACCGACGCTGTGCGGATGTCCGAGCTGGCGCAGAAGCTGGCCGTGAGCGAGCGTACCTTGATACGCCGTTTCAATGCCGTGTTGGGGCAATCTCCGCTCACCTATTTGCAGCATTTGCGGATCGATACCGCGCGTGCTTTGTTGGAAGCCGGTGACATGAGCATCGAGCAGATCGCACTGTATGTTGGCTACAGCGACGTCAGTTCTTTTTCGCGCCTGTTCCGCAAGCGTGTGGGGTTGACGCCAGGGGCCTATCGGGCGCGCCTGCTGACCTGACGCTACCAGCCCCACATGGCTGGCGGCGCCAGCAGCGCCAGCGCCAGCGCCAGGTAAATGGCCTGCAGCGGCAGCATCCAGCGTACCCACGTCAGCCAGGGAATGCGCGCCAGCGCCAGCACGCCGACCGTGATGCCGGAGGTCGGGATCATCGGCGTGGTCAGTTCGCCAAACTGGTACGCCAGTACGGCGGTCTGGCGGCTGATGCCGACCAGGTCCGCCAGCGGCGCCATCACCGGCATGGTCAGCGCCGCCTGCCCGGTGCCGGAATGGATAAAGAAGTTAATCACCGACTGAATCAGGAACATCTTTTGCGCCGCGAACGCGGGCACCGACGAGGCCACCAGCGGCGCCAGCGCGTGCAGGCCGCTGTCGATGATGTGCGCGTCGCGCGCCAGGATCAGCGTGCCGCGCGCCAGCGCGATGACGGCGGCGGTGCCGATCAGGTCCTTTGCCCCATGCAGGAACGTGGCCACCACGGTGTCGGTATCGAGCCGCGCCGCGTAGCCGGTGGCAATGCCCATTGCCAGGAACAGGGCGGCAATCTGGTCAATGTACCAGCCGAACCACACCACGCCGGCCACCATGGCCACCAGCGCCGCGGCGAACAGCGCCAGCACCAGCCGGTCGCGCGCCGTCATGCCGGCGTCGCCATCGAGGTCCAGGCCGCCGGCCGCGCGCAATGTCTGGTCCAATGCAAAGGTCGGGCTGCGGGCCGGATCGCGCCGGATGCGCCGCGCGTACCACATCAGGAAAACAATGGTGGCGCCGGTGGCCAGCACCCAGACCAGCAGCCGGTAAGCGATGCCGGAGAACAGCGGCACGCCGGCGATGCCTTGCGCCACGCCGACATTGAAGGGATTCAGAAAGGCCGCGGCGAAACCCACCTGGGAACCGACAAACGGGATCGAGACGCCGACGATCGAATCGTAGCCCAGCGCCAGCGCCAGCGGCACGAAGATCAGCACGAACGGTATCGCTTCCTCGTTCATGCCGAAGGTGGCGCCGCCCAGCGAGAACAGCGTGATAAAAATCGGCAGCAGGCCGTTGCGCACCAGGCGCGAATGCGCGTGGGCGCGGGCAATCGACTTGATCATCGCGTCGATGGCGCCGGTCTTTTGCAGCACCGCGAAGGCGCCGCCCACGGTCAGCACGAAGGCTATGATCTGGCCGGCCTCGGCAAAGCCGCGTACCGGCGCCATCAGCAGCGCGCCGAGTCCTTGCGGCTGGCTGGCAACGGGGCGGAAACTGGCCGGATCAATCTGCTTGCGGCCGTCGATCAGCTCTGTCGTATAGCTGCCGCCGGGCACCAGCCAGGTGGCGGCCGCAATCAGCGCGAGAATGGCGAAGATCAGCACATAGGTATTGGGTAGTCGCAGTTTCATCGTGTCCTCACTGGCTCAGCAATTGTCCGGAACGGTAAGCGGCCTGTCCGGCCACCTTGCCGATATTCATGCCGCGCAGCACATGGCGGTGCGCGCTGCGGGCAAAAAACACGCCCGCGACCGTGCAACGCACGGCGCTGGTGGCGCCGCTGACCGGATCGATGATGTCGGCGATGGCGTCGCCCGGCTGCAGCCGTTCGCCCAGCGCGCGGGAATACACCAGCACCCCTGCGTGCGGCGCGTACAGCGGTTCGACCCCTTCCAGCGGCGTGGCCGCGCACATGGCCGGCGGCAGCGCCGTGCCATCGCCGGCCAGCATCCCTTGCAATGCCAGGAACCGCAGCAACGCCTCGGCATCGCGGCGCGCCAGGCTGTAATCGACTTCGGATTCGCCGCGCAGCTCCACCGTGGCGGCAAAACACGCCGGGCCGAGCGGGACCAGCGGAAAATGGTCCTGCAACTCCCACCACAGGCGGCTGCAGGCTTCGTCGAACGGTTCGCCGCCGGCCGCGCGCGCCACCAGCAACGCGTGCGCGCCCAGCAGTTGCGCCAGCGGCATGGCGGCGTCGGCCAGCGCGGCGCCGGCATAGACGTGCAGCAGCGCCTCGTTATCGCAGTGCAGGTCCAGCACGATGTCGGCATCGATCGCCATGGTCAGCAACGCCAGTTTGAGCGCCTCGTCGTCGGTGCGCGGCTTGCGCGCGCGCAGCAAGGCCAAGGTCGTGTCGCGCACCGTCCGGATGTTGGCGTCCGCATCCCGGCCCAGCTTGCCCGCCAGCGCCGGGATCAGTTCCCCGGCCAGGTGCGGAAAGGCGCGGTTGAAGTTGACGCCGCCGGCCAGGTCGAAGCGGCCGAATGGCTGGCCATGAATCGCCTGCGCCAGCCCGATCGGATTGGCGGCGGGCACCAGGATGACTTCGCCGTTGATCCGGCCGGCTGCCTCCAGCGCCTGCAGTTGCTGGCGCAGGAATTGCGCCACCAGCATGCCGGGCGCCTCATCCGCATGCAGCGCGGCCTGGATATACGCCTTCTTGCCCACGCCGCGATGGCCGAAGTGCAGGCTGGTGAGGGTCAGCGCCTGGCTGGCGTCCGGCGTGGAAATACGATGGGTCTGCAGGTGCATAAAAATCCCTCGGGAAGTTGGGGTGCGGCGATTATGTAACTTTATTTTCACAAAGTAAATCGGTGAAAATAAAATTTCAAATCAGGGTTGAACATGGCGCGGTTTATGGGTACAGTGCTGATAACAAAAAATTTTCATCAAAGCACAAGCTGAAAAGAAACTTACAATGACCACGAACAAAGCACGCCGTGCCACGCCCTCCCTGCCATCGCCAGCGGTGGCCTTTGCCCAGTCCGAACTGGGACAGCAACTGGTGCGGGTGATGACGGAGGGTTCCGCGTCCAGCAAGGCGATTGCCGAATATTTGCTGCGCAACCATGTGCGCCTGGCGGCGCTGCGCATCGAAGAGCTGGCCGAAGGCTGCCAGGTCTCGACCGCCACCATCAGCCGCTTTGCCCGCGACATCGGTTTCCGCAACTTTGCCGCCATGCGGGCGGCGGTGGCGGAAGTGTTGCAAGGGGTGCTGCAGCCGGTGGAAAAACTGCGCAGCACGATCGAACGGCGCGATGGCGCCGGTGTGCCCGCCGTGGAAAGCCTCGAGTACGCGGCCGCCAATATCGCCGCCAGCGCCAGCGGCCTGCAGTTGGCCGAACTGGACAAGGTGGTGCACCAGCTGACCCGCGCCAGCACCGTCTATGTGCTGGGGTTTGGCCTGTCATCCTACCTGGCCGGCCTGCTGGCGCTGCACCTGCAACCGTTCTGCCCGCACGTGGTGGAAGTGGCGGGGCAGGGCGGCACGGAAGTCGCCGCCGGCCACCTGGCCAACATCACCGCCAAGGACGTGCTGGTGGTGATTTCGTTCCCGCGCTATGCGCTGGACGTGGTGCGCCTGGCCGGCTTCGCCCGCAGCCGCAACGCCTGCATCGTGTCGCTGACCGACGCGCCGGCTTCGCCACTGGCGGAACTGGCCGACCACGTGCTGTATGCGCCGGGCGAACACCCGGTGCTGTCGAGCAGTTCCGCTGCGGCGCTGGCCATGATCGAAGCGCTGGCGGTGACATTGATGGTATCGAACAAGGAAAACGTGGACAAGGCGGCGCGCCTGACCGAAGCGATTTCCGCCTATTTGTACGGCGCGGACGCGGGATCCGCGGCACGGCCGGGTAAGAACGCCAGAAAGTAGTCTGCCGGCAGCGACGGCGGGGCGCATCAGCGGTATCGCGGCGCGATACCGAATATAACCACTGAGAGGGAGTTGTCATGAGTCTGCATAACGCGACGGGCGGAGCTTTGCCTGAAAAAAGTGTGTTGTCCCGGTCCATCGGCGTGGCGCTGGGTGCGCTGCCGCTGGCAGCCTTCATCGGCCTGCCTGGCGCGGCCCACGCGCAGCAGGGCGATGCGCCGGTCCAGCGCGTGGAAATCACCGGCTCGTCGATCAAGCGCATCGATGCGGAAACCGCGTTGCCGGTGCAAGTCATCCGGCGCGAGGATATCGACAAGTCCGGCGTCACCACGGCGGCGGAACTGCTGAAAAACATCAGCGCCAATACCGCGCCGCTGTCGGATGGCGCCAGCATCACCGACGGCACGTCCGGCCAGCGCGGCTTCAACGGCGCCAACCTGCGCGGTATCGGCGTGTCGTCCACGCTGGTGCTGCTCAACGGCCGCCGCCTGGCCAATTTCGCCTCGCCCGGTGACAATGCCGGCGTCGACCTGAACAACATTCCGGCCGGCGCGGTGCAGCGGGTGGAAGTACTGAAAGACGGCGCCTCCGCCATCTACGGTACCGACGCCATCGGCGGCGTGATCAACTTCATTACCCGCAAGGACTACACCGGCGTGGACCTGAACGCGTCGATGGCCGGCACCCAGCATGGCGGCGCGGACAAGCGGACCGCCAGCATCAGCGCCGGCTACGGTAGCCTGACGGACGATCGTTTCAACGTGTTCGGCGTGCTCGATGTGCAGCAACTGGGGGCGCTGCGATCGAGTCAGCGCGATTTCATCAGGGAGCGTCCGCTGGCGGCGAATTTGCCGGCGCTGATGTCCAGCAATACCTATCCGGCCAACATCGACATCTCGTCGGCGCAGCGCGCCGCGCTGATCCGTGCCGGCCTGCTGCCGGCCGGTTCCACCGCCAGCCGCGTCAACCCCAGCGCGCCAGGCTGTGCGCCGCCGGCCACCGTGTATGCGCCCAGCGGTCCGGGCGGCAAGGCCGGCTGCAGCTACGATTACATGGAGGATACGGAGCTGTATCCGGAAGCAAGCAAGATCGGTTTTGTCGGCCGCGCCACGTTCCAGGTCAACAGCGATACCCAGCTGTTTGCCGAGCTGGTGCAATCGCAGGCCGAGAGCCGCTATGTGCTGAGCCCGAATCCACAGCGGATCCGCAACCTGCCGGTTGGCATTTTGCCGGCGGCGTACCGCGCCGCGCTGACCGGCGCCGGACTGCCAGCCACCTTCAGCGGCGTACGCTACCGCATGACCGAGGCGGGCAACCGCACCAACGAAGTCACCAGCGACGCGCAGCGCCTGGTGTTGGGCGCCACCGGCGCGGCGGCGGGCTGGGACTATGACGTGGGCCTGTCGCGTGCGCAAAACAAGGCGGTCGACCACTACGTGGACGGCTACGTCCTCTACGACAAGTTCGATGCGGCGGTGCGCGCCGGCACTGTCAATCCGTTCGGTCCGTCCACGCAGGCGGGACGGGACTTGATCGACAGCATCAAGGTCAATGACGCGGCGCGCCGCTCCAAGGGGGTGTCCACCGCGCTGGACGGTAAGATGTCCCGGCCGCTGATGGCGCTGGCGGGCGGCGACCTGGCCGTGGCGCTGGGCGCCGAGCTGCGGCGCGAACACATGACGTTTGCCCCGTCGGCCCTGTTGCTGTCGAATAATATCGCGGGCGACCGCGATTCCGGCCTGGCCGCCGGCTCCACCACGGATTTAAAAGCCACGGACGACCGCCGCCGCGTGGCGTCGGTATACGGTGAGCTTAATGCGCCCCTCTCCAAAACGCTGGAAGTGCAAGTGGCGCTGCGCCATGACCGCTACAGCGAAGTCGGCAGCACCACCAATCCCAAGCTGGGCGTGCGCTGGCAACCGGTGCAGCAACTGGTGTTGCGCGGTTCGGCCGGCACGGGCTTCCGCGCGCCGTCGCTGTCGGACTTGAAGCGGCCCACCACGTATGGCAGTGCATCGAGTTTCCTGACCGATCCGCAATGCGTCAACAGCGGCCTGGACAGTATCGATGGCTGCACCGACCAATGGCCGGTGGAGCGCCGCTCCAACCCGGATTTGAAACCGGAAAAGTCGCGCCAGTTCTCGCTGGGCGCGGTATGGGAAGCCACCAGGCAGCTGACGTTGACGGCGGACTACTGGAACATCCGCAAGTCCGACGTGATCAGCACCCTCGGCGAGCAAATCATTGTCGACAACCCATCCAAATACAACGGCAAATACATCCAGCGCGACGCCGATGGTTTTATTACCAACATCCTGCTGCGCAAGGAAAACCAGGGCAAGTTGAACACGTCGGGCCTGGACCTCGGCTATGACTACAAGGGCGCCGCGACGGACTATGGCCGCTTCAGCAGCAATTTGAGCGGCACCGTGATCCTGAAATATGACCGCCAGTTCGGTCCGCTGGAAGCCACGCGCAGCAACCTGGGGCTGTTCCTCAACGACCAGGTGATCCAGCGCTGGCGCCACCGTATCAGCTTCGGCTGGGACCAGGGACCGTACAGCCTGACGCTGGCGAACCAGTTTTCCTCCGGCTATACCGACCAGAATACGACCTACGATCCGTCCGCCGACAAGCTGCTGCCGGCGCGCCGCGTGAAAGCGTATTCGCTGTGGGACCTGACGGGCAGTTGGGCCATCAGCAAGCAATTGAAACTGCGGGCCGGTGTGCTGAACCTGGCCGACACCGCGCCGCCGTACTCGAACCAGGCCTATTACTTCCTGGCCGGCTACGACCCGACCTATACCGACCCGCGCGGACGCAGCGCCTTTGCCAGCGTCAGCTATGCGTTCAGGTAAGCACTCCCGCGTGACCCGGCCGCTGGCGGCGGTGGCGCTGGTCGGCGGCGCGCTGCTGGCGGCACTGGCGCACGCTGCCGCATTGCCGGAGATCCCGGCCGGGGCCGGCGTGCCGGCTGGCGCGCTGGTGATCATCGGCGGCGCGCTGCGCCCCGATAACGCCGCCGTCTGGCGCCGTGTGGTGGCGCTGGCGGGCGGCCCGGGCGCGCGTATTGCCGTGCTGCCTGCCGCGGCCGGCAATCCGGCACTCGCCGGCGCCACCACGGCGGCGCTGTTGAAACGCTACGGCGCCACGCCGTTCGTCGTGCCGCTGGCGCCGCGCCTGGACGGCAGCGACTACCGCAAGGTTGCGGACGATGCGGCCGTGGCGCGGCAGGTCCGCGCCGCGGGCGGCGTCTACTTCGTTGGCGGAGAGCAGCTGCGCATCACGCAGGCGCTGCTGCGCGACGACGGCTCCCGGTCGGCCGTGTTGCAAGCCATCTGGGACCTCTACCGGCGCGGCGGCGTGGTGGCCGGTACCAGCGCCGGCGCCGCCATCATGAGCAGCACGATGTTCGCTGACCCGCCCGCTACGCTGGCGTTGCTGCGGCAGGGCCTGGAGCCTGGCAGGACCGTGGCGCCCGGCCTGGGCTTTATCGGCAACGACGTATTCATTGACCAGCATTTTCTGGTGCGGGGCCGCTTCGCGCGCATGATACCGGCCATGCTGGGCACGGGCTACCGTACCGGCATCGGCATCGATGAAGACAGTGCCATCGTGGTGCGCCGGCAGCGCCACGTGGAAGTACTCGGTTACAAGGGCGCCTTGCTGGTCGACCTGGCGCAAGCGCACACTGGCCCGGGCGGCGCCGGCCAGCCGCTCAGCATCACCGACGTGGCGCTGAGCTACCTCGACCATGGCGACCGCTATGACCTGGCGACGGGCCGGCACGTTCCCGGTCCCGACAAGGGCGCTGCGCAGGCGCCAGACACGGCCGGACACCGGAGCCCGGTCTACAGCAACGATATCCTGGGCAACAATGCGGTGCTGGACGTGATGGAAAAACTGGTCGACAGCGACCAGCGGGAAGCGATCGGCATCGCCAGTGGCGATCCGCGCCTGCCGGGGCCGCAGCCCGGCTTTGCGTTCCGTTTCCGGCGCAGTGCCGGCACGATGGCCTGGCCGTCGGGCGCCACGCGGGCGTGGTCGATCCGGGACGTGCGCCTCGATATCGCGCCAGCGGTGTCGAGCGTGGTGCTGCCGGCGGCGGAGCCGGAGAGGGCCCGCTGATCCAGCCTGCGATCTGTCCAAGACAGGATGGCACATTTGTTGCTTCTACAGCAGAACTACAATGTTGGCATTGGTTTAACTCAATGCATCATAGTAAACTGCGGGAACG
This sequence comes from Pseudoduganella rivuli, assembly GCF_009674485.1. Taxonomy (GTDB): domain Bacteria; phylum Pseudomonadota; class Gammaproteobacteria; order Burkholderiales; family Burkholderiaceae_D; genus Rugamonas; species Rugamonas rivuli_B. The sequence continues at coordinate 168,199 of NZ_WKJJ01000011.1, read as the reverse complement.
ACAATGTTTCTGTTCCCCATGACTCGTCACAAGGTATTCCCATGCGCAGGCTGATCGCCATCCCGCTGATGTTCGGGCCGTGCGCCCATGCGGAACAGCCGGACGTCGACCTGACGTCGATGTCGTTCGAAGACCTGGGCAAGCTCGATGTCAGTGCCACGTCGTTGCTGCCGGCCACCTGGCTGTCCACGGCGTCCACCGTCACGGTGCGCTCGCCGCGCGACTGGGAGCGCAGCGGCGCGCGCCGCACTTATGATGCGCTGGGCGATATCCCGGGCGTGTTCGTGATGCCGCATACCAATGGCAACGCCATGCTGGCGATCCGCGGCTATGCGCGCCTGACGTCGTTCACCGGTGCGGCCGTGATGCTCGATGGCGTGCCGTTGACGGACCTGTACCGCTCGTCGCCGCAATACAGCATGCCCGCCATTAACCTGGGTGTGCTGTCGCAAATGCAGTTGATCCAGGGGCCGGGTTCGGCCCTGTATGGCAGCGATGCGTTCCACGGCGTGCTGGCGCTGCGCACGCATGGGGCCGATGAGACGGGCACGGAAGGCAGCGCGACCCTGGGCAATGGCGGCTATTACGAGGCGGCGCTGCGCAATACGCAACCGCTGGGACCGGACGGCCACTGGAGCATGGCGTTCGCCGCCAACGGGCAGGGCGACCAGCACATGAGCGCCACGCGCCCGAATCCGGCGGGCGGCGCTCCGATCGTGGTGGAACGCGACAACAGTTTCATGGCGCAGACCGCCGTGGTGAAGGCGTCGCTGGCGCGCCTGGGCGGCTGGACGTGGCAGGGCGGCCTGTACCTGCACCGCTACGGTTCGGACAATTTCCAGGGACTGGGCTCGCGGCTGGCCGGGGCGCAAGACCTGGGCGGCGTCGATACCCGCTTCGCCATGCTGCAGGCGGGCGGCACGCGGCAACTGGGAGAAGATGCGTCGCTGGAAGTCAAAGCCTATGGCTGGTGGATCGATAATTCGCTGGCGAACCGGTTGCAGTCGGGCGGCACGACCGTGCAGCGCGACCTGGCCAGCCGCCAGGACCGCATCGGCTTGCAGGCGATCTACCGCGACAACCTGCCCGCGTGGCGTACCGGCTGGGCGCTGGCGCTGGGCGCCGAACGCCTCAATGTGCGCGACGTGCACACCACCGTGCACAGCCTGGCCGGCGCGTTCATCAGCACGACGCCCAATTTGTCGTCCGGCAGCGTGCGCGATGTACGGAGCGCGACGCTGGAATTCAATTCGCGGCTGGCGCAATCGTGGCGCGCCGTGTACGGCGCGCGGTTGGACGACTATTCCGACTTCGGGCGCCATACATCGCCCCGCGCCGGCCTGATTTACCAGCCGGCCGAGGCCAGCGCTATCAAGCTGCTGTATGGCCAGGCGTTCCGCGCGCCGTCCGCGGCCGAGCGCAACGGCAATATCAATACCGTGCTGGGCAATTCCAACCTGAAGCCGGAAACCATCGATACCACGGAGCTGGTGGCGCAGCACCAGCAGGGCAATGCGTTGTGGCAGGGCAGCCTGTTCCGCTCCTCGTGGAAAGAGGGGATTGCCATCGTGTTCCGGCAGGATTTGCGCATCAACCAGTTCCAGAATGTCGAGAGCAACCGTGCCCATGGCGCCAGCGGCGATTTCACGCTGCGCGAAGGGCCGTGGCAGTTCGGGCTGGGCGGCGCCTGGGTCAGCAGCCGCAACGCCGTCAGCGGCGCGCACTACAACATTTTCCCGCGCACGTCGGCCACGGCGTCGCTGGCCCGCAGCGTGGCGGACGGGGCGGGGCAGATCAGCATTGCGCAGCGCTGGATGGCCGGGTTTGACGACATCCCTTCTGGCGATATATTTAAACCCACGCACTTGCCGCGCTATGCGCGCACCGACGTGACGTACAGCCACCAGTATTCGAAACAGCTGGCGCTGACGTTCGTGGTGCGCAACCTGTTCAACCGCGATAACCGGCAACCGTCGCCGCTGGGATCGGTGGGCGGGATACCGGACGAGCGCATCAACGCGACGTTGCGGGCTTCCTACCGCTTTTGAGTTCACCACAAGCTCATACGGCAACGCAATGCAGGCAGGCGGCTTTGTAAAAGCCGCCCTACGTGCGTCACCGCAAGCCCACACGGCAACGCAATGCAGGCAAGCCGGTGTTGTGAAAGCCCGTCCGGTTGCGGTTAGTCGTCCTCGTGGAACGCTTCTTCGCGCTTTTTGCGCAGTGAAGGCGACAGCACCACGCACAGCGCCGCGGCCGCCAGCACCAGCATGGTGGCGCTGATGGGGCGGGTGACGAACACGGTCGGGTCGCTGTGCGACAGCAGCAGGGCGCGGCGCAGGTATTCCTCCATCATCGGGCCGATGATAAAGCCCAGCAGCATGGGGGCCGGTTCCAGGTCCAGCTTGGCGCAGGCATAGCCGAACAGGCCGAACAGCGCCATCAGCCACACGTCGAATTCCGCATTGTTCAGGCTGAACACGCCGATCGCGCAAAACATCAGGATGCCCGGGTACAGCAAGTGGTAGGGCACCATGATCATCCGCACCCACAGGCCGATCATCGGCAAGTTCAGGATCACGAGGAACAGGTTGCCGATCCACATCGACACGATCAAGCCCCAGAACAGCGCGGGCTGCTCCGTCATCACGGCCGGACCCGGCTGGATGCCCTGGATGATCATGGCGCCGATCATCAGCGCCATCACGGGGTTCGACGGGATGCCGAGCGTCAGCATGGGAATGAACGACGTTTGCGCGCCGGCATTGTTGGCCGATTCCGGCGCCGCCACGCCTTCAATTGCACCCTTGCCGAATTGCGCCGCGTTCTTCGAGACTTTTTTCTCCACCGAATACGACGCGAACGACGCCAGCATGGCGCCGCCGCCCGGCAGGATGCCCAGCGCCGACCCCAGCAGCGTGCCGCGCAGCACCGGCGCGATGATGCGCTTGAAGTCTTCCCTGGTCAGCATCAGCCCCGACACTTTTTTCATGATCAGGCTGCGCGATTCGTCGTGTTCCAGGTTACGGATGATTTCGCCGATGCCGAACATGCCCATGGCGACAATGACGAAGTTGATGCCGTCCGCCAGTTGCGGCATGTCGAACGTGTAGCGGGCGGCGCCGGAATTCACGTCGGTGCCGACCAGTCCCAGCAGCAGGCCCAGGATCACCATGCCGATGGCTTTCAGCAGCGAGCCGCTGGCCAGCACGACGGACGCCACCAGCCCCAGCACCATCAGCGAGAAATATTCGGCCGGGCCGAATTTCAGCGCCAGTTCCGCCAGCGGCGGCGCAAACAGCGCCAGCAGGATGGTGGCCACCGTGCCCGCAAAGAACGAACCCAGCGCGGCCGTCGCCAGGGCCTTGCCGGCATGACCCTGGCGCGCCATCTGGTAGCCATCGATGGCCGTCACCACCGACGATGATTCGCCCGGCAAGTTGACGAGGATGGCCGTGGTGGAACCGCCGTACTGGGCGCCGTAATAAATTCCCGCCAGCATGATCAGCGACGAGATGGGCGGCAGCCCGAACGTGGCGGGCAGCAGCATGGCGATCGTGGCGACCGGACCGAGGCCGGGCAGCACGCCGACCGCCGTGCCGACAAACACGCCGATCAGGCAATACATCAGATTGGTCAGCGTGAAAGCCGTGTCCAGGCCCAGCGCGAGATTGGCAAAGATTTCCATGTCAGCCTCCCAGCCATGGGCCGAAGATGGGCATTGGCAAGCCCAGCAGTTTGACGAACAGCAGCGCGCTGAACGCGGCCAGTCCCACGGCGATCAGCAAGCTGTGCCCCAGTTTGAAGCTGGGGCTGGCATAGGCGCTCAAGACCACCAGCACGACGATGGCCGGCGCCAGCCCCGCGCCCCGCATCAGGACGCCGAACAGCACGACGGCCGCCAGGATCAGCAGCAGGCTTTTCAAGTGAAAAGTGCCGATGGCTTCGCCGGCCCGCAGCAGTGAACGGACCACGGACGCCACGCCGATCAGCGCCAGCAGCCCGCCCAGGATGGTGGGGAAGTAGGCCGGTCCCATGCGTCCGGCGGTTCCCATTGGATAGTCCTGGCCGATCACGACGGCGGCCAGGCCAAAGAAAATGAAAATAATGCCCGCCCAAAAGTCCTTGGGGTGGCGGATGAATGTCGGCACGATACTGTCTCCCCGTTATTGTTATAAACCGGCGACGGGCTTGACAGTCGCGCCCGCCGTCGCTTACCGCGTTGTTCAGCTGGCGTATTCAGTCTGCGTATTTAATCTGCATAAGCGCCGGCCTTGGCGATGATCGGGCCCCAGCGGTCGATTTCCGACTTCAGGTGCGCGCGCAGCGCTTCCGGTTTGGCGCGGGCTTCGGCCACCGGTTCCGTGCCCAGGTCGGCAAAGCGCTGTTTCACGGCCGGGTCTTTCAGCGCCACCTGCAACGCGCCGGACAGCGCATCGATCACCGGCTTCGGCGTGCCCTTCGGCGCATACAGCCCGTGCCACACGGCCACTTCAAAGTTCGGCAAACCCGCTTCATTCAGGGTCGGCAAATCCGGCATGTTCGGCAGGCGGGCCTTGGTGGTCACGCCATAGGCCTTGATCTTGCCGCCCTTGATCTGGCTGGTGGTGTTGGTGGTCTGGTCGCACATGAAGTCGACCTGGCCGCCCAGCAAATCGTTCATGGCCGGGCCCGTGCCCTTGTATGGCACGGTGGTCAGGTCCGTGGCAATCGCCGTCATGAACAGCATGCCGCACAGGTGGGACGCGGAACCGATGCCGGCATTCGCATACGTCACCTTGGCCTTGTTGGCTTTCACGTAGGCCAGGAATTCCTTGAAGTCCTTGGCGGGGAAATCCTTGCGGGCAACCAGGGTCATCGGCACGTCGGTCACCAGGCCGACCGGCTCGAAACTGTCGATGGCGTTATAGGTGAGCTTGCGGTACAGCGCCGGGGCGGTCGAGTGGCCGATGTGGTGCAGCAGCACCGTGTAGCCGTCCGGCGCGGCCTTGGCCACGCGCGCCGCGCCGATCGTGCCGCCAGCGCCGCCGACGTTTTCCACGATGATGGTCTGCTTGAGTTTTGCGCTCATCGATTGCGCGACCAGGCGCGCCACGGTATCGGTCGGGCCGCCGGCCGCGAACGGCACCACCATGGTGATGGTCTTGGTTGGATAGTCCTGTGCGTGCGCCACGGCGCCGCCCAGCAGCATCAGCATCGCGGCGCTGCGCAAGAGAGTGGTTTTCATTCGGTGTCTGCCTCTATGGGTTTTATTAAAACAGGTGGCGCTACTGTAGAGTACGCCATAGCGTGAGCATCGCACGATTGCGCGGATTTTTGTGGGTTTTTTGCCAATAAAAAACGGGCGCAACCCGTGCGCCCGTCATTGAGGGGAAAGCAGACCTTATTGCAGCAGCGACAGCACCAGCGACGACTGGCTGTTGCTCTGCTTGAGCATGGCCGTCCCGGCTTGCAGCAACATCTGGCTCGACATCATGGTTGCGCTCTCGTCGGCGAAGTCGACATCCATGATGCGGCCGGATGCGTTTTTCGTGTTGTTGACCATGTTGGACAAGTTTTGGTACACGTGGTCCAGGCGGTTGGCGGCGGCGCCCAGCGATGAGCGCACGTTCGACACGGATTCGATGCCGGTGTTGAGGGCGGTGATCATGTCGTTGGCGCTGTCGGCCGTGGCGATCGCCGTGCCGGCACCGGCGCCGACGGTGCCGTCCGCCGAGAACACGTGGCCGCTGTTGGTGGCGGTCAGGTTGGTGTGCATGGTGGCCAGCTGGGCCGACAAGTCTTGCGTCATGACTTCGGTTTCCGCCGAGCCGATCTGGAAGTTGATGGCGACCAGGAATTTGCTGTCGGCTTTGCTGGACAGCAGGGTGGTGCCGCCAAACGACGTGTTGCTGACGATGTTGGTCAGTTCGTCCGTCAGCGCATCGTATTCCGACTGCATCGCGGTGCGGTCAGGATCGGTGGCGGAACCGTCGGCCGCCTGCGTGGCCAGGTCTTTCATGCGCACCAGGATCGCCGTGGTTTCATCCAGCGCGCCGTCGGCTGTCTGGATCATGGAAATCGAGTTTTGCGTATTGCGCATCGCCATCGACATACCGCTGGTCTGGGCGCGCAGCCGCGTCGCGATTTGCAGGCCGGCAGCGTCGTCCATCGCGGAATTCACGCGGTATCCGGTGCCCAGGCGGGTCATCGAATTGGACAGGCGGCTGTTGGTGCGCGAAATCGAGTTTTGTGCGGACAGCGTGGCAGAGTTGGTATGAAGGCTCAGCATGGTGAAAGCTCCTGTTGTCGATTTGAGGTTCTGTTTGAGTACCTTTCAATCTCACAAGACGACCGTGGCTGCGGGGCCATTAAACGGCTGAGTCAAACATAAATAAATTCAATTTGGATGGATTTCTCGATAGGGAAATTCCTATCAGACCTTCCGTTCGACGATAACGTAATGTTTTTTCACGGGTTCCAGCACTTCAAACACCCCCTGGAAGCCGCCCGGGATCACCAGCGCATTGCCCGGACCCGCTTCGACCGCATGGCCCTGTTCGTCGATCAGGCGGCAGCGGCCTTCCGTGACGAAAAAGAATTCATCCTTGTTGGCGGGGAAGGCGATGCGCCAGCTGCCCACTTCGCAGGCCCAGATGCCGGCATCGACTTCGCCGCTGGCGTTGGTGAAATGGTTCCACGTGGTGCGCTGCGGGTTGCCGGACTGGCGGCGCTCCGCGCGCGGATGGTCAAGGACAGGGGCGGGCGACTGGGCGGCGAAATCGGTAATGGCGGGCATGAGGCGATGATGCAAAGGTTGAAAGGACGAGATTGTACCCGCGCCCGGCCGCTATTCCGCGCGTTAATTCGGGCCATGTGCCTACACTGGGACATTCAGATGTGCAGGAGGGGGATACCATGAACACAAGCAATGGCGTATCGCTGTCGCCGTGGCTGGCGACAGTCCGTATCCCTGAATTCGCGCCGATCTCCGGTGACGTGCATACGCAAGTGTGCGTGATCGGCGCCGGCATCGCCGGGCTCACGACGGCGTACTTGCTGGCGCGCGAGGGCAAGCACGTGGTGCTGATCGATGCGCTGGGCATTGGCGCCGGTGAAACCGGCCGCAGCACGGCGCACTTTTTCCCGCCGGACGAATGGTACCGTGGTGTCGAGGCCGCCTTCGACGCGGACCATGCCAAACTGGTGGCCGACAGTTTCAAACAAGCGGTCAACCTGGTGGAATCGATTGCCCGCAGCGAACACATCGATTGCGCGTTCGAGCGCGTCGATGGTTACCTGTACGCGTTGCCGGAACAAGGTTTCCAGGACCTGGGCCGCGAATACCAGGCGGCGCAGCGGGCCGGCGCCGACGTGACATTGCTGGAGCGGGCGCCGGGCCTCAGCTTCGATACGGGCCCGTGCGTGTGCTACCACAACCAGGCCCAATGCCACCCGTTGCGCTACCTGGAAGGACTGGCCAGTGCGCTGGTGCGGCACGGCGGTCGCATTTACTGCGGCGTGCGGGCCCATGGCGTCGACGGCGACCGCCATATCCAGGTGGTGCGCACCGACCGGGGCGACATTTACGCGGAAGCCGTGGTGGTGGCCACCAATACGCCGTTCAATAACGTGGTCGTGATGCACACCAAGCAGGCCGCGTACCGCACCTACGCGCTGGGGTTGCGCATCCCGCGCGGTTCGGTGCCGCGCGTGCTGCTGTGGGACACGGGCGACCCGTATTACTACGTGCGCGTGGAATCCCCGGCCGGCGCCGACCACGACTTGCTGCTGGTGGGCGGCGCCGACCACAAGGTGGGGCAGGATGACCATCCGCAGCACCGTTACGATGAAATCGAACAGTGGGCGCGCCAGCGCTTCCCGATGGCGCAGCAGGTGGCGTACCGCTGGTCCGGCGAAGTCATGGAACCGGCCGATGGCGCGGCCTACCTGGGCCGCAATCCCATGGACCAGGACAATGTCTACGTCATCACGGGCGATTCCGGCAACGGCATGACCCACGGCACGATCGGCGCGATGATTGTCTCTGAACTCATCATGGGACGCCGCCACGCCTGGGCGGACTTGTACGACCCGGCGCGCAAGGTCATGCATGGCTTGCCGGAATTCGTGGCGGAGCAGGCCAATACGCTGTCGTATTACGGCGAGTGGGCAACGGCGGGCGAAGTGGAGTCCGTCGCGGAAATTGCGCCGGGGCAGGGCGCCATCGTGCGGCAGGGCATGCACAAGCTGGCCGTCTACCGCGATCCGCACGGCGAACTGCACGCGCTGTCCGCGCGCTGCACGCACCTGGGTTGCGTGGTGCACTGGAACGCGGGCGAGTGCAGCTGGGATTGCCCGTGTCACGGCTCGCGTTTCGACACGCAGGGCGCCGTGCTGCACGGTCCGGCCTCGTCGGCGCTGGCCGCCGCCACGCTGGAACCGCCGCCAGGGGCGCCGCCTGCCGGGCCTGGCGATACGGAACATGTGCGGCGGCCGTGAAGCGTCAGGCTCTGTAACCCCGGAAACAAAATGTAATTGTTTCCGTCACAAATCAGGGTGCTGATTAAGATCAATCATCACATTGATTTTACCGGAGGCGCGCAGTGAGCTACAGCACCCTGACACAGTATGCAGGCTTGACCAACTATGAAATGAATACGGCAACGCGCCTGCCGCTGTCCGTGTATAACCCCGGCGGTGGCGTCACATCGGTGTTCGACAATGCGGCGCTGTACCAGGCCGATTACGCGGGCGCGGCAAAGAATGCCGTGTTCAGCTGGCATGGCGAAGCGGGCGCCGTTTATTCCGTGACGGCCGGCAGTTATTTCGACCCCACGCTATTGCTGGTATTCGACGCCAATGGCAAGGCCATTGCCGAAGACGATGGCGGCGGCGTGGCCGGCAGTGACCATGTCAGTTTTGTCGCGCCGTATTCCGGCACCTATTACGTCGATGCATCGTGGCTGCAGGGGACGCTCAGCGGCGAGCAAAAAGTATCGCTGGGCATCCTGGAAGACCTGGGCAGCAGCAAGGTGGCGGTGCTTGGCGGCACGCCCCGTGGCGACCAGCTGGATGGCACGTCGGGCGACGACGACATGTATGGCATGAGCGGCGACGATTCGCTGTTCGGCGGCCGGGGCAATGATTTCCTCGATGGCGGCTGGGGCACGGATGCCGCGTATTACCTGGGCAACCGTAATGAATATACGGTGGCCAAGGATGGTGGCGGTTTCCGCGTGACGGACAAGGTGGGCACGGAAGGCAGCGATTTGCTGGTCAACGTGGAGCGGCTGGATTTCGGCGATGTCGACGTCGCGCTCGATATCGATGGCGCGGGCGGCCAGGCGTACCGGCTGTACCAGGCGGCATTCAACCGCGTGCCGGACAAGGGCGGGTTGGGCTACTGGATCGCGCAGCTGGACCGTGGCGCCAGCCTGACGGAAGTGTCGCAGGCGTTCATCAATTCCGCGGAATTCAAGACGCAATATGGCGCCAATGCGACCAACGAAAACCTCGTCAACAACCTGTACTGGAACGTGCTGCACCGGGCGCCGGAAAAGGCGGGCTATGATTACTGGGTCAACATCCTCAATTCGCACGCCGACTCGCTGGCCAATGTGCTGGCCAATTTCAGCGAGAGCAAGGAAAACTATGCGCAACTGGTGGGTGTCATGAGCAATGGCGTGGAGTTCCAGCACTGGGGCTGAACCATCGTCGACCGCGTAAAGCACAAAGGGCCGGCAATCATTGCCGGCCCTTTGTTTTTGATCGTGCGTTAATGGAGCGGACGGTTGCGCAGCCAGTCCACCGACCAGCCAGTCTGGTCTTGTTCTCCAGAAAAATCGTAGACGCAGAATACCCGTTCATCGAATGCGGCCACCAGGACAAAATCGCTGCCTTCGAAATCAGGTTGCATCATCAGGTTCAAATAAGCTTCATCCGCCATCGCCAGATCCGACGTCGTGGTTTCCGTCCAGGCCAGGCGCTCGCCGGTCATGGTGCGGACATAGATATGAAAATGTTCTTGTTGCTGCATAGCTATTCACCAGGTTAAAGGAGGGCAGTCCTCCATCGTAAGCGTTCTTGCGCGCCGCGAAAAGCCTTGATTCAATCGTGTGCCACTGTTTTAAGCAGGATAGCGCTATTTTTTTGTGATTTGTGGTGCTTGCAGTACGTTGCTTGGAGGAAGCGATTCAATGCCATTAATAATGTGGTTTTGGAAAGGTTATGTCGATGACTATTCATAAGGCATTCGTCGCATAAGCAACGTTGAAATTATTCTATGCGGCAAGCGGGCCGCTTCGTAAAATCGCGCAGTCGCTTCGATTAATACAGCCCGATTTCAACATGGATTCCATGCAACCCTCCCACGTCAAGCCCGCGCCGGTCAGTTTTTGGCAAGCCTTTGCCTTCTGGCTGAAACTGGGATTCATCAGTTTTGGCGGTCCGGCCGGTCAAATTTCCATCATGCACCAGGAATTGGTGGAAAACCGGCGCTGGATTTCCGAGCGGCGGTTTTTGCACGCGCTGAATTACTGCATGGTGTTGCCGGGCCCCGAGGCGCAGCAACTGGCCACCTATATCGGCTGGCTGATGCACCGCACGTGGGGCGGCTTGGCGGCCGGGGCACTGTTCGTGCTGCCGTCGCTGCTGATCCTGATCGCGCTGTCGTGGGTGTATATCGCGTTTGGCGACGTGTCCGTGGTGGCGGGGCTGTTTTACGGCATCAAGCCGGCCGTCACCGCCATCGTCGTGCAGGCGGCGCACCGCATCGGTTCGCGCGCACTGAAAAACAATACGCTGTGGGCGATGGCCGCCGCATCGTTTGTCGCCATCTTTGCGTTCGACGTCCCGTTTCCCCTGATCGTGCTGGCCGCCGCGCTGGCCGGCTACGTGGGCGGACGCGTGGCGCCCGCCACGTTTGCCATTGGCGGCGGCCATGGCGGCGCCGATAAATCGTATGGCGCGGCGCTGATCGATGACGACACGCCGCCGCCGGCCCATGCGCGCTTCCGCTGGCGCACGCTGGCGCTGATCCTGGCGGCTGGCGCCGCGCTGTGGGCGTTGCCGATGGGCGCGCTGACGGCGGTGTTCGGCTGGAACCATACGTTGACGCAAATGGGCTGGTTCTTCACCAAGGCCGCGCTGCTGACGTTTGGCGGCGCCTATGCCGTGCTGCCGTACGTGTACCAGGGCGCCGTCGAACACTATGGCTGGCTGACGCCGCGCCAGATGATCGATGGCCTGGCGCTGGGCGAGACCACGCCGGGCCCGCTGATCATGGTGGTGGCGTTCGTCGGCTTCGTCGGCGGCTACGTGAAGGCCGTGTTCGGGCCGGACGCGCAATTTGCCGCCGGCGCCACGGCCGCCGCGCTGGTCACGTGGTTCACGTTCCTGCCATCATTCCTGTTCATCCTGGCCGGTGGCCCGCTGGTGGAATCGACGCACGGCGACATCAAGTTCACGGCGCCGCTGTCGGCCATTACCGCCGCCGTGGTGGGCGTGATCCTGAACCTGGCGCTGTTCTTTGGCTACCACGTGCTGTGGCCGCAGGGTTTTGGCGGCCGGTTCGACCCGTGGTCCGCCGTGATTGCCGCCGGGGCCGCCGTGGCCCTGCTGCGTTATAAACGCAACGTGATCCACGTGATTGCCGGCTGCGCCGCGGCGGGACTGGCCATCCAGCTGGTGCTGCGTTGATTTGCCGCAATATTTAGCGGGAATTTGATTCAGGTCAAGCCGTACCCGTGACCCGCCGCTTCCATCACGCTATCGTGGGCGCCATGGAACGGGAGGTCCTATGAAACTCACATTTTTAGGCGCGGCGGGGACGGTGACGGGTTCGCGCTACCTGGTGGAAAGCGGCGGCGAACGGATCCTGGTCGACTGTGGCCTGTTCCAGGGCTACAAGGCGCTGCGCCTGCGCAACCGCGAAGCGCAGCCGGTCGATCCGGCGACCTTGTCGGCCGTGGTGCTGACGCATGCCCACCTGGACCACGCGGGCGCGTTGCCGCTGCTGGTGCGCGACGGTTTTCGCGGTCCCATTTATTGCAGCGCCGCCACGCGCGACCTGTGCCACATCCTGTTGCCGGATAGCGGACGCCTGCTGGAAGAAGAGGCGGCCTACGCCAACCGCCATGGCTACAGCAAGCACGCGCCCGCGCTGCCGCTGTACACGGAAGCCGATGCGCTCGATGCGCTGGAATACCTGGTGCCGGTGGATTTCCACCAGCGCTTCACCGTCGGCGAGCGCTTCCATGTGCATTTGACGCGCGCCGGCCATATCCTGGGCGCCGCCGGGGTGACGGTCGACGCGGAAGGGCGGCGCCTGCACTTTTCCGGCGACCTGGGCCGGCCCAACGATCCATTGCTGGCCCCGCCCGAACCCGCCACCGATGCGGATTACATCGTGGTGGAATCGACCTATGGCGACAAGCTGCACGATCCGGCCGATCCCGCCCGGCTGCTGGGACGCACCATTTGCGAGACGGCGGCCCGCGGCGGCGTGACGGTGATTCCGTCGTTTGCAGTGGGCCGCGCACAGGCATTGATGCATTATTTGCACCGGATGAAAGTCCATGGCGACATTCCGCCGGTGCCGATCTACCTGAACAGCCCGATGGCGGCCGACGTGACGGCGCTGTACCGCAAGCACCGCCACGACCACCGCCTGACGCCGGAACAAGTCAACGCCATGTGCCGCGCCGTCACGTTTGTCAACACCCCGGCGGAATCCATCGCGCTGAACCAGCGCCGTGTGCCGATGGTGATCATCGCGGCCAGCGGCATGGCGACGGGCGGACGCGTGCTGCACCACATCAAGGCGTTTGCGCCGGACCGCCGCAATACGATCCTGTTTGCCGGCTTCCAGGCCGGCGGCACGCGGGGCGCCGCGCTGGTGGACGGCGCGCAGGAAGTGAAAATCCATGGCGAATATGTGCCGGTGCGGGCCCGCGTGGTGCAAATCGATAACCTGTCGGCCCACGCGGACCAGGGCGAATTGCTGGCCTGGCTGGGGGCGTGCGGCAAGCCACGGCGCGTGTTCGTCACGCACGGCGAACCGGAAGCATCCGACACGCTGCGGCGGCGCATTGCCGAGACGCTGGGCTGGAGCGTGGACGTGCCGCAGCACGGGGCCGTCGTGGAGCTGGGGTAGGGTATGTCACGGATCCCCTACAGCAACTCCTGGCAATGCCCGATACCGTGACAAGGCGGGGAGGGCGATACTGTCGTTCATCGAGGACGTGAACGCACGCCATAAAGGAGCTTCAGATGAACACCGTGATCCCCATCGCCAGCGCGACTGCCCCCGCCGCCGCAACGTCCGCCAAATCCGCCAAAGTCAATTGCACTTTGTGCAGCTTTAACCGCTTCTGCCTGCCGCAAGGCCTGGCCGACAGCGAGGTGGCGCGCCTTGACCAGATCATTGCGCGCCGCCGCCGCGTGGCCCGCGACGAACAATTGTTCAGCATGGGCGCCTCGTTCGGCAGCCTGTATGCGGTGCGCCTTGGGCACTTCAAGACGGCACAAGTCAACATCCACGGCGAACAGCAGGTGACCGGCTTCCACATGGCGGGCGACTTGCTGGGCATGGACGCCATCGGTTCCGGATCGCACAGTTGCAGCGCCACCGCGCTGGAAGACAGCGAAGTGTGCGAAATCCCGTTCAGCCGCCTGCAGGAACTGGTGATGCAGACCCCGGCCCTGATGCAGCAATTCCACCGCGTGCTGGGCCGCGAAATCCAGCGCGAACAGGCCATCATGCTGTTCCGCGGCAGCATGCGCGCCGACCAGCGCATGGCGCTGTTCCTGCTGAACCTGGGCGCGCGCTATGCGGCGCGCGGCTACTCGGCGGCCAGCTATCAGCTGCGCATGTCGCGCGAGGATATCGGCGGCTACCTGGGCTTGACGATCGAAAGCGTGAGCCGCCTGCTGGCCCGCTTCCGCAAGCAAGGCTGGATCAAGGTCGACAACCGCGACTTCCACATCGTCGACCGCGACAGCCTGGAAGCGCTGTCCACGGGCCGCGACCCCGGCGCCGACGGCGAAGGCGCCGAACGCTGCGCCGCCTGATCGGCATGGCAGCGGAGTAGGGGAAGCCCTACAGCACTCTGCCCGGCTTCACCGATAGCGCATCGGTCCTTGCGGCGCGATACTGGCACCGTGGCGCCGCACGGGCGGCGCATTGGTAAAGGACAGTTTTCATGCAAGTTGAACCGGCCACAGCGCAAGTCCCTCTCGACACTTTATGTGCGCATTGCGGTATGAACGGCCTGTGCCTGCCCGCAGGCCTGGCGCCGTGCGACATGGCACGCATCGAACAAATCGTCGGCGGACGCCGCAGGCTGGCGCGCGGCGAATACCTGCACCGCACCGGGGACCGTTTTCAGCAACTGTATGCGGTGCGCAGCGGTCACCTGAAAACCTTGTGCCACGCGCACGGCGTCAACCAGGTAACGGGGTTTCCCATGGCCGGCGACTTGCTGGGCCTGGACGCCATCGCCGAAGGGCGCCACGTGTGCGACGCCGTGGCGTTGGAGCCGTGCGACGTGTGCGAAATCCCCTTTGACCGCTTCCACGCGCTGGTCACGGCCATGCCGTCGCTGCTGGAACAATTTCACCGTGCGCTCAGCCGTGAAATCCAGCGCCAGCAAGCCTCATTGTTCCTGTTAGGGAATGCGCGCGCCGAGCAGCGGCTGGCGCTGTTCCTGGTCGGCCTCAGTGCGCGCTATGCGGCGCGCGGCTTGCCGGCCGCGCAGTTACAGCTGCGCATGTCACGGGAAGATATCGGCGCCTACCTGGGGTTGACGATGGAGTGTATTTGCCGCCTGCTGGCGCGCTTCCGCAAGGCCGGCTGGATCAGCGTCACGGGGCGCCACCTGACGATCCAGGACGGCGCCCGGCTGGCGGCGCTGGCCGAAGGCGTGTGCGCGGAACCACTGGTTTAGCGCGTCGGCCGGGTGCTTGCCCGGCCACGCAGCTCAGGCGGCTTGCGCCGGATTGATTGCGCCGCTGCCACGCGCCGCGGCCCATGCCGGCAGCAATTCCGGCGCCATCGGCCGGGCGATACCATAGCCTTGCGCCACTTCGCATCCGATCGCGGCCAGCGCCGCGCAATGTTCGGCGGTTTCCGCGCCTTCCGCCACCACTTGCAGGCCCATGGCGTGGGCCAGCCGCACCACGCCTTCCACGATGCCGTGGTCGGCCGGATCGGCCAGCATGTTGCGGACGAAACTCTGGTCCACCTTGAGCGTATCGACGGGTAGCTTGCGCAAATACGTCAGCGACGAATAGCCCGTACCGAAGTCGTCCAGCGCAAAATGCACGCCCAGCGCGTGGCAGCCGCCCAGCACGTCCATGGCCAGGTCCATGTCGGCAATGGCGGCGGTTTCCAGGACTTCCAGTTCCAGGTCACCGGGTGCGGCGCCCGGCTGGGCGGCCAGCGCGGCGGCCAGGCTGTCGCAAAAGCCGGGCGCCAGCAACTGGGCCGCGCCAACGTTGACGGCAACCTGCAGGTGCAGGCCGGCGGCGCGCCACGCATGGCTTTGCGCCAGCGCGGTGCGGATCACCCAGTTGCCGATATCGGTTTCCAGCGGTGTGCCGGTGACATGCGGCAGGAACTCGCCGGGCGCCAGCAATCCCCGTTCCGGATGCTGCCAGCGGATCAGCGCTTCGACCCCCAGCAGGGCGCCGCTGCGCAAGTCCACCTTGGGCTGGTAGTGCAGGCGGAATTCCTCCTGGTCCAGCGCCTGGCGCAGGCGGTGCAGCGCTTGCCGGTGCGCCTGCGCCAGGCGGTCGCTGGCCGGGTCGGATAACTGGTAGCAGCCGCGGCCTTCCTCCTTGGCCTGGTACATCGCCTGCTCGGCATGCCGCAGCAGCGTGTCGGCGTCGCCATCGTCGTCGGGATAGCGGCACACACCCACGCTGGCGGTGACCTGGATGCGCTCCGGTCCGGCCTGCAGCGGCGTTGCGGCCGCAGCCATCACGCGGTCGAGCGCCTGCGCGCATTCTTCTGGCGAGCCGATGCCGGACATCAGCAGGACGAATTCGTCGCCGCCGATGCGCGCCAGCGTGTCGTCGCCGCGCACCACGCCGGCCAGCGCATTGGCCACTGTCTCCAGCAGGCGGTCGCCCGCCTGTTTGCCGTAGCACAGGTTGATGTCCTTGAAATTATCCAGGTCCAGCACGCAGACCGTCAACGGCTTGCCCGTGCGGTTGGCGCGCTGGATCGCGTGTTCGAAGCGGTCCGTCAACAGCCTGCGGTTGGGCAGGCCCGTCAACGCATCAAAATTGGCCGCGCGGTCCAGTTCGGCTGCGTGCGCCTTGATATGGCTGATGTCGGAAAAGACGCCGATGTAATGGTCGGGTTTGCCCCGTTCATCCATGACGGCGGAAATGGTCAACAGTTCCGGGTACACTTCGCCGCTTTTCCGCGCATTCCAGATTTCGCCGCGCCAGAAGCCTGCACGCAGCAGTGTGTTCCACAGTTCCCGGTAAAACGCCTTACCATGGCGGCCGGACGCCAGCAGGGCCGGCGTGTGGCCGATGACCTCGTCCGCGCTGTAGCCGGTGATGCGTTCGAATGCGGGATTGACCCGCTCGATGCGCAAGTTGGCGTCGACCACCATGATGCCCTCATGGGTGCCGGCAAAGACCGTGTCGGCGTCGCGCTGCATCTGCTCCAGTTCGCGCCGTTGCGTCATATCGGACAGCGTGCCGACCATGCGGCGCGCGGCGCCATCCTGGACCTGATCCACCACGCGTCCGGTCGCGCGCACCCATGCCACGCCACCGGCGCCGCGTTGCAGCCGGAAATTCAGTTCGATGGCCAGGCGCTGGCCGCTGCGGTGCTGGCGCAACTGCGCCACGACGGCGGGCGCATCGTCGCGGTGGATCACGCGCAGCAGGCGGCGCAATGTCAGCGGCGCCTTGTCCAGCCCGCACAGGCGCGATATGCCTTCCGTGCAATACAGTGTCCCTGCAACCAGGTCCCAGTCCCACAGGCCATCGCTGGTGGCGTTGACGACCGATTGCAGCCGCTCTTCACTGATGCGCAGCGCGCTTTCCGCCTGCTTGCGCTGGGTAATGTTGCGGGAGATGCCGAACAGGCCGTGGATGTTGCCTTCGGTGTCGGTCAGCGGGCCGCACGTGGTCAGGAAAACCTGCGTGCCCTGGTGCGGTGTGGCCAGGCTTTCCTCGGCATTCTGGATGGAGGCGCCGGCCATGACCGCCGCGTCGCGGGCGCGCAGCAAGGCCGCTGCGCGGGCCGGGAACAGCGCCTCGTCGCCGCGGCCCAGTATTTGTTCGGGCGCCAGTGACAGGAAGCTTGCGGCCGCGTGGTTTGCATACACGTAGTTACCTTGCAAATCCTTGATGTAGACAGCGTCCGTGGTGCCGGATAGGACGCCGTCGAGCAAGCGGCGTCCCAATTCGGCATCGCGCAGCGACGTGCGCAGGATGCCGCATAACAGGCTGATCAGCATGCCGCTCAACACCAGCAAGCCGATATGCAATGGATGATCGGGCGCCGGCGCCAGGTACAGGGCGGCCAAGGTCGCCAGGCCGGTGGAGAGCAGGCCGGGAGCCAGTCCGCCGAATGCCGCGCTGGCAATAATGCCTGGGACGAACAGCATCAGGTGAGCCGTGGGCAGGTACCGCTGCAGCGGGACGGCCGCCAGCGTGATGATGGCGGCAAACGCGAACGGCATCCACTTGCGGCCGGCCAGCGGATGCAGAGCGGCGCCTGCGACACCCAGCATCGGCGCCGTCGCCTGGTGGTGCGGAACGGCACGCAGCGCGAAATAGAACCCCGCGCTGGTGGCGCAGACAAAGAACAGCCCCTTGATGGTGGCCAGTGTCGCGGCGGCGTCGGGACCGGCGATGGTGTTGGCCAGGCTGTCTGACAACAGGATCCAGGCGCTGGCGCCGATGCTGTACGCCATGGTGGCGGTTTTGATGAAGCGGTTTCGGCTTTCCATGAGAGACCTTCGCGGGCGCGAATGAAGTTGCGAATTGGCAATGCGAAGGAAGTTTATGGGAGTTGCTCTCAAAAAAAATTGATACAGATCAAAAAACGCAATTTCAAGGGCTGCTAACGCATACGTCCTTAACTGTCGGGGGCTCCCCATGCTATTCTGCGAAAAAGCGCATTGCAAAGGAGCACTGTTGGACAATTTCGTCATGGAAGGGCGCAACCTGGAGTGGCTGCTGGCTGCCGCCAGCGACGCCATGCTGATTGCCGACCATACCGGCAAGATATTGCTGGCCAATCCCGCGCTGTGTACCCTGTTTGGCTATGACGACGGTACGCTGCCGGGACAGCCGGTGGAAGTGCTGGTGCCGACCAGCCTGCGCGGCCATCACGCGGCGCTGCGCAACACGTATGTGGAGCAGCCGCGGCCGCGCGCCATGGGCGCGGGCATGGAACTGAGCGGCGTGCACCGCGACGGACGCGAATTTCCCGTCGAAGTGAGCCTGTCGCCGCTGTCCGCCGATCCGCCACTGGTGCTGGCCATCGTGCACGACATCACGCGCCGCAAGCTGGCCGAAGCAGCGCTGCAGGAAAGCGAGGCGCGCATGCGCGCCGTGTTCGACTCGGTGGCCGACGCCATCATCACCATCGACGAAGCCGGCATCATCGAGCGCCTCAATCCGGCGGCCGAATCGCTGTTCGGCTATCCGGAAGCGGAAGCCGCAGGACGTAATGTCTCGCTGCTGATGCCGGCGGGACACCGTGAACGCCACGATGGCTACCTGGCCCACTACCGTGCCACGGGCGAACGCAAGATCATCGGCATCGGCCGCGAAGTGGAAGGCCTGCGCAAGGATGGCAGCATCTTCCCGATGGAGTTGACGGTGACGGAAATGTGGCTCGGCACGCGCCGCATGTTTACCGGCGTGGTGCGCGATATCTCGCAGCGTAAGCAGGCTGAACAGGAAAACCGGCAACTGATGCAGGAGCTGACCAGCGCCAATGAAGAGTTGACCAACTTCGCCTACGTGGTGTCGCACGACCTGAAGGCGCCGCTGCGCGGCATCGGTTCGCTGGCGGACTGGCTGGCGACGGATTACGCACAGCATTTCAACGAAGAAGGCCGTGAGCACATGCGGCTGCTGATCAACCGTGTGCACCGCATGGGGGCGCTGATCGACGGTATCCTTCAGTATTCGCGCGTGGGCCGGGTGAAGGAAGCGCGGGTGCCGGTTGCGTTGAGCCGCATGCTGGCCGACGTGGTGGACTTGCTGGCGCCGCCGCACAACATCCAGGTGACGGTGCAGCCGGACATGCCGACCCTGGTGCTGGAACCGACACGCCTGCAGCAAGTGTTCCATAACCTGATTTCCAACGCGATCAAGTATATGGACAAGCCGGACGGGCAGGTCACCGTGGGTTGTACGGAGCAGGACGGCCATTGGCGCTTTTTCGTGGCTGATAACGGCCCGGGGATCGAAGCGCGCCATTTTGAACGGATCTTCCAGCTGTTCCAGACCCTGGCGCCGCGCGACCGCGTGGAAAGCACCGGGGTTGGACTGGCGCTGGTGAAGAAAATTGTGGAAATGTACCAGGGAAGTGTCGGCGTGGAATCGGTGATCGGGCAGGGCAGTACGTTCTGGTTCACCCTGCCCGCCGGCGGCGCCCCTGGCCAAACCGGAAAGCAGCATGAAACAACCGAATAAATCGATCTTGCTGGTCGAGGACGACCAGGTCGACATCATGACCATCTTGCGGGCGCTGAAAGAAATTCACGTCTGCAATCCCGTCGTCAGCATGGAAAATGGCGAAGCGGCGCTGGAGTGGCTGTCGCGTCCGGAGACGGATCTGCCGTGCATTATCCTGCTCGACTTGAACATGCCGATCATGAGCGGCATTGAATTCCTGCGCCAGGCCAAGCAGCACGACCGCTTGCGCCGGATCCCGGTGGTGGTCTTGACGACGTCCGAGGAGCAGGAAGACAAGGTGCGCAGCTTCGACCTGGGCGTGGCCGGCTATATGGCCAAGCCGGTCGATTACCGGCGCTTCGTCGAGATGATGCGCTCGATCGACATGTACTGGACGCTGAGCGAAATGCCGTGACTGCCATGACGGAACGTCCCGCCCTCAATGTGCTGATCGTGGAAGACGACCTGGTCGACCGCATGGCGTGCCGCCGCACCTTTGCCGCGGCGCCGGAAGCGGCGTTTACGCTGGTGGAGGCCGACAATGGTGAACACGGACTCGGCCTGGCGCGGAGCGGGCAGGCCGACTGCATCCTGCTCGATTACGGTTTGCCGGACATGAGCGGGCTGGAATTCCTGTCCCGCTTGCCGCCGGACGGGCCGCCCGTCATGATGCTGACCGGCGCAGACAGCGCCATGGTGGCGGCCGAAGCCATGCGGCGCGGCGCGCGCGACTATCTGGTCAAGGATGGCGAAGGGCGTTACCTGGCGCAATTACCTGCGTCGATCCTGCGCATGCTGCGCGAACAGCGGCTGCTCGACGGCAAGCGCCGCGCCGAAGCGGAATTGCGCACGCTGGCGGCGCACCAGGAATCGATCCGCGAGGACGAGCGCAAGCGTATTGCGCAGGAGATCCACGATGAGCTGGGCGGCTTGCTGACGGGGATCAAGGCGTATATCGGTGTCGCCATCGAGCGCGCCGGCGCCGGC
Organism: Pseudoduganella rivuli; assembly: GCF_009674485.1. Classification (GTDB taxonomy): domain Bacteria; phylum Pseudomonadota; class Gammaproteobacteria; order Burkholderiales; family Burkholderiaceae_D; genus Rugamonas; species Rugamonas rivuli_B. The sequence goes on along the minus strand of NZ_WKJJ01000011.1, from coordinate 147,574 downwards.
GCCGACCCGCTGCTGGCGGAAGCGTCGGGACTGGCGCAGGATGCGATCGCCACGGTGCGCCGCGTCATCACGGATTTGCGGCCCAGCGTGCTGGACCAGCTGGGCTTGTGGGCGGCGCTGGAATGGCATACCGAACAGGTGGCCCAGCGTTCCGGCCTGCGCCATGCGTGCCGCATCGAGCCGGACGTGTCGGAAGTGGAGCTGGACGCGGGCTGCAGCACCATGCTGTTCCGCGTGGTGCAGGAAGGATTGACCAATGTGGTGCGGCATGCGCATGCCCGCACGGTCAGGGTCGACGCGCGCCGCGAAGGGGGCCGCCTGCTGCTGACGGTGGCCGATGACGGTGTCGGTATTACGGAAGAACGGCTGCGCAATGGCGCATCCTGGGGGATTATTGGAATGCAGGAACGTGTACGTCATTTTGGCGGCGAGTTACAGATTGCGCCCGGAACACAGGGCGGTACGCTGTTGCGCGTGCAATTGCCGCTGGAGGAACAACAATGAGCGCGCCTATCCGCGTGCTGCTGGTCGACGACCATGCGATTGCGCGCAATGGCGTGCGCCTGATGCTGGGGACGGCCGACGGCATCAGCGTCGACGGCGAAGCCGGCAATGCGGCCGAAGCATTGCAGTTGCTGGCGGCGGCGGAGTTCGACGTGGCGCTGGTCGATATCCAGATGCCGGGCAAGAACGGGTTGGACTTGCTGCGCCAGTTGCGTTCGGACTATCCGCGCATGGCGGTGCTGATGCTGAGCACGTATTCGGAAGACATTTATGCGGTGCGGGCACTGAAGGCCGGCGCCGCCGGCTACCTGACCAAGGATGCGCCGACGTCGACCCTGGTGATGGCGGTGCGCAAGGCCGCGGCGGGCGGCAAGCACGTCAGCCCGGCCCTGCTGGAAAAACTGGCCAGCCTGATCGGCGGCGCCGGGGCGGAAGGCGTGGAAGCGCTGTCGAACCGCGAACTGGAAGTATTCAAGCTGATCGCGGCGGGCGAATCGCTGGTGAAGATCGGCGAGACCTTGCACCTGAGCCCGAATACCGTGACCACTTACCGCAGCCGTATCCTGGAAAAAATGGGCATGGCCAGCAATGCCGAGCTGACGCGCTATGCGCTGGAGAATGGATTGATCTGAAATAGGACAGTTTGCGCGCTTCCGGCGCAAATTACCTTGACCTCGATCAAATTTGCCCGGTCCGGCAAAAATTTCATTTCAGCTTGCAACAACTAAGCAACTGCTCCCTTTCGCAAGGCAGAACGGCAGCGCACACTGGATGCCGTGGTGGTCCGCACGGGAGAAATTCAGATGTTGCGATGGAAGGTTGGGCGAGGCAATGGCGCGCTGGCCCGGTACAGCCGCCTGGGATGGCTGTTGTGCCTGGTGCTGGTGCCGGGACTGGTCACCGGCGCTGTATTCATCGTGTTCCTGCAGTGGCAAGCGTATGTGGATGCCGAAGAGGAAACGCTGAATTCAGCGCGTGCGCTGGCCCAGGTGTTTGATGGTGTCGCCGAAGCAAGCCTGGCGCGCCTGCAGGCGCTGGCGACGTCGCCGCTGCTGGCTGATGGCGACCTGGCCGCGTTCCAGCGCCAGGCCACGGAAACCAGTGCGGCAGGCAAAGGCGGCGCCATCGTCCTGCTGGACCGGGATGGGCGGCAATTGATGAATACCTTGTTGCCCTATGGCTCTCCGCTGCCGCGCGGCGGTGTGGCCGATGCGCTGGGACCGGCACTCGCTGCCGGCCAGCCGGCCGTCTCCCCCTTGTTCATCGGCGCCGTGTCAAAACAGCCGTATGTGGCGGTATTCCTGCCACTGGCCCGTTATGGCCGGCCCGGATGGGGACTGGTCTATGGCATCCCCGCAGCGGCGCTGGACAGTTATTTTTCCCGGCAGGTGTCGGAAAGCGGCCGGGAAGCCGCGCTGGTGGACCGGAACGGCAGGGTGATCGCGCATAGCGCCGGCGGGGCTATGCGCGGGCGCGAAGCCGCGCCGGAAGTTCGGGCCGCGATCGGGGCGGCGTCGGAAGGCGTGTTTGCCGCGCGCTCGTTGTCAGGTGCGCCGGCGCAACTGGCGCATCATTACTCGCCGACGACGGGGTGGACATCCATCACCGGCGTGACAGAGCAATCGTTGATGGCCGGCATGGCGGGGCGGCTGGCCGTTGCGGCTGCGGCAATCGGCGTGGTGCTGGCGGCCGGCGTCGTTGCGGCGTGGTGGCTGCACCGGGAAGCGGTGCAGGCGCTGCGGGGATTGCAACTGGCTGCCGAGCAGGCGGAGCAGGGCATTGCCGGCGCGCGGGCCGTCGTTGGCGGCCCGCGCGAGATAGCCCGGCTGGCGCTGCAATTCAACCGCATGCAGGCAGCCGGTGAAGCCAGCAAGCGCGGGCTGGAACTGGCGGCCAGCGTGTTTGACGCCACGTCCGAAGGGATCCTGATCGTCGACGCGGACTTGCGCATTATCGAAGCGAATCGCGCGTTCCAGTCCATGAGCGGATATGGCCGCAACGAATTATTGGGGAGGAACCCGCGCATGCTGCAGTCCGGACGGCATGACGACGCGTTTTACCAGCGCATGTGGGCGGCATTGAACAGTACCGGCAATTGGGACGGGCAGGTCTGGGACCGGCGCAGGGACGGCACGCTGTTCGCCGCCTACCTGTCGGTCAGCCGGGTTGACAGCGCTGATGGCAAAGTCAGCCATTATGTGTCGTTGTTTACCGATATCACCGAACAGCGCATGCGCCAGGATGAAATAGAGATGCTGGCGTTCCGCGATCCGTTGACGCACCTGCCCAACCGGCGCCTGCTGCATGACCGGCTCAGCCAGGCGATCGTCGCCAGCAAACGGACCTCTGCGCCGCTGGCGGTCTGTTCCCTGGACCTGGACGGTTTCAAGGCTGTCAATGACGAGTACGGTCATGAGGCGGGCGATGAAGTGTTGCTGGCCGTGGCCGGGCGCTTGCAGCAGTCGGTGCGCGCCAACGATACGGTGGCGCGCCTGGGCGGCGACGAATTCGTGCTGTTGCTGGCCGATTTGCATGACATGGGCGAAGCGGAAGACGTGGCCGCGCGGGCGCTGCTGTCCATTTGCGTCCCGATACCGCTGTCGCGCGGCAGTCCGGCAAGGGTGTCGGCCAGCATCGGTATTGCCTACTACCCGGGCGATGCGCAAGACGCCAACGAGTTGCTGCGCCTCAGCGATGCCGCCATGTACGAGGCCAAGCACCGGGGCCGCAACCAGTACGTCATGCATATGCGAACGGTGTGACCGGCATGCCGGAACACCGGTACGGCGTGCATAGCCTTCCTTTAGGCGTCCGCCGCGCCCGATAGGGAAATCGGATGGTGCGCAACCCGCATCGGTCCATACTGGCCGCTTGCAGTGAAGGAGCCGCTAGTGGGGAAACAGGATGAGCAAAGCGGGGATGGCGCGCCCCCCGATGAACAGCGCGCCAACCGGCATATGGCCGAGCGGGTCCAGCGCGCGCTGGCCTTGCTGGCGCTGGTGGGCGAAGCGGAGGCGGAGCGCTATTTGCGGCAGCACCGGGCGAGCCCGGAACTGATCCGCCGCCTGCTGGACGGCGGGCCGCGGCGCCTGATGCACCGCTAGGTGTGCTCAGCGGACGAAGGCGGGGCGCTTCGGATCGAAGCTCCAGCCGGGAATGAAATATTGCATTTGCACGGCATCGTTGCGCGCGCCCAGGCCCATGCCGCGATACAGCTGATGGGCTTTCTCGACGGCGTCCATGTCCAGTTCCACGCCCAGCCCCGGCGTGGTCGGCACCTGCACCTTGCCGCCGGTAATTTGCAGCGGGTTGCTGGTCAGGTACTGGCCATCCTGCCAGATCCAGTGCGTATCGATGGCCGTGATCTTGCCGGGCGCGGCGGCCGCCACGTGGGTGAACATGGCCAGCGACACGTCGAAGTGGTTGTTGGAATGCGAACCCCACGTCAGGCCCCAGGCGTCGCACAGTTGCGCCACGCGCACGGAACCTTGCATGGTCCAGAAGTGCGGGTCGGCCAGCGGGATGTCGACCGATTGCAGCTGGATCGCGTGGCCCATCTGGCGCCAGTCGGTGGCGATCATGTTGGTGGCGGTCGGCAAGCCGGTGGCGCGGCGGAACTCGGCCATGGTTTCACGGCCCGAATAGCCGTCTTCCGCGCCGCACGGATCTTCCGCATATGCCAGCACGTGGTGCTGGTCGCGGCACAGGCGGATCGCATCTTTCAGCAGCCAGCCGCCGTTCGGGTCGAGTGTCACGCGGGCATCCGGGAAGCGTTCGGCCAACGCCGTGACGGCGGCAATTTCCTCTTCGCCGCGGAACACGCCGCCCTTGAGCTTGAAGTCCTTGAAACCATAGCGCGCATAGGCCGCTTCGGCCAGGCGCACCACGGCGTCCGGCGTCACGGCTTCCTCGTGGCGCAGGCGCAGCCAGTCGTCGGCCGCGTCCGGATCAGCGTCATAGGGCAGGTCGGTCTTGTTGCGGTCGGCCACATAGAACAGGTAACCCAGCATTTCCACTTCGGTGCGCTGCTGGCCTTCGCCCAGCAGGGCCGCCACCGGTACGCCCATGAATTTGCCCACCAGGTCCAGCAGGGCCGCTTCCAGCGCCGTCACGGCGTGTACGGCAATGCGCAAGTCAAAGGTTTGCAAGCCGCGGCCGCCCTTGTCGCGGTCGGCAAAGACGGTGCGGGCGCGGTTCAGGATGGCCTGGTATTGGCCGATCGGCTGGCCGATCACGAGGTCACGCGCATCTTCCAGGGTCTGGCGGATGCCTTCGCCGCCCGGCACTTCGCCAACGCCGGTGTTGCCTGAACTGTCGGTCAGGATCACCAGGTTGCGCGTAAAGTAGGGGCCGTGGGCGCCGGACAGGTTGAGCAGCATGCTGTCGCGGCCGGCGACGGGGATAACGCGCATGGCGCTGATAACGGGGGTGATCGTGGTCATGTTCTGTCTCGAATGATTGAAAATGATGTGTTTCAGTGGTTGTTGCGTCAAATTTCATTTTCAATCGTAATTTGCGCGCCATCATTTGGCAAGGGCTATCAAATATTTTTTCGTCTCCGGTCCAGTGGATTGTGCTTAAGTAATTGAATAAAAACGGTTAAGTACGAAAATGGCCGGATTTGCGTTTTCCACGGAGCTGTGCCTATACTGTATGACAGAAAATGATTGAAAATGATATTCACTCGTTTTACTGCAAATCATTGAGGAGACAGCATGGAAGCGCAACACCAGACCGGCCGGCAGGCCACCCGTACCCGATGGGGCATCCTCGCGATGCTATTTCTCATCACCACCATCAACTACGCGGACCGCGCCACGGTCTCGATTGCCGGGCCTGAACTGAGCAAAACCTTGCACCTGACGCCGGTGCAGATGGGCTTTGTGTTCTCGGCGTTTGCCTGGTCGTATGTGCTGGCGCAATTGCCGGGCGGCTGGCTGCTGGACCGGTTCGGTTCGAAAATCACATATTTCTTCAGTATTTTCCTGTGGTCGCTGTTTACGCTGATGATGGGCGGGGTCGGTTTCCTGACCGGGGGCACCGCCGTGGCGGCGCTGTTTGCGTTGCGGCTGCTGGTGGGGGCGGCGGAAGCACCTTCGTTCCCCGGCAACAGCCGCATCGCGTCGGCCTGGTTCCCCACGGCGGAACGGGGCAAGGCGGCCGCGATCTTCAATTCCGCCCAGTATTTCGCCACCGTGTTGTTTGCTCCGCTGATGGGCTGGCTGGTGCACAGCCTGGGCTGGCAAAGCGTGTTTTATGTGATGGGCGCGCTGGGCATCCTGATGTCCGCGGTATGGCTGAAAACCATTTACGGCCCGCGCGATCACCCGCGCACCAATGCCGCCGAACTGGCGTACATCGAGCAGGGCGGCGGCCTGGTGGACCTGGAATCCGCGCAGCGCGTGGCGGTGAAAATCGATACGGCCGGGACCATCAGGCAATTGCTGGCCAGTCGCATGCTGCTGGGTGTGTACATCGGCCAGTACTGCATCACGACCCTGACGTATTTCTTCCTGACGTGGTTCCCCGTGTACCTGGTGCAGGAACGCCACATGACGATCCTCAAGGCGGGCTTTGTGGCGGCCTTGCCGGCGATCGCCGGTTTCCTCGGCGGCATCCTGGGCGGCGTGATTTCCGACCGCATGATCAAGGCGGGCTATTCGCTGTCGGCTGCCCGCAAGACGCCGATCGTGGCGGGCATGCTGCTGGCCATGAGCATGATCGTCTGTAACTACGTGGAACAGGACTGGGTCGTGGTGGCGGTGATGTCGCTGGCGTTCTTCGGCAAGGGCATTGGCGCGCTGGGCTGGGCTGTCGTGTCCGACACGTCGCCCAAGGAAGCGGGTGGCCTCAGCGGCGGCCTGTTCAATACCTTCGGCAATACGGCGGGCATCACGACGCCGATCGTCATCGGCTACATCCTGCAGGCCACGGGGTCGTTTGCAGGCGCGCTGGTGTTTGTCGGCGCCAATGCGCTGGTCGCCATCCTGTGCTACCTGCTGGTGGTGGGCGAGATCCGCCGCTTCGAGCTGAAAGGCACTTCGGTGGCAAATGCACATAACGGGCAACCCGAGCGGGCGGCCTGAGCTTGCCGATCATGGCGCAGCGGGTAAAATTGCGTCTTTATTGACGAGCGCCCCATGGAAACCATCACCCCGGACGATAACGAACCACGCCATATCACCAGCGCCACGCTGATCGATGTGGCGCGGGTGGCCGGGGTGTCGCCGATCACCGTGTCGCGCGCACTGAACCAGCCGCAACTGGTGCGGCCCGGTACGCTGGCCCGCATCCAGGCGGCCGTGCGCGAGACCGGTTATGCAAAGAATCCCGCGCCGACCGGCGCGCCTGCCGTGAAAGGCGGGCGCAGCAAGCTGGTGGCGCTGATCCTGCCCACGGTGTCGAACCCGATCTTTACCGACATGGTGCAGGCGGCCAGCGACAAGCTGACCGATGGCGGCTACCAGTTGATGCTGGGCTTGGCCGGCTATGAATTGTGGCGCGAAGAAATCCTCGTCGAAACCGTGTTGAGCCGCAGGCCGGACGGCATTATTTTGACGGGCACGCTGCATTCGGACAACACCCGCAAGCATCTGGCCGAAGCCGGCATTCCCGTGGTGGAAACGTGGGACTTGACGCCGTCGCCGATCGACATGCTGGTGGGCTTTTCACACGAGGAAGTCGGCAAGACGGTGGCGCAGCGCATGCTGGACCGGGGTTACCGCCGCATCGCGCTGTTGACGGCCAACGATCCCCGCGCCGCGCGCCGCAACCAGGGCATGCAGGCGGCGCTGGCGCGCCAGGGCGTCAGCGTGGTGGCGACGGAAACCGTGGCGGTGCCGGCCAGCCTGCAACTGGGCCGCGAAGGGTGCGCCCGCTTGCTGTCATCCGCGCCGGACATGGAACTGGTGGTGTGCAGTTCCGACACGCTGGCGCAGGGTGCGCTGACGGAGGCGGCCAGCCGGGGCATCAAGGTGCCGGACCAATTGGCGATCCTCGGCTTTGGCGACTTGAATTTTGCCGCCCATACGTATCCGTCGTTGTCCAGCGTGCGGGTGGATGGCCACGCGATTGGCCGCCTGGCCGCCGATATGCTGTTGCAGCGGCTGGCGCTGCCGGCCGGCGCCACCGTGGCCGGGCCGCAAGTCATCGATACGGGGTTTGAGTTGATCGAACGGGGCAGCACCTGAGCTGTTCACCCGGGGGCGTTGTCTCCTCGCGGTGAATGCCTCGTTCGTACTCTCCATGCCTCGTTTTGCCTCGTGGCCCTGGCGGCGCCCCTAGCAAGCAACGGGCCGTTTCTTGCAGGTTGCTGCCAGTCGGCGAGGCAAAACGAGGCGCCACGAGTACGAACGAGGCCGCTGCCGCGGGGGGAGCTGCACCGGCCCACGCGAGGCGTTCAAATAATCACCCCGATGCACATTTCCCTCTGAACCCCGGTATTACCATGGTCCACGATTATTGAAAAGGACCCATGATGCCCAATGCACCGCGGCGCTATGCGCCGCTGCTGGCCCTGCTGGCATTGCCGGTAATGGCGCAGCAGGATACCTCCACCGCACAGATCACCGTGAACGGCAAAAAAGCCATCGCCGACGATCCGCGCAATATCGTCACGGCCCGCAGCCGCGTGCTGTCGCGCAAACTGGGGTCATCGTGCAACTTCATGAGCAGCTACAGTGCGAACGACGATGACGTCACGTTGCGTTACATGCGCGACTTTAACCTGGACGACAGCATGTCCAACCCGTCCGAACGCATCGATGAAGCCAGCCCGCTGGGCAATGTGGCGAAGATAACGGACGCCACGTCGGTGGAAGACCCGGCGCCCGCGACGGATGCGATGGCGCCAGCCGTCAAGTGCGGCAACAACGATTTGAACTTCGCGGCGGGCCGCAACCGCATCGAGCGCAAGGATAAATCCATGGCGCAGGCGCTGGCCGCGCTGGACAGGGAAGATTACACGGCGGCGCTGGCGCTGTTCAACACGGCGTACACCAAGCTGGGCACGGATGAAGCGGCGCTGATGCTGGGTAAAATGCACCTGCATGGACTGGGCACGCCAAAAGATCCCGCGCAGGCGCGGACATGGCTGCTGAAAATCATCGACATGCGCTATCACCCGGTCGAAGACCGTCTCGTGTTCGATCCCGCGTATCCGGAACTGATGAATGCGCGGGTGGAGGCGGCCATGCTGCTGGCGAAAATGGCCATGGCGGGGATCGGCGGCCCGCGCAGCGCCGGCGAGGCAGCGCGGTGGTATGGCAAAGCCGCCGATTATGGCTTTGTTCCCGCCACCACTATGCTGGGCATGGCGGCGCTGTCCGGATTCGGCGGCCCGAAAAACGCCGCCAGGGCGCGCGACCTGTTCCGGGAAGCAGCCGAGGCGGGCTACGTTCCCGCCCAATACCAGCTGGGCCAGCTGTACAACGACGGCGCTCCCGGCATCGCGCAGGATTACCGGCAGGCCGGCGCCTGGTTCACGGCGGCCGCGAAAGCGGGCCATGCGGGTGCACTGTATGGCGCGGCGCGGATGGTTGACCTGGGCCACGGCGTGGCGGCCGATCCGCAGCGTGCGCTGGCGCTGTACAAACAGGCGGCGGTCAAGGGGCAGCCGGATGCGGAAAGCGCGCTGGCCACGTATTTTTATGAAGGGCAACTGGTGAAACAGGATTACGCGACGGCCCGTCAGTTGTTCAACGCGGCGGCCACGCAGGGCCAGGCCGACGCCATGTTCAACCTGGCCGTGATGCTGGCGGAAGGACAGGGCGGGACGAAAGACGTGGCCATGGCGTATGTGTGGCTGAACCTGGCGAAATCGTCCGGCCATGCGTCCGCGGGGGCGGCATTGAAGGAGCTGGCGCCGGGATTGACCGCGCAGGATAAAGCCCGCGCGGATGCAATTTTGAAGCCTGCCGCGCCGCGTTAAGCGGCCGGCAACCGCACCGGATTACATACCGAGGCGCTTCAGCATGTCGGCATGCATTTCCCGCGTATGCCGGTTCCAGTGCTGCATGGTGCGCTCCAGTTCCTGGCGCAGGTTGTCCGCCAGCGCCTGGTCGCCAACGGAGCGCGCCCAGATGAGGTATTCGGCACGCGCAGTGAAACTGTTGAAGCGCTCCAGCGCCTCCGCGAACGCGGCGCTGGCGTCGGCGGCGCGTCCCGCCGCACCGAGCGCCTGGGCGCGCAGGATGGCGGTTTCTTCCGCGCGGAATCCCGGATCGGCGCGGCGAATGAAGTCCAGGTGCGCGATGGCCGCGTCGGTCCTGCCGCAAGCGAGGCTGGCGCGGGCCGCGCCACGGCGCACTTCCAGGTCCGCGCCGAACACGCCGCTCAGGCACGATTCAAAGGTACTGGCGGCTTCCGGAGCATTGCCTGCGTCGAGCTGTGCGTAGGCGAGGCGCATCTGGTTTTGCGCGGTGGGCGTGAATTCAAACGCGGCTTGCGCTTCCCGCAATTCGCGGCCCGGGTCCAGCGTGCGGGCCGCCGCGGCGACGGCCTTGCGTGCGCCATGCTCGAGGCGGGAATCGGGCAGATAAATGGCAAAAAAATACACGACGCTGCCCAGCATCGGGAAGGAGAACAGGATCAGCAGCCAGTACAGTTGCTGGTGGGTGCGTACCGCGTGCACGGCAAACAGCAGCGCGACGAGGATGTGAAGTCCGAGACCAAAGATAGGCATGATGTGGCTGGTACAGGTAAAAGCCAGCATTATCGCCGCAAGCTGGGGCCCGAAAGTACGCGCATTGTCACACTTCCGGATCGGGCACGGGCCTGCGCAGTGCGTGGATGCCTTGCACGATCCAGCCGTAGCCGCTGACCAGCACGATACCGGCCAGCACCAGCAGCGCGCCCGCAATGAAGTTCGGCTCGATATGCTCGCCCAGCAGGTAGCCGCCCAGCGCCACGGCAAACAGGGGCGTCAGGAAGGAAAACACACCGAGGCGGGACGCCAGGTAGCGCCGCAGCATGGCAAACCACGCGAGGAAGCTGGCGAACGACACCACCACGGACTGGAAGGCCAGGCTGCCGATGGCCAGCGGCGTGGCGTTGAACGACAACTGGCCCAGCGCGGCGGCAGCCGGCAACAGCATGACGGGTGCGGCCAGCAACTGGTACAGCAGGGTTTCCGTGGCCGGCGCGGACGACAGTTTCGTACAGCGGATCACCACCGTGGTGGCCCCCCAGGCGGCGCCCGCCGCCACGCACAGCAAGTCGCCGGCCAGCATGTCGGCCATGTCGCGCGGCGATCCCTGGCGGCCGATGAACGTCACGGCGATGCCGCCAAACGCCAGCGCAATGCCGATCCACTGGCCCGGCGCCAGCCGCTCCGACGGCAGCTTCCAGTGCAGGCCGAGCGCCGCAAAGATGGGGCCCGTATACAGCAGAACCACCGCGTGGCCGGCCGTCGTATGGCGCAGCCCTTCGCCCAGCAACAGGTATTCAAAGGCAAACAGGAAGCCGGCCAGCATGCCGGGACGCAGTGCGCCCGCCGTGAAGCGCTCGCGCCGGTAAGCCATCAGCAGCGCCACCAGCACGGCGGCGATGCCCGAGCGTAGTGCGATCTGCAACAGCGGGGCGACGTCCGGCGCCGTGGCTTTCAGCGCAATTTGCTGCAGGCTCCAGGTCAGGCACAGCAGCGCCATCATGCCGATGGCCTGCCCGTCCAGTGTTTTGCGCGTGTCCACGGCGATTCCTTCATCAATAAACTAAGTTTATTATGCGCCTGGCAGCTTTGCTTGATATAGTTTAAATCCGACAAGCTATAGCGCCAGCCCGCCAAGCACCAGGAAAATTATGGCCACGCCGCCCCGGCACGTACGGATGCCGCCCTTTACCGATACCTTGCCCGCGCCGATTTATTTCCGCGCCGTGCAGGTGCCGGCCGACACGATCTACCCGTGGCATTGCCACCAGTGGGGCGAATTCGTGTATTCGTTCAGCGGCGTGATGGAAGTGAAACTGGCGGACAGCCATTACCTGGCGCCGCCCCAGTACGGCATCTGGCTGCCGGCGCGGGTCGAACATATCGGCCAGAACCGGCTGGCGGCGGAACACAGTTCTCTCTATATCGCTGAAGAATTGTGTGGCGCGCTGCCGAAAACCACATGCGCGCTGGCGGTCAGTCCGCTGGTGCGCGCCATGCTGGAACACTTGCGCCAGCATCCCCCCGGCCACCCCCGCAGCGCCAGCGACGAGCGGCTGCTGCGCGTGCTGGTGGATCAACTGGCCACGGCGCAGTGTGTCGGCAGTTATTTGCCGATGTCGGACGATCCGTTGCTGGCGGCCGTGCTGGGCATGCTGGAAGCGGATCCCGCCGACAACCGTTCCGTGGCAGAGCTGGCGCAGGCAGCCAACACCACCGAGCGCACGCTGATGCGGCGCTGCCAGCGCGAACTGGGCATGACCCTGGCGGACTGGCGCCAGCGCCTGCGCGTGGTGCGCGCGATGGCGCTGCTGGAAACCGGGCAGACGGTGGAAGCGGTGGCGCTGGACCTCGGCTATGCCAGCGCGTCGGCTTTTATCGCCATGTTCCGCCGCCTGACCAGTGAAACGCCGGACGAATACCGAAAACGGGCTACCCATGCACATACTTGACGCTGGCCGCACGGCCGAAGCATTACCCTACTCGGCGTTGGTGCCCGCCGTGGCGCATGCCGCGATCGGCCTGGCGCGCGGCGACATCGCCGCACCGGAGCGCAAGGTCGTCACCATCGATGCGGACAGCGTGCTGCTGTGCATGCCGGCGGTGGCGGCTGACATCAGCGTCACCAAGCTCGTTACCGTGCATGGCCGCAATGCGCGGCATGGCTTGCCGGCGATCCAGGGCGAAGTCATCGTGTTCGATACCGCCACCGGGCGCCGCTTGGCGCTGCTGGACGGCCCGACGGTGACGGCGCGACGGACGGCCGCCATGACATTGCTGGGCATTGAAACGCTGGCGCCGCGCCGGCCCTCGTCCGTGCTGTTGATCGGTACCGGGGCACAGGCGCTGGCCCACGCGGACGCCCTGATTGCCTACTTTGGCGTGGGCGAATTCCATGTGACGGGCACGTCGGAGGCGCGGGCGGAAGCGTTTGCCGCCGGACTGACTGCCCGGTATCCGGGTATCGAGGCGCGCGCGCATGCGGTGCCGGACGCCGCGCCCGCAACGGATGTGGTGATTGCTTTGACCACGTCGACCGTACCCGTGATTCCCGCGCAACTGTCCGACGATACGCTGGCCATCGGCGTCGGCGCGTTCAGGAAGAGCATGGCGGAGTTGCCGCCGTCCTTGCTGCATGCGCGCGGGATCGTGGTGGACGACGTGGATGGCGCGCGGCATGAGGCGGGCGACTTGATCCAGGCTGGCGTCGACTGGGCCGGCGTGCACGCGCTGGGCGATATCCTGGCCGGCAATGTTGTTCGTCCCGGGCGGACGCCGGTGTTCAAGACGGTGGGGCAGGCGGCGTGGGACCTGGCGGCGGCGCGGGTGGCGACGCGGGGTTGGTGATCCTGCGCGTCACTCCCGCACAAAGATCTTCTGCAACAACCCCAGCAACTGCGCCCGCTCCTGGTCCGTCAACATCGCCGTCGCTTCCGCTTCCAGTTCCCCCGTGGTCCGTTCCGACTGCATGCACAGTTCGGTCCCTGCTTCCGTCAGGATCAGGGTTTGCGACCGTTTATCGAGCGGGTTGCGCTGGCGCAGCACCAGGCCACGTTGTTCCAGCTTGTCCAGCATGATCGCCAGGTTCGGCGGCGATACGTTCACGGCGGCCGACAGGCGCTTCTGCGTGATGTTGGGATTCGCCTTCAGCAAACTCAGCACCGAGAATTCCGCCGGCTTCAGGTTGTACTGGGCCATTCGCTCGTCGAACAGCGGCACGATGGTCAGGTAGGCGCGGCGGCAGTTGTAGCCGACCAGGCTGAGCAGGTGGTCTTGCTTCAGCGGCTGCTCCGCGGCTTCCTGTACGGCTTCGATGAATTCTTTTTGTTTCCTGATGGGCATGGCGACAACATAACGGATTGGTTAACGCTTCATTATAAGTCAAATTGCTTATGTTTAAGAAGTATGTTCCATGCAGAAGCTATCCATGGGCAGTGTTTCCGCCCTGTTCAAAGCCGATGACGAAGAATCGGCGAACCGGCCGGCTGAAGCGGTCGCTCACGCTTCGCCGGCCTGGCTTTGCTGGCGGAATTGCTTCGGCGTCAGGCCGATGCGCTTCTTGAACAGCCGGCTGAAATACGCCGGATCCTGGAACCCCAGCTCATAGCAAATGCTGGCCACCGGCGACGGCGCATAGGTCAGCTTGCGGCACGCTTCCAGCATCAGGCGGTCTTGCGCGATATCGAACGCGGTCTGGCCCGCGACCTTCAAACACAGGCGGTTCAGCCGTATCGGCGAGATGTGCAGGGCGTCGGCGTACTGGCCCACTTGCCACTGTTCCTTGTAGCGCTGCTCGACCACGGCGCGGAAACGGCTGAACAGTTCGAAGTCGCCACGGCCGGACTGCTGGGCGAACTGGTGTTCCGCCAACGCCCGCGTCAACAGCACCAGCACGCTGCACGCCAGCCATTCCAGCAGGTGGGCGTGGCCGTAATGGGGCCACGCGGCTTCCGCCATCAGGCTCTCCAGCAGCGCGGCAATGCGCGCGTGCAGCTCCGGCATGGTTTCCAGCGACATGGCCAGCGGCTGGATAAAGAGCGGCGCGAATAAATCGCCGCGGTCGCGGCCCGCCGAATAGACCAGTTGTTCATCGATGGTCAGCACGTAACCCTGCGCTTCCTCGGAAAAGTCGAAACCGTGTTCCAGTGCCGGATGGATCGTGATGACGGCGGGGCCGCTGCGCAGCCACACGGCGTCGCCCACCGCCGCGCGGACATGTCCCTTCATTAAAAAAAGTACCTGAAACAATCCCTTGTGCGTGTGGCGTCCGATGTGCCAGTCATGCAGGCGGCTGCGCGCCTGGATGGTTTCGATGTGCACCAGTTCCGCACCTTCCGCCCGCTGCTGCTCGCCGTATAGCGCGAACTGGGGGACGTCTTGCTGCGGTGTGCGTGGCTGGCGTGCCATGGCGGATTACCTTCATCACGGGTTGCTGGTGTGAAAATAGTACAAGTAATTCGCGAAACCATCCATTCTTTTCCGCGCCGCGCGCCTCTACGATAGCTCCATCGTTCCACGCAACGAACAACACCATCAATCAAGGAGATCACCATGCGTACCCAAGTCGCCATCATCGGCGCCGGTCCTGCCGGCCTGCTGCTGTCCCACCTGCTGCATTTGCAAGGCATCGAGTCCATCGTGCTGGAATCGCGCTCCCGCGAAGACATCGAGGCCACCATCCGCGCCGGCGTGCTGGAACAGGGCAGCATGGATATTTTGACGGAAGCCGGTGTCGGCGAGCGGATGAAGAAGGAAGGTGCGCTGCATCATGGTTTCGACCTGCAATTCGACGGCCGGCGCCACCGCATCGATTTGACGGGCCTGACCGGCAAGGCCATCACCGTGTATCCGCAGCATGAAGTCATCAAGGACCTGGTGGCGGCGCGGGTGGCCGCTGGCGGCCAGTTGCTGTTCCAGGTGACGGACGTGGTGCCGGGCGGTGTCGACGGCGCCAACCCTTACGTCACGTTCGTGCACAACGGCGAAGCCGCCCGTATCGATGCGGATTTCGTCATCGGATGCGACGGCTTCCACGGCGTGTCGCGCCCGGCCATGCCGGCTGCGGGACGCGAAGATTGCCAGCGCATTTATCCGTTTGGCTGGTTCGGCATCCTCGTGGAATCGGCGCCGTCATCCGACGAATTGATTTATGCGCAGCACGAGCGGGGCTTTGCGCTGGTCAGCACCCGCACGCCGACGGTGCAGCGGCTGTATTTCCAGTGCGATCCAAGCGATAAGGTGGAGAACTGGTCCGACGACCGCATCTGGGCCGAACTGCATGCGCGGCTCGAACACAACGATGGCTGGAAAGTCAAGGAAGGCAGGATTTTCCAGAAGGGCATCATCGGCATGCGCAGCTTCGTGTCGACGCCGATGCAGTCGGGCCGCCTGTTCCTGGCCGGCGACTCGGCCCACATCGTGCCGCCGACCGGCGCCAAGGGCATGAACCTGGCGATTTCCGACGTGCGCCTGCTGTCGCGGGGGCTGGAACAGTTTTACCGTCAAAACAGGCAGGACTTGCTGCAGTCCTACACGGCCGATGCGCTGAAACGGATCTGGCGCGCGGAATATTTCTCGTGGTGGATGACGCGCCTGATGCACACGTTTGCCGACGCCACGCCGTTCGAACGCCAGATGCAGCGCGCGGAACTGGACAACATCGTGGCGTCGCGGCAGTTGGCGACGGCGCTGGCGGAGAATTACGTCGGGGCGTTTTGATCGCGGCCCGCGCCGTTAAATTCCGTAGGGCGGTTTGGTTTCATCAAGCCGCCATGCGTGCATTACCACGATCGCGCGCCTCGGTGGCGGTGCCGGCATGGCGGCTTCCGCAAAGCGGAAACCGCCCTACAGGTTCAATGTCCCGAGTGGGCGTTGCCGGATGGCTTGCGCACCGTAAGTTCCACCTCCGCGCCATGCTGCCCGTGCGGTGATGCGATCAGCGCCTTGCCCGCGTCGCCCGAGCGCGCGGGTTCGGCCAGCTCCCCGGTCCATTCATACGCCAGCGACCCGGCCGGATGCCGGTACCAGCCCGGGTCCGAATAATCGCCCCGTTTCTGGTCCTTGCGCACCTTCATGACCGTGAACATGCCGCCCATTTCCACGCCGCCGAACGGGCCTTCGCCCGTCATCATCGGCAACGTGTTTTCCGGCAGCGGCATTTCCATGCCGCCCATCGATCCACCCTTGTCGCCCATTACCATGTAGTCCGGCACGATGCGGTTGATCTTTTCCGCAATGCCGCTGTGGTCGACGCCGATCAGGTTCGGCACGTTGTGCCCCATGGCATTCATCGTGTGGTGCGATTTATGGCAGTGGAAGGCCCAGTCGCCCGGTTCGCTGGCGGTGAATTCGATGGCGCGCATCTGGCCCACGGCGATATCGGTGGTGACTTCCGGCCAGCGCGCCGACGGCGGCACCCAGCCGCCGTCCGTGCCCGCCACGACGAATTCGTGGCCATGGATATGGATCGGGTGGTTGGTCATCGTCAGGTTGCCGACGCGGATGCGGACCTTGTCGTTTTGCCGCACGTTCAGCGACTCGATACCGGGGAACACGCGGCTGTTGAAGGTCCACAGGTTGAAGTCCAGCATGGTGTTGGTCTTCGGCGTGTAGCTGCCCGGTTCGATATCGTAGGCGTTGAGCAGGAACACGAAATCGCGGTCCACCGCGTGCAGCGCCGGGTCTTTCGGATGCGTGACCCAGAAACCCATCATCCCCATCGCCATCTGCGTCATTTCATCGGCATGCGGGTGGTACATGAAGGTGCCCGGGCGGCGCGCCACGAATTCATAGACGAACGTCTTGCCCGGTGCGATGGCGGGCTGCGTCAGGCCCGTGACGCCATCCATGCCGTTGGGCAGGCGCTGGCCGTGCCAGTGGATGCTGGTGATTTCCGGCAGCTTGTTGGTGACGAAGATGCGCACCTTGTCGCCTTCCACCACTTCGATGGTGGGGCCGGGCGACTGGCCGTTGTAGCCCCACAGGTTGGCCTTCATGCCGGGCGCCAGTTCGCGTACGACGGGCTCGGCCACCAGGTGGAATTCCTTGACGCCATTGCGCATGCGCCATGGCAGCGACCAGCCGTTCAAGGTCACCACCGGGTTGAACGGACGGCCGTTGGGCGGCGGTGGCGGCACGTGGGTGTCCGCATTGGACATCGTCGGCGCTTCCGGCAAGGTGGCCGCGCCGGCCTTGGTGACGGCAGCGGCGGCGACGGCGGTGGCGCCCGCGTTGAGAAGGAAATGTCGGCGTGTCGTCATGGCTGTACTCCCGCGCCGTGTTGCGCGGCCTGTAATTGGGTGTCGGCGATCCAGAAATCGCGCTGGGCTTCGATGGATTCGTTAACGCTGTTCAGTTGTTCGCGCGCGTCGGCCAGCAATTCGAAGACCGAGGCCAGCATGCCGTTGTAGCGCAACAGCACTTCCTCGGAAATCTTCTTGCGCTGCGGGACCACGTGGTCGCGGTAGTGCAGGGCGATGTCATGCGCGGTGCGGTAGCCGGAATACGCGACCCGCACGTCGGAGCGGGCGCGGATGGCGGCGTCCGTGGCGCGGTGCACGGCTTGCAGGTACTGCGCTTCGGCGCGCGCCACGCGCGCATCGCCCCAGTCGAACAGCGGCAACTCCAGCGACACTTCGTAGCCATTCTGGCGCGGCATGCCGGTCGCGCTCTTGTTGACGTAGCCGGCGTCGAACACGTTGACGAAGCGGGTGACCCGTGTCAGGTCCCGGTCGGCGGCGGCGCTTTCCGTTTCGCGCCGCGCGGCCAGCACGTCGAGACGGCGTTCCAGTGCCTCGCGTTCCGCCTGTTGCGGTTCCACCGGCGTGGCGGGCAAATCCGGCAAACGCTCCGGCAGGCGGATGCCGTCGCTGCGCTCCAGGCCCAGCAGGCGCGCCAGCTGTTCGCGGGCGGCCAGCGCCTCGTGGCTGGTGCGGGCCTGGCGCGTGATGGCGTCGTCATAGAATGCGCGTTCGCGGGCCTGGTCCAGGCGCGACCAGTTGCCGCTCTTGCGCATGCGGTCGGCCAGCAGGGCGCCCGCTTCGGCCGCCTCGCGCACTTGCCCGGCAAAGGCGGCGCTCTGCGCCGCCGCGACGGCCGTGTACCACGCGCGGCGCGTGTCGTGGGCCAATTGCACGGCCTGGCCGGCCGCGGCCAGTTGGGCGCGTTCCAGCTGGCGCCCGGCAATCCCGGTGCGGGCGGGCAGGGTCAGCAAGCCGGCGATATCGAACGTGACGCTGCGGTCGATTTCCGTCTCGCCGCCGCCCCGCACGCGGCCAAAGCCGATGCCGGGATTGCGCAGGCGCCCCGCCTGCGCCACGTCCGCGGCCGTCATGCCCAGTTCAGCCAGCGATGCTTTCAAGGCGGGGCTGTTGAGCAGCGCGATGCGGACGGCGCCGTCCGGCGTCAGCGGCTGCGCCAGCAGCGACTGGATTTCCGTGGTGGCGGCATTGTCCGGCGCGGCCATCGCCAGCGGGGCCGGTTGGCCGAGGCGGTCGGCCGCGTAGGCGGCTGCCTTGCCGGCGCCGCCATCGGCCGGCACCGACACGCAGCCGGCCAGTACCGCCAGCGCCGTTGCTCCGGCGATGCGGGTGATCACGTTGGCTGCCATGTCAATGTTCCTTGTGCTGGTGCTGGGCGGGCGGCGGGGCCGCGTCCGGTTGTTTGCCGTGGTGCATTTTGCTGTGGTCCATGGCGTCGCGTTTCATGGCGTCGTGGCCAGCCGTGCCATGGCCGGTCTGATCCGTGTGGCCCATGTGGCCCATGGCGTGGCCGGAGCCCGCCACCGTGCGGTTGGCCTGGAGCCAGTACTGGTCAGGCGTTTGCCCGGGTTCGGGCTGGCGCTGGTAGGCGGCAAAAGTTGAGCGGTAGGGTTGCGGCGCTGGCTGGTCCGCCGGTGCGGATACGGCCGGCGGCGCGCCGGCTGCCGCCAGCAGCAGGGCGTATAGCATTTTCATCGTGAAATCCTTGTGACGTGCCGGAATCCGGCGGGAGCGGCATCGGCCGCCGTGCGCGAAGCAGCAAGGTCACATGGGCCGGGGCGGGCGTTCCAGTCCGGGCGGGAAAATGGCGGCAATGCAGGGTTCCGCCGTTGGCAATGCGCGGGCTGGGCGGGGAAACGGCGCCGGCATCCGCACCGCCAGCGGCGGCGCCGTGGCGGCGGTACAGCAACTGGCGCAGGTGCTGCATTTGCCGTGGGCTTTCAGGGCGGCTTTGCCGTCGCCGCCGTCCTCGGCCAGCGCCGCGTCGTGCATCGCCATGTCGCCTTGTTCGTGGCAGCTGTGGCTTGCTGAGGGCGCCTGGGACTTGCACGTGGCGAACACCGCCGCGCTGCCTTGCAGCGGCAAGGCAGCCATCAATAACCACAGCAGGCAGCGAACGAGGAAGTGTGTCATCAGACCGACACTATAAACCTTGCCATGGGGGGAAGGTCAAGCGCACCTGTGAAGGATTGCCATAAGGTAAATAATATTGCAAATTTTCTAGTTTATTTACCGCAAGTGTGTTACTTTAGGACTGTATATGTCACAGTTGGAGGGAGCGGATGGTTGGCGGTAACTCTGTGTCGCAGAGACGAACAAATACGCACATGGCAGCGATCGTTGAACATGGCGTGATGCTGAACGATACGATGGGCAGGCAGCTGGCAATCTCTTACATGCGCAGTTTCGACGTGCCGGAATCCGTCATCGAGCGGGTGCTGGGGCAGGGCCGCCGCCGCAGTTACTGAGGCGCGCCGCCGCCATGTTCCGTGCGGCGCATGGCGATAATCCGCGGCACAATGGCGTATGCGGATCGCCACCTTCAATATCAATGGTATCAACGCGCGCCTGGGCGCGCTGCTGCAATGGCTGGACGAGACCCGTCCCGATGTCGCCTGCCTG
The DNA here is from genome assembly GCF_009674485.1 of Pseudoduganella rivuli. Lineage (GTDB taxonomy): Bacteria > Pseudomonadota > Gammaproteobacteria > Burkholderiales > Burkholderiaceae_D > Rugamonas > Rugamonas rivuli_B. Next base: position 127,543 of record NZ_WKJJ01000011.1, on the reverse strand, counting down.
CAGGAACTCAAGGCTCCCCACGAAAAATTCCCGGCCGCGGCCATTGAAGCGGCCGGCTACCATGCGCTGTGGCATGGCCAGAAAAGCTGGAATGGCGTGGCGATCCTGTCGCGCGGCGAAGCGCCGCACGAAATCGGCCGCGCGCTGGCCGGCGAAGACGACGACGTGCAAAGCCGCTACCTGGAAGCCATCGTCGGCGGCATCGTCATCGCTTGCCTGTATCTGCCGAACGGCAATCCCGCTCCGGGTCCCAAATTCGATTACAAATTGCGCTGGTTCGAGCGGCTGATCGCGCGTGGCGCGGAACTGATGGCGACTGGCGCGCCGGTGGTGATGGCCGGCGACTACAACGTGATGCCGACCGAACTCGATGTCTACAAGCCGGAGCGGTGGCTCGATGACGCGCTGTTCCGGCCGGAGAGCCGGGCCGCGTTTCACCGCTTGCTGGAACAGGGCTGGACCGATGCGCTGCGCGCCACCCATCCGGGGCAGCGCATCTATACGTTCTGGGATTATTTCCGCAATGCGTTCGGGCGCGATGCCGGCATCCGCATCGACCACCTGCTGCTCAGCCCTTCACTGGCCGGCAAACTGACGGCGGCGGGCGTGGACCGCGACGTGCGGGCGCGGGAAAAGCCGTCCGACCACGCGCCCGTGTGGATCGAACTGGACTGGGATGGCGCGGCCGCCTGATGCCGCGTAACTCAAGGCAGCAGCACCGATAATTCCTGCGCGCCCCGCAACAGCACGGGCAAAAATTCCTGTTCCAGCTTTTCCACCGGAACCCGGGCCGCTTGTGCGCCCACGTTCAGCGCCGCCAGCACCTGTCCGGATGCACCCCGTACCGGCACGGCGATCGAGCGCAAGCCCACTTCCAGTTCTTCATCGTTGACGGCGTAGCCGGCCTGGCGCACGCCGCGCAGGATTTCCCGCAAACGCGCTTCGTCGACCACGGTGCGGTCCGTCATTGGCCGCAGTCTGGTCTTTTCAAAATACGCATCCAGCTGGTCGGGCGGCAAGTGCGCCAGCATCACGCGGCCCAGCGACGTGCAATACGCGGGCAACCGGCTGCCCGTGTTCAGCGCCACCGACATCACGCGCGACGTGGCGGCGCGCGCCACGTACAGGATTTCCCCTTCATCGAGCACGGCCAGCGAACTGGATTCGTTCAGCTCGCGCGAAATGGCATTCAGGCAAGGCTGCGCCGACACCGTCAGCGGCGTCGACGACAGGTACGAATACCCGAGCGTCAGCACTTTCGGCCGCAGCGAGAAATTGTTCAGCTCCGCGTCCACATAGCCCAACTGCTGCAGCGTGTACAGGCAGCGCCGCACGGCGGCGCGGGGAATCCCTGTTTTGGTACTGATTTGCGCAATGGTTTGCGGCTTGCGCGAGTCGCTGAACGCGCGCACCACGGCCAGGCCGCGCGCCAGCGACGTCATGAAACTGGGGTCGGTCATCGCGTCGATCTGCTCGGCGATCGTGGGTTCGCGCTCGTCGGCGCTTGGTATTTCCGGGGCGGTTTTCTTTGGCATGGCGGAATTTTATCCGGAGTGCCCAATCCGATAGGAGATTTTTTCTTGACCTCGGCGCCACGATGTCGATACACTGTGTGTGCGATAAACAAACATTTGTGCGGTAATCGAACACTCTAACTTGGATGAATCATGATCGACAAGACATTTGACTCCCTGGAAAGCGCCGTTGGCGACATCCACGATGGCGCCACCGTGATGATCGGCGGCTTCGGCAATGCGGGCATGCCGTCCGCGCTGATCGATGCACTGATCGCGCAGGGCGCGCGCGACCTCACCATCGTCAACAACAACGCGGGCAATGGCGATACTGGCCTGGCCGCGCTGCTGAAGGCCAAGCGCGTGAAAAAAATCATTTGCTCGTTTCCCCGCCAGTCCGATTCCTACGTGTTCGACGCGTTGTACCGTGCCGGCGAGATCGAACTGGAACTGACGCCGCAGGGCAACCTGGCCGAGCGTATCCGCGCGGCGGGCGCCGGCATCGGCGGCTTTTTCACGCCGACCGGCTTTGGCACCTTGCTGGCCGAAGGCAAGGAAACCCGCGTCATCAATGGCCGCAACTACGTGCTGGAGTCGCCCATCCACGCGGACTTTGCGTTGATCAAGGCGCTCAAAGGCGACCGCTGGGGCAACCTCGTGTACCGCAAGACGGCCCGCAACTTCGGCCCGATCATGGCGATGGCGGCCAAGGTCACGATCGCCCAGGTGCAGGACGTGGTGGCGCTGGGCGAACTGGATCCGGAAGTGATCGTCACGCCCGGCATCTTCGTGCAACGCGTAGTGAAATCCGACTTGAAAGGAAATGTGCAATGAGCAGCGAAGTGAAACGCTACAGCCGCGAACAGATGGCGGCCCGTGTCGCACAGGACATTGCCGAAGGCGCCTATGTGAACCTCGGCATTGGCCTGCCGACCAAGGTCGCCAATTACCTGCCGCCGGAGCGCGAAGTGTTCCTGCACAGTGAAAACGGCTTGCTGGGCATGGGCCCGGCGCCGGCCGAAGGCGAGGAAGACGAAGACTTGATCAACGCGGGCAAGCAGCCGGTGACGTTGCTGACGGGCGGCGCTTATTTCCATCACAGCGACTCGTTCGCGATGATGCGCGGCGGCCACCTCGATATTTGCGTGCTCGGGGCGTTCCAGGTGTCGTCCGAAGGCGACCTGGCCAACTGGCACACGGGCGCGCCCGACGCGATCCCCGCCGTGGGCGGCGCCATGGACCTGGCGATCGGCGCCAAGCAGGTGTTCGTCATGATGGAACACCAGACCAAGGGCGGCGAATCCAAGATCGTCGGCAAATGCACGTATCCGGTGACGGGAATCGCCTGCGTCAACCGCATCTATACGGACCTGGCGGTGCTGGACGTGACGCCGCGCGGGCTGGTGGTGCGGGAAATGGCCGACGGACTGGATTTCGACCAACTGCAAACCGTGACGGCCGCGCCGTTGCTGCGTGCCTGAACCATCAAACCCGTAGGGCGGTTTTGCGCAGCAAAGCCGCCATGTCGGCTTCCGCGCTGCGGAAACCGACCTACGGATTCAACGCCAACTTGAGGAATGAATCACATGAAAGATGCATTTATCTGCGACGCCATCCGCACCCCCATCGGCCGTTACGGCGGTACGCTGAAAGACATGCGGGCCGACGACCTGGGCGCGGTCCCGCTGCGCGAACTGATGCGGCGCAATCCGCAAGTGGACTGGAAAGCCGTCGACGACGTGGTGTATGGCTGCGCCAACCAGGCGGGCGAGGACAACCGCAACGTGGCGCGCATGTCCGCGCTGCTGGCGGGTTTGCCGCTTGAAGTGTCCGGCACCACCGTCAACCGCCTGTGCGGTTCGGGCATGGACGCGGTGGGCCAGGCGGCGCGCGCGATCCAGTCCGGCGCGGCGCACCTGATGCTGGCGGGCGGCGTGGAATCCATGACGCGCGCACCGTTCGTCATGGGCAAGGCCGACAGCGCGTTTTCCCGCAGCGCCACGATCTACGACACCACCATCGGCTGGCGCTTTCCGAACAAGGCCATGAAGGAACTGTACGGCACCGACGCCATGCCGGAAACTGCGGAAAACGTGGCGGTCGACTACAGCGTCAGCCGCGCCGACCAGGATGCGTTCGCCTTGCGCAGCCAGGACAAGACGGCCCGCGCCCAGCGTGACGGCCTGTTCAACGATGAAATCGTGGCGGTGACGATTCCGCAAAAGAAGGGCGATCCTGTCGTCTTCGCGCAGGATGAACACCCGCGCGCCACCACGGCCGAAGCCCTGGCGAAACTCAAGGGCGTGGTGCATGCGGGCGGCAGCGTCACGGCGGGCAACGCGTCCGGCGTCAATGACGGCGCGTGCGCGCTGTTGCTGGCCAGCGCAGAAGCGGTCGCGCAATATGGCTTGACGCCGCGCGCCCGCATCCTCGGCATGGCGGCGGCCGGCGTGGCGCCCCGCGTGATGGGGATCGGCCCGGTGCCGGCTGTGCAAAAGCTGCTGCGCCAGCTCGACATGACCATCGGCCAGTTCGACCTGATCGAATTGAACGAAGCGTTCGCGTCGCAGGGCCTGGCCGTGCTGCGCGGGCTGGGGATCGCGGACGACGATGCCCGTGTCAATCCGCAGGGCGGCGCGATTGCGCTGGGCCATCCGCTGGGCATGAGCGGCGCGCGGCTGGTGACCACGGCGATGTACCAGTTGCAGCGCAGCGGCGGCCGCTATGCGCTGTGCACTATGTGCGTGGGCGTGGGGCAGGGCATCGCGATCGCCATCGAGCGCGTATAGGCATCGTACCCGGCGGGCTAGCCGCCCGGCGGCGGCCGTCGGTTCTTGCCGATGATCGCCAGCAGGATCAGGCCGTAGGCGGCCAGCCGGATCAGGTAATACAGCGGCGCGTCCGGCGCGCCGGGCGGCTGCATGGCGCCCGGCAGCCGTTGCACGGCTTCCAGCATGAACGCCAGCGCGAAGTACAGGAAGAAGCGGTCGCGCGTCTGGCGCCAGTAGCGCAGGAAAAACAGCGCAATGACGGACGCCGCCATGACGATGGCGCCGACCAGGATGGCGTTCAGCGGCATCAGTCATCCTCCCATATCAGGCCGTACAGCAGCGGCAGCAGCGCCACCAGCGCGGACGCCAGGCGCCACGTGGTCAAGTCCACCTCCGGATCGGGAATGACGATACGGTCCAGGATCAACAGGATATTGTTGACGACCAGGCCTGAAAAACACAGGCCGCTCCACAACAGCAGGCGATGGCGTGTGCGGCGGTAACTGCGCAGCAGCAGCCACGCGCACGCAAAGGCGGTGGCGGCGCAGAGCAGGTAAATAATGCTGGCCATGAGGGTTCCTTTCACTTGTCCTTGCGCCAGACAAAGGCATCCGCGAACACGTGCGCCTTCTTGTTGGCTTTCGAGTGAATCAGCGTGGTGACGTCGACCAGGTGGCGCGCATAGAGCAGCGCCAGGCGGTCCAGCATCTGCGCCAGCGGCGGCGTCTCCGGCGCGTAGCGGTAACTGCCCGCCATGCCGGGAGCGGGCGCGGCGATGCCAGCCGTGTGCAATTGCCGCAACAGCGTATCGCAGGCGGGGCCATCGAGGTACAGGCGCTGCGCCAGGCCGTGACAATTCCAGGCCTGCGCGGGGTTATCCCGCATCAGCAGCAGGGCTTCCAGGTAGGGAACCGACGGTATCCGGAGCAGGATGAAGCGCCGGATATCGTCGGGGATCGGGCTTGGTAGCATGACGGCAAGGCTGAAAGCTTTCTTGCCGTCATGTTCCCACGAAACGCGACAACGGGTGTGTACGATTGGAAACGAAGAGCTCGCCAGTTTTATGACGCCAGCGCCAGCATATCCACCACCTCCAGCCCGGCCAGGTCTTGCGTGGTATTGCCGACGAACGCGGCCCGGCTTGGTGTGCCATTCTTCAGCCAGGTGCGCACAGCGGCCTTGATGGCATCCTGTGTGCAATGGAGCACGCCATGGCGGAAGCTGCGCCGCACGTCCATCGTGATGCCGCGCCGGTGCAGGGTCCAGGCGGCCAGCACGGCGTCGTACGGCGAATCCGGCCGGTCCAGGCCCCGCACCACGCAAATGATGGCTTCCTCGATCTGTTCCTGCGTGAAATCGGTGGCCAGCACCTTGTCGATCGCCGCATTGAAGTCGGCATAGGTGGCGGCCAGGCGCGGGTCGCGGTACGACATCATGGAAAATACGCCGGCATTACCGGCATAGCCTGCCGATCCGCCATACGCGCCACCGTGTTCGCGCAGCGCCTGGTGCAGGATCTGGTGCGTCAGCAATTCGGCCGCGACGGCCAGCGCCGCCGCATCCGCGTGCGCCTGGCGCGGGGCGGGCCAGGCAATGCTGCAGTGGTTGACCTGTCCGGGAGCATACAGCGCCGCGTTGGCCAATGGCTGCGTGGCGGAAGCTGTTGCGCCCGAGGCTGCGCGGGGGGCGTTGCCGGAAGCCTGCGCCCTGGCGGCCGGCAACCGGATCGCGGCGGCCAGCGCATCGGCGTCGTTGCCGGCGCCCGCGCACAAGGTGGTGGCGGCGCCGGCAACGATCCGTTCATGCAGCGCCGACAGGCGCTGCGCGATGGCCGCGACGCCTTCCGGTGTATGCGCCATGCGCTGCAACTGCGCCATGAACGGCAGCACGGACGTGCCGCTGGCCACGTCTTCGATATGGCGCAACGCGGACAAGGGCGCGGCGGCCGTCAGCGCCGCATAGCGGTTGCCCGATTGCGACAGGCCATTGATGCGGTTGCGCACCATGCGTTCAATCAGGAAGGCAATCCGCTCGTGCTCGTCGAAGCGGGGGCTGGCGATCTGTGCCGCCAGCACGTCGCCCAGGTTCTGGTGTTCTTCGCGCAAGCCGCTGGCGGCAAAGCTGACGTCGAGCAGCATGGAACCGTCTTCGCGCATGATGGCGTCGAAGTTGACGCTGAAGGTGGCGGCCATGCGCTGGCGCCACGCGCCTGCCTCTTCATAGCCCATGCCGGCCACGCCCAGGTCGCGCTGCACATCGGTATACAGTTGCAGCCACGGCCATTCTTCGGCCGCCGCATCGGACACGTCGTAATGCACGCGGGCATACGAAATGCCGTTCGATGCGATGTCGAAGCGGTAGGCGCCGTCGACAGGCGCGGGGATGTCCGGCAGCAGACGCGGTTCCCGGCCCACGTCGGATGGCAGGATGCGGGGCAGCACGCCATTGTCGACCACGCGGCGCTGGTGCGCATCGAGGGCGGCCGCATCATCCCGGATGCGGCTGCGTTCCTTTTCGGTCAGCGCGGCCTGGCGCACGGCCAGCGCGGCTTCCTCCTGCGCGGCGCGGGATGAGAAATAAGCCGGGTCCGGCACCACGGTGACGTCGAGGCGCGCGGGCGAATCAAGCATGGTGCGCACCAGGCCCTTGAAGAAGTCCGGATCGGTGATGTCCTTTTCCAGCTGCGCCAGCACGGCATCGCTGTCGAATGCGGTGATGACGTCGCCGCCGCGCATGGCCACGGGCAGGGCGTGCAGCATGCGGCCCAGCACGTTGGGCATGCGGCCGCTGGACGTGTCGCGCTGGCTGTAGCGGATATCGCGCAGCGCGGCCGACAGCATATCGTGCGGCACGCCATGTTCGGCCGCATATTTCAGCGCATCCCACATGCGGGCGCGGGCGGCGCCAACCTGTTCCTCCGTCAAGCCTTCCATGCCGACGTGGAACAGCATCTGGCGCGCGCTGGGGTCATGCCCGTTCAGGCGCGACGGACGGCCGAAGCCGGCCGATTCCATGGCTTTTTTCAGCGGTGCGGACGCATCGCCCAGCAGGCCGGCCGACAGCAGGTTGGCGTGGTAGTGCACGAAGGCGTCGGCCGACTCGCCCATCAGCCAGGTCAGCTGGAAGCCGTATTCGTCCGGCTTGCCGGACTGCGACGGGATGCGGATCGCATGGTCGCGCGGCGCCGCGAACGGCTTGGCCAGCTGCGGCACCCGGCGCGGCGTGCCGCCCGGCAGGCGCGCCAGCACCTTGTCGGCGATATGGCGCTGGATATCCTGCGGATCGACCGGGCCGGCCGTCATGAACACGGCTTGCGACGGGTGGTAGTGGCTGGCGTGGAAATCCTTCAGCATCTGGTGCGTCAGCTCGGGGATGGCCAGCGGGTCGCCTCCGGACACCACCTGGTACGTCGTTTCCGGCAACAGCGCGGCGCCGATGCCGTTGTACAGCGCGCGCATCGGGTCGGCGAAGGCGCCTTTCATTTCATTGAACACCACGCCCTGGTAACCCAGCTTGCCGTCTTCCAGCGTGTGGCGCCAGCCTTCCTGCAGGAAGTTCAGGTAGTCGAGGTTGGGGAAGAAGGCGGCGTCGAGGTAGACGTCCAGCAGGTTGAAGAAATCGGTGCGGGACGTGGAAGCGAACGGATAAACCGTGCGGTCCGCATACGTCATGGCATTCATGAACGTCGCGGTGGAGCGGCGCAGCATGGAAAAGAACGGGTCGCGCACGGGATAGCGGCCGGAACCGCACAGCGCCAGGTGTTCGAGGATGTGGGCGCGGCCGTCGCTGGTGTCCGGGACGGTGGGGAAACCCACGAGGAAAGCCAGGTCCGGCTGCGTCGTGGCGACGTGGATGTGCACCGCGCCGGAGCCCGGTTCCACGTATTCGTCGACAGTGGCCTGCAGGGTGGGGATGGTATGGCTGCGGATTTTATTGAACTGTATCATTGTCGTCCCCCTATGGTCAGGCAGGACTCCAGTGTAAGCGCAATCCGTGTTTCCATGCGGACTGTAGCGCCGGGCCGACAAATCAGCCCGGATTCAGCCCCATATCCGCACCAGCCAGGGTACCAGCTGGGGCGCCAGCAGCGCCGTCATCACCCCGTTCAAGCCCATGCCGAGGCCGGCAAAGGCGCCCATTTCCGCGCTGACCTGGAACGCCCGGGCGGTGCCGATGCCATGCGACGCCACGCCCAGCGCGAAGCCACGCCATTCGGGCCGGTCGATGCGCAGCGCATTGAACAGCGCGCGGCCCGCAACGGCGCCAAAGATGCCGGTGGTAATCACCAGCACGGCGGTGAGGGCGGGCAGTCCGCCCAGCTTGTCGGAGACGGCCATGGCGATCGGCGACGTGGCGGATTTCGGCCCGATGCTGGCGGCCAGCTGGTGCGTGCCGCCCAGCGCCAGCACCAGTCCCACGGCGGACACGATGGCCGTCACGCAGCCGGCCAGCAGCGCGCAAGCCATCGGGATGAACGCCTGGCGCACGCGGGGCAGGGCGCGCGCCAGCGGCACGGCCAGCGCCACCGTGGCGGGACCCAGCAGGAAGTGCACGAACTGGGCGCCGGCAAAGTAATCGCGGTACGGCATGCCGCTGATGGCCAGCGCGGCGCAGATCAGCGCCACGGCGATGGCGACGGGGTTGGCCAGCGGCGAGAACTTGCAGCGGGTGTAAAGATGATGGGCCAGCGCGTAGGCGCACAGCGTCAGGGTCAGGCCCAGCAGCGGGGTGGCGGCCAGGTAGACCCAGATGCGGGTCAGTTCGGGCAGGGCGCTGTCAGGCATCATCGCGGTCCCCCTGCTTGGCGGTTTCCCCGGCCTTGCCGGCCACCGCGCGCATTACCAGCGCCGTCACGGCCAGGGTCAGCATGGTGCTGGCAATGACGGACAGCCCGACGGCCAACCAGTGTCCGCGCAGCACCGAGGCCGATACCATGATGCCGACGCCGGCCGGCACGAACAGCAGCGACAGGTGGCGCAGCAATTCCGTGGCGGTGGCTTCCATCGCGTCGAGCAGCCGCGGCGACGCCGCCAACGTAGCGAGCAGCAACAGCATCCCGATCACCGGCCCCGGCACCGGCAACCCGAACGCATACGCCAGCCCTTCGCCCAGGCACTGGAACAGCAGCAAAATGGAAAACGTGGTGAGCATGGCGGGTCGCAAGGTGGGGACAGGGTGGGGGGAGGCGTGCAATTGTGCAATTGTGCAATTCTAGCGCTGTTGCGCCAGGGGCGCCCCGCCACCGGCCCCACGCGATTTTATGTGGTGACGGTGTGACGCCTGCTGCGCGGCTGTGGAGAATGCGGGTATGATCGCTAGCATGATAAGTGCGTCCCGGCAAATGACGGAGAGCGACCAATAATGACGACTAGTGGTGTACAAGAAAATGGACAGGAATTTATTCCCGGCGTGTTCGACGTGGCGCGCCTGATGGCGGCAGCGGCGGCGCAGCCGGGCCAGCGTGAGGCGCTGCTGGCGCTGATGGACAAGGTGTGCGGTTCGGCCCGGTCCGATATGGACGAAGCGTTCGATGCATGGCGCGCCGGCCAGCCGCAAGAGGCTGCCAGGCTGATCCACGGGCTGCGCGGCAGCATCGGCACCCTGGGCGCCAGCGTATTCTCCGCCACGTCGCGCGAACTGGAAAGCGCCGTGCGGGAAGGCCGGGTGGCGGACCCGCTGTTCGACCGGGCCCGGGGCGAATTGCAGGCGTCCGTCGATGCCGCGCTGGCGTGGCTGGCGCACCAGCCGCGCGTGGCGGCAGCGTCCGGCAACGACGCCGCCAACGACGCCGCCATCGCGCGCTGGAAGACATTGCTGGCCGAACGCGATATCGACGCCGTCAGGCACTACCAGCAGGTGCGTCCCGCACTGGCGGCGCTGGGCGCGGCCCGTGCCGCCGCCATCGAGCAAGCCATGGCGCGGCTCGATTTCGCGGCAGTGCTGATCGTGCTGGGAGAGCGGCCATGAGCGCGCAATCGGACACCAGCACCATCCTCATCATTGACGACAATGCGGAAACCATCCAGTTGCTGGCCGCCATGGTGCGCGACCAGGGCAAGGTGATCTTCGCCACGGACGGGATCACGGGCCTGGAAATGGCGCGCCGCCAGCGCCCCCAGCTGATCTTGCTGGACGTGGAAATGCACCATATGGATGGCTTCGAAGTGTGCCGCCGCATTGCCGCCGACCCCGACTTGCCGCACAGTCCCGTGATCTTCGTCACCGCCCACTCCACCACGGAAAGCGAGCTGGCGGGACTGGCGGCCGGGGCGGTCGATTTCATCACGAAACCATTGATCGCACCCGTGGTCCAGGCGCGCGTGCGGACCCACCTGCGCCTGCAGGCCGCGCTGCAAAGCTTGCAGGGGCAGGCCAGCCGCGATGGCCTGACCGGCCTGTACAACCGCCGCTTCTTTGACGAACGGATGGCGGAGGAATACGCGCGCCACCAGCGCCAGCGCGATTTGATGGGCGTGGCGCTGATCGATGTCGACCACTTCAAGCTGTATAACGATCACTACGGCCACCAGATGGGCGATTCCTGCCTGAAGGCAGTGGCCGAAGCCATCGGCAGCGGCACACGCCGGCCCGCCGAAGTCGTCGCGCGCTATGGCGGTGAGGAATTTGTCGTGCTGCTGCCCAATTCCGACTGGGCGGCGCTGGAACATTATGGCGCGTGGATCTGCGGCCGCGTGGCCGCGCTGAACCTGCCCCATGCGGCGTCGCTGACCGCGCCGCACGTCAGCATCAGCGTGGGCCTGAGCGCCATGCTGCCGGACCCGGACACGTCGATTGAAATGCTGCTGGGCCAGGCGGACCGTGCGCTGTACCTGGCCAAACAGCAGGGCCGCAACTGTTACCGCGTCGCGGCCGAGGGCGCCGGCAGCCACGGATCCTGACCAGCATGGCGCCGCGCGACTGGAACCTGGCAGGCCAGCCGCGGATGCGGCAGATGGCGGCCATTGCCGCCTGCGCGCTGTTGTACGCGGCGCTGGCCGCAGCGGGCCAGATGCTGGCCATCGCCAGGGGCAATGGCGTCCCGGTCTGGCTGCCGACCGGCCTGGGGCTGGCGGCGATGCTGCTGTGCGGCCGCCGCATGGGCTGGGCCGTGCTGCTGGGGTCACTGCTGGCCAACCTGCAAATCCAGTCGGGCCACGGCCCCATGTCGCTGTCCGGCGTGGCCGTATCGGTGGTGATCGCGGCGGCCAATGTGGTGACCGTGATGCTGGCGGCGGCGTGGATGGGGCGCATCTTTGGCGGTGTTTTGCGCTTCCAGCAGTTGCGGCAAGTCTACCTGTTCGTGGCGGCTTCGGCGGCGGCCTCCGTGCCGGTGGCGCTGGCCGGCACACTGGCATTGGTCGTGGCCGGCAATGTGGCGGCGGGCGAATCCATGCCGGTGGCGACGGTGTGGTGGATGAGCGATGTGCTGGGTTTCCTGGTGGTGACGCCGCCGCTGCTGGCCTTCGCAGACGCCGACCGGGGCGCCATGCTGCCCGTCGGTGGCCGGAGCGAGGCGGTCCTGCATGCGGCCGTCACGCTGGCATTACTGGTGGCGGCATTCGCGTGGCCGCTGGCGGGCCATGCGCCGCTGCCGTGCGCGCCGTTCCTGTTGCTGCCGTGCGCGGGGTGGGCGGCATGGCGGTTCGGCGCCCGTTGCAGCGGGGTGCTGGTATTGCTGATCGTACTGGCCGCGTGGCTGTCGTCAGCGCGCGGCGCTGCCACGTTTGCCGTCGGGACGCAACTGGGTACGCTGCTGACATTGGGGATCTATATCGGCCTGGCGGCGTTGTCGGCGCTGATGGCGGGCGCCGATGCCGAACGCCACGCGGGCGCCGGCCGCCCGGCGGTGCGCTGGCCGCCATTGCTGCCGTTGTGCGTGCTGTACGGAGGGCTGGGCGTAACGGCGGTGTCGTGGCAAATGGTGGCCGACTACACGGAGCGCCGTGCTGAAGAGAATTTCACCCGGGTGGCGCAAAACGTATGGCAGCGCGTGGAAAGCCGCCTGACCGACTATGAGCGCCTGCTGAAAATCGGCGCCACGTATTTTGCCGCGTCGCATTCGGTCGAGCGCAAGGAATGGTCGCGTTTCGTATCGGGCCTGGAAATCGAGCAAAGTTTCCCCGGCTCGGCCAGCGTCGGTTACGTCGCCTGGCTCGATGAAGACATGGTGGAACCGTATGAACAGGGGATGCGGGGCGAAGACCCCGGCTTCCGCCTGTGGCCGAAAACCAGCGTGGACGGGCACCTGGCAGTCGCGCAATACCTGGAACCGTTCAACAGCAGTAACCGGCGCGTCTGGGGTTATAACGTGCTGTCGGAACCGGTGCGCCGCGCGGCGCTGATGGAAGCGGCGCGCAGCGGCAGGATTTCCGCCACGGCCAGCCTGATCCTGATCAGCGAGCAGGACAAGGCGCCGCCGCCGGGCTTTGTCATGTACCACCCCGTGTACCGGGGCGGCGTGGATCCCGGCACGGAAGCGGGCCGCCTGCATGAATTGATGGGATTTATTTACGCGGCTTTCCGGATCACGGAACTGTTTGACAGCATGGCGCTGGGCGCTTTGCCGGAAATGCACATCGAGGCGCATGAAGGTGCGGACGGCCGGCTGCTGTACCGCAGCAGTGTGCCGCCGGACAAGGCCGAGGCCACCTTCGCCCGCCGCTACAAGCTGGAAAAAGCCATCATGGTGGGCCAGACTGGCCGCTACTGGCGGGTGCAGGTGCTGTCCACCCCCCGCTTTGAACGCGGCATCGACCGCGAAAAGGCGCTGATCGTGCTGGTGCTGGGTGCGCTGGTCAGCGTCCTGGTGTTTGAAATGGTGCGCTCGCTGTCGTCGACGCGGCTCGAGGCGCTGGCGCTGGCCGAGCGCATGACGCGCGAATTGCATGAAAAAAATGCCGTGCTGGCCCGTTCGGAAACCGAGGCGCGCCAGGCGGCCGAGGAATTGCGGGGCGCCAAGGAACGGGCGGAGTCGGCCAGCCTGGCCAAGAGCGCGTTTGTCGCCAACATGAGCCACGAGTTGCGCACGCCGATGAATGCGGTGCTGGGCATTGCGCAGTTGCTCGGCCGCACGGAACTGACGGCGGAACAGCAGAATTACCTGGGCATGATCGCGGCATCCGGCCGCACGCTGCTGACGGTGCTGAACGATATCCTGGATTTTTCCAAGGTGGAGGCGGGACGGCTGGAACTGGAGGAAACCGATGCCTGCATCGACGATGTGGCGCAGGCGATCGGCGCGCTGATGGCGGTCAACGTGGGCGACAAACCGATCCGGACGCTGATCGATGTGGAACCGGGTGTACCGGCCTGCGTGCGGCTCGACGGCATGCGCCTGGAACAAATCCTCATCAACCTGACCGGCAATGCGCTGAAATTCACGTCGCAAGGCAAAGTGGTATTGCGGATCGGCGCGGGTTCCCCTGACGGCGGGCGTCCGGCGTTGCGTGTCACGGTCAGCGACACAGGTCCGGGCGTCCCGCCGGATCTGATGCCGCGCCTGTTTTCGCCGTTCGTGCAGGCCGATTCATCGATGACACGGCGCTTTGGCGGCACCGGCCTGGGACTGGCGATTGCCCAGCGGCTGGCGCACCTGATGGGAGGGGAAGTCATGGTCGACAGTGTACAAGGCCAGGGCAGCACGTTTTCACTGACCGTGCCCTATGCGCCCGCCATGGCGCCGGCGCCACCTGTCATGCCGCCGCCTGCGTTGCGCGGCATTGCGGTACTGCTGCTGGAAGAAGACGACGACACGGCCCGCTCGCTGGTGCACGCCGCCGGACCGTGGGACTGGCGGTTCGGGCGCGCTGCCGGTGTCGATGAAGCGTTGCGGCTGTTGGACAGTACGGCGGGCGTGCAGTATGCGGGATTGGTGGCGGGACCGTCGTTCGATGCGGCGGCGATGCTGCCGTTATTGAAGAAGATGGCGCACACCTCGCATCACGCGCCGTTCGTGGTGCGCATGGTGTCCGGTTTCAGCGCGCTGGCGCAGCCACTGCCGGGTGGCGCCGAACATGCCGCGGTGCTGCATTGTCCTGTCACGCGGCGCGGCTTGCTGGCGGCCGTGCTGGACGCGGCTGAGAGCGCGCAAGGGACGCAGGCGGCCGCCGGCGCGGCCGGTCTCCAGTCCGGCGGGGAGCTTGCCGGCATGGCGTTGCTGCTGGCGGAAGACAATGCATTGAACCAGGTGGTGGCGTCGACCATGCTGCAGGGTGCGGGCGCCACGGTCGATATCGCGTCCAACGGCCGCGAAGCGGTGGAAGCCATGCGCAGCCACGGCGACCGTTATCACGTGGTGCTGATGGACGTGCAAATGCCGGTGATGGATGGCTTTACGGCGACACGCGCGATCCGCAGGGAATTGGGACTGCACACCACCATCATTGCGATGACGGCGGGCGTCACGCAGGCGGAACGGGCCGAGTGCCTGGCGGCGGGCATGGATGATTTCATCGCCAAGCCGGTCGAGTGTGACGACATGATCGCCACCATCGCGCGCTACAAATAAAGTGTCATCGTGTCGTGCCGAGGGGGCAGGGCAGGGGATGCGACGGCAATTCCGCCATCACGTGCAGCAGCGCCGCATGGGCGGTGGCGACGGCCGGGCTGGCTGCGCGCAGCGCATCGTAACGGGCGCGGAACGCCAGGTCCGACGGCGGCAGTGGTCCCATCAGGCGTTCGGCCTGCGCGTGCAAATCCCGTTCGACGGCCAGCGCGGGCGCTTCTTCGTCGTCCAGGTATTCATCCACTTCCGCAATCAGGCGCGGCAACGGCGCCATCCAGTCGGTGGCGCCGCCATTGGCCGCGCCGAGCAGGGCGCGCTGCAGGGCTTGCAGCGCGCGGTCCAGGTGATGCAGGTCGCTGCGCAGGGATTTTCCTTCGATCATGGACGGCTCCGTACAGGATGGGCATGCCGCCATGATACGGCATGCCGCCGCCTGCGTCAGCCGCCGTTACCTGCCATCAATGCGTTCAGTTGCGGGTAGGCCAGCGGCGGCGCGTCAGGGGCCGCCACCTGGCCGCTGCGCAGGAATTCGCCCATTGCATGCACGATATAGCTGTCCGCCATTTCCGCGATGTCGGACCCGGCGGACAGCCGGCGCACGCCCAGCGCCCGCAATTGTTCCAGCGGCGGAAACCCGGGCCGCACCAGCACATTGAGTGGCAGGCCGCAGCCGGCCGCGATGGCGGCTATCTCGCCCGCCTCGCGCACGCCGGGAACAAACAAGCCGCTGGCGCCCGCTTCGCGGTACAGCGCTGCGCGGCGCAGCACTTCGGCCATGCGGGCGTCCGGCGCCACCAGCGGACGCAGGTAGGGATCGGTGCGGGCATTGATGAACAAATTCACGCCTTCTTCGGCGGCGGCGCGGCGGATGGCGGCAATTTTCTCGCACAGCACTTCCGGCGCGCCGGCCCCGTCTTCAATATTGATGCCGACCGCGCCCGCGCGCATGACGTCGCGGGCCAGCGCCGCGACCCGGGCGGGATCGCTGGCATAGCCGTCTTCGATATCGGCCGTCAGCGGCACCGTGGCCACGCGCGCAATGGCGCGCACGGTGGACACCAGCAGTTCCGGCGGCAATGGCCCGCCATCGGGATAGCCATGCGACCATGCGACGGCGGCGCTGCTGGTGGCCAGCGCCTTGCTGCCGGCGTGGATGGCCAGGCGGGCCGTTCCCGCATCCCAGCAATTGGCCAGCAACAGCAAACCTTCACTGTGCAGGGCGTGGAACTGTTGATCGTGGCGTGCAGTCATGGCGTCTCCCGGTCATTGTAAAAATCACCATGTTGACACAATTTTCGGGGAGCGTGGCGGCCGCCGCGATGCGGGCGGCCGGATGACGGAAATTCAGAGTTTACCGGACAGGAAGAACGGGATGGCGCCGGCGGCGCTGTCGAGTTTCGCCCTGATGGCCAGGCGGGCGGACATCATGACTTCCTTCGATGGCAGGACGACTTTACCAGGCAACTGTTGCGCGTCGATGGCGACGCCGATGCTGGCCATGGCGGCTATCGGGTCGTCGGCGACCCAGGCGCGGAAAGCATCGTCGCGCGACAACTTATCGAGAATCTTATCGAGGTCACGGTTCATCACAGTTTCCATACAGACTCCTTTCAATTGGCAAGGATTGCAAAGTTGTAGCAGTCACAACCAATCTAGGTCAAGGCGGCGGATTTCTCAAGGTAATACTGGGCGCTGTCGCCGGCGACTGCCAGCGCCTGGAGGAAAGCATCCAGTAACGGTTGTGGCATTTCCGCACCGGATGCCAGCAAGCCCTGTTCCAGCGCGCCGGCGGCCGCTTGCAACTGGTGCGCGGACAGGTTGCCGGCCGCGCCCTTGACCCGGTGGACCAGCCTGGCGGCCTTGTCGTATTCGCCGGCGGCGATGGCTTGGCGCAATTGCGGCAACAGGGTGTCGAACTCGTTGATGAACACCGTCAGCAGCCGCGACAGCAGTGCCGCGTTGCCGCCCAGCCGGTTCAGCGCGTTGGGCAAATCCAGTCCCGGCATCGGCGGCAATTCCAGCCGCTTGGCCGGGGCGTCGGCCATATGCTCGCGGCCGCCGCTGGTATGCGCTTCCAGGACCGCGTACAGCGCCGCCGGGTCGATCGGCTTGGCCAGGTAATCGTTCATGCCCCGCGACAGGCAATAGTCGCGGTAGCCCGCCACCGCGTGCGCGGTAATGGCGATCACGGGCAACTGCGCGCGGCCCGGCATGGCGCGGATGCGTTCTGTCGCGTGGTAGCCGTCCATGTCCGGCATCTGGATATCCATCAGCACGGCGTCATAGGTTTGCTGTTCCACCATGCGCAGCGCGTCGCGGCCGCTGTCGGCCAGGTCCACCAGGACGCCGGCCCGTTGCAGGATTTCGCCGCACACCTGCTGGTTGATGGTGTTGTCGTCGACCACCAGGATGCGCAGTCCGCCCAGTTTCGGCGGGGTGGCGCGGGCTGCCGCGTGGACTTCCTGCGCGGCCCGCAGCGCGCTGGGCGAGGCCACCCGCAGCGCGACGACGAAAGTGAACCGGCTGCCCTTGTCCGGTTCGGACTGCACGGCAATGGTCCCGCCCATCTTGCGCACCAGTTGCTGGGAAATCGCCAGGCCCAGGCCGGTGCCCCCATACAGGCGCGTGGTGCTGGCGTCGGCCTGCGCGAAAGCCTGGAACAGGCGGGTCTGCTGTTCCGGACTGATGCCCATGCCGGTGTCTTCGACCAGGAAGCGCAGGTGCACGAGACTGTTGTCATCGCTGCCGTGGGGCGCGTCGTCCAGTTCCACGCGCAGGCGGATATGGCCGCGGGTGGTGAATTTCAAGGCATTGCCCACCAGGTTGGTCAATACCTGGCCCAGCCGCAGCGGATCGCCCATCAAATGCGGCGGCACGTCCGGCGCGGCCCATACCACCAGCTCCAGGCCCTTGTCGGCAGCCTGCCATGAAAACAGGTCGTGCAGTTGCGTCAGCGATTCATTGAGGTCGAACGGCACGGCTTCCAGTTCCAGGCGGCCCGATTCGATCTTGGAAAAATCCAGCACGTCATTAATGATGCGCATCAGGCTTTGCCCGGCGCGGCCGATCTTGCGGAAGTAGTCGCCCGGTTTGCCGTCCAGGCCCATTTGATTGCCCAGTCCCGCGAAGCCGAGGATGGCGTTCATCGGGGTGCGGATTTCATGGCTGATATTGGCGAGGAATTCGGTCTTGGCGCGGGTGGCCGCTTCCGCGTTGGCGCGTGCCACTTCCAGCTGGCGCATGGTGCGGGCTTTCTGGAAGGCTGTCACGAACGGTTCCTTCAGCGCGATCAGCAAGTCCAGGTCGCTGGCGTCGAATGCGCGCGCGGTGCGCTGGTTTTCAAACAGCAGCAAGCCTTCGGTCTGCCCATCGATGCGGATGCGCACGGCCAGCACGGCGTGCGCACCCGCCAGGTCCTGGGCGGCGCCCGCCCGCACCAGGTAGATGTCGTCGGCGATGCGGTCGGACGGTTGCGCATACCGCGCTTCGGCCACCTCCAGCGCCATGCGCTGGCGCGCTTCCGTGATGGCGGCGTTGCCCCAGGCGGCGCGCAAGGTCAGCTGGTCGGTGCCGGTCTTGCGCACCAGCGCCAGCGCGGCGTCGACGCCGCTGATGACGGTGGTTTCATGCAGGATGGTGTGCAGGACGGAATCGAAGTCCAGTTGTTCGTTGATGGATTTGACGATGGCGTTGAGTTTTTCCAGGTGGCGCGTACGGGAATACACCAGCGATTGCAGGCGCGCCTGGTCGCGCTGGAAGTACAGCGTGCGCCAGCGCAGAACGCCCCACGCCGCGCCCAGCAGCGCCAGCGCCAGTGCGCCGTAGGCCCAGCCGGTCTGGTGCCACGCGGGCTGCACGTGCACCGACAGCGCCAGTTCCGCGTCGCTCCACAGGCCCGCGCGGTTGGCGCCGCGCAGCCGCAGCACGTACGTGCCGGGCGGCAGGTTGGTGTAGGCGATGGCGCGGCGGCTGGCGTCGCCTTCGTGCCAGTGGCGGTCGTATCCCTCCAGCCGCCACGCATAGCGGTTGCGCTGGGGCGCGGAATAATCCAGCGCCGCCATTTCGATTTCAAAGGACTTGATGCCGGGCGCCACCGTCAGGCGCGACGATGGCGGCTGCGGCCGCCCATCCAGCGCCACCGCGGTGACAGCCAGCGGCGGGCGGAATCGCCACGGTTGCACCGCGTCCGGACGGACGACAGCCAGGCCGCCAAAGGCGCCGAACAGCAAGTCCGATTCATCCGTGCGCGCCGCCGCGTTGATGAAATACGTGCGGAAGGGCACGCCGTCGGCCCGCACCAGGGCGCGGGCTTTCAGCGTGGCGGGATCGGCGATGGCGATGCCATCCGTGGTCGACGCCCACATGCGGCCTTTGTCATCGGACACCAGCGCCACCACGACATCGCTGGGCATGCCTTCCTGCACGGTGATGCGGTGGAACGCGGGCGCGCCGTTGGCCTGCCGCGTCATGACGGCGATGCCGCCGCCATGCATGCCGACCCACAGTCGGCCCTGGCTGTCGAACGCCAGCGCGGTAATCAGCGGGTCGGGCAGGCCGGGGATGTGTTCCATCGTACCACTGTCGATGTGGAGACGGTTCAGGCCATTGCGGGTACCGATCCACAGCGTGCCGTTGCCATCGTCCAGCACCGCGTGGATGCGGTTGTCAGTCAGGCCGCCGGCGCTGGCGGGGCCCTGGGTGTAGGTGCGCGCGGCGCCGGTGTGGAGACCGTAGCGCAGCAAGCCGTCATAGGTGCCCAGCCACAGGTCGTCGCCGCGCGACAGGATGGTGCCGACGCGCGGCGTGGGGTTCGCCATGGGCAGCGTGATGCGCTGCACTTGCATGCCCCCCGCGCTGGTGCGGTACAGGCCAAGCTGGGTGCCGATCCACGCTTCGTTGTCCGGGGCCGGCGCCATGGCGAGGATCACGCGGTTCGGCAGCGCGCTGGCCGGATGTTCGGGATCGGGGCGCAGCGCCGCCACGCGCACGCCATCGGGCCGCACCAGGTCCACGCCCTGGTCGGCCAGGCCGATCCAGACCCGGCGGGCGCTGTCGGCCATGACGGCGGTCACCGACGATTCCTGCACGCCTTCGCCGCCGAACACGGCGCTGATGGCGCGGCTGTGCGGCGCATACATGTCGACGGCCCGTTCGTTGCTGACCCAGACCAGCCCGCTGCGGTCGCGCAGCAATGCCGCCGTGCGGTCGCTGGCCAGGCTGTCGCGCACGGCGGCCTGGTGCAGGATGCGCCGCGCCGCGCCGGTGGCCGTGTCATATTCAATGACGCCGCCGCCATAGGTGGCGGCCCACAGCACGCCCGGTTCGGTTTCCGTCAGCGCCAGCACCATGTTGGCCTTGGCGTCCGGTACGCCGTGCAGCGGCAGCAGGCGGGCGGTGGGGGCGGCCCCGGGCTCGATGCGGCCGATGCCGCTTTTCAAGGTGCCGAAATAGAGGTGGCCGCTGCTGTCCTGGTGCAGCGACAGCACGGTGTCCTGCACGGCGGCGCCTGCGGCGTCGGTCATGGTTGCCGCGCGGAATGTGCCGGATTTGCCGTCGCGCCGGATCAGCCCGGTGGCGGTGCCGATCCACAGGTCGCCGTCGCGGTCCGTCAACAGGGCGCGGACCTGGTGGTCGGGCAAGCCATCCTTGCTTTGACGGTAATGTGTGACACGGCCCGTGGTCGGCGCCAGGTAATCGAGGCCTTCCAGCGTGCCGGCCCAGATGCCGCCATGCGCATCGCTGGCGATGGCTGTCACGGAACCGTGGCTCAAGCCGTTGGCGCCGGGCGGGTAGCGGATGAAGCGGTTCGATGTCTTGTCGTACATGCCCAGGCCGGCCAGCGTGGTGCCGATCCACAGCCGGCCCAGCGGGTCGACGTGCAGTACCTGGATAAAGTCACCCGGCAGCGAGGTGGCGTCGGCCGGGCTGTTCAGGAAGGTGCGCATGCGGTAACCGTCCCAGCGCGCCAGTCCCCGCTGCGTACCCATCCAGATGAAGCCGTCGCTGTCCTGCGCCAGCGCCATGGCGGTGGGGTGCGGCAAGCCTTGTTCCAGGCCCAGGTGCTCGAACAGCGGCGTGGCGAGTTTGTTCCAGCGGTCGGCTGTACCCGTAGTATCGGCGCCGGCCGGGGGCGCATGCAGCGCCATCGCTATCGCCAGCACCAGCAATGCGCACGCGCGCCGCCATAGCGCCGCGCCGGATACAGCGGATGGCTGGGCCGGGTGGACGGCGGTGGTGCGGGGAAAGGCGGACAGGGCAGGCGTGGTCACCGTTTGAGGATACGCAATTGCTTTGTGAAAGTCCATGTTGCCCGCAAGCGTGCGGCAGCCATGCGGGAGCGTCCCCGGCAGTGTCGGATTTTCTTGCGAAATAAAAACAACAGTGTTTAAAAGTACATCGGCTGCCGGTGCCCGGTGGGGTCAGGCGGGCGCCAGCGCGGCGATCAGCGCGCGGCTGGCGCTGGACAAGCGTTTATGGGGTGGGTAAATCAGCGAGAACGGCCGGGTGCGGCCGCCGTTGTCGGGCAGTACCTGCACCAGTTCGCCCCGCTGCAGCGGGCCGGCCGCCACGAAGCGGTAGGTCTGGCAGATCCCCAGCCCCTGCTGCGCCAGCGACACCACGCCCAGCACGTCGTCGGTCACGCGCAGCCGGGGCGGCGCCTGCCATTCGACCGCGGCGCCGGCTTCGGTCAGTTGCCACGGCGGGATTTTGCCCGTGCTGGGCATGACGAACGCCAGGCAACTGTGATCGGCCAGGTCGGCGATGGTCCGGGGCGTGCCGGCCCGCGCCAGGTAGGCGGGCGCCGCCGCCAGCACCAGTTCTTCATCGCCCAGCTTGCGCGCCGCCAGGCCGCTGTCCGGCAATGCGCCCAGGCGGATCGCCATGTCGTACCCCTCGGAAACCAGGTCGACATTGCGGTTGGCAATGCTCAGCTCGATCATGACATTGGGGTGCTGGTCCATGAAGGGTTGCAGCAGTGCCGGCAGCCGGTAGTGGGCGTAGGTGGTCGGTGCACTGATCCGGATGGTGCCGGCCAGTTCGCCATCGGCGCCCTGCACGGTGCGCTCCGCGTCGGCCAGCACGGCAAAGGCGGTGCGGGCCTGGTCCAGGTAAGCCTGGCCGGCTTCCGTCAGGCTGAGACGGCGGGTGGTGCGGCGCATCAGCTGCGTCCCCAGCCTGGTTTCCAGCCGGGCCACGGCGCGGCTCAGTACGGATGGCGTCGTGCCCAGCGCGATGGCGGCGGCGCTGATGGTGCCTTTGTCGGCGATGGTGGTGAACACTTCGACGTCGGCCAGGTAATCGAATTGGCGGGGCATTTTATCTTCTGGAGAACAAATGATTTGGTTGTGGGGTTGTTTATTGTTTCGATTGGCATGAATAGAGTAGCGGTTATGTCCAACCCCCACAAGGAATACACGATGAAACAAGTAATCAAACAGGCAGCCGCGGCCGCGGCATTGGGTCTCGTTGCGGCCGGCGCGCAGGCCGCCAATGTGCTGGTGCTGCTGTCGGACGAGGCCGTGCTGGATCTTAAGGACGGCAAACAGTTTGCCACCGGGTTTTATGCGAATGAATTGATGCAGCCGGTAAAAAAACTGGTCGATGCGGGCCACGCGGTGACGTTTTCCACGCCGCTGGGCAAGGCGCCGGCGGTCGACCGGCTGTCGCTGGACAAGATGCATTTTGGTAATGACGAGGCGGCGATGCGGGCGCACGTGGCGCTGCTGGAGCAATTGAAAGTGACGTCGGCCGATGCATCGCCGGTGATCAGCCTGGCGCGGGTGGCACAGCAAGGGTATGCGAAATATGACGCGGTGTTCGTGCCGGGCGGCCACGCGCCGATGCAAGACCTGGTGCGCAGTCCGCAGGTCGGGCAATTGCTGGCGCATTTCCACGCGGCGGGCAAGCCGACCGCGCTGGTGTGCCACGGCCCCGCCGCGCTGGTGGCGGCCATGTTGCATCCGGCGCAATTTGTCGGGACGCTGGAGCAGGGCGCACCGGCCAAGGCGCAGCAGTGGGCCTACGCCGGTTACAGGATGACGGTATTGAGCAACGCGGAAGAAGACATGGCGAAGGGCATGCTGGGCGGTGAAATGAAAGTCACGCCGCAAGCCGCGCTGCAACAGGCCGGCGCCATCTACAGTAGTGGCGCGGCATGGGCCCCCTACGTGGTGACGGACCGCGAATTGATCACGGGCCAGAACCCAGCGTCCGCCGTGGGCGTGGCGGACGCATTGTTGGCAAAACTGAAATAACGCCGGGGCAAGCCGGCAGCACCAAAGAAAAGGCGCTGTCTGCAACCTTCGTGGAACTCTGCTTTTTGTTCCCGGTCCAAGCAATATCATCCCGGGACTGGAGACAGATCATGGAAACGCAGGCATTCGCATCGCTGTTGGCGCAACTGGCGTTACTGACTTCACGGCAATGCGCCCAGCTGCAGGTGCGGCTGGGGCAGGCCGACGCCAGGCAGCATGTGGGCAGGCTGCTGGACCAGGCGGCGCAGGAAAAACTGTGCTGTCCGCGCTGCGCCGGCACCCGCTGGTACCGGCACGGCCGCGAAAGCGGCCTGCAGCGCTACCGCTGCCGCACGTGCGGCAAAACCTTCAATACGCTGACCGGCACGCCGCTGGCCCGGCTCCACCATAAGGAGCGCTGGCTGGCCTACCTCGACGGCATGCTGGCGTCGCACTCGTTGCGCCATGCCGCCAGCCGCCTCGGCGTGCACCGCAATACCACGTTCCGCTGGCGCCACCGCTTCCTGGCGCTGCCGCGCACCGACCGCGCACCGCTGCTGCATGGCATTGCCGAGGCCGACGAAATGTTCTTGCTGGAATCGCAGAAAGGATCACGCCACCTGGACCGGCCGCCGCGCCGCCGGGGCGGGCACGCTCGCCGGCGCGGCATTTCGCACGAGCAGGTGTGCATCCTGGTGGCGCGCGACCGCAATGGCCGCACGCTCGACTTCGTCACAGGACGCGGCGCGCTCACCAGCACCGCCCTGCACCAGTGCCTGCGGCCGGCGCTCGATCCCGACATCCTGTTGGTGACCGATGCCAACGCGGCTTACCGCGCCTTTGCCCGCGAGAGCGGGATCACCCATGAAGCGGTCAACTTGCGCGCCGGTGTGCGCACGCGCGGCGCGCTGCATGTCCAAAACGTCAACGCCTACCACAGCCGTTTCCGGGCCTGGCTGCACCGTTTCCACGGCGTCGCCACGCGCTATCTGCCGAACTACCTGGGCTGGCGGTGCATCCTTGATGCACATCGCATCGATACCGCGGAATCTCTGCTTAAAGCGGCAATTGGACACTTTCCACGGTTTGCGGGGACATAGCCAAAGAAAAAGCCCGGCGCAAAGGCCGGGCTGATTGTTCCCTCTTATATAGAGAGCGGGAACTAGTCCTTGATTTCCAGCGCCCGGTTCAGGCTCAGCGCCGCCAGCGACCCGGCAGCGCCGGACAGCAGGTACAGGCTGACATAGGCCAGGCCGAAGTTGGCCGACAGGCCCAGCGCGATCAGCGGGGCGAATGCCGCACCGACCAGCCATGCCAGGTCGGACGTCAGGGTGGCGCCCGTGTAGCGGAAGTGCGGCTCGAAGTTTGCCGTCACGGCGCCGGCAGCCTGGCCGTACGACAGGCCCAGCAGCACAAAGCCCACCAGCAGGAACACGTTCTGGCCCAGGTCGCCGCCATCCATCAGCATCGGCACGAAGCCGGAGAACACGCCGATCAGGACTGCCGCCGTGCCCAAGGTGGTGCGGCGGCCGAAGCGGTCCGCCAGCAGGCCGGACACCACGATGCCGACACCGGCCAGCGCCGCGCCCAGCATCTGCAATTCCAGGAAGTCGCTGATGGAGCGGGTGGAATAAATGTTAATCCACGACAGCGGGAATACCGTCACCAGGTGGAACAGCGCATACGACGCCAGTGCGGCCAGCGCGCCGATCAGCACGTTGCGGCCCTGCGATTGCGCCAGTTCCACGACATTCACCGGGTCGAGCTGGTGGTCGTCCAGCAGGCGGGAATATTCCGTGGTCGAGACCAGACGCAGGCGGGCAAACAGCGCCACCACGTTGATCGCGAACGCCACATAGAACGGATAGCGCCAGCCCCAGTCCAGGAAGTCCAGCGTCGACAGTTGCGCCAGCAGGAAAGAGAACAGGCCCGCGGCAATGATGAAGCCGACCGGCGCGCCCAGCTGGCCCAGCATCGCGTACCAGCCGCGCTTGTGCTTCGGCGCGGACAGCGCCAGCAGCGACGGCAAGCCGTCGGAGGCGCCACCCTGCGCCAGGCCCTGGCCGACGCGCAGCAGTGACAGGATCACGATCGACGCGGCGCCCAGGTGTGCGTATTCCGGCAGGAATGCGATACCGGCGGTCGACATGCCCATCAGGAACAGCGCCACCGTCAATTTGGTTTCACGCCCGAAGCGGCGTTGCAATTCCATAAACAGCACGGAACCGATCGGACGCGCGATGAAGGCGAACGCGAAGATGATGAACGAATACAGCGTGCCGTCCAGGCGACTCTCGAACGGGAAGAACACTTGCGGGAATACCAGCACCGAAGCGATGGCATAGACAAAGAAATCGAAATATTCGGATGCTCGTCCGATCACCACCCCGACTGCGATGTCTTCAGGGTGGATTTCACCGTCGCGCGCGTTGATGTTGCGTGCACCGTGAGCGTGGCCGCGTTGAGGATATTCGGCTGGGTAATCGCCGTGGTAGGAAACTGTCATGGCCAACTCCTTTGTCTCTTCTGAATAATTATTCAACAGCTCCCCCGGGAATTGGACGGGGGTAGGACAAAGTGTCCAATTTCCAGAGAGCACTGTTAGACGTTACAGTAGCATGTTATTCATTTTATGTAACGTACATTACCGCATGAATCCAACGTTGATCCGACGCGGACTTGCTCTTTCCTCCGTTTTGTGGCTGGCTGGCTGCAACACGGTAGTAATGAAGCCGTCCGGAGATATCGCTGCTCAGCAGGCCAACCTTGTTGTTGTGTCCACCTTGCTGATGATGCTGATTATCGTGCCCGTCATTGCACTGACCTTGTTCTTTGCATGGCGCTATCGTGCCAGCAATACTTCCGCCAAATACGAACCCGACTGGGATCACTCCACCAAGCTCGAACTGGTGATCTGGGGCGCTCCGCTGCTCATCATCATCGTGCTGGGCCTGCTGACCTGGATCAGCACCCACAAACTGGATCCGTATCGTCCGCTGGACCGCATCGACGAAACCCGTGCGATTGCCCCCGGCGTGAAACCGCTGGAAGTGCAAGTGGTGGCGCTGGACTGGAAGTGGCTGTTCATCTATCCGGACCTGGGTATCGCCACCGTCAATGAATTGGCCACGCCAGTGGACATGCCGGTGCGCTACAAGATCACCGCGTCGACCGTGATGAATGCGTTCTATATTCCTGCGAAAGCCGGCATGATTTACGCGATGCCAGGCATGCAGACGGAACTGAACGCCGTCATCAACAAGGCCGGCGTGTACGACGGCTTCTCGGCCAACTACTCCGGCGCGGGCTTCTCCGGCATGCGCTTCAAGTACCACGGCCTGTCGCAGGCGGACTTCGACGCCTGGGTCGCCAAAGTCAAGGCTGCCGGCAATACGCTGGACCGCACCGGTTACCAGGCGCTGGAAAAGCCAAGCGAAAAAGAGCCTGTGCGCTACTTCGCCGGCGTGACCGACGGCCTGTACGACGCGATCCTGAATCGCTGCGTCGGCGACGGCCAGACCTGCATCAACAAGATGGTGGCGGACGACATCGTGCGCGCCCGTACCGCGGCTGAACTGTGCTTCACCCCACAGAACAAAGCCCAGCCTAAACTTTCGATGAAGAACGAATAATGCAAGCCCATTCCGAAGTCCAACACGACCTGATTCTCGGTCGGCTCAACTGGGACGCGATCCCATTCCATGAGCCGATCCTGATCGCTACCTTTGCCGGCGTGCTGCTGGGCGGCGCCGGCCTGCTCGGCGCGCTGACCTATTTCCGCATGTGGGGCCCGCTGTGGCGCAACTGGATCACCAGTATCGACCACAAGAAAATCGGCATCATGTACATGATCCTGGGCCTGGTGATGCTGCTGCGCGGCTTCGCCGACGCGCTGATGATGCGCGCCCAGCAAGCCATCTCGTTCGGCGACAACGCCGGTTTCCTGCCGCCGCACCACTATGACCAGGTGTTTACGGCGCACGGCGTCATCATGATTTTCTTCGTGGCGATGCCATTCGTCACGGGCCTGATGAACTACGTGGTGCCGCTGCAGATCGGCGCGCGCGACGTGGCGTTCCCGTTCCTGAACAACTTCTCGTTCTGGATGACCACCTTTGGCGCCGCGCTGATCATGGCGTCGCTGTTCATCGGTGAATTCGCGAAAACCGGCTGGCTGGCGTATCCGCCGCTGTCCGGCATCCTGGCCAGCCCCGACGTCGGGGTCGACTACTACATCTGGGCGTTGCAGGTGGCCGGGGTCGGCACACTGCTGTCCGGCGTTAACCTGATCGCCACCATCGTCAAGATGCGCGCGCCAGGCATGGACATGATGAAGATGCCGGTGTTCACCTGGACCGCACTGTGCACCAACGTGCTGATCGTTGCCGTGTTCCCGGTACTGACCGCCGTGCTGGCGATGCTGTCGCTGGACCGTACCTTCGGCACCCACTTCTTCACCAACGACGGCGGCGGCAACCCGATGCTGTACGTGAACCTGATCTGGATCTGGGGCCACCCTGAGGTGTACATCCTGGTGCTGCCGATCTTCGGTATCTTCTCCGAAATCGTGTCGACCTACTCGGGCAAGCGCCTGTTCGGCTACTCGTCGATGGTCTATGCGACCGTCGTGATCACCATCCTGTCGTACCTGGTATGGCTGCACCACTTCTTCACGATGGGCTCCGGCGCGTCGGTGAACTCGTTCTTCGGCATCACGACGATGATCATTTCGATCCCGACCGGCGCCAAGATCTTCAACTGGCTGTTCACCATGTACCGCGGCCGTATCCGCTTCGAACTGCCGATGATGTGGACCATCAGCTTCATGATCACCTTCGTGATCGGCGGTATGACCGGCGTGCTGCTGGCCGTGCCACCTGCCGACTTCGTGCTGCACAACTCGCTGTTCCTGATCGCCCACTTCCACAACGTGATCATTGGCGGCGTGGTGTTCGGCGTATTCGCCGCGATCAACTACTGGTGGCCAAAAGCGTTCGGCTACAAGCTGAACACGTACTGGGGCAAATGGTCGTTCTGGCTGTGGACCATCGGCTTCTACTTCGCCTTCATGCCACTGTACGTATTGGGCCTGATGGGCGTGACCCGCCGCATGAGCCACTTCGATGACATGTCGCTGCAAATCTGGTTCCAGATCGCCGCTGTCGGCGCCGTGATGATTGCCGGTGGTATCGGCGCCATGCTGCTGCAGTTCTACGTGTCGTTCCGCGACCGCGCCAAGCTGCGCGACGTGACGGGCGACCCATGGGGCGGCCGTACGCTGGAATGGTCGACGTCGTCGCCACCGCCGGACTACAACTTCGCGTTCACCCCGGTCGTGCATGACAACGACGCCTGGGCCGACATGAAGAAAAACGGCTACCAGCGTCCGTTGACGGACTTCGTGGAAATCCACATGCCTGCCAATACCTGGGCTGGTTTCGTGATCTCCGCGCTGGCCGGTGGCGTGGGCTTCTGCCTGATCTGGCAAATGTGGCTGCTGGCCGGCGTGGCGTTCGCCGCGATGCTGGGCACCATCATTGTCCATACGTTCAACTACAAGCGTGATTACTACATCCCGGTCAGCCAAGTGACCGAGACGGAAGAAGCCTTCACGCAAAAGCTCGAAGCCCACGCTTGACAATGAGTACTGCGACCATGAAAGACACGACCAATATCAGCGCACGCTACTTCGTGCGCGAACACCACCCGGAGAACGGCACCCTGCTGGGCTTCTGGATCTACCTGATGAGCGACTGCCTGCTGTTCGCTTGCCTGTTCTCGGCTTATGCCATCCTGGGCCGCAACTATGCGGGCGGCCCGACCGGCGCCGAACTGTTCGACCTGCCGCTGGTGGCCGTCAACACGGCCTTCCTGCTGCTGTCGTCGATCACGTACGGCTTCGCGATGCTGGAATCGCAAAAGAAGAAACTGGGCCTGACGATGTTCTGGCTGGTGGTCACGGGCCTGTTCGGCCTGGCGTTCCTGTCGCTGGAACTGTACGAGTTCCACCACCTGATCCACGAAGGCGCGGGTCCTGACCGCTCCGCGTTCCTGACCTCGTTCTTCGCGCTGGTTGGCACCCACGGCCTGCACGTGACCTTCGGTATCGTGTGGCTGGTGACGCTGCTGTTCCAGCTGAAAAAGCATGGCCTGACCCATGAAAACAAGCGCCGCATGATGTGCCTGTCGATGTTCTGGCACTTCCTGGACGTGGTCTGGATCGGCGTGTTCACCTTTGTTTACCTGATGGGAGTGATGTAATGGCACACCACGATCACAATCACGGTCACGACGACCACGGCCATGGCCACCACGGCCACGATGACGGCCACGACCACGGCAGCCTGAAGACCTACACCATCGGCTTCATCCTGTCGGTGATCCTGACCGCCATCCCGTTCTGGCTGGTGATGGGCAAGGTGCTGGACAATCCAAGCAACACCGCCCTGATCCTGCTGGGCCTGGGTGCGGTGCAGATCGTCGTGCACATGGTGTACTTCCTGCACATGAACGCGAAGTCGGAAGGCGGCTGGAACATGCTGGCGCTGATCTTCTCGGCGATCCTGGTGGTCATCGTACTGTCCGGCTCGATCTGGGTCATGTACCACATGAACCACAACATGATGCCGGGCATGCCTGACGCGCACGACATGCGCATCCGTCCGTAAGCGACAGCCGGGGATGGAACGGCCGCGCGACAGCCGGGAGCAGGCGCCACGCCTGCATTCATCCGCCTTGCGGCGGGTGCTGGCGGTCTGCGCGGCCGTTGCCGTTTGTCTGCTGCTGGCGCTGGGCACCTGGCAGGTGTACCGCCTGCAGTGGAAGCTGGATTTGATCGCCAAAGTGGACACCCGTGTCCACGCGGCGCCGGTGGCCGTGCCGGGACCCGCCCAGTGGGCGCAGGTCAACGCGGCCAATGATGAATACCGCCACGTCGTCCTGACGGGCGTCTACCTCCCCGAATACACCACCCGCGTGCAGGCCACCACGGACCTGGGCAGCGGTTACTGGCTGCTGACGCCGCTGTGCCTGCGCGGCGCGCCCGGTGCGGGCCAGGATGCTGCGGACCACGTCGTGATCGTCAACCGCGGCTTTATCGGGCAGGAAGCGGCCAAGCGCCTGCCTTTGCCTGCCGCCACGCCGGCCGGCAAGGCGGTCTGCGCCACGGTGGCCGACCGCTCCCCCGTGACCATCAGCGGCCTGCTGCGCATGCCGGAAACCGGCCGCGCCTTCCTGCGCCTGAACGATCCCGCCAACCACCGCTGGTATGCGCGCGACGTCGCCGCCATCGGCCAGGCGCGCGGCTTCGATGCCGCCATGGTGGCGCCATTCTTCGTCGACGCCGGCAAGGACCAGGAACCGCCCGCGGCGGACGACGGCTTGCGCCCCGTGGGCGGCCTCACGGTGATTTCGTTCACCAACAACCATCTGGTATATGCTCTCACCTGGTATGCGCTGGCGGCCATGGCGGCCGGCGCCTTCATCTGGGTGGCGCGCGACGATATTCGCCAGCGTCAGCGTCGCAAGCACAACATTTAATCACCGGCCCCAGCGCCGGGAGTGAACATGCCGGGCCGGGAGCCATGTCGGGGACCACAGATATTTTCGCCGTACTGAAAGATCCTGCCGCCGTGACGGCGCTGGGACAGGCCGCCGGCCACCAGAACATGCAGCAACTGATCCAGCTGCGCTGGATTGCCGTGGTCGGCCAGATTTCCACCATTGCCGTCATCGCGTGGGGCCTGGGCATCCAGCTGCCGCTGGCGTACATGCTGGAAGTGCTGGCGTGCCTGATCGCATTCAATGTGGCCAGCCAGTTGCGCTGGCACGAAAAATGGACCGTCACCAACGGCGAACTGTTTTTATCGATGCTGGTCGACGTGGCCAGCCTGACGGCCCAGCTGTATCTCAGCGGCGGCACGTCGAACCCGTTTGTGTTCCTGTACCTGCTGCAAGTGATCCTGTCGGCCGTGCTGCTGGAAGCGTGGTCGACGTGGACCATCGTCGCCATCACCAGCGGGTGCCTGGCGGGCCTGGCGCTGGTGTCGAAACCCCTGGCATTGCCGCTGTTCCACGAGCGTGGCTATTTCAGCCTGTATATCCAGGGCATGCTGATCTGCTTTGCCATCAATGCGTCGCTGCTGGTGGTGTTCATCACCCGCATCATGACGAACTTGCGCGCGCGCGACGGCAAGCTGGCGGAAATGCGCCAGCGCGCGGCGGAAGAAGAGCACATTGTCCGCATGGGCTTGCTGGCGTCCGGCGCGGCCCATGAGCTGGGCACGCCGCTGGCGACGTTGTCCGTGATCCTCGGGGACTGGAAGCGCATGCCCGCCTTCAAGAACGACCCGGACATGCTGGAAGAGTTGCAGGAAATGCAGACGCAGCTGGCGCGCTGCAAGGCCATCGTCAGCGGCATTTTGTTGTCGGCCGGCGAGGCGCGCGGCGAATCGTCGACCCGGACCACGATCAACACCTTCCTCGACGAACTGGCCGACGAGTGGCGCGGCAGCCGTCCCGTGCAAGTATTTGAATATGAAAACCACCTGGCGCAGGATGTGCCGGTGGCGTTTGATTCCACGCTGAAGCAAACCATTTGCAACCTGCTGGACAATGCGCTGGAAGCGTCGCCGCATTTTGTCCGCTTCGAGGTGTCGCGCGAAGGGGAGTTGCTGAAAATGCTGGTGACGGACCGTGGCCCCGGCTTCCAGCCCGCCGTGCTGGAACAGCTGGGCAAGCCGTACAATTCCACCAAGGACCAGCCGGGCCATGGCCTGGGCCTGTTCCTGGTGGTGAACGTGGCCCGCACCTTGGGCGGCACGGTGGACGCCAGCAACCTGGTGCAGGGCGGCGCGGCCGTGCTGCTGACGTTGCCGCTGGCGGCCATCGCAGTCCCGGACGACAGTGCCGATGAGTTAAAGGAAGAGCATGACCATTGAAGAAGAACGCGTACTGCTGATCATCGAAGACGATGAAGCGTTCGCGCGCACGTTGAGCAAATCGTTTACGCGCCGTGGCTACACGGTGCTGCACGCGCCGGACCAGGAACGGGCCGAAGCGCTGCTGGAAGAGCATTCGCCCGGCTTTGCCGTGGTCGACCTCAAGCTGAACAACAATTCGTCCGGCCTGCTGTGCGTGCAAATGCTGCACAAGTTCGATCCGGACATGCTGATTGTCGTGCTGACCGGCTACGCCAGTATCAACACGGCGGTGGAGGCCATCAAGCTGGGGGCCTGCCAGTACCTGGCGAAACCATCGAATACCGACGATATCGAAGCGGCCTTCAACCACGTGGCGGGCAGCGCCGACGTGGAGTTGACGGGCCGCGCGACGTCGATCAAGACGCTGGAATGGGAACGCATCCACGAAGTGCTGGCGGAAACCGACTTCAATATCTCGGAAGCGGCGCGCCGCCTGGGCATGCATCGACGGACCCTGGCGCGCAAGCTGGAAAAGCAGCGCGTCAAATAAGGGCGGTGCGCTAGGGATTTTGCTGTGCAGCCCGCTCCACGTAGCTGCGCAGCAGGCGCTCCACCGTGCCATCCGCGCGTCGCTGGCGCACGGCCTGTTCGAGCTGGGGCAGGTAGCGGATCAATGGCGATTTACGGGCGATGGCGATATACACCCCTTCGGTGGAAATCACGCCAGGCAGCCGGACCACCTGGTCCTGGTAACCGAAGCGGCGCAACTGGATTTCGCCGCCATGCTGGCTGAATGGATAATAATCCGCGTGGCCCGCCATCAGTTTCTTCAGGTTCAGCAGCGCGGACGACACACGGCTGACGGTCAGGCGTTCCACGATATAGCGGTCGAATTGTTCGCCGTAGCTTTCGCCCAGCATGGCGGTGCCGTGCCTGCCGATCAAATCCTCCCAACCCTTGTAGGGAAATTCCTTGCCGCGCACGACCCACACCACATTGGCATCGTCGGCAAACGGCGTGTCGTGGTAGCCCAGGTAAGACTGGCGGTCGGCGGTGCGGTAGGCACCGACGATCACGTCGACCTTGCCGTGCTCGGCTTCGGCCAACGTGCGTTTCCAGTTGCCCTGCGGTTTGAATTCCAGTGTGATGCCGAGGCTGCGGAAAATCATCTCCGCCAGTTCCGCACCCGCGCCGATAATCCGGTCGCCTTGCTGCCATGAATACGGCGGCCAGTCCGGATGGCCGGATGCAACATATCGGGTTTGCGCAGAGGAGGCGAGCGGTGCGGCCAGCAGCAGGCACAGCAGGGCGCCTGCGCAGGAGCGCCTTTGCGACGGCGGTGCTGGCACAGCTTGCGGCATGGCGCGCCCGGATGTTGATGTTTGTAATGGATGCTACTGAGGGGAAATTCGACAGTCAAGCATAAACTGCCTCGTGGCATCCGCGCGCCGGTACGGTGACCGGCGGCGCACAATACCGGTAGCCCAATGCGGCAGCGGATGCCGGAACGCTTTCTTTCCGGCCTTTTCTGATGCAAAGGAGTTTCATCATGGCTAATCGCTTATCCCATTACGATCCCTTCACCAGCCTGTCCCGCTACGACCCCCTGCGCGGCGTGGAAGACTTCTTCCGCGAATTCGGCTTGCAGCCGGGCACGCGTGAATTCGCCGCACAGCCGACCATCCGGCTCGACGTCGACGAAACCGACCAGTCGTATGAAGTCAAGGCAGAGATGCCGGGGCTGAAAAAGGAAGACATCAAGGTCGACATCGACGGTAAGCGCGTCAGCATTGCCGCCGAGGTCAAACGCGAGCAGGAACAGAAGGAAGGCACCACCGTGCTGCGCTGCGAACGCTACACGGGGCAGCTGTACCGCAGCTTCACGCTGGACCAGGATGTGGACGATGCCCACGTGACGGCGAAGTATGAAAACGGCGTGTTGCAACTGCACTTGCCGAAGGCGCAAACCAAGGCCGGCCGCAAGGTGCAGATCAGCTAAGCGGATTGGCCGGCAGGCGTTCTGCCAGCCGGCAAACTTTCCGGTAAGCTCGTGGTTCTTTCAGCAATGTTGAAGAAAGGACTGCGATGGATTTACTGGACGCCTACTGTGCGCGTATCGGCTATGCCGGTGCGCGTACGCCAACCCTGGACACCTTGCGCGCGCTGCAGCAACTGCACCCGGCGGCCATCCCGTTCGAAGCGATCGACGTATTGCTCGACCGCGGCATTTCACTGGAACCGGGCGACATCGACGCCAAGCTGATCACTGGCGGGCGCGGCGGCTATTGTTTCGAACAAAACCAGTTATTCCAGCGCGTGCTGGAAGCGCTGGGTTTCGACGTTGAGCCGCTGATCGCGCAAGTGCGCTGGCAATCGGGGCCGGAAGCGGAACAGCGGCCCCGTTCGCACATGGTGTTGCGCGTCACGCTCGACGGCGAACGGTGGCTGTGCGACGTGGGTTTCGGCAGCTGCGTGCCGACCGCACCAATCCGCTTCGACAGCACGGCAGCGCAACCGACGCCGCATGAACGGCTGCGCCTGACGCCGGTGGGCAATGAACATTTACTGGAAGCCGAACTCGGCAATAACGGAACAAGCGAGTGGCACAGCGTCTACATGATTTCGCCGGCGCCATGCCGTCCGGGCGATTACACGATGGCCAATTACTATACGGCGACGTTCCCGCAATCGCATTTCCGCCACGATTTGATCGTGGCCCGCACCACGCCCGACGCCCGCTACGGCTTGCTGCGCAACCGCCTGACGATACGCAGCCCGGACGGCCAAAGCGAGCGGCGCTACCTGACGGCGGATGACCTGGAACGGGTGTTGCGGGAAGTCTTCGGATTGCCCGTGCAGCCGGCCTGGCGCCCGGTGCTGGAGCGGGCCGCCGCCACGCAGTGGGACGAGACGGCCCAGTAAATCAGGTCAGCTCGGTAATCGCGGCGCGCAGCGTTTCCAGGGTGGCGGGCTTGGTCAGGTGGTGGTCGAACCCCGCCGCCAGCGCATTTTCCCGGTCGCTGTCCTGCCCATAGCCGGACAGCGCCACCAGCCGCGTGCCAGCCAGTTCCGGCAGGCGGCGCATGGCGCTGGCCGCCTGCATGCCGCTCATGTCGGGCAAGCCGATATCGAGGAACACGATATCGGGCGGCGCCGCCCGCGCCTGTGCAATCGCTTCCGCGCCGCTGTGGGCCGTGCTGACGCGGTGGCCGGAAAATTCGAGCAGCGACGCCACCATTTCCGCCGCATCGGTGCTGTCGTCCACGACCAGGATGCGGCGGGCGGCGCCGGGGCCGCGCGGTGCGGACTCCGGTATCGCGATGCCCAGTGTTTCGCCCAGCGGCAGCCGCACTTCGAATGTGCTGCCGTGGCCGATGCCCGGGCTGCTGGCGCTGACTTGCCCGCCGTGCAAGTCCACCATGGTGCGCACCAGCGACAGTCCGATCCCCAGCCCGTCCTGCACGCGGTCGGGCGCGTGCCCGGCCTGTGCAAACAGCTGGAAAATCACGTCGACCTGTTCCGGCGCGATGCCGATGCCGTTGTCGGTCACGCGGATCACGGCGGCGCCATCCGCGCCATCCGGGCCGGCATCGCGCGCCACCAGCAGCGCAATGCGGCCGCCGGGCGGCGTGAACTTGCCTGCATTGTTGAGCAGGTTGCCGATGATCTGGGCCAGCCGGACACCGTCGCCCAGGACCCACAGCGGATCCTCCGGCAAGGACGCCGTCACCGTGTGCCTGCGCCGCTCCAGCGCCGCCCGGGTGGAATCGAGCGTGGCGCGCGCCAGCTCGCCCAGTTCCACCGGGGCCAGGCGCAACGTGATTTTTCCCTGCGAAATGCGCGACACGTCCAGCAAGTCATCCACCAGCCGCACCATGTGGTCGGTCTGGCGCACGATCATTTGCCGGGCGTTTTCCACCTCCGGTGGCGCGGATGGCGCCAGGTGGCGCAACAGTTCCACCGCGTTGCGTATCGGTCCCAGCGGGTTGCGCAATTCGTGCGCAAGGATGGCCAGGAATTCATCCTTGCGCCGGTTCATGTCGCGCAACGCCTTTTCCGCGTGGGACAGCCGCAGCAAGGCGCGCACGTTGGCCACCAGCTCTTCCGGCTCGATCGGTTCGAACAGGTAATTGTCGGCGCCGATATCGAGTGCGCGCACCTTGTCCGGCTTGGCCAGGTACGATGCCGACGTTTGCAGCACCAGCACCATGGCCGTGTGGGGATCGCGCTTGAGTTGCGCGCACACGTCGAAGCCGCTGATGTCGGGCAGCTTGGTGTCGAGCAGCACCAGTGTCGGACGGTGCGCGGTTGCCTGCGCCAGCGCTTCGGCGCCGCTGGCCGCTTCGATCACGCGAAAGCCTGCGCGCCGCAGGATGCGGGTCTTGGCGTAGCGCGCCGCCTCGGTATCGTCCACATTGAGGATCAGGTCGTCGTCCGGTGTCATAGGACCTCGCGCGCAGGTTGGCTGGGGCACAGCGCGTGCAGTTGCGCCAGCAGGGCATCGCGCTGGAGCGGCTTGACGAAATACGCGTCGGCCCCGAGCGTGTACGCTTTCTGGCGGTCGGCGACAGCCGAGGCAATGATGACGGGTACGTGGCGGCGCAGTTCGTCATTCTTGGTCTGCGTCAGCCAGCGCCACGTGTCGCTGCCGTTCAGGTACAGGTCGAGAATGACGGCGGCCGGCGCTTCCGCATTCCACGCCTGTTCCGCTTCCCACAGGCTGGCGGCGGGCACCATGCGGAACGGCGTGTCACGCAGGAAGCTACGGTACAGCACCAGCGTGCTGCGGTCGTCCTCGATCACCAGCACAGGGATGCCGGCCTTGCGCGGCGCGGCGGCATGGTCGCCGGCGGGCGTGTCTTGCGCCGCTTGCGGCGGCGGCACGTACACGCGCGGCAGCGTGACGTGAAAGGTGGAGCCCGCGCCAGGCGTGCTGTCCAGCCCCACGGTACCGCCCAGCAGCGCGGCCAGGCGCCGGCACAGCGGCAAGCCCAGGCCGGTGCCTTTGACATGGCGCTGCAAGTGGCTGGGCACCTGGGAAAATTCCTCGAAAATGATGTGCTGGTATTCGGGGGCAATGCCGATGCCGGTATCCTGCACCGCAAAGCGCAGGTTGTTTCCCTCGGCAGAGGGTTCCGCCCAAACGCGGACCTGGCCCTGTTCGGTAAACTTCAACGCGTTGGAAATGAAATTGCGCAGGATTTGCGACAGCTTGGCGTCGTCGCCCACCATTTCCAGCGCCGGGTCCGGCATGTCGAACACCAGTTCCACGCGCTGTCCCACCAGCAAGGGACGCAGCATGCCGCGCAGCGCGCTGAACATGTCGGCCACGTCGAACGGCGCGGCTTGCACGTCGATCTTGCCGGCCTGGATTTTTGCCAGGTCCAGCAAGTCGTCGACCAGTTCCGCCAGCGCATCCGCGCTTTTCAGGATATAGCCGACCTGCTTTTCCTGTTCGGCTTCCAGCTCGCCGTCCGCGCGCGACAGCAGCAATTTCGCCAGCGCGCGGATGGAACTGAGCGGCGTGCGGAATTCATGGCTCATGTTCGACAGGAAGCGCGTCTTCATGTCGTCGGCGTGGCGCAAGTGGTCCGCTTGCTGGTCCAGTTCCGCATACAGCGCCACCACGCCCCGGTTGGTATCTTCCAGTTCCCGCGTCAGCAGCACCAGCTCATCCTGGCGCGCCTTCAATTCCGCCAGCGTGGCCAGCAATTCGCGGTTTTGCTGCTGCATTTCAGACAGCGCGATGGAGCTCGGCAGCGCGCCGGGCTCCGCCTGCATCTGCGCGCCCATGGCGCCGATATCGGCAGCGGCCAGCAGCGGCGCGTCCGGCGGCAACAGTTTTTTCAGCGTGATCGTCGTGCCCTGGCCGGGCGCTGTCACGACGTCGCACTGGTCGACCAGGCGCCGCGCACCCAGCAAGCCCAGGCCCATGCCGGTGGGTGACTGGTAGCGTCCCGACAAGATCAGCGCCAGGTCGGCGATGCCGGGGCCCCGGTCTTCCACGCGGATCACCAGCAGTTGCGGTGCGGTGCTGCCTTCGATGGAAAACTCGATCTTGCCGCTGCGCGCGTAGTTGTAGACGTTGCGCGCGAGTTCCGAGACGGCGGTGGCAATCCTGGCCTGGTCCTGGCTGCCAAAGCCGCACAGCATGGCCACTTGCCGTGTACGCTGGCGTGACGCGACAACGTCGACCTCGGCTGAAACATGCAGTGTCAGGATGCGCAGGATCACGGCACGGCCCTCCGCGCATCGCGCAACACCAGCACGGTGACATCGTCCCGCTTGCGGCAATAATCGCGGTACAGCACGGCGGCAATCAGGGCGGGATGGCGCAGGGCAAGGCCAGGATAATCGTCCAGGTTCCAGCGCGTGCCGACGCCGTCGCTGAGCAGGATCAGCATGCCTTCCGCGCCCCACGGCGCATCGAATTCCTGGATTTTGCGCATATTGCTGCCCACGATACCGTTATGCGATACCAGCTGTCGCCGCGCAGCGCCCAGCCACGCGTGGCACGCGATGTTGCCGACCCCGGCCAGCACCAGCCGGTCGTGCAGCATGTCGATGCGCACCACGGCCGCGGCGGCGCCGCGTGTGCCGCGCAGCGCCCGGTGCGCATCCTCCAGCAACACCGCGGGCGGCTGCTCCGGCCGCGCCATGACCGCCCTGACGGCGGCCAGCGACGCGACGGCCGCATCGAAGCCATGCCCCAGGCCATCGGCCACCAGTGCCGTGACGGAGGTGGCGTCGTATGCCACGGCCCAGCTGTCGCCGCATTCCGTCTCACCGGGCAGTGGCTGGCAGACAACACCGAGTTCCAGCGGACTGTGCGGGGGGAGGGCGCCGCTGCGCCACAGCGCCATCACGAACACGGCGCCCTTGCCGGGTGCGCTCCACGCGTCCAGCGAAGCGGACAGCCGCACCATGGCGCCCAGGCCGACGCCGTAGCTGCCGGCGGTCGAGCGGCCGTCTTCCATGCTGGCCGGCAGGCTGGCCATGCCGGGACCGTTGTCGATCGCCAGCAGTTCCATGCCCGCTTCGCCGTCGCACAGCAGGGGACGCAACAGGATTTCGCCGTGGCCTGCATGCTTGAGGATATTGGTGGCCGCTTCCGTCGCGACGATGGCGGCTTCGCCACAGCGGGTGGCGTCGAAACCCTGTTGCGAAGCAAGGTCGGCGGCAGCGCGGCGCACGGAGGCGACATGGCTGCTGTCGATGACAGGGCAGCACAGCTGGCCTCCTGGCGCATGGTCGAGGCGGTTCATTGGCTTAGTACGGCTTCCATTTGGTGATGCTGACGGTGGTGCCGGCGCCCGGCGTGGATTGGATGTCGAATTCGTCGGCAAGCCGTTTCGCGCCCGGCAGGCCCAGGCCCATGCCGCCGCCCGTGGTAAAACCCTCGGCCAGCGCCTGCGCGATATCGGCTATGCCGGGACCCTGGTCGATGAACACCAGTTGCATGCCGTTGCGCATGCCGTGCTGCACCTGCCGCACGTGGGCTTCGCCGCCGCCGCCATAGCGCAGCGTGTTGCGCGCCAGTTCGCTGGCCGCCGTCACCATCTTGGTCTGGTCGATCAGTGAAAAGCCCAGCGTCACCAGCTTTTCGCGGACTTGCTGGCGCAGCCGCACGACATCTTCGTCGTTGCGCAGGGGCAGGATGGCCAGGCCGGTGTCCACATGGTTCATGCGATTTGCCGGTTCAGCAGCTGAATGCCTTTTTCCACGTTCAGCGCCGTCTGCACGCCATGCAGGGCCAGGCCCAGCTCCACCAGTGTGATGGCGACGGCCGGCTGCATGCCAACCAGCACGGTGTGGGCATCCAGGATGCGCGCCATCGCGGCGGTGTTGCTGATCATGCGGCCGATGAAGGAATCCACGATGTCCAGCGTGGAAATGTCGATCAGCACGCCGCGCGCCTTTTCGCGCACGATGCGCTCCGTCAGGTCGTCCTGCAGCGCCATGGCAAGGCGGTCGTGCATGTCGACCTGTATCGTCACCAGCAACAGCTGGCCCATTTTCAAGATCGGGATACGGTCCATCGTTCTCAGGCCGCCTGCTGGTAGACCACCGACGCGCCCAGGCGCTTCATCGCGGTCTGGAAGGCGTCGGCCAGCGACGCCTTGGTGACCACGTCTTCCAGGTTGACCCCCAGGTGCACGATGGTTTGGGCGATTTGCGGACGGATGCCGCTGATGATGCAATCGGCGCCCATCAGGCGCGCCGCCGCCACGGTTTTGAGCAAGTGCTGCGCTACCAGCGTGTCGACGGTCGGCACGCCGGTGATGTCGATGATGGCGATCGAGGCGCCGGTGTCGATGATCTTTTGCAGCAGGCTTTCCATCACCACCTGGGTGCGGGCGCTGTCCAGCGTGCCGATCAGCGGCAGAGCCAGGATGTCGCGCCATAGTTGCACCACGGGTGTCGACAGTTCCATTAATTCCTGCTGCTGGCGCAGGATCACGCCTTCGCGGGATTTCTGGTATTGCTCGATGGTGAACAGGCCGAGGCGGTCGAACAAGGCGCCCGTTTCCAGCAATTCCGTGGTCAGCGCATGGGTGTCGCCCTCCAGCTCGCGCCGCAGCAATGCAAACAGGGGTTCTTTCAGGGCAAACACGAATATCGCGGTTTCCGTGGGCGTGTATCCCTGGCGTACGCGGCTGGCAGACAGATCCGTCAGCAACTGGCGA
Organism: Pseudoduganella rivuli; assembly: GCF_009674485.1. GTDB lineage: Bacteria > Pseudomonadota > Gammaproteobacteria > Burkholderiales > Burkholderiaceae_D > Rugamonas > Rugamonas rivuli_B. The sequence goes on along the minus strand of NZ_WKJJ01000011.1, from coordinate 86,912 downwards.
ACGTCGGCCCATCCGGGCGTGTCGGTGTCCAGGCTCTGGCCCTTTGCGGTGGCCTGCGCCAGCAATGGCAACAGGCGCTCGGCATGGTTGCGGATTTCCGATTCACTGGTCTTGTCGCGCCGCACCGTGCGCGACAGCATCCCGCTGATCCAGCCTTCCAATAGTGCATCGTTGTTGTTATTCAGGATGTGGGCCAGATGGCCGGTGGACTGATTGCTCATGCTGGCTCCGCTAGACGATGAAAAAATGGAAAGACGAGTCTAGCAGGGAAGGGAATTTAGGCCGGTTTGATTGAAACGTGCGTGACAGGCTGTTGTTATTTGAACCGATGGCTGCCGGCGGATTCGCCGGCAGCCATCAGGGAGGCGGGGAAGGGGATCAGTGGTCCAGCTGGCGCAGGTGCTTGGCGATTTCGTGCGCAGCCTTGCGGGTGCTGTCCGGGTCCGGGTGCAGGCCGTCGCCGATGTGGGTGAACTCTTTCCAGATATCGAGCAGGATCGCGCCCGGCAATTCCGCTTCCAGGCGGCTTTCCACCAGATCGCGCAGCGTCTGGTAGCCCTGCTCGTCAATCACCCAGGCCACATTGGAGCTGGTCTTGAACAGCGGGAAGTCCAGGTCTTCGTATTTTGGATACGATGTGAAAATCGGGATCAGGCCCTTGGAGAGGGCGAAATTGCCCAGCGCCACCAGGCGGTCGGCGGTGGCGTTCATGTCGGCCAGCGTGCAGGGCACGGACGTGGGCTGCGGGACGCCCATGCCGCCCGCGTGCAGGCAATCGTTGGCAATCGTGATCACCACATATTTGGCGTTGTAGGTGCCTGCGGCGGCCGGCGGCGGCAGCGCCACGCGCGTCAGGGCGCGCTGCAACTGCACCTGGAAGCTGTCCCAGACGGCGGCGCTGCACGTGGCGGCGCCGGGCGGGCACTGGAAGCGCGTAAACGTGCCGGCGCCGGCTTGCGCTTCATTGATGACGTAGCCCGGCAATTGGTGGTCGCGCGTTAGCGCGGCGCCCAGGCTCAGGTAATTGCCGAAGTTGACGGCGCGGCCACCCTGCGGCGCGATGCCGTTATTGAACGGAGTTTTGGCTTCGGAATACGATGCACCGATCACCAGCAAAGGCAATTCCGACAGCTTTGTTTCTTGCGCGTGTCCCGCAATTGCGCCGTGCATTGCCAGCAGACTAAGGGTAGCGATGGACCATTTTTTCAATTGCATTTTCATTATCTCCCTTTGTGAATCGGTAATAAATGCTAACACAAGGGAAACTAAAGTTGATTGAAATCAACTAGCAAGTTGTTTTGTGGCAACTGCGCAACGATCCTCTACAGTTTGCGGGAGAGGGACAGGGTCAAGGCGCGCGGCGCCATCGGCAAGTCATTGGGGATTTGCAGGCCCGGAGCAAAGCTCGGTTCACGTACATCGGCATTGAACAGGTTGCGCACCGCGAGCGCCGCAAGCCAGCCGTTGGTGCCCGGCCGCGCCGACAGCGCCAGGTCCACCGTGCAGTAATTGGCGACCGGGGTACGCACGTCGCCGGCCGGACGCTGGCGGCCGGCCACGCAGTTCACCTGCGGGCTCAGCATATAAGCGGGTGTCCATTGCCAGTCGGCCCTGCCCGACAGATGATGGCGCGGCGCATAGCCCGCGTCTTTACCTGTCGCCTGGTCAATGGAACGCTGCCACGCATAGTTGCCCTTCACGCGCAGTCCGCTGCGCACCAGCCATGCCGATTCCAGCTCGATGCCATGGCCGGTCTGGTTGCCGGTGTTCCGGTATAACTGGCCCGTGCCGGCCACGGGACGCGGGACCAGCCGGATGATATTGCCCATGGAATAGCGGTACAGCGTGGCGTTCAATTGCACGTCCGTCGCCGCCTGCCAGGACAGCGCAGCTTCCAGCGTGCCGTTGGTTTCAGGCTGTAAATCCGGATTGCCGGTGGTGACGGGGTTGGAAGCGCCGTAGGCTTCATTGAACGACGGTGCCCGGAACGCGCGGCCGTACAGCAGTTTTGCCGTCACGTCGAAGGATGCGTCCCACACCATCGCGATGCGCGGGTTGGTGGTGCCGCCGAAGTCCGAATATTTATCGTGGCGTACGCCCGCCGTCAGGTTCCAGTCCTGCGCCATGCGCCATTCGTCCTGCACATACAGGTAATCGATACGCCGGCGCTGTGGCCGCAGGAAGGGGTCGATTGGACCGTAATCGGCCAGCCCCGGCAGCGGGATCGGCGTGCCGTTGGCGGCATATGTGAAATTGCGCCATTCGGTGGTGCGGTACAGGTGCAAGTCGTCATGCCCTCCGCCGATACGGACCTGGTGGCCCGCCATCCCGCTGTAGTCGGCAAAGGCGGACACGCGCACGTTGCGTTCCCACGTCTCTGGCGCACCCACCATGCCGTTCGCGAACACGCCGGTGGGCAGCCGCGCACCGGCCGGCAACAGGACGTAGGGCGACGCCACTTCCTGCGCATATTGCTGGCTGTTGACGGCGAAACCCACGCCCCAGCCGGGGGCCAGGTGCGGTTCGGCCCAGGCCAGGTTGCCGATCACGCGCGTGCTCCTGCCATTGCCGGCCGGATCCAGCGCCGACGCAATGCCGGCGCCGCTTTGCACGTGGTCACGCAATTTCACATTGGCGCGGGCGCGCCAGCGGCCATACACCAGGTCGAGATTGGCATCGAACGCGTCGCTGCCCGCGTTGACGGCGCCCGGCGCCAGGCTGGCGCGGGTGCCGAACAGGGTATCGTTGCGGGTTTGCGCGTCGGCAGCGATGGTCTTGCGGATGCCACCCGTGGAACCGCTGTGAAGATAGAAGGCAATGCCGGCAGGGCCCCACTGGCCATCATGCTGCAGCCACGCATCGCGGGTGGCTAACGAACCGGCGCGCACGCCGACTTCAGTGCCGGGCGCTTCGCCCGGACCTTTGGTAATGATGTTGATGACGCCGGCAAAGGCGTCGGAACCGTACAGCGCTGAACCGGGGCCGCGAATGACTTCAATGCGGGATATGGATTCGACGGCGAACGTTCCCCATAAATTGCCCTTATTGCTTTGGAACAGGGTGGTGACGGGCACGCCGTTTTGCATGACGAGCACTTGCGGCAATTGCTGGCTGTAGACGCCGCGCACGATATACAGCGGCGCGTAACTGTTGGCGCTGCGGCCGATGTGGATGCCGGCGACGGTTTCCAGCACCTGGTCGAGGTCGGTTGCGCCCATGGCGGCAATCTCGGCTGCCGTGATGACGGAAGCGATGGCCGGGGCGCGGCGCAGGATTTGCAAGTTACCGGTGGCAATGCTGACTTGCGCGGCTTCGCCATACAACAAGGTCAAATCTTCTTCATCCGCGGCTGGTTCCGCTGCCGCCATTGCCATCGGCAAGACCAGCAGGGCCGCGAGGCAATGTGGCGCTGACTTCAAAACCATCTCCAAAAACAGTGGAGCCAATGTAACACGGTTGGCAACACTGCTTACTGGAAATTGTTAAATTATCATTGGTGCAGGCCGGATGGGTGTAGTCGAAATGATACGGATGCGTGCTTTTTAGTCAACTATTATGGCAGGCAGACGTGGGTGATGCCGCCGTCAACGACGATTTCCTCGCCGACCACGTAGGCTGAATCGTCGCTGGCCAGGAACAGCGCGACCTTGGCGATTTCTTCCGGGGTGGCGAAACGCTTGATGGGCGAACGTCCGCTGATGTCGGCCTTGACGGCGCTGTGCACTTCCGGCGGCAGCGGCAGGCGCTGGAAGCCGCCGGTGTCGACCGGGCCGGGGCATATCGAATTGATGCGGATGCCTTGCGGGATCAGTGCCAGCGACAGCGATTGCACCAGCGAGCGCAGCGCCGCCTTGCTGGCGCCGTAAATCGGGAAGTTCGGCGAGCCGGTGCGGTTGGTGATCGAGGTCGTGACGACAATCGCACCGCCTTCGCCCATCAATGGCAGCGCTTTTTGGATTGTGAAAAATTCACCCTTGACGTTCACATTGAACACTTCGTCAAACATGGCTTCGGTTACGTGGCCGATTGGCGCGGGATTCGTGACGGCAGCGTTCAGGAACAGGACGTCCAGACGGCCATAGCGCGCCTTGGTTTGCGCGACCAGCGCATCGATATCGGCCAGATTGCCTGCTTCGCTGCGCAGCACCAACGCGTGCTCGCCGAATTCCGCGGCCGTGGCGGCGATCCGGCCTGCGTCGCGGCCGGTCAGCACCAGTTGAGCGCCTTGTTCGCGGAACAGGCGGGCAGTGGCCAGGCCGATGCCGCTAGTGCCGCCGGTAATAAGAGCAATCTTGCCTTCCAGTTTATTCATGTCTACTTTCTCACAGCTGATAAGTGGCGCGCAGGTAAATGCTACGCGGCGCCATTGGCAAATCGTTGGGGATCGCAGTACCCGGCGCCAGGCTAGGCTCACGTACGTCGGCGTTGAAAAGATTGCGGAGGGCTATCGAGATATCCCAATTTCCGAGGCCACGGTCGGTGCTGAGCGATAGGTCAAAGGTCGTGTAGTCCGGCACTTTCGGCCGGGGGTCGCCTGCTGCGCGGCGGCGGTCGGCTACGTGATTGATTTGTGCGCTGACGACACCATAACCATGTGCCTGCCAGTCGAGTCGGCCATTGAGGTGCTGGTGCGGCGCATAGCCGGTATCCTTTCCGGTGGCAGGATCGGTACTGCGCTGATAACCGTAGTTGCCCGAAATGCGCAGGGTGCGGCTGGCGTCCCATGCCACCTCCAGTTCCCCGCCTTTGCCGTTCTGGTTGCCAATGTTCTGGAACGTGGCGCCGTTGGCATTCGCCACCGCGCGGATCAGGTCGTTTAGCCTCGTCCTGAACAGGTTGACGTTGACCTGCATATCCTTGCGTACCTGCCACGAAACGGCCGCTTCAAGGGTTCCGATAGTCTCCGGGCGCAGATCAGGATTGCCCCGTTGTACCGGATTATTAATGCCATACGATTCATTGAATGAAGGCGCCCGGAACGCGCGGCCGTACAGGAGTTTGGCCGTGACGTCCAGCGCGGCGTCCCACACCAGCGCCATGCGCGGATTGGTCGTCGTGCCGAAATCAGAATAACGGTCATGCCGCACGCCCGCGGTGAGTGCCCAGTCCCGGGCCAACTGCACTTCGTCCTGGATATTGTAGTAGCTGATCTTGCGGCGATGCGGCAGCAGGAACGGCTGGATGGTCGAATAGTCGGCGACCGGACCGGCCGGAACCGGCACACCCGCAGCGTTAAACAGGTAATTCTTAATGGTCGCGACGTGATACATGTTCAGGTTGTCGTGACCGGCGCCGAAGCGCAATTTGTGCGACTCGAACCCGTTATACGTGGCAAATACCGACGTGCGTATTTGCCGCTCCGACGTATCCGGATGGCCGATGAAGCCGTCGGGGAACAGCCCGGTTGGGAAGCGTGTGCCAGGAGGCGATAAACGCAGATGTTCCGGGATGCGCTGTTTGTACTCCATGGCGCTGACGTCGAAGCCGACGCCCCAATCCGACGTGAACAGGGGCGCGGTCCACGATAAATCCAATGAGGTGCGCTCGCTTTTCAGCTTGCCGACAGGGTCAAGGGCCGATGCGACGCCCGCGCCAGTACCAATATTGTCACGCAGGACGTAACCGCCGCGGAGCCGCCACTTATCGTACGACAGTTCGAGGTTGGCATCTCTGGACTCGTAGCCGGTATTGACCGGCCCGGGGGCCAGCGAAGCGTGGGTCCCGAATATCTTGTCCCGTGCGGTCTGCGCATCGGCGGTGATGACCGACCGCTGTCCGTCGGTGTCGCCGATACGTAAATAGGCTGCGAGGTCAAGCGGACCAAGCTTCCCGGTGTGCTGGACCCATGCATCGCGTGTTTTGAAGGAGCCGCCGCCAACGCCGATGTGCGTACCGGTTGCGTTCGCAGGACCTTTGGTAATGATGTTAATGACACCACTGTATGCGTCCGCACCGTACAGGGCTGAACCGGGGCCGCGAATGACTTCGATACGTGCTATATGTTCGACCGGATAACCGGCCCACGCGGTTCCGCGGCTGCCGGTCAGCAAGGTGGTCATTGGCATGCCGTTCAGAAGCATCAGGATTTGAGGATTGCTTGCCGAGTAGATGCCGCGCATTGTGTAAAGCGGCTCGTAATCAATGGCAGCGCGTGAGACATGCAGTCCCGGGACAGTTTCCAGGACTTGGTCCAGGTCTGTCGCGCGCATGATCGCGATATCTTCGGCCGTGATGACGGTGGCTACGGCTGGCGCGCGGCGCAGCGATTGCGCGCTGCCTGTGGCGATACTGACCGACGTCTTATCGCCGTAGATCAGTGCCAGCTCTTCTTCATCGTTTGGATCCCCTGCGCACGCGAGACCGGACTGCAGGGAAAGCGCGGAGGCGACAAGGAAGGGGACGTAACGTGAGAATCGCATAGAGCTGCTCCTATTTTTATGCTTTAGCCGGCACGAAGGGACATTGCTCCCGCAGGGGAGGCTCATGGATTCTCGCATACAAGGATGTTGATGCATAGGGGAAACTGTGTCAAAACAACATCCTTGTCCCCTTCCTCCTACGCAGCCAGAGGCAGGGAGGCGGTTTTGCGTTCATACGGTATCTTGTAGCGTTCACGCGCAAACATCATCCGTGCGTCGACTTGCTGCTCAGTCAAGCCAAAATCGCTCAGCGAATAGCGGTGGCCACCGTGGTGATTTTCTTTTTCGCTCTGAGTCAACCAGCTGTCCATCGCCTGTTCGGTGTGCGCATTCCATTCGAGGCCGGCGAACTCGTACACGCGGCGCATGGCGGCACGCCAGTCGGCGTTCATTTCCTCGTAATACACATCCAATTGCTGGTCGGCGGCGATGTGCGTTCGGGCGTCGATGCAACGGCGCGCCGCCTGTTCGCAGAAGTCAAGCCACAGGTCGCGCACTGGCGCGCGGCAATTGTCATTCGTATGCTGGACCGCAAAGTGCCACATCAGCGACATCACGGATGCCACGGTCTTGAGCGGATCGCGATGGGTGAATACGATTTTCGCGTCAGGGAATACTTTTAACAGCACGTCGAGATTCAGCATGTGTTGTGGGTTTTTGAGTACCCAGCGTTTGTGTTCCGGTTCGCCGCGCGACCATGAAATCAATTTTAACAGCTTGGCCATGTATTCATAGGCGGCAGTCTTGTCGCTGTTCATGAACCATTGGTAATAACTGTCGATGCCACTGTATAATCCCAGCGGGGAGAAGCCGCACCACGAACTGTCGAGCAGGTGAAGTTCTTCTTCCGCCCAGTCGGCGTCCATCGGATGGCCAACCAATGCCCCCGGATACAGCGCATCCACGGCGGTCAGGAAACCTTTGACTTCTTCGCGGCGTTCTGCGGCGCCCAGATTCGGCAATTCAGGACGGGGGCCGAAATTGAAGCCTTCCCAGGTACGCAGATGCGACAGCTGCGGGTCTGCCGACATCATGCGCTGCATGCGCGTCGTGCCGGATCGGTGCGGACCAACGATGATGACGGGAGCGACAAGCTTGCGTTCCAGGATTTCCGGATGCGCCTCAAAACAGGCGTTTGCCAGCAGGCGGTTTTTCAGGAAACCGATGGCGTTTTGTTGCATGTGCAAGCGTCCGAAGGCATTGAGTGGCGCGTCATTGACCAGGGATTCACAGAGCGCCTGCAGGCCCGGCAGGAAACATTCGTCGCCAAAGCGTTCGAGGCCGGTCTCGGCGCGCGCGGCAGCCATCAGCGCCTCTGGCGTCAGATCGGAATTTTGCACGCCGGATTCGGCGGCATTGATGTCTTTGACTTGCTGAGGGTGATAGAAGGTACTTGGCTTGGTGTCCATATAAGCGGTTCTAAAAATTAATTGTGGGGTAGGCGCAGGCCAGAGTGCGTTATGCCCAGTCGCGCGGGGCTGCGCCGTCATAGGCGACGCTTTCGCAGCGTTGCACGAACGTTGCACCGGGCGGTCGCTCGAGCGCTTCGACGTAACATGGCAGCATGCCGGCTACAAACGAGGGCAGCAGATACAGATATGCTTCGCGCGCGGTCAGGCCGAAGTCGAGCGGAACGGCCACGAGCATGGTGGCGTACGTCATGGGCAGGCGCTTGCCGGTGACCCGGGCCAGCGCAGCTTCGACTTCGAACGCCAGTTTGACGTACGGCCCCACAGCAATGCCTTCATGCCCGAGCTTGGCCATCGTCACGGGGATGCGCTCGTCGACAAAGGCTGCCGCAACCGGGCGGCCGAAGCCCATCAGGTGACGCTGCTGCGCCAGCTCGGTGCGCACCAGTTCGTCGAGATCGGCGCCGTTGCGGGTCGCTTCCATGGCGCGCACCAGGAAGTCGGCAATCGCAGTTTCCGGGCCAAACCCGTACAGTGCCGCCTCGGACGCCACGATGCCCGCCGCCAGCGCCTGGGCGCCGGTGCCGCGGGTGCTCCCGGTCAGTGCTCCGATACGATTGCACCAAAGGCGGGCGTCCGGGTAGCTGGTGTATACCCACATGCTCTGCAGCACATTAATCTGGGCTTGGGACAGGCGTTTGCCACTGATTCCGTACAAGTAGACTTCGAGCCACGGGGCGTGCGTAAAGGCCTGGTGCAAGTCCAGTCCACCAAAAACCGCGCGTTCGCCGGGGAAAACCTGGCCGGCGCGGGTGCGCAGCGGTCCTTCGAATTGTTCCAGCAATAAGCTCATGCCTGCGCCTTTCCGGGATCATTTTCCAGCGCCAGTTCCAGGAATGGGAACTGGCGGTAGCCTCGCTGCTTTTGCTCCAGCGAATGAACTGCGGCACCGGGCAAGCGCAACAGCAGGGTCAACATTTCAGCTTCGTCGCCGCTCAGTCCGAGATCGGTAAGCGCAGCAGCGACGACGCCGTTCTGCGCCAACGGGATACCTGCGGCTTGTTCAAGCAGGGCGCGATTACGCGCGAGCCAGGCGGTGCTGCCGTTCGGCAATGCGGATTGAAGTGCCACCAAAAGTTGCAGTACCGGGGTGGCGCAGCGTACACCGTGGGGATCGAAACCAGGCACGTGTTCAAGTTGCGGCCAGTACTTGGGCCGCGTCTCGGCCGGTGCGGCGATGCGAGCCTGCCACGCCGCGAGGTCTGTGCCGCAATCAGAGAAGGTTTGCATGGCCAGCAGCACTTCGCGCGCGCCGCCAGCGCTGCCGGCGCCAGCAGCGATCGCGGCCATCAGTGCCGAGGCTGCGGGTGCACCAGTAGCACCTGCCGCCATGGCAGCATGCACGGACGGGTCGCGCGGGCCCGGGTTGGCCAGTGCCACTGCCAGTATGTTCAACGCAGACGTGGCGGCGGCATCAGGGCGCTCGCCTTTTAACAGCAGGTACAGGTATTCGATGTACCCGGCTTTGGCGATCAATTGTCCGTACACGTCGTAACCGTGGCAACGCGCCACGGCTGCCGCGAACGGATTGTCCGGCTCGGCTTGCTCGTGCCAGATGGCAGTGCTGATCACCTCGCTGAAGTTGTCGCTCATGCTTCAAACCCCGTCCATCAGCACGCGCATGCGACTGCTCATCGGCGGAACTTCTTCCGGATCGATATAGACATCCAGCAGGGTCGGACCCGGATAGTTGCAAATGGACTTGATGTCCAGCGCCTGCAAATCGGCCGCCGAACGGATTGTATAGCCACGGCCACCTTGGGCACGCGAGATGGCGGCGAAATCCGTGCGCGGCATGTCGTAGCCGATGCGTTCGGCGCCGGCCAGACGCTGGCCGTGCTTGATCATGCCGAGCGCGGCGTCGTTCAGCACGACGAAAATCACGCATTGCTGCTCAGCTACGGCGACCGACAATTCCTGGCCGCTCATCAGCATGGCGCCGTCGCCGGTGATGCACACGACGGGCGCGTCCGGGTTGCCGGCCGCGGTGCCGATGGCGGCGCCGATGGCCCAGCCCATCGGGGCGAAGTGCGTGATCAGGCGCAGCCAGCCGCCGGTGCTCTGGCGCTTGCCGAGGTCGCGCGGACGGTCGCCGCCGCCGAAGCGGCGTTCGCCCATGCGGCGGTCGCGCGCCTGTAGGTAATGCGTGGCCCACGCCATGCTGTTGCCGGTGTCTGCCAGGAAGCGGGTGCTGCGCGGGAACATCTCCCCCAGTTCTTTCATCAGGCGTTGCGGCTTGATCGGTACCGCATCGCTGGTGAAGGCCTCTGGCGCATCGAGCATGTCGGCGGGCTTCCACTTCATGGCGGCAGCTTTGACGCCCGCGCGGCGGCGCTCGACCACCGGGTCGGTATGCTGCCCCAGTTCGTGCATGCGCTCGACCAAGCGATCGAAGATGGCGCGCAGGCTGCCGCGCAGGTGGTAGCGCGCCATTGGCGTACGGGCCAGGTGTTCTTCCGACTCGTCGATGTGCACCAGGCGGTCGTTGAGCAGGCTGGAATTCCAGCCGCCGGTATTCCATTCGCCCATGCTGGTGCCGACCGCCAGGATCAGGTCCACGGACGGATCGTTCAGCGCCGCTTCGGCCGAGTTGTGGCCGCCAAAGCCGAACACGCCCCGGTAGAGCGGGTGCTGCGGACTGACCAGGCCCTTGCCGTCTGGCGTGGTGACAAAGGTCGCGCCTTTCAACTGTGCAAACTGCAGAATCGAATGAATCGAGTCCCCGCAGCCGCCGCCGGCCAGGATCACGACATTGCGGGCATTGGCCAGCATGCCCCGCAGCGTCTCGATTGCGCCGCTGTCAATCAGCGAGGCCGGGCGCAGCAGTGCGGTCATGTCGTAATTGGGCTTGCGGTGCGTGCTGGGGGCGCGGAACACGTCGACCGGCACCGACAGGTGCACGGGACCGACCGGGGCACGCGTGGCGTGCTGGAGCGCGGTGATCAATTTCCACTCGAGCTGTTGCGGATGCGAGACCAGCGAGTTGTAGCGGGTGCAGTGACGGAACATGCCCAGCACGTCGATGCCGGTGCAGGCCGATTCCTGCAGCGTATGCTTGCCGAACGATGGCAAGGCCGGCTGGCCCGTGATCACCAGCATTGGCACGTTGTTGCCATAGGCGGTGGCGACCGCGGTCAGCATGTTGGTGGCGCCGGGACCGGAAGTGGAAATGCAGACGCCAATCTTGCCGGTTTCACGGGCATAGCCGTCCGCCATGAAAGCTGCGCCGGCTTCGTGGCGCGCGAGAATGTGGGTGAGGTTGCCGCCACGGCGCTGGTTGCGGGCGATGGCGTCATACAGGGGTTCGATTGCGCCGCCAGGCACGCCGAACACGAAGTCGATTTGCAGCTGTTCCAGGTAGGCGACCAGCAGGTCGGCCATGTCCATGGACATTTCTGAAGTGTCGGTTGCGGCAACCGCTGGCTGCCTGCCGGTTCGAAGGGACTGCTCGTGCTGCAAAAACTCGGCGTTCTCTAACATGCAAAGCTCCTCAAATTGTATGGCATATGTGCAACATTGATTGTTTTAGAGTAATGAATGTTGCAGCGCGAAATAATAGCCTAAATTTGAGGCAAGTTGTGACAATTTGTGAGAATTAGTGAAAATATTCTATTGCGCAATGGAAATTGATTTCTAGAAATAAATCAATAGCTTACGACTTTTATGATGGTATAAACGAATCAGTTGGGACATCTGTTCCAGTGATAGCTGGGATACGCCGCAGTGATAATCTCCGGGCAATAAAAAATCCCGCCGCAGCGGGATTGTTGTTGGCGCCGGCGCGGGCCGGTCAGGGCAGATTCAGCAGCCAGTTGGCATCGGCGGCATGGCAGGCCAGAAAATGGCTGTTGAGGATCGGCAGCCCCATGCCATAGCGCAGCGGTTGCCCATCCAGCGCCAGCACGGCGCCGCCGGCATTGTTCAAAACACAATGGGCGGCCGCCGTATCCCACTGGCTGGTCAGGCCGAACCGGGGATAGGCGTGCGCGGCGCCTTCGGCAATCCGGCAAAACTTCAGCGAACTGCCTGCCGCGACGAATTCATGGGCGCACGGCAGCTTTTGCAGCCAGGCATTCAATTCTTCCGCGCCATGCGAACGGCTGCCGATCACTTGCAGCGGCGTGGACGGGTCCCACCGCACCGCCTGCAACGGGCGCAGTCCGCCGGCGTCGCGGCACCACGCGCCCAGCCCCGCGCCGCCGTAATACAGTGTCGACAGCGCCGGCGCGTAGACAACCCCGGCAACGGGGACGCCATCGGCGATCAGCGCGATATTGACGGTGAATTCGCCATTGCGCTTGACGAATTCCTTGGTGCCATCGAGCGGATCGACCAGGAAGAACGGCGCGTGGTCCGCGCCGGCCTGTTCCGGCGAGCGCGATTCTTCCGACAGGATGTAGATGCCGGGGAAGGCAGCCTCCAGGCGCGCCCGGATGATGGCGTCGGCCCGCATGTCGGCCACGGTCAGTGGCGACTGGTCGGCCTTGTCGATGACGGCGATGTCGCCCTCATAGACTTCCATGATGGCGTGCCCGGCTTCGCCGGCAATCGCGCACAGGGTGTCAAGCAGTTCGGTGGTGACGTTCATGCCGCAGGTCCCAGCGAACCGATCACTTTGCGGGACCGGAGCAGCGCCAGCACCGAATCGACGGATGCCTCCAGCGACAACACGGACGTTTCCAGCTCCAGTTCCGGCGCGCGTGGTGGTTCATACGGTGACGAAATCCCCGTGAAATGGGCAATTTCACCGGCCCGCGCGCGCTTGTACAAACCTTTCACGTCACGGCTCTCGCACACTTCCACGGGGCAGCGGCAATAGATTTCAATGAAATCGTCGTTGCCTGCCAGCTTGCGCACGCGTTCCCGGTCCGCTTCGAACGGAGAAATGAACGCGGTCAGCACGATAACGCCGGTCTCGACAAACAACTTCGCCGCTTCACCGATACGCCGGATGTTTTCCTTGCGCGCCACGTCGGAAAAGCCCAGGTCGGCGCACAGGCCGTGGCGCACGTTGTCGCCATCGAGCACGAATGTATGGCAGCCTGCCTGGTGCAACCGTTCTTCTACCGCGTGCGCCAGCGTGGATTTGCCGGACCCGGACAGGCCGGTAAACCAGACCAGCACGCCTTTATGCCCGTTGAGTTGTTCGCGCCGTGCGCGCGTGACCGTTGCGTGATGCCATACGGTATTGCTTGATTTCATATTTTTAAGAGGTGTGGGCGGGGGTATTCAAATCATACCGTAGCAACTGCGTTCCAGTAGCCAAGTTTTTCCGCCGTTTGCAACGCTATAATTCGTAAAAGTAATAACCATATGCGAAAAGGGAATAATGAAAACAATCCTGATTGTCGGCGGCGGTTTTTCCGGCGCAGTGACAGCGGTGCGCCTGCTACGCCGGCCGGGCGGCCCGGTCCACGTCATCCTTGCCAACGGCAGCGGTCACGCGGCGCGCGGCATGGCGTATGGCACGCAAAGTCCCGACCACACGTTAAATGTACCGGCTGGAAATATGAGTGCGTTCGATGACGCTCCCGGCCACTTCCTGGAATTCGCGCGCGCCCGCGTGCCCGGGATCGACTCCGGCAGCTTTGTTTCCCGCAAGTTGTACGGCGACTATCTCGAATGGTTGTTGGCGCAGGCGGAGCTGCAAGCGCACCCCGGCGCCACACTGGAGCGGTTGTATCAACAGGTGACGCGCGTGGCGCCGGAGCAGGGCGGCGCGCTGGCGACCCTGGAATCGGGCGCGATTCGCCGGGTGGATAAGGTCGTGCTGGCGCTGGGGCACTTTGCCGCGCGGGACGTGCGTGTGGCCGACATGGGGTTTTATGACAGTGGCTGCTATCTGCGGGATCCATGGGATGAAAGCAGGGTCAACGGCATAGGCCCGGACGATCCGGTGTTATTGCTGGGCACGGGATTGACCGCGGTCGACATGGCCATCACGCTGTTGAACCGTAATCCGCAGCGGCAGATCACGGCCGTGTCGCGGCGCGGCTTGCTGCCGCAGTACCACCGGCATGGCAGCCATGCGCCTTCGGCGGGCCAGACGCCGGATATGATTTGGGGTGACGCGTCGACCGTGCGTGAGCAGTTGCGCGGCTTTCGCCGCTACGCTCTGCGACTGGCGGCGGAAGGCCGCGACTGGCGCGAAGGAATGGCGTTGCTGCGCCCGGTGACGGCGGACATCTGGCTGGCGTATTCCGAGCGCGAACGTCAACGGTTTTTGCGCCATGTGCAGCCCTATTGGGATACCCATCGCCACCGGCTGGCTCCCGCCGTGGCTGACCGGCTTGATGCGGCGCTGAAGGACGGCGTGGTGCGCGCGGTGGCGGGACGCGTGCGTGGTTTTGACAAGTGCGGGGCCGGCGTCGCGGCCACCGTGCAATTGCGCGGGGCGGAGCGGGACGCCACCATACTGGCGGCGTGGGTCATCAATTGCACCGGGCCGTGCGCCGATCCGCGGCAGGCGCGCAATGCGCTGGTCAGCCAGCTGCTCGATGATGGTCTGGTCCGCACGGACAGCCTGGGCCTGGGACTGGATATCGGTACCGATTGCGCGGTGATCGACGCTGCGGGGCGGGCGTCGGACGTGATGTATTACATCGGACCGTGGCTCAAGGCGAATTACTGGGAAGCGACCGCCGTGCCGGATTTGCGGCGCTATGCGCGATTGCTGGCGGACAAGTTGATCGAATAATCCGATCGGACTGGCCTGGCGAGCCGCAGTGGCCGGCATTTCCTTTGCCGGACACTGCCCGGTGGCTCAGTCGCGCGTCAGCGCCGCTTCCCGTTGCCGTATCAGCTGTGCAAACTGGTCCGGCGGCACGGCCGGACTCAGGTGGTATCCCTGCAGCAAATCGCAGCGGCGCGCTTTCAGGAAGTGCAGCTGCGCTTCCGTTTCCACGCCCTCGGCCACCACTTCCAGGCGCAGGCTGTGCGCCAGCGCGATAATGGCGGTGACGATGGCCGCATCGTCGGAATCCTGCGGCACGTCGCGCACGAACGAGCGGTCGATCTTGATGATGTCGACCGGGAAGCGCTTCAGGTACGAGAGCGACGAATAGCCGGTGCCGAAGTCGTCGATCGACAGGCGCACGCCCAGCGCGCGCAGGCGGTGCAGGGCGGTCAGCGTATCCTGCGCGTTTTCCATCAGCGTGCTTTCCGTGATTTCCAGTTCCAGCAGGTGCGGCGGCAGGCCGGTGTCGGCCAGCACCGTCTCGACCGACGCCGTGAAATCTTTTTGCAGCAACTGGCGCACGGACAGGTTGACCGCCACGCGCAACTGCGGCAGACCCTGCATCATCCAGGTTTTCAGCTGGGCGCAGGCGGTGCGCAGCACCCAGTCGCCCAGCGGGATGATCAGGCCGGTTTCCTCGGCCAGCGGGATGAATTCCGCCGGGGACACCATGCCGCGCACCGGATGCCGCCAGCGCACCAGCGCTTCCATGCCGATCACGCGGCCATCTTCCAGCGTGGCCTGCGGCTGGTAGAACACTTCCAGCTGCTGTTGTTCCAGCGCGCGGCGCAAATCGCTTTCCAGGCGCACGTGCTCGGAAATCGAATGTTCCATCGACGCTTCGTAGAACTGGAAGCCGGTATTGGTTTTCTTGGCGCGGTACATCGCGCTGTCCGCATGCTTGACCAGGGTGGCGACGTCGTCGCCATCGTGCGGGTACATGGCGATACCGACACTGCTGGTGACAAAGATGTCGTGGCCATCGATCTGGAACGGCGCCGACAGCACACGGCAGATATTGTGGGCCGCGCTGGCCGCGGCGGCCGGGCTGTCCAGTTCGCCCAGCACCACGGTGAATTCGTCGCCGCCCAGGCGCGCCACCGTGTCGACATTGCGCACGCTGTGGCGCACGCGCTGCGCCACGGCCACCAGCAGGCGGTCGCCGACGTCGTGGCCCAGGTTGTCGTTGACGTACTTGAAGCGGTCCAGGTCCATGAACAGCACGGCCAGCAGGTTGGCGTTGCTCTTGGCCTGTTCGATGCCTTGGCCCAGCAATTCGAAGAACAGCGTGCGGTTCGGCAGGCCGGTCAGGATATCGTTGTACGCCAGGTGGCGGATGCGTTTTTCCGCGCGGTTCGCTTCGATGATGCGGCGCACGCGCTGCGACAGCACCGCGTAGTGGATCGGCTTCGGAATATAGTCCGAAGCGCCGGCCGCAAAGGCGCGTTCCACCGACGAATTGTCTTGCAGCGCCGTGATCATCAACACGGGAATCGAACTGCCGCCCGGCATTTCCTGCAGGCGGGCGCAGGCCGTGAAGCCATCCATGTGCGGCATCACGGCGTCCATCAGGATCACGTCCGGCTGGAAGCGTTTCAGCATGGCCAGCGCTTCTTCGCCATCGGACGCTTCTTCCACCTGGAAGCCGTCGCGCTGCAGCGTGTAGCGCAACGTGCTGCGCGTGCTGCGGTCGTCGTCGACCACCAGCACCTGCGCCAGTTCTTCCTGCGGCGTGTGGCTGTCGTTGCCGCCCGCATTGACTTCCGCATCGAGGAAGGTGGCGACCTGGTTGTATTCGGCGCGCAGCGCGGGGAGCAGCGGCGGCACCTGGTCGAGGCGGCGCGCGATGGCCAGCTCTTCAATTTTTTGCGCCAGCGCCGACAGGTCGGTCGCACCCAGGTTGCCGGACGATCCTTTCAGCGCGTGGGCACGGGCACGTGCGGTTTCCGCATCGTTGGCGTAGACCGCCTGTTCCAGTTCGTTGAGGTAGACCGGCGAATCCTCCAGGAAAGGCGACACCGCGTGCGGCAGCGCGGTACCCAGGATTTCGCGCAATTTGTCGAACACGGCGCGGTCCAGCGGGCTGCCCTGCGGGCTGTCGCCGTGGCGTTCCTGCGGGGTTTCCGTCGGGATCGGCAACGCGCCTCCCTGGCCGGGCAGCCAGCGGTGCAGCTTGTGGCGCAGTTCCAGCAACGTGATCGGCTTGGCCAGGTAATCGTCCATGCCGGCCGCCATGCATTTTTCCGCATCGCCACGCTGGGTATTGGCCGTCATCGCCACCAGCGGCGTGCGGATGCCCAGCGATTCCTCGTGGGTGCGGATATGGGCGGTGGCTTCATAGCCATCCATTTCCGGCATGCTGCAATCCATCAGGATCATGTCGAAGCGGGAACGCTTGGCCGCTTCCACGGCTTCCAGGCCGTTTGACGCGAATTCGCAGACGCAATTGTTCATGGCCAGCATGCCAGCGGCCACCATCTGGTTGGTGCGGTTGTCTTCCGCCACCAGTACACGGAATTGGCGCGACGACGGCGCCGGCAGGGTCGGCACCTGGCCCGGCAGGGCAGGCTTGAGCGTGAGTTCCGGCTCCTGTGCGCGGCCAGCCAGCATTTCGTGCAGCGCGTTCAGCAGGCGGCTGACGCGCAGCGGCTTGGGCACGGTGGCGTGGGTGGCTGCGCCGGCCATGTTGCCGCCGCCATGGCGGTCCATCAGCAGCAATTGCGGCGCCAGGCCGGCGGCGGATATGCGGTTGGCGATGTCGATGCCGTGTTCATCCACCAGGTTCACATCCATCATCACGATGCGGTACGGCTGGCCCGCGTCGGCTGCGGCTTTCAGCTCGGTCATGGCCTTGTTGCCGCCATCGGCGAGGAAGTGCGGCATCGCATGCTGGGTAAATACCTGGCCCAGCAGGGCGCGCACGGTGGCGCTGGCATCGATGGCCAGGATGCGCACCTGCGCCAGCAGCGGGTCGGCGTCGAGCGTCAGCTGGGTCGCTGACGGCCGGCACAGGGCGGTGAATTCAAACGTGGTGCCCGCGCCGGGCGTACTGGAGACGCTGATTTCGCCACTCATCAGGCCGACCAGCTGGCGGCAGATCGCCAGGCCCAGGCCGGTGCCGCCATAGCGGCGCGTGGTCGACGGATCCGGTTGCACGTACGATTCGAACAAATGGCTTTGCACGTCGGCCGTCATGCCGATGCCGGTATCGCGTACGATGAAGCGCAGGCCGAACTGCTGGCCGTCCAGCAATTCCACGCGCAGCGACACTTCGCCCTTGTCCGTGAATTTCACGGCGTTGCCAAGCAGGTTGATGAGAATCTGGCGCAGCCGCAGCGCATCGCCCGTCACGCGCTCCGGCACGCCCTCGGCCAGGTGGTACGACAATTCCAGGCTCTTTTGCTGGGCCGGGCGGGCCACCAGTTCCAGCACTTCTTCCACCAGCTTGCGCAAGTCGAAGTCGGTCTCTTCCAGGGTCAGCTTGCCCGCTTCCATCTTGGAAAAGTCCAGCACGTTGTTGATCAGGTCGATCAGCGTGCGCGACGAATTCCACGCCACGTCGACGCATTCCTGCTGGCGCTGGGTCAGCCGCATTTCCTTCAGCATGTCCAGCATGCCGACCACGCCGTTCAGCGGCGTGCGTACTTCGTGGCTGACGGTGGCGGCGAATTGCGCCTTCATTTCCGCCATGTTGACGGCGGCGTCGCGCGATTCCTTCAATTCCGCTTCGCGCTGCTCCAGCACGTTCATCATCTTGTTGAACGCTTGCGCCATGTCGATCAGGTCGCGCGGGCCGGCCGGCGCGGCGCGCATGCCGGACTCGCCCGCTTCGGCGCGGCGCATCAGGTCGGACAGCGCGTTGAGGGGATTGATCATGTGGCGTGTCGCCAGCCGCACCAGCCCCAGCAGGATTGCGGCAAACGACAGCGTCAGCGCCAGGTTGCCCAGCAACAGCGACCAGGTCAGTCGGTCCAGCGTATCCTTGCCGACCTGCACGTGCACGTAGCCCAGCAATTGCGGCTGCTGTTCCTGCATGTCGAACGGGGAAGCTTCGGTCTGGCCGCCGAACACGGGCGCGGCAAACAGCCAGGCATCCTTGGATTCGCCCACCAGGCTGGCGTGCTGCGGACTGGCCTGCGCGCCGGGCATCTCGCCCAGCTTGCTGCCGCGGTGCTGTTCCTGCAACAGCAGGACGCGGTGCTTGGCGTCGCTGATCTGCAAGCCCGTCACGTCCGGGAAGGCCAGCGTGGTGCTGACCACGTCGCGCGCATTTTCCGCCGAATGGAACAGCAGCGCGAGCGTCGACTGCCGCGCCAGGTTGTCGGCAATGCGCTGGCCCTGTTCCGTGAAGTGGTCGCGCATGCGGCCGCGCGCCTCCCACGAGTTCATCAGGGAGGAAAACAGGGCCAGGCCGAGAATCGATGTCGAGACAATGACAGTCAGCTGGCGGCGGAAACCGGTGCGGCGCAAGTAGTTACGAAACATAATCACCGTATTCAGGGCTGCGGATAAACATAATCGAAGCGATGTTGCTGGGACAAGTTCAATCCCATGTGGTTAGCGGTACGCAAATTGATGGCGGTCTGCAAATCCCGCAACGGGACCAGGCCACGGCGCTTGCCGTCGCCATTGATCACGCCCATGGCGGAATTGGCCAGGGCCCGTCCCAGTTCCAGGTTATTCGGTCCCATGCCGAACAGCGCGCCTTTTTTCACGTGCAGCACGTTGCTGGAAAACAGCGGTACGCCGCTGTTCCACGACTCGCGCAGCACCATTGGCAGGATGATGCTTTCTTCCACCGTGGTGCTGTCGTGCGGCAGCCAGACCGCATCGCGCCGGCTGTCGGCATTGGCAAACAATTGCGGATACAGCTGGGCGGCCTTGCCCAGCTCCGTGGCCACGTGGGCTTGCAATTCCAGGCCCTGGGAGCGCGCCGCGTCGCGCGCCAGGCGGATCAGCCAGTCGCTTTTTTGCGGGTCGTAGACGACGATGACACGCCGCAATTCCGGCAGCAAGGTGCGCAGGCGGGAAAACAGCAGGGCGGGATCGGGCGTCAGGCTGATCCCGGATACGTTTTCCGCATCCGACAGCAACAGCACGCCGCCGGCCAGTACGGTGATTTCACGGTCCAGCCCGTTGGTGGCATTCAGGCCCTGGCGGCCCAGCGCGATCACCACGCGGGTATTGTTGTGCCTGAGGGTGGCGTTCAATTCCGCGGTATCGACTTTCGGGTCAACGGGATAGCTGCGCACGCGCAGCCGTGTGCGTTCTTCGATGCCCTGGATGATGCTGGTGAAGGCGGCCCGGAATGGCGCTTCGACGTTTGGATACAGTACGGCGATCGATCCCTTGCCGATCGATGCCTGGACGTCCGGCCGGCGCAACTGGTCTTCCAGTTGCGCCAGCGTGATGGGGCGGACATAATCCGGACGAACGAAGTCGCTCCGCATCGGAGGCGGGGCGGACGAAGCATTGCCCGACTCGATGCGCTCCATGATGGCGCCCACGCTGTTGCGTGCTGCGGCGCCGGCGCCAGGCAAGTCGATCGCGGGTTTTAATCCTTGTGCGGACGCGGCGGGGGACACAGCCAGCGACAGCGACAGGACACAGGCGATGCAGGCACGCAACCGGCGGCCCACATCCGTTATCATATTAATCATTATACTGTCCGATGGGGCCCAGGTAGCGGACATATATCCTGCATACAATAACGATGGGCCAGCATACCCAGTAGTATATGCTAGTTACTTGGCTTATTAGAAAGAAATTTACTTCCACACGGCATTAATTTACACAGGGCAACCCAATCTGTGTATCCACCGCGTCATTATGGTTCCGGGAAGACAAGGTCGAAGGTGCGTTGTTGTCCGCTGGCAACGTTAATGCCAATGTGACCGGCGGTACGGGTATTGAACGCCGTGCGCACGGCGCGTAGTGGCGCAACCCCGGTGCGCCCGCCGTCGCCGTTGAGCATGCCCAGCGCCATGCTGGCCAGTTCCTTGCCCAACTCGAAATTATTGGGGATCAGTGCAAACAGCGCGCCTTTTTTCACGTGCAGCACACTGCTGGAAAAAATCGCAACGTTTTTGTTCCACGATTCCTTCAAGACCAGCGGGATGACCGTGGTGTCTTCCACCGTCACCGGATCTTGCGGCAGCCACAGGGCATCGGTGCGCCCGTCAGCGCTGGCAAACGCGCTTTCGTAACGGCGTACTGCGGCGGCCAGGTCGGCTGCTTCCAGCGCCACCAGTTCCAGACCCTGGCCGCGCGCCGCGTCGCGGGCGGATTTCAGCATGGCTTGGCTGTATTGGGGGCTGTAGACGACGATCACCCGCCTGACCGTCGGCACCAGGCCTTTTAACAGGGCAAACAGCAGCGCGGGGTCCGGCGTCAGGCTGATGCCCCGCATCCTGTCCGCATCGGGCACGGAACTGACCCCGCCCACCACCACGCTCACCGAGGGATCGAACGCGGCGGCCGCCTGCAAGCCCTGGCGCCCGAGGGCAATCACCACTTTGCCGCCGTTTTTCTTCAACGTGGCCTGCAATTCGCTGAAATCCGCACTGGACGCCACGGGATAGCCTTTGACGCGCGCGCGCGCCTGCTCCTCGATACCCTCGATGATTTCAGTGAATACCTTGCGGTATGGCTGGCCGATGTCCGGGTACACGACAGCCAGCGCTTCCGGCCCGGCCGCCGCCACGTACCCGTACGCCGTCACGGCATACAGGGCCGGCAGCGAGATCAGCAACTTTCTACGGTGGTTACACAAGTCGGGGAGGTGGGGTAAATATTAATTAATTGCAGGAAAGAGTTTATCCGGCCCGCGCTGGTTTTACACAAAAAAGTGCCAACTATATCTGCAACCGGCTTGGTGTTGTTGCTTTTTTAGCCAGAAGGCTGCAGACAAATGTGTCGCCGACGCGCAGGAATTGTGGCTTGGCGGGCCCACGGTGACAATCCGAGAGAATTAGGGTTTTTTTGACAATTATAATCTGACATCAAACTTGCCCTTCACGCCATGTGGTAGCCACAAGCCATGCGTCCGTCTTTCACCTCAGCCCATCCGCCACACGGCATGCCAGGCATCTATGCGCAGGCGCAGCCGCGCTTGCATCCGCAACCGATGGATGTGTGCGCGTTTATCGGCGTGGCGCCGCGCGGGCCCGCATATCAGCCCGAACCGGCGCGGCCCGGTGAGCGCGGCAGCGTGCTGATGAGCGATCCGGCGCGCCCCTGCCGCCGCAGCGTCCCCGTGCTGGTGCACAGTTTCGACGAGTACCGTGCACTGTTCGGTGGGTTTGAGGGGCCGGGCTACCTGCCGCATGCGGTGGCAATGTTTTTTGAACAGGGCGGACGCAGCGCCTATATCGTGCGCATCGTGCATGAATATGACCCCCCGGCGCCGTGGCACGAGGCATGGGCGCGCGGCGGCCTGGCTTCGCTGGCGTCACGACCGCTCACGTTCCTGGCCCGTAACGAAGGCAGCTGGGGCAATGGCTTGCAGGTGGAAGGGGGCTTGACGGCGGCGCCCCTGGCTTTTGCGTGGCGTGATGGCGCCGTCTGCGTGGACCGTGCCGGCGCATCGCCGGCCGGCACGCTGCTGCGCCTGGAGGCGGCGGATGGCGCGCAAGTGCTTGCGTATTGCCGGGGCGTCAGCGAGCTGCGTGCGGCCGGCTTTGCTTTGCCGGCCTGGGCGCTGGCGCTGGACCCGCCACTGCCCCCGCAGTTCGCTCCCGTGCGCATCGACGTTGTGCAAGCGTGGCTGGCAATCCGTGAAGAAGGGGAGGGCGGACATGCCGGCCAGGAGCGGCACGAAATGCTGGGGCTGACGCCGCGCCATCCGCGCTGGATCGGCAGCGTGCTGTGCGACGAATCACGGCTGCTGTGGCCCGACCCGTCGTGGGCCGGGCAGGAATTGTGGCCGGCCCGCGCCGCAGTGGAAACGGTGCATGGCGTCTCGGCGCCATTCAGCGGCGGGCGCGACCGCTATGCCGATGTGCAGCATGAAGATTTCTTTGATGCGGGCGCGCCCTGGTCCGGTCTGGCCGCGCTGGGGGCTTGCCCGGAAGTGACACACGTGGTGGTGCCGGACCTGTATGTGCCGGCCCAGTGGGCCGGCGACGATGCCGGTATCGAAGGTGGCGCCGGCGCCGCCCCTTCCGCGCTGCGCAAGCTGATCCTCGATCCGCGCGATTTCGCCGACCTGACCGCGATCGCGGCGTTGCAGCAGAAAGTGCTCGATGCCTGCGAATCGGGCCGCGCCATGATCGCCTTGCTCGATGTGCCGCCCGGCCTGTCGCAGGCGCAAGCCTCGCGCTGGCGTGCGCAGTTTTGCAGCAGCTGGGGCGCCGCTTACCACCCGTGGCTGGTGCCGTCGCGCCAGTTGCAGGGCGCCCAACCGACCGGGCAAGTGCGGCCGCTGCCGCCATCGGCGGTGGCGGCCGGCATCATCGCCCGCGACGACATCGCCGAAGGTGTCCGGGCAGGCCCGGCCGTGGCGCGCGCCGTTGTCCGGCTGGCGGAGCCGCAGCCGGCCGGCCGCGCCGACGCCTTCCAGCCGCTGGGGCTGAACTGTTTCGTGCGGGGACCGGACGGCGTCGAACTGGTGTCGGCCCGCACGTTGTCGCGGGACCGCGCGTGGCGGCAGTTGTCGGCGCGCCGGCTGATGCTGATGCTGGAGCGGACGCTGCAGCGCGAAACCCGGTGGGCCGTGGCCGAATCCGGGGAGCCGTCGTTGTGGCAGGGAGCGCAGCAGGCAGTCGACAACCTGCTGTTACGGTTGTTCCGGGCCGGCGCCTGCGCCGGCGCGACCCCGGCGGAATCGTATTTTGTCCGCGTCAAGCGGGAACCGGCAGGGCCTGAGCGCGGTGAACTGCGGATGGAAATCGGCGTGGCGCCGGCGGAGCCACGGGAATTCGTCGTGCTGTGCCTGCACCGCCATGACGACGGGGCGCTGGTGCTGGAGCGCTGACAGCCCCGGGCCGGTCACCACTTGCAGCCGTGGTCTTTTTTATCGGTCAGCACCTGGGCCGCGATGGCCAGCGGCGCCAGGATGCCGAGGCCGGCATTGGACATCAAACAGCCGGGGCGGGCGCCCCGCTTGATGTCTTTACCCAGTTCATTTTCACTGGCCAGCTCGTTGATGGGCTTGTCGCGCAGTTGCGCCACGGCGGGATCATCCTTGCCGGCCTTGGCCACGGCCAGCTTGCGGGCGGATTTCAGCGCGGCCGTGGTGTCGAACGTCCCTTCCGGCTTGCCCGGCGCGGCAAACGGATCGGGCGGATCGGCCGGTGCACGCGGCGCGGCGGGAATCATCGTGATGGCCGTGCTTTCGCGCTGCTCGTCAGGCTTGTGCGGCCGGCGCCGCGTCGGCGCGGCTTTGGCGATCGCTGCGCTGCGCGCCGGCTGTTCGGGCGGACGCACCCGGGACGCGACCGGCTGCGGGACCGGTTCAGGTGCGACCTTGGGGACGGGCGTGGGCAGCAGGCTGACCGTCAGCCAGCGCGCGGGTTGGGCATGCGGTGGCGTGGCCTTCTGGTTGACCAGCAGCACCACCAATCCTGCATGGATCAGCAGCGAAATAACGAGGCCGGGTGCGAGCGACCGGCTGCGGTACGGTTCGGTTTTCACGAGATTCAGTGTAGCACTGACAATTGTCAACATGGAAAGTTGTTACATTTGCTGACAAGCGTGGACAGGCGCGCCGGTATGCAGGTTAAGCGCCATGTTGCCGGGCCGGTTGCAGGCTGGCCAGCAAGACCGCGCCGATGATCAGCGCGCCCCCCAGCACCACGGACGGAGCGGGGATGGCGCCGAAGGCAACCCACGCCAGCGCGATGGCATACACGGGTTCCATGCTGATGACGACCGCCACGGTTTGCGCTTTCACGGCGTCCAGCGCTTGCAGGAATATCGTGTACGCCAGGCCCGTGCACACCGCGCCCAGCAGCGCCAGCAGCAGCCAGTCGCGCAGCGCCAGTCCCGCCATCGCGCCCGTGCTGAACGGAGAAATCGCCACGCACGCGGCCAGGCATTGCCACCAGCACGATTGCGCACTGGTGGCGGCGGGGGCGCGGTAGCGGTTGAACACGGCGATGCCCGCATAAATCGCGCCGGACAGGATGCCCCACAGCAGGCCCGCCGTACCCGCGTCCGCCAGCGAAAAGCGCGGCGTGATCAGCGCCATGCCGGCCGTGACCAGCAACAGCACCAGCATGTCGCGCGCCGGCGGCCGGGCGCGCAGGATCACCGCTTCCAGCAGCGCGACAAACACGGGAAAGGATGCAAAACCCAGCGTGGCCAGCGCCACGCCGCCATCTTGCACGGCCTGGAAGAAGGTGAACCAGTGCAGCGCCAGCATCACGCCCGGCACGCACAGCGCCACGATGCCGCGCGGCGCCAGTCCCCGCCACGGCGCGCGCCGTCCCCATGCGGCCACCGCCGACAGCGCCAGCACGGCAAATACGGTGCGGCCGAAGACGATGGCGACGGGCCCGGTCTGCACGGCTTCGCCAAACAGCGCCGTGCTGCCGAACAGGATGGCGGCCAGGTGCAGGCGGAACAGGGCGCTGGCGCGCGACAGCGTGGTATCCATCAGCGGGGCCGCCTGCTCAGCGGATACGCACGGAATCGAGCGGGACGTTCAGCGCCTCATAATAGTGGCGCTTGATCAGGGCGGCCAGCGTGCCGTCGCGCACCATGCCCTCCATGGCCCGTTCGAGCTTGTCCAGGGTGGCGGCGTCGACGGACTTTTTCGACACGGCGACAGAGCGGGGGCTGGGATCCGGCACGCGATAGGCCGCCTTGGTCACCTTGTTGCGCAAGGCCAGGCGGGCCACGTGGGCCTCGCCCTGGTCTTCCGGCACCACCACGGCGTCGAGCCGCCCCAGCGCCAGCTTGCGGAAATTCGATTCCGTCTGCGGGACGTCTTCCTTGGCCAGCGCCGTGTCGCGGTCGAACGGATCGAAATACGTGGCGCCGGACGTGACGCCGATACGCAATTTGGCCAGGTCTTCATAGCTGCGGATGTCCGGGCTCTGGTCGCGCAGGATATAAAACACCTTGTCGGAACTGTGTTCGCGGTAGGGCGTTTTCAGGAAATTCAGGTAGCGGCGCCGCTCCGGCGTGTCGCGCAAGCCGATGGCCACGTCGGCGTGGCCCTGTTCCAGCATGTACAGGCAGCGCTTCAGCGGGCAGTTGCGGAATTCCAGCGTCATCTCCGCGCGCCGCGCCAGTTCACGGACGATTTCCGTATACGCGCCGCCATAACCGCCCTGGGTGCGTGTCTTCCATGGCAACAATTCTTCAAAGGCGAAGACCAGGGTATCGGCCGCCATGGCGGACTGGCATGCCAACGCCAGCACAGCGGTGGCCAGCAGGGCGCGAGGGTGGGAATGGCGGAACAAGCGGAGCGGGTGGCGCAAACTGCCTCCAGGAAAGGTTCGCCCAAGTAAAACATGCCTTTTGCGCAAGGTCAATCCCCGCCTGCCCATGTGCTGCCACGGGGAAGGCGGGTACAATGCACACTTTCGTTCTGAACAAGATTCACAGTGCAAACCCGCCAACTCTATTTCCGCCTGCTGCGCGAATTCCGTCCTTACCTCGGCGCCATGATTGCCACGCTGACGGCGATCGGCGTGGCCTCCGCCACCGATGTGATGCTGATCCGCCAGTTGAAAAACGTGGTCGATGCGCTGCGCCCCGGCACGACGTCGGCGCTGGGCGGCGCCGCCGACGGTCCCGCAACGGGGCTGCTGGCCACCGTGCAGGGCTGGATGGACCGCTTGCTGCCGGGCGATCCGGCGCAGGCCGCGCTGTGGAGCATTCCGCTGGTGATCATGGCGCTGGCGTGCCTGCGCATGGTATCGAGTTTTTCCGGCGACTATGGCGCATCGTGGCTCAGCAACCGGGTCCAGGCCAACCTGCGCGAAAGCATGTTTGCCCGCATCCTGCGCCTGCCGAACCGGTATTTCGACCAGGCGTCGACCGGCACCACGCTGTCGCGCGTGGCGTACGATGCGACCCAGGTGGCGCAGGCCGGCCTGTCGGTGTTCAACGTGTTCGTGCGCGATTCCGTGCTGACCATCGGCTACCTGATCGTGCTGTTTACCACCGACTGGCAACTGGCGAGCTTTTGCATGGGTTTACTGCCGCTGGTGGCGGCGGTCGTGACGGTGGCGGGCCGCCGCATGCGGCGGCTGGCCGAAGACACGCAGGCGTCGATGGGCGAATTGACGCGCGTGCTCGATGAAAGCATCGGCGGCCAGCGCGTCGTCAAGGTTTTTGGCGGCCAGCGCTTCGAACACCAGCGCTTCCACCAGGTCGTCAAGCATAACCGCCAGCTGGCCGTGAAGCATTCGGCGACGGCGGCGCTGAACTCCGGCATCATCATGATGCTGGTGGGGATCACACTGTCGGCCGTGATTTATTTTGCGCTGCTGCGGGCGCAGGCCGGCGCGCTGAGCCCGGGCGCCTTTGTCGCGTTCATGGTGGCGCTGATGGCGATGCAGTCGCCGATCAAAAACCTGACCAAGCTGAACGAGCCGCTGCAACGGGGCCTGGCCGCGGCGAAATCCGTGTATGGACTGATCGATGCCCCGGCTGAAGTCGACGAAGGCACACTGCCGCTGCCACGGGCACAAGGCCGCATCGCCGTGCAGGCGGTCAGTTTCCGCTATAACGCCAACGACCCGGACGCGGCGCCGGCGCTGCGCGACGTGTCGCTCGATATCGCCGCCGGTGAAACCGTGGCGCTGGTGGGCGGCTCCGGCAGCGGCAAGACCACCTTGGCGGCCCTGCTGCCGCGCTTTTATGACGTGGGTGACGGCCGCATTCTGCTCGACGGCCACGATTTGCGCGACTATAAATTGACGGACCTGCGTGCGCAGATCGCGCTGGTCAGCCAGGACGTGGTGCTGTTCAACGATACGCTGTCGGCCAACATCGCTTATGGCGATGCGAATCCGGATCCGGCGCGGATCGAGGCGGCGGCCCGCGCAGCCTATGCGCACGACTTCATCATGAAGCAGCCGCAAGGCTACGCGACGCAAGTGGGGGAAAACGGCCTGCGCCTGTCGGGCGGCCAGCGCCAGCGCCTGGCCATTGCGCGCGCGCTGTACAAGGACGCGCCGATCCTGATCTTCGACGAAGCCACCAGCGCGCTC
Source organism: Pseudoduganella rivuli (assembly GCF_009674485.1). GTDB lineage: Bacteria > Pseudomonadota > Gammaproteobacteria > Burkholderiales > Burkholderiaceae_D > Rugamonas > Rugamonas rivuli_B. The sequence goes on along the minus strand of NZ_WKJJ01000011.1, from coordinate 59,122 downwards.
GATACGGAATCCGAGCGCCAGGTGCAGGCCGCGCTGGAAGTGCTGATGCGGGGCCGCACCACGGTGGTCATCGCGCACCGCCTGTCGACCATTGAAAAGGCCGACCGCATCGTCGTCATGGAGTCGGGGCGCATTGCCGAATCGGGCTCGCACGACGCGCTGCTGGCCAAAGGCGGCCATTATGCGCGCCTGTACCAGACGCAGAAGCAAGTCACGGCGTAGTTATTTCGTAGCTATTTTTGTTGCGCCGGCGGCCTGGCGTCGTCGCCCAGGATGTCCTGCACGTACAGCATCGTCACCAGCACCAGCAGCACCGCCGTCAGCGGCGTGGCCAGCGCCACGCCCGCCATGCCGAACACCGCGCCGAACAGCACTTGCATGGCGATGGTCAGCGCCGGCGGCAGCGACACCGTGTGCTGGTCGATCATCGGTTCCATCATGTAGCCCTGCACCAGCTGGATGCCGCCAAACAGCAGCGCCACGTACAGCGCCTGTTCCGGACTGGCGGAAAATGCGATCAGCAGCGCCGGCACGCCCGCCATCAACGGGCCGAGGTAAGGGATAAAGTCCAGCAGGCCGGCAATGATACCGAGGATCAGCGCCAGTGGAATCCCCAGCAGCGACAGCCCGACGGCCGTCATGATGCCGGCCGCCAGCATCGAGCACGCTTTCCCCATCAGCCATTTCGCCAGCGTGGTCCCCAGTTCGTCCAGCACCGCGCGTGCGCGGGGCCGGCGCCGGATCGGGACCAGCCTGATGATGCCGTTGATGTACAGGCGGGGACGGGCGGCGAAGTAGACGCCGGCAAACATGATGATCAGTGTGTTGCCCAGCGCGCCCAGCACCCCGGAAAAGAACAGGCCCGCGTTTGGCGCCATGGCCGCCAATTGTTTGCTGATCTGCGCATTGGAAGGCAATTCCGCCAGCAGGGTTTTCAGGCGGGGATAGCGCGCCAGCGCGGCGCGCACCTGGTCCAGCGACGTCGGCACCACCTGCGCCAGGTGGCTGGCCTGTTCGGACAGTTGCGGCGCCATCAGCCAGCCGCCGACGCCCAGCACCGCCGCCATCAGCGTCACCACGATGACCAGCGCCGCCATGTGCGAGCGCAAATGCAGGCGGCGCTGCAGCGCACTGCTCAACGCGTGCAGCAGGATGGCAAACAGCATGCAGGCGAAGATCAGCAGCAGGGCGTCCGACGCGAACCACAGGCCCGCCAGTGTCAGCAGGAACAGGGCGGCCAGACCGTCCACCAGCACCACGCGGTGCAGGAAGCCCCGATCCTTGCGCGGCGGCGCATCGGATTGTCCTTCGTTGGAATCGTCGGTTCGCTGGTCCATCCCGCATGATTGCGCAATTTTGCCGGACGCGACGCACGCTCAGCCGGGACCTCTGCTTCAGTCCAGGCGGCCCAGGTAAGCGGCCATGTCGCGCGCATCGCGCTCCGTCACGCCCATGGCGGGCATGGCGGTGCGGGGATCGAACAGTTGCGGCGTGCGGATCCAGCGCGCCAGGTTGTCCGGCGTATTGCGCAACTTGCCGGCGATGAGCGTCCGGCTGGCAAGGCCCGCCAGCGGCGGGCCGATGTGCACGCGGCTGCCCGTGATGCCGGGAATCAGGTGGCAGGCGTGACAGCCGTATTGGGTCAGCGCCAGCTTGCCCCGGTGCGCGTCGGGCAGGGATGCATCGGCGGTTGGCGCCGGCATATTGACGGCGTCGCTGGCGGCGCGGCGCGCCGCGTCGGCCCCGGCCAATGCTTCCTCGTAATCGGCAGGCGACATCAGCGGCAGGCGCTGCAGGAACGCCACCACGTCCCATAACGCGGACTCGTCGAGCCGGTATTGCCACGCGGGCATGCCGCTCATCTTGATGCCATGGCGGGTTATCCAGTACAGCTCGGCCGATTGCCAGTTCCGAGCGGCATCGATCAGCGCCCCGGGCACCGGTTGCATGCCCAGCGCAAATGGTTGCGGGGCGACGCCCGGGCCGCCGTGGCAGGCGGTACAGTGCGCGGCATAGACGGTGGCGCCCCGTTGCGCGCGCACGTGGTCCAGCGCGGGCGGCCGGATACCTGCGGCCTGCCGGCGCACGGATGCCCGCATCGTGTATTCCAGCAAGCTGTGGGTCGGCTGGAAGTGCTGGTCCGTCGACGCCACGTCATACAGGCCGAAGCCGACGATGGCGCCGCCGGCAGCGGCGGCGGCCAGTCCCAGCGCCACCGCGGCGATCGCGGCGCCGCGCAGGGTAGTCCGGTGGGGGAATGCAGCCATCGCGCTATTGAAAAATTGTCCAGTTTGAATTCATTGTATGCTGACGCCAGATCACGACACGCCGGGATGCCCATGCTATGCCGCAGTGCAATTGCCATGCTGACCCTGGCGGCCGCGACGGCCGCCCATGGCTCCCCCGCCGATAAATTATTGCAAGATGGAAACTTCTTGCGCGGCCAGCGCTTGCTGGCGCAATACCAGTGCGCCGCCTGCCACCGTATTCCCGGCGTGGAGGGGCGCCAGGGCGGAGATGGCCCCGCGCTGGCGGCAACGGGGCGCGCCGCCTACATCGCGGGCCATTTGCCGAACACGCCGGCGATGCTGGCCCGTTTCATCGAAGATCCGCCGCTGGTCAAGCCCGGCACGGCGATGCCGGCGCTGGGCGTGACCGCGGACGACGCGCGCGACATGGCCGCCTACCTGGGCCGGCTGCGCTGAACCATGCAATCGATGTTTGCCCCCGCCAGCCAGGATGCCGTTGCGCTGGCGCGGTTTGCCTGGATCGCGTGCGGCGGCGCGGCGCTGGCGTTCATCACGGTGATGGTGTTGCTGGCCTTGGCGCTGCGCCGTGGCGGGCCGGCGCCTGGCTGGCGCCGCACGCTGGCGTTCGCCGTGCTGGTCCCCGGCGGCGCACTGGCGGCGCTGTTTGCCTACGCCACCTGGGGCGACACGCCGTCCGGCTCGCCCGACGGCGGCGCGCCGTCGGCGGCCATGCAGGCCGATGCGCTGGTGATCCGTGTCACGGCGCGCATGTGGTGGTGGGAAGTGCGCTATCCGGGGCCGGGTGGCGGCATCGCGCTGGCCAATGAACTACACGTGCCGGCCGGGCGCACCGTGTGGCTGGCGCTGGACAGCGCGGATGTGATCCACACGTTCTGGGTGCCGGCGCTGGCCGGCAAGGTCGATATGGTGCCCGGCAAGGTGCACCACCTGCCGCTGGCCGCGTTGCGTCCGGGCGTCTGGCGCGGCCAGTGCGCGGAATATTGCGGCTTGCAGCACGCGCGGATGGCGCTGCACGTGGTGGCGCAGCCACCCGCGCAATTCGACGACTGGCTGGCGCGCCAGGCGATGCCGGTGGCGGGGGAGGCGCGGCATGCGGCGGCGCGCGCATTGTTCGTCCGGCGCTGCGCCGTGTGCCACACGGTGCGGGGCGTGGACGCGGCGCGGGTCGAGGGAGGGCCGGCCGGGCCGGACTTGACGCACGTGGCCAGCCGCCTGGCGCTGGGCGCGGGCGCGCTGCCCAACGGGCCGGGTGCCATGGCGGCATGGCTGGCGGCGCCGCACCGCTACAAGCAGGGCATCCGCATGCCCGATCCCCAACTGGCCGCCGCCGACGTGGCCGCGCTGGCAGCGTGGCTGGTGACCCTGCAATGACGGACGGCTTGCCCAGCCGCGCGCAGCGCCCGCCCGACGAACTGGCGCAACTGGAGCGCGCATGGCGCACGCCGCGCGGCTGGCGTTTTTTCACCACCGTCAACAATACGAATATTGGCCGGCTGTATATCGGGACGGCGCTGCTGTTCTTTGTCCTGGCCGGCGTGCTGGCGCTGCTGATGCGGCTGCAGCTGGCGCAACCGGGCAATACGCTGCTGGCGCCCGGCACCTACAATCAGGTGTTCACGATGCACGGCACCGTGATGATGTTCCTGTTTGCCATCCCCGTGGTGGAAGCGTTTGCCGTGTACCTGTTGCCGAACATGCTGGGCGCGCGCGATTTGCCGTTCCCAAGGCTGTCGGCCTATGCGTACTGGGCCTACGCGCTGGGCGGGATTGCGTTCTTTTGCACGCTGTTCGCGGGCGTGGCGCCGGACGGCGGCTGGTTCATGTATCCGCCGCTGACGGGCAAGGCGTATTCGCCGGGCGCGGGCGCGGATTTCTGGCTGCTGGGCATCGGCTTCATAGAAATTTCCGCGATTGCGGGGGCGATCGAATTGATTGTCGGCATCCTGTTCACCCGCGCGCCCGGCATGACGTTGTCGCGCATGCCCGTGTATGCATGGGCGATGCTGGTGGTGGGCGTGATGATCGTGCTGGCGTTTCCCGCCGTGATCGCGGGGACGGCGCTGCTGGAACTGGAGCGCGCATGGGACTGGCCGTTCTTTATCGCGGAGCGCGGCGGCGATCCCGTCATGTGGCAGCACCTGTTCTGGTTTTTCGGGCACCCCGAGGTGTACATCATTTTCCTGCCCGCGGCGGGCATGGTGTCGACCATGCTGCCGGCGCTGGCGGGAACGCGGCTGGCCGGGCGGCGCGCCGTCATCGCGTCGCTGGCCGTGACGGGGACCGTCAGTTTTGCGCTGTGGGCGCACCACATGTTTGCCGCGGGACTGGGACGGCCGATGGCGGTGCTGGTGTCGGCCGCCAGCATGGTGGTGGCGCTGCCCGCGTCGGTGCAGGTGGCCGCGTGGATCGCCACGCTGTGGCGCGGCGCGCCGCGCTGGAACGCGCCGCTGCTGTTCATCGCCGGCTTCCTGGTCCTGTTCACGCTGGGCGGGCTGACGGGCGTCATGGTGGCGGCGCTGCCGTTCGACTGGCAGGCGCACGACACGTATTTCATCGTCGCGCACCTGCACTACGTGCTGATCGGCGGCATGCTGTTCCCCGTGTTCGCCGCCATGTATTACTGGTTCCCGCTGCTGCACGGGCACTGTTTGCCGGAACAGTCGGCGCGCTGGATCTTCGGGCTGATGTTCGGCGGCTTTAACCTGGCGTTTTTCCCCATGCATATCGTGGGCTTGCTGGGCATGCCGCGCCGCGTTTACACGTATGCCGGGGACCTGGGATGGAGCGGCTACAACATGGCGTCCACCATCGGCGCCCTGGTTTTCGCGGCCGGCGTATTGTGGTTTTGTATCGACGTGGTGCGAACCCTGCGCCGGCCGGGCCGGGAAAAAGGCAATCCATGGCGGGCGTCCACGCTGGAATGGCTGCCGGCGGAAGACTATGGCAACCGCAGCATTGCCCAAGTGTATGGCGAAGAACCGCTGTGGGAACAGCCGTCACTGGCGCAGGAAGTGGCGCAAGGGCGGCACTGGCTGCCCGGCACGGCCACCGGGCGGCGCGAAACCATGGTTGCCACGTGGCGCGATGCGCGGCCGTGGTATCTGCTTCTGCTGCCGGGCGACAGCTGGTGGCCGCCGCTGGCGGCGCTGGGCACGGCCGGGTTTTTCCTGCTGTTGACGGTGCAGCAGGCGGTGGCCGCATGGCTGTGCGGCTTTGCGGCGATCGGCGCCGTGCTCAAGTGGCTATGGCAACTGGACCGGCCGCCCGCGATGGCGGCGGCGCAGGTGGCCGACAGTGTGGCCTTGCCGGTGGGCGGCGCGCCGTTGGGTGCGCATGGCCGGCGTGCATGGCACGCGTGGTGGGCCATGGTGATCCTGCTGGTGGTCGATGGCGCGATCTTCGCGTCGTTTATCTATGTTTATCTGCACGTCGGCGGCTTGCTGGCGGTCTGTCCGCCGCCAGGCGCCGGGTTGCCGGACAGGGCGGCGCGCCTGCTGGCGTGCGGTTTGTTTGGCGCCGCATCGGCGGCAATGGTCATGGCGGGGCGCAGCCGCGGTGTCTCGGGCCGCGGCGGCATGCCGCCGGCCGACGCGCATGCCTCGTGCTTGCCGCTGGCGCTGTGGATCGCGCTGGCATTGCTGTGCGCAGTGGCCGGTATTGCGGCGGGTGTGGGAGGGTTGGACTGGGCGCCGGTGCGCAGCGCGTGGCACGCCGGCGCCGCCGTGCTGGCCGCGTATGCATGGCTGCACGCACTGCTGCTGGCCGTGCTGGCGTGCTACCTGTGGGCGCGCGCCGGAGCGGGTTTGCTGACGGCGGAAAGCCGCGCCTCGCTGGACTGCTGCGCGCTGGCCTGGCATGTCACCGGCGCGCAGGGGATTTGCCTGATGCTGGTGCTATGAGTGCGTGTCAGAACGAATACACCAGGGTCAGCGACGTTTGCGTATCCGTGCTTTTCTTGTCTTCCGGCGCATTGGTGTCGTTGCGGGCGCTGAACGCGGCTTTCATTTGCATGGTGCCGTTGATTTTCGTGCTGAGGGCCGTTTCCGCCTGCGAGTGCAGGTTCGACGTGCCTTTTTCCATGCTGAGCGTTTGCGTAAACAGCGCGTTCGGGCTGACTTGCCAGCGATAGGCGGCCGCCCCGCGCACGGTCATGCCGTTTTCCGTTTCACCGGTGGCGCGCCGGCCGATGAAGTAACCCGGACCCAGTTCCACGTCCAGCGTCTTGTCGCGGGAGCGGAACCAGCGCGCACTGTGGCCGACGGACAGCGAACTGTAACGGGTATAGGCGCCAAACTGGTCCTTCACGTGGGAGCCCAGCACGAACAGTTTCTTGTTGTTGTCTTCCAGGTGGTACGCGGCCTTGGCCGACGTTTCAAAGCGTTCGGCGGAGCGGGTGCGGTGTTTTTCGCCCAGCGCATCGACGGTGCGGTCTTCCTTGAAGAAGCCGGAAAAGATGTACTGGTTGCTCCAGTCTTCCAGTTCCTGGCGGGCGTCGATCTTGCCCGTGACGGAGGTGCCGGAAGTATTGCCGGTGGTGGTGATGGCGCCCAGTTCGGCCGCCGTGAACCAGGTGCGTTCGGTGTTGTCGTCGGCGCACGCTGCGCCTTGCGTGGCGGCCAGCGCCAGCGCGATCAGGATTTTGGATGTCATCTGCGGTGGGCCCGCGCGGAAAGGTCCGGCGGGAAGTTGGTAACCGAGGGAACCGGCATTGTACCCGAAGGGTTGGCGCTCCGCCGCCGGCGTTACAACCTGTAACCGGATGTGACACTAGGCGACGGAGCGCGGCACGAATGCCTCCCTTTACCCCGTCATGCAGCGAACCCGCCATCGATATTCAGGCTGGCGCCGGTCACGAATGCCGCTTCCGGGCTGGCCACGTACGCCACCATGGCGGCGATCTCCGCCGCGGTGCCGTGGCGGCCGATGGCCATCAGGCCGTGCAACTGGGTGGCGAAATCGCCGGCGCCGGGATTGAGGTCGGTGTCCACCGGGCCCGGTTGGATATTGTTGATGGTGATGCCGCGCGGACCGAGATCGCGCGCAAAGCCCTGCACCAGTCCCAGCAGCGCGGACTTGCTCATCGCGTAGGCGCCGCCACCGGCGAACGGCATGCGGTGCGCATTGGTGCTGCCGATATTGATGATGCGTCCGCCGGCGGCCATGAGCGGCAGCGCCGCCTGGATGCCGACAAACACGGCGCGCACATTGACGGCCCAGGTCTGGTCGAAGTCGGCCAGCGCGAACGTGGCGACGTCGCCCAGGCGCAGGATGCCGGCATTGTTGACGAGGATATCGATCTTGCCGAAGTCGCGGCCCACGCGTTCGATGGCGCCGCGCAGCGCATTCGCGTCGGCGGCGTCGGCGCGGATCGCCAGCGCGCGGCCGCCTTGCGCTTCGATCCCGGCCGCCAGTGCATTGGCGGTGGATTCGGCTTGCTGGTACGTGAAGGCGACCGTGGCGCCGTCGCGCGCCAGCCGGCGCACGATGCCGGCGCCGATGCCGCGCGAGCCGCCGGTGACGAAAGCGATTTTGCCGGCGAACGGGGTGTTGGCGGTGTTGGTGGCGGTGGTGATGGTGATGGTGGACATGCTGTTCTCCTTGAGTGGTACGGGTGGTTGATGGAGTCCAGTATGGGCGGTCGATTCATGTTGCGGTAGCGGGTAATTGGTCGTTGTAGTTTCAACTGTTGGTATAAAATGAAGCATCTTCACATTGCCTGGCGAGTCTGCACTCGCCCCCGGGAAACCATGGAACCGCTGAATTACCTCGCCTCCTTCATCCAGTCGGCGGAAACCGGCAGTTTTTCCGCCGCCGCGCGCCGGCTCGGGCTGACGCCGGCCGCCGTCAGCAAGAATGTCGCCCGGCTGGAAACCGCGCTGGGCGTGCGCCTGTTCCAGCGCAGCACGCGCAGCCTGACCCTGACCAGCGGCGGTGAGCGGTTTTTACAGCACGTCGGCGGCCCGTTTTCCAGCGTGCTGGAAGCCATCGAAGGCGTACCGCAGGACGACGGCCAGCCGTCCGGCGTGCTGAAAGTCGGCGTGGCGCCCGCGTTTGGCCGCGAATACCTGCTGCCGCTGCTCGATACGTTCCTGCAAACCTATCCCGCCGTGCTGCCCGACTGGCACTTCGACAACCGTGCGGTGGATCTGATCGGCGACGGCTACGATGCGGCCGTCGGCGGCGGCATGCCGTTGTCGCAGGGCGTGATTGCCCGCGAATTGCTGCGTACCGACGTGGTGGCGGTGGCGTCGGCCACATACCTGGAAGGAAAAACCATGCCGCGCCACCCGTCCGACCTGGCGCCATTCGACGGCATCGTGCGGCGCTCCGTGGCGACAGGCCGGGCCAAGGTGTGGACCCTGCGCCACGACAGCGGCGCCGAGGGCGAGGCGGCGCCGCGTCCCCGCGTGATCTTCGACGATCCGGAAGCCATGGCCCACGCGGCCATGCGGCACCTGGGCGTGGCGCTGCTGCCGATGCCGCACGCGGCGCCGCATTTGCACAGTGGCGCGCTGGTGCGCGTGTTGCCGGGCTGGCGGGCCGATGCCGGACCGGTGTCGATCTATTACCCCAGCAAGAAACTGCTGCCGGCGAAGACCCGCGCCTTTGTCGAGCACGTGACGGCGCACTTCCGCCGCCCCGAGGTGGCGGCATGGTTCGACAGTTCCCGCTACCCCTGAATCACGGTTCGACGGAGTGCGCCCGCTTCATGCAGCGCAGCACAAAGGTCGACCGGCTGTGGCGCAAGCCCGGCAATTTATACAGTTTGCGGCGCAGGAATTCCTCATAGCCGGCCGTTCCGGCCACGGCCACCTTGATCAGGTAATCGTATTCGCCCGTCAGCAGGTACGCTTCCATCACTTCCGGCAATTCCGCCAGCGCCTTGCCGAATTTCTCCAGCATGTCGTCGTCGTGCCGCTCCAGCGTGACTTCGATGATCACGGTGTCCGGCAAGCCCAGCGCCTTCTGGTTCAGCAGCGCCGCATAGCCTTCGATGACGCCGGATTCCTCCAGCGCCCGCACGCGGTTCCAGCACGGCGTGGTGGACAGGCCGACCTGTTCGGCCAGTTTGGTATTGGACAGCCGCCCGTCGCGCCGCAGCGCGCGCAGGATGCGGCGGTCGGTTTCGTCGAGATGGCTGGGATAAGAATGATCATCCATGAAATATTAAAAATGAAGGTGATTATTCTTCATTCTAATAGAATTGAGGTAATCTTTGGATGCCTATTCCCAAGCGGGACGCGCATACTGTCTGCATGAACACACCGACCTTACCCCACCAGAAAACGCTGCGCTTCGCCATCGAGACGGAGGCGGCCCTGTCCACGCTGGAAAATGCACTGGCGATCATTCGCCGCACCGGCATTACCCTCGACGGCATGCGCATTGCGCCGGCGGAGCAGGGGATGGATGTGTGGATGCGGCTGGCGGCGCAGGAGGACGACGCGCTGACCTTGTGCCGCATGCGGCTGCATAACGTGGTGGGGATATTGGCGATCCGCGAATTCGCGCGGCCGGCGGCGATGGCGATGCCGGCCGCCGCCTGAATCACCCCGGCAGGTACGCGTACTTGAACGCGAACACGACGGCGATCACCCACACCACGGGTTTGACTTCCCGCGCGCGGCCCGTCGCCAGTTTCAATATCGCATAGGTGATGAAGCCGAACGCGATGCCGTGCGCGATCGAGTACGTGAACGGGATCAGCATGGCGGTAATCGCTGCCGGAATGCTTTCCGTGGTTTCGCCCCATTCCAGGTCGGCCAGGTCGCGCAGCATCAGGCACGACACGAACAGCAGTGCGGGCGCCGTCGCATAGGCGGGCACCACGCCGGCCAGCGGGGAAATGAACAGGCACGCGAGGAACAGGATCGCCACCGTCAGCGCCGTCAGCCCGGTGCGCCCGCCCGCCTGCACGCCCGCCGCGCTTTCCACGTAGGCCGTGGTGCTGGACGTGCCCAGCAGCGAACCGGCAACGATCGCGCCGCTGTCGGCCAGCAGCGCCTTGTTCAGGCGTTCCATTTTGCCGGGGACCAGCAAGCCGGCGCGGTTGGCCACGCCCATCAATGTGCCGGTCGCATCGAACAGTTCGACCAGGAAGAACACCAGCACCACGTTGACGATGCCGACCGACAGCGCGCCGCCGATATCGAGTTTCAGGAACGTGGGGTCGAGCGACGGCGGCGCCGACACCAGCCCGTTGAACTTGTTGCCGCCAAAGATAAAGCTCAGCAAGGTCACCACGACGATGCCGATCAGGATCGCGCCCTTGACCTTGAGCCGGTCCAGCGCCACGATCAGCATGAAGCCAAAGATCGCCATCAGCGCGGGCGGCTTGTGCAAGTCGCCGGCCGATACCATGGTGGCGGGATTGGCCGTCACGATGCCCGCGCTTTTCAGCGCGATCAGCCCCAGGAACAGCCCCAGCCCGACGGTGATGGCGGTGCGCAGCGAATGGGGAATGCCATTGACGATCATGCCCCGCAAGCCCAGCAGGCTGACAATGATGAACAGGCAGCCGGAAATGAACACGGCTCCCAGCGCCGATTGCCACGGTACGTGCATGCCCAGCACCACCGCATAGGCGAAATATGCGTTCAGGCCCATGCCGGGCGCCATGCCGATCGGGTAGTTCGCGTACAGCGCCATGATGGTGGTGCCCATCGCGGCGGCCAGGCAGGTGGCGACGAATACCGCTTCCTTCGGCATCCCCGCATCGCCCAGGATGGCGGGGTTGACGAAGATAATGTATGCCATGGTGAGGAAGGTCGTGATGCCGGCCACGATTTCCGTCCGGACGTCGGTGCCGTTTTCCTTCAGTTTGAACAGGTTCTCAGTGATGGACATGGTTTTCCCCCGAGGTTGTTCACGCCAGCATAGCACTTTGCCTGCGGAACCGCGGGGGGCGTAGCCCTGCGCATGCACGTTGGTGAAGGCCATGCGGCTAGTCCCGACGGCAACGTCCCGGCTTGCCGCGCGACTGCCTGCCGGCCCGGCGACTGCATAATGTGGGAATTCGCGCCACAGCGATCTTGCTTTACCAGCAACAAGCGGTAAAATGAGCCTTCTGCATCCATCCCGCGGCGATGAAACTACGAACACATTACTGGCTGCTGGCGTTCTGCATCGTGTGTCCGGTCGCCGTGTTTTTCAGCATTGCGCTGGATATGCTGCTGACGTCGCAACGCGCCGTGGCGATGCGCCATATCGAGGAAAGCGCCCGTTCGGCGCGCCAGGAACTCGACGCGGAAATCCGCCGAGCCCAGTCCGTGCTGCGCGCGCTGGCGTATTCGCAGTCCCTCGACAGCGGCGACTATGCCCGTTTCTACCGCGAAGCGCTGGCCGCCAACGCCGGCCAGGGCGCATGGATGATCCTGTACGACGAGGAGGGCCAGCAACTGGCCAACACCCGGCTGGCCTATGGCGACCGATTGCCCCGCAGGCCGGACGTGGGCGTCCTCAAAAGCATGATCGCGTCGGACAAGGGGCTGGTTTCCAGCGTCAAGTGGGGCCCCGCGCTGCAACAGCATTTCGTGACCGTGGAGCAGCCGGTGACGACCCCGTCGGGCCGGCGCTACGTGTTGTCGCAGGCGTTCACGCCGTCGTACTTCACCCGCACCTATGCCGGCCGGGTGATTCCCGATTCCTGGCCGGTCTGGGTCATCGATGGCAAAGGGACGATGATTTCACGGCGCGATTCCGGCGAGGCGAAAACCGGTAATCCCGTGCCGGCCGACGTGATGATGGCGATCCGCGCGGCGCCGTCCGGCAGCCTGCGCCACAAGTCGGTGGACGGCACCGACATTCATGGCTACTTCGTGCATTCGGCCTTGTCGGATTGGGCCGTGATCGTAGGCGCGCCGGTGGCGGAAATTAACGCCGCCGTGCTGCGGGGCATGTCGGTTGCCGTGGCGGGCTTCCTGCTGGCGATTGCCGCCGCCGTCGGGCTGGGTGTCCATACCGGCAAGCGGCTGGTGCGGTTTGTCTCGAACGCGTCGCGGGCGGCGCGCGCCCTGGGCCGCGAATCGGCCGTGGCCGTGTTGCGCAAGTCGAATATCGGGGAAATGGAAGCGCTGAATGAAGCGATCCGCGAAGCGGACGCGCGCCTGCGGCAGGAAATGGAATCGCGCGCGCAGGCGGAACGGGAGCGCAATGAATTGCTGGAGCGGGAACGCGCAGCCCGTACCCATGCCGAAGAACAAAACGCGGCCAAGGATGAATTCCTCGCCATGCTGGGCCACGAGCTGCGCAACCCGCTGGGCGCCATTACCAGCGCGGTGGCGGTGCTGGACCACGCGTGCCTGCCCGGCATGCCGGCCGAAGCGTCGGCCCGTGCGCGCGACGTGCTGCGCCGCCAGTCCGCGCATTTGCGGTCGCTGGTCGACGACCTGCTGGAAGTGAACCGTGCACTGATGGGCAAGCTGGCGCTGAACCGCCAGCGCATGGACCTGGGCGAAGCGGTGCGCAGTTGCGTGGACATGGCGCAATCGAGCGGCAAGCTGAAAACCCACCACGTGGAATGCACGCTGGCCCCTTCCGTGGTACTGGGCGACGGCACGCGGCTGGCGCAGGTGATCGACAACATCCTCGACAACGCCGTCAAATACAGCCCGCCCGGCACCCGCATTGCCATCACGGTGCGTCAGGAGGGCGACGAAGCCGTCATGTCAGTGCGCGACGAAGGCGTCGGCATTACGCCGGACTTGCTGCCGCACGTATTCAAGGTCTTCGTGCAGGGCAAGCAGACCTTGCAGCGGGTGCAGGGCGGCCTGGGGATCGGCCTGACCCTGGTGCGGCGCCTCGTTGAAATGCACGGCGGCGTGATTGCCGTCATGAGCGCGGGCGCCAACCAGGGCGCCACCGTGACCGTGCGGCTGCCGTCGGCGGATGCGCCGCAAAAGGCGTTGCCGGTGATGGCGGGGGAGGATGCGGGGGCGTGGTGGCGCTAGCGGCAAGCCCTCGCGTAATCACAACCTGAACAACTGACTGAATATCCGCGCCGCCATCAAGCCCACCGGCGTATGCTGTTCGCCCGGCGACATCAGCCGCGCGAGGATTTGCATGGCTTCCTCCTTGCTTTCGGAACTGGCCAGGCGCGCTTCCAGCAAGTGCAGTTCGCTGCCGATGGCTTCCCATGCGTGTTCGTCTTCCGGGAACTGGTGCCGGATCAGCGGGCGCTCCGGCTGGCGCAAAGGCGCGGGCGTGTAGTTGGCGGTGCGCGGGGGCGGTGCGTCCAGCGGGTCGCGCGGCGGCATCACCGCTTGCGGGCCGGGTGTGGCGGTCGGCAGCGCCAGGCGGCCGGCCATCGCGTGCAGGCGGTAGCCGTTGTCGACGCGGCGGTAAAACGCGGCCGGGTCGGTCACCCGCGCCATCACGCCGCGCAAGGTGAACAGGGCGGACGGCGCGCTGCCGGCCGCGTCGCCGGGCTGCGCAAAGGCGTCGGCATCGGCGCCCAGTTCATTCAATTCATGGCGCGCCGCCAGCAGGGCGGCGGACGGTTGCTGGCGGGCCAGGTTATAGCCGATCAGTTCCGCAAGATGCACGTCGGCGTGGCGTGCCAGCGCCAGCTCAACGGCGGCGCTGCGCCGCGAAGCTGCAGATTCCACGCTGTGCGATGGCGCGCCAGCCTGTGTATCGGCGGGTACGGCGCCATTGGCTTCCAGCAGCGCCGCATATTGGATGTACTGGTTGTGGGCGGGAATGCCATGGCCCGCATAATCGAGGTAACTGGCCACCATGGGCTGGAAATCCTCGTCTTCCCAGCGCCCGATCACGCCGTACAACGAGGCGCCGGCAGCCAGCCGGGACGGGGCGGCGCTGACCAGGAACTGGCGCATTTGCGCCACATTGGCAAAGTGGCGGCGCGGCGCGCCGTCGGCCCGCTCGTCCTGGTAGCGGCGGTAGGCGGCCAGCGCTTCTTCCGCTTCGCGGTTCAGCCAGCCGCCCAGCAAGTCATAGTGCGGCGGCAAGCCGTCCGGCTGGGCCGCCGCGAGGTCCAGTTGCAGGCGCAGGTATTGTTCCGCGTCGTCGGGCCACGCGAGGTGCTCGGACAATGTGGCGAAAATGCGGCAAGTGGCGGTGTGCGAAGGCGCGGCGGAAGTCAACATGGTCTCCTCTCCCTATAATTTTTTCCAGTATGCAATTTCTACAATAAACTGCGTAGCAGAGTGTGGCGCGCGATACTGTAAGACTACGCTGACAATGATTAAAAATCATGTGTAAAAGTTATTCAATGATGCGGCGGTGGTACACTGTCATGATCACAGTCAATATTCGTATTTAGAATTCAATGACTGCATTCGACCAACGTTTCAGGTGTCATCATGGATCTACAGCCACTCGCCGTTCCCGGCGCTACCGTACTGCAACCCGACGGGCGCATCGACCACACGCATGCGGATGCGTTCAAGACTGCCCTCGAGTCGCACCTGGGCGCCTGCAAGGCCGGCAGCGGCATGCTGGTGCTCGATTTTGCGCGGGTCAGCTACATTTCCAGCATCGGCCTGCGGGCGCTGATGCTGGCGATTAAGCAAGTCAAGGCGCAGGGCGGACGCATGGTGCTGGCGGGCCTGTCGCCGCTGGTGCTGGAAGTGTTCAAGATCAGCCGCTTCGACATGCTGTTCGAGATTTTTGCCGACCGTGAAGCAGCCCTGGCTGCGCTGGCGGCGGCATGAAAGCCATCATCTGGGGCGCGCGCGGGTCGCTGCCGGTGGCGCTGACCCACAAGCAGATCCGCGCCAAGCTGGTGGCGGCGCTGGAAGGGGCCATCGGCCGCAACCTCGACACCAGCGACAAGATCGCGTCGTATGTCGACAACGACCTTGGCTTCGATGTGCGGGGCACGTTCGGCGGCCATTCCAGCTGCGTGGAAGTGCAAGCCTGGGACCAGGCCACCACCACGGAACACGTGATCCTCGACATGGGCAGCGGCCTGCGCCCGCTGGGCGGCTCGAAAATGGCGCGCTACGGCGCCGCGAAACCGCAGACCTACCATATCTTCATGTCGCACCTGCACTGGGACCACATCATGGGGTTCCCGTTCTTTACGCCCGCGTACATCCCCGGCAACCGCATCATCATTTACGGCTGCCATGAACAGCTGGAAACCGCGTTCCGCCGCCAGCAGGAACCGATCAGCTTCCCCGTGTCGTTCGACCAGCTGGGCGCGACCATTGAATTCCGCCACATGACACCCGGTGAGCCCATTGAAATCAATGGCCTGAAGGTGACGGCCAAGTTGCAGCTGCATGCGGGCGATTCCTATGGCTACCGGCTGGAACATGGCGGCCAGACGCTGATCTACAGCACCGATTCCGAGCACAAGCTCGATAACGAAGCGGAGCGCGAAGCGTTCGTGGAATTTTTCCGCGACGCCGACCTGGTGATTTTCGACGCCATGTATTCGCTGGCGGACGCGATTTCCGTCAAGGCGGACTGGGGCCACTCCAGCAACGTGGTGGGGGTCGAACTGTGCCAACTGGCCCGCGCGCGCCGCCTGTGCCTGTTCCATCACGAACCGATTTACGATGACGCGCAAATTGCCCGCGTGCTGGCGGAAACCCGCCGCTATGCGGAAATCACGGGCGAAGCGCCGCTTGAAGTGGTGGCCGCCTATGACGGCATGGAAGTCGACCTGACCCCGCCATGAGGACCGTATGCCGCGCCTGCTGACCCGCTTCATTGCCGGGCTGCGCCGGCGCGGCCGTCCCACCGCCATTGCGCTGGCGCTGGGCTTTATGGTGCTGCTGCTGTGGCTGCCGGAAGCGCCCTTGCCGGGCATGCAGCTGGCGCTGTTCGACGGCTACCAGAAGGCCATGCCGCGTGAACGCAAGAATGCGGCGGTGCAAATCGTCGCCATCGACGAAGCGTCGCTGAAACGCTACGGCCAGTGGCCGTGGCCGCGCGACCGCCTGGCCGAACTGCTCGACAAGATGGCGGCGCAGCAGCCGCTGGCCATCGGCCTGGACATCTTCATGCCGGAAACCGACATGACGTCCCCGGAAGCACTGGCCGAGCGGCTGCCGGACAGCGCCGCCGCGGTCAAATCCGAATTGAAGGCCATGCCGCGCCACGATGTGCAACTGGCGCAAGCCATGCGCCGCATCCCCGTGGTGCTGGGCGCCGCCGGCCTGCGCACGCCGATTCCCGGTTCCACGCCTGTCTTGCGGGCGTGGCCGGTGGAGACCGTGGGCGGCGATCCATTGCCGTTCCTGCGCACGTATCCGGAAGCGCTGGCCAGCCTGCCGCTGTTGCAGGGCGCCGCCAGTGGCCAGGGCTTGCTGGCGGCAGAACCCGAACACGGCGTGCTGCGGCGCGTGCCGCTGGTGGCGGCCATCGGCGGCACCGTGCTGCCGTCGCTGTCGATCGAACTGATCCGGGTTGCGGTCGGCTTGCCCGCCTTGACTGTCAACGTGTCGCCGCAGGGCGTCAGCAGCGTGGCGCTGGGCGACTTGCAAGTGCCGACCCAGCCGGGCGGCGAGGTGCTGGTGCATTTCGGCCGCCATGCGAACGACCGTTATGCGTCGGCGCTGGACATCATGGATGGCAAGGCGCCGGATGACTTGCTGACCAACCGTATCGCCATCGTGGCGCTGACGGGCCTGGGGCTGGTGGACATGCAAACCAATGCCCGCGGCGATTTGTTGCCGGGCGCCGACGTGCATGCGCAACTGACGGAAAGCCTGTTCGACGAACGGTGGCTGCAACGTCCGCCGTCGATGCGCCGGTTCGAAGCAGGCGCGCTGGCCGCGTGCGGCCTGTTCCTGATCTGGCTGTTGCCACGGGTGAGCTTGCGGACCGGCGTGATCGCATGGCTGACGTTGTCGGCGCTGCTGTTCGGCGGCGGTGCGGCGGCATTTTCCAAGGGCGGCATGCTGTTCGACGCGGCCACGGTCTGGCTGGGCATGACGGCCAGCAGCCTGTCGCTGCTGGCCAGCCTGTTCGTGCATGAAGCCAGCGAGCGGCGCCGCAGCGACCGCGCGCTGCAACTGGCGCGCGAATCGGCCGCCAAGGCTGCCGGTGAATTGTCCGCCGCGCGCCGCATCCAGATGGCGACCCTGCCCGTGCCCGCCACGGCGTTTCCATCCGAACAGCGCTTCACGGTGGCGGCGCTGCTGGAACCGGCACGCGAAGTGGGCGGCGACCTGTATGACTTTTACATGCTCGATGAGCGGCGCATGCTGTTCATGATCGGCGACGTGTCCGGCAAGGGCCTGCCGGCCAGCCTGTTCATGGTGGTGGCCAAGGCGCTGTCGAAAAGCGTGGCGCTGGGCATGTCGGCCAGTCCGGACATGGCGGCCATCCTGAACCGCGCCAACCGGGAACTGGCGCGGGAAAACCCGGAAATGCTGTTCGTGACCTGCATCGCCGGCATCCTCGATGCACAGACGGGTGACGTGACGATGTGTAACGCGGGGCACGATGCGCCCCGCAAAGTCACGGCCGGGGGCGAATTGGTGCGCATGCAGCCGGCCGACGGGCCGCCGCTGTGCGTGCTGGACGATTTCGAATACCCGGTGCAACGCTACAGCCTGGCGCCGGGCGACAGCCTGTGCCTGACCACGGACGGCATTTCCGAAGCCATGAACGAACAGGGCGACTTGTACGGCGTCGAGCGCCTCGATGCGCTGCTGGCGCAAACCCACGGCCTCGGGCCGGAAGCGCTGGTGGCGGCGGTACGCGAAGACGTGCGCCACCACGTGGGGACGGCGGAGCCGTCGGACGACCTGACCTTGCTGGTGGTGCGCTGGAACGGGGCCGCGTAGCGCAGTCAGCTCCCCGGCGCGCTGAGCAGCTCTCCCAGCACCTGGCGCTGGATGCGCTCCATGACTTTTTCCTTCTGCATTTGCTGCAACGCGGCCGTCAGGCGCGGCACCAGTGCTTCATGCTTGCGGTGCACGTAGTGGTACACGGGGAACGCGGCCAGCGGCGGCGCCAGTACGCGGATATCGTCCATTTTCAGCGCCCTGGCGGCGGCCAGTCCGGAAGCGCGGTTGCCGACCACCACGTCGGTGCGGCCCATGGCCATTTTTTGCAGCGCTTGCTGCATGGTGGGCACGGCTTCGGTACGCATCCCGACCGTCGACGCCTCGACGATCTTGATGCCCCGGACAAAGCCGATGGTGAAGGGCCGCAAGCTTTCCCAGCCGTTTACGATGAAGCTGGTGTCGCGCGTGAAGATGACGATTTCATACATTTGCAGCGGGACGGGGACGATGATCAGGTTCGGGTAATCGCGCTCCATGCCCACCTTGCGGTACAGTTCGCCATCCATCAAGCCATCGTTGGCGCTGACCAGCGACCGCTCGCCCGGATATTTATGCACTTCCAGCCCGAGTCCCAGCCGTTTATAGGCTTCGGCCAGCACCAGTTCCGCGATGACGGTGGCGGGATCCTGTTCCAGCAAGGTGGAGACATGCATGACGGCCGCCGCCGACGCGGCACCGGCCAGGTCCGGCGTCATGCCGTACAGTGATTGGGGCAGGGCGGCGGCCAGCGTGGCCAGTGTAAACAGGCGTCGATGCATGATGTCCTCCGTTGAGTGTGTCCGGTCAGCGCCGCAACTCCCGCTCGGCAATTTGCGCCAACTCGCCGCTGCGCCGCAATTCGTCCAGCACGTGGTTGAACTGGCGGATGAAGTCGGTACGGTATGTCCACCGTTCATGATGCTGGCGCGTGAAGCCCAGGTAGCCGTATTCCTGGCTGAGCACCCCGGTCTCGATGACGCGCGCCGTGCGCTGGTAGGCATCTTCGGACCGGGCCCGTAACAGCGCGTGCTGGATCGCGTAGCGGTCGTTCATGTAGCAGTCGATGCGCCCCAGTAACAGCTTTTTCAGGTTTTCATCCGTGCCGCGCGCTTCTTCCACGGTCAGCTTGCCGAGCCGCCGGGCGTTTTCGAAGGCGGGGCCGCCCAGGATGAAGCCACTGTTGACGCCGATCCGCAAGCCGTAATAGTCGTCCGGCCAGCGCGGTTCGGCCAGGCGCGCGGCCACGGCTTCATTGCAAAAGATCACCACGCTTTCCACCATGATGGGCGCCGAATAATCCATCCATGGGCGTTCGCCGGGCCGGTAATACGGTGGCGCCAGGGCGAATCCTTCGCCCTGTTCCAGCAGCCGCAAACCCCGTTTCCACGGCACTGGTTGCAGGTCGACCTTGTAGGCGGGCATGCCCGCAAAGATGCGGGACAGCAGCGCCGGATACACGCCCAAGGCCACGCCGTTGACGGCATAGGAATAGGGTGGGTACGCGTCGTCGACGTAGACGGTGACGGTTTGCTGGGCCGCGGCCGGCGGCGGGGAAGCGAGCGCCAGGGACAGGCACGCGGCCAGCAGGACAGGGAGGGCCGCGTACCGCATGGCGCCTGCCCTTGCCCTAGCGGACGCGGATTTCCACGCGGCGGTTGCGCAGTTCCGCCTTGCCGTCGGCGGTTTGCACGGCCGGTTCCCGCTCGCCCCGTCCGGCCACGGCGATGCTGTCGGCGGGGATGCCCGCTTCGGCCAGCAATTGCCTGACCCGTTCCGCGCGCTTCAGCGACAGCGCGTCGTTGTAGGCCATGCTGTCGACGCGGTCGGTATGGCCGATGACGATGACTTCCGGCGCGGGCCGCTGCGCCAGTTCGTCGCGGATTTGCGCAAAGCGGGCGGCCGATTCCGGCACCAGGTCTTCCGTATTGGTCTCGAAATACACGGTAAAGACCGCCGCACCTTTCGGCAACGTGGCCAGCAGCGGCCCATAGCGCTGGCGCACGGTGCTTTCCTGTTCCGTCACGGTCGCCACCGAGGCATTGCCGCCCACCTGGGCGCTGCGGTATGGCTGGTCCAGCACGGTTTCGCCTTTGGCCGTGGCCACCACCACGGCGCTGGGCTTGCCATCCTGGCTGGGCAGCAACGTGATGCGTTCGCGCGGCCCGGCGTTGTGCTGGGCAACGGCCGCAACCAGGCACGCGATGAAGATCAGCGGCCCGATCATTCGCCGTTGCCTTCCACTTCAACGACAAATTCCGTGCCCCGCACGCCCAGCACGCTCGACGGCGTGGAAAACTTCACGGCGGTGGGCGATTGCTTGGCGATTTTGCCGGACACGACAGCCAGCGTGCCGCGCCGCACGCTGGCGTCCAGTCTGCCTTCGTGGGTCGTGGTATTGAATGCGAAATGTTCCATGGCCAGCGTGGTGTTCGGGCCCAGCGCCATCCGCGTTTCATCGCGCAGTGTGATGCCGGCGCTGCCATCGGCGCCGGTGGAAATGCGATCCGACGCCATGACCACGTCCCCCGCCACGCCCGCGGTCTTTCGTCCGGCGCGTTCTATGGTTACACTGCCTTTGGCAGTCTTGATAATGCCGGCGGCATCGTCCGGAACGGGCGCGGCCAGGGCGGACGTCTGAACCAGAGCCAGGGAAGGGGCCAGGGCCAGCAGCATCGCCGCGACACTTGGCAACTTTATTAGGTTCATGTTCACCTCTGCAATAGACAATCCGATAATATGCTCTAATGGACCAAAAAGGAACCAGTAACGGCGCAGGTGGTTGCAAAACTGGCACGCGTTTCGAAGCCAGGCTGGCGCTCGTCCCCGTGGTGATGGAGCTGGTGGCGGCGCAGATGCGCCATGCCGGCGCGGAGCCGGACGCCGTCATGCGCGCCGAGCTGATCCTCGAGGAATTGTTCCGCAACAGTGTCTTGCACGGGTATGGCGGCGACAGCGACCGTCCCGTGTGGATTTTCGCGCAGGCGGCGGGCTTTTGCTATGAAGACGAAGCGCCGGCGTTCAATCCGCTGGCGGACCGCCAGGTCCACAAGGAACCCAATCCGGATTTATCGATTGAAGACCAGCCCGTGGGCGGCGCCGGCCTGATGCTGATCCGGCAACTGGCCCGGCGTGCCGAATACGTGCGGCACGATAAGCGCAATTGCCTGCTGATCGAAGTGTGATTCGGACATGATGCGAAGGACGCGCCGGCCGGCGCGTCCTGTCCCTGCCTAGAATTTCGTGAAGTGCGTTTCGTCCACCGGGGCCGCAGTGGCGCCGCGCGCCGCGATGGTGCGCGTGCCTTTCTGTTTGACCAGCACCGGGTGCCCTGGCGCCGGCCGTGGCGGCTCGCCCCGCTGCGGCGTTTCGGCGGCCGTGTAGCGCTTGAACATGTCCATCAGGTGCGCCAGGTGTTCCGCCTGGGCGCTCATTTCCTCCGACGTGGCGGCCAGTTCTTCGGAGCTGGCCGCGTTGAGCTGCGTGGTCTGGCTCAACTGGCTGACGGCGCTGTTGATCTGGCGGACGCCCGAAGCCTGTTCTTCCGACGCGGCGGCGATTTCCTGCACCAGGTCCGATGTCTTGCGGATATTCGGCACCATGGTTTCCAGCAAGGTGCCGGCCTGGTCCGCGAGTTCCACGCTGTTCGACGCGACTTCCGCGATTTCCTGCGCGGCGACCTGGCTGCGTTCGGCCAGCTTGCGCACTTCGGCCGCCACCACGGCGAAGCCCTTGCCGTGCTCATGGGCGCGCGCCGCTTCGATGGCCGCGTTCAGCGCCAGCAAATTGGTCTGGTAAGCGATGTCGTCGATGATCGATACTTTTTTGGCAATCTGGCGCATGGCGGCCGCCGTGGCTTTCACCACTTCGCCACCCTTGGCCGCTTCCCTGGCCGCCTGGGTGGCGATGGAATCCGTGACGCGGGCGTTTTCCGCATTGGCCGTGATGGACGCCGTCATTTCCTCGATCGACGCGCTGGTCTCTTCCACGCTGGCGGCCTGTTCGCTGGACGCCTGGGACAGCGAGCCGGCCGTGGCCGACACTTCATTCGATGCGCTGGCCAGGGTTTGCACTACGCGTTGCACATCCTGCACCACCAGGCCGATGGAACGGGAAATCCAGATGGCCAGGCCACAACCGAGTACGGCAATGACGATGGCGAAGACCAGGATGACTTGTTTGGCCTTTTCCGTGATGCCCCGCATGGCGTCGGATTCCTGCCGGGTTTCCGTGCCGTTCAGCTCCAGCAGTTTTTTCGTGGCGGCGGTAATGGCGGCGTCGGCGCCCTTGGCGGCCTTGTCCAGTTCCGGGATGGTGGCGCCTTTTTCGCGCAAGGCTTCCAGCTGCGTCAGCTGGCTGCCGTATTCCTTGGTGGCGGCATTGATTTCATTGAGCAGCGCCTGTTCTTCGCGGTCGATGTCGCCCGTGGCCTGGTAGGTGCTGACGGCCTTGTCGATATCGGCCAGGTCGGCGCGGAACTTCGCGGCATAGTCGCCGCCCCGCAGGATGTAGTTCTTGAAATGGTGCACGGCATGACCGTTGGAGGTGACCACCGCCACCACGGCATCCTTGCGGACCATGGTGCCCGCTTCAAAGGTGGTCCAGTGCGAGAGCAGGGAAGCCAGGTTCATGAACGCAGTCAAACCCAGCAAGATCACCAGCACAACGATACTGCCCAAACCGACGTGCAGCCGGGTTTCCATCCGCATATTCTTCACCATGACCTGTCCCCCGATAGTGATGTGGAAGCAGGTTCATTCTGACGGATTTAATTTGGGCAATTCTCTCCAATACTCACACTTTTGTGACGAACCTTGTAATTACACGCACTGTGTCTCCATTTCGTAACAGTTGCGGCCCTTGCGCTTGGCAGCATATAAAGCGCGGTCGGCGCGGGCGATCAATTCCTGCTGCGATTCCTTGCCACCCGAATAACAGGCAATGCCAAGACTGGTAGTAATTTGCATCAAGCCACCGGGCAATTCCAGGGCCTCGCGCACGGCGCCCACGACTTTCGCGGCCAGCGCCGCCGCCTCGGCGGGATGGCTGATGTTTTCAAACACGATCACGAATTCGTCGCCAGCCAGGCGCGCCACCGTGTCGATGCCACGCACCGTGCCCAGCAGGCGCGCGGCGAACGCCTTCAGCACTTCGTCACCGGCGCCGTGGCCCAGCGTATCGTTGATGGTTTTAAAATTGTCGATGTCGAGATACGCCAGCGCCATTGTGCTGCGCTGGCGGCGGCAGCGTTCCATGGCTTGCCACAGCACTTCATCGAACTTGCGGCGGTTGGCGATGCCGGTCAGCGTGTCCATGCGGGCCAGTTCGATCAACTGTTCTTCCACGGCTTTTACCCGCGTCATGTCGTGGCTCAGCGCATACACGCCCGCCACCGTGCCGTCCGGTTGCATATCGGGGACGAACGTGGTGTCCAGCGTGCGCACTTCGCCATGCAGCAGCGTGCGCAATTCAAACGACACCACTTCGCCGCGGTACGCCCGGTCCAGGTAGGGCGCGCATTTGGCGTACTGGTGGGTGCCGATGATGTCGACCAGCGTGTGGCCCAACACGGCAGTGGGGTCGATATGCATCCAGCGCTGGTAAGTGGCATTGCCAAAGCGCAGCTTACGCTCGTGGTCCAGGTAGGAAATCAGCACCGGCAAGTTGTCGGTGATCAGGCGCAGGCGCTTTTCGCTGGCGGCCTGCGTCAGCTCCGCTTCCTTGCGCTGCGTGATATCCATCGCCATCAAATAAAACCCCGCCACCACGCCGTCTTCGCCAATATCGGGCACCAGGTCCACCATCATGTGCATGGCCATGCCCAGTTCCGTCGACCGGCGTTCGATATGCACGCGCTCGCCGCGCAAGGTCTTGCTGATCTGGTCTTCCCATAGCTGGTACAGGTCGGGGCCAAACACTTCCGGCACGGTCTTGCCCAGCATGCTGCGGGGATCGAGTCCCAGCAGGTACTGGTAATGGTCGTTGGTGAAGCGGTAGCGCAAGTCGCGGTCGATGTACGCCACCAGCGCCGGCATGCTGTCGGCAATCATGCGCGCGCGGCGTTCTCCGGCCGCGATTTTTTCTTCATAGGCGACCCGCTCGGAGACGTCATGCAGGAACGCAGTGGCCATGTGTTCGTCGCCATGGCGCAGCGCACCGATCGACAGTTCGACCGGAATTTCCCGGCCGTCGCGGTGCAGCGCATGGACCCGCACACGGCTGTTGATCAGCGGGCCGCCGCCGGTGCGGGCAAACCGTTCCATGCCGGCGTTGTGGGCCTTGCGCATGGCGGGCGGCACCATCAGTTCGGCGATGCCGCGGCCCATGGCTTCTTCCCGGCTCCAGCCGAACGTGCGCTCGGCCTGGGCATTCCATTCGACGATGCGGCCTTGCTGGTCGCTGCCGATGAACGCATCCGGCGCGTGCTGCAGGATGTTGCGTACCAGCGATTCATTGTCGCGCGCATGGGCCAGCGCCTCGCTGCGTTCAGCCGTCAAGCTGTAGATCGCTTCGGCCAGTTCGCCGATTTCATCCTTGCGCTTCATGCGCAGCAGGGCGATGTCGGCATCGTCGTCGCGTATTTTCGCCAGGCCGGTGCGTAACCGTTGCAGCGGCGCCAGCAAGCGGCTGATGGCAAACCACGACAGCACGCCCGCCACGGCGGCAAAGGCCGATGCGGCGAGGATGGCGCGCCGGCGCAATTCGATCAGGGGTTCGAAGGCTTCCGCCGTCGGATAGCGCGCACCGACGATCCAGCCAGTGGTGCGCAAGCGTTTATAGGCGTAAATCCCTTCCGCGCCATCCTTGTTTTTCGCTTCGGTCCAGCCTTCAAAGCCGGCCAGCGCCATTTCCGTGGCGCGGTTATAGCCGGGACGCGCATTGATGTGCTGCAGCAGGCGGCTCTGCGTGGGATGGTGGATCAGTACGCCGTCCGCGGTCATGATGAACATGAAGCCTGTCTTGCCGGGCTTGAGCGCATTGATGGGGCCGAAGAAGTCGGACTTTTGCAAATCGATGCTGCCGACGATGACGAACGCCACGTCGCCCGCCTTGTCCAGCACAGGCTGGGTCAGCACCACCACCGGGCGGCCGGACAGGCGCGACAGGAACGGTTCCGACACCAGGCCCTTGCGGGATTGGACTGTGTTTTCGAAATAGGGCTGGGCGCTGGCGGACACGCGGGTTTCATTGAAATCCGGGCGCAAGGTGGCGACCAGTTGGCCGCTACGGTCGAACACGATGATGTTGAAGAATTCGCCGCGCGCGATCGGGCGCGATTCCAGCAAGCGCTGCATGGCGCCCGGATCGGCGTGCGCGCCGGGCGGCAAGCCTTCCGGCAGCGTGGCCAGGAGCGCGCGCTTGTTTTCCAGCTGTTCGTCGACGTAGGCGGCGGCCGTCGACAGCACCGCATATTGTTGTGAACCGATCACACTTTTCATGTCGCGCTCGGCCAGCAGCAGCGCCACGGTGGTGACGATGGTGGTGGCGCCCAGCACCAGCAGGATGACGACAGTCGCCATCCGTGCCTTCAAAGTGAGCGGAAACAGGCGGGCAACAAGGCGGGAAAAAAAGCCTTTGACGGGCATGCGTTAATGGTGAGTATGTTCGGTTGCGTGGAGTATTGCATACCCGGGCGGCAACAGGGTAGGTTTCTTGCAGGCAAATTCATCAGTGTGGTCATTACGGCATGATGCGATGCACTACAATGGTGGCCTCGTCGAATATTGATTTGGAGTAAGAGTATGGCGCTGGCCGGGGTGTTATGGGATAACGATGGCGTTCTGGTCGATACGGAACGCCTGTTTTATCAGGCCAACCGCGAGTTATTCCTGCGCCTGGGCGTCGATTTGTCGGAACAGCAATTTTTTGACTGGTATCTGGCGGACAATTGCGGGGCCTGGCATTTGGTCACCTCTTTGCAATTAACGAACGAGAAAATTGAACAACTCCGGGCGGAGCGCAACGTGCGTTATGCGCAACTGCTGGCAGGGGCGGACGTGCGGCCGGTGGCGGGCGTGGAAGCGGTGCTGGCGGACTTGTCGTCGCGGCTGGCGATGGGGGTCGTGACCAGTTCGAATGGCGACCATTTCCGGCAAATCCATGACAAGCTCGGGTTGCTGCGGCATTTCCGCTTTGCGCTGACGTCGGAACATTATCTCGACAGCAAGCCTGCGCCGGAACCGTATCTGCTGGGGCTGGAACGGCTGGGGCTGGCGGCGGGGCAGTGTGTGGTGGTGGAAGATTCGCCGCGCGGCTTGCAGGCGGCGATGGCGGCCGGCTTGCGCTGCATCGTGCTGCGCCATCCGCTGACGCGGCACTACAATTTCCCCGGCGCGTGGAAAGTTGTCGACCACATGGGGGAATTGCACGAAGAATTGACGGCGCTGGAGCACTGACGCATGGCGCACGTCCACCTGTGCTGGGAACTCGGCGGCGGCCTGGGCCACGCCGGGCGGCTGAAACTGCTGGCGCAGGGATTGCTGGCGGCTGGACACGACGTGTCGCTGAGCTTGCGCGACCTGGGCCATACCCACGCGGTGCTGGCGGATTTGCCCGTGCCGAAATTGCAGGCGCCCACGTGGGTCCACCAGACGGTCGGCTTGCCGGACAACCGCGGCAACCTGGCGGAAGTCATCCTGGAATATGGTTACCTGGAACCGAACGGGCTGGCGGGGCTGGTGCAAGGATGGCGCGCACTGTTCAAGCTGGCGCGGGTCGACATGGTGATCGGCGACTATGCGCCGACCGCCATGCTGGCGGCCCGCACCATGGGCTTGCGCTTTGCGTCGGTGGGCATCGGCTTCACGTTGCCGCCGCCGGGCAGCCCATTGCCGCCGCTGCGCGACTGGGAAGCCATCCCGCCGCAGCGGCTGGCGCAGGCCGAAGCGCGGGTGCTGCAGGTGGCCAACACCGTGCTGGCGCACCACGGCGCCGCGCCGCTGGCCTGGGCGGCGGACTTGTTCCTTGGCGACGAGCCGTGGATGACGGCATGGCCGGAAATGGACCATTACGGGCGGCCGGCGGAAGCCGCGGAGTGGCTGGGCCCGGTGTTCGCCGCCGGCGGCGGCATCACGCCGAGATGGCCGGCCGGTGACGGTCCCCGTGTCTTCGCCTACCTGAAGACCGGGCATGCCGACCATGCGCACGTGCTGGGAGCGCTCGCGCAGGCCGGTTGCCGCGTGCTGTGCTACCTGCCGGAAGTGGCCAACGGCCGGCCGCCGCCGGTGCAGGCGCCCGGCATCCTGTATGCCCGCAAGCCGGTGGATTTATCGCAGGCGCTGGCGGAGGCGGACTGGTGCGTCTGCCACGGCGGTGAAGCGACCATCGCACAAGCGCTGCTGGCCGGGGTGCCGCTGCTCCTGTTGCCGATGCAGGTCGAACAATACCTGGTGTCGCGCCGCATGGCCGCCGCCGGCGTGGCCGTCAACATTCCCGTCACGCCGCCCGACTGGCCCGCCCTGGTCCGCGCCACCCTGGGCAACCCAAGCTTCACCACCGCCGCGCGCGCCTTTGCTGCCGCTCACGCCGGATTTTCGCCGATGGATGGCGTGAGCCGCGCCATCGGACGGATCCAGGTGCCGGGCCAACCGTAGGTCACGCGTGCCATTGCGCAGTAAAATGGCTGGGCTACTTGGGCCGGGGCCGCGTCAAGCCTTCATCTCCCTCATGCATCTGACCTGAGCGTATATGGCGGATGGTCGCCGCTACCGCGCGGCCCACGTTGCGGACTTCCTGCTGGAACGCCGTTGCCCGGTCCAGCACGTCGTGGCTTTCCGCATAGGATTCGTAATAGCCGAGATAGCGGTCCAGCTGCGCCTGCCCGCCGGACGGGATCAGGCCCATCCAGCTCAGCCAGTCCGATAAATTGCGCCGCAAGCTTTCCACGCCGGCCACGTCGCCATGCACGACCAGCCCGAAGGCCCGTCCCGCCAGGTGCTTGGGATAGGGCCAGCCCGCCAGTTCCAGCGCCTTGGCCTGGTCTGCCTTCTTGCCATGGGTGGTGGTGGGATCGGGGTTGCCGCCATCGGCGCACACCAGCCGATCGATCATCAGTTTCAACGGCGACGGCGCCTGGTACCAATAGACGGGCGTGACGATGATGACGCCGTGCGCGGCGACCCATTGTTCATAAATTTCCGCCATCCAGTCGTTGGTCTGGCGCGCGGCGTGGTTCGGATAACAGCTGCACGGCCAGTGGCACAGCGGCATGGCGGTCGAGACGCACCCCTTGCACGGGTGGATGTGTAAATCGTAGTCCGACGTCAGCCGGCTGAGATCCAGCACGTGCACGTCCAGCCCGTCCGCTTGCAGCGTTTCCCGCAGCAACTGCACCATGCGCCACGATTTCGCCATTTCACCGGGGCAAGTACCGTCGTTGCGCGCGGCGCCATTGATCAGCAACACGCGCGATGGGGTAGCCGGATCCTTTTGCACGCGTTCGGCCTGGTGCAGCCGCTCGCTGGTGGCGCGCCACTCGTCGGACAGTGCATACGCCGGATCGGCATAGCCGGGACCGGCCGGCCGCGTACGGGGCGCCTTGCGGCCTTCGTCATAAGCCTCCCATGCGACTTGCTCGACTTGTTCCAGCGCATCCCGTACCCGTTCAAAGGCCGGGTCGGTAAACGAACGGCGGAATTGCACATGGAATTCGTTGCGGTCGAGTGGCGCGGGCGCCTGGCCCTTGCGGATCGTCGTCATGGCAGCCTCAGGTGGTTGGCGCCAGCATACGCCGCAGAAAGTAACGCTTCCGTACGTTGGCGTACGCAAGCGCAGGCGGCTCGTCAGGCGAATCAGGTGCCGGTGGCGCGTTCGCCGTCCAGCTCCCGGCCGGGCGCCGCCAGGCGGCGCACCCGTGGGCGGTCCGCCAGTTTCGTCACGTTGACGCGGCGCACCGGTTGCGCCGGAATGGCGGGCGCTGCCGCCGTGCCATCGGCAAAGGCCGCGGCGCCTAGCCGGAACACGCCGACGGTGGCGGACAAGGCCAGCGCCTGCTCGCGCATGGCGTCCGCCGCGCTGGCCGCCTGTTCCACCAGCGCGGCATTGCGCTGCGTGCTGTCATCCATGCCGGCAATGGCCGCGTTGACTTGCTCGATCCCCGTCAACTGTTCGGCGCTGGCGCGGGCAATGTCGGCAATGATGTCGGCCACGCGCGCCACGCTGGCGACGATCTGCTCCATGGTTTGCCCGGCTTCGTCGACCAGCCGGGCGCCGGTATCGACGCGCTGGACGGAATCGTCGATCAGCGACTTGATTTCATGGGCCGCCGCCTTCGAGCGGCCCGCCAGGTTGCGCACTTCCGTGGCCACCACGGCAAAGCCGCGCCCCTGTTCGCCGGCGCGCGCCGCTTCCACGGCCGCGTTCAGGGCCAGGATATTGGTCTGGAACGCGATCGAATCGATGACGCCGATGATGTCGGCGATGCGGCGCGACGACGCGTTAATCGACGCCATGGTTGCCACCACTTGCGACACCACGGCGCCGCCTTGTCCCGCGACGTTTGACGCCGATTGCGCCAGTGCGTTGGCCTGGTGCGCGCTGGCCGTGTTTTGCTGGACGGTGGCCGTCAGCTGCGCCATGGCCGACGCGGTTTCTTCCAGCGTACCGGCCTGCTGCTCGGTACGCTCCGACAAATCCGCATTACCGGCGGCAATTTCCGACGACGCGCGGCGGATCGCATCCGTACCCACCCGCACTTCCGACACGATGCGCACCAGGCTGGTGTTCATGTCTTTCAGTGCGGCCGACAGCACACCCACTTCATCGGTGGACCGCACTTCAATGGTGGAACCCAGGTCGCCGTCGGCCACGGTACGGGCGACAGTCACCGCGTGCCCGATCGGGCCGACGATGCCGCGCGTGATGTACCACGCCGTCGCCAGGCTCAGCATGCCGCCCAGCACGCCCATGACGACCATGGCCAGGCTGGCCGTGCGCGCCGTGGCGCGCGCCGCGCTGCCGGATTCGTGCATTTGTTTGACCTGGTAGGCAATCAATTGCTCGATGGCGTCGAACTGTGCCTGTTGCAGGGTTTTGACCTGTTCCGCCATCCATGCATTGGCGCCGTCGCGGTCGCCTTCCTGCAATTTTTGGATCAGCGGTTGCAGCGACGTGGCATAGGCCGTGCGTGCTGCGATGATGGCGCGCAGCAGCGTATCGGCGTCGCCGGCCATGCCCAGCGCCTGCAGTTTGCCGATATGGCCGTCGCCCTCGCGCGCCGTATCGGCAATGCCGCGCACTTCGGCGCTGTTGCCGCCGTCTTGCATCAAAGCATTGCGGACATCGCGCGCCTGGCGGTTCGACGCGTCTTTCAAATCGTTGAGCAGGCTGATCTTGGCGTAGCGGTCATTGATGGTGACGTCGATTTCCGCGCTGACCGCTTGCAGTCGCGTGGCGCCCACGGCGACCACTGTGGCCAGCAACAGGATGGTAAGAGAGAAGGCGGCCGTCAGACGTCGGCCGATGGACAGATTGGCTATTTTCATAAGTGATGTTTCCAGACGGAATCATCAGTGTACCATTTTAACTACAGTCTCCTTTTCAGAAAAACAATACGGATTATTCGCCTGCGCATACCAACCATGTGTCGTAAATGTGTAAAACATAGCGTGGGGAAATGTTGCATATAGCGCCACTCGTCTATACACTCAGCCGTCGTTGCATTAGTAACATCAGCGGCCGCCTGTGCGCCGCGCCAACCTGGAGTGTGTCCGGCCGTGTATCCGCAAACGCAAATCGATCCCGTCGTCAGTTTCGTGAACGCGCAAGGCGATGCGGCACGGGGCACCATCGTGAACCTGGGCCGCCGGACCCTGGTGATGGAAGTCTATAACCCCCATTCCATCGTCCAGGTCAGCGAAGTCATGACCGAACTGACGTTGCGCCGCGGCGCCGCCAACGCGTATGTCGGCAAGGCAGTCGTCATCAGCCTCGTCAATACGGGACTGACGGCCGTGGTCTCGCTGCGCCTCATCGATGAATGGCGCGAACTGGGCATGGTGGAATGGGCGCCTGGCGCCGTGCGCACGGCGGCGCTGGACTTCGTGCGCGACTGGGATGAGCGGGACCGTATCCGCAGCGCTTACCAGATTGCAATTAACGAAACCAGGGCCTATCTGACCGACGTGGCGCGCTGGGTGGAGCAGGCGGATTTGTCCGATGCTTTGCCGAAAGACGGCGAGGGGCGGTTGCGCGCCGACGTGTTTGCCGAACTGTCGGAACCGTTTATTGTCCGCCTGCGCGGCTACCTGGACGACATCAACGACGAGGCGGCGCTGGTGGAGGAAACCCAGGCCGTGGCGCACCGCGCATTTGCCCAGCATGCGCTGCACCCGCTGGTGTTGCGGGCGCCATTCGTGTTCCGCACCTATACAAAACCGCTGGGCTATGCGGGCGACTACCAGATGGTGAACCAGTTGCTGGACGATCCGCGCCAGGGGCCCGGCACGTATTTTCAGATCGTCAACGCCGCCTTCCTGGCCACGCCGGTGGCGCAGGCGCATCGCGGCCGCATCGACATGCTGGTGGCGTTCCTGACGGAGCAGGCCGATGCGGCGCGCGCGGCGGGTCGTCCGTTCCGCGTGCTGAACCTGGGCTGCGGGCCGGCCGTCGAAGTGCAGCGCTTCCTGCAGGAATACCCGGAGCCGCACTGGCTGGCATTCGAACTGGTGGATTTCAGCGATACGACGCTGGACTGGACGCGCGGAAAGCTGGATGCCTGTAATGCGGCCTTGCCGCGCCCGGCGACCATTCAATACGTCAACGACTCCGTGCACCGCCTGTTGAAACGGCCGCTGGAAGAGGGCGCCAGCACCGGGGAATTCGACGCCGTCTATTGCGCCGGCCTGTTCGACTACCTGCCCGATAAAGTGTGCGCCCGGCTGCTGATGTATTTCGCATCGCGCCTGCGCCGGCGGGGGCGGGTGCTGGTCGCCAATGTGCACGCGTGCACCCCGGGGCGGCACGCGATGGAACACATCCTCGAGTGGTACCTGATTTACCGCGACGAGGCCGGCATGCGCCGACTGTTGCCGTCCGACGCGCTGCTGGTGCGGCTGTCCACCGGCGCCGGTGGCGTTGACGCCAGTGGTTACGTCTGCGCGGAAGCCGTCCTGCCGTGATCGCCGCCAGGGACGAGTTCAGCGACAGCTACGCGGCGGTGCTGCATGCGTACCGCCTGCGCTTTTCCCGTGGCGGCGCCTATACCTGTATCGCGCTGGTGATGCTGGGCGTGGGGCTCGACGTCGCGCTGTACCCGGACCACCAGCTGCATTTCGTGGCGCTGCGTTCGGTGGTCTCACTGCTGATGCTGTGCATGGCGCTGATGCTGCGCGCCACCTGGGCCCAGCGCCATGTCCAGCGCATCACGTTTGCGTGGCTGCTGCTGCCGCAGGTGATGATCAGCTGGATGATCCACGTCACGGAAGGCCCGGTCTCGATTTACTACGAAGGCTTGAACCTGGCGGTGTTCGCGTCCGGCATCGCGTTGCAGTTTTCCGTATGGCAGTGCCTGACCCTGGGCGGCATTACGTACCTGATGTACTTCCTGGCTTGCTACACGCATCCGGCGGGCGCGGCGTGGCAGGGCGCCTACGCCGTCAACTCGCTGTTGCTGATCTTTACCGTGATTGCCAGCGCCGTGTGCGCCTTCTACAACGAACAGGCCCGCGCCATGATGTTGCAGCTGAAGGGCGAACTGGCGGAAAAGAACCTGCAATTGAAGCAAAGCAACCGCGACCTGGCCGACATCAAGGGCCAGATGCTGCAGCAGGAAAAGATGGCGGCGACCGGCACCCTGGCGGCGGGGCTGTTGCACGAAGTGTGCAATCCCGTCAATTACTGCCTGATGGCGATTGACCTGGCCAGCGAAGACCCGGTGACGCAAGCCAGTCCGGCGCTGACGGAATACCTGGCCGACGCGAAGGAAGGCATGCGGCGCGTCCAGTACATCGTGTCCGACCTGAAAACGTTTGCGCACCGCAAGCAGGGACATTGCGACGAGATGGCACCATTCCCGTTCGCCCGCGCGCTGGAGTCGGCGATCCGGCTGGTCGGTCATGAAATCAAGGATGTAAAGGTCGAGCGCGACTTGCGTGGCGATACCATAGCCATGGGCGACGAGGCCGATATCATTGGCGTGCTGATCAACCTGTTCAGCAATGCCGCGCTGGCCATGCGCCAGTTGCAGGACCGTAAACCGCATCTGTACATCGGCGCGGTGGCGGATGGGGCCCGCCTGCGCGTGACGGTGCGCGACAACGGCCCCGGCATCGCGCCGCAACTGCTGGGGCGCGTGTTCGAACCGTTCTTTACCACGCGCGAAGTGGGACAGGGCCTGGGGCTGGGACTGTCCATCAGCTACGGCGTGGTCCGGCGGCATGGCGGCACGCTGGTGGCCGACAGCGTGGCCGGCGCCTGGACCACATTCAGTTTCGACTTGCCTCGGGCGGCCGCCTGCCCCGCGGGCTTCCACCTTAAGGAACAACCATGAGCGAATCCCATACTCCGGCCATCCTGTATGTCGACGACGAGGCGACAGCGCTGAAATACTTCCAGCGCGCGCTGGAGCCGCTGGCGCCCGTGCTGACCGCCTTGTCGGTGGAGGAAGGGCAGGCGCTGCTGGACCAGCATGCGGACCGTATCGCGGTGCTGGTGTCGGACCAGCGCATGCCGGGCGCCTATGGGAATGCGCTGCTGTCGTATGCGCGTGACCGCTATCCGCACATCGTGCGCATCCTGACGACGGCGTATTCGGAACTGGAACACACGGTCGATGCCGTGAACCAGGGGCAAATCCACCGCTACATCCAGAAACCGTGGGACATCGCGGCGTTGCGTATGGAATTGAAACAGGCGCTGGAGCTGGCGCGGCTGCGCCGGGAACACGCGCAACTACTGCGCGAAAAACTGGTGGTGCGCCAACAGCAAGTGATCGCGTCCCGCGTCGGCATGGTCTACACGCTGTGCGCCGGTATCGGGGGGCTGGTGTCATGCCTGCCGGTGGAGTCGTACCTGGCGGCCGCGCAACTGGGTGGCGTGGCGCCGCCCGAACCGGACTGGCTGCTGATCGACCATGCCGACCTCACCAGCGCCGAAGCGTTCCGCAATGCCGCGTTCGCGCTGGCCGTGCGCGAGCACCTGGACGAGATCGACCAGCGCCATGCCGATGCACAGCCGGAACGCATTCTTTCCATGCTGGAGGAAAATTTCGGCGCCGCCTGCAGCGTGCTGGGCACGACCGGCGTCCATTTCCGCGATGGCGCGGACCTGGCGGAATTCCTCGCGTCGCCCAGCGCCGACGTGATTTCATCGCAGCATGCATTCTGGATGGCGGCCCTGCTGTGGCTGGGCCGCCACGGCTGGACCTTGCACATTGCGCCGGGCGAAGGGGGCGGCGTGCAGGGCAAGCTGGGGCGCAGCGACACCATGCTGACACCCGCTCAACTGGCGGCGTGGGTCGAACGCTTCTGACGCGCGCAAGCGTCAGGGTTTCTTCAGCAAATCCAGCAACGCCAAGGTGGATGCTTCGACGCCCGTGCGCACCGACTGTTCCGGCGTGATCTTGAACAGGCCGCTGTGGTGGCCGGCCACCGGCGGGCCGCCCGCACTGGCCGCGTCGAGCGCCGCCTTGGGCGTGCCGCCGACGCGGAAATAGACGCTGGGAATATACGGCTGCGACGTAAAGGCGGGGAAATCCTCCGCGCCCATGCCGAGGCGGGGTAATTCCGCGTCCAGGATATCCGGCCCCATATTCTGCACCCAGACGGCTTTCAGGCGCCGTGTCAGTGGGATATCGTTGACCGTCGGCGGCGCGGGATCGTCGACTTCGCGCACGGTGGGCAGCTTGTCTTCGGACACGCCGGCGGCGCGGGCCGTGTTCAGCGCCACGCGGCGGATGCCGTCCAGCAGCAGCTTGCGGGTTTGCGGGTTTTCCGAACGCACCGTCATTTTTAGCTCGGCGGTATCGGAAATGATGTTGGCCTTGGTGCCGGCATGGAAGGAACCCACGGTGATGACACCCGGTTCGCGCGGCGGCAAATCGCGCGACACCAGCGCCTGCAAGCCCATGACGATTTGCGCGCCGATCACCACCGGGTCTTTGCCCGTATGCGGACTGGCGCCATGGGCGCCGACGCCGTGCACCACCACTTCGACCGTGTCGGCGCCGGAATAGGGGGCGCCTTCCAGCGCTTCGATTTTCCCCAGCACGTTGATCGCCGAAACGTGGAACGCCAGCGCGTAATCGGGCTTGCCGAAACGCTCCCAGAGTCGGTCGCGCATCATGGCCAGCGCGCCGCCGACCCGTTCTTCCGCCGGCTGCGCAATCAGCATCAGCGTGCCGGACCACTCGGCCTTGCGGGCCGCCATCTGGCGCGCGGTGCCGACCAGGCTGGTGATGTGGACGTCGTGGCCGCACGCGTGGGTGACGGGGAACAGGTTGCCTTCCCGGTCTTTCTGCATGACTTTCGATGCATTCGGCAAGCCGGATTTTTCCTCGACCGGCAAGCCATCCATATCGGCGCGCAGCATGGCCATCGGGCCGGGGCCGTTTTTCAGGATCGCCACCACGCCGGTGCCGCCCACTTTTTCCGTGACCTGGAAGCCGGCGGCCCGCAATTCCTGGGCAATGCGGGCCGCCGTGTTGACTTCCATGAACGACAGCTCGGGGTTGCGGTGGAAGTGGTCGAACAGCGCGCCCAGGCGCTCCTTGTATTCGCGGGCCACCGCCTGGTGCAGTTCCGTGTCGGCCGCCGCGGCGGTCTGTAACGCGCCGAGGCAGGCCAGCGCCAGTGTCATGCGTTTCATGGGGATCCTTGTCGTCGGGTGTGAACGAGGAATCTAGCACACAGCGTGCGCCAGGCAAACAAGGGCGCGCGTATGATCGGATCACCGCAAACCATGAGGAGAACCATCATGCCCAGAGGAGCCAGCCAAAAACGGGAGCGCGAGTACAAGGAACTGAAGCAGGAGTTCCAGAAGGAAGGCCGCTACGGCGGCCGTGAAGACGAAGTCGCCGCCCGCATCGTCAACAAGCAGCGCCGCGAACACGGCGAGACCAAGGAACAGAAGGGCGCCGCCAAATCGGCCAGCCGCGCCAGCGGCAGCAAGGCGTCCGCCGCCAAACCGGCCGCCAGGACGGCGGCAAAGCCTGCCGTGAAGTCTTCCGCAAAACCGGCCGCAAAGTCCGCTGCGAAGCCGGCGGCTAAAAAAGCTGCTGCGAAATCCACGACGAAGTCCGCCACGAAGGCGTCCGCCAAGCCCGCGACAAAGGCGGCTGCGAAGTCTGCCACGAAATCGCCAACGAAGTCCGCAACGAAATCGGCTGGCAAGTCCGCCACCAGGTCCACCGCTAAACCAGCCGCCAAATCGGCGACCAAAACCGCCGCCAAAACCGCCACGAAAGCGGCAACCAGGTCAGCCGGCAAGACGGCCATGAAGGCTGCAACGAAGAGCACCCCGAAAGCGGCTGCCAAGGCTACGGCGAAACCGGCGACAAAGGCGGCGGCGAAGACGGCACGGAAATCCTCGGCAAAAACCGCCACCAAATCCGCTGCCAAATCCGTCATGAAAGCCGCGAAGCCCGCCGCCAAGCCATCGGCCGCCATGCACAAGATGGATGGCAAAGGCCGCGACGCGCTGCACCGCATGATGAACGACGGGTTGCCGATCAAGGATTACCAGAAACTCACGGTGACGCAGATCCGCAGCCACGTGCACGAACTGACGGCAGCCCAGCGCCGCACGGTCCGGGCGTACGAAACGTCGCACAAGAACCGCAAGGGCGTGCTCGAAGCGTTGTCGGGACGTTTGCACTGATTTAGACTGCTGGCTCCATTAATCAACAGCGGAGGAGCGCCATGCTGTACAAGGGAAGCTGCCATTGCGGCAATGTGAAGTATGAAGTGGAAGGCGAGATCAAGGGCGCGATCATGTGCAATTGTTCGATCTGCCGCCGTAAGGGCACGCCGCTGGCGTTCTTCCCCCGCACCAGCATGAAGTTGCTGACGCCGGAAGATGCGCTGGCCACCTATACCTTCAACAAGCACGTGATCAAGCACCACTTCTGCAAGACGTGCGGCATACACCCGTTTGGCGAAGGCACGGACCCGAAAGGCAATGCGACGGTGGCCATCAGCCTCAATTGCCTCGAAGACTTCGATCCGGCGTCCGTCCCGGTGCAGCAATACGACGGACGCTCGCTGTAGGCCAGCGCTCAGCGGACAGTATGTCCGCCGACCACGATGGTGATATCGGCCGACTGCATGGCGGTCGACACGCCTCGCCATGCCTGCGCCGCGCTGGCGCAGGCCGTGGCAATCAACAGCACGCCCATGACTTTGGCCGTGACGGCCGACGCGCGCGGGTGGTGTGTGAACCAGTCCGTGGCGTGGCTGGACGCCAGCGCCAGCGCGCCGTAGACGCCCACCTGGGTGGCGGCCGTGATCGCGCCCAATACACCGGACTGCAGCCACAGCGGCCCCTCGTCCGTACGCAGGAACTGGGGGAAGATCGCCAGCATGAACAAATACGCTTTCGGGTTGACCAGGCTGGTCATCATTGCGCGGCGGAAGATCACGTGCGGCGCCAGCACTTCGCGGCTGTGCGACGGCTGGAACACGCTGTCGCTGCGCAGGAAAGTCCAGCCCATCCACGCGATGTAGGCGGCCCCGGCCAGCAACAGCGTATTGAACAAGCCGGGTAACAGTTGCAGCAGCATGGCGATGCCCAGCGTCGCCATCGCCAGGTGGCAAAAGCCGCCCGCCACGATACCGCCGACAGCCGCCATGCCGGCGCGCCTGCCGCCCAGCAGCGAACTGGCCATGACGAAGGCCATGTCGAGGCCGGGCAAAATCACGATGCCGAAGACTACGGCGAAATACAGCCACAGATGATGATTCATAGTGTTCTCCTTGTTGTGTCCGGCAAGTATCGTGTTTAATGAGGACAGTTTTCGCCCTGATTCGACGCTAAAGTGGCAGCATGTACCATCCGACCACCCGCGTACTGGCAGTACTGGAACTGCTGCAAACCCATGGCCGCATGAGCGGCGCCGAGATGGCCAGCCGCCTGGAGGTGGACGGCCGCACGTTGCGCCGCTATATCGTCATGCTGGAACAGATCGGCATCCCCATCCTCAGTGAGCGGGGGCGCTATGGCGGCTATGCGCTGATGCCGGGTTTTAAGCTGCCGCCCATGATGTTCACGGACGACGAAGCGCTGGCGCTGTCGCTGGGCTTGCTGGCGGCCCGCAGCCTGGGCCTGGCCGAAGCGGCGCCGGCGGTGGCCAGCGCCCAGGCCAAGCTGGAGCGCATCATGCCGGACGGGTTGAAACGGCGCGTCGGCGCCATCGATGAAACCGTGCGGCTGGACCTGGAACGCGCCCGCAACGCGGCGCCGCAGGACAATGCTGCGCTGGTGACGTTAAGCGCCGCGGCCCAGCAGGGACAGCGCGTGCACCTGCGCTACCGGACCATGGACGTCGACAGCGAGCGGCGCATCGATCCGTATGGCCTCGCGTATTACGGCGGCTGGTGGTACGCGGTGGGCTTTTGCCACTTGCGCCAGGACATGCGCACGTTCCGGCTGGACCGCATCGTGTCGGCGGAGCCGCTGCCGCAATCGTTCCTGCGCCCGCCGGGATTCGACGCGCTGGCGCATTTGCGCACGTCGTTTGCCGCCATGCCGCGCGCCCATCCCACCGAAGTGCTGCTGAAGACCGACCTGGCCACGGCCCAGCGGTTCCTGGCCGACGCCATCGGCCTGTTCGAGCAAACGCCGGACGGCGTGCTGCTGCATAACCAGTCGGACAGCCTGGACTGGTTTGCCCGCGAACTGGCCAGCCTGCCGTTTGAATTCGAGATTATCGCGCCGGATGCGTTGCGCGTGGAATTGGCCGCCATCGTCTCCCGTTTGTCACGGATTGCCGCGCTCCGCTAGAATGCGGCGCAGTATCCGTTCATCGCAGTATTTGTTCAAGTTAAGTAAGGAATCACGTTGAAGAAGAAGTTAATAGCCGCCGCCTTTGCGCTGTCCGCACTGGCGTCGTCGCTGGCGCTGGCCGCCTGTCCCGATCACTACGTGGATGGCAAGGCGCCGGAATTCCGTAACCAGAAGCTGGCCGTCAATACGCAGGAACTGTGCTACGGCGTGTTTGGCATCATGCATTCGGGTGTGACCCGCACGCCGCTGTGGGCGGCCGAGCACCTGACCGCCGACAACGTCGAGCAGGCGCGCGACCTGGACCGCGAAAACTCCTTCCACCCGGAGGAGCGCCTGCCGCGCCAGCACCGCGCGGAATTGTCCGACTATGCGCGCAGCGGTTTCGACCGCGGCCACATGGCGCCCAATGGCGACATGCCGGACCGCCAGTCGCAGCGCGAAAGCTTTACGCTGGCGAACATGGTGCCGCAGGATGGCGACAACAACCGCCATGTATGGGCCGGTATCGAGCAGGCGGTGCGCAAGCTGGCAAAGAAAGAGGGCGACCTGTATGTGATCACGGGGCCGGCTTTTCTCGGCACGGACTTGCGCAAGATCGGCAACGTGCTGGTGCCCAGCCATTTATACAAGGTCGTGTACAGCCCGCGCCAGCGTGCCGGTGGCGCGTATTTCGTGGAAAACCAGCCGGACGTGCAATACGTGACGATGACAGTGGCCGAGCTGGAACAAAAGATCGGCATCAATCTGTTGCCGTCGCTGACGCCGCAGCAAAAGCAGACCATGCTGAAGCTGCCAACCGCCAAACCCCGCAAACGCTGAGGAGTCCAGCATGGCCAAGAAATTCATCCCCTACGCCAATGAAGCCGATGTACTGCACATTGGCGGCCTGACCGTGGAAAACCGTGTCGACCGCATCACGATCAGCGGCGACATCGACCTGACGCTGGACAAAGCCGGCCTGGCCGACACGCGCGCCCTGCACAAGCTGCTGTCCGACGTGCTGGCCAAACTGGAGTCGGCCAGCCTGCCAGACCGCCTGCCGCCCCCCGACGTCAAATCCGTCGCCAACCCCTTCGGCTGATCCAGGGCTTCAACCGCGGCAGGGTCAGTTGGCGAGGACGGTGGGCAGGACGGCGTCCAGCGCGTCGGCCCACATGGTGTAGCCCTGTTCCGTCAGGTGCAGCCTGTCGCGGGACAGGCCTTTCCAGTTGTCGCCTTCCGGCGTGAACCGGGAAGCCAGGTCGACGTAGACCACGCGCTTGCCGTCGGCCAGCGGCGCCAGCAGGCGGTTGACGGCGGCCATTTTCGCGGTGGCCCGTTCGTTCGGCAGGATGCTCATCAGGACGACTTTCACGCCGGGGAATTTCTTTTGCGTGGCGGCGATCACGGCCTGCACGCCGCCGGCGATATCTTCCGGCTGGTCCGACACGTTGTTGGTGCCGATCATGATGACGGCGGCTTTCGGCTTCAGGAACGACAAGTCGAATTGCTGCAGGCGCCACAGCACGTGCTGCGTGCGGTCCGCGCCCAGGCCGAAGTCGAATGCGCGGTGCTCGAAACGGGCGCGCCACACGGCATTGCCCGCGCCCCAGCGCCACTGCTCGGTAATGGAATCACCAATGAACACCAGGTCGGCCTGCCGGCCCTGGCGCAGCGCCAGGTAATCGGCAAAGTACGTCTGGTACGGCACCCGTTGCAGGTAATTGCTGTCGCTGGCGGTGGTGGTGGCCAGCGGTTCGGCCCAGGCGGGCAGGGTGGGCAGGGCGGCTGCCAGCAGTGCAGCGGCGATCCAGCGTTTCATTTTGTCTCCTCTTTATCAAGTGTTGCCAGCAGCGCCGCGGGTACCGCGAACGCCGTGCCGTGGCGCATGCGTAGCGGCGTGCCTTCGTCGGGAAAACGCATGCGGTCCGTGACATCTTCCCAGTGCACCAGGTCGCGCGAACGCAGCGCGCCATAATGTTTGGTCATATAAGCGTCGTAATACACCACCGCATACGCGCCCACTTGCAGCGCGGTCGGTCCTTCCACCCATTTGCCGATGGGCGTGAACGGCGCACCGGGCTTGCCGAACGGGCCCTGTACGCCGGCGGCGGAGGCCAGTTGCAGGTATTTGCGGGGCGGGTTGCGGGTTTCGTCCTTGATCAGCAAATGGCGCCGGCCATTGAAATCCAGGAAGGTCGCGTCGATCACGCTGAAGCCCGGGTCGTAATACAGCCTCGTCGGCGTGAACGTTTTGAAGTCCCGGGTGG
Source organism: Pseudoduganella rivuli (assembly GCF_009674485.1). Taxonomy (GTDB): domain Bacteria; phylum Pseudomonadota; class Gammaproteobacteria; order Burkholderiales; family Burkholderiaceae_D; genus Rugamonas; species Rugamonas rivuli_B. Next base: position 17,923 of record NZ_WKJJ01000011.1, on the reverse strand, counting down.
TGGTCACGTACAGGCGGTGGTTATATTTGTCTTCCGACGAACCATCCGTTTCCGGGAAGCGCCCCGGCACGGTGGAAGCCCAGAAAATCACGAATTCGTCCCGTTCGCGGTCGTACGCGATTTCCGGCGCCCACGCATTCATGGCGGTTGCCTCATGCGCCATGACGGGCAATTCCCGCTGCGCCGACCAGTGCACCAGGTCTTTCGACGACGCGTAGCCGATATTGTTTTCCTTCCAGCCCGAAGTCCACACCATGTGATAGGTGCCATCCGGCCCCTGCACGATGCACGGATCGCGCATCAGCTTCGCGGCGCCCACCACCGGTTTCAGGAAACTGCGGCCGCCGCCGACCTTGTCCCATCGGTAGCCATCGCGGCTGGCGGCAAAGTGCAGGCCGTCTTCGCCATTGCCGGTAAAGTAGGCGAACAAATACGCGTTGCCGGTCGTGCGCGCGGGCGCGGCGCATCCCGCCAGCATGGCGGCGGCAATGCAGAGTGCGAGCGGTCGTATCATTGATTGGCCTCGTCGCCCAGCGGGCGCTCGTTGGTATGGTTCGGGCTTGGCGGGACGGCAAACGCCGCCACCGGATCGGGCCTGGCGGGATCGTACGCGCCATAGCCGTCGGCCAGCCAGTACGCTGCAGCCAAGCCTTGCCGGCGCATGCCGGTGGCCACCATTTGCGCCAGCTGGTAGGCGCCGTAATTGTTGTGGTGGGTGTTGTCGACCTTGCCTTGCGGCTGGGCGAACGCCGCCTTCGATGCTTCCACGCCCAGGGTTTCGTAGAAGGGTTTGCTGAGCGCGTTCAAGTCGATGAACGGTGTGTTCATTTCCGTGGCGGCCTGGCGCGCGGCATTGGCGTAGTCGATCAGCGATGGCGCCACCTTGCCGTTGGCGTCGAATGCGCGCCGCTCCATCGACGACAGGATGACGGGAATGCCGCCATGGGCGCGGATCGCCGCCACGTGCAGCCGGATTTCGTCAAGATAGGTCGTGAACGGTCCGCCTTTGCCCTCCTTGATCTGCTTCTGGTCGTTATGGCCGAATTGCATCAGCACGGTGTCGCCCGGCTTCATGGCCGACAGCACCTTGTCCAGCCGCCGCCGCTGCAGCGAGTCGCGGTACGTCTCGCCGGATTCCGCGTGGTTGGCGATCGCGATACCCGGCTTGAAGAAGCGGGGCAGCATCTGGCCCCAGCTGGCATACGGTTCGCCCGGCTGGTCGCTCACAGTGGAGTCGCCCAGCAGGAACACGGTCGGCGCCTGCACCGGTGCGATGTCGATGGCGCGCACGGCCGGGTGTTCGCCATTGAATTCCAGGGTCAGGCGCGGGTCCCAGTTCCACGCTTCCTGCACGGTTTCGCGCGGCGCCTTCAGCTTGACGGCGCCGCCGGCCAGCGTGTTGGACGCAGCGATGCGGGGCGTACGCACATTGACGGTAAAGGTGCGCTGCTCGGTGGCGCCCGGCGCCGTGCGCACGTTTTCCAGCATCAGGCGGCGCAGCTCGGATTTGATCGTGGTGACGCCGGCCGTACCGCCGCCCAGCGTGACGGTCACGTTGTAATTCCCCTCCGGCAAGTCCACGGAAAAATACGCGGGCTTGTCCGCCCGGGTCGCCGTTTCAAAGCCATAGCCGCGCTCCTTGGCATACAAGGTGTCGCGGCCAACGTGCGTGTAGCCAGCCTGCGGCTGGCCATCGGTGAAATCGAAGCGGCGCGGCGCGTCGGCCTGCGCCTGGCTGGCGACGGCCAGCAGCGCGGCCGCCAGTGCAATGGTGTACTTGTTCACAGATAGTCTCCCACCAGCGCCAGGTTCTGGATCGCGGCCAGGCACCACTGCGCCGTGTCGTTGGTGCTGGCGTTGGCGATTTCCTGGCCCGGATTCATGACGGCGGGCCCGGAAACGGGCACAGGCCGCGAGCCGCCCGTGCGGCCGTGGAATTCCTGCCACGCGCGCCGCGCCAGCGCGGCGTCGCCGGTGCGCCAGGCGGCATACGCCGTCAGGCGCGAATGGCCGATGGTCAGCGCGGACGTGCCGCCGTGGACGCTGCCCAGTTCCCGCTTCTGCTGTTCTTTCGGCGCGTTGTACAGCCGGCAGTACTGCAGCCAGGCCCGTTCGAATTCCTGCTGGCCCGTCAGCGCGATGAGTTCCGCGAAGATTTCCACGGCGCCGAACACCGCGTTCAAGTGGCTGGCCGCCACGCCGCCATTGGTGGTGTCGTGCAGCCGCCCCGTGGCGGGTTCATAGCCGGCGCGGCTGGCGCTGAAGAAGCCCTTGGGCAATGCGGCGATATCGCGCATGCCGGTCAGCAGCTTGTCGCGGCTGCGCTGCGCCACGGCGCCACGGCGCTCCCATTCCGTCAGCCAGTTGCCCGCCAGCGAACCCCAGTCGGTGCCGAAGCTGATGCGGGCCGGGTAGTTGCCCTTTTCCGGCTCTTCCGAGCGCTTGCGCACCGGATCGACCTCGGCCAGCTTGGCATCGGCGTCCAGCAATTCCCGCATCACGTCGCCGATGCGCTCGTCACCGGTCAGGTAATAGTAAAAGCGGCGGTAGATGGCTGCACTGATGCGCACCTGCTTGGCGCTGCAACCCCAGTGCTGCACATTGTGGCGCGAGCCCAGCCCCGCGAAACGGCCCAGGTGGTGGATATCGACTTCGCTGGTGTGCCGCACCATGGCTTCGGCAAAGCGGAAAATATCGGCGCGGCCGCTGCGCAGGAAGGCATACCACAGCCACAGGTCGGGCGACAGTTCCGAGTTGTCCCACGCGAAGCCGCCCACGTCGTAGCGCCACACGTGGCGGTCGGCATCGTAGGTGTGCATCACGTCGCCGTAATTCCAGAAGCCGTACCAGTGGTGCTGTTCGACCTGGCCCTTGTAAAAGTCGAAACGGCGGTCCAGTTCGTCTTCGATGGCCGCCTTGGCCGGTTGCGAACGGTCCGGCAAACTCCACAAGCCGCCAAAGATGCCGCAGGCGAGGTAGTGCGTCGGGGGCGCCACCAGTTGCGGCAAGGTGCGCACGTTGTCCGCCATCCGCGCCAGGCGCTCGCGCGACGGCGTTGCCTCCAGCGCCCACAAGGTGATCTCGCTGCTGCGCGCGACGCCATACGGCGAACCGAAGCCTTTTTCGTAATCCTCGTACGTGATTTCCAGGCCTTCGAGTTCCTGTTCATGGGTTTCCATGCCTATGCCGTCGTGGTAGAAGCGGATGTCCATGGCCGGCGCGTCGGGAGACCACATCCAGACCGTGACTTCGGCCGCTTCCGTGTGCGCATGGCGGATATCGAGCTGTGTCGGATGGCGCTGCCAGAAATCGCGCAGTCCGAACGCCATGCCGCCGGCGGCGCCGCCGATATAGCCGCAGCCCGGGGCGCGCTTGCCCCACGACGCATCGATCCAGCCATGACCCGCCTTGGTGCGCTTGCGCACCTGGAAACCGTCGGCCGACAGTTGCGACAGCGTGTAATCGCCCCACGCGGGCACCAGGTGCATCAGCTTGCGCACTTGCGGGTTCATGGTATCGAGCGCCGGGCAAGCCTTGCCTTCCACCTGCGCCTGGCGGAACGCGGCGCCCGGATCGCGCCGCAAGCCCGTGAGGTTGCGCACGCCTTCGCCCCAGATGCCGTTGCCGTCGCCGGCAAAGCGCACGTGGCGGTCGTACAGCGCATCGGTCATCGGGACGGCAAAGCGCAGGCCGATGCCGCGCACGAAATCCTTGTTTTCATCGCCGTCGAAGATAAACGTGTGCATCACGCGCACGGCGTCGCCACCCGCATAAAAATACAGGCGCACGGTGAACGGCAGCCAGTCGCGCCCCGCCGCGCGGTGGCGGCCCTCGATGCGCACCACGGCGCGCACCGGTCCCTGTTGCTCGATCGTAGCCTTTTGCACCACGCTTTCGTAGCGTGTCTGCGCCACGGCGGCGGCCTCGGCTGCGGGACCGTTATCCGTCAGCGCCACCAGCCTGCCACTGGCCAACGTCGTACGGCCATTGCGGACGATGGATTTGATCAGGTAGCGCCCCGTGCGCGCGATGGTGCAGCGGATCACGCCCGTATCGACGTCGATATCGCCGCCGTGCTCGCGCACCGTCACGCCGTGCCGCACCTGCGCCTTCGGTGGCGCCGCACGCAGCGCCAGTTCAGGGGATAAACCCGCCCCGGCGGGCAACGCGTGCGCCGTCCATTTCAGCGATCCGTCCGGCCACCATGCCAGCGGCCACGTTTGCATCGGCACCTCGGCACCATCCGGGCCGGCCAGCGCGAACGCCTGGCCATCCTGGTGCACGCCCTGTGGCCAGGGGACGCCGACGGTCGCGCCATCGGTCAGCGCTGGGATGCCTTCCAGCCAGTGCAGACTTGTGCTGCGGGCGGACGCGGGATCGGGGCGGGCGGGTGGTTTTTCCGCCGGCGCGGGGGCGGCCGGAGCGTAGGCAGTGGTGGCGGCGGCGGCCGTTACTGGCAACGCGGCCAGCGCGGAGGTCTTCAGGAAATTGCGGCGGGATGCTTGTTCCATGGTGGTAGCGGAATAGAAATTCAGTGTGATTGGATTATGGAGCCAGCGCGGAAACTTTGATCGCTACCGGCGCGCGCAGCCGCGCCGCTTCCGCCACCACCAGCCTGCGCCAGTCGTCCTGCGTTTGATACGGGCTGGCGCGGTCCCACGCGGCGCCTGTGTAATAGCGCAGCGGCTGGCCGGACGTGACGGGCGCCACGATCAGCTGGTTCAGCGCATCGTCGGCAAAGCCGGCCGACGTGGGCACGATCACGGCGGTGCCGAAGGCGCCATTGCTTTTCTGCGTGACCCATTGCCCGATCCAGTGATTGGATGCGTCGGCAATGGCGGCCACGTGCGGTTCCTGGCCCTTGTCGGTCGGGTTCTTGTTGAGGCCCACGGCCACGTTGAGTTGCTTAGGGCCGGCGAATGTAAAGGTGCTGTCGACCTGGTCGAAATAGCGGCCGGCGTCCACCGTGAAGCGCTTGACTTCCGAGACCGCCACGCCCCCGGCGTCCCAGGCGTCGTAGCGCAATTCAAAGATGGCGCGCAGCGGGCCGTTGGCGATGACTTTCCACGACGCGTAATTGCGGCCCGTGTGCAGCGCCTTGCCATCCCACACGCCGGTGCCGCCCGCGCCGCGCGTCTTGCCGACGTTGTACATGTCCATGCCTTCACCTTCGTCGTGGTGGTAATGGTCATGGCCCTTGTTGTACCAGCGGTCGACGATGGGGTAGGCGACTTTCTTGAACCAGATATCGAGGCCGCTGGTGACCAGCACTTCCTTGCCGCTGCCGGCCGGCGCGGGCGCGGCCAGCGCGGGTCCATAGGTGCGGTGCGCCACCTTGTCGTTTTCCCACGCGAAGTCGTCCAGCCGTTCCGGCACATAGCGTGCCGACACCTTCGGCGGGAATGGCGGCGACACGGTATCGGTGGTTTCCACGGTAAATACCGCACTGGCCTCGCCTTCGGCGAAATCGTGCTGGAACAGCAGTTCGCCGTACGCGATCCCCTTGTTGTCGGGGTCCTTGGCTTCCGGCGCCACGTTGGTGACCTGGTACGGCAGCAGGTTGCCGCGCGCGTCGCGCACGGCGATGCGTTGCAGCAGCGCGCCCGGCAACAGGCGGTTGACATCCGCCCAGGGCACTGCGATGGTTTCAGCGGGCCGCGCCTGTTTCAGCGTGTGCGAGGCGGTGACCTGCATTGTCGCGGCCAGCGCATCGGTGGAAGCGGCGCCCAGCGCGGCCAGCACGGCCAGCGTGGCCAGGGCGGGGCGGAAAGTGAGGATCGTTACGGCAGTCATCGTGGATTCCATCAGCGGGATCAGGGAGTGTGAACAGGTTGCAGGACGGGCGGCGCCATGCCGTCGCCCAGGTGGAAACCGGGGTGAGGCGGCTGGTTGTAGCCCGCGTTTTGCGCGGCCACCTGCACCCGGTATTGGGTATCGTGCATCAAGGTCGGCAAGCGGATCGCCGTGGGAATGGTGGTGGAAAACACCAGCAGCGCCTGGTCGTCCTGGCTGCGCCACACGACTTCTTCGCGCCAGTCGCCGAACAGGTCGGCCGACAGCACGGGTGTCGCCTTGGTGCCGTTGTTGGACGCCGCGCCAAGGCTGCCGCCATCGAGCAGCGTTTCCAGCGTGCCGCTGGCGGGCTTCCACTTGGCCACGCGCACGCCGTCCAGCGATTCGCGCAGCGCGTCGCCATCCCACCACAGGCCGAAGTTCATGGCGCGCGGACGGTTCGGTGAAATTTCCTTGCCCGCGGCGCTCATCAGGCCACCCACGGCGCCCCAGCATTCCTCGCCCGGATAACCGGGATCGATGTCCATGCAGACGCCGCGGCCCACGTCCTTGTTTTGCCCATCCACGCTCCACAGGAGGGCGCCGGTGGCGGCGTCGTGCATTTCCACGCCGTGCTTGCCGTAGCACGAGGGCGTTTCATGCACCATGAACACTTGCAGGCCGGGACGGTGCGGATCGAGCTTGCCGACGTGCAGCGCATCGCCATGGCACAGGCCCGTGCTGTACAGCAGCGTGCCTTTGCCGGACACGGTGGCCGCGCCATAAATAATGTCGTCCAGCCCGTCGCCGTCGGCATCGGCCACGGACAGCCAGTGCGCGCCCTGGTGGTACAGCCCCGGCTTGCCTATAGGGTCGTCCTTGTCGGTGTCGTAGACCCAGCGGCTGGTCAGCTTGCCGCCGCGCCAGTCCCACGCGGCAATCACGGCCCGCGTGTAATAGCCGCGTGTAAACACCGCGCTGGGGCGCTCGCTATCGAGGTAGGCGACGCCGCCGAGGAAACGGTCGACCCGGTTGCCGTAGGCGTCGCCCCAGGCGGCCACGTCGCCCCGGGCCGGCAGGTACGGTTGCGTCGCCATGGCGGCGCCCGTGACGCCATTGAACACGGTGATGAATTCCGGGCCGTCCAGCACATAGCCGCGCGCGTTGCGGTAATCCCTGGCGGCGTCGCCGATGGTGTTACCGACGCCGTCCACCGTGCCATCGGCGGTTTTCACCATGACTTCGGCCTTGCCGTCGCCATCGAAGTCGTAAGCGAGGAACGTCGTATAGTGCGCGCCGGCGCGAATGTTCCTGCCGAGGTCGATGCGCCACAGGCGTCTGCCGTCCAGGCGGTACGCATCCAGAAAGGTATTGCCCGTGTAGCCCGCCTGCGAATTGTCGTGTGCATTGGTGGGCTGCCACTTGACCAGCAATTCATACTGGCCGTCGCCATCGAGGTCGGCGGCGGAGCCGTCATTGATCTGGTAAGTGTATGGATGGCCGTCCGGCGTCACGCCATCCTGCGGCTTTTGCACGGGAATCGACAGGTAGGGTTGCCGCCAGACGGCGCCGGCGGCCGCTGCCGGCGCTTCCTTGCCGCCAATGACGGCGCGCACCGTGTACGTCGCGCCGGGCTTGCCGTCCGGGTCGGTGAAGTTTGACACCGCCAGCGGCGCGCCGTTGAGTTTTTTGCCGTTGCGGTACAGGTTGAACGCGGTGCCCGGGGCATCGGTCGCCAGCACGCGCCAGCCGATGAACACGCCGCCATTGGCGGCAATCGCCACCGCGCCCCGGTCCAGTTTTTCCACCTGGCGGCTGGCGCCGGCGGGCGCCGCCACGGCGCAGACAGCCAGCACAGACAGGGCGGCGGACAACCATCGTTTCATTATGCACCTCACATCAATCGTGATGGACGAGTATCAGGATTGCCCTTACGGGTGTCAACGGAGCCGCCCCAATCACTCACCGTCATGAGCACGGGCGCTGGCGACGGCGGGCTGGCCCGGGAATTGCTTTTGAGAACTAGGCGATGGCTGGAAGTGGCTAGCAGCATGGGACTTTCAGCTTTCCTGCACAGTTTGGGGGCCGTTCCATGGTGCAGGACTCCCTACATTGGACGGCCGGGCCGCAAGGCTGAATCAGGTGACCGCTATGAGCAAATTATTGGATGTAGGCAGGCTGCTGCCGTATATGCACGATGTGGGACACTGCAAGCGTTCGCTGCACGAACTGAACCTGATGTGGCGCATGATCGAAGCGTCCGCCAAGATGAATTGCGCGGCGGAGGCGCGCTCGATCCTGCCGACGATTGCCGCCACACGCCAGGGTTTCGGCGAACTGGAAGGGGAACTGGTGGCCAGTCTCGCGCATGAAAAGATGAGCAATGCGATGGCCGAACTGAATACCAAGGCCCATTACGTGATTGAAATCGTGGTGCGCAATCTGTATGAGCGTACCGCCGACGTGGGGTTCCTGGCCACCGATGCGGGCATCTGCGAATTTGTCGCGGGCCTGTCCGGCAACCCCGGCGCGATGCGCAGCCGCCTGCGCGCGTACAGCCGCAAATACACGGTGTACGACGAAATCATGCTGCTCGATACCGAGGGCAATGTGCTGGTGCAGATCGATGAATCGGCGCCGGTGGAAGGCAGCCGCGATCCGCTGATCGCGCAGACGCTGGCCACCGACGGTTACGTCGAAACGTTCCGCGCCAGCGACCTGCGTCCCGACAAGCGTTCGGCGCTGATTTATTCGCGCCGCATCCACCATCCGCGCACCGGCGCCGTGGTGGGCTTGCTGTGCCTGTGCTTTTCATTCGAAGAAGAAATGGCGCGCATTTTCGGCACCCACCGCGACCGCCTGCAGCGCTCGAACATGTTGCTGCTGGACGGCGCCGGCCAGGTGATCGCCAGCGCCGATCCGGTATGGATTCCCGTGGGGGCGCAAGTGCCGACCAATCCCGGCGGGTCGCCGGAAGCCATGATGTACGCGGGCCGCGAATACCTGGTGCGTACCTTCGCGTCGCCGGGCTACCAGGGCTATCCGGGGCCGCAAGGCTGGCAGGGCCAGGTCATGATTCCGCTCGACGTGGCCTTCCACGGCGCTTCCACCGCCGTGCTGGCGGGACTGGACCAGACGTGGGCCGACGGCTTGCTGTCCCATGCGCGGGACTTTTGCCCGCCGCTGTTCGAGATCATGAACGCGGCCAACATGATCCGGCGCGTGGTGTGGAACGGCCAGGTGATGTCGGCGGGGCAGGAGGGCGACTTCCTGCGGTTGCAGGCGATCCTGGAACAGATCAGCGAGACGGGTGCGCGCAGCAACGCGCTGTTCCTGGAATCGATCCGCGACTTGTTTGAAACCGTGCTGTCGTCCGGCTTGCGCAACAGCGAATTTGTTTCGCACCTGCTGGTGGACCTGGCCGACCGCAATTTATATGAGCGGGTGGCCGATTGCCGCTGGTGGGCCTTGTCGCCCGCGCTGCGCGCGCTGACCGCGGGCGCCGACCCCGACAAGGCGGCGCGCATGGAGCGCATCCTTGCCCACATCAATTCGCTCTACACCGTGTACAGCACGATCGTCGTGTACGACGCGCAGGGGCGCATCCTGGCCAGCTCGCGTGGACACGCGGCGGACACCATCGATGACGCGGCGCTGGCGCGGGTCATGGCGCTGCGCAGCGACCAGGAATATCACGTGTCGCCTTTCGAAGCCAGCCCGCTGTATGGCGGGCGGCCGACGTACATCTATCATGCGGCGATCCGCGACCCGGATGACGATGCGAAGATCGTTGGTGGCATCGGCATCGTGTTCGATGCGGCCGTGGAATTGCTGGCGATGCTGCAGGGGGTGCTGGGGGATTCGGACGCGGGCGGCATGCAGGCGTATTTTGTCGACCGCGACGGCAAGGTCCTGTGCAGTACCGATGCGTCGCGCCCGGTCGGCAGCGTGCTGGCGCTCGATCCGGCGATGCTGGCGCTGGAAGGCGGCGACAGCCGTTCCGGTTTCATGGCGCATGACGGCCAGTATGCGATTGCGGGCGCCACGGCGTCGCATGGCTACCGCGAATTCACCGGCGCCGGCGTGGTCGCCGTGGTGATCGAGACGCTGGGCGCGCTGCGCAACGGCGTGCCCCGGCTGCGGCAAAGCGCCGCGCTGCCGGGCGGCATGTCGATGACGGCGTCCGGCGCGGAATTCGCCACTTTTTACGTCGACACGGGCCAGTTCGCGATTGCCGCCACCGATGTCCAGGAGGCGCAGTGCGCATCGAAAATCCGGCCCGTCACGATGGGTTCGGGCGCGGCCTGTGTCGGCGTCATCGCGCTGGACGCGGCTGAAGACCTGTGCTGGGTCTACGACCTCGGCGTGCTGCTGCATGGCCGCCCGACGCCCGTCACGCAGCGCTCGCAAGTAATCGTGGCCCGCAACGAAGGCAAGACGGTGGGTTTGCTGGTCGATGACCTCGACGTGGTGGCGAAATTCGACGACGCGCAAATCACGCCGGTGCCGCTGTTCCACGCGGACCAGGCCGCGCTGGTCAAGCAAGTGGTCAATCCGGGCAGCGGAGGCGGGCTGATTCAGATTATCGATGCGGCGCAGGTGTTTGCGTCTGTTTGACGCTGTCGCTCGCGCGGATGGCGCGGTAACGGGACACTCCTGGATACCCCGGTTATCCAGGAGCAGACATGTGTTCGTTGTGTATAAAATTTGATACACTACGTGAAGACAAGGAAATCCGGTGGCTGGGTTCCTCTTTCGAGGACTTGCTGGCGTTCCCGGATGAAGCGCGTCGCGATGCGGGTTTTCAATTGGGCAAGGTGCAGGCGGGTCTGGACCCTGACGACTGGAAACCTTTCGATGATGCGGGCGCTGGCGTGCGGGAAATCCGCATCCGGGACGCGCGAGGTATTTTCCGGGTCATGTATGTCGCCAAATTCGAAGAGGCCATCTATGTACTGCATTGTTTTCAAAAGAAAACGCAGACAACGTCGCTCCGTGACAAGGAAATCACCGCCACCCGTTACCGCGCCATAAGGAAATCAACATGAGCAAAAAAATTGATACGGAGGTGCGCCATGTGACTAAACCGGGCGCCAATCTGTTTGCCGAACTCGGATTTGCGCCGGAGCTGGCCAGCCGCTATCAGGCCGAATCGCAAGTCGCGATTGACCATGCACTGGAATTGAAGGTGCAATTGATGGGAGAGCTGGTCGGTTGGATGAAAGCGCAGGGATTGAAACAGGCCGAGGCGGCTGAAATCCTCAATGTCACGCGCCCTCGCGTGTCCGATGTCGTCAACCGCAAAACCAGCAAGTTCACGCTCGATGCGCTGGTCGATATGCTGGTCCGGGCGGGAAAGCCGGTGCACATCGTTGTAGGCTGACGGGAAGAACGCTTTCATGACCGCCGGCTTAGACAAGACCGACTGGATCAATATCCGCCGCGACCACGAAACCGGCATTGAAAGCGTGCATGCGCATTTCCAGGGGCACGCCTACGATCCCCACGACCATGATGAAGTGCTGGTCGGTGTGACACTGCAGGGCGTGCAGCAATTCAGCTGTCACCGGGCACTGCATACGAGCACGCCTGGCCGGTCGATATTGATTGAACCAGGCGCGGTGCACGATGGCCATGCGCCGGAGCCGCAAGGATTTACTTACGCCATGCTGTATCTGCCTCAGGCATGGGTGTCGGGCATGACGCGGCGGCTCGGGCTGGGGGAAGTGTCGGCCATCGAAGCGGCATTCCGCAGTACGCTGGCCGACGACGTCGCGCTGCGCGACGCCATACAGCAAGCGTTCCTCGCTATTCACCAACAGGAGGGCCGGCTGGCGCGCGACCAGAGTCTGGACCACTTGATCCGCTTGCTGTCGCGGCATCTTTGCGCCAGGCGGCCGTCCGGCGCAGCGGAGGGCATGGGCGCGATGCTGCGGGCGCGCGACTATCTGCATGCGCATGCGGGCAGCGACGTGGGACTGGATGAGCTGGCAACGCACGCCGGTATCGACCGGTTCCGCCTGACGCGTCAATTCAAGCGCGCTTTTGGCCAGTCGCCCCATGCGTACCTGGTGCGCCTGCGCTTGAAGGTGGCCAGGGCATTGCTGGCCAGAGGCAAGACGCCGGTCGACGTGGCTGCGGAAACCGGCTTCGCCGATCAAAGCCACCTGGGCCTGTGGTTCCGCCGCGCTTATCGGCTGACGCCGGCCGCGTACCAGCGCCAGTGCACAAATCTTACAGACGGGCCTTGAGCCGCTCTTCTACCCTGGCGGCATCAGTTTTCACGGAGGTGCGGATGTTCGATACCAAGGTAGTATTTATCGTGCGCAATGACCTGGCGCAGTGGCAGCGGATGAACGTGGTGGCTTTCCTGGCGACCGGCATCGCCGCCGCGGCGCCGGAAATCATGGGCGAGCCTTATGTCGACGCCAGCGGCCATCGCTACGGCAATATGGCGGGCCAGCCGATGTTGATTTTCGAAGCGGGGCTGGACGGCTTGCAGGCCGCCCATCAGGTTGGCCTGCAGCGGCAATTGACCATGTTGCCCTATGTATTTCCCATGTTTTCCACGGGCCACGATGCTGCCAACCGCGAAGTATTCCTGCGGGAAGACCCGGCGAACATGAACCTGGTGGGGCTGGTATTGCGGGGGCCAAAGAAGGCGGTCGACACGGCGGCCAAAGGATTGCAGTTGCACAAATAATAAAGCCTGCCGCGAGGCAGGCTTTATTGGAGCGGCGATACGCTTACTTCACCGGCGCCGCATTCGCCGGCGGCACATCGCCGGCCGTCTTGTTCAGCAGCGAGTGGTGGCGCGCATAGCCGAAGTACACGGCCAGGCCGATCGCCAGCCAGATGCCGAAGGCGATCCAGGTGGTCGCGGTCAGGAAGGCCATCAGCGCGATGCAGAAAGCGATGGCCAGCGCCGGCACCACCGGTACGCCAGGGCAGCGGAACGCGCGGTGCAGGTCGGGACGTTTCTTGCGCAGCACGATCACGGCGATCGACACCAGGCAGAACGCGGCCAAGGTGCCGATGTTGATCAGCTCGGCCAGTACGTCCAGCGGCACCACGGAACCGATCAGGCCGAACACGATACCGACGATCCATGTGCACAGGAATGGCGTGCCGAAGCGCGGGTGGATTTTCGACAGGCGCTGTGGCAGCAGGCCGTCGCGCGACATGGCGAAGATGATGCGGGTCTGGCCATACGACATCACCAGGATCACGGTGGTCATACCCAGGATGGCGCCCAGCGAAACGAAGCCGGCGAACCAGTCCTGCTTGGCTTTGGTCAGCGCCAGTGCGACCGGGTGGTCCAGCGCGGACGCGAATTCGCGGAACGGCACGATGCCGGTCATGATGGCCGACACGATCACGTACAGGATGGTGCAGATCACCAGCGAGCCGATGATGCCGATCGGCAAGTCGCGCGACGGGTTCTTGACTTCTTCGGCGGCCGACGTCACGGCGTCGAAACCGATGAAGGCGAAGAATACGATGGCGGCCGCGCTCATGACGCCGCCCATGCCGAACGGCATGAAGGGTTGCCAGTTGGCCGTGTCCACGTGACCGGCGCCGGTGGCAATGAACAGCACCACCACGGCGATCTTGATCACCACCATGATGCCGTTGACGCGCGTCGATTCACGTACGCCCCAGCTCAGCATGGCGGTAATGAACAGCATGATCAGCATGGCAGGCAGGTTGAAATACGTCTTCACGCCCGGCAGCGCGCCCGGCGCGGCGGACAGCTCGACCGGGATGTGCAGGCCGATGCCGCCGATCAGGTGCTGGAAATAGCCGGACCAGCCAACCGCGACGGCGGACGTCGCGAGGCCGTATTCCAGCAGCAAGTCCCAGCCGATCATCCAGGCCACCAGTTCACCCAGGGTGGCGTAGCTGTAGGTATAGATGGAACCGGCCACCGGTACGGTGGAGGCGAATTCCGCGTAGCACATGGCGGCAAAACCGCAGGCGAGGGCGGCCACGACAAACGCCAGTGGCAGCGCGGGACCGGCTTTCAGCGCGCCGGTGCCGGTCAGGACAAAGATGCCGGTACCGACAATGGCGCCGATCCCCATCATGATCAGGTCGAACGGGCCCAGTACTTTCTTCAGGCCGCCAGGCTTGCGGCCGTCGGCCAGCATCTGGTCCAGGTTCTTGGTTCTAAAAATACTCACTTCTTCTCCAATCGGTCTCTTTATTGAGTTTCTGTCTTGTCCCGGCTGGCCCTGGATAAGGAGCCGGAATGCACCTCGGGCGCCTGCTTAGTTTGGCGCTGCCGGATACTAGCATACGCCGGACCGGGGAAACGCAAAATCTGTATCAAATCCTTAACTTTCCGCCATGAAAAAAACCTGCCGAAGCAGGTTTTTTAATAGGGAGATTTAACGGTGCTGTTTAGTGGCGCAACTGAGTGGAGCAACTTAGTGGAGCAACTGCCCCGTGCGCGGATTGACATAGCGGCTGCCGGCGTAGGGCCCGGACACGGGCGCTTGCCGATCCAGCCGTGCCTGTACCAGCTTTTGCCACGCGCTGACCCAGCGCGAAGCCACCATGCTTTCTTCCGTCGAGCGGGCGCCAAGTGTGCGTTCGACCGCCATTTTTTGGCGTTTCAGGGCGTACAGGGCTTGCGAAAAGTTGTCCATTTTTAAGTTCGTATGAGTTGAGAAGTGGCTGCTCCAGGACTTCTATTATCCGGAAATGCCGCAGCGCTGAATGTTCGTTACCTCACGTAGGACAAAGATGACACCGCATGATGCTTTTGTACTACATCAGTGGAACACTTACTCCGATACAGCAGAGTAGCAACCAGCAATAAAGTGTAAGCATGCAAAACCGACAAGAACAAGGTGCCAAAATGCTGAACACTCAACCTATTTCCGTCCCAACCCGCCCGGCGCTGCCCGTCAGCCTGACGGGAGCGCAACAGAACGACTTGCTGCGTGCATTGGAGCGTGATGAACTGGAAAGCCTGTTCCCGCACCTGGAACTCGTTCAATTGCCTGCGGGCAAAGAACTGTATGGCTACGGCGAACGGCTGGACTACGCGTACCTGCCCACCAACGCCATCATTTCACTGCAATACATCAATGAAGACGGCGCCACCACGGAAATCGCCATGATCGGGCGGGAAGGCATTGCCGGCGCCGCCATGTATCCGGACGAACGCGCCACCCACACCGCCATCGTGCAGTGCGCCGGCTATGCTTATCGCCTGCATACGGACGTGCTGCGCAATGCGTTGCGCACCGGCGGCACGCTGGCGCAGCAATTGATGCGCTACACCAGCATCATGTTTGCGCAACTGGCGCAAAGCGTTGTCAGCAGCCGTCACAGCAGCATCGACCAGAAACTGTGTCGCTGGCTGCTGGACCGCCTCGACCGTTCGCTGTCGGAAGAGTTGAAGGTCACGCAGGAAGCCATTGCCAACCTGCTGGGCGTGCGGCGCGAAAGCATCACGGCGGCCTGCGGCAAATTGCAGGCGGACGGCATGATCGAATGCCGCCGGGGCAAAATCGTCGTGCTGGACCGTGAAGGGCTCGAGCTTGGCGCGGGCGCCTGCTATTTCGCGGCGCGCGGCAAGTCTGCCCAGTTTTCGGGTGCCGACGCCTAAGCCGGTTTCTCCATCCCGCTTCATTCCCCGGCGCCGCTTGCAGGCGTGCGCCGCGTGGCTGATAATGCGCTGCCTTCATTACGAGACAGCCATCCATGACCACCACGCCGCCATTCGACCCGCCTTATAAATGCCGCATCGCCGACGATGGTGGTGAGCGCTGGGTTTCCGTACAGGCGGACGGATCGATGGTGGACTGCGCCGCGCCGGTCATCGTGGTGCCGACCGTTGCCGAACGCGCGGCGGCCAAACCCCAGGGCAAAGCCGTCACGGTGCTGAAAGTGCCGTATGCGGAAAAGGAAGAAGCCAAGCAACTGGGCGCGCGCTGGGATCCGAAGCGCAAGAAGTGGTACGTGCCGGCCGGTGTCGACGCCGGCCCGTTCGAGCGCTGGCTGGAAGGCTGAGGCAGGACGGGGCGCCGCCGGTCAGTCGGGCAACCCCGCCTTGCGCCACAGCGGCAAATATTTTTCTTCGTAATATTTTTTGTAGGCCGCGGGGCTGGACGGCTGCGGCTTCTCGAATTCCGGGATGCGGTACTGCGGCGCCGTGCGTTTCAGATCGGCCAGCGCCGCCTGCTGGCGCTGCGTGTCGCCCTTGTCCGCATACGCCATGGCCAGAATTGCATAGCAGTTCGGGTAGGCCGGGTGCGCCTGCGTCCCTTTCAGGCACCAGTCGCGGGCGCCGTCGTTGTCGCCCAATTGCATGCGGGCGCGCGCCATGTTGGTGAAGATGGTTTCCGGCGGATGCTTCGGGTCCAGCGTGATGGCCTGGTTCAGGCGCGCGATGGCGTCCTTCGGTTCGGCCAGCGCGATGTGCATGTTGGCCAGGCCGATATAGGGCAGCAGGCTTTTCGGACGGGCCGCCAGGAACGCTTCGGCCGTGCTGCGCCAGCCGGGGAAGTCGTCGTGCTTGGACGCGTAAAAACCCAGTGCATACAGGATTTCCGCATTGTTCGGATCGAGCGTACGCACCCGCGAACCGATGTCGCGCACTTCCGCCCACTTTTTTTCCCGTTCCGCATCCGGCATCTGGTTGCCGAAGTTATAGGCCTGCCGGAACAGCGAGATGGCCAAGTCCGTCAATGCATTGATGTTGTCCGGTTCCAGCGCCAGCGCCTGGCGGTTCAGCGCTTCGCTTTGCTGCAATACCGGCAGGGTTTGCGATTTCAGGCGCAATGCGGCGGCGCGCAGCAGCAGGTCGGCGGCTTTCGGGCTGCTGCCCCGTTTTTCCGCTTCGCTGGCCGCCGCGATCACCATTTGCCGGCCGATGCTGTTGCCGATCTGGTTGGTGACCTGGTCTTGCAGCGCAAACAGGTTCGTCAAGTCGCCGTCGAGGGTATACGCCCATTGCGTGGCGCCGCTTTGCGCATCGGTCAGCGTGACGCTGATGCGCACCTTGTCGCCGCTGGACAGCACGTTGCCCTGCAGGATAAAGCGCACGCCGGCATCCTTGCCGATCTGCTGTGCGCTGAAGTTCTTGTCGCGGTAACTTTGCGCCGTGGCGGGGGAACTGACGTAGGCGTCGCGGATGCGCGCCAGGTCGGCCGTGATGCTGCTGGTCAGCGCATCGGCCACGTAGGCTTTCTGCGCATCGCCGGTCTGGTTGGCAAACGGCAGCACGATAATGGACAACGGCGCGGCCGACACGGAAACCGTTGCAGCGGCGGGGGCCGTCAGCGGTCCGCGCAGCCACCAGGCGCCGCCGGCCGCCAATACGGCAATCACGGCGCCGGCCGCCAGCAATGGCTTGCCCGAACGGGGCTTGACCGGGCCCTTGCGCGTGGCCGGCGCGTTGGCCAGGTTGATGCGGTAGGCGCGGATCGGGCGCGTGATGTTCTTGATGGTCAGGTCGCCCAAATCCTCGAACAGCACATCGAGGTCGTTACGCACCTGGTCGCGCACGGCGCCGGAGACGCAAATGCCATCCTGCGGCGCATACGGTTCCAGCCGCGCCGCCACGTTGACGCCGTCGCCCGACACGTCATCGCCATCGATGATGATGTCGCCCAGGTTGATGCCGATACGCATCAGCATCTTGTCTTTTTCGTCGGAGCTGGCTTGCGCCGCATGGTTTTGCCGCTGCATGTCGACTGCGCAATTCAGTGCGGCGCTGCCGGTGGGGAATTCCGCAAGGAAGCCGTCACCCGTGGTCTTGATGATGCGTCCGCCGTACTGGCTGACAAAGGGATTGAACAAATTGTCGCGCAAAGCACGGACCCGCGCGAAGGTGCGCGATTCATCCCGCTCCATCATGGCGCTGTAGCCGACAATATCGGCCACCATGATGGCGGCCAGCTTGCGTTCAATTTCCGCCACGGTCCCTCGCTCTATTGATCAACAGAACCATTATCGCACGCGACAGTTAGCGAAATGCAAGTGTTGCGGAATTTGCGTCAGACAAAAAAAATGGTTCTTCACGGATTGCCGGGATGAGCATGCCGTAAACGCAAGAGAGCAGTAAGGAAGAGTTATTGTGTTTGTGCGACCAAACCCAAAAACTAAACCACTGCTCTCATGGCAAATCATAGTCTCA
>NZ_WKJJ01000010.1 GCF_009674485.1 Pseudoduganella rivuli | reverse complement strand
GGGGGACAGCTATCGGTTACGAAGGATGAAGAAAGCGGGATTCCTGGAGAAGCCCGCCAAGGTAGTGGCTCAGAATTCGGCCGCGTAAAGGCCCGCAAAGTGGCTCAGATTTACTCCGCGCTTGACATGCTATTGTTCTGGTATTGAAAGCGGGGATTGAATGATGGGGAAAAGCATAAGGATTTACCTGCCAAACGAAACGGTCGCAGGCATTCGACACGCCGAAATAGCAAATTGGACAGGACAGGCGCTTGCCTGTCCACGTGCACTTTTCAGTGAACTACGTGAATGGCCTGAGGTACAACGCCCCGGCGTCTATATCTTGTTTGGCGTCAATGATGAGACTGGCACTGAAATCGCATACATTGGCGAAGCCGAAGTGCTCGCTGACCGCTTACAGAGCCATATGTCAGGAAAGGAGTTTTGGTCAGAGGTAGTGAGCTTCAGCAGTAAAGACGACAACCTTACAAAGGCGCATGTACGCTACTTGGAAGCGCGTCTTATGTCATTGGCTGGCGAAGCAAACCGTTACCAGCTTGAGAACAGCATAGTTCCAGCGCTTCCGTCTTTGCCGAGAGCGGACCGAGATGCAATGGAGGAGTTCTTAGGTTTCGCTAAAACTTTGCTGGGGGTTTTGGGGCATCGCTTGCTAGACCCTCTCGTCGTCCGCGAAAGTCCAATGAATGCACAGATCGCCGTGATGGCTCAAAAATTTCCTACGCCCGCGTCAAAGGTTCTTGAGCCTTCTGCTGTTTTTCATCTTCGGGTTAGCGGCCTACATGCCAGGGCAGTCTGGACTGAAGAAGGAATGGTTATCTTTGAAGGGTCTGATGCCGCGCTAACTCCAGCATCAAGTCTGACAGGCGGAGCAGTCACCTTGAGGCAGACGCTGCTGGAGTCTGGCGTACTTGTCAACTCAAACGAGAAAATGATCTTTAAACGAGATCACATGTTCAAGACACCATCCCAAGCAGCGGCGATTGTTGCGGGATACTCGATAAACGGACGAGACAACTGGAAACTTGATGATGGCACGACCTTCAAGCAGTACTTCGAAAGAGGTCTTGACCTGATTTAATGGTAGTTGTCGTATATGTCTCGTCCGATGTAGCTTTTTACTGGCCAAGCTTTGCCTTAATCAGTTGGTAGTAGGTACTTGCACCTGCTGCGCTCAGTTTGGCTTCCGCTACGAACTGTTCGACGATCTGCTTGCGGGTCACATCCTTCTGCTTGGACATGCGCAAGTAGATGGAAGAGGCGATTTCCATCTTCGTCGGCGCTTTAGGCTTTTTCTCAACTTTGACCACAGGCGACGCGTTGGAATCGCTTTTCCCTTCCGCCCCCGTCATATCCGCCGTCGGCGTCGATGAAATCGGCGTAGAGGCGCTTTTAATCGGTCCAGCTGCGCTTGGTGAAGCAACGACAACGACTGGCGGCGTGGTCGCAACGGCGGAGGCTGCTGGTTTCTGGTCGTTCGTTGTCTTGGGCAGATCGGTTGCGGTAGTCTTAGCGTTCATGATGTAGGCGCTCGTGTAGTTAAGGAGCCTTTACCATCAACAGTTTTTAGCAACTTGGCAACGGCCAATCTGCAAGCAGTTTCTCTGGTGCCGCATCAGCCTCTATAGCCTTTTACGAAAGCTACGACAGCGATTTTCTGTGTGTAGCCATCTCATTTCCCATCACACCCGTCACCCCAATCGCCGGAAACCCGCATGAATGCAGGGTTTCAGAAGCTATGTCAGAAGCTTTAAACGCCTCGGCGGCGGAAACAACACGAATCCTCCTGTTTTGATAGTAGGCTGTTTTCTTCCTTTTTCCCACACGTTGCCCATGCAGTCGGCGCATTTGAATAATTGAAACGAATTCTATCCAAATGTAACAATTATTCTTATCTTGATGCGATCCACAAATAACTTTGCCAACAGAATAACTCTGTGATATGTTTCCATGCGGTAACCAAAAATTAAAATATCAAATGGAGGAAAAGAATGGCTAATGATTTGACTCATGCAAAAATAATGCAAGCACTCGACTGGGCCTATGAGAAGGCGGTGAACGGAGTCGCTGGGCTCGACTCTGCAGAAGAAATGGCAAATGAATATCTCAAAACCAATGGTAGTCTTGAGGAAAAAATAAATTCTTTAATTAGATGGCAGAACACAAAAGCTGGAACATCAGGTTTTGTAACAGGATTAGGAGGCATCATAACAATGCCTGTCACAATTCCTGCAAATATAGCCTCAGTGATGTACGTCCAAATTAGGATGATCGCTGCAATTGCAAAGATGTGTGGTCAGGATTTACACAGTGATAGAGTTAAGACGCTTGTCTATGCGTGTCTTGCTGGTGATGCAGCAAAAGATATCCTAAAAGACGTTGGTATTGTTGTTGGAACAAAGGTAGCTACTAACGCTATAAAAAATATATCAGGGAAAACCATAACGGCCATCAATCAGAAGGTCGGCTTTAGGCTTTTGACAAAGTTCGGTGAGAAAGGCGTTGTTAACCTCGTGAAAATAGTCCCATTTGTAGGGGGCGTGGTAGGTGGAACAGTTGATGCAGTTGCAACTAATCTCATTGGAAATGTTGCGCGCAATACTTTTATTTCTTGTGCAGATGAGGGAAAAACGCTGGTTGCATAATTAGTATCTGTTTGAACATTTTTTTAAATTTTGGAAATAAAGATATGGAAATTAAAAATCGCGACTTTGTCTGGGAATGCGACTATGGGGAACATTCACGTGTGCTTGATAATTTAAAAGTTTTATTGGCAAGTCAAAATGCATACGAACTATCGATGTGCGCCTTGTTTGTAAATAACAATCCATATAATCTTGAATTTTTCGTTGTATTAAGTTACGAAAATCCTAAAGATGATCAAATTCAAGATATGAAGGAATTACTTCGCCCATGTGGCGCACGCTATCGCCCAGATATAACAATGGCGGAGCTTATGAGTGAGGCAGGTGAAAAGCGTTTTAATATGGCGACCGGATTAGATCCGGATAGTTTGGAATTGCTAAGTCAACTTTTTCGATTTAAAGAGCGCTTGGAAGTCGCAGGAACAATTTCAATGCGTCCTCTAGGTAAGAAGTTACCTGTTTTCCTTAGTCACTCATCATTTGACAAGCCATACGTAGAAGATGTAATCCCCTATTTTACTAGTAAGGGGCTTCCTGTTTGGTACGATAAAATTAGTATTGATTACGGGAAAACCATCGTCACCGCTATTCAAGAGGGAATTTTATCGTCTGGGGCAGTTATATTTTTCGTCACAGAGCATTTTTTAAAGTCTTCATGGTGCAATTCGGAGATGGAAGGGTTCTTGTCGAGATTTGGTTCGGGCCATAATATTTTAATGCTGACTGTAGTTAGCTCAAACGTCCCTCATGAAAACTTGCCGTTATTCCTTCAGATGAAAAAATATATAAGAGTTAACGAAGAGTTTTCTCCATTGGAGTTGGTTAATGAGTTGATTCCTATTGTCAAGAAACATTTTGGAATTTACTAATCATAAAACAAGGAAATACTTTGGCTAAGTCTAGCGATAAGGATCGTTTAATCTGGTTCCTTCAGGAGCAAGGGCGATCATCCAATAGAAATGTCCGATCTACACTTGCACTCTCTGATGAGCGGTATGCAAAAATACGTCAAGAGCTGCTTGACGATGGAGTAATCGAAAAAGTAACTGGACAAGGTGGTGGAGTTCAATTAACCAACGCCGGCCTTAAGGTAAAAACATTACCTAATTCATGTTCATCTGTTGAAAATGAGAAGGCTCTGTATGTTCCGTTGGTGAAAGTATTGGAATCTGAGTCGGAGGAGAATGAAGAGCCTGCGCTAATCATAGATACTAGTGCGCTGCGGAAAAGTGGAAAATGGTCAAATCCAGATATTTCCAAAATCTCCTTGAGAAAATTTGATATCCTCAAGATTCATAAAATACAAATCACCACCTTCGAAGTAAAGCAATGGAAACGCTGGAATATTGATTCTGTCTTTGAGGCTGCATCTCATAGACGTTTTGCGCATGAAGCGTATGTTGTACTTGAGTGGGCGAAAAATGAGCCTGTGGTTGGGCTTGAAGAAATTACAGCTGTATGCAGTAGGTTTGGAGTAGGTTTGCTAACTTTACATCCCTACTATAATTCATTTAGATATGATATACAATTGGAAGCTGAGAAGAATACACCTACTGAAGATTACATGGAAGAATTCCTAGGGTACGTTTTCGATAAAAATAAGGCTGCGCACGAACGGTATGAGAATTTATGCAGCCAATTGGGAATTTGAAATTTTTAGAATATATAAGAAATGAATTTAACTACGAATTTGAATGAATTTAATAAACGCTTTGCAGAGGTAATGCGGCCTTTTTTTTCGGCTGAGATTGAGGCGATGGAAGATGCATATGGCATGTTGTGCTTCCGTGGCCCTATCCCGATTCCGAACAATCCTGCGCACGTGGGAACTCATGTTGCTGTAACGCTTGAGAAAGAAGTGATCGAAGCGCTCGCAAGCGCTACGCCAGCCGTGCGCGAAGAGATAACTCAGCATCTGATCGACAATCTGGGGTGTCAGATCAGGATTCAGTATGACCCGGCAAGGATCGGGCCATACGCGCTCGATATTGTTGGGACCATGGAGAGTGTCCCTGCAAGGTAGTGGTGCTTGTTATCGTTGCTGCGTTTGGCGAGCAACCGAACCATCATATTTCACATTACACTGGATCGACCATCCGGCATCTAGCGCAAATATGCTTGGGCGCTAGGCCGCTGCAAGTAGGTTGGAAGTTGCAAACGCCTTGGCGATAGGAACAATGAATGTTAAAAAGTCATTACGACTAGACTGGCCAAATAATAAGGCCACACAGAAGCCTAGCATCAAGGACAGGTACTCAAACCAACGTAAGTTGCTTCCAATTCCCATTTTCATGGAAAAACAGCTCTTTTATAAAGAACTGCAGAAACTCATCGCCAACATCGAAGAGTAAAAATTTGCGAAATATAAAATATAGCGAGTAACGTTAAACGTTATAGCGACAATATTAGGCTACAAGTTGAATATAATCTTCGAGTTTAAAATTGGCACTGAGGCCCAAAAATTTCTGATGCGCTATACTAATGCCAATCCTTTTCTCGATTGCGTATGAATTATTGGGCTCTATCTGGAGCCAATAATTCAACTTCCCAAGTACACGTTCATACCGTAATGGATCAAAGACAGTCAACGAATGAAGCCTATTTTTATTGTTTTCCAAAGCGTGGACTTCTGCTCGCAGAGCGCGAACGAATTGGCGGGGGGCCTTGGGCTTCCCTGAACTAATGGAAACTCCGGTGATAATTTTCCTCGCTCCGAATATCTTTAATTTTGTTTTTTCGTTGTTAAGAGCAAATCCCTTTTCCTTAATAATCTTCTCGACCATTCTCGGTAAATTTCTAGGGATGTAATCTCCTGAAAAAGCTAAGTCATCTGCATAGCGAGAATAGGTAATATCCAAAGCCGAGGCTAATCGAGCAAGGCGAATATCTAAGGAATAAAAGACAAGATTGCTTAGTATTGGACTGGCGCACCCGCCTTGGGGAAGAGTGCCGTGAAGTGTAGAGAGCAAAGAAGAGATGTGGCTAAAATTACCGTCAAAGTTGCATTCGAGAAGGCTCTGATGTATTTGCTGGCGTGTAATCGAGCCAAAGAAGTCTCTAATATCAACGGTCAAAAGCTCTCGATTCCCAAGATGCGTAGATGCATGCATTATTGCATTCCGACCCTCCCGGTACGCAAATGCATTATCACTACTTGGAATACGATCCCGCAATTTATTGGCGATTGCCTTCTGGATATTAGCTAAAAATGGGAACGGCGCAGAAATCTCCCGATTTCCGCCGCGCCGTTTTGGAATTTTAAACGAGCGATAAAACTTAGATGAATCGGCAATGGCACCTGCAAGCAGTTGGACTGAAAACCCGTCCAGGGAAAATAGATTTAATTCTTTGGAAAACGACTCTAAAATATCCATTTAAAAAAAGTGTCGAGCTTGAGCATTACGAACCGTACTTTTTCACACAATTTATTCACGTCAGTGAATGAATTGTACTCTGCTTCGACTTGTCGAAGCAGAGTATGATCCATTCAGTGGCTAAAAGCAGCCTTAACGAGAGAGGCGATAACACCTCAGATTGCTAATGCTCAAGCCGACAGTGATATCATACACGTTTTTTTCTTCTGGTCAACAATTCCGGAGGAACTTCAGCAAGTTTCACTGGGCGTGTTGTTTTTGATAATTTGTTAATAATTGAAAAATGCTGCTCAGTTAGGTTTGCTGAAATTCGTACCTCCATATCACGTCGTTCAATAATCTCAAGCTTATGAAGAACAGTAAGGGCATCGTGAATTTCAACGGCATTCAGTCGAAAACGGGTATGCATCTCATAGAGTTCATGCCATTCTTTATCGAATAATACTCGTAAAAATTCAAAAACCACATTATTTGTGCTCATGAATTACCCAGCACGTCGCAAAAGTGTTTTAAACGGCTTCCCATCTTTCTTGATACGCCACCAGAATACTGGAAAAACATTATTCGGACAATTTTCATTTACGGCACAGTAAAGTGCTTCACTTTTTTCATAACCAAGTGAGAAATCCTTCATGTGCTTTCCCTTATAAGTGGTGGCAAGCTTTTCCTCTATCTCAGTCATCAATCCGAGCGCTTCCTTTGCCTTGTCATCGTCATAATTTTCACTGATTCCGCGGTTTAAATAAATATGCGAAAAAACCGGAACCTTGGACTCATCGCTAAGATGTTTTAGGCCAAACTTCATTCCACTAAAACAAGTGCAAAATAAATTAAATTTAGTAACTCCATTATCGCCAAGATTCTTTTTTATCCAAGCAATCTTCTTAAGCATTTTCTTGCCTGAGCCCACGAAATCATCAAATAGAACGATGTTTTGACCATTTTTTATTTTCTTTGAGGCTGATGGAATATTCGATAAAAAACGAGAATGCCAATCTTCGTATGGCATTACTTTGTTTTTGAGTTTTTGCAAGCCAGCTGTCGAACCATCAATTTCTTCTGCATTCGCAACGGCTACGATCCAGGTTTCTTTTGGTTTTAGATTCCATTCTTGTATTTGCGCATTAAATGCTTTGCATGCAGCCTCTTCGTGAATAGCATCGAAGAGGCAGAATTTCTCGATAAGGTCACGCAATAAAAGCTGCTGTGATCTGGAAGAGCATAAACTCCATAGTTCGGCTAATTCCTCGTGTAGTTGCTTTGTCCATGGCTGGATTTCGAATATGTTAATAATATCGTAAAGGGCATCAGCGGAGATTGGGGCAGCTGCAATGGACATAAATATTGGTGATCAGTAATGTATATTACAATGCGTAATCTTAACGTTAAAAGTAAAACTGCATAACAATGAATATTTGATCTTGCTGCAAAATATGCAATATATTTCAACTACGGTCGGATGGTGATTTTTTTAAGGACAACTATACGTGATCGTGTCTTAACCGTCGCAATCAACCTACTTTTGCTCCACTGGTGATCTAATCCCTGTGCAGCACCATCAATGTCAACCATCATACATGTTCTGACTAATAATTGCTCAATTGCAGCAATTTCGCATAGCTATTGGTTTTTCACAGACATGTAGGGCACGCCCTTACTCTTGATCTAGCATTGATCAGGCGCTGCGTCAACCGATCTCATTTGTACCCAAAGTCTGATACTGATAGGTGATAACCCCACGCGTTCACTAGGCGCTGAGACTGAGGCTATAGAAGCTAAAGGCTTCTCTGCTGCAAGCAACGATGGATGCTTAGCAAATATTTGATCAGATAACGATGTGGCATTAGGATATTCTGTAATAGAAAAATAGCCACCGATGTTCTTAGCAGAGATACTGACGACACATGACCTATAGAAATTGCACACTTCCGAAGCCTACTTTACCGCAAGAGTTTGAGGCTATCTGTTTAGCACTTTATCGGAAAATATGGTGTGATCCAAACGCGCAGCTAAATGGTGTAAACGGCCAGCGTCAGAACGGTGTTGATATTTTTGGGCATGACGTTACCAGCGGCAAGGCCTATGGCGTGCAATGCAAAGTTCGCTCTAAGAGAATAACCTTCCCAGAGATCGAAAGCGAAATTGAGAAGGCTGAGGGTTTTTTGCCACGAATTCAACATTTCATTATCGCCACGACTGCTGATCGCGACGGTTCCATGCAAACTAAGATTCGGCAACTCTCCGAAAGGAGGTGTGCAGCTGGTCTATTTGCTGTTCACATTGTAAGTTGGAACGAACTGACGGATATGCTTGACGAGCATCGTAGCGTGGCTACACGTTTCTTCTCGTTCTTGGATGACCAGCCTCCATTCACGGAAGCAGTGGGATCTGCCATTGGCAACGAAGACCTGTACGCACATCGACTAGCGTATGCATTGAAACTGCTGAACGAGAATCGTGCAATATATAACATGCTAACGGTATCGCGAGTCGCTGAAGCTTTACAGTCGGAACGAATATCTGATGTGGCAAAGTATTTTGAAGGTAAGGAAGAACCTACCATTCGCTTCATGCACGACTTCGCAGCGGAGTTCGGTGTTAATGCAGATTGGCTTATTCATGGCGAAGATGAAGCCTTCTACTGTGGCGATCCGATGGCCTTCACACCTGTTGATGCTATTTCATTCATTGAGAGAAATGGCCACGAGGACATTTTCATTATAAGATCTGATTCGGTTTATGGGGAGTGCGCTATTGTAGTTCGACTTAAATCCTGGCGCTATGTAACAATCAACGGCACTTGGAATGTAAGTTCACACGTAGGTGGAACTGGCCGCTCTCAGATGGAAGATCTTTGTCTATTTTTCGTTCATATGCTGAAAAATAGAATTGCATTTCGCGGGTGCTCGCTAGACAACGAAACTTTCTATAAATTGAAAGAAGGTCAGATCTATCCTGGTTCTGTGCTTGAGGGGCGAAATAGGGAATCTGATTGGTGCGTTGCACTCCTTGACTTTGAACACCGTAAAAATAATGCACAGAAATATGGCGAATGGCATGGGCAGTCTCTTTTGGATGCGCAGAGTATCTTAAAGGATTATCTTAGCTTTGAAGCAAAGAAACTAATTCAGGCAGTGTGGTAAGAGACGTCTAGCACTCGCATTTGGTTTCTTATTAGGCAACACATCATTTCCCATCATATCTTTGATAATGGAGCCTGTAACCTCAGCATGATTGCTCGTCTTCGGCTCGTAGGTTAGAAGGCTTCATGACGTCCCTTCGGCGGGGGGACGGAATTTGCTCGGCCAGACTATCGCATTTCCACCTACACCATGTTGGCAGCCCGTCGCAAACCCGCATAGACGCTGGGCTACAGCGGGTAGGTTAGAAGGTTTGAGGACTCATAACCTAGTGGGAGCATGCAGGTATCCGGACAACAGATGCCTCCTATCACTTACACCAAAGGTGTTTTTCTGTTGTCCGGATTAATTGGTATTACGGAGATTGGTGATTCCTATGGATAATCGAAGTCTTCCGATGTAGCATACATATTATCTTCATAATTCTGGCGTTCAATGAACAATTCTCTCCGTGCGTCTGCCCATGCATTAATTTTCTCAGCAATCTGTGGCATCGCAGCAATAACATGATCAATTTTACTATTCAAAACATTAATTTCTTTTGAATAATCTGCCCGCCAGAGACAATAATCTTGAGACGTTTTTGCGTCGTGTTGTCCTTGCACACTTTCATCTGTCCACGTTGAGAGAGAAATTCGGATAAGCTTTGTAAGCTCTTCCCAAGCTTCACTAACCGTCTCCATGTCGTTATGCAAGCAGTGATTGATAGTCCCGGTAGCCGTAAAGTGGGTCTCGGACAACACTGTTCCACTTCCTGGCCAGAACAAGCTTGCACCGATAGGAACTTCCTGGTCTGAATAGTATACGAATTGAAAGCTAGATAACGTTTGAACAAGATCAGTAGGGCTCAAAATCGCACAAAAATATGTTTTGAAAGCTATAGATTCACCCTGTTCATAAATCTTTTCTGCTGCCCTACCAATATCAAGAATACTCTGCATCAGCGAGAGAAGTTTTTTCTGCAAGTGCGATTCCATGGAAGAAAACCTAACCATTATCTTAACTGGCTCATTGGAATCGTCCTCTGGCGGGAGAAATCTCTTGCGAAATTCATCAAAACTTTCCCCTACATCTTCCCGGCCGCTCAGATAATTCGGATCTTTCATCTCTTTCAATTTTTTTGCTATTGCTTTTGGCATGCCTATGACCTTCTTAATGTTGAATTTAAATGTACGCGGACAACAAATGCTTCCTATCACTTAATAAAACTACTTCCATCTGTTGTCCGAACCTCTTCTTTTACTAAAAGAACTTATTGTTTCTTGGCTAATTCTATGAGCTTGAAATAAAGCTTTCTCCCCACGATTGCCGTTGTTTAATCCTGTTGTCAGCTATCTGCCTTGCCCATTGATAATGACCATAGTCAACTGCATAAAATGTCACAGCCCGAGAATTGATCACTTTCTTGAAGGTGTTATTCCAGCCTAATCCCATCTCTTTTAAGATGTCGCCGAGTAATTTCATGGGTTTAGTATCGAAATCCTTGCGGACAGAAATCCCTAGAAGTTCTTTTATGCGCTGGTTTGCGGAAAGCACCACTGTCTTGAAATCATTCAAATCACGGTTATCAATGATTTTCCCATCAATGAAATTTCCAGAATCATCAACCAGCTTCGCAGTATTCAACAATTTGAAAATCAACGTCAATTTTTCATCATCAAGGTTCATGGTATTCTCATTCGGCGCCGAGAAATTTTTAACATGCTGGATGTAATTGGAAAGCAATTCGATTTTTGGGCGGTATTTGCCGAAGTCATCCAAGGCGATCAGTTTTTCTGTTGCCGCTTCACCATAAAATTTCTCCAGGAAAAATTTTTCAAGTTTTGCCCTCTCTGACGGATCATTGGATTTGAAATTTTCGATACGTATCGCTTCCGAATGATCGATCTTTTCTGCGTCTAGAATGTCCCTACTGCGTAATTTCTTGATGTCGACTTTCGCTATCTTTCGTAAGGCGCCTCCGCATTCCGCAGCGGCCTCATCTTTGTACACGTTGCGCACTTCCCATCCGTTGTAAGTTTTATGCTTAATGAAATTTTCTTTCAAGTTATTTTTTGATGCGTTTTGAAGTGAGCGCACTTCGGCAAAATGACACAGTAGATCGTCATTCATATCAAATGTCATGAAATCGTTATTGTCATAACTAATCGTGATATCAGAAAATTCTCCGTTCTCTACTATCGTTCGCTTAATGACATCAGGTTCCGTTTCAAAATTGAATCTCTGCGGAGACACCCATGCTTTTACATATTTCGGATTCCTGACACGGCCCAATTGCTGATCAATATCAAAGTGAGTCGTAATATTTGCATAAAAGAAACCATATACGCCGTCAATAATTTGTTCGTCGTTAGGAAAACTAACGTCGATGCCTGTTCCGAGAGATGGCGATGAAATAGTTACGTCATAGTGAAGAATTTCCTCCACAATATTGTCAACAAATTCCCTTGTTTCTGAGTTTTTTGTGGTGTCAGAAGTGATCACCTTGATTTTGCACTCGGGGCCTACAGAATTTAAAATTGCTTGAGCTAATTCTTCGGCCTTGTCTTTTGAATTGCTGCATACATAGTATTTCCCACCTCTTTTAATTGATTTGATAAGATCGCTAAGCAGGTGATTTTCATTTTCGTAGATTTCGATTGATCGACTCGGGTGCTGATAACGATTGATATAGAACTTCCTTGGCATTTCTCCTCCACGTGCATTTCCTAACGAGGAAAGTGTAAGATAACCAAGATCAGCATCACATGCGATAATAGTACTGGCCTTTTCAATGAGCCGTTGCATCATCAGAAACGCATTGCGGCGGTTGCGTCCTAACGTATCTGAGGTGATGTGCGAAAAAACCTGCTCGGATTCGTCAATGAGAACTACATCATAATGATGCGTTCTTAAATTGATGAGACGAGGGATGCTATCCACACAAATTGCGTAATACCGTGAGGGTACTACTTTGTTTCCAGCTTCATCAAGATAGGAATCAAGACCAATTCGTTTTGCTGATGAAAAGATCAATGTGCGTCGATGAGAGAGCAGCAAGACGGATAAATTTTCTTGTTTGCACTCATGGACAAGACTCTTAATTTCGTGAGTTTTTCCTGTGCCCATAGGGCTACGTACCAGCAGAATACCTTCTTCAAGCTTGATGCTTCCCAAACGACTATTTCTTCGAGGTTGAACTACCCGCTCATCATTATTGAAGAACTCTGCATGTTTTGTTGCGTAGAACTGGTTATCCTGGCTTTCTTCGAATTCTATATAATTTAAATCATGATCAATGGCATTGAAGTCATATTCGCTTAAGAATTTGAGATTTTCAGTTTTTGTCCAAAATGTTTTTACGCATGTGCTGCAGTGAATTCCTTTTACCCCATGCCTTGACTCAGTTACAAATGCGCTTGCATTATTATCTTCGTGAGCAGGGCAAAAGAGGCGAGTACCTTTTATTAGTTCGGATAGATTACCTAGCTGTCCAGATGCCGTCTTGAATAGCTGAACTGTTTCAAACTCGCTCGGAGGATGGGAAACAAAGGGAGGTGCCTTTTTAAAGTCGTTGTGGATTTTCTCTGGGCGATCACTTTTATCTTTTCCTAGTGCGATAATTTCATTTAGCGCATCTTCGGAGAGTACGTTGCCCAGCACGATAGGCACTGTTTTTTTGTTGCCATAAAACATTCGGCATGCATCTTTGCAAGCTCCATCACCACCTAAAAGACGAATTGCCCCTACTAATGCATGCCGCATGGTTTGCGCGTTCGTAATTGGATTCATGCAGAAGAAAACGATGCGAAAACGATTTTCTTCCTCAGTGCTACTCCACGTGTGATAGATGATCCCTCCATACTTTTTTACGAAGGGATGCTCTAATGCATCTTCTATTCGCATTCCGCCATCGATGTCTACTCCGATAACGCTGGATGCGATGAAGTTAGCTTCACATCTGCGGCCATTATGTTGTGAGCAAAAAGCGTGACCCAATCCGATATGGTAGGCAATTTCTTCGATACTAAGGTCGTAGTTTTTGAAATCATTCGCTAATGAAATGAATGAAGCTTTGTCATCGCTCTTCGGTTTGAAATCGATTTTCGTGTGGATTGCGATCTTCATAAAATCCCCCATTTTTGATGGCGTTGCTTCGAAGACGAATCAACGCCGATTTTTATTAGTCGTTAGGAAGGACTTCCAGCAATGAAATCAATTTTTTCAACACGTCCTGCATCGGTGCTTGATTGCCTTGCATGGCTGCCAGGTCACCGCCGAGCTTCCGGTTAATCTTTGGGCCGCCGTGTCCGAACGACCGCAGTGCTTCAGTGAACACCGCGTAGATCGGATCGATCCCTTTCACATGCAGCACGGTAGAAACCGCCGCCCACATGCTCATGAGTGAAGTCCAGTCTGTGTCGTTGATGTTTGCCGGGCGGTTTTTGCGCGTGCACAGCGCGGACAAGTTGATGCCCCCGTCTTGCTTGCAGTATTTCTTCAGCCACGGATACTGATTGATATTGCAGGGGAAGAAGAACACAACGCCCTTCGATAGCAACGCATTGATGGTCTTGGGTGTCACTTCGTCCGGGCTATCGAAGCGCACGTCAAACGTACCGTTGTATATTTCGCTGTAGCTTTTGTTAGCTGCTTCCGCACAGTGCGATTCGACGAAGCAGCGGATAGTATCCACCAACGCGAACAGGTCACGGCGTTCCTCCTGCTTGGATTTCACTACATCGCTGAGTGGCTGCCGGGGCTGGTTTTCGAGCTGGGGCGGTGCGGCGATAGCGTCGACGATTTGTATACTTGGTACATGAGTTTTTACAGTTGGTTCGATGGTGTTAGCGTCCACGGTAGGAGCAACAGTGGCAGCGATAACAGCGGTGTCTTGGGTTGCGAAGTCAGTCATTTGTAATCTTTCATTTTCTGCAATGCGCAGAAAGTTTGGAGTTGCGCCGCATCGACATTGAGCGGCATCATCTAGTACTTTTTTGTTGTGAAAACCGGCCGATTTCCACGACGTGTGCATATTGTCTTGACCCATCTACTGTGCCAGCGACGACGCTGCGAGAAAATCTACAACTTATCTGGAGTAGTTAAAGTGTTAGCAGAACCATTCAATGACGTTGACCGCGAACTGAACGAAGGTCCGTCGCCATATCTGTACGGCTACCCAGACGTTTACGGAGACAACCCGCAACCCAAAACGAGTCCGTACTACTGGTGGTTCCAGCATTTAAAGCGTCATGCTGGTTACAAGGCTTGCTGCGAGCGTGGTGGTGAGGGGGAGTACGCTGCTCTGTATCTGGATTGGGGAGACGTTCGGACGGATGACTTCGAGGAATGGTTTTTTCAACACGGCGATGCTCTCTTCCGAGAACCACATGTTCAGGACGATCTGGGTGAAATACGAGATGCGGCCCAGTTGGAGAAAATTAACTTGAGCGATACCATGGTCGTAGCCGTCCCGATCCGATTAGGAAAAAGAAATTTATCAAAGCAGGAAATAATTTATCAATTCTCTCTGCTTTTAGATGCTCGATTTCCGGGAAACATCGGAGGACGGCCACAATATGTTAGCGAAGCGAAGTACAGATTCAATGGCTATCCGCAGCTTGATAAATTGGAAGAACGATTACGCATCTACGATATGCGCCAGAAGCATCCCGATTGGCCTTTGTGGAAGATTGGTGAACAACTTGCATTAGATGGATTTTTCAAATCTGGTCTTCGCAACGTTACAAACTCGAAGGAGCAAGATAAACTTGGCGAGGAAAAACGGAGAAAGATGACAACGCTGGTTAGCCAAAGGTTGAAGAAAGCGCGGATGCAAATTGCAAATTCCGTGAGCAACGTATTTGAAATCGTATGAGTCTCTCACCCTTTTACGGCCAGCGTATGTCATAGCCACTGGAAGCCTTCATTGCGCTAGGGACACTGGATAAGTGGTATGGGCCAATATAGGGGCAATGGTCTCGCCAGCGTTCATCTTGATTGTTTTTTAACAATTAAGTTGTCATATTAATATTAAAATGGTGTAGAAATTGCTTGATTTGATGCTTTAAAAGCAATTATTTTTTTGTTTTTGATGGCGCATTCTAGGCAGACGCGATTACAGGCTTATGGTGACCATACAAAGTTTAAAGCTCCATGGGTATGGCCAGCCTCGTTGTAACTTCATCTGGGCCAATCTGGAGAGTGGTTTATTTGACAATATTGAATCCCCCGTAGAGTTTTAATTTCTTATGAAGATCTATGAAGTATTATTTGAATTGTGGGTGAAATACCTCCGTTGAACTAGGAATATAAATAGCTGATGATGTAGCTGTTTATATTGATTCGACGGAGAAGATTGTGGGTTTGCACAAGAGAGATAATAGCTCTAATTGGTATTATGCTTTTCAGGTAAAAAACAAGAAATATGTGGGTAGCACGGGAACGGCTAACAAGACTAAAGCGCTGCAAGTTGAGCGCGAAATGCGAAACAAAATTCACAGCGAGACTTTTCTAGGCGAAGCGGAAGAGGTTTCGTTGCGTGACGCTGTATTACGCTACCTGGAGCCCCGTAAACAGTTTTCTTACTATCGTGGCATGGAGTCGATTTCTCGCAAGATGTTTGGCAGCAAACGAGATTCGAAATCAAAAAAGGACTATCCGTGCTATGGATTACCTACAAATCTACTTTTACATGAGATTCAAACTAAACACGTTGAGCGATTAGTCGCGAAACGTAGAGCGGAAGGCGATAAACCTGCCACGATCAAGCATGAAATAGGATTGATAAGGTCAACACTACGTGAAATGCAAAAGCTCGGCTATAAGACTGCACGCGATGTAGTGTTTCCTCAATTGAAGACGTCCTATCGTCTGCGCTACCTTGATTCAAATGATGAGGCTGCATTGCTGCGGGAGTTGGATCCAAAAATCATTAGGAGCGGTCTAAAGTCTGTTGAGGAGCGCACACCTGAGATGCAGCGAAATGTTCAGGACAATTATGACCTTGTAATCATGCTGCTAGATACGGGTTGCCGCTATTCTGAAGCTGCGAACATCCCTTGGTCTTGCATTGACTTGGAAGCCGGAACTCTCAGTATCTACCGCAGCAAGGTGAACAATGAAGATGTGTTGTACATGACAAATCGTCTGCGCGAAGTGATGACTCGTCGATTTGCCGAGAGACTACCAGATGCCAGATATGTTTTCGAGAACAAGGTAGGGAAGGCACGGGGTTACGCGGCCCAGGCGATCAAGAAAGCTATGGATCGTGCTGGCTTAAATGATGAGAACGTGGTTCGTGACAAGGGTGGAAAGGTCACTATGCACACGCTGCGACATTCGTATGCAAGTAAGCTGGTGAAAAATGGAATCAGCTTGTTTGAAGTCTCGGTGTTACTTGGCCACAGCGACTCAAAGATGACACAGCGTTATGCGCATTTGGCACCTAATGATGCAAGTAGGAAAGCTGTAAGCTTGATCGATTCTTTGCAGGCTGATTCGCTCGTAAATAGATAACTGAGAAGATCGTATAACACCTGTAGGTACGGGGTGTTATACGAAATATCATAAGGGGAGGCAGCTATTTCACATTGCTGACGCAACACCGTGCAGCAATAGATTTTGCTTAGAGGGGCATTGGTTATTCTGATAAATACATTTTTATGAGGATTAACTATGCCAACTCTGTTACCTACTATTGATGAAATAGCTCAAGAGAAAAAGAGACGAGTTTTGCTTTTGTCGTTCCCCGGAGCTGGATCAAAATACTCAAAAAACCCAGTCAGAAAATACCTTCTCTCTTGGTTAGAACTGGCGGGCATTCCATTTCAAGAGTGCGGCGACGATCCTAGTATTTCTGGCTACTCCTCGTATCAAGGTGAGATTTTTGTCGACGTCGAATGCCACTCCAATGATGAAGATTATAAGAGGCTGACGAAATTTCTCATTGGCCCTGATGATGATTCGAGATTTACGCGAATCGCTCTTTCATTCCACTCACCCTAAGGCTTTCAGTTCTAAAATTCTGGTAGCTTTTTATGATATACGGCCGCAGCGATAGCACATCCGAGAAGGTCGTACAATATCCATGTTTCTGAGCTTGGTCCAATTAGCAGTTGAATAACAAGGGCCGTAGAGATGAAGAACACGAGCGTATAAGCGAACCATTTTACGATGAAACCAAAAAATGGCTCAAGTCCGGATACGTCGGCGCCATGTTCGGTATAGTACTCGCTGAGATTGCTACGGCAGAATGGGCACACCTGAGCTGATATAGATATATCGGAGCGGCACATTGGGCATTTCATGGTTTTATCCTCTTTTCAAAGAAACCATCGGCATTTGTTTAATTCAAAGAGAGCTCCGTGTTGCAATTAGGGCATTCAAGAAATAAGTGATTTACAGAATCGTATGCTGCAAACCCGGCTCCTAAAAGGCCGTACACCCACCATGGAAGGAAGCCAGGTGCTCCCTTCATCTGGTTGCTCAACTCCACTGCAAGCAGAGCCCCAAAAACTGCGATACCTGTTAAGGTTGTTTTGGTACGATTATGCTTTCTCACCTTGCGTCGGACACCCATCATTCCTCCATATCCGCATTGAAGACAAGTGCATTGCTTATGTTCGCTGTAACTGGACAGACTTGCGCGGATATGCTCCGGTAACATTTGATGTGTATTCATTGATCTTTCATCCCATTTGGCTTGAAGTAAATATTCACTGCTTACTATCAGTGTTTTCTCGACCTTCGACTACTGCTTTACGATCTTTCGTGACCACGAGATTTCCACATCCGGCAACTTGAACCTTTAAGCCGACTTGAAGCGGCGATGCGGTCCAGTTTTCGTACAAATCACCATCGCAGCGGTACGTGAACTTTGTTCCTGTAAAGCGAAGGTCAGGCAGGGGGCCGCACTTATCGCATGGCACGCGTACGTACTGGGGCTGAACTTCGACAATCTCAACGAATCGTAAGATCGTGGCTGACGCCTTCTGCGCCTGCCCCATAGAAGAGGTCGGCGCAGCGAGCGCCGCAGCTAGAAGTACCGCTGACACAGATTTCATTCTTGGTTTCATCGGGAAGTTGCATCTGGGGAATAGCTTACAGTAACTCTATGTTACTGTGTGAAAATGATAGATCTATAGAGTTACTTCTTCAGTAGGTAGGTTCCTCATCCATGGAAACTACCAACGAAAAACTGCGGCAGGAGTTCAGCCTTCGCTTGAAGAAAGAACTTGAACGCATGGGACTACCTCTCTCAAGTCCAACCCGCATCGCTGCTGAATTCAGCGCCAAGTACCCACGAAACAAGATCGCCGCGCAGACAGTACGGAAGTGGTTGTTTGCAGAAGCCATTCCCACGCAAGCAAAGTTACTTGCATTGGCTGAGTGGCTCGGTGTTTCTGAGCAGTGGCTTCGTTTCGGCACTGGCCGGCGTCGATCATCCAAGGTGGATAACGCTGGTGGGGTACAGGCCGAATTCGGTGTCGTTGTGGTGGGCAAGAATCAGGACGCGGTTGTTCCTGTTGTGGAGCTTCTAGCGAAGCTGTCGCCCAAAAACGTTCGACTGGTTGAAAACATGGTTCGGTGCGTTCTCGCCAGCCAGGACGAAGACAACTAAACTGTTGCTGTTGCGTGTTTTGAAGTAGCCCTGATAGATACAGGGGAAACAGCGCAAAAAACCGGAAAAGTTAGCGTGCTGAAAGTGCACAGATACAGTGCCGGGTTAAAACGGGAAATGCCCCCTTCGAAAACGTGCCACTGTGCGTTGAGGTTCTCATCGTTCGGATTGAGGGTAGCAGTACCATCAACGAACGAAAGCCCCGCATGACGAAGAAGAAACCGCTGCCTACGAAATCTGAACAGGAGCGCCCAGCCGTAACAGTTCATTCCGCCGCGTTGCGTAACCGGGCCATGCACACCGAAGCTCCCTCTACGGCACAGCCTGATGTCGCAGTCCTACGTATCGCGGGGATGCTTGCTCAGCTCTCCCCAGCCAACAGGCAACTGGCAGAAAAGATCATTCGATGTGTGCTTGATGAGCAAACGTGAGAAACATAGCGTTTGCGGGTAACTAAATTAGCTTGGTTGCAGTTCAGCATCTTAGCTGTTCTGCTATCATCGTTCGCAATATTGACTCGTAGCAACACGACACGCGGACGAATTCTATGATCAAGCTGAAGTACCCTGATATGGCCTTCGACGAGCAAGAACTGATTGACTTCATCAGCGCGACTGGCAAAAGCTATGTGGTTCAGGGCCAGCGCATCAAAACGCTCGCAAAACACACCAATCCCAATTCCCTCGATGTGTGGCTGCGTAAGCGCTTCCCGAAAATGCAGGACACGAAGCTTGCGGACAACTATGTGATTGACGCGCTAGTTGAGACTGGCAAGTTAGCCGCGACGAAGGAGATATGTCCGGACAGCGGGCGGATGTGCAAGGCGATACGACTTGTATAATTTCCTGCAAGGCGTTAGTTCGCGTTTCGTTCCACGCGTTTAAATCGATTAGAAACGCTTCTAACGCGTGGAGCGCAGTAGAGATGTATCGACGCGCCGAAAAAATTAAATCGATTCTCGGCGTTTTAAAATCGTTATAAAAATAACTTGCATTTTTACAACCGCTTGCCTGCAGATAGTCGCCAGCATTCGCCTTTCGGAACAAACCAGCTTTCTCATAGGCTTAAATAAGTTGACTAAAATGGTTCCATATCGCATAGTACTCACCTACTTTTCCGTTCCAATATTTTGCATTAGCTTGAATCACAGAAGAAAGCTGGTCTAAATAAATTTCAGAAAGATCTGCCAAACTGTCATCGTAGTGTCCAGTATCGGGTTTGGGAAGATGCATATGAAAAACCATTTTTGCTGTTAATGCATCTGCATCTAACCGTGCCGAGTCCGTCAGGAATTCAGAAATATCTTTTCCGTTGACTCGACAGAAAGCCAACAAGCACTCCAAATCATGTATTGTAACGTAGTAAATATGTTGAAGTGGTATGTGCAAAGCGCCGTATTTCGCAACTATTTCTTTGGTCAGCTCTGGAAATAGTTCAGTCTCGACTTTTTGTCCAGTTGAGATGAAATGATCTTGGTGAACTACAACAAGCATAAAGGTTGATTTTTTAGGAAAGTCGGCAAGCCCGGAAAGATTGTGACTGCATTCTTGGCCTTGCCAAATGGCCTTAATATAGCTTGAGGTCAATCGTTCACGTAGCGCAGTGGGATCTACGCAAGTACTGGTGTAGTCGTTGGGTTCAATAGCTTTGGCGTCTAGAAAAATCCTGCCTGCATCTTCAATAAGAAAATCGACTAATTTACCTTTCTTCTTTTCTCGCGTATAAATCACCGCAATCTTGTCTTCGTTGATATGATTGACCTGATTACGTATCAAAAGCGTCTCGACATAACGCTCCATTGTTTCACCAAATTTTTTCTTGAAATCTTCGCGAAAAGCCGTTTTCAGAAAATTAGATACAAAAGACCCCATCGAGCGAAGCAGAACTTTTCTGTTGCTGACTATGACATTTTTCCCCTCTAGGATAAGAGGTTTTGTCACAAATGGGGTTTCTGAGAAATATTCCCACGTGGGACACTCATCCTCCCGGAACGTGCTGAAGAACTCGGGCAATTTGGAAGAACGTGTGGCGGTTAGTTTTAAGAATGAAGCTAGGTCGTCAACGGATATCGATGGGGTAAGCTGAATCAATACATTGGCTTGGCTTACCTTACACAACTGCCCTGGCTTCTCACCAAACGCAAGACTGACGAAGTAGAAAGCAATTGCAAAAAAATTATCCAGAGAAATGCCTGCGGCTAGGAGGAATTTTTCTCGGTAATACCCAGTGGAATCGTCGCAAAACCACATTCGCTGACGTGCCAATGCTAACATGTCCGAGACGTCATCGGTCTGACAGGCAACCTGCTGCATTAGTAGCGAACGAATTTTGAGCGTGAAAGGGTTGGTATCATCAAGTACAGCGGCAAGAGGTTGTAGCTGGTAAATGTCATTAGCAATTGCATTGAACTCTTTTTTTGTAATGTCGCGTCCCAGCGCGCCGTGCGTCTGCATTGACCATTTCACTAGTAAAAATAATATATTGGGCATCGCTTTAGCCCGGTTTATGGGATCAGTCCCACTTCCCTCTAGTGCTTGTAGTGAAAGCCACAGGATGGAGTTTTTCGAATAACGTGAAAGCTCAGTCTTGATTTTTTTTGCCGCATCTACGTATTTCTTTCCCATTGCTACCTTATGAAGATGTGAATTGATGGATTTACTCAAGCATCTTAAATTATGATGATGCCGATTTCACCGTACATAAAAAAACGGCGACTTCTCGTCGCCGTTTTTCTTACTTGATCAGAAACTGATCCTTGTCTTTACCTTCCAGCCACTTCGGTGACCGGCCACGACCAGTCCAGGTCTCACCAGTTGCATCATTGCGGTACTTGGCTGCCACGGCAACGCGTTCTTTAACGCTTTTAACCTTGGTCGCACCTGCCAGATCTGCCAAGGTCAAGCCATACTGATTCATGATTTCAGCGATCCTTGCTTTTGCATCGGCGATCTCGTTCTTACGGGCAGCTTCGGC
Organism: Pseudoduganella rivuli; assembly: GCF_009674485.1. Classification (GTDB taxonomy): domain Bacteria; phylum Pseudomonadota; class Gammaproteobacteria; order Burkholderiales; family Burkholderiaceae_D; genus Rugamonas; species Rugamonas rivuli_B. The sequence goes on along the minus strand of NZ_WKJJ01000010.1, from coordinate 269,029 downwards.
AAGCTGCTGCAGCTCAGCGATCTTGGCGGCGTATTCTTGATAGGTGGACATGAAGTTCCTTTTTTGGTTGATAGCAATTGTATTGTACGAGATCTTTGCAATTCTATCCAATTATCACTGCCGAGCTAGCAGTCAAAATATGAGCCCAACTTCCACCGAATCCCATGAAAAATTGCTATAATGCAACTGAAATATTACTTTAACATATAAGAAATATGAGCCCCAAAATTCAGCTTATTAAAGACTTCTTGGTAAAGTACCTTGCGCCATTTTGGAAATTTTTTGTTGGTGGAGTAGTTGTGGCGGTGGGGTTTACTGGTAACTTTGTAGATTTAAAAAGACCAGATGTTACATTGGAAATTACTTCAGTGACCACTGCTAGTTCTGAACCTATCGATTTGATGCGTGTTTCTGAACTTACTGCTGTGAGGGATTTTATCACTGTAGGGCCAGGGCTACCGCCTTTACCATTTTCTGGTTTATCTACCTCAGCAATGCCTGTAGAGGAGATTGATCGGCAAATGCAAATTGCCGCAAATTTAGTAAAGACGAATAGCGAGAATCTCGATAATTCTTTAAAAAAATTAGAAGGAATAATTTCCAGCCCTGTAGGAGATAAAACATCTTCTCTTGCTGAGATGGAAGAGGAAACGATTTTTGTTCCAAATATCGTTGCATTGGAGGAAGCCCCAGATCATTCAATCAGTCGAAAGCCTCTTAATGACGAGCAAAAGATCGATGCAAGAGTAGCTCGCATTCGAAATCAAATTGCACAAAGACGAAAATATATTGATCTCAGTCTGCTAAAGAAGACAAATGCAGAGAAGCAATGGGCTGAATATAAGGAAAAAACGTTGCCCAATAAAGCTCGGCTAGTGGTAACGTGCGCACTCGGAAATCAAGGAGCAGGTGCGACTGCAATCAAACCGCAGGCTATTCTCCGTGCAAACCTAGGAGGGGGGAATTATCTCGACTTACCAATGAAGCTTAGTGGCTATGAATCCTCGCAGGATCTTGGGGTACTACCTGCACATTCTTATAAGATTGTTCGATTGCAATCCGATGAGGTACAGGCAATGACATCTGCAGATCGTCAGCGGTATAGTACATTTCTTGGGAATGTTTCCCCGGCTACAATTTATATATCAGATGTTAACAATAAAATGTACGCTTCTAATTCTGTGCCATTTTCCCCTGGAGTATATGAGCAAAAAATATATGATCAGTTGAAGCAATTCGCAATGCAGGCCAAGGATCGTTAGTTTATCTGGGAAGATGTGAAATTAATCGTTAAATATTTGCAGTCAGAAAAGCATATCGTTTTTTAAAATAAATTAGGTGAATATATGACTATTGAAGGATATACTGAAGATGAATTTGGTGTAAAACTTGGGCAGATTTTGTCGGCATCGACGCCAATACATAGCATAGAGCATCTAAAAGGCCGTGATAAGGAGCTCGATACAATCAAGAAGAGTCTTTACGCCCCTGGTCGGCATGTTTTTATATTTGGTGATAGAGGTGTTGGAAAAAGCTCTTTAGGGCAGACGGCGGCCATACAATATCAAAGTTCTGATGCTTCTCCAATTTTTGTGTCTGGTTCCCCGAACGATACATTTAATACGGTTATTGCCAACATAGTCAGTCAGGCGATTAATCGGTCAAGAACTGAGAATGTCAAGATTACTGAATCATTGTCTGTTGAATTGCGGGGGATAAAGTATAGTGAAGGTCATGAAGAGAGCGGAATTGATATAGCATCTGCCATTCGATCAATTGGCGATGCTGTTGAGCTACTTACGCAAGTTGCTGCGAAGCATTCAGAAAAACCCATTGTAGTCGTTGATGAGTTTGATGCTATTAGTAATGCCGATGAGCGAAATAAGTTTGCCGCTCTACTAAAACAGCTGGGGGATCGCGCGGTAAATTTAAAATTTATTTTTACGGGAATAGGAAAATCATTGGACGATTTGCTCGGAGCTCACCAATCGGCATATCGTCAACTAGAGGCAGTTGAATTGCCGCGTTTAGGCTGGGATGCAAGGCGAGAAATTGTTAAGTCGGCTGTCGAATCCTGTGGGGTTGGATTGAATGACGATGTTAATTGGAAAATAGCGATGGTGAGTGATGGTTTTCCGTACTATATTCATTTGGTAACGGAAAAGATATTGTGGGCGGCTTACTCCGCCGACGAAATGGTCGTTGATATTGGTTTTGACCATTTTCGGCAAGGGCTTGCCGATGCCATTATCTCTACAGCCCCTGAGTTGAAAAGGCCGTATGAGAAAGCCGTTCTACACAGGGAACAGGAGTTTGAAGATGTCGTTTGGGCAACTGCCGATCATGATGATTTGCTTCGTTCACTTAATGATATGTTTGACTCGTATAAAGTTATCATTGGTAAGCGTAGGGATGGCCGAGCTTCTATAGATCGGGCGAAATTTGCTACACAAGTACGTAAATTAAAAGACGTCAAGTATGGTGCGGTATTGCAGCAGGAAGAAGGTCGCGCAGGTTGGTACTCTTATAGGGAGAAGATGTTACGTGGTTTTGCACGTATGCAGGCTGCTGCAAATGGTATTGAACTAACTGGTGAACGACCTGCACCGCGACAAGCGATGCATCTTGGAAATGTCCGTAGTGGCTATCGTGGTCCAAGCATTCCAATGGGAGTTCGGACAGGACAAAAGGTCTCTGAATGGGAAGATGAAAAATAGCAGCTTGGTAAACGAGCCAACGAAGCAGTTAGCATGGCTATCAAGCCTCGGTGAAATCGGCCATGGCATTTCCCATCACGCTAGTCAGTTTGTGATCTTGTTAATAGCGTCCAGAGCGGAAGGCTTTGTGAATGCACGAGATTTTGAGATTGTGCTCTCAATCTCATGGAGGAATTATGCTTGCACTAACTGAGGAACTTCCTTGCGGCGGGATATTAAGAGTTACTTTAAATGATTGGAATATAACGTATTATATAGAAGGACCTGATAAGCGGTATAAGCCAACGGTCTACACTGTCAACGGTTTAATGATTGAAAGATATATTTCATCATTGCAGAAAAATTTTTCTGAATACGAACGGCTCAAAGAGATTTTGGCTAATGAAGAAAGCTTCTCAAAGAGTCTTGACTTTGGTATGTCAATCTATATAACAAAGAAAGTTCCAGCTTTTAGTGGCCTGCATTTGGCTTCTCACAAGCAACCAATTTCTACAGGTTTTCAAATGAAGATGCTTGTTGAGAATTACACTAATGCTATTGAACGCGCTAAACGAATGCAAGAGTTGTTGAAAAAACTATGATTATGAGAATGTTTAACTTCTAGTGCTATGGCGATTATTGGACTAACCCCTCCGCATGATACGGAGCAGGATATGAGTCACTCTGTGGAATGTGAGAACGCTAAAAACAGCAATTACTAGCCAGATTGTACTAAAATATAATTTTACCAAAGCGGATTCTGATAGCAAAAAGAAACCGATTAATCCTGACATGCAAAATAAAATACCGCCTGTTAGAGCCGATGAGATATACCGAACCAGATCTGGAATGTAACCAGCTGTTCTCATTTGCGCCATCACGCTATCGCTAGGCAATGCCATTAATATTGCCTGTGCTGTTGCGATAAATCCAGTAAATACGGCGCCTAAGCTTAGCGCAGCAGCCAAGAATTCTTTCTCGTCTGCAGGAAGCTTCAGCCCAAGGCGATACCATATGAAACCACACCCGAGTGCGATGACATGTGGATAGTATCGTTCAATCTTTAAGTTCATATCTCATAGTCAGGTCAGAACTGCGTTCCAGCCTCGAATCGCCCGCTGAAGTCCAATCCAGCGAGAGTTCATCGTATATCTGCGATCACTTCCAAGGGAAAGCTCGCCGATAGTTACCTGTAACTTAGGGGATAGCATGTCAATGGCATCCATTCGAGAAAACTCATCTACCCTTCCTGAAACCTCAAAGTGCGTAAGTGCATGAGTTTGATTTTGTACATCACTCGAGCGAATATTACGCAATGCTTCAATCAACGGGCGCGCCGCCTTTGTAAGAAGATTCTCTCCGCGAGCAGCACTAATCGTCATTTCAAGCGTGTTTCCGCCTTGTTGTTCGTTCATACTAAGAGCGCTTGCCAACCCAACATTGGCATTTCGCAAAGCAGGGCTAAGATCTGTGGGAGCGATCTTATATGAAATTTTAGTGATAAACTGCTTTTGTGCCAGTTTCACGTCTGCCGAAGAGTCTAGCTTCACACGCAACTCGTATGCGGTCACATTGTCCGGATTAACCAACATTTGGTTGAAGTAGTCCTGCATAGCAGATGCGCGGACGCCGTGGTGATTGTACTGAACACAAAGGTAACCTGTCGCAGGATCAAACAATGCGGCGGTCTCTTCGCCAAATCCTTGATCGTCTTCTAAGTCAAACCCTTCGATTGCAGTTGTGCGGCCTACTTTGCCAGGACCATGGTCGAAGCGCATCTTGATGAAGTCGAGCATCCAAAAAGATGATGTATTTCCGGGAGTCCCCGGAGGCGCGATTTGGTCCAACCTGATGTCTGAGTTTCCGATACGCTTGATCCGATCTTCCAAGTTCAGTCCGATGATATGACCCAGCAAGACCTCTAAGTCTGGCGTACCTGGCAGCTTTATGATTTTGTAAAGATTAACATTCATTGAATTACGCATGCCGTACCCGTGACCTTTATCAAAAAAATCATTGTGCGGTAACAAGGGCATCGTGACAAGAGGTATCTTGCTAACGGAACATATTAATTGCTAGGAGGGATTATTTCGACGTTCGTCGCTGGCATGTCGCGATGCGGATAAATGTACTGACTCAAACGGCATAAGATGCGTTATAGCCATCACACTCCGGTGAAATCGGCCATCGCATTTCCCATCACACTACCCGGTTTGTGATCTTGTCAACAGCGTGCAAAGCCGCGTAGAATGCGTGGCATGCGGGTGTAGTTCAATGGTAGAACGGCAGCTTCCCAAGCTTCATACGAGGGTTCGATTCCCTTCACCCGCTCCAGTTTTCTTCAGCGCGCGCCGCCCCGCAGCGGCACCAAACGTCGCCTTCCATTCCCCACGATCCGTTGTATGGTTTCCGGCGCGACGTTGAAGCGCCTCAGGTAGCGCGCCGCTTCCTGCACGCCGGCGACGGACATCAGCGCGATCGCATGCTGGACGATGGCTTCCGTCCGCTGATCGGTGCGCTTGCAAGACTTTGGACTATTCCCATTACCAGCCATGAGATTCTCCTTCAGAGCGCACGAAGTGGTCATCCGGCCAAAGCGCGTTGCTTACTTGCGCCGGATTAATAAATCTTTCGCTTTGATATTACTATCGTAAAGTTACTCTTTACAAGGCGTTAATGGGGCAGGATGGCGGCCACGCCACAGTCGCCGGCATCAGCCATAGGGCGTATACGCGATGCCGGCGATGATCACCGGCTGCACGGACGCCTGGTTTTCCGCGCTTTCGCTGAACATGGCCAGCATTTCCACCGCCGTCACCAGTTTGCGGTCCAGTACATCGAGCCAGTAGGCAAAGCCGGCCGGTTCCGCGTCGCGGTGCAGTGCATTGTGGTAGAAGTTGTTGACCAGTTCCGCGTTCGACGGATTGGCGCCATACAGCGTGGCGAATTCCGGCGCATGCGTGAAGTTGGCCGCCATGTCCAGGATGCTCATGCCGTTGTCCATCTGCTTGATCCAGTAACCGAGGCCGCCCAGGTCGGGTGTGCGGTTGAACGCGGCCTGGTACAGACGGTATGCCTGGCCGGCATTGCCGGTGATGTCCAGCGCCACGTTGGCGTTGTCAAACTGGATGCGCTCGATGCCGGACAGCGTATCGGCCGCGCCGCCGATGGCGGCAACGGTGCTGTCGCCGGTGGCCGTGGTGCTGGCCGTCACCTTGTACGTTGCCCGCGCGCCGCTGAATACCGCGCTGTCCATGCCCGCGCCACCCTTCACCGTATGGCCATGGTCGCCCAGCACGATGGTGTCGTTGCCATTGCCGCCATTGGCGGACAGCATGCCGCCGCCGCCGGTAAGGGTGATACGGTCGTCGCCGTCGCCGCCGTTGACGGCATAGGCGCTGGACAAGGTTGCCGGCATGGTGACACTGATGGTGTCGTTGCCCGTGAAATACGTGCTGTCCGACAGAATGCGGTCGTCCAGCGCCATCGCACTGGCGGCAGCCAGCGGGCTGCTGATGGTGAAGGTGCTGCCGTCGGCATAGGTTTGCTTCAGCGACGTCACGGTGCCGCTCAGGGTGGCGCTGGACGTGCCCAGGCCGACATCGACGGTATTGCCTGACACGTTGATCGTTCCCGCGATGGCGGTCGACGCCAGCACGTTTTCCGCGCTGATGTTGACGGCGGTGACGGTACTGTTGAACTGGACGGCATTGTCGCTCGACAGGGCGCCTTGTAGCACGATCGTGGTGTTGCCGAACACCTTGTCATATTGCGCATTATCGGCAGGCAGGTGCGATTCCAGCGTGACGCGGTTGATGGCGCCGCCGTCGTTGCTGAGCACAATGCCGCTGCCGGGGGTATTCGTGAATCCGAACTTGACCTGGCCTTCGTAGACCAGCTTGTACGCGTCCGGTACGTAATCTTCCAGCTTGGTGGCGGTAATCGTACCGGCGGTGCTGCCCGTCTTCGTCACGCCATACAGGTACTGGTAGGCGCCGTCCGGATACGTCACCCAGCTTTCCGGCGCCTCCAGCAGGATATCGCTGTAGTAATAGTGATCGGCGGAGAATTTGTAGCCGGCCTGGATCACCTGGTCGAACACCTTGCCCAGGGTGGGCGCGGTGGGAAGGCCGGCGCGCTGCGCCGCCAGTGCATCGATGGTCGCCTGGGAAAAGTTGATTGCGACGGTGGTCATACTCGCTCCATGAAAACGGCGCCGTCATGGCACGTCCATGCAGCTTACGGGGATTTGGACATTATACGAATCGGCCCGCCTGCTGTCCTTATCGGCGGGCCGTGAACGAACTGAAGGTCAGGATGACAATCCAGTGCAACGATAATCAGCGCTGCGGCTCGATGTCGAGCCACACGGCATAGGCCAGGCGCTTGCCGTTCCACGATTTGCCGCCGCGGATGGCGGCGTCGCACGACACGGCCTGTCCCGCGATGTCCTGGCGTACCTGCTGCTCGCGGAATCCCTGCGCATCCTTCGGCGCCAGGTAGCCCACCATGCGCCCGCCGATAAATACGGCGACCGGCTTGTCGTCATAGGGATTGGCGTGATCGACCATCAGCACGGCCCGCAGGCGGGTATCGGCGCCATCGTCACCATGCGGGCCGGCCAGTTCGCGCACGGTTTCAGCATAGCGGGATTCGGCCACGACTTCCGTCTGCATGCGGCCATTGTCCGACCAGTGCGCAGCCGGTTCAGGCGGCGCCGGCGGGGTATAGGTGCGCGTATCTTTCAGCGCGGATGGCGGCGGCGCGGGCGGGCGGAAGCCGCCTTTCAGCAGCCAGGCCATGGCGGCCAGCGACAGGGCCATCGCGGCCAGCAACAGTGCATCGATCATAGGGAGTGCGGTGGTGATAACGAGGCCGCTATTATCGCAGGCCGGCGGAGCGGGAGACTAACTACGTGGCAACGGACGTATAATTGTGGATTGTCTCCGATTTTTATGCACATCCATGTCTTCTGATACGCCTGATAACAAGCCGAACACCAGCCCCGTGCGCGGCATGCTGTATGACCCGACCGAGCACCGCATCCGCAGTTTCGTCACGCGCGCCGGCCGCCTGTCGACCGGACAGGCGCGTGCGCTGGAAGAGCAGGGACCGCAATTCCTTGTCAATTATGAAAAAGCGCCGCTGGATTACGAGCAGGTATTCGGCCGCAAGGCGCCGGTGATCCTGGAAATCGGTTTTGGCATGGGCGGCACCACGGCGCACATCGCCGCCGCCATGCCGGACAAGGATTTCATCGGCGTCGAAGTGCACACGCCCGGCGTGGGCAGCCTGCTGAAACTGATCGGCGAACAGAACCTGTCCAACCTGCGCATCATCCAGCATGACGCGGTCGAAGTGCTGAACTTCATGATTGCCGATAATTCGCTGGCCGGCGTACACATCTTCTTCCCGGACCCGTGGCACAAGGCGCGCCACAACAAGCGCCGCCTGATCCAGGCGCCGTTCGTCAAGCACCTGGTGCAAAAGCTGGCGCCGGGCGGCTACATCCATTGCGCGACGGACTGGGAAGACTATGCCGTGCAAATGCTGGAAGTGCTGGGGCTTGAGCCAGGCTTGCAAAACACGGCGGACGGCTACGCGCCGCAACCTGCCTATCGCCCGCTGACCAAGTTTGAAAACCGCGGCCTGAAGCTGGGCCACGGCGTGTGGGATCTGGTGTTCACCAAGAAGTAAGCCTTACGGCCAGACGGTGCGTCCTCCCACCACCGTCTGTTCCACCTTCACATTGGCCAGCTCGTCGGCCGGAATGTCGAACACGTTCCGGTCCAGCACGATCATGTCGGCCAGCTTGCCCACTTCCAGCGACCCAACCTGTTTTTCCATGCGCAGCGTATAGGCGGCGTTGATGGTCATGGCGCGCAAGGCATCCGCCACGGACATGCCGGGCTGCTGCGTCAAACGGCCGGCATATTCCGCCCCTGCATCCGGCGCCGCCATGCGGGTGACGGCGACTTTCAGCGCAAACCACTGGTCCAGCGGATCGACGGGCCAGTCGCTGCCGAACGCCACCCGCGCGCCCGCCGCCTGCAACACCGCTTGCGGTTCGACCGTCGCATAGCGTTTCGGACCCATGTAATCCTTCAGCGCCCCCACCGTGTCCGGTGCCGGCTTGGCCCACTGGAATGACAGCACGGGCGTCGCGTCGAGCTGGGCGAAACGGGGATAGTCGGCCGGATCGATGATTTCACCGTGCGCCAGCGCGGGACGCAGCGCCTTGCCCGCCTTTGTCGCACGCACGTCCTGCAACGCGTCGAGCGTGTCGCGCACGGCGCGGTCGCCGTCGGTATGGATGTGCGGATCGAGTTTGGCCCTGGCCAGCGCATGCAGTGTGGCGCGCAGCAGCGCGGGGCTGAAGTAACTGTCCGGCCCCTTGTCGCTGCCCGGCCCCCAGTCCGGCTGTTCGGCCGTGCCGCGGTTGATCCAGTACGGTTCCAGCATCGTACCCGTGAAGGCCGGGGCGGAAATCACGCCATCCATGAACAGCTTGGCATGGCGCACCTGCATCGACGGCGCGGGGCGGATATCTCCCTGGTCGAATTGTCTGGCCAGCTTCACGGCCGCCGCCACCCGTTTGCCCGGCGCGTCCTTGTCGTGGTCGATCAGCACGGCGAAATGCGCGCGCGCCGTCAGTTTGCCGGCGCGCTGCACTTGCCGGTACGCGGTCAGGGTTTCCGGATCGGTAAACGCATCGAGGAAGGTGGTGACGCCCTGGCGCCGCATGGCGTCCAGCGCGGCCCTGGTGGCGGCGAGGTTTTCTTTCGGCGTCAACGGCGGCAGCAAATCCATCGCCATGTCCTGCGCAGCATCTTCCAGGATGCCGGTGGGTTCGCCCTGCGCATCGCGTGCAATCTTGCCGCCGGGCGGCGCCTTGGCGTCGCGCGTGACTTTGGCCAGCTGCATGCCTTTGGAGTTGAGCAGGACCGAGTGGCCAAACGATGAGCGTACGACGATGGGGCGCGTGGTTTTCAAAGCATCGAGCGCGGCGCGGGTCATGTCCACATTTTCCGGCTGCATCCCCTGCTGGAACCAGTTGACGACGATCAGCCACCGTTTCGGGTCGTCCTTTTCCTGGTCCAGGCAAGCCTGGATGCGGGCCTGGAATTGCGGCACCGTCAGGCGCTGGTAATCGAGGCTGCAATTGAGCAGCCGGGAGCCGCCCGATTGCGGATGCATGTGGCCATCGACCAGGCCCGGCATCAGCATGCGGCCCTGCAGGTCGATCACGCGGGTGCGGCTGCCGATGAGTTCCTGCACGCCGTCGTCGTCGCCGACATAGGCAATGCGGCCGGCGCGCACGGCCAGCGCCTGGTGCACGCTGTCCTGGGCGTCGATGGTGTAGACATAGCCGTTGCGGTACACGGTATCGGCGACGGGCGCCGCCGACAGCACGGCCGGCAGGAGAGAAGCGATGAAGGCGAAAGTCCTGCCGGCGGTCATGTGCATGTCTTTATTCCAGTGCGGGTTTGTTGAGGGGCCAGCGCAGGCCTGGCATGAAGGCCAGCAGGTTGCCTGCCAGGACCAGCGCCAGCCCGCCGAATGCGGCGGCGCTCCAGTGGTAGCCTTCGAATACCGTGGACACGGTCAGCGCCACGATGGGGAATAATACTGTGGAATAGGCCGCGCGGTCCGGCCCGATGCGGCCCACCAGCAACAGGTAGGCGGTGAACGCGATCACGGAACCGGGGATGGCCAGGTACAGCAGCGATCCCACGTAGCGGGGCGTCGGCTCGAACGTGAACGGCATGCCCAGCACCAGCGACCCGCACGTGAGGATGGACGCGCCGATCAGCATGGCCCAGCTGTTGGTCATCCACGGCGTCAGGCCCAGCGCCTGCATGCGGCTCGACAGCAAATTCCCCGTAGAAAAGCACAGGGTGCCCAAGAGCGCCAGCGCCAGGCCGGCCAGCATGCCGCTGTCATTCCAGTGGCCCTGCATTTGCGGCAGGAACAGCAGTGCGATGCCGGATAAACCCAGCAGCGCGCCCGCCACCACTTGCGACTTGATGGCGCGGCCCAGGAACAGGCGGCCATTCAATGCGTTCAGGATGGGCGCGGTGGAAAACACCACGGCCACCAGGCCGCTGGGCACCCATTGGCTGGCGTAATAAAAGCACAGGAAATTGCAGCAAAACAGCGCCAGGCCCTGCGCCAGCAAGTAGCGCCACGCGGCGCGCGGCGGCCACAGGGGCTTGCGCAGCAGGTTCAGGACGATCAGCAGCACGGCCGCGGCCAGCCAGAAGCGGTAGGCGATGGAGACGGGGGCCGGCACGGCGCCCAGCTGGAATTTGATGGCTATCCAGGTGGTGCCCCAGATCAGGACAGTCAGCAGGTAGAGAAAGGCGTTCATGATGAAGCTCCTTGGTTCGATGGTGACATCGTGCCCGGACCGGGGCGGTTGGAGTTGTCTGGGATTGCGCAAATGCAGCCTGTTATGTGGTCTGAACGGGACCGATTGTCTGATCTTGCGCACTTTTTCGCCGTCGTCGGCAAGCGCGTCCGGCGGATGCTAGACTGGCTGCATGGCCACTTTTTCCCCCTCTGCTGCCGCTTCCTTCGCGCCGGGTGCGGACGTGATTTCACACGCGGTGTTCAACACCATGTGCAATACGGACGCGACCCTGGAGCGCTTCGCATGGCTGGGCGATGGCCTGGCGGCGGCGATCTGGCAGCGCGAGACGGTCGAAGCGGAAACCGTTTATACGCAGCCGGGCCACCACACGTTTTCCTGTTACCTGGGCGGCGGGTACCGTACCGAGCGCAATGGAACGCCGGGCTTGTACGGCGGCCCGAACCGGCTGTGCACATTGCCTGACTGGCATGAATCGTCGTGGATGGTGCGGGGGAACCTGCGCCTGTTGCACGTGTACTTCATGCCGGAACACTTCACCAGCCGCGCCGTGCTGGAACTGGACCGTGAGCCGCGTGAACTGACGCTGGCGGACCGCACGTACTTTGAACATCCGCGCCTGCTGGCGCTGTGCGAGCAACTGGTGGCGACACCGTGGCAGGGCGCGGATGCGCTGTTGCGCGTCAATGAAGTCACCCATGCGGCGTTGTCGGAATTGCTGCAGTCGCAGGCGATGACGGATCCCGGCGCGCGCTTGCGGGGCGGCTTGTCGCCCGCCGTGCGGCGCCGGCTGGCCGATTACATCGACGCCAACCTGGCGCGGCCCATCACCCTCGGTGAACTGGCGCACATCGCGTGTTTGTCGGAATTCCACCTGGCGCGCATGTTCCGCGTATCGTTCGGCATGCCGCCGTCAGCGTGGGTGGCGCAGCGCCGCCTGGACCGTGCCCGGGCGCTGCTGAAGGAAACGTCGATGCCGCTGCAACAGGTGGCGGATTTGTGCGGCTATGCGGACTTGAGCCATTTCAGCCACCGCTTCAAGGCCGCGGTGGGCGCGCCGCCGGGCAAATACCGGCTGGCGCTGGCCTGATTCCGATTCGTATGGCGCGGCATAACCCGTAGGGAGGCTTTTACAAAGCCGCCGTGCTCGCGTCGCGTTGACGCATGCATGGCGGGTTCGTAGAACCCGCCCTACGCAGACGCCGGGACACCAGATCGATGGTCCCGGGGCTGCTTTATTCGCCGGGATCAGGCCATTTCTGCCACGATGGCGATGATCTGGTCGCCGTACGACACCAGTTTTTTCTCGCCGACGCCGCTGATGCCGCGCAGTTCGCCCAATGTGGACGGCTGGATTTTCGCGATTTCTCGCAGGGTCGCATCGTGGAAGATCGTGTACGCCGGCACGCCGTGTTCGCGCGCCGTGCCCTGGCGCCACCAGCGCAATTTTTCAAAGATGGCCTGCTCGCCGGACGACAGCGCGGTTTCCACGTAATCGCGCGCCGACGACGCCGACGTGCGCTTGTGCTTCACGGGCTTCTGGTACTGGCGCAGGCGCACCTTGTGTTCGCCCTTCAGCACGGGGCGCGCGGCATCCGTCAGCTTCAGCGAACTGTATTGTTCGTGATCGACTGTCACCAGGCCCAGCGCGATCACCTGGCGCAGGATGGCGCGCCATTCCTGTTCCGAAATGTCGGCGCCGATGCCGAACACGGACAGCTTGTTGTGGTGCCACGTCTGCACCCGTTCGCTGTCCACGCCACGCAAGACATCGACCACGTGGCCGGCGGCAAAGCGCTGGTCGACGCGGTAGATCGCTGACAACAGTTTTTGCACCTGCACGGTGCCGTCAAACGAGACGGGCGGAATCAGGCACGTGTCGCAATTGCCGCACGGCGTGGCCGGCTCGCCAAAGTATTCGAGCAGGCGCATGCGGCGGCAGCTGAGCGTTTCGCACAGGCCCAGCATGGCGTCGAGCTTCATGCTCAGCACGCGCTTGAAATTTTCATCCGCTTCGGATTCATCGATCATCCGGCGCTGCAAGACCACGTCCTGCAAGCCGTAAGCCATCCACGCGCTGGCGGGCATGCCGTCGCGGCCCGCGCGGCCGGTTTCCTGGTAATAGCCTTCGATGCTTTTCGGGAGGTCCAGGTGGCAGACAAAGCGCACGTCCGGCTTGTCGATCCCCATGCCGAAGGCGATGGTGGCCACCATGACGATATTGTCTTCGCGCAGGAAGCGGGCCTGGTTGTTGGCCCGCTTCGCATGCTCCATGCCGGCGTGGTACGGCAGCGCCTTGATGCCGTGTTCGACCAGGAATTCCGCGGTTTCTTCCACCTTCTTGCGTGACAGGCAATACACGATGCCGGAATCGCCCTGGTGTTCCGCCGTGATGTAGTCCAGCAGTTGCTTGCGGCCGTTGGCCTTTTCGACGATCTGGTAGCGGATGTTGGGGCGGTCGAATGACGACACGAACTGGCGCGCATTGTCGAGCGCCAGCCGGTGCACGATTTCCGCGCGGGTTTGCTGGTCGGCGGTGGCCGTGAGCGCAATGCGCGGCACGTCGGGGAAGTGCTCGTGCAGTACCGACAGCTTGATGTATTCGGGCCGGAAGTCGTGGCCCCATTGCGAGACGCAGTGCGCCTCGTCGATCGCGAACAGCGCGATCTTCGAATCCTGGAACAAATCGAAGCAGCGCTGCGTCATGAGGCGCTCCGGCGCCACGTACACGAGGTCGAGCTGGCCGGTGCGCACCAGCCGCTCGATGCGGCTGGTTTCTTCAAAAGTCTGGGTCGAGTTCAGGAAGGCGGCGCGCACGCCCACTTCTTCCAGCGCGTCGACCTGGTCCTGCATCAGCGCGATCAGCGGCGAGACGACGACGCCGACGCCGTCGCGCACCAGCGCGGGAATCTGGTAGCACAGCGATTTGCCGCCGCCCGTGGGCATCAGCACCAGCGCATCGCCGCCGTTGCCGACGTGTTCGACGATGTCGCCCTGGTTACCGCGGAATTCCGGGTAGCCAAAGACGGTTTGCAGCAGGTGAAGCGCGCGGTCGGCGGTATCGTTCATTGTTGACAGCTTAATTAATCAGCCCAGACAACCATGCCCGAATAGGCGGTGGCAATGACAACCAGACCAAACACGATACGGTACCAGGCAAAGATCGTAAAGTCGTGCGAGCTGATATAGCGCAGCAACCAGCGCACGCACAGAAAGGCGGAAATGAAGGCCGACAGCAGGCCGACGCCGAACATCGGCAAATCGGCGGCCGACAGCAGCGCGCGTTCCTTGAACAGCGAATAAGCGGTCGCCATCAGCAGCAGCGGAATCGCCAGGAAGAACGAGAATTCGGTGGCCGCCTTGCGCGACAGGCCGAACATCATGCCGCCAATGATGGTGGCGCCGGAACGGCTGGTGCCGGGGATCAGCGCCAGCGCCTGCGCGCAGCCGACCTTGAAGGCGTCCAGCGCGCTCATGTCGTCCACCGAATGCACGCGTACCGCGTGCGGATTGTCCTTGGCGCGTTTCTCGACCCACAGGATCACGAAGCCGCCAACGATGAACGCCAGCGCCACCGGCACGGGTGCGAACAGCTTGGCCTTGATGGCCTTGTTGAACAGGAAGCCGAGGATGGCGGCCGGCAGGAAGCCGATCACCAGGTTGAAAATGAAGCGCTGCGCGCGGCTGTCGCTGAACATGCCGGACAACACGGTGGCGATACGTACGCGGTATTCCCACATGACGGCGACAATCGCGCCGGCCTGGATGACGATTTCAAATACTTTGACTTTTTCGCCCACAAAATTGAGCAGGCTGCCGGCCAGGATCAGGTGGCCGGTGGAGGAAATGGGCAGAAATTCGGTAAAGCCTTCTACCAGGCCCATGATGAAGGCCTGAAGTGCGAGTGTGATATCCATGTTTATTGTCAATCAGGAAACGGCGGGGAGTCGAAGCTTACCATGTGGCGCGCACCGTCCGATGTACTGTGCGCCAGAGGTCGGTATTCTACCCTGTTACTCAGCCGGACCGGACGCCGTGTTGGGCTTTGGCCCGGGGATTGCGCGGGATTTACAACTGCCAGTTGTTAGTCTTATCACGCTACGCAACTAGTTGCAGTGGCGGAAGCAGGTTATATTAACTTTCCCATAACTCGGAGATCGCGATGGAATACGTCAACCTCGGCCGTACGGGCCTGAAAGTATCCCGCCTGGTACTGGGCTGCATGACCTTCGGCGTGCCGGACCGCGGCGGCCACGAATGGACGCTGGATGAAGACAAGAGCCGCCCCGTCATCCGCCATGCGCTGGAATCGGGCATCAATTTCTTTGACACGTCGAATTCGTATTCGGATGGCACCAGCGAGGAAATCACGGGCCGCGCGCTGCGCGATTTCGCGCGCCGCGATGAAGTGGTGATCGCCACCAAGGTGTTTTTCCCGCAGGGCAAGGGCCCGAACCAGCGCGGCCTGTCGCGCAAGGCGCTGATGGCGGAAATCGACAACAGCCTGCGCCGCCTGGGCACGGATTACGTGGACCTGTACCAGATCCACCGCTGGGACTACCACACGCCGATCGAGGAAACGCTGGAAGCGCTGCACGACATCGTCAAGGCCGGCAAGGCCCGCTACATCGGCGCGTCGTCGATGTATGCATGGCAGTTCGCCAAGGCGCTCCATGTGGCCGAGCGCAATGGCTGGACCCGTTTCGTCAGCATGCAAAACCAGCTGAACCTGATCAACCGCGAAGAAGAGCGGGAAATGCTGCCGCTGTGCGCGGATGAACAGATCGGCGTGATTCCATGGAGCCCGATGGCGCGCGGCCGACTGACGCGCGACTGGGACGTGACCAGCCACCGTTCCGACACCGACCTGATTGCCAGGGAAATGTATACGGCGACGGAAGCGGCCGACCGCCAGGTGGCGGAGCGCGTCAAGCAGGTGGCCGAAGCGCGCGGCATTCCCCGCGCACAGGTGGCGCTGGCCTGGGTGCTGCAAAACCCGGTGGTGACGGCGCCGATCATCGGCGCCGCGAAAAACAGCCATATCGACGATGCCGTGGCGGCGCTGAAGGTCAAGCTGACCAAAGAAGAAATCCGCCTGCTGGAGGAAGCGTATATCCCGCACGCGGTGGCGGGCTTTAATTAACGTTGTCAGCCGGGCGACTGCAGCAATGCGGTCGCCCGGCGGTATTTTGCGATGCGGTCGATATCTTTTTGCGTCGGCTGCGCGATGCGCGACAAGTCCATGTTGTCGGCCAGGTCGGCCAGTTTGACTTCCCGCCCCAGCGCATTGCCGGCGGCGCGGCGCACGAAATCGTCATACGCTTCGCCGTCGCGCTTGGTGACGGACTCGATGCCGGCAATGACGGTCTCGCTGAACCCTTCCGCGCGCAGGCGCTCGAAACTCCAGCCGTCGCAATCTTCCACCACGTCGTGCAGCAGCGCGACCATTTTCGCGTCGGCCGAGACGCAGGCCTGGGCGACCCGCACCGGGTGCCCCAGGTAAGGCGCGCCCGCCTTGTCGACTTGTCCGTGATGCGCTTCGCGTGCGATGGCGAGCGCCCGTTCCACTGTGCTCATCATGTTCTCCTGATTGATGGCTTCATTATAGGCAACCACTGGTAGCAATTCGCATGTTAATTGCACAGCAATATTGTCCGTGTCACACTGGCTCCCTTTTCGATCGCACCGGAGACACAGGATGAAGAAACTGGCAGTGGCGGTAACGATGGTCTTGATGGCGCACGCATCCCACGCGCAGCAGTGCGCCGCCGGCGATGCCGGCTGCAAGGAGCGCGCCGTGGTGGCGGACCTGGGCCGCATCCTGGCGCCGGGCGGTATCCAGGAGTCGTACAAGACGCGCATCGGCGGCATCGACCAGTGGCTCAACGTGCGCGGCCAGGATAAAAACAATCCGGTCATCCTGTTCGTGCACGGCGGCCCCGCGGCCACCGCGATGCCGACCTTGTGGCAATTCCAGCGCCCCATCGAGGAATACTTCACCGTCGTGCACTGGGACCAGCGCGGCGCCGGCAAGACGTTCCGCGAAACCGATCCGGCATCGATAGCGGACACCATCCACATTCCCCGCTACGTCGACGACGCCATCGAAGTGGCGGAACATGTGCGCAAGCGCTACAACAAGGACAAGGTGATCTTGCTGGGCCACAGCTGGGGCACCATCGTCGGCATGCAGGCCGCGCTGAAACGGCCGGACTTGTTTTACGCCTATGTCGGCGTGGGACAGGTCATCAACGTGCGCGACAATGAGCGCATCCTCTATGACTATGCCGTGAAACAGGCGCGGGAAAAAGGCAACCAGGAAGCATTGCAGGAACTGGCGTCCATCGCCCCGTATCCCGGCGACCAGCCGATCACGCGCGAACGCATCATCACGGCGCGCAAATGGCCCCAGTACTATGGCGGCATGACGGCATACCGCGATACGTCGCTGTACTACTTCGACGGGCCGCTGCTGTCGCCGGAGTACGACAAGGCCGATGTGAAAGCCATCGATGAAGGCAACCTGTACACGTTGGGCAAAATCCTGCCGGAATTCGTTGCGGTGGATTTCAAGGGCGTGCGCAAGTTCCCGATCCCCGTCGTGATGTTCCTGGGCCGCCACGATTACACCACGCCGGCCATGCCGACGGTGGAGTGGATGGACAAGGTCAAGGCGCCCTATAAACGCACGGTGATGTTCGAACACTCGGCGCACATGATGCCGTGGGAAGAACCGGGCAAGGTGCTGGTGAGTTTGCTGGAGTACGTGCGGCCGCTGGCGGTGAAAGCGAAAAAGTGATCTACGTCGACGTGTTGTGGCTGCACACGGACGACGCACTGCCGGTGCGCATTGTGTCGGAACTCGATGCGCAGCGTTATGAAGTGCGCAAGCTGGAATTCTTCCGCACACGCGGCGTGGGGTTCGCGGAAAGCGACTTTGCTTTCGGCAGCACGGAACTCGATCCTGCGCCGGTGCCGGAACTGCCGCAGATCAATGCGGATACCCGGCGCCACGGTGCGGAAATCAGTGCGCAGGAATTTGAGGCGCTGTGGCGGCAGTACGCTAGTGCATAAATTGCAACATCTGGCTATTCTCCGCAAATTTTGCGGAGAATAAGCACGACAATCACCGCACAGACAGGTTGCTGGTTTGCAACCCCACCGTCGCATACGGCGACAATACAGTCCACCCCAGCGCCAGATACAAAGCCCGGCCATCCTCCGTCGCCATCAACGCTTTACCCAGGCCCCGCCGGCGCCGCACATCTTGATGACCGTGAGGGGATCGTCCACCGTCGGCGCCAGGGCGCGGATGCCCGGAACCGGGCCGGCAAAGACATGGCGGCAGCGTTCAGTGGGCAGTCCCGTCACGTATTGGCGCGCAGGCCGCCATGGCCGGCAACCTGCGGCGGCAAGCCGCGCGCCACCGAGCGTGCTGTCAGCCAGCGGGCCAGCAAGCCGGGGTCGACGTGCGCCGCCATCACTGCGGACGGGTCGCCAGCTCCAGCTCGCCCAGCCAGGCAATCGCATACTCGCGGCTGTCGCCGCACATGTCGGCGGACGGCTGCAAGCCGCCGCAAAACGCGGGGCGCTCCGGCTTGCCGAAAATCAGGCAGCGGTTGTCATCGGCCAGCTGGATGCAGCGGACACCGGCGGGTTTGCCGTTTGGCATACCGGGAATCGGAGAAGTGATGGACGGCGCCGTGCAGCAGGCGCCGCAGTTGGAGCGGCATTCCATAAGAGGGAGAAACGAGCGGGCGAAAGGGCGATTGTACCGCAAGCCCCCGCGCCCGCCGCGGTGCGGATTGCCGGCTTACTGCTTGCCCGGCGCGAAATTCGCCCGCGCCAGTTGGCCCGGTTGCAGGCCCGTGGTGGCGTTCAGTTCCAGGTACACTTTGGCCATCTGCATCGGGCGTTCCGTCTGCGAGATCACGATGACTTTTTGTGCCGTCATGCGCTGGTTGATCGACGGGACTTCGATTTCCACCGGTTCGTCCACTTTCACGTCGCGCAGTTTGGAGCGGGGGATCGATGCCACCACGCGCATGCGGGTCGGGTCGAACACCGTCAGCAAGTGGCGGCCCGACGAAGCCGATTCGCCGACTTTCGCCAGCACCGCCGATACCATGCCGTCATACGGTGCGGTGATGTCCGCGTGGCCCACGCGCGCCAGTACCTGGCCCGCTTTCACGCGGTCACCGGCGCGCACCAGCATGGCGGTGATTTCGCCGCTGCCGGCCGCACGCAGGGTGCACAGGCGCGCCGATTCCGTATAGCCTTCCGTGTTGTGCAAATCCACCTGTTCCTGGTAGGTCGAGCGGTTGTTTGCGGCCAGCGAGTTGCCGGATCCCGCACTGGCGCCCTGCATTGGCAGGATCAAGGCCGCGACGGCGCCCAGTACGAGTTTGGCCAGCAATTGTGGGGCTGGCGCCTTTGAAGCTTGTAGCATGTCGTGTCATCCCAAAGCGTTGTTGTGGTTATGAGCCAGCCGCACGCGGGGTTGGGGCGTGACGTTCAGGCAGGTGGGTGAGAATACAAAACAGTTGTGGAGAAATTGTGAACATTCAGTCCAGAATGTGTAGAGTGTTGTATGTCTGCGTTACAATTTCTGTTTCAATAATGCAAACTAGAGGGCGCGCAAGATGACAAGCTCCCCGTCCGTTTCGTGGCTGTTCCGCCTGTTCTTCCTCTGGCTAGCCCTGGGCGCGTCGTCCGGCGCCATGGCCACGCGCACCGTGATGGAATTGCCGGACGGCTTTCCGCTGCGTTTAGAGGGAAAGCTCGAATATGTGGAAGATCCGTCCGGCCAGATGACGCTGGACCAGGCGCGCGCGCTGCCCGCGCAGCGTTATACGGAACTCACGCCGGACAACTTCACCAGGGGCTTTACCGCGTCCGCCTACTGGGTGCGCTTTACGCTGACCAATCCCGAACCGCGGCCCATCGTCTGGGTGTTGCAACACCGCCTGCCGTTTACGGATTACGTGGAAGCGTGGGTGCTGACGGGGCAGGTGCGCATGCACGAACTGGCGGGCGACCGCACCCGGGTGGCCGAGCGCCAGTTGCCGGCCCATTTGCCCAGCTTTAAATTCACGTCCGCGCCGGGCGAGAGCGCCGAAGTGTATGTCCGTCTCAGCAACATTAATAAGGCGGAAATGCAGATGGTGTTCCGGCTCGATACGCTGGCATCGTTTGTCTCCAACATGGCGCGCAGTGAAAACCAGCTGGGTATCCTGTATGGCGTGCCGCTGGCGCTGGCGTTTTCATCGATGGTGGGCGCCGCGGTGGCGCGCGACCGGCGCTTTTCCACTTACGGCCTGTATGCGCTGGCCACCATCGCCACCTGGATCGGCTTCAACGGCCACTTCGCGCGCTTCCTGCAATTCGACGATCCGGATTTGTTCAACAACCTGCTGCACATGCTGATGCTGGTGCAGACGATCTTCCTGATCCTGTTCGCGCGCCAGTTCCTGCAAACCCGCGCGCGCATGCCCCGTTTCGACCGCATTTTCGTGGCCATCATTGCCGCCGCATGCGTCGGCATCGCGCTGCGCCTGTGCGGCG
The DNA here is from genome assembly GCF_009674485.1 of Pseudoduganella rivuli. Taxonomy (GTDB): domain Bacteria; phylum Pseudomonadota; class Gammaproteobacteria; order Burkholderiales; family Burkholderiaceae_D; genus Rugamonas; species Rugamonas rivuli_B. The sequence continues at coordinate 248,398 of NZ_WKJJ01000010.1, read as the reverse complement.
TATTCACGCCCGTCACGCAACTGACGCTGGTGCTGATGGCGATGACGTCCATTACCGCGGTGGCGGCATGGCATGCATGGCGCATGGGCATGGTCCATGCACGCTGGTTCTTCTTTGCGCAATTGTGCAGTACCGTGCCGGTGGCCGTGGGACTGGCCGGCATCCGCCTCGGGCTGTATGCGTATGACGGCTTCGTGAATTTCCAGGGCATTTATTTCGCGGAATTGCTGTTGCTGGCCGTGGCGCAGCATGACCACGTGCGCCGCATGCAAGACCGCCAGCGCAAGCTGGAGCGGGACCACGAGCGGGCGCTGGCCGAGCGCAACGCGTTCCTGGAAGCGGAAATGGTCAACCGCACCAATGCGCTGGCCGCCATGGAGCGGCGCGCCGCGTTCATCGCGGAAGTGGGCGCCGTCACGCAGCGCGTGGCGGGCGGCGAATTCACGGCGCGGCTGGCGCTGCCGGAAGATACCGCCATGCAGCCGCTGACGGTCAGCGTCAATGCGATGGCGGAATCGCTGGCCCGCCTGGAAGGGGCGCGGCGCCACTGGATCGCGGAAATCAGCCACGAATTGCGCACGCCGCTGGCGGGCCTGGTGGGCGAAATCGAAGCCATGCTCGATGGCGTGCACCCGATCGACATGGCGCACGTGGAATCGCTGCACCGCACGTGTGACCGGCTGACGCGGCTGGTGGACGATTTGCATGAGCTGGCAATGAGCTACCTGCGCCCGCTACGGTGCCGGTTCGCGCCGCTCGATTACCGTCAATTGCTGGCCGACCTGTCGCCTTATTTCGCCAATGAAGCCCGTAAGAAGGGCTTGCAACTCGAAGTCCATTGCGATGCGCAACAAACCACGGCAATATGGGATAGCGCACGCATCAACCAATTGCTGATCAATTTGCTATCCAACAGCATCGCCTATACGGATGCGCCGGGACGCGTCGAGCTACGGGCCACACCGCTGGAAGACCGGGTCCGCATCGTGATTGAAGACAGTGCGCCGGGCCTGTCGCGCGACGAACTGGCGCAAGTGTTCGAGCCGCTGTTCCGCGCCGAATCGGCGCGCAGCCGCCGCAGCGATGGCAGTGGATTGGGCATGAAGATATGCCGCGCAATCGTCGACGCGCACCATGGCACCATCGGCGTTGCAGGTTCCGCACTGGGCGGCGTACTGGTGCGGATCGAGTTGCCGTACACCCCGGAGGAACAGGCGCCATGACTTACCGAGTGCTGATCGCGGAAGACGATGACCAGATCGCCGGCGTCCTGTCGGATTACCTGGTTCGGGATGGCTTTGGCGTGCAGCGCGTTGCCGATGGACGCGAAGCGCTGCGCATGATTCTCGATGACGAACCGTCGGTCGTGATCCTCGACGTCACGTTGCCGGGCATGGATGGCATTGCCGTTTGCCGCACCGTGCGCCACAGCAGCACTGTGCCGATCCTGATGCTGACGGCGCTGTCGTCGGAGGAAGACCGCTTGAATGGCCTCAATTCCGGCGCGGACGATTACGTTTGCAAGCCGTTCAGTCCCCGTGAAATCGTGGCCCGCGTGCATGCGCTGTTGCGGCGCGCCGATCCCGCCTTGAAAGTCAAACCGGTGCATACCGGCTTCGTGATCGGCAGCGCCCATGAACGCGTGCTGTTCGACGGCCAGCCGGTGCCGTTTACCCGCATCGAAGAGCGATTGTTCCGCACCATGGCCGCCGCGCCGCGTCGCGTCTTTACGCGCGAAGCGCTGATCAATGCGATGAGCGCGGAAATGCGCGACATCGGCGACCGCGCCATCGACACCCATGTGAAAAACCTGCGCCGCAAGCTCAAATCGCTGGCGCCAGACCGGGGCTTTATCCACGCCATGTACGGGGTGGGGTATTACTTCGAAGAGAAGGCGGAATCGTCGTCGCTACGCAGTTGACGTGCCGCGTCATCGTCGCGTAACAATCGGCTGGCAAGATGCGAGCTACCGTTCATCTCTCTCCCATTTGAATGTTCAGCCCGCGGCCCACAAGGCACGCGGGCTTTTTTTCTTATTTTTAGCCACCACGACGCTGCCTGATTTTTATACAATCGGTTTCAAGACCAGCAGCACGGAGGTGCGGCGCGATGCGAAGGAAAATCCCCGGTGTCAGGGCCAGCCTGGCCGTGCTGGTGGTTGGGTGCGTGCTGCCGCTGGCTTCTGTCGCCGCCTTCCTGATCGTCGACTTTTACGAACGTGAGCAGGCCGTGCTGATGGAAAATACAGTCAGCCGTGCGCGCGCCATCATGGCGGTGGTGGACCATGGCTTTGAAAGCACGGCGTCCGCCTTGCAGGCGCTGGCGACATCGCACCAGTTGCATGACGGCGACTTGAAGGGATTTCATGAACGCGCCGTCGATGTCCTGGACATGATTCATGCTGACAGCATTGTGCTGGTGGACCCGTCCGGCGCGTTGCTGTTGTCGACGCGTCGCCCATATGGCACGCCGCTGCCGCGCCTGCGCGCCACACCGCTGTTGCGGCGCATCCTGCAGACGGGAAAACCCGGTGTCTCCGATATGTTCATGGGGCCGATTGCCAACCAGTATGTCTATACGGTTGGCGTACCGGTGCGGCGGGACGGCGCGATCGTCATGTCGCTCAATGCCACCTGGACGCCGATACGCCTGCACGGCGTACTGGCCCAACAAAAGCTGGCCAATACATGGCGCGCGGCGATCATCGACAGTACCGGCCATATCGCGGCGCGCACCCACGACAACACACGGTTTGTCGGCAAGGAAGTGGTGCCGGCGCTGTTGCAGCGGCTGCGCACGTCGGCCGAGGGTGTGCTGGAGGCCAATACGCTCGATGGCATTCCCGTGCTGACAGCCTACAGCCGCTCATCCGCCAGCGGCTGGTCGGTGGCGCTCGGCATCCCGGTGGACGAATTGACGCGTGGTTTCCATCGTTCGCTGGTGTGGCTGATTGCTGGGACCGTTGCCGCGTTGGCGCTGGGACTCGTGCTGGCCTGGCGCATCGGCGGCGGCATTGCGCGCTCGATGCATGCGCTGGTGGAGCCGGCGCGCAAGGTGGCGGGGGGCGGCATGGCGCCGCTGCCGCAACTGGAAGTACGCGAAGCCAATGAAGTGGCGCTGGCGCTGCACGATGCGGCGGCCGTGGTGAGCGATGCGCAGGCTGGCATGCGGGAAAGCGAACAGCGGCTGGCGCTGGCGGTCAATGCCGCGCGCATGGGAATCTGGGTGCGCGACCTGGTGCATGGCGGCATCTGGGTGTCGGACGTGTGGCGCGAATTGATGGGCTTCACAGCGGAGCAGGAGGTGACCATGAGCGTGTTCCTCGAGCGAGTGCATGCGGACGACCGCGCCGCCCTGATGCGCACGCTGTACGAAGCGCAGGAAGCAGGCGGCGGGTACCAGACCGAATTCCGCGTGCAATTGCCTGACGGTACGCAGCGCTGGGTTGGTTCGCATGGAAGCATCGAGTGCGGCAGCGATGGCAGGGCCAGGCTGGCACGCGGCGTGTCGTTCGACATCACGCAGCGCAAACAGGCCGAGCTGGAGGCGCAGCACAAGCAAAAGGAAGTGATGCATTTGTCGCGCGTGGCGATGCTGGGGGAATTGTCCGGCGCACTGGCGCACGAATTGAACCAGCCGCTGACGGCGATACTCAGTAACGCACAGGCGGCGCAGCGCTTCATGCGCCTGCCGCAGCCGGACCTGGACGAAGTGCGCGATATCCTGCAAGACATCATCGACGAAGACCAGCGCGCGGGGGAAATCATCTTGCGCTTGCGGCGGCTGTTCAGCAACGCCGACATGCCGCGCCAGGCGGTCGAACTGAATGAACTGGTGAGCGGCGTGACAGTCCTGCTGCGCAACGACTTGATCAACCATGGCGTCAAGCTGATCGTGGAGCCGGCGCCGGCCGGCATGGCTGTCAGCGCCGACCCGGTGCAGTTGCAGCAAGTGCTGGTCAATTTGTTGATGAATGCATGCGATGCCATGGCGGACACGCAGGGCGAGCGCACCGTCACCGTGCGCGCCGGGCTGGCCGAGGAGGGCCGCGCGGACATTGCCGTCAGCGATTGCGGCAGCGGTGTCCCGCAAGCCATGCTGGAACGGATCTTCGAATCGTTTTATACCACCAAGGCGCGCGGCATGGGGCTGGGATTGTCGATTTGCCGCACGATCGTCAAGGCCCACGGCGGCGAGCTGCGGGCGGAAAACAATCCAGGACAAGGCGCCACGTTCCACCTGGTCTTGCCGTTACAGGAGACGCAGCAGCCATGACGCCCCGCGTGTTCCTCGTCGACGACCAGCCGGCCATTCTCAAAGCCCTGGGCCGGTTGCTGGCATCCGCCGGCTACACCGTGCAGGGTTATACGTCGGCCAGGGAATTTCTCGATAGCGGCGACGCCGGCACGCCCGGCTGCCTGGTGCTGGACCTGGCCATGCCGGAAATGGGCGGCATGGCGCTGCAGCAGGAACTGGCGCAGCGTGACAGCCACCTGCCGGTGATCTTCCTGACGGGGCAGGGCGATATCGCCACCGGCGTGCAGGCGATGAAACTGGGCGCGGCGGATTTCCTCACCAAGCCGGTCGATGGCGAGCGCCTGCTGGCGGCCGTGGCTGCCGCCTTCGAACGCAACCGGCGCAGCCTGGCCGACAGCGCGGAGCGCGACGACCTGCGCCAGCGGCTGGAATCGCTGACGCCGCGCGAGCGTGAAGTGATGGACCTGGTGGCGGAAGGTTGGCTGAACAAGCAAATTGCCGCCGAACTGGGGACGGTGGAGAAAACCGTCAAAGTGCACCGTGCCCGTGTCATGGCAAAAATGCAAGCGAAGTCCGTATCCGCGCTGGTGCGGATGGTCGACCGCTTGCGCAATCCTCCCGCCGAACCGTTTCCGTAAGCACAAGGTCCAATATTCAAGCAGCCACGGCAGGGCTATCTTGGTACCCATGGATACCAATTTTCCCTGGGTGGCGGTAGTGGATGACGAAGCGGCGATCCGCCGCGCGCTGGTCCGGCTGCTGCGTTCGGTCGGCATTCCCGCGCAGGCATTTGCCAGCGGCGCATCGTTGATCGACGCCCTGGCGGGCGGCGCGCCTTGCTGCGCAGTGCTGGACGTGCACATGCCGGCCATGTCCGGCTTCGACGTGCAGGAACGGCTGGCGCAAGTATCGCCCCGCACCGGCGTGGTCTTCGTGACCGGCCGCCACAATCCGGAAGATTATGCACGTGCGCTGCGGCTGCGGCCGGCGGCTTACCTGCGCAAACCCATGGACAGCAAGGCATTGCTGGACGCGGTCACCATGGCATGCACTAGCTGGGCACATTCGAAACAGCGGGAGGAATACCATGATCAGTCAAGCTGAATTATCAGGAGCGAAAATCCTGATCGTCGACGACCATCCATTCAACGTGGCGGTGCTGGCCGCCATGCTGCAGATGGCTGGCTATACGGATGTCACGTCCACCATGGATCCGCGCGAAGTCTGCGCCATGCACCGTGCCCATGACTATGACCTGATCCTGCTGGATATAAACATGCCGTTCATGGATGGTTTTGCGGTCATGGAGCACTTGAAGCAGATCGATGCGGATACCTATCTTCCCATCCTCGCGCTGACGGCGGCGCCGGAATACAAGCTGCGCGCACTGGCGGAAGGCGCGCGTGATTTTGTCGCCAAGCCGTTCGATCATTCGGAAGTGCTGAGCCGGATCCGCAATATGCTGGAGGTGCGGCTGCTGTATAAAGGCTCGTGCCATCACGGCCAGCGCGTGGAGAACTATGATGCGCTGACCGGCCTGCCGAACCGCACGCTGTTCCAGCGCGCGCTGGAGCACACGCTGGCGGCGGAACAACGGCAAGGTGTATTACACCTGAGCGCCGTGCTGCTGGCCGACCTGGACGGCTTTTCAAGGGTCAATGACACGCTGGGGCAGGCTGCCGGCGATGAAGTGCTGCGCCAGGCCGCGCGGCGCCTGCAGCAATGCGCGCCGGCGGCCGGATCGCTGGCGCGCATCGGCAATGACGAATTCGCGCTGCTGGTGTCGGCGCTCGACACGCCGGCCACGGCCATGGCGGTGGCGGAGAAAATCCGTACCGCGTGCGCCGAGCCGTTTGCCGTCGATGGCGGCGAAGTGTGCCTGACGGCCAGCGTTGGCATAGCGCTGCATCCGGGCGATGCCGGCGACGCCGCCACCCTGGTGCGCCACGCCGGCGTGGCGCTGCACCAGGCCCGCATGGCGGGTGTGAATTCCTGCCGCTGGTTCACCGAGAGCATGAATACCAAGGTGCAGCAGCGCTTCGAGTTTGAAAACGCGCTGCGCAAGGCGCATAGCCAGCGCGAGTTTGAACTGTATTACCAGCCCAAGCTGGATATCGGCAGCGGCCGTGTGGCAGGCGTGGAAGCGTTGTTGCGCTGGAACCGCCCGGGCTGTGGCCTGGTGTCGCCGGGAGAATTTATCCCCGTGCTGGAGGAAACCGGGCTGATCGTCGCGGTGGGCGCGTGGGTGATCGATGAAGCATGCCGCCAGGCGGCCTTATGGAAAGAGGCGGCTGGCCAGCCATTCCATATTGCCGTCAATGTCGCCAGCCGTCAGTTCGCCGAAGGCAACCTGGAAGACATCGTCCGGCAAGCGCTGCTGGCCCATGACATCCCGCCCGCCATGCTGAGCCTGGAAGTCACGGAAAGTGCGGTCATGGCCGATACCGAGCGCGCCGCCGACATGCTGGCGGCCTTGCGGCGGCTGGGCGTGCAGGTGGCCATCGACGACTTTGGCACCGGCTATTCCAGCCTGGCGTACCTGAAGCGCTTGCCGGTCGATACGCTGAAAATCGATATCGCCTTCATCCGCGAAGTCACGCGCAACCCGGGCGATGCGGCGCTGGTGGACGCGATTATCGCGATGGCGCACAGCCTGGGGCTGGACGTGGTGGCGGAAGGCGTGGAAACCGCCGAACAGCTGGCGTACCTGGGACGGCGCCGCTGCGACCAGATCCAGGGCTATTATTTCAGCCGTCCGCTGCCGGCCGCGCAGTGCGCCGCCCTGCTCGGCAACCAGTCCGCCATGGCCGCGGAGGCCGCGCCGGGCGTACCGCAGCGCACGCTGCTGATCATCGACGACGAGCCCCATGTCTTGTCGGCGCTGCAGCGCCTGCTGCGTCCGGACGGTTATCGCATTCTCACGGCGCAATGCGCGGCGGACGCTTTCAGCCTGCTGGCACAGCATCCGGTCCAGCTGGTGATGTGCGACCAGCGCATGGATGGCATGAGCGGCACGGAAATCCTCGACCGGGTCAAGGATATGTACCCCGATACGTTCCGCATCATCCTGTCCGGCTACACGGACCTGGCCACCATCATGGAATCGATCAACCGCGGTTCGCTGTACCGCTTTTACACCAAGCCGTGGAGCAACCAGGTGCTGCGGGACAATATCCGCGACGCGTTCCGCGATTACTGGCAGCGCCATGGCCTGGCGCCGGCCGTGGGCAAGCCCGCATACGCATAACAAGGGAATGCGCGATGGCTTCCCGCAGCCAGTCCTCCGCCGCCATGCTGGCGCCAGTGATTGCGCTGGCCGTACCGGCATTCGCCGGCAACGCACTACAGAACGAACCCATCCACCCGGTGCCGGCGGCCGCCCCGCAGGACCCGGCGCGGGTGGCGCTGGGGCGCCGCCTGTTCTCCGACCCGCGCTTGTCGGCCAACGGCGTGGTGTCGTGCGCCAGTTGCCACAATCTCCAGGCGGGTGGTGTCGACGGCCGCGCCCGGTCACTGGGTTTCAATGGCCGCCTGACCGCCCTCAATACGCCCACGGTACTCAATGCGGCGCTGAATTTCCGCCAGTTCTGGAATGGCGCGGCGTCAACGCTGGAACAGCAGATCGGCATGGTGGTGGAAAATCCGGTGGAAATGGGCTCGTCGTGGCCGGTCGTGGTGCGCAAGGTGCTGGACGACAGCGGTTACCGGCGCGCCTTCAACGCGGCATACCGCGATGGTGTGACGCGCGCCAATATTGAAAACGCGCTGGCCACCTATGAGCGCACGCTGGTGACGCCGGGAGCGCGGTTTGACCGTTACCTGCAAGGCGATAACGGCGCCATCACGGCTGCCGAAAAAGCCGGCTACGCGCGCTTCAAGCAGTATGGCTGCGTGTCTTGTCACCAGGGTGTCAACGTGGGAGGCAACATGTTCCAGAAATATGGTGCAGTCATGCCCGCGCCCTCCGCGCAGGGTGCGGGGCTGGGGCGCTTCCTCGTCACCGGCAACCCGCAGGACGAACAAGTGTTCAAGGTGCCGGGCTTGCGCAACGTCGCGCGCACCGCCCCCTATTTCCATGATGGCTCCGCCGCGACGCTGGAACAGGCCATCGACGCCATGTTCCGATACCAGCTGGGCCGCGAGAGCACCAGCGAAGACAGGAAACTGATAGCCGCATTCCTTGCGACATTGAATGCGGAACCGGCGGTGCAGCCATGAGCCGCCACTGGCAAGTAGGCGTGTGCGTGGCGGCGGCGCTGGCGGCCGCGCTGGTGTATGTGCTGCTGCAGGCGCCGGATTACGATGAACCGGCGTATTTCGAAGATGTGGCGCAATTGCAGAAAATCCGCCAGCTCGACGCGCAATGGGAACTGGATGTGATGAAGGTGCGGCTGGGCCTTTTGCATGGCTATGATGCGCTGGTGCTCCCGTTGGAAGACATGGCCCGTTTGCCATCGTTGCTGCACGCGCGCCCGGGCAATGCCGCGCTGGCGCCTGCCGTCGATGCCTATCGGCGCGAGCTGGACGGCAAGGCCGCGCTGGTGGAATCATTCAAGTCGCGCAATGCGGTATTCCGCAATTCACTGAGATATATGATCGCGATGACGGATGAAGCGGAAGCGCATGTGCAGCATGCCGGCGCGCGGCAAGCGGACGTTGCACGCGCCGCGCTCGACATGCGCGAAGTATCGCTGGAAACACTGGAATATATCGATCTCGGGGAGAACAAAGACCTGGAAGAACTCGAGCTGCGCCTGGCCGATTTGACAAAAATCCGCAGCGATGTGGGCCAGGCCGTGCGGGCACTGGCGGAAAATTTTGACACGCACGTGCGTATCGTGCTGCGCGAGCATAAGGCGGTGGACCGGCTGCTGGCCGACATCACCGCTGCGCCGACAGACTTGCGGGTTGACCAGATCAACGCCGTGCTCGCCAGCGAATTGCAGCGTGCGTCGGGCCGGGTGCGGCAACACCGCATCTACCTGCTGGCATTGTCCGTGGCATTGAGCGGTTTGCTGTTGTATGCGGCGGGTTGCCTGTTACGCAGCCATGCCATCATCAACCGCTACAACGCCCGCCTGCAGCAGGCCAACGATACGCTGGAACGCCGGGTGAGCGAGCGCACGCAGCAACTGGAAGAGGCGCAGTCGCAACTGGTGGCGGCGGCGCGCGAAGCCGGCAAGGCGGAGATCGCCACCAATGTGTTGCATAACGTCGGCAACGTGCTCAACAGCGTGAGTGTTTCCGCCACGCTGCTGCAGCAGCAAATCAAGGCGTCGCGCGGCGGCGGCCTCGATATGGCGGTGGCGCTGATGCGCGAACATGGAGACGGGCTGGGACGATTCCTGGATGACGACGAGCGGGGGCGCTGCCTGCCCGGTTATCTGGAGGGGCTGGCGCTGGTGCTGCGCACCGAGCGGGAAACCATGACGGCCGAAGTGGCCCAATTGAATGGCTGCGTGGACCATGTGAAGGAAATCGTAGCCGCCCAGCAGGCGCATGCCGGTTCGGCTTGCATGTTCGAACAGTGTTCGGTGGATGAGGTGCTCGAGCAGGCGGTCAGCATGAGCGCCGTGTCGCTGGCGCGGCATGGCATCACCATCATCCAGGATGTTGCCGCGTTGCCGCCGGTATCGATGGACCGCCATCGCGTGCTGCAAATCCTCGTCAACCTGATCAGCAATGCGCGGCGCGCCACGGAGAGGGTGCCGGAACGCACGCCCCGCATCGTGCTACGCTTGCGCGCCGTTGATGGGGAGATGCTGCGTATCGACGTAGTCGACAACGGCGAGGGCATTTTGCCGGAAAACCTGGCGCGCATCTTTTCGCACGGATTCACCACCCACAAGGATGGCCATGGATTCGGCTTGCACAGCTGTATCCTGGCGGCGCGCGAAATGGGCGGCGGTTTGCGCGTCCACAGCGACGGCGCAGGACGCGGTGCGACATTTACCCTGGAATTACCAACCCGGCAGGAGGAACGCCATGCACTCGCCGCATAACCGCCGTATTTTGCTCATCGATGACATGGTGTCGATCCATGACGACTTCCGCAAGATCCTGGCGCCGCAAGCGGCGCAGGACAGGCTGGACCAGCTGGAGTCGCGCCTGTTCGGCACGGAGCCGCGCATGCAGGTTTCCGGATTTGAACTGGATTGCGCGCTGCAGGGCGCGCAGGGTGTCGCCATGGCAGGCGCGGCGGCCGAGGCGCAACGCCCGTATGCGGTTGCCTTTGTCGACATGCGCATGCCGCCTGGGTGGGATGGCGTGCAGACCATCGAGCGGCTGTGGCAGACCGACAGCGCGCTGCAAGTCGTGCTGTGCACCGCGTATTCGGATTATTCGTGGGAAGAAGTGCTGGACCGGCTCGATGGCCATGAGCGCCTGCTGGTGCTGAAAAAGCCGTTCGACGCCATCGAAGTGCGGCAGATGGCCAATACGTTGGTGGACAAATGGAACCTGATGCGCCAGGCGGCGTGGAAAATGGAGACGCTGGAGGCCGCGGTGCGTTCCCGCACGGAAGAACTGTCGCAAGCCAACTTGCGGCTGCAAGCAGAAATGGAGGAACGAAAACAGCTGGAAAGCCGCATGGTGCAGACGGAAAAGCTGGCGTCCATCGGCCAACTGGCGGCCGGGGTGGCGCATGAAATCAATAACCCGTTGGGTTTCTTGTCGTCCAACTTCGGCATGCTGGAAGAATACCTGCAAAGCGTATTCGATATCCTGAGCGTCTACGAATCGGCGGAACCGGGGATGGCGGAATCGGCCGCCACGTTGATCCGCTGCACGCGGGAACAATCGAAACTGGCCTTCCTGCGTGAAGACATCCCGGTGCTGATCGCGGAATCCAGGGAAGGCATGGAGCGGGTCGGCAAGATCGTGCAATCGCTGAAGGATTTTTCGCGCGCCGACACGGAGCAAAAATGGGAATGGGCCGACCTGCATCGTGGTATCGAATCGACCATGAATATCATTGCCAGCGATATCCGCAAGTCGGCCGACCTGGTGCGCGAGTATGGCGACTTGCCGCTGGTGGAATGCGTGCCATCGCAACTGAACCAGGTGGTGATGAACTTGCTGGTCAATGCCGTGCACGCGGCGGGCCCGGGACGTGGCCGCATCGTGGTCCGCACCGGCGCGGCCGATGGCGAAGCCTGGTTTGAGGTGGAGGATGCCGGCTGCGGCATCCCCGCCGACGTGTTGCCCCGCATCTTCGATCCGTTTTTTACCACCAAGGCCATCGGCAAAGGGACCGGGCTGGGGTTGTCGCTGTCCTACGGTATCGTGCAGCGGCACCAGGGACGGATCGAGGTCCGGACGGCACTGGGGGAGGGCAGTACGTTCCGGGTGACGTTGCCGGTGCGGCAGCAACTGGCTGCGGCCTGAACTAGCAGGCCGCGGTATTGAATTGAACTTTGATGGCGGCAAAGTAAAATGCCAGCGACATCAACGCGCAGCCCAGCAACAGCAACACCAGCGCGGATGGCGTTGGCGCCGACTGCATGAGCATGGCTGCCGCCAGCGGGCCGGCCGCCTTCGATACCAGCGAAGGCCCGGCCATCGCACCGGAAATGGCGCCATAGTTTTCACGTCCGAACAGTTCTTGCGGTATCGTGCCGCGCACGATCGTCAGGACGCCGTTGCTCAGCCCATACAGGCAACAGAACAGCGCCGCGGCCCAGCCGTGTTCGCCGAACAGCATCAAGGCCAGCAGCGATGCGGGCAGCGCGGTAAAAACCAGTTTCCCTATCGTCTGCGGCGCCACGTCGCGGGCGACTGTGCGCTCCAGCACGCGCCCGGCCACTTGCATGGGACCGATCAGCGTCAAAAGCAGCACGGCGAATTTTTCCGGGTGCCCGTACTCCGTTAACAAAGGCAGCAGGTGAACGGACAGCGCAGCGAAAGTGAAGGTGTTGGCGGCAAAGGCCATCGCCAGCTTCCAGAATGCGCCATGACGCAGTGCTTCGCCCAGCGTGTGACTGCGACCGCCGCTGCGATCGCCGGCGGCCGTCGCCCGTGCGTTGGGGCCCAGCAGCAAGTGCAGCGGCAGGCAGATAGCCAGCTGGATGACGCCAAACCACAGGTAGGCGCCGCGCCATCCGGCAGCCGTGCTCAGGTACCAGGTCAGCGGCCAGAAGATCGTGCTGGCGAAGCCGCCGAACAGCGTCACGGTCGAAATGGCCTGGCGTCCGCCTGTCGTCAATTGCCGGTTGATGGTGGCAAATGCCGCTTCGTACAAGGTCAGCGTCATCGCCAGTCCAAGCATGGTCCAGGCGCCATAGTAAGAGACCACACTGCCACAACTGCTCAGCCAGAGCAGCCCGGCGCCGCACACGACGGACCCGGCTGACATCACCGGCCGACCACCGAACCGGTCAAGCAGCATGCCGGCCGGCGCGGACGCCACGCCGGCCACCAGCAGGCTCCATGAGAAGGCGCCATAAACCAGTTCATTGCCGAGAGCGAGGTCGCGCGCAATTGCCGGGGCGACGATGCTGAACGCGTAATACACTGAGCCCCAGGATGCAATTTGTGTGCATGCGAGGATGCCGATCAGGCGACGTGCATTGGACATGGTGTCACCCTTTATACGGCGGCTTTGCAGCAGCCCGGCAAGAACATGGACAGTACCTGGCGCCAGTACGGAGCGCGGGCCGGGTATGCGCTGCCGGCATATAGGCCGATGGCGTGCGGCAGGTTGGCGCCCTGCGGCTGGTAGCGGAAAGTGCCGAATATGATGTCCCAGAACACCAGTGACCGCCCGAAGTTGGTGTCACCTTCGCCGCTTACCGCCGAATGGTGCCAGCGATGTACTTCATTGGTACTGAAGACGTAATTCAGCCAGCCGCTGCGCAGTGGCAGGTTGGCGTGCTGCAGCATCAGCACCGGGTAGGTCAGCGCCAGGTAGCCGTACAACACGTCGGCGGGCGTGCCGATCGCCAGCAGCGGCAGCATGCCGCATGCATAGTTGACGGCGTAATTGAGCGGATGCAGGCGGAAATTGTTCACCGTGTACAGACGGCCGCTGCCGTGGTGCAGCGCATGCAGCCACCATAACGCCGGCCGGCTGTGGTGCAGCCGGTGCGCCCAGTAATAGCCGAACTCCGCGATCAGGGCGGCAACCGCCACTTGCAGTACGAACGGCAGGCCGGCCGGGAACAGGTTATTTGCCACATCCAGGCGGCCATACATGACGATGACCAGCATCGGTCCGGCCCATTTCAGCACCGGGTCGATTACCGCCAGCAGTGCCGCCATGCTGAACCAGTCCGTGCCGGTATCGCTGTCGTCGCGGTTCCACTCCGGGCGGAATGGCGCCACGCGTTCCAGCACCATGGCCAGGACCAGCGTGACGGCAGCGGGAATCGCCACCGCCAGTTCAAGGTTGCCGCCGGTGGCGCGCGCCGCGACAAACGATACGCAGCTGGCCAGCAGCGCCCCCGGGAAAAACCACCGTGAAATGACGTGTTGCATGGCATCCTTTCCCGGTTCCGTGTTACGCGCAGCCGCAGCCGGCCTGTCCTTCGGCTTTGGCGGCGACGTCCAGCGCGCAACAGGCGTCCGTTTCAGCGGGAGCGGGGCCGCCGCAGCAGCCGGATGCCACTGCGGTGGCTGGTTTGATACCGCACGATGCTCCCGCCGGTTCGCCCGTCACAAAACGGGTATTGCAGACGCCGGTCTCCGGCAATGCCAGCTGCACGTCGTCGGCCGCCGCGACATCGCCCGCCAGCGCCGCCACTACCGAGCGCACCTGCTCGTAGCCGGTGGTCATCAGGAAGTTCGGCGCGCGGCCGTAGCTCTTGGCGCCCACCGCGTAATAGCGCGGTTCCGGGTGCGCCAGCTCCGCGTGGCCGTGCGGGCGCACCGTGCCGCAACTGTGTTCGTTCGGGTCGATCAGCGGCGCCAGCGCATCCGTGCTTTCCAGCCACGGGTCGTGCCGCACGCGCAGTTCGCGCGCCAGCGACAGGTCCGGGCGGGCGCCGGTGGCGGCGATGATTTCATCGATGCCGTCGATGGCTGCGCTGCCTGCCTGGCCGATAATGCGCAGCTTGCCCTGGTGCGGCTCGATCGCCTGGATGCGCAAGCCCGTGTGCAGTTCCAGCCGGCCGGATTCCTTCAGCGCTTTCAGGCGGGTGCCCAGTTCGCCCCGCGCCTGCAGGCCGTCATTGGCGCCGCCGCCAAAGATGCGTTCGAAACCGGTACCGCGAATGGCCCATGCGATGCGGGTTTGCGGCGCTTGCGCCGCCAGTTGCGCCAGCGCCAGCAACGTCCCGGCGGCGGAATGGCCGGCGCCCACGACCAGCACGTGGCGGCCGGCGTAACGGGCCCGGGCCGCGCCCAGCACGTCCGGCATACCGTAGATGACCTGTTCGCGGGCCGCTTGCTCGCCCAGCGCGGGCAAGCCGTCCGCGCCCAGCGGATTGGGCTGGTTCCACGTGCCGGTGGCGTCGATCACGGCGCTGGCCAGGAAGGCGCGTTCACCGTCCGGCGTCATGGCGCGGATCACGAATGGCGCATGGCCGCGGCCACGGGTCTTGACCTTGTCCGTGCCCTGGCGGGTGATGGCCGTTACGCGGTGACGCAGTTTCAGGGCGGCGGCCATGGCCGGCAGGGCGGCCAGCGGTTGCAGATATTGCTGCACCAGTTCGCCGGCGGTCGGTAACGCATCCGCTGGCGGTGGCTGCCAGCCGGCTTGCTCCAGCAGCGCTTTGGCGGCCCGGTCGACGTTGTATTGCCACGGCGAGAACAGGCGCACGTGGCTGTAGCTGGCCAGGTTGGCGGCGATCGTATTCCCCGCTTCGAAGATCAAGGGTGTCATGCCGCGTTCGATCAAATGCGCGGCGGCCGCCAGTCCCACCGGGCCCGCGCCCAGCACGGCGACCGGCAGCAAGTCTTTCTGCATCACGGTCGCCGATGCGGGGCACGCTCCCTGGAATTCACGCGACGCCTGCATGGCGGAAGGCGCGTCACTGCGCGTCATGGTGCGGAAGCCCCGCTTCGCAAAGAATGCGGCCGCCGTGGTGGTCAGCAGGATCAGGCGGTGGATGCCTTGCGCCGCCGCGCGCTGCGCAAGCGTCGCCTGCAATTGGTCGCCATAGCCATGCCCGCGCAGCGCGCTGTCGACCACCACGGAGCGCAGCAGCGCGGCGTCGCCGTATACCTCCAATCCGGCAACCGCGACGATGCGGCCATCGTGCTCGCCCACGATGAAATGCGCCAGGTGCTCTTGCGCGCCATCGAGCGGCAGGTTTGCCGCCGCCAGCAAGGCGGCAATCGCGTTCCAGTCGGCGGACGTGGCGGGACGGATGGACAGTACGGGTGCGGCAGTCATATCGTTCTCCTGTTTGTTATTCGTCGAATTACGAATTGATGGGCAAAAATTTTTTCCTACAAGGCGGCTACCAGGGCTTTCAGCTGGGCGATGCGTTCCGGATTCACGCAATAGCAGACGCGCTGCTCGTCCGACGAGCCCAGGATCAGCCCGGCCTGCTTCAGTATCGTGACGTGCTGCGAAATCGTCGACGGCGCCAGCGGCAACACGTCTGCGAGATTGCCGAAGTAGCAGGCGCCATAGGCGGCCAGGTACTTCAGCAGTTGCACGCGGGCCGGATGTGCGAGCGCCTTGCACAGCATGGCAATTTCTTCGGCGTTCACTTCGACGGCGTTGTCGCCGGTTCCCACAGTGCAGCAGCTGGTCATGGTATGTATTCGTCACTTAACGAATGAAGCTTAAAACCTCTGTCATCGTCCTGTCAATATATTTCGATATTATTCGAAATGTCGTAATATCTAGCCTACGCCAACTTGAAGCCCCTGATCATGGAAACCAAACAAGTCATCGCCGCGCTGGCCGCGCTCGCGCAGGAATCGCGCCTGGCCACGTTCCGCCTGCTGGTGCAGACCGGGCCGGGAGGGCTGGCGGCCAGCAAGATCGCCGAGCAGCTCGACGTGGCGCCGTCGTCGCTGTCGTTCCACCTGAAGGAACTCACCCATGCCGGCCTGATCACTGCCCGGCAGGATGGCCGCTTCATCATCTACAGCGCCAATTTCGACACGATGAATGGCGTGCTTGCTTTTCTTACCGACAACTGCTGCGGCGGCGTCCCGTGCGCCGTGCCAACGGCCTGCGCACCGTCCGGCCAGGGCTGCGCCTGATCACCACCCATACCAAGGAAAACCTCATGAACGTATTGATGCTCTGCACCGGCAATTCGTGCCGCTCGATCCTGGCCGAAGCCACCTTCAACCACCTGGCGCCGGACGGCTGGCGCGCCATCAGCGCCGGCAGCAAGCCGGCCGGCTATGTGCACCCCCGTTCGATCGCGCTGCTGCAGCGCGAAGGCATTGCCACGGCAGGCTACTACAGCAAATCGTGGGAGAACTTGCCGGCGACGCCGGACATCGTCATCAGCGTCTGCGGCAATGCCGCCGGCGAAACCTGCCCCGCTTACCTGGGCCCGGTTCTGCGTGCACACTGGGGCGTGGAAGACCCGGCCCATGCCACCGGCACCGACGAGGAAATCGATGCGGCCTTCATGACGGCTTACCGTATCCTGCGCAACCGTATCGAAGCGTTCCTGGCGCTGCCGCTGGATGAGCTGAAAAACGACCGCGCCCGCATGAAGGCGGAACTGGACCGCATCGGAGGCCTGGCATGACCTTGGCGCGACGCATCGTCTCCGAAGGCCTGGGCACGGCGCTGCTGCTGGCCGTCGTGGTCGGTTCCGGCATCATGGCCGAGCGGCTGGCGGGCGGCAATGTCGCCATCGCGCTGCTGGCCAACGCGATTGCCACCGGCGCGGGGTTGATCGCATTGATTTTGATGTTTGGCACCATCTCGGGCGCGCATTTCAACCCGGTCGTGACGTTGTCGGAAGCGTGGCAGGGCAATGTGCCGGGCCGCGAAGTGCTGCCGTATATCGCGGTACAAGTGATCGGCGCCTTTGCCGGCGTGGCCGCCGCGCATGGCATGTTCGGCGAGCCGCTGTTCTTCGCATCGCAGCACGTGCGCACCGGTGCTGCCCAGTGGTGGAGCGAATGCGTGGCCACGTTCGGCCTGATCGCTGTCATCATCGGCACATCGCGCAGCCGTCCGGCCGTGACGCCGTTCGCCGTGGCAGCCTACATCGTGGCCGCGTACTGGTTCACGTCGTCGACGTCGTTCGCCAATCCGGCCGTCACGCTGGCGCGCGCCGCCACCGACACCTTTGCCGGCATCCGGCCAGGCGATGCGCCTGGCTTCATCGTGGCGCAACTGGTCGGCGCCGCTGCCGCATCCGTCCTGTTTTGCTGGCTGTACCCGGCGCCGCCGGCCAATGCCACGGTCGGCGGGACCGTGCCGCCCGGAGACTTCGCGGAAACCGCCAGGAAGGCAGGTGCGTAATGGCCATCCCCGACTTGCCCAATATCAGGGAAGAATTGCTGGACATGCCGGATATGGCCAAGCTGGCCCAGCAAGGCGACCTGTCGCACCCGCCGCGCATCCTGTTGTTGTATGGTTCGCTGCGCGAACGTTCGTTCAGCCGTTTCCTGACCTATGAAGCGGCGCGCATCCTCGAACATTTCGGCGCGGACGTGAAGATCTTCGATCCGATGGCATTGCCGATGGTGGGCAGCGTGCCGGAAACCCACCCGAAGGTGGTCGAATTGCGCGAGCTGTGCCTGTGGTCCGAGGGCCAGGTGTGGTGCAGTCCGGAGCGCCATGGCGCGATTACGGCCGTGATGAAAAACCAGATCGACTGGATTCCGCTGGAGCAGGGCGCCATCCGCCCGAGCCAGGGCCGTACGCTGGCGGTGATGCAGGTGTGCGGCGGTTCGCAATCGTTCAACGTGGTCAATACCATGCGCTTGCTGGGCCGCTGGATGCGGATGTTCACCATTCCGAACCAGTCGTCGGTACCGATGGCGTACAAGGAATTCGACGAAGCGGGGCGCATGCGGCCGTCGGGCTATTACGACCGCGTGGTGGACGTGATGGAGGAATTGTTCAAGATGACCTTGCTGCTGCGGGGTAGGACCGATTACCTCACGGACCGCTACAGCGAGCGCAATGAGCGGCAGATGAAGATCATCGACAAGCTGGTCAAAAAAATCTGATCCATACCGGTGGCAGCAGTTATCATGCTGCCAACACCAACGGGAGCGGACATGCAGATTCGTGAAGCCATCGCCGACGATGCGAAAGCCATTGCGGCCATTTACAACCCATTCATTGCCAACACCACCATCACGTTCGAAGAGGCGCCGGTGACGGATGCCGACATGGCGCAGCGTATCGCCGACGTCCAGGGCGGCGGCTTGCCCTGGCTGGTGGTGGAGCAGGACCACGTGGTCGTGGGCTACGCGTACGCCACCAAGTGGCGGGTGCGCCATGCCTATCGCTATTCCGTGGAAAGCTCGGTCTACCTGGCGCCGGAAGCGGCCGGCAAGGGCGTCGGCACGGTGCTGTACACCGCGTTGCTGGAGCGCTTGCGCGACCAGGGCTATCACCTGGCGATCGGCGGCATCGCGCTGCCGAACGCCGGCAGCGTCGCCTTGCATGAGAAGCTGGGGTTTGAAAAAGTCGCGCAGTTCCGCGAAGTCGGGTTCAAGTTCGAGCGCTGGCTCGATGTGGGCTATTGGCAGAAAACGCTGAATCCGGCGTAGGCCAGCGTTGGCCCGGACACCGCCGGGGAAATCAGGCTTTCCTCATTTAAGACGCAAGGCATTGCTGATCACGGATACGGAACTGAGGCTCATGGCCAGCGCGGCCAGCATCGGGGACAGCAGCCAGCCAGTCAGCGGATAGAGCGCGCCGGCCGCGATCGGAATGCCCAAGGCGTTGTAGAGCAGGGCAAGCAGCAGGTTTTGTTTCATGTTACGTACTGTCGCGTCCGAGATCCGGCGAGCGATCGCTATGCCGCGCAGGTCGCCTTTGACCAGCGTCACTTGCGCACTGTTCATGGCGACATCGGTGCCGGTTCCCATCGCGATGCCGACGTCGGCCCTGGCCAACGCCGGCGCGTCATTGATCCCGTCGCCAGCCATGGCCACGATGCGACCCTCCCGCTGCAGCTTCTCGACCAGCGCAAGCTTGTCGGCCGGCGTGACTTCACCATGTACCTCGCTAATGCCAAGCCGGCGTCCCACGGCCCTGGCCGTGGTAACGCCGTCGCCCGTCGCCATGACGAGCTGGATCCCGGCCGCATTGAGCTGTTCCATCGCCTCCACAGTACTTGCCTTGATCGGGTCGGATACCGCCAGCAGCCCTGCAAGGGCGCCATCAATTGCCAGGTGCATGACACTCGCCCCCTCCGCACGCAACAACTCCGCGCTGGAGCGCAGTGGCTGAACATCAATGCCAAGTTGCGCCATCAGGGCGGTATTGCCCAGCGCGATTGCCTTGCCTGCCACCGTACCGCGCACCCCGATGCCGCTTGCCGATTCAAACGTATCCGGTTTATCGAGCGCCACCTGGCGCTCGCGGGCGGCACGGACAATTGCATCGGCCAGTGGATGTTCACTCCCCTGGTCGATGCTGGCCGCCATCTGCAAGACCTCCTGCTCAGTGTGGCCGGCGACCGGCACCACGCGGTCGAACGTTGGCTTCCCCTCGGTCAAGGTGCCAGTCTTGTCAACGATGATCGTGTCGACTTCCCGTAACCTTTCGATCGCCGCGGCATCGCGGAACAGAACGCCATGTGTCGCGCCCTTGCCGGTGGCCACCATGATCGACATGGGCGTGGCCAGCCCGAGGGCACATGGGCAGGCAATGATCAGCACCGAAACGGCACTGAGCAAGCCAAAACCCCAGGCGGGTTGCGGACCGAAAATGCCCCACAGGAAGAAGGCCAGCGCGGCGACCGCCACCACGCCGACAACAAAATATCCCGCGACGACATCGGCCATGCGTTGCATGGGCGCCTTCGAACGCTGCGCGGCCGCCACCATTTCCACGATTTGCGCCAGCATCGTTTGTGCGCCGACGCGCTCCGAACGCATCACCAGCGCACCGTTGCTGTTGAGCGTAGCGCCAATGACCTTGTCGCCGACGCGTTTGGTGACGGGTAACGGTTCACCGGTCAACATGGATTCATCGATCGCGCTGCTCCCTTCCACCACCACGCCATCGACCGGCACTTTTTCGCCCGGGCGTATGCGCAGCAAATCCCCGACCTGCACGTCGCTGATCGCAACGTCCTGATCCGCACCGTCGGGACTGATGCGGCGTGCCGTCCTGGGCGCCAGTCCCAGCAACGATTTGATGGCGGCAGACGTCCGCGAGCGGGCTTTCAACTCCATCATCTGGCCCAACAGTGTCAGCGAAATGATCACGGCGGCGGCTTCGTAATACACGCCAATGCGGCCCATCGACATGAACGAGGCTGGAAACAATTGTGGCGCGACCGTCGCCACGACGCTGTAGAGATAAGCGGCGCCGGTACCCAGGCTGATCAGTGTCCACATATTCGGGCTGCGATCAAGGATGGAGCGCGCGCCGCGTACGAAAAACGGCCACCCGGACCACAGGACAACGGGCGTCGCAAGAATGAATTCAACCCAGCTCTGCGTGTTCGCCGCCAGCACATGGACCTGGTGCCCAAGCATCGCCAGCAAAACCACGATCATGGTCAGTGGCAGCGTCCACCAAAAGCGGCGGGTGAAGTCCCTCAGCTCCGGATTCTCATCGTCAGTCAGCTGCGGAGTCACCGGCTCCAATGCCATGCCGCATTTCGGACAAGTCCCGGGACGATCCTGGCGTACCTCCGGGTGCATGGGGCAGGTGTACAGGGCCGAGGATGGTGCGGCATGATCCGGGACCGCCGGATTTCCGGACGGGTTGCCGCTTCCTGGTGGGGCGGATCGAACCCGATGCTGCAGATGCATACCATCTTTGCTGTTCATGGCGACGCTCCCACAGTAGACGCGCTGGCATACCACACTGTAGTCTTTCCGTGACCAGGAATACTTTGATCCAGGTCAAAACCTGGATCGACCGTTTGCCCTTACTTGGCTGCCTTGCGCGACGACCAGTGAATATGCGTGACGATCCAGCCATCGCCCTGCTTTTCAAGGACAGCGGTTTCCGTGCCAAACAGGTGCACCGGCTTGCCTTTGAAATTGCCCGTCGTTTCCGTTTCCTGCATGACCACCGCCAGGGTGCCGTCGATACGCTCGCTGTGGCGCAATACTTTGCTGTCCGTCACCTTGGCAAATTCCATGTCCGAGCCGAGATGATGGCCGACATACTCGTCACGCGAGCGCTCCACATAGCCCGACTCGAAGATCTGAATTTCCGGCTTCAGCAGGGCTGCGGCCCTGGTCTTGTCGCCGCTTTTTAAGGCCTGGTGAAACTCGGCCACTGTTTCGGCCGGCGTGGCCGCCCATGCTGGCAGGCATGCGATTGAGAGCGCAAATAAGGAAAGTGCGTGGCGCATGGATGATTCTCCTGGTTGAATAATTGTTTTCCACGGCACGGATTAAAGCAGCGCCGCGCCGGCCGGGCAAGCCATTCCAGAAGAACTTTGTACAAGCTGGATTTCCCTTGACCTTCCCCCCGTGGGAACGTTTATATTGAGGGGCTCGGCGCCAACTCCGGCGCTGTCTTGCCATGCAATTAATGAAACCATTCTTCCGTTACGTACTGTGGCTGCTGATCGCAGTGCTCCCTCTGCAGGGGAGCGCTGCGGCCATGCGATCGTGCGGCATGAAGATGGCGGCAATGCAGACGGTCAGCCAGGGCCAGGAATGCCACGAGCATGCGGCGCAGGTTAGCCCCCGGGACGACGCGCATCAGTCCAAGCCCGCGCTTGCCGATGCCCATGGCAAATGCAGCAGTTGCGCCAGTTGCTGCGTGGGTGCCAGCGCGCCACCCGCTGCACTCCAGCAGGCGCCGGTTCAACCCGTTGCGGGATTTGCCGATGCCGGCAAAGATCCTGCCATGACCACGTTTTTCCCTCCCACGCTGGAACGCCCTCCCTGTCATTCCTGACAATGTTCGTGGTGCGCAGCCGCGGTTGCGCGCCATTCCGTCATGAAATCTATACCTGCTGTGCATGGCGCTCGCGCGCCTGTTATCAGCATTCATTGTTTTGACAAAGAAGGGAACACATCGTGAACAACCTGTACAAAGCCATCTTCGCCGCCTGCATCGCCTTCGGCGGCATCGCAACCCATGCTGCCGCGCACGAAGAGCACGCGGCCGTGGCGCAACCGGCGCTGGCCGACGGTGAAATCAAGAAGGTCGACAAGGATGCGAGGAAGCTCACCATCAAGCATGGTGAGTTGACCAACCTGAACATGCCCGCCATGACCATGGTATTCCGCGTCAAGGACCCCGCCATGCTGGATAAAGCCAGGGAAGGCGACAAGGTGCGGGTCGCCATAGAAAAGGTCGACGGCGCGCTGACGGTGACCACGCTCGAACTGGCCAAATAAGCCGGAAAGGACATCACATGAAAGCATTGCATACACTGGCGGCCGCCGCCGCGTTGGCCGGCGCTGTCCTGGTTGCCCCGCTGGCGTCCGCGCACGCGGTCCTGAAAAGTTCCGCGCCACAGGCCGGCGCCGTCCTGGCGGCGGCGCCCAGGGACATCACGCTGACCTTCAATGAAAAAATCGAGGAAGCCTTCAGCTCGATTACGGTGACGCGCGGCGACGGCGGCGCTGTTACCACCGGCAAAGCCAAACCGGATAGCGCCAATCCGGCGGTCATGCACGTCGAAGTTCCCGCGCTCACGGCGGGTGACTACAGCGTCAAATGGGCGGTGGCCGGACATGACGGGCACCGCAGGACTGGCGAGTTCAAATTCACGGTGAAGTAAGTGGATCCTGTTTCGCTGTTGCAGGCCGGCTCGGCGTTGTTGCTCAACGCGGCCTTCGCCTGGCTGGCCGGATCTGTCCTGGCACGCTCCTGGCTGCGCGGCGGGGGCGCGCCTGCCGGTCCCTTGCAGGCTGCCATGGCCAGACTGGATCTTGCGGCGGCGGGACTGGCCCTGCTTGGCTGCCTTGCTGGCTTGTGGGCCGCCACCGCAGTGATGAGCGGATTGCCGCTCGGGCAGGCGCACACGATGCTGTGGGCGATGCTGTCGGGTACCGACCACGGGCGCGCGGGTGGCGCGGCCGTGGTGGCCATGCTGCTGGTGGCCGTCGTGCGGCTCCTGGGCGGCAGCGGCCGGGCCGGCGATGTCCTGACCATGGGCGCGCTCATGGTATTTGCGATGACGCGCGCCTTCATGGGGCACGCGGGCGAGGCCGGCCTGCTGTCGGCCGTCTACGCGGCGGAAGCAGTGCATTACGCCGCCGTCGGCGTATGGGCCGGCGCAGTCTTTGTTTCCGGCAGGCTGGTCCTGTCGCCAACGCACGCCGTGGCATCGGGCCATGCCGCCGTCAACCGGTATCTCGCGCGCATGTCCCATTGCGCGATGGGGGCCGTGGCGGCGATTGCCGGCACTGGCATCTTCAGTGCCTGGCACCGGGTCGGAAGCGCCGAACTCCTGGTGCGCACCGACTATGGCGCGATCCTGTTGGCCAAGGTGGGACTGGTCTTGCTGGCCATCGCGCTGGGCGGCTACAACAAGTTCGTCGGACTGCCGGGCGCGGGCCGCTCCATGGATGGCGTACGGGCGGTCAGGCTGGTTTTGCAAATCGAAACTGCCATACTGCTGGGCGCCTTGCTGGCGGCATCGATGCTGGTTTCACAGCAACCGCCCGCGACGATGTGATTCCCCCGTGCCAGCGGCCCCGCCTTGACGCTACCCCATCAGCGGACTACCATTAATGACCTTTGAGTAAGTAATTAATGTGCCGCCACAGGCGCCGTCCGCCAACATGCCAGATCCGACAGAATCCAAGCCGCGCTGGGAGCGGCGCAAGGATGCGCGCCCGCAGGAATTGCTGGCCGCTGCGCTGGACCTGTTCGTCAGCCGCGGCTATGCGGCCACGCGCCTGGAAGACGTGGCGCGCAGCGCCGGCGTGTCGAAGGGCACGTTATATCTGTATTTCGCCAACAAGGAAGAATTGTTCAAGGCCGTGGTGCGCGACGCCATCGTGCAGCCGATCGGCGAAGCGGAAACGGATTTTGCCGCCGTCGACGGCCACAGCGCCGACTTGCTGCGCACGTTGCTGATGCGCTGGTGGGACAAGGTGGGCGCCACGCGCGCGTCCGGCATCACCAAGCTGATGGTGGCGGAAGCGGCGAATTTCCCGGAGTTGATGCAGTTTTATAACGAAGAAGTCATCGCGCGGGGCAATGCGCTGATCAGCAATATCCTGGCGCGGGGCGTGGCCCGGGGCGAATTCCGCCCCGTCGACCCGGCCGTGCTGATGCCGGTGCTGACGGCGCCCGTGCTGATGCTGATGATGTGGTCGCAGTCGCCCCAGTTGTGCGCGGGGGCCAATATCGACCCGTACGCTTACCTGGGCGCCTTCATCGATCTCACCCTGCGCGGACTGCGCCCCGCCTCTGCGCCCGAGGGGACTCCCTACTGCATGCCCACCGCGCCCGCCACCGATTTGCACAATAAATAAGCAGATTTGGATCAAATTTGTGCATTCAACCCCGCCAAACTGCAGACTGTCGCAATTTCCTGCCCGTCATCGCCGATATAGTTAATATGCCGTCCAGTGCAGTTCAACGATAAAATGGCGGATTATCTCAATCAGTGGCGCCTGGCACCGGCGGTATCAGGCACCAATTAGTTAATCTTTCACGAGTCTAAAGATGAATATCGAACAAGCCCGCTTCAACATGATCGAACAGCAAATCCGTCCCTGGGACGTCCTGGATACGGACGTCTTGGATGCGCTGCAAGTCGTCAAGCGTGAGAAATTCGTCCCGGCTGCATACAAGAACCTGGCTTTCGTCGATACCGAAATCCCTCTGGGCGGCGGCGAATTCATGTTCACCCCGAAGCTGGAAGCGCGCATCCTGCAGGAATTGCAACTGAAAAAGCATGAAAACGTGCTGGAAATCGGCACCGGCAGCGGTTACATGGCTGCCTTGCTGGCGCACCGCGGCCGCCATGTGACCACCGTTGAAATTTCGCCGGAATTGAAAGCCCAGGCCGAAGCGAACCTGGCCGCCAACGGCATCACCAACGTGACGGTAGAGCAGGGCAATGGCGCCCAGGGCTGGACCAACGGCGCACCATTCGATGTGATCGTGCTGTCCGGGTCGGTGCCAGTGCTGCCGGAAGCGCTGCTGAAGCAGGTAAAAGTGGGCGGCCGCATTTTCGCGATCATCGGCGAAGCGCCGGTGATGTCGGGCCACGTGATTACCCGCACCGGTGAAGCGGGCTACGACACCGTCAAAGTATTTGAAACCAATGTGAAGCCGCTGCAATTGGCTGTCACGCCGTCGCACTTCACCTTCTGAGAGGCGCCAGGCCATGCAGCAGATTACCGCACCCGAACTGGCCGACTGGCTGGCCGATGAAGCGCGTCCCAGCCCGTTTTTGCTGGACGTGCGTGAAAACTGGGAATACGAAACCTGCCACATTGCAGGCTCGACCCTGATGCCGATGAACACGATCCCGGCCCGCATCGACGATCTCGATGAAGAGGCGGCCATCGTATGCATCTGCCATCACGGTGCGCGCAGCATGCAGGTGGCGGCGTTCCTGGAACACAACGGCTTTGGCAAGGTCATCAACCTGACCGGCGGCGTACACGCGTGGGCTGTGCAAGTGGACAGCACCATGCCAAAATATTAAGTTGTTATTCCATAACCGATGACTCCCACGGAGAACGCAATGCAGAAACCCTTACTCGCCATGCTGATCGGCAGCGCAATGTTGACGATGAACGCACAGGCGGCTGACCTCCTCCAGGTATACCAGCAGGCGCTCGCCAACGACGCCACGTATGCCAGCGCGCGCGCTGCGCTGGCAGCAGGTCAGGAGCGGACGACGCAGGGGCGTTCTCAGTTGTTGCCGACCATCGGCCTGGGCGGCAGCAGCACCAAGACCACGGGCGACTTCGATACCAAGAACCCGCTGAACCCGGACCATACGCTGGACAACTCGAACAACCGGTATGCGTTGCAGCTGACGCAGCCGCTGTTCCGCTGGGACCGCTGGGAAACGTACCAGCAGAGCAAACTGGCCCAGGCCGCGGCCGAGGCCACGTTCGCCCAGGCGCAGCAGGATTTGATCGTGCGTGTATCGCAAGCGTATTTCGACGTGCTGACCGCACAGGATGCGCTGACGTCGATCCAGGCGCAGAAGACCGCGACCACGGAGCAGCTGGCATCGGCCAAGCGCAACTTCGAAGTGGGCACGCAGACCATCACCGACACGCATGAAGCGCAAGCGGCGTACGACCTGGTGGTGGCGCAGGAATTCGCCGCGCAAAGCGACCTGGAAGTCAAACGCGCCGCGCTGCTGCAAATTATCGGCAAACCGGCCGGTTCGCTGGCATCGTTGCGTCCGGGCGTGAAGATCGCGGCGCCGGAACCGGCCGCGATGGAGCCATGGGTGTCGTCGGCCGAACAGCAAAACTATGCGGTGGTGGGCGCCCAACTGAACGTGGAAATCGCCAAGCGTGAAATCAACCGTACCCGCGCCGGCCACCTGCCGACGCTGGACCTGACGGCCAGCAAAGGCCGCGACAGCACCACCGGCGTTGGCATCAACAAGGCCAATGCGATCGGCGTGACCTGGAGCGTGCCGATCTTCAGCGGCTTTGCCATCACCAGCAAGGTGCGTGAATCGATCGCGCTGGAAGACAAGGCGCGCAACGACCTGGAAGCCACCCGCCGCGCCGCCGCGCAGGGGGCACGCACGGCTTATCTGGGCGTGAACAGCGGCCTGGCGCAGGTGCGCGCGCTGGAAGCGGCGGAAGTGTCGAGCAAATCCGCGCTGGAATCGAACAAGCTGGGTTACCAGGTGGGCGTGCGGATCAACATCGACGTGCTGAATGCGCAGCGCCAGCTGTACTCGACCCAGCGCGACCTGTCCCGCGCCCGTTACGACACGCTGATGAATGGCCTGCGCCTGAAGTCGGCGGCCGGTTCGCTGAAGGAAGCCGACCTGGCGCCGATCAACGCGCTGCTGCAAAACTGAGCGGCGCGGCCGCCACAGCAAAAAGCCGGGTTGATCCCGGCTTTTTTATTTAATCAGCGCAATCCCGCGCCCGCCCCGTCGGAGCTGCGTTCGATCAGCTCGATCTTGTAGCCGTCCGGGTCCGCCACGAATGCAATCACCGAGGTGCCGCCCTTGACGGGGCCAGGTTCGCGCGTCACGTTGCCGCCGTTGGCCTTGACGGCGTCGCATGCGGCAACGATGTTGTCGGCGGAGATGGCGATGTGGCCGTAGGCCGTGCCCATCTCGTACTTGTCCACGCCATAGTTATACGTCAGCTCCAGTTCAGCGTGGTCCGGATTGCTGCCATAGCCGAGGAAGGCCAGCGTGTATTTGTATTCGGGATTATCGCTGGTGCGCAGCAGTTTCATGCCGAGGACGTTGGTATAAAAGTCGATCGAGCGCTGCAAGTCGCCGACGCGCAGCATGGTGTGCAGGATTCGCATGGTGTGGTTGCCTTGAGGGTAAAACAACGATTGTAGGCGCTGCCCGCAATCCGTGCAGGCGGCGGTCGCGCATAAAAAACAGTTGCATCCGCGCGCCATTGTGATAACGTTAACCTATTGCCGTTGCGAGGAGAATGCAGTGACCGTTAAACGCCGCCGTTTTCTGCGCCAGGTGCTGGCCACCGGACTGACCGGCGCCATGCCGCCGCTGTTGCGCCAGGCGCTGGCGGTGCCTGCGCACAGCGCCACCGGCACCGTGATGGATGTGCAGCACGTGGTGATCCTGATGCAGGAAAACCGTTCGTTCGACCATTATTTTGGCAGCTTGCCCGGGGTGCGCGGCTTTGGCGACCGCTTCACGATTCCCATCAAGGGCCGCAACAGCGTGTGGGAACAGAGCAATGGCCGCCGCATCGTGATGCCGTACCACCTCGACCAGGCAGCGGGCAATGCGCAGTGTGCGCTGGATTTGCCGCACACGTGGCCGGACGCACAGGCGGCGTGGGACGACGGCCGCATGAATTTCTGGCCCCGTTCCAAGACCGACGCGTCGATGGCATATTACACGCGCCAGGAATTGCCGTTCCAGTTCGCGCTGGCCGACGCCTTCACGCTGTGCGACGCGTATCACTGCTCACTGCAGGGCGGCACCAATCCCAACCGCCTGTACATGCTGACCGGCACCAATGACCCGCAGGGGCGGGATGGCGGCCCCGCCATCGACAACCGCATGGAAGGGTTGGGCCGGCCCGAAGCGGGCTTTCGCTGGACCACTTACGCGGAGCGCCTGGAGCAGGCCGGCATCAGCTGGAAGGTGTACCAGGACATGAAGGACAACTACGACTGCAACATGCTGGCCGTGTTTCGCACGTTCCGGGAACAGTACGACAGCAAGGCCGGGCCGCTGTACGAAAAAGGGTTGACCAGCACGCTGTGGGACGCCAGCCTGCAAGGCTTGCGCGACGACGTGGTGGCCGGCCGCCTGCCGCAGGTGAGCTGGATCGTCGCGCCGCGCCTGTATTGCGAACACCCTGGGCCATCGACGCCGGTACAGGGCGGCATGTATACGCAGCAGGTGCTGGAAGCACTGCTGGCCGATCCGGCCGTGTGGAGCAAGACGGTATTCCTGCAAATGTATGACGAAAACGATGCCTTCTTCGACCACGTGCCGCCGCCGGCCGCCCCCGCGTTCAATCGCGACGGCAGCCGAGCGGGGGCATCGACCGCCGATTGCGACGATGAATGCCACCTGGACAAGCGCCTCTACGGCCTGGGCCCGCGCGTGCCGATGCTGGTGATTTCGCCGTGGAGCAAGGGCGGCTGGGTCAATTCGCAAGTGTTCGACCACACGTCCATCCTGCGCTTCCTGGAAGTGCGCTTTGGCGTGCGCGAACCGAACATCAGCCCGTGGCGGCGCGCCGTGTGCGGCGACCTGACCAGTTGCTTCGACTTCGCCCATCCCGATGCGTCGCCGCCACCGCTGGTGCCGCGCGGCAGGCAGTGGGCCGATGCGTGGCGCCGGGAACAGCGCGCGCTGGCAGGCATCGACGTGCCGCGGGAAACCGGCCAGAGCGCACCGCGCCAGCCGCGCGGCGTGCGGCCGTCGCGCGCCTTGCCGTACCGGCTGGAGGTCGAATGCGGCGTGCTGGCAGAACGCCAGCAAGTGTCGCTGCGCTTCATCAACAGCGGCCAGGCCGGCGCCGTGTTCCACGTCTATGACCAGTTGCACCTGGAACGCATCCCGCGTCGCTACACGGTGGAAGCGGGCAAATCGCTCGACGACCTGTGGACTCCCGCAGCGGCGGACCAGGGCCGCTACGATTTATGGGTGCTGGGACCGAACGGCTTCCACCGCCGCCTGCAAGGGACGCTCGATGCGGCGGATGCCGCGCTGGCGCTGGAACTGGCGCCATTCAACGGCGCCTTGCGCGTCACGTTGCGCAACGATGGCGCGGCGCCGCGTGACGTCGCCTTGCGCAAACTGGCCTACGGCGAAGCGCCGGTGCAGTGGCGCACACTGGCGCCGGGCGAGAGCGCGCGCATCTTGCTGGCGCTCGATGGCCAGCATGACTGGTATGACTACGCGGTACAGGCGGGGGAATGGATGCGGCGTTTTGCGGGCCGCCTGGAATCGGGGCGCCATGGCGTCAGTGACCCGGAGATGAGTGCTTAACCGCTGATTCAAAACGGCTGATTCAAGCCAGCGGCAGCGCTGTTTCGTATTTGACTTCGCGCAGCGCGACACTGGTATTGACTTGCGACACGCCTGGCAACTTCAGCAGCACGTTGTGCAGGAAGTCGTGGTACGCATTCATGTCCCTGACCACCAGCTTGACCATGTAATCGGAATTGCCCGTCACTTCATAGCACTCCATCACTTCCGGCCGCAGTTGCATGGCGTTTTCAAAGCCCGCCACCACGGTGGCGTCATGCCGCGTCAGCGAAATGTGCAACATGCAACATTGCGATAACTCCACCTTGCGCCGGTCGACGATGGCGGCGTAACGCGTGATCACACCTTTCTCTTCCAGCTCCTTTTGGCGGCGCCAGCAAGGGGTCGCCGACATGCCCACTTTTTCAGCAAGTTCGTTGGTCGAAATGCGGCTATTTTGTTGCAATTCGCTAAGAATTTTCAGCGAAGCCGCATCGAAAGTGGAATTTTCCATGAAAGCCTAAAAATAAAAATGCTGTACTTTTTTGAGCTGTTTCTGATGTAAAGCAGAAAAATTATTCCGCCCCCCTGCTCCTACTATCTCTGCATCAATGTTACAGGCGATCAGCCTGCCTATACAAGCTTTGGAGGAAGAGAAAAATGGGGTCGATGAACGATGTGGGGGACGTAAAACAGGTACCGGGACCGGATGGCCTGGCCGACCCGGATTACCGTCTCGACGACAATATGCGCCGTGAAACGGGCCGTATTTTCATCACCGGCACGCAGGCGCTGTTGCGCATGATGATCATGCAAAAACGGCTCGACGAACGCCATGGCTTGCATACGGCCGGCTTCATTTCCGGCTATCGCGGTTCGCCGCTGGGCGCGGTCGACCAGGAAGCATGGCGCATCGCGCCGCTGCTGAAAGAAGCATCGATTGAATTCCTGCCTGCCATCAATGAAGACCTGGGCGCCACCGCCGTACTGGGTTCGCAGCAGGTGGAATCCGACCCGACCCGTACCGTCGAAGGCGTGTTTGCCATGTGGTACGGCAAAGGCCCCGGCGTCGACCGCTCCGGCGATGCGCTCAAGCACGGCAACGTCTATGGTTCGTCGCCGCACGGCGGCGTGCTGGTGGTGCTGGGCGACGACCATGGCTGCGTGTCGTCGTCGATGCCGCACCAGAGCGAACAGGCGCTGATGGCCTGGCAAATGCCGGTGGTCAATCCCGCCAATATCGAGGAATACTTTGAATTCGGCTTGTATGGCTGGGCACTGTCGCGTTTTTCCGGCAACTGGGTCGGCTTCAAGGCGATTTCGGAAACCGTCGAAGGCGGCGCCGTGGTGGAATTGCCGCCGCCGAACGATTACAACGTTCCCACCGATTACCTGTACCCGCCGGGCGGCTTGCACTACCGCTGGCCGGACTTGCCGTCGCTGGCGCTGGAGCAGCGCCTGGCGGCCAAGCTGGATGCGGTGCAAGCCTTTGCCAAGGTCAATTCCATCGATAAGCTGGTGGTGAAAGCGCCGCAAGCGAAGCTGGGCATCATCAGCGCCGGCAAGGCTTACCTCGATTTGATGGAAGCGCTGCAGCGTATGGGCGTCTCGTTTGATTTGCTGGAACAGCTGGGCATCCGCCTGTACAAGCCGGGCATGACGTATCCGCTGGAACGCAGCCGTTTGTTCTCGTTCGCGGAAGGCCTGGAGCAAATCCTTGTGGTCGAAGAAAAAGGCCCGGTGATCGAAGACCAGCTGAAAGGCTTGCTGTACAACATGCCGGCCGCCAGCCGTCCCGTCATCCTCGGCAAGACCGATGCGCAGGGCGAGCCGCTGCTGTCCGCGCTGGGCGAATTGCGCCCGTCGCGCATCGCGCCGGCGCTGATCCGCTGGCTGGCGCCATTGCTGCCGCAACTGGGCCTGGAGCGCCAGCTGCCATCGTTCTGCGCCGCCGACCTGTTGTCGAACAGCGCGGACGCCGTCAAGCGCACGCCGTATTTCTGCTCGGGCTGCCCGCACAACACGTCGACCAAATTGCCGGAAGGTTCCCGCGCGCTGGCCGGCATCGGCTGCCACTTCATGGCGACGTGGATGGAGCGCGACACGTTCAACCTGACGCAGATGGGCGGCGAAGGCGTGACGTGGGTGGCGGCTTCCCGTTTCGTGAAGGCGCCGCACGTGTTCCAGAACCTCGGTGACGGCACGTATTACCACTCCGGCTACCTGGCCGTGCGCCAGGCGATCGCGGCGAAAACCAATATCACTTACAAGATCCTGTACAACGACGCCGTGGCGATGACGGGCGGCCAGCCGGTCGACGGCGGCTTGTCGGTACCGCAAATCGCGCAGCAGGTGGTGTCGGAAGGCGCCAGCAAAGTCGTGGTGGTGACGGACGACGTGGCGCGCTACGCGGATGTCACGTTACCGGCCGGCGTGCCGGTGCGTCCGCGCGAAGAGCTGGACGTGGTGCAGCGCGAATTGCGCGATACGCAAGGCGTGACGGTGCTGATTTACGACCAGACCTGCGCCGCTGAAAAGCGCCGCCGCCGCAAGCAGAACAAGCCTGGTAAAACCGTGTTCCCGGATCCGGCCCGCCGCATGATGATCAATTCCGCCGTCTGCGAAGGGTGCGGCGATTGCGGCACGCAGTCGAACTGCCTGTCGATCCTGCCGCTGGAAACCGACCTGGGCCGCAAGCGCCAGATCGAGCAATCGTCGTGCAACAAGGATTACTCGTGCGTGGAAGGTTTCTGCCCGTCGTTCGTGTCGGTGCTGGGCGGTGCATTGAAAAAGCCCGCCGCCGCGCAAGTGTCGCTGCAACAGCTGGAAGACATGCTGGCGCCGCATCCGTTGCCGCCCGCTTACGCTTTTGCGAAACCGTTTGAAATGCTGGTGGCCGGAATCGGCGGCACCGGCGTGGTGACGCTGGGCGCGCTGATCACGATGGCGGCCCACCTGGAAGGCAAGGGCGCTTCCGCGCTGGACTTCATGGGCTTTGCGCAAAAGGGCGGCGCCGTGATGTCGCACGTGCGCGTGGCCGCATCGCCCGCACTGCTGAACCAGGTGCGCATCGACTTGCAGCAGGCCGACGCCTTGCTGGCATGCGACCTGGTGGTGGCGGCCATGCCGGAGGCGTTGTCCGTGATGCGCCGCGGCCACACGCAAGTGGTGGCCAACGAGCGTGAAACGCCGACGGCGGAATTCACGCGCAATCCGGATGCCGACATCGACAAGCATGGCTTGCTGGCCAAGCTGCGCCATGGCGCCGGCGACGACAACGTGTTCGGCATCAACCCGGCCGACCTGGCGCTGCGCGCGCTGGGCGAACAAATCACGGCCAACATCGTCATGCTGGGCTATGCATGGCAGCGGGGCCTGGTGCCGGTCGGCATGCCTGCCATGATGCGCGCCATTGAATTGAATGGCGTGGCGATCGACCTCAATAAACGCGCGTTCATGCTGGGCCGCCTGGCCGCTGCCGATATGGGTGCGGTGGACCGCCTGGCGCAGCCGCAGCAGGTGATCCAGTTTGCTCAGCCGAAGTCGCTGGAAGAGATCATCGCCCTGCGTGTGAAGCTGCTGACGGATTACCAGGACAGCCGGTATGCGGACCGTTACGTGGCGCTGGTGCGCCTGGTCGAGCAAAAAGAACGGACGCTGGAAGGCGAAGGTTCGAAGCTGGCGCTGTCGAAAGCCGTGGCGCGCAGCCTGTACAAGGCCATGGCGTACAAGGATGAATACGAAGTGGCGCGGCTGCATGCGGATCCGGTATTCCGCGCGCAAATCGCCGACCAGTTCGACGGCGACTTCAAGCTGCAATTCCACATGGCGCCGCCGCTGCTGCCGAAAAATAAACCGGGTACGGACATCCCGGCCAAACGGACGTTCGGCGCCTGGATGCTGCCGGCCATGGGCATGCTGGCCAAGCTGAAAGGCTTGCGCGGCACCGCGCTCGATGTATTCGGCTACACGGAAGAACGCCGCACCGAACGCGCGTGGCGTGACCAGGTGATGGCGCTGGTGGAAGAGCTGGCGAACGGGCTGACGGCAGAGAACAAGCCGGTGGCGTTGAAGCTGGCGTCCGTGCCGGAAAAAGTGCGGGGCTTTGGCCACGTGAAACTGGCCAACCTGGAAAAGGCGCAGCAGGAACTCGATGCGCTGCGCCCGCAGATGCACGCAAAGAGCCAGTTCGTCATGATGAAGCGCGCATAAAAAGCAGGGCGGTTTCCGCGCAGCGGAAGCCGCCCTACGGGTTAATACTTGCCGGTGTCCTTATCGCGCAGGTGTAAATCCTTCGCGTCATCCGTCGCGCTCTGGCTCGACAAGCCCGAGCCGCGGCTGATGTTGCCCTGGCCGGTGCTGTACGTGGCGGACGTTGACGGGCTGCTTTGCATGGTGTTGGTCCCTTGTCCCATCACGCTGCCGGTGGCGGTGCGGTAGCCCGCTTCCGGATGCGTGCCGTAGAAGCCGTGGATTTGCGACGTGAATTCGCTGCTGGCCATGTCCGGCCAGCGGTCCTTGTCGAAGCCCGGCGCGTTTTCCAGGCGCTCCTTGCTGACGTCGAGGATGAAGCGTTTATTGGTCGTATCCAGTTCCAGCGCTTGCCATGGCACGGCAAACAGCTTGTCGCCCATGCCCAGCAGGCCGCCGAACGACAGCACGGCGTACGAGATGCGGCCGCTCTGCATGTCCAGCATGATTTCCTTGATGTCGCCCAGGTCTTCATCCTGGCGGTTATAGACGTCTTCACCCAGCAGGGTGTCGGCGCCCATCAGGCGCGGCCCCGGACCATCGTTGTCGTCGCGGTCGCGGTAAATGCCGAATTTATCTCTGTCCAAGTAGCTCATAACGATCTCCATGAAAGCCGGCCGGGCCATACCGGCGAAAGTGTGGTATCAGTTCGCCCGATGCCGATGGTTCAACTTCCCTTCGGCGTGACGCGCCAGACGACGTTGGCAACGTCGTCCACCACCAGCAATGCGCCCGCCTTGTCTACTGCGACGCCGACGGGCCGGCCACGGGCCTTGCCTTCGGCGCTGAGGAATCCGCTCAGGAAGTCTTGCGGCGGCCCCGATGGCTGGCCATTGGCAAACGGCACGAAGACCACCTTGTAGCCGCTGTGGGGCTTGCGGTTCCAGGAACCGTGCTGGCCGATGAATGCGCCGCCACGGTAGGTTGCGGGGAACAGGTTCCCCTCATAAAAAGCCAGGCCCAGCGACGCGGTATGGCCGCCCAGCGCATAGTCCGGCGCGATGGCCCTGGCCACCAGGTCCGGTTTCTGTTCCTTCACGCGGGTATCGACGTGCTGGCCGAAATAGCTGTAGGGCCAGCCGTAAAAGCCGCCCTGTTTCACGGACGTCAGGTAATCGGGCACCAGGTCGTTACCCAGTTCATCGCGTTCATTGACGACTGTCCACAATGCTTTCGATTGCGGTTGCCACGCCATGCCGTTCGGATTGCGCAAGCCTGTCGCGAACAGCGTCGCCTTGCTGGTGGCCAGGTCCAGTTGCCAGATGGCGGCGCGGCCTTCTTCGCGCTCCATGCCGTTTTCCGCCACGTTGCTGTTGGAGCCCACGGTGGCATACAGCGTCTTGCCATCCTGGCTGGCGATGATGTTCTTGGTCCAGTGATGGTTCAGTGTCCCGCCGGGCAAATCCATGACTTTCGCGCCGCGCGCCGTGATCGACGTTTGCCCCGGCTGATACGGGAACTTCAGCACGGCATCGGTATTGGCCACGTATAAGTCGTTGCCCACCAGCGCCACGCCAAACGGCGAATGCAATCCTTGCAGGAATACCGAGCGGGTTTTTGCCATGCCGTTCGCATCGATATCGCGCAGCAGGGTAATGCGGTTGGCCGATTCCGTGACGGCGCCGGCCTTTTTCATTTGCGACTTCATGATGGCGCCCTTGATGCCCTTGCCGTCCTCCGGCTTGGGCGGCGCATTGGTTTCCACCACCAGCACATCGCCGTTCGGCAACACGTAAGCCCAGCGGGGATGGTCCAGGTTGCGCGCATAGGCGCGCACCGTGAAGCCTGGCGCGGCAACGGGCGTTTCGTTGTCCTTGAAGCGTTCGACGGGCGCCACGTTGACGGTCGGGATCAGCGATTGTTCCGGTTGCGGCAATGCGGGAGAAGGACCGAAGCCGGGCGGATAACCCGCCTGCTGGGCCCCTGCATCGATGCTGAGCGCCGCAAGCAAGGCAAACGGCATGGCGGCGAACGGTACTGCTGGCTTCATCGTTGGCTCCCGTCGTGCATTCAGTTGGTTAGTCGCGCTTGCTGCCGGGTTGCGGCTGCGCCTCGCCGGGCGTCTTCGGTTGCACTTTTTCCACACCGCGCACTCCGTGCATATCGGTGTCGACCAGCCCTTGCTCAAGGTCGCTGGCCGCCTGCTGGATCACGCTGCGGGGTTTCGGCGGCTGACCGTCCGGCGATTCGTCGCGCTCATGCGGCAAGCGTTTACCGTCGTCGCTCTTGGCCGGCAGTGCGGTATTGACCTGGCGGTCCTTGGCTTCCGTCACCATGATGGGTTCTCCTGTCGTCGCTTCGCGGCCCATCATAGTCCGTGCAAGTGTGTGCAGTCGCCCGTTTGAACTTTTTTGAAACAGTGCAATATCAGCATGAAGTCAGGTAACATTTCCACGCTGAAGAACCTGCACAGGACCAACAATGAAGAATGACGTCGCCCATCACCACGACATCCCGGCGATTTGCCCCAACTGCGACGCACCCACCGGCGGCGGCAACTATTGCCAGCACTGTGGCCAGGAAACGCACCTGCACGCGGCCAGCTTCGCGGAATTCGCCCATGAATTCATCGGCCATTACGTGGCGCTGGAAGGACGCTTGTGGGGGACGTTCACGCGGCTGATGTTCCGGCCCGGCCTGCTGACTCTGGAATACATGCGGGGCCGCCGCAAGCGTTACGTGGAGCCGCTGCGGCTGTACCTGTCGCTGTCGATCATCTTTTTCGCGCTGCTGAAATTCACCAATGTGGAACCGGTGAAGGTGGCCGACAAGGCGATCGTCGCCGCGCAGCAGGAAGAGTTGAAGAACGACATTGCCAAGGAGGCGGACGGGATCCGCAACGACATCATCAAGAATGGCAAGACCGTCGACGCCAACGGCAACCAGATCGAGTTACCGGACAAGCTGCGCGAAAAAGCGCCGGGCCTGATGAAGCAGGTGGATTACTTCAATACGCTCGATACCGAAGGGCGGGGCAAGGTGATGTCGGAGGGCTTCTTCAAATACGGGCCGTACGCCATGTTTGCGCTGATGCCGCTGTTCGCGCTGTACCTGAAATTCCTGTACCTCGGTTCCGGGCGGCGCTACGGCGAACACTTGCTGTTCGCCTTGCACACCAGCGCATTCGCCTTCGTGCTGTTTGCCGCGATCAAGTTCACGCCCGATGGCTATTTCCTGGGCTTCCTTGAAATCTGCTGGCTGGTGGGTTATCTGCCTTGGGCGATGCGGCGCGTCTACGGCGGCAGCCGCTGGGCCACGTTTTTCCGCTGGTCGCTGCTGATGCTGGCGCACGGCATTTCGCTGGCGGTGGCCATCGGCGTGGCGATGGGGGCGGGCGTGGCTACCGCCCACTGAAAAAAATGGGGCGCCAGCCCCATTTTCTTATTCAGCCTTGGCCGCCGGCTGCCACAACTCGACCTTGTTGCCGTCCGGATCCATGAACCAGCCGAACCGGCCGTAATCGAACGATTGCGGATCGCCCACCAGTTCGGCGCCGCCTTTTTTC
Organism: Pseudoduganella rivuli; assembly: GCF_009674485.1. Lineage (GTDB taxonomy): Bacteria > Pseudomonadota > Gammaproteobacteria > Burkholderiales > Burkholderiaceae_D > Rugamonas > Rugamonas rivuli_B. The sequence goes on along the minus strand of NZ_WKJJ01000010.1, from coordinate 210,727 downwards.
ACCTGCTCCAGCGCCGCGTCGAGGTCATCGACGATCAGGTTGAACATGAAGTCGCGTTTCGACGGCGCAAAGTAGCCGGTGGTGTCCTTGAACGGACTGAAGACCGTACCGCCGCCATCCGGCATGGTGGCCGGGAAAAACGTCGCGTAATCCGTCGATTCGGTGGAGAAGCCCAGATGCTCCTGATACCACGTCATCAGCGCTTGCGGATTGCGCGACTTGAAGAAAATACCGCCCACGCCCAGCACTTTCGCCATCGTTCTCTCCCTGTTGAGTGTGCTTGCAGTCTGATGCTGCACAAATTATACTGTTTGTATGTACAGTATTGTGTACATGGCAGAAGGTTGCATTATGGGTTACTCTGCCGGGTGTTGCCACCCCAGCGCTGGTAGAAGCCACCCCAGTGTTGTTGCCCTGTATCGCCGCCTACTCAAAACCGAGAGATTTATGCCAGCTACGCAAGTTCTGTTTAAAACAATCGCCCTGGTGGTCCGCCAGAATACGGCGGGCATTGAAGAGGCTGTCGGTAGCTTGCTGAGTTTTTTGCGGGATGCCGGGCACCACGTCGTGTTCGAAGAAGAAACGGCGGCGCACCTGGCGATGCCGGGCATCCCGTCGATGACGGCGGCGCAGATCGGCGAACATGCGAATGCCGCCATCGTCATGGGCGGCGATGGCACCATGCTGGGCATGGCGCGCCGCCTGGCGCCGTTCGACGTGCCGCTGATCGGTATTAACCAGGGCCGTCTCGGTTTCATGACGGATATCCCGCTGGACGGCATGCTGCCGGTGCTGGAACAAATGCTGAAGGGCCATTACCAGGCCGAGCGCCGCACCATGGTGGAAGGAAGAGTGGTGCGCGATGGACAGGATATCTATGTGGGCCGCGCCTTCAACGATGTCGTGGTGTCGCGCGGCGCCGGCGCCGGGATGGCCGAATTGCGTGTCGATGTCGATGGCCAGTTCATGTACAACCAGCGTTCGGACGGCCTGATCATTTCGACGCCCACCGGTTCCACCGCCTATGCGCTGTCGGCCGGCGGACCGCTGCTGCATCCGACCCTGGGCGGCATCGTCATGGTGCCGATTGCGCCGCACGCGCTGTCGAACCGGCCCATCGTCTTGCCGGACTCCAGTGAAATCGTGGTGGAAATCATGCGCGGCCGCGACATCACGGTGAACTTCGACATGCAAACCTTTGCCAGCCTGCAGGCGCACGACCGCATCATCATCCAGCGCTCGCCGCACTCGATCACGTTCCTGCATCCGGAAGGGTGGAGTTACTACAATACGCTGCGCGAAAAACTGCACTGGAACGAATACCCGTCAGGCGAAGGCAAACTGGCCTGATCCCCTCAACTTCATTACCGCTGCCTATGCTTCGTACTCTGTCCATCCGCGATTTCGTCATCGTCGACACCATCGAACTGGAATTCTCCGCCGGCTTCACTGTCTTCACAGGCGAAACGGGCGCCGGTAAGTCCATCCTGATCGATGCGCTGTCCCTGACGCTGGGCGGGCGGGGCGATGCCAGCATGGTGCGCGAAGGCGCGGCCAAGGCCGACATCACGGCGGACTTCGCCGTGACGGAAGCGGCGGCCGCGTGGCTGGCCGCCAATGAATTCGCGGCCGAAGAAGGCGGGGCCTTGCTGCGCCGCGTGATCGACAATGCGGGCCGCACCAAGGCGTATATCAATGGCGTGGCCGCCACGGCGGCGCAGTTGCGCGAGCTGGGCGACTTGCTGGTGGACATCCATGGCCAGCACGCGCACCAGTCGCTGCTGAAAGCGGAAGCGCAGCGCGAATTGCTGGATAACTATGCCAAGCTCAATAGCGCCGAAGAAGGTGTGGACATGGCGGGCCAGCTGCAAACGGTCGGCGCCTCCTACCGCGCGTGGCGCGCGCTGGCCAGGCAATTGCACGAATACGAAGCCAATGCCGCCAACCTGGCGTACGAGCGGGAACGCCTGGAATGGCAAGTGACGGAACTGGACAAGCTGGCGCCCAAGGCTGACGAATGGCAGGAAGTGTCGCACGAGCACAGCCGCCTGTCGCATGCGGCCAGCCTGCTCGAAGGTGCGCAGGAAACCCTGGCGGCGCTGTCCGAATCGGATGACCATCCGATCGTGTCGCAACTGTCCTCGCTGCAGCAAAAGCTGGGCAAGCTGGCCGCCATCGATGCGGAATTGCAGCCGACGGTGGAATTGATTGAATCGGCCCGCATCCAGTTGCAGGAATCCGTGTATGCGCTGAACACGTACCTGGACAAGGTGGAACTGGACCCGGAACGCTTGCGCCAGGTCGATGCGCGCCTGGAAGCGCTGCATTCGGCATCGCGCAAGTTCCGCGTGGCGCCGGAAGAGCTGCCGCAGGAACATGCGAACCTGGCCAACAAGCTGCGCCAGCTGGCCGACGCGTCGGACCTCGATGGCTTGCGCCAGCAGGAACAGAAACTCAAGGCGGCCTACATGGAAGCGGCCGAAGCGCTGTCCGCCATGCGCGAGCGCGCGATACACCGGCTGGGCATTGCCGTCACGGCGGCCATGCAGGAATTGAACATGACGGGCGGCGTGTTCGCCATTGCGCTGCGCCCGTGCGAGCCGTCCGCCGTCGGGATCGAACAGGTGGAATTCCTGGTGGCGGGCCATGCGGGCGTGTCGTTGCGCCCGCTGGCGAAAGTCGCGTCCGGCGGCGAGCTGGCCCGTATCTCGCTGGCGATTTCCGTCATCACGTCGCATGCGACGACGGTGCCGACCCTGATCTTCGACGAAGTCGACAGCGGCATTGGCGGCGGCGTGGCGGAAGTGGTCGGGCGCTTGCTGAAGCGCCTGGGCCAGGCGCGCCAGGTGCTGTGCGTGACGCACTTGCCGCAAGTGGCCAGCCAGGCCAACCAGCATTTCCAGGTGGCGAAGGGCTTGACGGACACCGGCAAGACCGCGTCCCGTATCGATGTGCTGGATCACCGGGCCCGCGTGGAAGAAGTGGCGCGCATGCTGGGCGGGCTGGAAATCACGGCCACCACGCGCAAGCATGCGCAGGAGCTGTTGGCCTTATAAATGGCCGGCAAATAACTGGGAGGTGGTAATGAATCTATAATGACCGTTCATATTCGTCATTGCAGATTCATGGCCTTCCAAAAAGAACCCCCTCACACGCACGGCACCGGCTCATCCAGCGCCGTGGTGCTTGTCAACCTGGGCACGCCGGACGAGCCGACCCGCTCCGCCGTGCGGCGCTACCTGAAGCAATTCCTGTCCGATCCGCGCGTGGTGGAAATTCCCCGCGCCATCTGGTGGTGGATCCTGCACTTGATCATCCTGCCATTCCGCTCCGGCCAGTCGGCAAAAAAATATGCGTCGATCTGGACGGACGAGGGTTCGCCGCTGAAGATCCATACGCAAAAGCAGGCGCTGCTGTTGCGCGGCGCGCTGGGTGAGCGGGGCCACCGCGATGTGACGGTGGCGATGGCGATGCGCTACGGTTCGCCATCGTTGCCCGATGTGCTGGCGCGGCTGAAAAGGGATGGCTGCACCCGCATCGTCGTGCTGCCCGCGTATCCGCAATATTCCGGCACCACCACGGGATCGATTTATGACGCCGTGTTCGACCATTTCAAAACCGTGCGCAACGTGCCGGACTTGCGCCTGGTGCGCGATTACCACGATGACGACGGCTATATCGATGCCCTGAAAAAGTCGGTGCTGGCGCACTGGGAAGCCAATGGCCGTGGCGAGAAACTCGTCATGAGTTTCCATGGCGTGCCCAAGCGGACCTTGCTGCTGGGCGACCCATACCACTGCGAGTGCCACAAGACGGCGCGCCTGCTGGCCACCAAGCTCAAGCTGAAGGAAGACGATTACATCGTCACGTTCCAGTCCCGTTTCGGCAAGGCCGAATGGCTGCAACCGTATACCGCACCCACCGTGCAGGCCCTGGCGAAACAGGGCGTGCGCCGCGTTGACGTGATTTGCCCCGGCTTTACCAGCGATTGCCTGGAAACCCTGGAAGAAATCGCGATGGAAGTGCGGCATGACTTCCTGACGGCGGGCGGCAAGGAATTCCACTACATCCCGTGCCTGAACGAATCGCCCGCGTGGATTGCCGCATTGGCGGAACTGGCCGAGCATCAAATGATTGGCTGGCCCACGATGATCACGGGCGCGCAGCATGACGTTGCCAAAAAAGACCTGGACAAGGCCCGCGTCGCCGCCCTCAAACTCGGCGCGGAAAACTGACCGGAGCCGCCCCGCAATTCGCCCTGCAATTATTAGCACTTGCCGCCGGTGAGTGCCAGCCTGTTAAAATATCCAGTTTGCAGGGCCTGCAAAGGTCAGGGAATCAGTTCCGTGTAGCACAACCACGCAACCGCCAAGAGGGTGTAGGCAAGGATCGATGCTGCGATGAATGACAATTTCATAACGACCTCCTTGATTTCATCTTAGCGGCTGTGGCGGTAATAACCATCTCTCGATGTTTTTAATGTGTAACGAGTTGGTTACATCAGACACATCGCGCGGAAGGAAGGGGGAAAAGACCCCTTGAAATGCAAGGTTATAGCCCCACTTGGTGCCCGTGCTGCAAGCTGTAATGTCAAACAAACACGATTTGTAGGAGTCTTTTAGATGCAAGATCAGGAAAATCAAACGGTCCCTAATCCAGAGGTGGACCAGGCGCCGGCAGATTCGACTCCCGCCGAAGCCCAGGCAACCGCCACCCCATCGCTGGAAGAGCAACTGGCCAGCACCGAAGCGCGCCTGGCTGAAATGCATGAGGCCTTCATGCGCGCCAAGGCGGAAGGCGAGAACATCCGCCGTCGTGCCCAGGAAGACGTGGCCAAGGCACACAAATTCGCTGTTGAAAGTTTTGCCGAAGCCATGTTGCCGGTGAAAGACAGCCTGGAAATGGCGCTGAAGGTGGAAAATCCATCGCTGGAATCGCTGAAGGAAGGCGTCGAAATGACGCTGAAACAGCTGAGCTCCGCGTTCGAGCGCAACCGCCTGCTGGAAATCCAGCCGGCCCAGGGTGAAAAGCTGGATCCGAACAAACACCAAGCCGTATCGGTCGTTCCGGCCGAACAGGAAGCGAATACCGTCGTGACGGTGTTGCAAAAAGGCTACATGATTGCCGACCGCCTGCTGCGTCCGGCCATTGTCACCGCCGCGCAAGGCAAATAAAGCCTTGGCCGCTTGAAACTGCACAGCAATTCCCAATATACGGTTCAACAGAAACTTCGCTTACAAGGAAAATAAATCATGGGCAAAATCATCGGTATCGACCTCGGCACGACCAACTCTTGCGTTTCCATCATGGAAAACGGTCAGCCAAAAGTCATTGAAAACGCGGAAGGCGCGCGTACCACGCCTTCGATCATTGCTTACCAAGAAGACGGCGAAATCCTGGTTGGCGCGCCGGCAAAACGCCAGGCGGTCACCAACCCGAAAAACACGCTGTTTGCTGTCAAGCGTCTGATCGGCCGCAAGTTTGAAGAAAAAGAAGTACAGAAAGACATCGCGCTGATGCCGTACGAAATCACCAAAGCCGACAATGGCGATGCGTGGATCGGCGTGCGCGACAAGAAACTGGCTCCTCCGCAAATCTCGGCGGAAGTGCTGCGCAAGATGAAGAAAACCGCGGAAGACTACCTGGGTGAAGAAGTCACTGAGGCGGTGATCACCGTGCCTGCGTACTTCAACGACTCGCAGCGCCAGGCGACCAAGGACGCCGGCCGTATCGCGGGCCTGGAAGTCAAACGTATCATCAACGAACCAACCGCGGCTGCGCTGGCATTCGGCCTGGACAAGACCGACAAGGGCGACCGCAAGATCGCCGTGTATGACTTGGGCGGCGGTACGTTCGACGTGTCGATCATTGAAATCGCCGACGTGGATGGCGAAAAGCAGTTCGAAGTGCTGTCGACCAACGGCGACACCTTCCTGGGCGGCGAAGACTTCGACCAGCGCGTGATCGACTACATCATCGACGAATTCAAGAAGATCAACGGCCTGGACCTGAAAAAAGATCCAATCGCCCTGCAGCGTATCAAGGCATCGGCCGAGCGCGCGAAGATCGAACTGTCGTCGTCGCAGCAGACTGAAATCAACGAGCCGTACATCGCCATGGCGAACGGCGCGCCAGTCCACTTGAACCTGAAGATCACCCGCGCCAAGCTGGAATCGCTGGTGGAAGAACTGATCAACGCCACCATCGAACCATGCCGCACCGCGATCAAGGATGCAGGCGTGAAAGTGGCCGACATCGACGACATCATCCTGGTCGGCGGTATGACCCGTATGCCGAAGGTGCAGGAAAAAGTCAAAGAGTTCTTCGGCAAGGATCCACGCAAGGACGTGAACCCGGACGAAGCGGTTGCCGTGGGCGCCGCGATCCAGGGTTCCGTGCTGGCCGGCGACCGCAAGGACTTGCTGCTGCTGGACGTGACGCCGCTGTCGCTGGGTATCGAAACCCTGGGTGGCGTGATGACCAAGATGATTCACAAGAACACCACGATTCCTACCAAGTTCTCGCAAGTGTTCTCGACCGCCGACGACAACCAGCCTGCCGTGACCATCAAGGTCTACCAGGGCGAACGTGAAATCGCCGCCGGCAACAAGGGCCTGGGCGAATTCAACCTGGAAGGCATCCCGCCGGCAGCACGCGGTACGCCACAGATCGAAGTGACCTTCGACATCGACGCCAACGGCATCCTGCACGTGGGCGCGAAAGACAAGGCCACCGGCAAGGAAAACAAGATCACCATCAAGGCCAATTCGGGCCTGTCGGAAGAAGAAATCCAGAAGATGGTGAAGGACGCCGAACTGAACGCGGAAGAAGACAAGAAGCTGAAGGAACTGGCTGAGTCCCGCAACCAGGCTGACGCGCTGGTCCACTCGACCCGCAAATCGCTGACCGAATACGGCGACAAGCTGGAAGGTGGCGAGAAGGAAAAGATCGAAGCTGCCATCGCTGACCTGGAAGGTTCGATCAAGTCGGGCGACAAGGCTGACATCGACGCCAAAGTGGCTGCGCTGTCGACCGCTTCGCAAAAGCTGGGCGAAAAGATGTACGCTGACATGCAGGCACAGCAAGCTGCTGCCGGCGGCGCCGAAGCTGGCGCACAGCAGGCCGGCGCGCAAGGCGGCGAAGCGAAGAAAGATGACGACGTGGTCGACGCCGACTTCAAAGAAGTCAAGGACAGCAAGTAATCAGAGTGCGTCAACGGGTCTTTCGGCCCGTTCACGCAGGCACGAACGCCGAGCCGAGTTCCTTTTAAGGCCGGCTCGGCTTTTTCGCGTAATCAGTACATCAGAAGTTAGGTGCCTACAACATGGCAAAGCGTGATTTTTACGAGATCCTCGGGGTCGCAAAGAATGCGTCCGAAGACGAGATCAAGAAAGCCTATCGCAAACTGGCGATGAAATACCATCCGGACCGCAATCCGGACAGCAAGGAATCGGAAGAGAAGTTCAAGGAGGTCAAAGAGGCCTACGAGATGCTGACCAATCCGGAAAAGCGCGAGGCTTATGACCGCTACGGCCATGCCGGCGTGGACCCGAACATGGGCGGCGGCGGTGGCGGCGGCTTTGGCGCGGGCGGCTTCGGCGACGCGTTTGGCGACATCTTTGGCGATATCTTTGGCGGCGGCCGCGGTGGCCGCAGTTCCGGTCCGCAGGTGTACCGTGGCGCCGACTTGCGCTACAACCTGGAAATCACCCTGGAGCAGGCGGCCAACGGTTTCGATACCACCATCCGCGTTCCATCGTGGGACAAGTGCGATACCTGCCACGGTTCCGGCGCCAAGCCGGGCACGTCGCCTGTGACGTGCTCGACGTGCGGCGGCCACGGCCAGGTGCGCATGCAGCAGGGTTTCTTCAGCATCCAGCAGACTTGCCCGAAATGCCACGGCACGGGCAAGATCATTACGGACCCTTGCTCGCCTTGCGGCGGCGCGGGCCGTATCAAGCGCAACAAGACGCTGGAAGTGAAGATCCCTGTCGGTATCGACAACGGCATGCGTATCCGTTCGTCCGGCAATGGCGAACCGGGCACCAATGGCGGCCCGCCGGGCGACCTGTATGTGGAAATCCACATCAAGCAGCACGCGGTGTTCCAGCGCGAAGGCGACGACCTGCATTGCGAAATGCCGATCTCGTTTGCGCGCGCGGCATTGGGCGGTGAAATCGAAGTGCCGACCCTGTCGGGCAAAGTCGCGTTCACGATTCCTGAAGGGACCCAGTCGGGCAAGACCTTCCGCCTGAAAGGCAAAGGCATCAAGGGCGTGCGTTCCGGCTACCCGGGCGACCTGTTCTGTCACGTGGCGGTGGAAACGCCGGTCAAGCTGACGGACAAGCAGAAAGACTTGCTGCGCGAGTTCGAGAAGTCCACCACGGAAGGCGGCGCCAAGCATTCGCCACAAAGTAAAACGTGGCGCGACAAGGTGAAGGATTTCTTCGAATAACCGGGATCACCACGGGACGATGTCTTGTCGTCCCGATTGCGGTACCATAGCGCCAAATTCCCCGGACCGCCTGTTGCTTTGCCGGCAACAGGCGGTTTTTTGCGCGTACATGAGAGGACATGATGAGCGACAACAACACGACTTCCCCACTGGCCAACCTGCTGGAGAATAATCGCGCCTGGGCGCACTTGAAGGTTCAGCACGACCCGAATTATTTCAAAGACCTGACCCAGGTGACGCCGGAATACCTGTGGATCGGCTGCTCGGACAGCCGCGTTCCTGCAAATGAACTGCTGGGCCTACCACCAGGCAAAGTGTTCGTGCACCGTAACATCGCCAATGTGGTGGTGCACACGGACTTGAACTGCCTGTCGGTCCTGCAATTTGCCATTGAACAGATGAAGGTCAAGCACGTGATCATCGTGGGCCACTATGGCTGCAAGGGCGTACATGCCGCCATGACCAATACCCGCGTGGGCCTGGCCGACAACTGGCTGCGCCACGTGCAGGACGTGCACCAGAAACATGAGCGCTACCTGGGCGCCGTGCTGCCCGAGGGCGCGCGCGCCGACCGCCTGGTCGAACTGAACGCCATGGAGCAGGTGGTCAACGTGTGCTCGACCACCATCGTGCAGGATGCCTGGGCCCGTGGCCAGGAACTGACCGTGCATGGCTGGGTGTATGGCTTGCAAGACGGCCACCTGCGCGACCAGCTGGCCGTGTCCAGCCTGGACCAGCTGGCGCCGGCGCAGCAAAAGCGCCTGGCGCTGTACGCCGAGCTGGATCAGTAATCCATCGCAACCAGCCGGCCCGTTGCCGCGACGCGGCGACGGCCGGCTGCCCCGCGGCGCACCCGTGCGCCGCCCGGTATATGCCTCCGTAGAATGGGCATATGGCCAAACATCCCCCTTCCCTGAAGACGTCAGCCGACGCGGCGCCTGTGCCTGCGTCAGGCATCCCCGTTGACCCTGACCAGGAACCCGCGCACCTCGACGAGTGCCGCCGTTGTCCCCTGTATGCCAACGCCACCCAGGGCGTCCCCGGCGAAGGAAAAAAACGGTCGCGCATCATGCTGGTCGGCGAGCAGCCGGGCGACCAGGAAGACCTGCAGGGTAAGCCATTTGTCGGCCCCGCCGGCAGCCTGCTCGAGCGTGCGCTGGAACAGGCCGGCCTCGACCGCAACGACGTCTATGTCACCAACGCCGTCAAGCATTTCAAGTGGGAGCCGCGCGGCAAGCGCCGCCTGCACAAGACGCCGGCGCAGAAGGAAGTCGCGGCCTGTCATTACTGGCTGGAAGCGGAACTGGCGAAAATCAGGCCGGCCGTGGTGGTGGCGCTGGGCAGCACCGCGCTGAAATCCGTGCTGGAAGATAGGCGCGCCACGCTCAAGGCGTTCATGGAGGCGCCCGTGCGGCATGGCGCTTACCAGGTGGTGGCGACCTATCACCCCGCGTTCATCCTGCGCGTGCCGGACCAGGAGACGCGCGAAGAGGCCATGGCGGCACTGGTGCACGCGCTGCGCACGGCGCTGGAATTGTCGCTGTCTTCTGACTACCGCATGCCGGTCGTTTAACCGCCATAAGGCGTGTAGGCAATGCCATTGGCGGTGACACCCACCAATGCCGCGACATTTTCAGGGCTTTCGCTGAAGAACATCAGCACATCGGACAGCGATGCGACCTTGCTCTCCAGTATGTCGGTCCAGTAATTGAGGCCGGGTGTATCGGGGGCGCGGTGCAGCACGTTGTTGTAAAAGCCGGTGATGGCTTGGCTGCTGGTCGGATGTTCGCCTGCCAGCTGTTGGAATTCTTGCGCCGCTGTAAATGCTGCCGCCACATCTTTCAGACCGGCACCCTTGTCCATGACCGAGATCCAGTAACCCAGTCCCACTTTGTCCGGCGCGCGGTTGTAGGCTGCCTGGTAGAGCCGATATGCCTGGCCGGCCACGCCATTGACATCGAACGCCAGGGCGGCGTCGCTGAACTGCAGCCGTTCCACATTGGATAATGTGTCGGCCTGGCCTTTGGTATCCGCGACGCGCAGGGCCGCGTTGTTGCCGGCGCCATTGCGGGTAATGACATAGTCTGCGATGGCGCTGGCGTACCGGGCTGTATCGATGCCCGCGCCACCATCGATGACATCGCCACCGCCACCGCCTGACAAAACGTCGTTGCCGTCGCCGCCCAGCAGCGTGTCCCGGGCATTGGCGCCGACCAATGTCGCGCCCGTATTGGGTGCGACCAGCGCCACCATTTGTTTGTCGTGGCCTGCCAAATCCTGGTAGGTCGCGGTGATGCGAATCTGCTTGCCCAGCGCGTCCAGCGGCGTCATGACGGTCGCTACGCCATCGCTGGTGAAGCTGCCGGCGACGCCGCCCCAGTTCATGCCATCAACACTGGCTTGCCATAGCAGGCTCGCGTTGCGCACGCCATCGGCGTCGGTGATGGCGGCGGCCAGCGCGTTGCCGGACCAGGCAACAGACAACAGGCCAGGCTGGTTGGGCGCCGCATTGAGCAGTGCCGCACTGGTGACGGATTCCGCTGTGCCATGGCCGTCGACGTAGCTGGCCGTGACGGTGATGGTTTTGTCTTTCAAGGCCGCGGTCAACGGCAATTGCACGTCGGTGGCGCCGTCGATCGAGTTGCCATTGGCGAACCAGCGGTAGCTGAACTGGCCAAGCCCGTCGGCATCGGTTAACCCGTTCGAGACGCCCAGCGTGCCACTCGTGCCGGGCGAACCGATAATCGACAGCATGCCGGCCGGCGCATCGTTGACGTTGTCAACCGCCGCGCTGGCCGAGCTGGTGATGGTGTCTTTGCTGCCCTGGCTGTTGGTGTAGCTGGCCGTGACGGTCATGCGCTTGCCCACAGTTGCTTCCGTCAACAGCACCGCGCTGCCGGTGGCGCCGTTGACGGCAACGCCATCGGCATACCACTGGTAAGCAATCTTGTCCGGCATATCGGCGCCGGACAGGCTCAGGGCTGCGGTCAGCGTCTGGTTTTGCATGACCTTTCCATTGATGGACACCGTGCCTGTCGATCCGGATGGCACCGTAGGCGTGGTAGGCGTGGCCGGTACCGTGACAGTCTTGCTCGGCGCACTGGCTATGGACTCCGCAGTGCCGCTGCCATCGACATAGCTGATCATGACCGTCATGGCCTTGCCCACTTCATTGGCAGTCAACTGGTAAGTCTTGCCGGTTGCGCCGGAAATCGCCTTGCCGTCGGCCAGCCACTGGTAACTCAGCGCACCCAGGCCATCCGCGTCGGCCAGCGTGTTATTGGCTGTCAGTACCTGGCTGCGCACGGGAGTGCCCGTGATCGTGACCTGGCCTGTAGGCAGGCTATTGAGCGCGACGACGCCATCGGAAAACTGCAGGCGCTCGATGCTGGTTAGCGTATCGGTACCTTCATTGCCGCTGTTGGCGGTCACGACATAACCGGTCGCCGTGCTTTTCACGGTATAGCTGGCGCGCATACCCTGGTAGACCGCCGTATCGGTGCCATCGCCGCCAACCAGGGTATCGTTGCCGCCCAGGCCCGCGAGGATATCGTCGCCCTTGCCGCCATTGAGGACGTTGGCGCCGTCGGTGCCAGTGATGTTGTCGGCGCCGTTGCCGCCGGTGGCGTTTTCGATGGCCGTCCCATAGTTAATGGTGATCTGGCCTGGCGCCGTAATACCGGAACCCTGTTTGCCGATGTAATCCCAATAGCCGGGCTGCAAGTGCAGGGTGATGCCGTCGGACAGGCCGGCGGCGCTGATGGTGTCGTTGCCCGCGCCATCCCAGAGGAAATTGCTGGCGCTGGCGGTGAGCTGGTACGTATCGTCCTTGCTGCGCGTGGCGGGATTGACGCCATACAGGTATTGCAATGCCGCGATATCGAGCGCGCCCAGCGTGGCCGCGCCGCTGGGCGACATGACGCTGACGCCACTGCGTTCATCCCGCATGGGCAGGGCGGCATCGCCGCCTTGCGTGTCTTTCAAACCCAGCGCATGCCCTAGTTCGTGCAGCAGCGCGCTGGCGCCGACCGCGGGCTTGCCGGCGCTGTTGCCGATGGCGCCCAGCCACAGGTCCGCGCCGTCGCTGTCGAGCAGGCTGGCGCCGCTGTTACCGGGCGCGATACGGCCCATTGCGTGGATGGCCAGCTTTGCCCCGCCAGACGTCAGGGGCAGGTTGGCTACAGCGGACGCTCCGCCGATCAGGTCGCGGATGGCCGCCTGTTCGGTGGCGGTATAGGGCGTGCTGCCGTCGAACACCAGGTTGAGTCCGTGCGCCTTGCCCAGCGCGGTTTCCAGCGCGGCTTTCAGATCGACTGCGCTGCTGCTTTGGTTGAGCAATGCCGCGATCCAGTATGGCGTGGTATTGGTGTGCAAGGTCAGGGTGCTGGCGGCATGGGCTGTTTCAGGAATCTGCTGGCCATCGCTGAACGTCCACAGCAAGTCGACGGTCTTGCCCTCCTGGATCGTACCGCTGTTCTGGTACGCCACTGATTGCAGTGCCGTGTTGACCAGCGCCTGCGTTGCACTACTGTTGAAAACGATGTGCAGGGCGCCGCGGCTGTTGTCGACGGTGCCGATGTTGGCACTGCCGACGTAGGCAGCGCCATTGCGGAAACTCAGCGTGCCGGTGGCGACGAACTGGTCGTCCGCGCTGGCGCCTTCGCGGCGCTCCAGCGTGATACTGGCGCCCGCGTAGCGGCGCGCCGCCGTATTCAGATCTGCGTCGCTGATGGTCAGCAGTGGTGCGATCGCTTGCGGCGCATAGCCTTGCACCCAGCTTGCGCTGTTGTTGGCCTGGCCGGCGTCGCTGCCGAAATTCGTCGCAGCCTGTCCGTCGGGTGTGAACTTGACCAGCGTTGGCAACGTCAGGCCGCCATTGGCGGGTACCGCGCCGCCGGACAGGATAATCGAACCGTCGGCGCCCAGCGCCATGGCGCTGGCGCCGCCGCCGTACGGCTGCAAGGTGGACAACGCCACGCCGGCATTGCCGAATGTGGTATCGGGCGTGCCATCCGCATGCAACTTTATGACGACAAATTCTTCATCGATGCGGCTGGCGCCGGCGCTGCTGGCCCAGGTGCGGCCGCTGACAATGATGGCGCCGTCTTCAGTAATCGCGACCGAGGTGGCGTTCGTGGAAATCCACTCTTGCGCTTTCCCGGGCGTCGGCGTGGCGTAGCGGGCATACATGCCATCGTCGCTGAAGCTGGTGTCCAGCGTGCCGTCCGCTTTGTAGCGCACCACGGCCATGCCGCTGGTGGTGTAACCGTTCAGCGTGACGGGGCCGGCGCCGGCCACGATGATTTTGCCGTCCGGTTGCAGCGCTATGCTGGCGGCGGCGCTTTGTCCGTTGTACTGCGACGGATAGCTGGCTGCTGCTTCGCCATTTTTGCCAAACGTGGTATCGCGGCTGCCGTCGGCATTGAAGCGCAGCAGGGTGAACTGGGACTGGCCCTCCTCCGTCACGCGGGTCGCGGAAACGACGATCTTGCCGTCCGCCTGCATGGCCATGTCGGTGGCCTGCAAGCCGCTGGCAGCGTCGAGCAGCAACCCTTTCTTGCCGAAGCTGGTATCGAGGGCGCCGTTGGCCAGGAAGCGCACCAGTCCGATCTGGTTCGGCGCATGCGTGCCGTCCGGGAGCTGGACGTAGGTGTCAGCCACCACGGTAATGCTGCCATCGATGGCCATGGCAGAACCTGCCACCGTCGTGGTGGCATTGGGATTCAAGTTCGCCAGGGTGACACCCTTGCCTCCGCCAAACGAGGTATCGATGCTGCCATCCGCGTTCAGACGCGCCACCAGCACGCTGGTATTGCCGAAATGCGCCGCATCGGGGCCGATGGCGGAGCCGGTGAGCAGCAGTTTGCCACTGCCCAGCATGATGACTTGGTCCAGGTCTTGCGAACCCATTGCCGGGATGGCGCCGAATTTCAAGACCTTGGTGCCGTCTTGCTGAAAGCTGGTGTCCAGTGTACCGTCGGGCAGGAAGCGGGATAACTCCGCATTGCGCAAGACCAGCAGGCTGCCATCGGGCATGACGGTGATGGCTTCGGCTGGTTTGCCGCTCATGGACGCGAGTACCAGTTCGCCGGTGCGGCTGGAAGAAAAGATGGGGGCTGAATTGGCAGGCATGGGACTGGAAAAAGACGGCGTAACCAGCAATGTTACAATAGGAAAATCAAGATGTAAATTTGATAATCAACGTATTACAGCAAGATTTTGCTCTTTCATGGCGCATTTTTTGCTTAATGATGAAGCATGAGCCGCAAATTACGCATCGTTTTAGTACATCCGCCCGACGAGAGTGACGCCTCGTTGCGGGCCCATGCCGTTCAGGCGGGCTTGAAAAAGGCCGGATATCAATTGGTCGCTTCGCTGCCGGCCGATTTTCATTTGCCCGAACGGATTGCAGAAATCCAGCCCGATATGATCATCGTCGACGCGGAATCCGACGCGCGCGACGTGCTGGAACATATCGTCATCGCCACGCGCGACGAGCGCCGCCCCATCGTCATGTTCACGGAAGACGAGACGGAGTCCAGCATGGAAGCGGCCATGGCGGCCGGGGTTTCCGCCTATATCGTGGCGGGCTTGCAGCCGGAGCGCATCAAGCCGGTACTGAATGTGGCGCTGGCCCGCTTCGCCCAGGAGCAAAAGCTGCTGGCGGAACTGGACGACACCCGCATGAAGCTGGCCGAGCGCAAAGTGGTGGAGCGGGCCAAGGGCTTGTTGATGGCGCGCCACGGCATCACGGAAGACAAGGCGTATCAAAAGCTGCGCACCATGGCGATGAACAAGAATTTGCGCCTGGCGGAAATCGCCCAGCGCATCCTCGATGTGGAAGACTTGTTGGGCTGATGTTGGGCTGACTTGGTGCGTTGCAGCACTTTGGGGCTGTTTTCGCACCACGATGGTGCGTCACGGCAAGTAGTTGTTCCCCTTCCTCCGCGTGTTTCCTCTGGCACGCTCCTTGCAAATAAAAAAGTGTGGACACAGCCAACGGCGGCTGACGCCACACAGACAATGGCGTCTCGACAGTACGAATGGTTTCGTGCCGTAGGGACGCTTTTTTTATTTGCAACGAGCGCAATGGAGCGATGACGATGGTGAACAAGGCAAGTCCGGAAAAACAGGTGGTCAAGATCGGTTTCAACCCGTTGACCGACTGCGCCTCGATCGTCATGGCCGCCGTGCTGGGCTTCGATGAAAAGTATGGCATCAAGATTGTGCCCAGCAAGGAATCGTCGTGGGCCAGCGTGCGCGACAAGCTGCTGACGGGCGACCTGGACGCGGCCCATGCGCTGTACGGCATGGTGTATGGCACGCAACTGGGCATCGGCAGCCCGGCGCGCGATATGGCGGTGCTGATGAACCTGAACCGCAATGGACAGGCCATCACGCTGTCGCGCCGCCTGGCGGAGCAGGGCGCCACCGACGGCGCCACCCTGGCCGCGCTGATGGCGCGCGAGCCTCGCACCTATACGTTTGCGCAAACCTTCCCCACCGGTACCCACGCCATGTGGCTGTATTACTGGCTGGCGGCGCATGGTGTGGATCCGCTGCGCGACGTGCGCGCCATCACGGTGCCGCCGGCGCAAATGGTGCCGTACCTGGCGGCCGGCTATATGGATGGCTTTTGCGCGGGCGAGCCGTGGAATCACCAGGCGGTCATGGATGGCGTGGGCGTCACGGCGGCCACCAGCCAGCACATCTGGCCGGAACATCCGGAAAAAGTGCTGGCCGCATCGGGCGAGTTTGTCCGCCGCCACCCGAATACCTGCCGCGCCATGATTGCCGCCGTGCTGGAAGCCAGCCGCTGGATCGATGCGTCCGCGGCCAACCGCATGGCGATGGCGGAAATCATTTCCGGCGCGGCATACGTGAATACCGGCAAGGATGCGATCAGCCAGCGCATTCTCGGCCATTACCAGGACGGCATGGGCAACAGCTGGGAAGATGCGCACGCGTTGCGCTTCCACCAGGAAGGCGCCGTCAATTTCCCTTATCTGTCGGACGGCATGTGGTTCATGACGCAGCAGCGCCGCTGGGGCTTGCTGAAATCCGACCCCGATTACCACGACGTGGCCAGCGCAGTTCATCAGACCAGCCTGTATAAAGAGGCGGCCGAATGGACGGAGACACCGGTGCCGCAAGGCGAATTGCGAAGTTCAATCCTGATGGACGGCAAAGTGTGGGACGGGCGCGACCCGGTCCGCTATGCGGCGTCGTTTGGCATCAGGCAGTAAAAACTCATGAGGTGCATGCATGGCACACACTGGATCGGCCGCATTGGCTGTCAATAAAGAAGCGCCCAAGCTGTCGGGTGAAGTGTTTGGCGCATTGATCAACCTGTCCGGCCGCCGCCGGTTCACGTCGCAACGGCTGGTGCTGTATGCGGTGCTGGCGGGGCAGGGCCAGGAAGGGGCTGTGACGGTGGCGCGCGAAGCGCTGAAACTGTTCCGCGATGCGCACCAGGTGCTGGTCGATGGCAGCGACACCCTGCCGGGCATTTTTTGCCCGGCGCTGGAAGAAGCCTACTTCGGCCGCACGGGCGGCGACCGCCAGATCCGTGAATTCATCGAGTTGGCCGAGCGTACGCTGAACGCGGCGGAAAACGGCATGCGCAGCACGCAAGGCTTGCTGGCCCAGTTGGTGGAAAACACCACGCCGCTGCTGGCGCTGCTGAACCAGGTGACGGCGATCTATGAAGAGCAGTCGAAACGCCATGCGCTGAAAATGAAAAACCAGTTGCGCTCCGTGATCACCGACATTGAAACCATTGCCAAGCAGGCACGCATGGTGTCGTTCAATGCGCGCGTGGTGGCGGCGCGGGCCGGACAGGCCGGCAAGGAATTTGCCGTGGTGGCGGGCGTGATGTCCAACATCACGGGTGAGATCGACGATATGGTGAAGACCGCACTGGCCACGGCCAGCGCATAAGGAGGGCAACATGAGCAAAGTGACATTGGTGGGCGCGGGCCCGGGCGATCCGGATCTGCTGACGGTGAAGGCAGTCAAAGCCATTGAAGCCGCGGACGTGCTGCTGGTCGATGACCTGGTCAGCGACGCCATCATGGCGCTGGCGCCAGCCACGGCGCGCGTCGTGTACGTGGGCAAACGGGGCGGCTGCGCGCAGACGCCGCAGGAATTCATCGAGCGCCTGATGATTGCGGAAGCACGGGCCGGACACCACGTGGTGCGCCTGAAGGGCGGCGACCCGTATATGTTCGGGCGCGGCGGCGAAGAGCGCGCGCACTTGCTGGCGCAGGGCATTGCCGTCGACGTGGTGCCGGGCATAACCAGCGGGCTGGCGGGCGCCGCCTCGATCGGCATCCCGCTGACGCACCGCGACTGGAGCCAGGGCGCCGTATTCGTCACGGGCCATGGCAAGGATGCGCAATCGGAGCCCAACTGGGGCGCGTTGGCGCAAAGCCGGCTGACCCTGGTGATCTATATGGGCGTGGCGCGCTGCGCGCAAATCCAGGCCGGCTTGCTGGCGGGCGGTGCATCGCCCGCCACGCCGGTGGCGGTGGTGCAATCGGCCACCCGCCATGCGCAGCGCCAGTTGATCACGACGCTCGGTGCGTTGCCGGACGCATTGGCCGCCAGCGGCATCGGCAGCCCGGCCGTCATCGTGGTGGGCGACGTGGTGCGCTGCGCCGATGCGTGGCCGGGTGAAGCCGTTGCCACGCAAGAAACCCGTCACGCCGCCTGATTGTTTTCCCGGCGGGCCGTCCGGTCCGCCAACCAATTCTTCAACGATTCCTCCCGAACATCTTACGCACCACCCCGGTGCACCATAAGCGTGCGCTGTTGCACCGCAATATGCGGTTTTGGGGCATTTGGCGCATTTTTCTTTCATAGGTAACAAGTAAACCCCGGGATTTGGGCAGCTAAACACCTGGCACACCTCTTGCAATAGGTAAGGCATAGGGTCAAAGGCGACCCTCCCAAACATTTCGCTGGTCCAACGGAGGAACAGCAGGACAACGGCGTCCGCCCAGACTGGTAAAGATCAGTGCTGAGCGGACGCCGTTTTTATTTCGGGATAAAAAAATGGCCAGCAAAGCTACCAGCATCAACCTGTTCTCATTCTCCTCGGCGCCAATGCGGGCGTTCCACCTGACGTGGATGGCGTTCTTCGTCTGCTTCTTCGCGTGGTTCGCCTGTGCCCCGCTAATGCCGATCATCAAAGGCGAATTCGGACTGACCCAGGCGCAAATCGCCAACATCAATATCGCGGCAGTCGCCATCACCATCGTCGTGCGCCTGATCATCGGCCCGCTGTGCGACCGCTATGGCCCGCGCAAGGCCTACACCGGCTTGCTGGTACTGGGTTCGATCCCGGTGCTGGGCGTGGCCGCTGCGCAAACCTATGAGAGCTTCCTGTTCTTCCGTTTGCTGATCGGCGCAGTGGGCGCGAGCTTCGTGATCACGCAGTACCACACGTCCGTGATGTTTGCGCCAAAAGTCGTCGGCACCGCCAACGCGGCGTCGGCCGGCTGGGGCAACGCCGGCGGTGGTGCGGCACAGGCGGCCATGCCGCTGCTGGTCGCCGCCATGGTGATGCTGGGTGTGCATGAATCGATGGGCTGGCGCGCCGCCCTGATCGTACCGGGCGTGCTGATGCTGATCATGGCCGTGGTGTACTACAAATTCACGCAAGACTGCCCTGAAGGTAACTACAGCGACCTGCGCGCTGCCGGCGTGGCCATCGAAGGCGGCAAAAAAGGCGGCTGGGACAGCTTCAAACTGGCTGCCGCCAACTACCGCGTGTGGCTGCTGTTCATCACCTACGGCGCCTGCTTCGGCGTGGAAATCTTCATCCACAACATCGCCGCCACCTACTACGTCGACCACTTCAAGCTGTCCGTCGGCCAGGCCGGCATGGCAGCCGGCAGCTTCGGCCTGCTGGCGCTGTTTGCCCGTGCACTGGGCGGCTATATCTCGGACAAGGCCGCCCTGCGCGGCACCCTGAACAGCCGCGTCACCGTGCTGTTCATCATGATGATCGGCGAAGGCATCGGCCTGCTGTGGTTCGCGAAAGCGGACAGCGTCACCATGGCCGTCATCGCCATGCTGCTCTTCGGCCTGTTCACCCACATGGCTTGCGGTTCGACCTACGCGCTGGTGCCGTTCGTCGACAAGCGCGCCCTGGGCGGCGTGGCCGGCATCATCGGCGCGGGTGGCAACGTTGGCGCGGTGGCTGCGGGCTTCCTGATGAAGGGCACCGGCGACACGCAGCAAACCCTCAGCATTCTTGGCGTACTGGTGGCCGCTTCGGCACTGTGCGCCATCGCAGCGCGCTTCAGCGCTGAAAAAGTCGAAGAAACCGCTCTCGCAGCGGCCTAAAAACTCAAGGAGTCGTAAAAATGAAAATCATCGTCATCGGCCACGGCATGGTAGGCCACAAGTTCCTGGAAAGCCTGGCGACGCACAAGGCGCCTGGCACTAACGTGCAAGTGACGGTGTTGTGCGAAGAACCCCGTCCGGCGTACGACCGCGTACACCTGTCGGAATTCTTTGCCGGGAAAAGCGCGGATGACCTGTCGCTGGTGAAGGAAGGTTTCTTCGACCGCGACGACATGGTGCTGCGCCTGAATACGCGGGCTACCGCGATCGACCCGGCCGCCAAGACCGTGACGACCAATGACGGTGATGTTCTCTCTTACGACAAGCTGGTGATGGCCACCGGTTCCTATCCTTTCGTGCCGCCGCTGCCAGGCAAGGAACGCAAGGATTGCTTCGTGTACCGCACCATTGAAGACCTGGAAGCCATGGCCGAATGCGGCGCCCGTTCGAAAACCGGCGTGGTGATCGGCGGCGGCTTGCTGGGCCTGGAGTGCGCCAAGGCGCTGCGCGACATGAACCTGGAAACCCACGTGGTGGAATTCGCGCCGCGCCTGATGGCGGTGCAGGTCGACGATGGCGGCGCCCGCGTGCTGCGTTCGAAGATCGAAGCGCTGGGCGTGACCGTGCACACGGCGAAAAACACGACCGCCATCGTCAACGGCGAAAACGGTACGCATCGCCTGGAATTCTTTGACGGCTCGCACCTGGATGCGGACATGGTGGTGTTCTCGGCCGGTATCCGTCCACGCGACATGCTGGCCAAGGAGTGCGGCCTGGAAATCGGCCCGCGCGGCGGCATCGTCATCGACAACAATTGCCTGACGTCGGACCGCGACATTTACGCCGTCGGCGAATGCGCACTGTGGGGCGGCCTGATCTTCGGCCTGGTGGCGCCGGGCTATGAAATGGCGCGCGTGGCGGTGAAGCACATGCTGGGCGAGGCGGCCGAATTCAACGGCGCCGACATGAGCACCAAATTGAAATTGATGGGCGTCGATGTGGCATCGATCGGCGACCCGCATGGGAAGGAAGAGGGGGCGCGTTCGTACCAGTTCATGGATGAACGCAAGCAGGTGTACAAAAAAATCGTCGTGTCGAGCTGCGGCCGCTACCTGCTGGGTGGCGTGCTGGTGGGCGATGCAGCCGAATACGGCACCTTGCTGCAAATGATGCTGAACAAGATGGAATTGCCGGAATCGCCGGAATTCCTGATCCTGCCGCAATCCGACGGCAAGGCCAAACCGGGCCTGGGCGTCGATGCGCTGCCGGATGCCGCGCAAATCTGCTCGTGCAACGACGTGTCGAAAGGCGCGATCTGCGAAGCGGTGGCTGGCGGCTGCACGTCGATCGGCGCGCTGAAAACCTGCACCAAGGCCGGCACCGCCTGCGGCGGTTGCGTGCCGCTGGTGACGCAAGTGATGAAGGCCGAGATGAAAAAACTCGGCATGGACGTCAACAACCATGTGTGCGAACACTTCGCGTATTCGCGCCAGGAACTGTTCCACCTGATCAAAGTGGGCAATATCCGCACGTTCGACCAGTTGCTGGCGCAGCACGGCAAAGGCCTCGGTTGCGACATCTGCAAACCGCTGGCCGCATCGATCCTGGCGTCGTGCTGGAACGATTTCGTGCTGAAGAAAGAGCACGCCAGCCTGCAGGATTCGAACGATTACTTCCTGGGCAATATCCAGAAAGACGGCACGTATTCCGTGGTGCCGCGCATGCCGGGCGGCGAAGTGACGGCCGACGGCCTGATCGCGGTCGGCATGGTGGCCAAGAAGTACGGCCTGTACACCAAGATCACGGGCGGCCAGCGCGTCGACCTGTTTGGCGCCCGCGTCGAACAATTGCCGTCGATCTGGGAAGAATTGATCGCCGCCGGTTTCGAAACCGGTCACGCCTACGGCAAGTCGCTGCGCACCGTGAAATCGTGCGTGGGTTCGACCTGGTGCCGCTACGGCGTCGACGATTCCGTCGGCCTGGCGATCGAACTGGAACACCGTTATAAAGGCTTGCGTTCGCCGCACAAGATCAAGTTCGCCGTCTCCGGCTGCACCCGCGAATGCGCGGAAGCCCAGGGCAAGGACGTGGGCGTGATCGCGACGGAAAAAGGCTGGAACCTGTACGTGTGCGGCAATGGCGGCATGAAGCCACGCCACGCGGAACTGATCGCGTCCGACCTGGACAAGCCGACTTTGATCAAGTACATCGACCGCTTCCTGATGTTCTACACCCGCACCGCGGACCGTCTGCAGCGCACCAGCGTGTGGCGCGACAACATGGAAGGCGGCCTGGATTACCTGAAGGAAGTCGTCATCAACGACAAGCTGGGCATCGCGGCGGAACTGGAAGCGGACATGCAGAACGTGGTCGACACCTATGCGTGCGAATGGAAGCTGGCCGTGGAAGATCCGGAAACCCGCAAGCGCTTCCGCACCTTCGTCAACAGCGACAAGGCCGATCCGAACGTGGTCTTCATGGAAGAGCGCGGCCAGATCCGCCCCGCCACGCTGGAAGAGCGCAAGGCCCGCGTCATCCCGATCA
Organism: Pseudoduganella rivuli; assembly: GCF_009674485.1. Taxonomy (GTDB): domain Bacteria; phylum Pseudomonadota; class Gammaproteobacteria; order Burkholderiales; family Burkholderiaceae_D; genus Rugamonas; species Rugamonas rivuli_B. The sequence continues at coordinate 188,376 of NZ_WKJJ01000010.1, read as the reverse complement.
AAGCCGCTTAACTCACACCGCAGGAGAACATCATGCATCGAGACAATATGACCGCCAACTGGACCACCGTGTGCGACCTGGACGACATCGTGCCGAACACCGGCGTGTGCGCCTTGCTGAACGGCGAGGCGGTGGCGGTGTTCCACCTGAACGCCAGCGAGCCGCGCGTGTACGCCGTGTCCAATTTCGACCCGAACTCCAATGCATCCGTGCTGTCGCGCGGCCTGGTGGGCAACCTGGGCGAGCGCATCGTGGTGGCGTCGCCGATCTACAAGCATCACTTCGACCTGCAAACGGGCGAATGCCTGGAAGCACCGGAACATTCGATCGCGACGTACCCGGCGCGCATTGAAAACGGCAAAGTGCTGGTAGGGGCGTAATCATGAAACCCGCGCTGGTAGTGATCGGCAATGGCATGGCTGGCATGCGCACCGTCGAGGAGCTGTACAAGCTCGCGCCGGACCTGTACGACATCACGGTGTTTGGCGCGGAGCCTTACGGCAATTACAACCGCATCCTGCTGTCGCCGGTGCTGGCCGGCGAAAAGACGGTCGACGACATCATGCTCAATACGCGTGAATGGTACGACCGTCACAACATCACGCTGCACGCGGGCGACCCGGTGGTGCACATCGACCGTTCGCGCCGCATCGTGCGCGCGCAATCGGGCAAGGAAGTGCGCTACGACCGCCTGCTGCTGGCGACCGGCTCCAAGCCGTTCATTATTCCTGTTCCAGGCCACCAGTTGCCGGGCGTGATTGCCTTCCGTGACATCCAGGACGTGGAAACCATGCTGGACGCGGCGCGTAACCACCGCCACGCGGTGGTGATCGGCGGCGGCTTGCTGGGCCTGGAAGCGGCCAATGGCCTGATGCGCCAGGGTATGGAAGTGACGGTGGTGCATGTGACGGACAGCCTGATGAACCAGCAGCTGGACAAGCCTGCCGCGGCGCTGCTGCAAAAAGCGCTGGAAGCGCGCGGCCTGCGTTTCCTGCTCAATGCGCAAACCGCCGAGATTACCGGTCCGGACCGCGTGACAGGCGTGCGCTTCAAGGATGGTTCCGAGATTCCGGCCGACCTGGTGGTGATGACGGCCGGCGTGCGGCCGAATATTGAACTGGCCAAGGCGGCCGGCCTGCATTGCGACCGCGCCATCGTGGTCGACGATACGCTGCAAACCTACGATCCCCGCGTGTACGCGGTGGGCGAGTGCGTGCAGCACCGCAGCGCCACCTTTGGCCTGGTGGCGCCGATCTGGGACCAGGCGCGCGTTTGCGGCGCGCACCTGGCCGGCGCCGGCCACCGCCGCTACGTGCAGCAAGCGTCGCCGACCCGCCTGAAAGTGACGGGTGTAGACTTGTATTCGGTGGGCGACTTTATCGGCGGCGAAGGCAGCGAAGACCTGGTGCTGCGCGACCCGCGCAAGGGTGTCTACAAGCGCCTCGTGCTGAAGGAAGGTTGCATCATTGGCGCCGTGCTGTATGGCGACGTCAAGGATGGCCCGTGGTACTTCGACCTGATCCAGAAGAAGGCCGATATCACGCGCATGCGGCAAACGCTGTTGTTCGGTGAAGAGTTAAGCGCCGCGTGACCGCTGGCGGCTTTGTAAAAGCCGCCCTACGGACCATGGCGAACAAAGGACCGTAGGGCGGTTTCCGAAGGAAGCCGCCAAGAGCAGCCACTGAAGTAAATTTGAAATAAGTGAGAATGATCGTGAACCTGTCCTCCGTCCCCCTCTCCGTACAAACCACCTGTGCTTACTGTGGCGTCGGCTGCGGCGTGAAGGCGACGCCCAAGGCTGACGGCGGTTTCGAGATCGCCGGCGATACGGCGCATCCTGCCAACGCGGGACGCCTGTGCGTCAAAGGTTCCGCGCTGGGCGACACCATCAGCCTGGAAGGCCGCCTGCTGTACCCGATGGTGCGCCCGCAGCGCGGTTCGGACGAATTGCGCCGCGTGTCGTGGGATGACGCACTGGGACAGGTTGCCGATAAATGGCAAGCCATCATCGATGAACACGGCCCGGATGCCGTGGCGCTGTATGTGTCGGGCCAGTTGCTGACGGAAGATTATTACGTCGCCAACAAGTTGATGAAGGGTTATGTCGGCAGCGCCAACATCGACACCAATTCGCGCCTGTGCATGTCGTCCGCCGTGGCGGGCTACAAGCGCGCCTTCGGCGAAGACGTGGTGCCTTCCAGCTATGAAGACCTGGAACTGGCGGACATGATCGTGCTGGTGGGTTCCAACGCCGCATGGTGCCACCCGATCCTGTTCCAGCGCATCGCCAAAGCCAAGGAAAAGCGTCCGGACATGAAGCTGGTGGTGATCGATCCGCGCCGCACGGCCACGTGCGAACTGGCGGACTTGCACTTGCCGGTGAAGCCGGGCACCGACGTGTGGCTGTTCAACGGCTTGCTGAGCTACCTGAATCAAATCGGCGCCGTCGATCCCGCCTTCATCGCGGAACACACCAATGGTTTCGATGCGGCGCTGGCCCAGGCCGACGCCGAATGCGGCGACATCGCCAAGGTGGCGAAGACCTGCCGCGTCAGTGTGGAAGCGCTGACGGAATTCTATGAAGCGTTTGCCGCCAACGCCAAGGTCATCACCGGCTATTCGATGGGCGTGAACCAGTCGTCGGCCGGCACTGACAAAGCCAACGCCATCATCAATTGCCACCTGATCGGCGGCCGTATCGGCAAGGAGGGCATGGGCCCGTTCTCGATCACCGGCCAGCCGAACGCCATGGGCGGCCGCGAAGTGGGCGGCCTGGCCAACATGCTGGCCGCGCACATGGACCTGGAAAACGCCGAACACCGCAATGCGGTGCGCACGTTCTGGGATTCGCCGCGCATGGCCGACAAGGGCGGCCTGAAAGCCGTGGACCTGTTCCGCGCCATCGAAGAGGGCAAGGTCAAAGCCGTGTGGGTGATGGCGACCAATCCCGTGGTCAGCCTGCCGGATGCGGACCAGGTGCGCCGCGCGCTGGCCAAGTGCGAACTGGTGGTGTCGTCCGACATCATCGAGCGCACCGATACCAATGCCTTTGCCGACGTGCTGTTGCCGGCGCTGGGCTGGGGCGAAAAAGACGGCACCGTGACCAATTCCGAGCGCCGCATTTCGCGCCAGCGCGCGTTCCTGCCGGCGCCGGGCGAAGCGCGCGCGGACTGGCTGATCATTTCGCAATTCGCGCAGCGCCTGGGCTACACGGGCTTTGAATTCTCCAGCGCGTATGACGTGTTCGACGAACACGCGCGCCTGTCGGCCTGGCGCAATGACGAAGCCGACCTGCCGCGCAAATTCAACCTGGCCGGCCTGGCGGGACAGGGGACGCAAGCCTACGACGCGATGGCGCCGGTGCAGTGGCCGTTGCTGGCCGGTGAGCGGGAGGGCGCCAAGCGTATCTTCGCCGACGGGCTGTTCTCGCACCCGGACCGCAAGGCGCGCTTTATCCCGACCGCGCCGCGCCTGCCCGCCAACCTGCCGGAAGAGGATTTCCCGCTGACCTTGAACACGGGCCGCGTGCGCGACCAGTGGCACACGATGACCCGCACCGGGCGTTCCGCCAAGCTGGCCGACCATATCCCGGAATCGTTTATCGACATGCACCCGCAGGATGCGCTGATCTATGGCGTGCGCGAAGGCGAACTGGCGCGCCTGACCAGCAAGTGGGGCGCGATGGTGGCGCGCGTGCAGCACGGCGGCGGCATTGCGCGGGGCAGCGTGTTCGTGCCGATCCACTGGAACAACCAGACGTCGTCCGATGCGCGCGTCGGCGCGCTGGTCAATCCGGTGGTGGACCCGGTGTCCGGCGAACCGGAATTCAAGCACACGCCGGTGCGCATCGAGCAATTCCGCGTGAACTGGCATGCTTTCGTGCTGTCGCGCACGGAGCTGGACCTGGAATCGGTGGCGCACTGGACCCGTATCCAGGGCAAGGCATTCGCCCGCTATGAAATGGCCGGCCGCCAGAACATCGACGATTTCACGGCCTGGGCGCGCGAATTGCTGGGCGTGACCGATCCCGATGCGGACTGGCTCGAATATGCGGACAAGAGCGAGCGCATGTACCGCGCCGTGCACGTGGTGAACGACCGCATCGAACAGTGCGTGTTCCTGTCGCCGCGGCTGGACTTGCCGGCGCGCGGCTGGCTGGCCGGCCTGTTCGCGGAAGAGCAATTGTCCGATCTCGACCGCGCCGGGCTGCTGATCGGCCGCCCGATGAAAAAGGGCGTCGACGCGGGACCGACCGTGTGCTCGTGCTTTGGCGTGGGCCGCAACACGATTTGCTCGGCCATCCGCGACAAGGATTTGAAGACCGTGCCGGAAGTGACGGCGTGCGTGAAGGCGGGCGGCAATTGCGGTTCGTGCGTGCCGGAACTGAAGAAAATCCTGATTGAAACGCGGGCGGAAATCAGCGCGGAAATGCCGGCATAAACCCGGAGTAGTGCGCGGCGCGTCGTCGTGAGTTTGGTTGCATTATTGCAACTAAGCCGTTTGTCACCTGATTAAAACAGGAAATGTGATAAATTGGCTTATCGCTCAACAGAGGCCTCTGCCAAGAGACTGACGCCATGCGCCGCCCCATCGTCATTGTTCCAGCCTGCACGCGTAGCAAAGGAGACCATCCCTCGCATACCGTACACACCAAGTACATCGATGCCGTTGTACAAGGGGCCGGGTGCATGCCGCTGATTGTGCCGGCGCTGGGCGGGCAGGCCGATCTCGATGCGGTGCTGTCCGTGGCCGATGGCGTGATGCTGACCGGCGCCACATCCAATGTCGACGCGGCGCTGTATGGCCAGCCGGTGCATGACCCGTCATTGCCGCTGGACCCCGCGCGCGACGCCACCACCTTGCCACTCTTACGCGCCGCCATCGAGCGGGGCATTCCCCTGCTCGGTATTTGCCGCGGCTTTCAGGAAATCAACGTTGCGCTGGGCGGCACCTTGCACCAAGCGGTGCACGACGTGCCCGGCATGATGGACCATCGCGACCGCCCCGGCGATCCGCTTGACGTCCAGTATGGCCCCGCTCACCGCGTGCTGCTGGCGGAAAACGGCTTGCTGGCGGGATTACTTGATGCGCGCGAGATCATGGTCAATTCACTGCATGGCCAGGGCGTCGACCAGCTGGCGCCAGGTTTAACGGTGGAAGCGGTGGCGGACGACGGCCTGGTCGAAGCGTACACCGTGCGCGATGCCGCCGCCTTCGCGCTGGCCGTGCAATGGCATCCGGAATGGCACGTCACCGGCAATGCCGTGTCGATGAAACTGTTCCATGCCTTCGGCCTTGCCTGCCACAGCTACCAGGAACGCATCCCTTAGGTACGCCGCTCTGAGTCTGCACACACTGGCTGCGCGGCCCGCAGTTCCCCTGTTCATTGGCCGCGTCCGATCAAGACATCAAGAGAGGTTGTTATGGCTATCCGGGAAAACTTCACGTACACCGACATGGATTTGTGGCTCAACGAAAACCGGGTCACGGAAATCGAATGCCTGGTGCCCGACCTGACCGGCGTTGCACGGGGCAAGATCCTGCCCCGCGTGAAATTCACACAGGAACGCGGCATGCGCATACCCGAGGCGGTACTGGGCATGACGGTCACGGGAAATTATCCGACCGATGACGTGGCGTATGACCGCGCCATTTCCAATACGGACCGCGACATGATTTTACGGGCCGATCCCACCACCATCACGATGGTGCCGTGGGCGGCGGATCCGACCGCGCAAGTAATCCACGACTGTTATTTCGCCGATGGCGCGCTGGTGGACTTCGCGCCCCGCACCGTGCTGCGGCGCGTGCTGAAACTGTATGCCGACAAAGGATGGCAACCGGTGGTGGCGCCGGAACTGGAGTTTTACCTGACGGCGAAAAACGCCGATCCGGACTTGCCGCTGAAGGCGCCGATCGGCCGCAGCGGCAGGGCGGAAACCAGCCGCCAGGTGTACAGCATCGACGCCGTCAATGAATTTGACCCGCTGTTCGAAGATATCTACGATTATTGCGACCTGATGGGGCTGGACGTGGATACCCTGATCCACGAAATCGGCGCGGGCCAGATGGAAATCAATTTCCTGCACGGCGAACCACTGAGCCTGGCGGACAAGGTGTTCTTCTTCAAGCGCACGTTGCGCGAAGCGGCGCTGAAGCACGACATGTATGCGACGTTCATGGCCAAGCCGATGGCGGGCGAGCCGGGATCGGCCATGCACGTGCACCAGAGTGTCACGGACATCAAGACCGGCAAGAATATTTTCAGTAACGACGACGGTTCGCCATCACAACTGTTCAAGCATTACATCGGCGGCCTGCAACGCTACATGCCGCCGGCGCTGGCGATTGTCGCGCCGTACGTGAATTCGTACCGCCGCCTGGTGCGGCACACGGCCGCACCCATCAACATCCAGTGGGGCGTGGACAACCGCACCGTGGGCTTCCGCGTGCCGGAGTCCGGCGTGCAGGACCGGCGCGTGGAAAACCGCATCATCGGCGCCGATGCGAATCCCTACCTGGCGCTGGCCGTCACCCTGGCGTGCGGTTACCTGGGCATGACGGAACAGCTGGAACCGACCCAGGCCACCACCGGCAGCGCCTATGAATTGCGCTATGAATTGCCGCAAAGCCTGTCGGAAGCGTTGTCCGCGCTGCGGCGCGAAGACAAGTTGCGTTTCGTGCTGGGCGACCGGTTCATCGACGTGTATGCCGCCATCAAGGACCTCGAGTACCAGGAATTCATGACGGTCATCAGCCCTTGGGAGCGGGAACACTTGCTGCTGCACGTGTGATGAAGGGGCGGTGTTCTTTCTTCTGGCTGCTGCGCTGCGCGATCAATCCGCACAGATACGTCCACACAAACATGGATGCCGCCTGTGCCGTCAGCTGCGCATGGTCATACGGCGGCGACACTTCCACGCAATCCATGCCGCACCAGTTCAAGTCCGCCAGTTCTTCCAGGATCGTCAGCACTTGCGGCGTCGTCAGACCGCCCGGTTCCGGCGTGCCGGTGCCCGGTGCAAAGGCCGGATCGAGGCAGTCGATATCGAGCGACAGGTAGACGGGAGGATTGCCCGCCTGCGCCATGCGGGCGCGGATTTCATCGAGCACGGGCGCCAGCTGCGCGGGACTGGCCAGCCCCCGCAATTCGCGGCCGGTGAATACGCGGCCACCCATGTCATTCACGTATTCGCGCGCATCCCGCTCGCCGGTGGAGCGGATGCCGATCTGGATCGCCGCCTGCGGGATCACCAGCCCTTCCTGGAACGCTTCATACACCCAGGTGCCATGGCCGGACGGCTCGCCGAAATGGTCGACCCACGTGTCGCAATGCGCATCGAAGTGGACCAGCGCCACCGGACGGCCATGCACCTGTTTCAACGCGCGCAGCAACGGCAGCGTGATGCTGTGGTCTCCGCCCAGCCATACCATGTGGCGGCTGCCGAACAATTCCACGGCTTGCGGCATGAGCGCGGCGCGCATGGCTTCCAGGCTGGTATTGGGCAAGGGCACGTCGCCCGCATCGGACAATAAACCGTGCGGCGTCGTATCGAAAAACGGGTGAATGGCTTCGCACAGCATTTGCGAGGCCAGGCGGATGGCTTGCGGGCCGAAGCGGGCGCCGGGCCGGTTGGTGACGGCGCCGTCAAAGGTGACGCCGGCAATGGCAAACGGCGTGCCGGCGGCGGAGGGATCGGCAAGCCGGGGGGCGTTCAGGTAAGTGCCGCTGGAGCGGTATGCGAATTCGTGGCTGGACATATCAGCTGCCTCCCACGCAAATGTATTGGATGACCTTGCGGGCTTGCAGTTCGACCTGGTTCATGATGGACCTTTCAGGGGGATTGGTCCGGCGATACTAGCGCCGTTCCGCCACCGCCAACAGGTCCACTGGCGAATAGTCGGTGGTGCCACTTGGCAAAGTGGTTCAGCCCAGCGCCTTCCGGATCACGGACGCCAGCACCTTGCCATACCGTTCGATCTTTTCCTCCGTCACGTAGGCATAGCCCACCAGCAGCCCCTTGCGCACGGGCGGCGCCAGGTAATACGTCGACAGGGCATTCACGGACAAACCGGCTTCCCGCGCCAGCGCGTGCAGCGCGACATCGTCAATCCGGTCGGGCAATTCCACCACCAGGTGCAGGCCGGATTCCTGGCTGCTGATGGTCGCCAGTCCGCCGGCGCGCTTGCCCAGGTGCTTTAACAAGGTGCGGCGCAGCAGTTCGCGCCGCGCGCCATAGATGTGCCGCAGTTTGCGCACGTGCGTGGTGAAATGGCCCAGCGCGATGAAGTCCGCCAGCGTGGCTTGCACCATCATCTGGCCGGGGCGCTGCAAGTCGTACAACGCGCTCTGGAAGGGCGCCACCAGCGAAGGCGGCGCCACCAGGTAGCCCACCTTGATGCCCGGGTACAGCACCTTGGAAAACGTACCCATGTAGACCACGCGGTTGCCGCCGTCGAGCCCCTGCAGCGAGGCGAGGGGGCGGCCGCTGTAGCGGAACTCGCTGTCGTAATCGTCTTCCAGGATCCACGCCTTCCTGCGGGCGGCCGCTTCCAGCAACGCGCGGCGCCGGGCCAGGCTCATGACGGCGCCCGTCGGATACTGGTGCGATGGCGTCACGTAAATCAGGCGCGGGACGGTGGCCAGGTCGTCCGCATCGAGCGCCATGCCATCTTCATCGACGGTGACCGGATGCAGGTGCAAATCGCGCGCCTGGAATACGCGGCGTGCGCCCCAGTAGCACGGGTCTTCCACCCACGCGGTATCGCCCGCGTCGGCCAGCAATTGCGCGCACAGGTCCAGCGATTGCTGGGTGCCGGATGTGATCAGCACCTGCTCCACCGACACGCTGACGGAACGCGACAGGCGCAGGTATTCCGTGACCGCCTGGCGCAGCGGCAGGTAGCCGCCGGATTGGCCATAGTCGAGCAAGTCGGCGCGGCCCTCGCGCCAGACGCGGTTTTGCAGGCGTTGCCACTGCTTGACGGGAAACGATGAAAAATCCGGATCGCCCGGCGCGAACGGCTGGATTTCATAGCGCGTGCCGGCGGCAAATTGCGTCAGTTCGGCGCCGCGGCGCGACAGCGCAGCGGCCTCGAACGGGCGCGGGGTGTCCCGGATGGCCGCCGCGGTATCGACTGCAACGGCTGTGCGGCGCGCGCCACGCTCGCCGCGTTGCCTGCGCGCCATTGCCTGCAAATCCGCGACGTAAGTGCCGCTTCCTGCTACGCTGAACACGTAGCCTTCGGCCGCCAGTTGCTCGAAAGCGGCAATCACGGTATTGCGCGCAATACCGAGGTCGCCGGCGAGGTCGCGGCTGGACGGCAGCTTGCTGCCGGCCGCCAGGCGCTGCAGGTAAATCGCTGCCTTGGCGGCTTCGTACAGGCGGCGCTGCCGTGGCAGGCGCGGATGAAAATCCGCTTGCGCCAGCGTGGCGGCCAGCATTTCCGAGACGGGGGTCATGAAAGTGGTTCTATCGATTTGTAAAAAGTGGCGCTCGTCATCATACCAAAACAGGCATATGATGGAACCAGCTTGGTTAATAATTAACATCAGATCGGCCATCCCATGCGGCATCCCATCGTCCTCGTTCCCTCCTGCAGCCACCAGATTGGCCCGCACCCGTATTACGCCGCGCAGCACAAGTACGTCGATGCGGTGGCGAAGGGCGCCGCCTGCACGCCGGTCATCGTGCCGGCGCTGGGCGGATTAGCGGGCGATGCCCGCCAACCCGCCTGGGGCACATCGGATAACCGTCACTCCTGTCAGAGCGACTTCATGACCAACATCGCCGCGCTGCTGGACATGGCGGATGGCGTCATGCTGACCGGATCGCCGTCGAATGTGCATGCCAGCCTGTATGGGCAGGACGTGCGCGATCCCGCGCTGCCGCAAGACCGCGCCCGCGACGCCACCACGCTGCCACTGATCCGCGCGGCGCTGCAGCGCGGCTTGCCGCTGCTGGCGATTTGCCGTGGCTTCCAGGAAGTCAACGTGGCGCTGGGCGGCACCCTGCACCAGGCCGTGCATGACGTGCCGGGCATGAACGATCACCGCGAAAACAAGGACGCGCCGCTGGAGCAGCAGTACGCGCCGGCCCACAAGGTCGCATTGCAGGCCGGAGGGCTGCTGGAACGGTTGCTGGACGTGCGCGACATCATGGTCAATTCGCTGCACGGGCAGGGCATCGCCCGACTGGCGCCAGGCTTGCAGGTGGAAGCCGTGGCCGGCGATGGACTGGTGGAAGCGTTCTCTGTCGCCGGTGCGCCGTTCGCGCTGGCCGTGCAATGGCACCCGGAATGGCAAGTCGCCGATAACCCTGTCTCGATGCGGCTGTTCACCGCCTTTGGCGATGCCTGCCGCGCACAGCGCGACCGTATCCCTTAGTGCCTCTCTCAGCCCATGCCGTCCCGGCCATGGTGGCCGGGGCCTTCACTTTGAGAGAACATGATGACGATACGAGAAAACTTTACCTATACCGATATGGATGCGTGGCTCAATGAAAACCGGGTCACGGAAATCGAATGTTTGGTGCCCGACTTGACGGGCGTTGCGCGCGGCAAGATCCTGCCGCGCGGGAAATTCACGCAAGACCGCGGCATGCGCATACCCGAAGCCGTGCTGGGCATGACTGTGACGGGCAATTACCCGACCGAAGACGATGCCTACGACCGCGCCATTTCTTCGACGGACCGCGACATGGTGTTGCGGGCCGATCCCACCACCATCACGATGGTGCCGTGGGCGAACGATCCCACGGCGCAAGTGATCCATGACTGTTATTTTGCCGACGGCAAGCTGGTGGACTTCGCGCCCCGCACCGTGCTGCGGCGCGTGCTGAAACTGTATGCCGATAAAGGCTGGAAGCCCGTGGTGGCGCCGGAACTGGAGTTTTACCTGACGGCGAAAAACGCTGACCCGGACTTGCCGCTGAAGGCGCCGATCGGCCGCAGCGGCAGGGCGGAAACCAGCCGCCAGGTGTACAGCATCGACGCCGTCAATGAATTCGACCCGCTGTTCGAAGATATCTACGATTACTGCGACCTGATGGGACTGGACGTGGATACGCTGATCCACGAAATCGGCGCGGGCCAGATGGAAATCAACTTCCTGCACGGCGAACCACTGAGCCTGGCGGACAAGGTGTTCTTCTTCAAGCGCACGTTGCGCGAGGCGGCGCTGAAGCACGACATGTATGCGACGTTCATGGCCAAGCCGATGGCGGGCGAACCGGGATCGGCCATGCACGTGCACCAGAGCGTGGTCGATGCGAATACAGGCAAGAACATTTTCAGCAATGACGACGGTTCGCCGTCGACGCTGTTCAAGCATTACATCGGTGGCCTGCAACGCTACATGCCGCCGGCGCTGGCGATTGTCGCGCCGTACGTGAATTCGTACCGCCGCCTGGTGCGGCACACGGCCGCACCCATCAACATCCAGTGGGGCGTGGACAACCGCACCGTGGGCTTCCGCGTGCCGGAATCCGGCGTGCAGGACCGGCGCGTGGAAAACCGCATCATCGGCGCCGATGCCAATCCCTACCTGGCGCTGGCCGTCACCCTGGCGTGCGGTTATCTCGGCATGACGGAACAGCTGGAACCGAATGCCGTCACGACCGGCAGCGCCTATGAGCAGCGCTATGAATTGCCGCAAAGCCTGTCCGAGGCACTGGCGGCACTGCGGCGCGAAGACAAGTTGCGGCACGTGCTGGGCGACCGCTTCATCGACGTCTATGCCGCCATCAAGGACCTGGAGTACCAGGAATTCATGACTGTGATCAGCCCGTGGGAGCGCGAGCACCTGCTGCTGCATGTATAAGGAGGACGCCATGACGATGCACGATACCCATACCTTGCGCGAACTCGACCATGCGCACTATCTGCACCCGTTCACCGACCACAAGGCGCTGGGAGAAAAAGGCGTGCGCGTGATGGTGCGCGGCGAAGGGATTTACCTGTGGGATTCCGAAGGCAACAAGGTGCTGGACGGCATGTCCGGCCTGTGGTGCGTGGCGATCGGTTATGGCCGCCCGACGATGACGAAAGCCATCAGCGAGCAAATCGATACGCTGCCGTTCTATAACAGCTTCTTCAACACCACCACGGTGCCGGCCATCAACCTGGCGCACCGCTTGTCGCAACTGGCGCCGCCCGGATTCCAGCACGTGTTTTTCACGGGTTCCGGTTCGGAAGCCAACGACACCAATGTGCGCATGGTGCGCCGCTACTGGGATTTGCTGGGCTACCCGGACCGCCATGTCATCATCAGCCGCAACAATGCGTACCACGGCAGCACCATGGCGGGCGCGTCGCTGGGCGGCATGAGCGGCATGCACGAGCAGGGCGGCTTGCCGATTCCCGGCATCGTCCACATCGGCCAGCCGAACTACTGCGAATCCGGCGTCGGCATGACGCGCGATGAATTCGGCGTCAAGGCCGCGTCGTGGCTGGAAGAGAAAATCCTCGACGTGGGAGCGGACAAGGTCGCGGCCTTCATTGCCGAACCGGTGCAGGGCGCGGGCGGCGTGGTGATTCCGCCCGATACCTACTGGCCTGAAATCCGCCGCATTTGCGACAAATATGGCATCTTGCTGATTGCCGATGAAGTGATTACCGGCTTTGGCCGGCTGGGACGCTGGTTCGCGTCGGAACCGTACAAGCCCGACCTGATCACGTTTGCCAAGGGCGTCACGTCCGGTTACATCCCGCTGGGCGGTGTGCTGGTGTCGGACCGCGTGGCCGATGTACTGATCAGGCAGGGCGGGGAATTCAATCACGGCTTCACGTATTCCGGCCACCCCGTCGCGTGCGCGGCGGCGCTGGAAAACCTGCGTATCATCGAATCGGAAAACCTGGTGGGCAGGGTGGCAGGGGAAACGGGCGCCTACCTGAAGCAGCAATTCACCGCGCTGGCCGACCACCCGCTGGTGGGCGTGGCGGAAACCTGCGGCTTCGTGGCGGGCCTGAACCTGGTGAAGCGCAAGGCGGAAAACGTGCATTACCAGGTGGCGTTCGATCCTGCGCTGGCGGTGGGCATGGTGTGCCGCGCGCACATGTTCAACAACGGCGTCATCATGCGCGCCGTGGGCGACCGCATGATCATCGCGCCGCCATTGGTGATGACGCATGCGCAGATCGATGAAATGGCGGGATTGATCCGCCACGCGCTGGACTTGACGCTGGCCGAAGTCAAACAGCGCGGCTGGCTGTGAATCGCAAGGAGAGAACATGGCAAACCATACAACCGGCGCCACGTGGCACGACCGCGCCGCAACCCTGAACATCGACGGCCGCGCCTTCATCGGCGGCCAGCGCGTCTGGTCGCGCAACGAACAGCGCTTCGATAAAGTGTCGCCCATCGATGGCCGCAAACTGGCCGACGTGGCGCGCTGCGGCGATGCGGACGTGGATGCGGCAGTGGCGGCCGCCCGCGCCGCCTTTGAAGACGGGCGCTGGGCCAACGTCGCGCCGGCGCAGCGCAAGCGCACGCTGATCCGCTTTGCCGACCTGATGGTGCAGCACCAGGAAGAACTGGCGCTGCTGGAAACGCTCGACATGGGCAAGCCGATCAAATACAGCCAGAGCGTGGACGTGGCGCTGGCCGCCAATTGCGTACGCTGGTATGGCGAAGCGATCGACAAGATTTACGATGAAATCGCCCCCACGGCCAGCAATTCGCTGGCGCTGGTGACGCGCGAACCGGTCGGCGTGGTGGGCGCCATCATTCCGTGGAATTATCCGATGCTGATGGCGGCATGGAAGATCGGTCCGGCGCTGGCGGCGGGCAACAGCGTGGTGCTGAAGCCGTCGGAAAAAGCGCCGCTGACGTCGATGCGGCTGGCCGAACTGGCGCTGGAAGCCGGCATTCCGCCCGGCGTGTTCAACGTGGTGCCGGGCTATGGCAACGAGGCGGGCAGCGCGCTGGCCTTGCACATGGACGTCGATACCATCGGCTTTACGGGCTCCACCCGCACGGGCAAGCTGATCATGCAAATGGCGGGGCAGTCGAACCTGAAGCGGGCGTGGACGGAATTGGGCGGCAAGTCCGCCAATATCGTGTGCGCAGATTGTCCGGACCTCGATGCGGCGGTATCCGCCGCCATCGGTTCGATTTACTTCAACCAGGGTGAAAGCTGCAATGCGCCATCGCGCCTGTTTATCGAAGAAAGCATCCGCGATCAATTTATCGAGAAGGCATTGCAGCTGATCCCCGCGCACATGCCGGGCGACCCGCTCGATCCGGCCACTGAAATGGGGGCGCTGGTCGATGACCTTCAGATGAACACGGTGCTGGGCTATATCGAATCGGGAAAGGCGGAAGGGGCGCGCCTGCTGGCGGGCGGTGAACGCGTACGTCTCGAGACAGGGGGCTATTACGTGGCGCCGACCTTGTTCGACCAGGTGAAGCAGGACATGCGCATCGCGCAGGAAGAAATCTTCGGGCCGGTGCTGTCCGTGCTGACGTTCACCGACGTGCATGACGCCGTGCGCCAGGCCAATGCGACGCCATATGGCTTGCATGCGGCCGTGTGGACTGCAAACCTGGGCAAGGCGATCCAGGTGTCCCGTGCGCTGCGGGCCGGCACCGTGCACGTAAACCAGTATGACGGCGACGACATCACGGTGCCGTTTGGCGGCTACAAGCAGTCAGGCAATGGCCGCGACAAGTCGCTGCATGCGTTCGACAAGTACACGGAATTGAAGACGACCTGGATCCAGGTCGGATAAGCAGGCAACCCGGCGGACTTGCCCGGGCCGGGATCCTGAAATGCGTAGGGCGGTTCGCCGTGCGAGCCGCCATGTTTGCATCAGAAGCAGTGTTCCACCGCCGGGAAGCTGCCATCCTTCACTGCCGTCACATACGCGGTGACCGCGGCGCCGATGCTGGCCTGGCCTTCCATGAAGTTGCGCACGAAGCGCGCTTTGCGGCCCGGGAACACGCCCAGCGCATCGTGCATGACCAGCACCTGGCCGGAGCAATCCGGACCCGCGCCAATGCCGATGGTCGGCATCGACAGCAATTCCGTGACTTCCTTGCCCAGCGAACTCGGAATGGCTTCCAGCACCACCATCGCGGCGCCCGCGGCCTGCAATTTCAACGCGTCGGACTTCAGCAAGTCCGCGCTTTCCGTGGTCTTGCCCTGCACCTTGTAGCCGCCCAACTGGTGCACGGATTGCGGCGTCAGGCCCAGGTGGGCGCAGACGGGAATCGAGCGCTCCGTCAGGAAGCGCACGGTATCGGCCAGCCAGGCGCCGCCTTCGATTTTCACCATGTGCGCGCCGGCCTGCATCAGTTTGACGGCATTGGTGAAGGCGTCTTCTTTGGTGGCGTAGGTGCCGAACGGCATATCGGCCAATACCAGCGCCGATTTGTTGCCGCGTGCGACCGCGCGCGTGTGGTAAGCGATTTCGTCCAGCGTGACGGGCAGGGTGGAATCGAGGCCATTGCAGACCATGCCCAGCGAGTCGCCAATCAGCAGCACTTCCACGCCGCAGTTGTCCATCAGCGAAGCGAAGCTGGCGTCATAGCACGTCATCATGGCGATCTTGTCGCCGGCGGCGCGGCGCGCATTCAGCGCTGGCACCGTCACGGCTTTGCTGGCGACCGGTTTTGCCGGAGCAGGCGTGGTGTTTGCGGCCGGGGCAGGGGTGCTGGCGGCCATTTCATTTCCTTGCAAATAACCAGACATGGTGTTCCTCGAATAATTATCGCGGCGATACGCTGCGGACCGCGTATTCTAACTCTGAACGATCATTCTTTTCCGAACAGGGTCTCGAAGTTTCTTTGAGGAAATTAGCTGCGGAAGATGAAATACACGGCGCCGATCAGGCACAGGCCGGCCCAAATGTAGTCCAGCTTGAATGGCTGGCCCATGTAAATCATGGCAAACGGCACGAACACGGCCAGCGTAATGGCTTCCTGCATGATCTTCAGCTGGGCCAGGCTGAACTGCGTGTAGCCGATGCGGTTGGCGGGTACTTGCAGCAGGTATTCAAACAGCGCGATGCCCCAGCTGACGATGGCGGCGATATACCACGCCTTGGTGTTCAGGCTTTTCAAATGGCCATACCAGGCCACGGTCATGAAAATGTTGGACAGGATCAGCAGGCCGGCGGTTTGCAGGAGGACGGGGATGTTCATGGGGAGGTATCTGGAGGATGTATCGAAAAAGGAGACAATCGTCTCCTTTTCAGACACACCCGGCAAAGAAAGGGGATTATTCGACCGACTTGAACTCGTCATAAGTCGCATCGCGCAGCGCGGCCTGCGTGACTTCCGCCACTTCCGGGCGGGCTTTCAGCCATGCCACGGCGGCGTCCAGCTGTTCCTGCGTCAGCGATTTTTCGCCGATCAGCATGCCGTCGGTGGCGGCAAACGGTTGCGCGCCGCCGAAGCACGCGACATACAGGTGGTTGCTTTCCACCCACTCGATCCAGTCGGACAGCCACGCTTCGAATGCAGCGCTTTCCAGCACCTGCTTGAAGCGGATCGAGACGTCGCCGCGCAGCTGTTTATAGTCGCCCAGGTGCAGTTTCTTGCGCTGGCGGTTGTTGGTGTTGCGCAGACGGCGCTGCGATGGTTGGCGCAAGGTGGTCATGTGGTTTCCTTTCTGATTACCTGGTCTTGGACAGCGGATTCAAAGCAGCGCGCCGGTGCCCGGCCCGGGATCATGACGCCGGGGGCGATTTCCAGCAGCGGCATGAGCACGAATGCGCGGTCGCACATGCGCGGATGGGGCACGGTCAGTGTAGGCGAGGCGATCTGTTCTTGCCCGTATAACAGCAAATCCAGGTCCAGCGTGCGGGGCGCGTTGCGGTACGGGCGTTCGCGGCCATGGGCCTGTTCGATGTCGTGCAGGGTGTGCAGCAGTGCGTGGGCGTCGAGCGTGGTGTCGATGGACGCCACGGCATTGACGTAATCGTCGCCGGACGAATCGATGGGCGCCGTGCGGTACAGGCTGGACACCGAGGTGACGGTGCAGCCGGGCGCGCGTTTCAGGCGCGCGACCGCGTCGAGCACATTGGCGCGCGCATCGCCCAGGTTGGCGCCGATACCGATGTAGGCCGTAATTGATGCAATGCGCGTCACGCGGTCACTCGCCATCGGAATGGGCCGGCGCCGGCGCGCTGTCGCCACCACCACCACCGCCATTACCGCCTTCGCGGTTGCGGGGCGCGCGGCGCGGCGGACGTTTGCGCTTGGCGCCGCCACCACCTTGCGACTGCGATTGCAGGCCGGCGATCAGTGTTTCGCGTGCGGTCTCGTCGCCTTCGTAGAACGCGGTCCACCACTGGCCCAGTTCCGTGTCGATTTCGCCCGAGGCGCAGCGCAGCAGCAGGAAGTCATAGCCGGCGCGGAAGCGCGTGTGTTCCAGCAGCTTGTACGGATTCTTGCCGGTGCGGCGCTCGAAGCGCGGCTGCATCGACCAGATGTCGCGCATGTCGGAACCGATCTTGCGCTGCAGGGCCAGTTTTTCCGTTTGCGAATCCAGCACGTCGTCGGCCGCCTGGTGCAGCGCGGGGATGGCGAATTCGCCGGCCGCCAGGTAGGCATTCCACTTTTCCAGCACCTGGTGCCACAGCAGCGACGCAAACAGGAAGCCCGGCGAGACGGTCTTGCCGGCATGGATGCGGCGGTCGGTGGAATCGAGCGCCAGCGTCACGAACTTGAAGCCCAGCGGCTGTTCCAGCACCACGTCCAGCAGCGGCAGCAAGCCATGGTGCAAGCCTTCCTTGCGCAATTGCTGCAGGCAGGCCAGCGCATGGCCGGACATGAGCAGCTTGAGCATTTCATCGAACACGCGGGCGGCCGGCACGTTGTTGATCAGCGGCGCCATCACGCGGATCGGCGCGGCGGTATGCTGTTCGATCGCGAATTGCAGCTTGGCGGCAAAGCGCACCACGCGCAGCATGCGCACCGGGTCTTCGCGGTAGCGGGCTTCCGGTACGCCGATGATGCGCAGGGTTTTCGCCCTGATGTCTTCGATGCCGCCGTGGTAATCCAGCACTTCCTGCGTGGCCGGGTTGTAATACATGGCGTTGATGGTGAAGTCGCGGCGTTCCGCGTCTTCCGCCTGGGTGCCGAAGGTGTTATCGCGCAGCACGCGGCCATGCTCGTCTTTCGGCGCATTGTCGACCGCGGGGCCGCGGAAGGTGGTCACCTCCAGCAAGTCCTGGCCGAACATCACGTGCACGATCTGGAAGCGCTTGCCGATGATGAACGCGCGGCGGAACAGGCGTTTCACCTGTTCCGGCGTGGCGTTGGTGGCGATGTCGAAATCCTTGGGCTTCACGCCCAGCAGCAGGTCGCGCACGGCGCCACCGACAACGAAGGCCTGATAGCCCGCTTCCTGCAAGGTGCTGGTGACGCGCACGGCGTTATTCGACAGCAGTCTCGGGTCGATGCCATGCTGTTGCGGCCCCAGGATCACGGGGCCGCTGGGTGCTTCCTTGCCTTTGACGCCCAGGATTTTGCGGATCAGTTTCTTAATCATTGAACAGTTGGATAGTAGGCCAGCCTTGAGCGGCGGCGTGGCTGGTCAGGGCGGCGTTCGGGTTGCAGGCAACCGGATGGGTCACCACTGACATCAGCGGAATATCGTTGTGCGAATCGCTGTAGAAGTGCGAGCTTTCAAAGTCTTCCAGGCGCTTGCCCAGCTTTTCCAGCCATGCTTTGGTGTGGGTGACTTTGCCGGCGCCCTGCGTCGGCGTACCCAGCAGCTTGCCGGTGATGGCGCCATCGCTGGCCACTTCCGGCATGGCGGCGATCAGGTGTTCCACGCCCAGCGCGTCGGCGATCGGCTTGGTGACGAAGTGGTTGGTGGCGGTCACGATGGCCACCAGGTCACCCGCTTCCAGGTGCTTTTGCAGCAGCGCCCTGGCGGCGGGACGGATTGCCGGCGTGATCACTTCGCGCATGAATTGCGCCTGCATTTCATCGAGCCTGGCGCGGGGGAAGCCGGCCAGCGTGCCCAGCGAGAATTCCAGGTATTCGACCGGGTCCAGCGTGCCGGCCTGGTATTGGGCGAAAAATTCCTCGTTGCGGCGGGCGAATTCCGCCGCGTCGACGGCGCCGATACGGCACAGGAATTGTCCCCATTCGAAATCGGAATCGATCGGCAGCAGGGTGTGGTCGAGGTCAAACAGGGCCAGTTTCATCATTTTTGAGCTTGTTCCTGCAGCCACTCGCGCAGCAGCGGCAGGGTAATCGGGCGTTGGGTTTCGAGGGAATAGCGGTCCAGCGCATCCAGCATTTCGGACAGTGAACTCATGTCACGCCGGTAATGGGAAAGCAAATAGGGTAACACGCCGGCCGACAGCGTCAATCCCCGGGCCGCCGCCGCCGTGGTCAAAGCGGCAATCTTTTCATCGTCCGTCAGGCTGTGCAGGCGGTAAATCAGACCCCAGCCCATGCGGGTGCGCAAATCTTCCCGGACGGGCAGCACGGCCGGCGCGACGGCCCCGCTGCACACCATGAAAGCGTTGTTGGCGCGGATTTCATTAAACAGGGCGAACGCGTCGATCTGCGCCAGCGGCGACAGCTTTTCACAGTCGTCCAGCAGGTACAGGTCCACGTCGGGCGAGTAGACGAATTCCGATTCAATGGAAAACGGCGAGATATAGCGGGCGCGGTCGGCCGCCCCCAGCGCCCGCAGCAAGTGGCTCTTGCCGGCGCCCATATCGCCCCAGATATAGGCGAAATGCTCGCGCGACGTGCGGTTTTCGAATTGCCGCATCAGCGCGGCCAGTTCCGCGTTTTGTCCCACTTCGAAGGAATCGAGGGTGAGCACCGGCTCGGCGCCTAGATCCAGCACCAGTTGTTTCATTGCCTATGCCCTTGCGTCGTCTTCGTCATCACACTACGCATTATAAAAGCTGCTGGACAGGTAGTGGCGGCGCAAGTGCTTGAAAGCCACCATCAGTACCGCCGAAGCGGGCAGCGCCAGCAGCACGCCGACAAAGCCGAACAGCTGGCCGAACGCCAGCAACGCGAAAATCACGGCCAGCGGGTTGAGGCCGATGCGCTCGCCCACCAGGCGCGGCGTCAGGAAAAAGCCTTCGATGACCTGGCCGGCGCCATAGATGACGGCCACCGCGATCACGCCGCTCCAGTCGGTAAATTGCAGCACGGCGGCAATCAGCGCCAATACCAGGCCCAGGCCAAAGCCCAGGTAGGGGATGAAAACCAGCAGGCCGGTCAGGATGCCGACCGGCAGCGCCACGTCGAACCCGGCAATCATCAGCGACACCGAGTAATACACGGCCAGCACGAGCATCACCAGCAACTGGCCGCGCAGGTATTGCGCCAGCAGGGTGTCGACTTCCTCCGCCATGGCGATGGTGCGGCCCACGTAGCGGCGCGGCACGCAGTCGGCAATGCGGGCAATGACCTGATGCCAGTCCAGCAGCAGGTAAAACAGCAGCACCGGCACCAGCATCGCGATGAACAGCCAGCCCAGCACGGCGCTGCCGCCGGCGCGGCCCCACGTCAGCAGCGAGCGCCAGATTTCATCGCCGGACGAGGCCAGTTGCTGGGAGACCAATTCCTTGATGCCGGCGCTGTCCATCGGTACATGGACGCCCATTTCACGCAAGCGCGGGCCCAGCGTGTCATTGGCCTTGGCCATGAAGGCGGGAATTTGCGCCTGCAACAGGGGGATTTCACGCTGCAGCACCGGCACCACGATCAGTCCCAGCGTGGTGATGGCGGCCAGGAACAGCACCACCACGACCACCACGGCCAGCGCGCGCGGCACGCCGATGCGGCCCAGCCGCAACCGCTCCAGCCGGTCGACGCCGGGATTGAGTGCATAGGCAATGATGGCGGCGGCCAGGAACGGCGTCAAAATCGGCCCGAGCGCCAGCAAAAGCAGCCAGAATGCCACCCAAACCGCCACCCAGAACGCCGTCTGCTTTTGTTCTACCGAGAGGGGAAAAGGCATGGGGAAGGGGATTTTTGGCTAAAAATGGGTGATTGCACAGGCGTTGAGCAGGCATTTTGATAGAATAGCGGTCTTGCCGCTACTAATGCCAAAAGCGTTGGCAGCGGCCACCGCCTTCTATTTTACCGCCTCCGCTGCGAAATACACCATGAGCCAAACTTCTAATGTTTCCCTGTCCTACCGTGACGCCGGCGTCGATATCGACGCGGGCGACGCCTTAGTCGATGCCATCAAGCCGTTTGCCAAGCGCACCATGCGCGAAGGCGTGATGGCCGGCATTGGCGGCTTTGGCGCCATGTTCGAGATCAGCAAGAAATACCAGGAACCGGTACTGGTGTCCGGTACGGACGGCGTCGGCACCAAGCTGAAACTGGCGTTTGAACTGAACCGCCACGACACCGTCGGCATCGACCTGGTGGCCATGAGCGTCAACGACATCCTGGTGCAGGGCGCCGAGCCGCTGTTCTTCCTCGACTATTTCGCTTGCGGCAAGCTGGATGTTCCACAGGCAACTGCCGTGGTCAAAGGCATCGCCCAGGGTTGCGAACAGGCCGGCGCGGCGCTGATCGGCGGCGAAACCGCTGAAATGCCAAGCATGTACCCGGCCGGCGAATACGACCTGGCCGGTTTCGCGGTCGGCGTGGTGGAAAAGTCGAAAATCATCGACGGCACCAAGATCGCCCCGGGCGACGTGGTGCTGGGCCTGGCCTCGTCGGGCGCGCACTCGAACGGTTATTCGCTGGTACGCAAGATTATCGAAGTGGCAAAACCAGACCTGGAAGGCGACTTCCACGGCCGCAAACTGGCCGACGTGCTGATGGAGCCAACCCGCATCTACGTGAAACCGCTGCTGGCGCTGATGGCGTCCATGGAAGTCAAAGGCCTGGTGCACATCACGGGCGGCGGCCTGGTGGAAAACATTCCACGCGTGCTGCAAGACCACCTGACCTGCGAACTGGATGGCAAATCGTGGACCCTGCCACCGCTGTTCCAGTGGCTGCAACAGCACGGCGGCGTGGCGGACGCGGAAATGCACCGCGTGTTCAACTGCGGCATCGGCATGACCGTCATCGTTTCCGCTGAAAACGCGGATGCGGCCGAAGCCCAGCTGAAAGCGGCCGGTGAAACCGTGTACCGCATCGGCAAGATCCGTGCACGCCAGGATGGCGAGCACCAGACCATCGTGGTGTGATGGTGACCAGGCGCCGATCTCAACAGACGCGCCAGTGATACAGAAAGCGGACTATGCCAGTGGCGTCGTCCGCTTTTTCTTTTTTGACAGGGGAGAGTATATGGGCCGGATCCGCGTCCGCATGGCGGCATGCATTGCAGCGAGCCTGGTGTGCGGCGTTTGGCAAGCATCGGCGCAGGCTGACCCGCGCCCCATGCTGGTGTTGACAGGCGCAATTGAAATCCACACCACCTACGGCCCCTGGCTCACGCTGATTTACACGGAAGCGCTGGGCCGCCTCGGCTACCGGCTCGATTACCGGCCCTATCCCGCCAAGCGTTCCAGCCTGGTGTCCGACAGTGGCGAGGCCGATGGCGAAATCAATCGCGTCGCCGAATACAGCCAGCTGCACCCGGAACTGGTGAAGGTGCCGGTACCGCACTTTGCCATCCGTTTTTGCGCCTATGCGGCGCGGCCGATGGCCCTGGCAAACGGATGGGAGGCGCTGAAGCCGGCCGATTTGCGCGTCGAGTACCGCAGCGGCGTGGCCCTGCCGAGCGTGCAATTGCCACTGGTGGTGTCGGCCGACCGGCTGACGGTCGTCAACAGTACGCTGCTGGGATTACGCAAGCTGCAGGTGGGCCGCAGCGATGTGTTTGTCGAAGTGGAAACGGTGGCCGATGCCGCGCTGGCCGCCGACGAATTCCGTAATACGGCGATTCGCAAGGTGGCGTTGATGGACAGCGCCGACGTGTATGCGCACCTGCACAAGCGCCATGCCGACCTGGCCGTGAAGCTGGGCCAGGTGCTGGCGGATATGAAGAAGGAAGGCTTGATCGAGAAGTACCGGCTGCAGGCAATGGTGAAGCAGCAGGGATAATCGGCGGCGGGCCGGGAAGCCCGCAGCGGGGCAGTCCTACGGCTTCAGGATTTTCGCCACCGGCGCCGGCCGCAGCCGGTATGCATCCGGCATGCCGGACCCCAGTAACGGCCGCAAGTAGAGGCGGAACGCATCGGTCACATCGGTTCCTTCCGGCGTGATGAAGGCATCGTCCATGGTGCGCGTCTTGCCCGCCACGGCTTCCAACGGCAGCAATTCATAGTCGACCGAATAAAAGCCGGTGCGCTTGATGGCGACGGAGCCATCGCGGTCGCCCCACATGGCAAATTGCACGGCCTTTTCACCCACCTCGCGCGCTTCGCGCTGGTCGACGTCCGACACGCAGCCGATGAACGAGCGTTGCAGGTAGCCGAAGGTATCGCCGCGCACGCGCTTGATGCCCAGCTTGTCCTTGATTTCGTCGCACAGCAAATCCGCCAGCGCCCCGGTGCCGGACAATTGCACGTTGCCGTGCGCATCGCGTTCCACTTCCTTCGCCAGCAAGGTGGCAATCGGTTCACCGGACGCGTCGTGGATGCCTTCGGAGACGGCGATCACGCAGCGCCCGTGCCTGTCATACGTGGCTTTGACGTCGGCCAGGAAGGGTTCCAGTTCGAATACCCGCTCCGGCATGTAAATCAGGTGCGGCCCGTCGTCGGGGAATTTCTTGCCCAGCGCGGAGGCGGCCGTTAAAAAGCCCGCGTGGCGGCCCATGACGACGCCGACATAGACGCCGGGCAGCGACGCGTTATCGAGGTTGGCGCCGGCAAACGCTTGCGCGACAAAGCGGGCGGCGGACGGGAAGCCCGGCGTGTGGTCGTTGCCGACCAGGTCATTGTCGATGGTCTTCGGAATGTGGATGCAGCGCAGCGGATAGCCGGCGGCCTGCGCCTGCTGGCTGACGATGCGCACGGTGTCGGACGAATCGTTGCCGCCGATGTAAAAGAAGTGTTCGATTTCATGTGCGCGCAATACTTCAAAGATTTGCGCGCAATATTTTTCGTCCGGTTTGTCGCGGGTGGAACCCAGCGCCGACGACGGCGTGGCGGCCACCAGTTCCAGGTTATGGCTGGTTTCCTGGGTCAGGTCGACGAAGTCTTCATTGATGATGCCGCGCACACCGTGCAGTGCGCCATAGACGCGGGTCACGTGGCGATGGCGCCGCGCTTCCAGCACCACCCCCACCAGCGACTGGTTGATGACGGCGCTGGGCCCGCCTCCCTGTGCCACCAGTATTTTTCCAGACGACATGGATGCTCCTTCAATGAAGTTGGCCAGCCGTCAGGTTACTCCTATTTGCTTGCCGTTCCGATATGCTTGTCGAGGAATTTCTCGACGCGGTTCCAGAAATCGACACGGTTTTCCGGCAACGACCAGCCATGGCCCTCGCCGTCGTACGTGACCCATTCCACGTCCGGGTTGTGGGCTTTGACGGCTTTGTAGAAGCGTTCGCCGTGCACGATGGGAACGCGGCGGTCGTGGGTGCCGTAAGCCAGCAGCACGGGACGCTTGACGCGGGCGGCCTGCACCAGCGGCGACGTCGCTTGCAACTGGTCGGCATCCTTGACCTGGTCGCCCACCAGTTGCGGCATGCCGTACTGTTTCCAGTCTTCCGACAGGTCGCCGATGATGCGCCACGTGCCGGTGTACAGCAGGTTGATGTCGGTGACACCGGCCCAGTCGATGGCGCACTTGAACAGGTCGCCGTCCTTGATGACGCCCATCAGCGCGGCATAGCCGCCGTAGCTGGCCCCGGCAATGCAGACGCGCCCGCCATCGGCAATGCCTTGCGCCGCCAGCGCACGGGCGCCGTCGGCCAGGTCATCCTGCATGGCCAGGCCCCACTGCTTCCATCCCGCCATCGTGTGGCGGGCGCCGAAGCCCGCGCTGCCACGGAACTCCGGTTGCAGCACGGCATAGCCGCGCGTGGCGAGGAATTGCGCTTCGTCGTCCCAGTTCCATTCGCCGCCCCGCACGAACGGGCCGCCATGCACCAGCACCACCAGCGGCAGGTTGGTCTTCTTGCCGCCGGGCGGCAACGTCAGCCAGGCGGGGATGGACATGCCGTCGCGCGCCTTGTAGCGAATCATGCTGCGCTCGCCCATCGCCAGCGGATTGATGGCGGGGTGGGCCTCACCGAGCTTGGAGATTTTTTGGGTGTCGCGGTTATACAGCACGAACACCACCGGCTGGCGGTCCGACCACGATTTCACGACCACCCATGGCGTTTCCGGGCGGTTCGCCACCGAGATTTCATTGACGGTGCCGGGCAGCAGCTTGTCGATGGTGTCTTGCAAGGCCGCCATGTCCTTGTCCCACCAGTGCGTGCTGCGCGCATCGGTCAGCATGTGCACGCCCAGCAGCTTGCCGTTGCCGCTGACGAAGCGGCCGGTGAAATCGTAGTCGGTGAGGTCGATCACGGGCTTGTCGCCCAGCTTGCCAGTCTTGACGTCAAAGCTGCGCACCACGCGATGTCCGACCTGGGCGCCGGTGGCGACGTACAGCGTGCCGTCGCCGGCCACACCAATGGGCTCGAATGAACCGGGCGATTTGCCATACGCGGGGAATTCGGCCAGCTTGCGCCATTCGCCGCTGGCGGGATCGCGGTAGTGCACCGACTTGAGGTCGCGATCCTGCGCCGTGGCGACGCGCGGTTCACCGCTGGCGTCCAGCAAGATCGAATCCGTGTATGCCGGCACGGCGACGCCTTGCGAACGCCCCGTTACCGTATTGACGCGCAGCAGCGACCAGGACTGGAACTCGCCGCCGGACGTGCGGCGCGACTGTTTTGCATAGATGTAGTCGTCTTTTTGGGCGCCATCCTGCTCAAGCAGATAGGTATTTGACGGCAGCAACTGGCGCTTGATGTGGGTGCCGGTACTGGATTCGGCATCGTAACCGCGGTCCGCCAGCTGCAATGTGCCGCTGCCATCGCGGTTGACGGCATACATGCCGGGCGCAAATTTCAGGTCGCCCGGCGCCAGCGAGTCGTCGCGGGTGTCGTACACCAGGCGGTTATCGTTGACCCATTCAAAGTAATCGATATCGATGTTGCTGTAATGGGCCACGGGCGTGGAGATGCTCTCCGCCAGGTTAATGACGAACAAGCCTTGCCGTTTGCCGGGCGAGCCGGATCGTACGGCCAGGTAGCGGCCGCTCGGCGACAGCTTGGCTGCGGAAAATTGCGGGTTGCTGAAAAAGGCTTCCGTGGCGGGCGGCGCGATGGTGGCGGCCAATGGGGCCGTGACGGGCGTGGCCAGCAGGGCGGCGCATGCCATGGCCAGTAAACTGCGTTTCAACATGTTGCTTTCCTTATTTGCCTGTATTGCCCGTGCTGCCGGCATTGCTGGTGTTGCCGATGCTGCCTGCACCGATATTCTTGTCCAGGAATTTCTCCACACGGCCCCAGAAATCAATGCGGTTTTTCGGCAAGGCCCAGCCGTGGCCTTCTTCTTCATAGACCACCCATTCGACCTGCTTGTTATGGACCGTCACGGCGTCGCGGAACTTGTTGCCATGGTAGAGCGGTACGCGCTGGTCGGCGCGGCCATAGGCCAGCAGCAGCGGCTGCGTGATGCGGGCGGCCTGCTGCAGGGGCGACGTGGCTTTCAACTGTTCCGCATCCTTTTCCACGTCGCCGATCAGCACCGGGAAACCGTATTGTTTCCACATGTCGGACAGATCGGACGTATAGCTCCAGTGGCCATTGGCGAGCAGGCTGATGTCGGTCACGCCGACCCAGTCGATACCGCACTTGAACAGTTCCGGGTTGTTCACCAGTCCCATCAGCGTGGCATAGCCGCCATAGCTGGCGCCGGCGATGCAGATCCGCTTGGGATCGGCCATGCCCTTGTCGATGGCCCATTTGACGCCGTCGGCCACGTCGTCCTGCATTTTCAGGCCCCACTGCTTCCAGCCGGCGCGGAAGTGCTTGTCGCCGAAACCGGTGCTGCCCCGGAATTCCGGCTCCAGCACCAGGTAGCCGCGCGATGCGAGGAACTGGGCTTGCGGATTCCAGCCCCATTCGCCGCCACGGACATAGGGGCCGCCGTGCACCAGCACCACCATCGGCAGGTTTTTGCCCTGGCCCTTGGGTGTGGTCAGCCAGGCGGGAATGCGCAAACCGTCGCGCGCCGTATAGCTGACGGCATCCTGCGGCGCCATCTGCGCGGGCTGGATTTTCGGGTGCGACGCACCTACCAGGGCCAGCGCTTTGGTTTCGCGGTCATAAATGAACGTCACGGCCGGTTGCAGGTCGGAATACGATTCCACCAGGACGTTCCGGGT
The DNA here is from genome assembly GCF_009674485.1 of Pseudoduganella rivuli. Lineage (GTDB taxonomy): Bacteria > Pseudomonadota > Gammaproteobacteria > Burkholderiales > Burkholderiaceae_D > Rugamonas > Rugamonas rivuli_B. The sequence continues at coordinate 161,093 of NZ_WKJJ01000010.1, read as the reverse complement.
TTCCGGGCGCTTCGGCGGCGTCACCAGGTTGACGGTGTTGGGCAGCTTGGCGTCGACTTCCGCCTGCACGGCTTTCATCGCATCGTCGAGCCACATCGTGCCCCTGGCATCGGTCGTGTAGCGTACGCCGATCAGCTTGGTATCGCTGAAGATCAGCTTGCCGCTGAAGTCATAGCCATCCAGTTCGATCACGGGCTTGTCGCTGAGCTTGGCGGTGGCCAGGTCAAACGTGAACACGGCAGCCTTGTCGCGGCCACGGTGCGCCACCACGTACAATACGCCATCCGGGCCGAAAGCCAGCGGCCGGAAGGCGCCTTTTCCGCCTATGAACGTGTCGAATTCCACCAGCACGCGCCATTCGCCCGTCTGCGGATCGCGCAAGTGCACGGTGCTTTTGCCTTTTTTCGATGTCGTGGCGATGCGCGGCTCGCCTTTTTCATCGAGCAGCCAGCTATCGGTATCGCCGGGACGTTGCACGGTGGCGTGGTGGCCCGTCAGCGTGTTCAGGCGCAGCAGGTTTTCCGCTTCCCAGTCGCCGGGCCGGTTGTAGACACTGCTGCTGACATAGACAAATTCGGAATTTTGCGCGCCATCCTGGCCCAGCATGAAGGTATGCCATGGCAACAATTGCCGGGCGACGGTGGGCGCCGAGATAAAGTTGCCGGTGCGGTTCGCCAACTGGCGGAATTTCTCGCCATCGCGGTTCACCGCATACAGGCCGGGGCCGTAGCGGCGGTCGCCCTGGCCCAGTTGCTTGTCGGTGGTGTTGAACAGCAACCGTTCGTCGTTGACCCACGTGAAGGCGCCGACGTCGACATCATTGAAGTACGCGACTGACGTTGCAGCGTGGGTGGCCAGGTCCACCACGGCCAGCCGTTCGCGGCCATTGGGGGCCGCCAGCTTGGCGGCCAGGTAGCGGCCGCTGGGCGACAGTTTCGCGCCGCTGAACTCGGCATTGTTGAAGAAGTCGGCCAGCGATGGCACGGCTTGCGCGGCAGCCTGTTGCACTGGTTGTGCAGGCTGGCTGGCCGGCGCCTGTGAGGCGGCGGCCAGTGGCAAGGCAATCAGGAAGGCGGCGATCGGCCGCATGACGATATGGTTCATGGTGCGGATGGGGTTGGTTTAGTCGTAGCTGCGCTGGCTGTGCTGGCGGCAGCGCCAGCGCCGATTTGTTTGTCGAGGAAGCGTTCCACGCGGGTCCAGAAATCGATGCGGTTTTTTGGCAAGGCCCAGCCGTGGCCTTCCTCTTCATATTCGATCCACTCGACTTGCTTGTTGGTGGCTTTCAGCGCGTCGCGGAACCTGGTGCCGTGGATGATCGGCACGCGCATGTCGGCGCCGCCATAGGCCAGCAGCAATGGTTGCGTGATGCGCGCCGCTTGCTGCAGCGGCGACGTGGCCTTGAATTGCTCGGCATCCTTGACCGGGTCGCCGATCAATTCCGGCATGCCGTATTTTTTCCACATGGGCGGCAAGTCGGATGTGAAGCGCCAGTGGCCCGTAAACAGCAGGTTGATGTCGGTGACGCCGACCCAGTTGATGCCGCACTGGAACAGGCCAGGATCGTTCACCAGGCCCATCATGGCGGCATAGCCGCCATAGCTGGCGCCGGCAATGCAGATCCGTTTCGGATCGGCGATGCCTTGCGCAATGGCCCATTTCACGCCATCGGCAATATCGTCCTGCATTTTCAAGCCCCACTGTTTCCAGCCGGCGTGGAAATGCTGGTAACCGAACCCGGTGCTGCCGCGGAATTCCGGTTCCAGCACCGCGTAGCCGCGCGACGCGAGGAACTGGCTTTCCGGTTTCCAGCCCCAGGCCGTGCCACGCGAATACGGGCCGCCATGCACCAGCACCACCATCGGCAAATTCTTGCCGGCGCCGGCCGGCGTGGTCAGCCAGGCGGGAATCTTCATGCCGTCGCGCGCCGCATAGTGCTGCAAGTCTTGCGTGCCCATTTGCGATAACTTGATGTTCGGGTGGCTATGGCCCGCCAGGTTCAGCGTCTTCTTTTCCGTGTCGTAAATGAAGTACGCGCGCGGCTGGCGGTCCGAATACGCTTCCACCAGCAAGTACGGCGTTTCCGCGTGGGTCGGCGGCGTCACGATGTTGACGGTGCGGGGCAGCTTGGCGTCGATTTCCTTTTGCGCGCCCTGCATGGCGGCGTCGAACCATTGCGTGCCCTCGCCGTCGGCCAGGAAGCGTACGCCCAGCAATTTACCGTTGTTGAAAATCAGCTTGCCGCTGAAATCGTAGCCGTCCAGGCTGATCAGCGGTTTCGGGCTGATGGCGCCGGTTTCCAGGTCCATCGTATGGACGGCGGCGATGCCGTTGCCGGTGCTGGTGCTGACGTACAGCGTGCCGTCGCTGCCGAAGGCCAGCGGCTGGAAGGCGCCTTTGCCGCCCGTGAACATGGGGTTGGACGCCACCTTGCGCCAGGCCCCGGTTTTCGGGTCCAGGTAGTGCAGGATTTGCTGGCCCGCTTCATGGGTGATGGCAAGCCGTGGCTCGCCTTTCGCGTCCAGCAGCCAGTCGCGCGTGTCGCCGGGACCCTCGACCGTGGTATGGCGCGTGGTCTTCGTGTTCAGCTTCAGCAATTCCACGTGGTCGAAATCGCCGGGGGCATTGATGTTGATGTTGGCGACATACACCTGGTCGGAATTTTGCGCGCCGTCGGCATGCAGCATGAAGGTATGCCATGGCAGCATGTTGTCGTCGCCGCCATTGCGGACGAAGGGATTGTTGTGCCGCGCCAGCTGGCGGAATTGCTGGCCGTCGCTGTTTACCGCATACAGGCCGGGACCATAGCGGCGGGCGCCCTGGCCGATTTGCTTGTCGGTGGTGTCGAACAGCAGGCGCTGATCGCTGATCCACGCAAAGTAACCGATGTCCGTGTCCTTGAAGTTGGCGACGGATTTGGCCGACGTGTTGACCAGGTCCACCACGGCCAGCTGCTCGCGGCCATTTTCCGCGACGCGCTTGGCGGCCAGGTAGCGGCCGCTGGGCGACAGCCGGGCCGCGCTGAAATCCGGGTTGTTGAAGAAATCCGCAGCGGGAATGGCGGCAGAAGCTGCGGCCGGCGCCAGCGGCGCGGCGGCCGCGTGGCATGGGATGGACAGGGATAAGGCGGTGGCAACTGCGAGGGCAGTCAGGCGAAGGGATGGGAGCGGCACGACGTACGTTACAAAGAAGATAATTTCTTTAGAATAACATCGTGCTGCCAATTTGACTAGCCTGCCTGACAACTCCCTCTAGCGTTTCTCAAGCTTCCGGCGTGCGGATGTAGTCGACCAGCGCCAGCACATCCTTGCCCGGCGGCGGTGTCAGCCAGCTCACGACGATCATTGCCAGCGCCCCGGCCGGCACGCCGAAAATCCCCGCCGACACGGGCGCGATCTGGAACCATTGCCCGGCCGCGCTGCCACCCAAAATCGGATTGGTGTGCAGCATGTAATACACGCACACGAGGAAACCGATCGCCATGCCGGCCACGGCGCCCTGGCGCGTGGCGCGCTGCCAGAACACGCCCAGCACCAGCGCCGGGAACAGCGTGGAGCCGGCCAGTGAAAACGCGGCCGATACCAGCGACAGGATGTCGGCCGGTTTGGTCGATGCGGCATAGGCGGCAATGAAGGCCACCGCCAGCAACAGCAGCTTGGAAATCGTCACGCGCTTTTGCGTGGAAGCGTGCGGATCGACGGTCTGATAATAGATGTCGTGCGACAGGGCGTTGGAGATGGCCAGCAGCAGTCCATCGGCCGTGGACAAAGCGGCGGCCAGGCCGCCGGCGGCCACCAGGCCGGAGATCACGTAGGGCAAGCCGGCGATTTCCGGCGTGGCCAGCACCAGCACGTCGCCATCGATGGCGATTTCCGCCAGTTGCACGATGCCGTCGCGGTTGATGTCGGCAATGCTGATCAGCGGATGCACGCGGTCCACGTTGGCCCAGTACGACACCCACGTCGGCAGTTGGGAAAACTTGCTGCCCACCATGGCGGTATACACGTCATATTTCACCATCACGGCCAGCGCGGGGATGGTCAGGTAAATCAGCAGGATGAAGAACAGCGTCCAGAACACGGACACCCGCGTTTCATGCACCGACGGCGTGGTGTAGGAGCGCATCAGGATGTGCGGCAGCGCGGCGGTGCCCACCATCAGGCAAAATACCAGTGCGAGGAAGTTGTTGCGTTTGACGTCCGACGCCTGCGCGGTGGCCGCCGCAAACGGTTCCGCGTGCGGCGCGGGGGGCGTGGCGCGCTGTTCATAATAGCGGCGCGCCGCATCCCACGCTTCCTGCGCTTCTTCCACAGTCTTCGGATAGGCCAGCAGCGCTTTTTCCGCCAGGCGGATTTCCAGCAGGGTGCCGTTGCGCTGCTTGACCGCATCGAGCTGGCGCTGCGCTTCGAAGCGGCCCGCATCCCACGTGCCGGGCAAGCCGGCGACTTTTTCCGCGTAGGCCGCGGCGCGCTCCTGGTATATGCGGCGCACTTCCTGTTCTTTCGGATCGTGTTGCAGCGCCTGCTCGCGGGCCGTCAACTTCGGCAACAGTTTGCCGTATGCCACTTGCGGCACCGGATTGCCGCCATGCTTGGCGGACAGCCAGATGGCGGGAATCAGGAACGCGACGAGGATGATGATGTATTGCGCCACCTGGGTCCACGTGATGGCGCGCATGCCGCCGAGGAACGAGCACACGAGGATACTGGCCAGCCCCAGGAAAATACCGACTGAAAAGTCCACACCCGTGAAACGGGACGCGATCAGCCCCACCGCATAGATTTGCGCCACCACGTAGGTGAACGACACGATGATGGTGGCGGCCACCGCCATCATGCGCACGATGCGGCCATGATGCGGTCCGCCATAGCGGGCCGCAAGGAAGTCTGGAATCGTGTACTGGCTGAACTTGCGCAGGTAGGGCGCGATCAGCAGCGCCACCAGGCAGTAGCCGCCGGTCCAGCCCATGATGTACGCCAGGCCGTCGAAGCCGTGCAGGTACAGCGTGCCGGCCAGGCTGATGAAACTGGCGGCGGAAATCCAGTCGGCCGCCGTCGCCATGCCATTGAACAGGGCGGGCACGCGGCGTCCCGCGACATAGTATTCCGACACGTTCGACGTGCGGCTGACCAGCCCAATGAACGCGTACAAGGTGATGGTGGCCAGCATGAACAGGTAGCCGATCCACACGCGCGGCATGCCTTCTTTTTCCAGCATGGCCAGCGCCACCAGGAAGCAGCCAAAGCCACCGGTGAATAACAGGTAGTAGCGCGACAGGCGCTGGAAGAACGTGCGTTTCATCTGACCTGGTCCTGGTAGCGCCGGTCCAGCACGCGCATGCGCCATGCATAGCCGCCGATGATGGACAGGAAGACCAGCAAGGCCCCCTGGGCGGCCAGGTAAAACGACAGCGGCCAGCCGAACAGCGCCATGCCGCTCAACTCGCGCGCGAAGAAGACGGCGCTGAAGATGGTGGCAACCCACAGCAGCAGCAATGCCGCCGTGATGTCGCGGGTTTGCCGCCAGTGCTCGTGGCGCAATGCGCGCCGGCGTTCCTCAAGCATCATATTCCATGGCTTCCGGTGGAGGGGGAGGGCTGTACAGGGGGAAGGTCAGGCGGAACAGGCAGCCGGGCATTTTCGGCGCCGTGCTGCGCGGGTTCGACGTGAGTTCCACCGTGGCGTCATGCTGCTGCGCGATTTCGCGCACGATGGCCAGCCCCAGGCCGCTGCCTTCCGCCGCGTTGCCCAGGATGCGGTAAAAGCGCTCGAACACGTGTCCCCGTTCCGTTTCCGGAATGCCGGGGCCCGTGTCTTCCACTTCCACCACGGCCATGCCGCCGGCGCCCAGCACGCGCACCGTGACGGCGCCGCCTGGCGGCGTATAGCGCAGCGCATTGTCGATCAGGTTGGACAGCATTTCCCGCAGCATGGTGGGATTGCCGGCAATCGTGACGCCGTCGTCCGGCCCCTCATAGCCAAGATCGATGCGGTGGTTGAACGAGGCGGGAACCCAGTCGCGCACGGCGCTGCGGGCCAGTTCCGCCAAATCCAGCGGCAGCAGCGCGGCGCCGGCCTGTGGCTGGTTTTCCGCCCGCGCCAGCGCCAGCAACTGGTTCACCAGGCGCGTCGCCGCTTCCGAACTTTTCGCCAACTGTTCCAGCGAGCGGTGGATTTCGCCCTGGTCGGTCTGGCGCAGCGCCAGTTCCGACTGCATGCGCATCCCGGCCAGCGGGGTTTTCATCTGGTGCGCGGCATCGGCGATAAAGCGCTTTTGCATGTCGATCGACAGCGACAGCCGTTCCAGCATGTCGTTCAGCGATCCCACCAGCGGGGTGATTTCTTCCGGCACCTGGCGTGCATCGATGGGACTCAGATCGTCCGGGTTGCGGGCGCGGATGCGTTCCTGCAATTGCGCCAGCGGCGACAGGCCCCGCGACAGCGCAAACCAGACCAACGCCAGCACGATGGGCAGCACGATGAATTGCGGCAGGATCACGCCCTTGATGATTTCATTGGCCAGCTTGGCGCGCTTTTCCAGCGTTTCCGCCACCTGCACCAAGGCCAGGCGGGTTTCTTCCGCGCCCCGGTCTTCCAGCACCACGAACGAATACGCGATACGCACCTGGGTGCCGTGCATGTTGCCATTCCTGAAGTGCACGGCGCCCGGGCGGTCGCGGTCGTCTTCGGGCGGCTGCGGCAGTTCGCGGTCGCCATCCTGCACTTCGCCGCTGGGCGCGACGATCTGGTAATACACGGTATCGACGTCGTCGGCCCGCAGCAAATCGCGCGCGGAGCCGCCGGTGCGGGGCACGATGCGGCCGTCGACTTCGCGGATTTGCTGGGCCAGCACGGTGACGCTGTCTTCCAGCGCGTGGTCGAACGGTTGATTGGCGATGGACTTCGCCACCAGGTAGGTGATGGCGATACTCATGGGCCACAGCAGCAGCAGCGGCGCCAGCATCCAGTCCAGGATTTCGCCAAACAGCGAATGCTGGATTTCCGCGCTGCCGTCGTGGCGGTCCCCCTGCCAGTCGGACTGGCCGTCATCGAGAGCGGGGCCGCTGCTCACCGGGTGCTTTATTTGGATTCAGGGCGCGGGGCGTCGCTGAACTTTTCCAGGCAATAGCCCAGTCCCCGCACCGTGGCGATGCGTACGCCGCCGACCTCGATCTTCTTGCGCAGGCGGTGCACATACACTTCAATCGCGTTGTTCGACACTTCCTCGCCCCACTCGCACAGGTGGTCGACCAGTTGTTCCTTCGACACCAGGCGCCCGGTGCGGGCCAGCAGGATTTCCAGCAGCCCCAGTTCGCGCGCGGACAAATCCAGCATCTGGTCATTGATATAGGCGCTGCGGCCGACCTGGTCGTAGGTCAGCGGGCCGTGCTTGATGACGGTGGAGCCGCCGCCCTGGCCGCGCCGCGTCAGCGCCCGCACGCGCGCTTCCAGTTCGGACAGCGCGAACGGCTTGGCCATATAATCGTCGGCCCCGAGGTCCAGGCCATTGACGCGCTGCTCGATCGAATCGGCCGCCGTCAGGATCAGCACCGGCAGCAGCGAACCGCGCGCGCGCAGCCGGCGCAGCACTTCCAGCCCCGGCATCTTGGGCAAGCCCAGGTCCAGGATCAGTAAATCGAATTCCTGGGTCGACAGGGCGGTATCGGCTTCCTGGCCATTCTTGACGCAATCGATCGCATAGCCGGACTGGCGCAGCGAGCGGGTGAGACCGTCGGCCAGGACGCTGTCGTCCTCGGCAAGTAAAATACGCATGGTTGATTCGAATCAGCTGCGGGAGTTGGTATTTTGTAAGAGTTTGCTTAACATTGCCAGCTTTTACGTTGTTTGCACGGACCGGTGAAAACAGCGCTTGCAAAAACCACTGGATTTTTATACAGTATCACCTGTACGCAATCACGCATTGATCACCCTAAGCTGAGAGACCATCATGGACGACAAGAAAGCCGCAGTATCCGCAGCGGACAAAGCCAAGGCGCTGGCCGCGGCGCTGGCGCAAATTGAAAAGCAATTCGGCAAGGGCTCCGTGATGCGCATGGATTCCAGTGTGCCGATCGAAGAAGTGCAAACCGTGTCGACCGGTTCGCTGGGCCTGGATATCGCCCTGGGCGTTGGCGGCTTGCCACGCGGCCGTGTGGTGGAAATCTACGGTCCGGAATCGTCCGGTAAAACCACGCTGACCCTGCAGACTATTGCAGAAATGCAAAAGCTGGGCGGCACCTGTGCGTTCATCGACGCGGAACACGCGCTGGACGTGGTGTATGCGCAAAAGCTGGGCGTGAACCTGAGCGAGCTGCTGATTTCGCAGCCGGACACGGGTGAACAGGCGCTGGAAATCTGCGATGCGCTGGTGCGCTCCGGCAGTGTGGACATGGTGGTGGTCGACTCCGTCGCCGCGCTGACGCCACGCGCCGAGATCGAAGGCGACATGGGCGATTCGCTGCCGGGCTTGCAGGCACGTTTGATGTCGCAGGCGCTGCGCAAGCTGACCGGTTCCATCAACCGTACCAATACGCTGGTGGTATTTATTAACCAGATCCGTATGAAGATCGGTGTGATGTTCGGCAGCCCGGAAACCACGACCGGCGGTAATGCGCTGAAGTTCTACGCTTCGGTACGCCTGGATATCCGCCGCACCGGTTCCATCAAGTCCGGCGATGAAGTGATCGGTAACGAAACCAAGGTCAAAGTCGTCAAGAACAAGGTGTCGCCACCGTTCCGCGAAGCACACTTCGACATCCTGTATGGAGAAGGCACGTCGCGCGAAGGCGAAATCCTGGACCTGGGCGCCGAACACAAGATCGTGGAAAAATCCGGTTCCTGGTACAGCTACAACGGCGAGCGTATCGGCCAGGGCAAGGACAATGCCCGTATCTTCCTGAAAGAACGCCCAGCCCTGGCGCGTGAAATCGAGAACAAGGTCCGTACCGTACTGGGCGTGCGTGAATTGCCGCCATCCGCTGACGATGAAGCCGTTGCACCGGCGCCGAAGCTGAAAGCTGTCGACTAAGCTGTTCATTAAGTAATTCTTGAGAGGCGGATTAGCGCGCAAGCGCATAATCCGCCTTTGTCATTTCCGGAGTCCGCCATGCCCATGCCCAAACCCAGCCTGAAAGCCCGTGCGCTGCGCCTGCTGTCCACGCGCGAGCACAGCCGGCTCGAGCTGGGCCGCAAGCTGGCCCGCCATGCGGAAGAGGGCGACGATGTGGAAGCGTTGCTGGATTTCCTGGAAAAGAATAACTGGCTGTCGCAGGAACGCTTTTCCGAGTCACTGATTCACCGCCGCTCCGCCCGCTATGGCGCCAGCCGCATCGTGGCGGAATTGCAAAGCCACGGCATCCATGGTGAAGCGCTGCAGGAATTAAAAGCGGGGCTGGCGGAAGATGAAACGGCCCGCTGCATCGACGTGTGGCGCCGCAAGTTCGGCGTGGTGGCGGAAGATGCGCAGCAAAAAGCCAAACAAATGCGGTTTTTGATCCAGCGCGGCTTTTCGCAAAAGGCGGTGCGTGAAGCATTGAAGGGCAGCCCGGACGACGACGAGTGAGGGCCAGTAACCATCGCAGCGTTAAAACACTTGCAACCACACTGCCATAAATAATTACTAAGTAGTGCTTGTTTGCCTGCTAGTTGATATAAGGCACATCGCAACTCGCGCAATCGTGTGCTACACTTTGACGGTTTTTGCAGCACCGCGGGGGCGGTGGTTGTCCGTAGAAGCTGCGGCAACGTGCTTTTTGATGCTTAAAAGTACATGGCTGCTTTTAATTTCTGCCGCTAAAGCGGCATCGGTATTATGTCCTTGTCAACTCCAGTCTCTCGACGTGCGCTACGGCACACGCGTGCCATAGACATCCAGGCGTATGCGCGCGAGGATGGCCTTTGGGACCTCGACGCCCATATTACCGACATCAAAGAAAACGACACCCTGCTCGCTTCCGGCCTGCGTCCCGCTGGCCAGCCATTGCATGATTTATGGCTGCGCATCACCGTGGACCGTCAACTGAATATCGTTGCAGCCGAAGCCGATTCCGCCTCCGTTCCGTACCCGGGTTTTTGCGACACCATCGCCCCTGCTTACCAGGCGCTGGTGGGACTGAACTTGTTAAAAGGTTTCCGGCATGAACTCAAGCAGCGCTTGAACGGCATCGCTGGTTGTACCCACATTACGGAACTGGCCCAGGTCTTGCCAACGGCGGCAGTCCAGGCTTTCGCCAACGATGTCTGGCCCACGCATGATGGGGCCAGCGCCGACGTGCCGCATAACAAGCCGTTTCAGCTCGATAAATGCCATGCCTTGCGCACCGATGGCGGGGCGGTTGCCCGCTTCTACCCGCGCTGGGTGGCAAAACCGGCTGAACAGGCGCACGCAGAAGAAGCCCCCGATAGTAACCACGCAATTTAACCATTTATATCAGTACCAATCAGAAGGGAAGCCAGCATGAAAATCCATGAGTATCAAGGCAAAGAGATCCTCCGAAAATTCGGAGTGACGGTTCCGCGCGGTATCCCGTGCATGTCCGTGGAAGAGGCAGTGAAAGCTGCTGAAACCCTGGGCGGCCCGGTGTGGGTAGTCAAGGCGCAGATCCATGCTGGCGGCCGTGGTAAAGGCGGCGGCGTGAAAGTTGCCAAGTCGCTGGAACAAGTGAAAGAGTACTCGGACCAGATCATGGGCATGCAGCTGGTCACGCACCAGACCGGTCCTGAAGGCCAGAAAGTACGCCGCCTGCTGATCGAAGAAGGCGCGGACATCAAGAAAGAACTGTACGTATCGCTGGTGACCGACCGCGTTACCCAGCGCGTGGTCCTGATGGCTTCCTCCGAAGGCGGCATGGACATTGAAGAAGTCGCTGAAAAGCACCCTGAACTGATCCACAATGTCGTGATCGATCCAGCTGTCGGCCTGACCGACGCGGATGCCGACGCTGTTGCTGCGAAAATCGGCGTGCCTGCCGAATCGATCGCCGACGCGCGCGCCAACCTGCAGGGCCTGTACAAAGCGTACTGGGAAACCGACGCATCGCTGGCTGAAATCAACCCGCTGATCCTGACTGGTTCGGGCAAAGTCATCGCCCTGGACGCGAAGTTCAACTTCGACTCCAACGCGCTGTTCCGTCATCCTGAAATCGTTGCTTACCGCGACCTGGACGAAGAAGATCCAGCGGAAGTCGAAGCATCGAAGTTCGACCTGGCTTACATCTCCCTGGACGGCAACATCGGCTGCCTGGTGAATGGCGCCGGCCTGGCCATGGCAACCATGGACACCATCAAGCTGTTCGGCGGCGAACCTGCCAACTTCCTCGACGTGGGCGGTGGCGCTACGGCCGAGAAAGTCACCGAAGCGTTCAAGATCATGCTGAAGAACCCTGGCCTGAAAGCCATCCTGGTGAACATCTTCGGCGGCATTATGCGTTGCGACGTGATCGCCGAAGGCGTGATCACCGCATCGAAAGCCGTTTCCCTGCAAGTGCCGCTGGTCGTGCGCATGAAGGGCACCAACGAAGATCTGGGCAAGAAAATGCTGGCTGACTCCGGTCTGCCGATCATCTCCGCCGACACCATGGAAGATGCAGCAAAAGGCGTTGTCGCCGCTGCAGCAGGTAAATAATTAAGGGAACCAACATGTCTATTCTGATCAACAAAGACACCAAAGTCATCACCCAGGGCATCACCGGCAAGACCGGCCAGTTCCACACCCGCATGTGCCGCGACTACGCGAACGGCAAAAACGCCTTCGTTGCTGGCGTGAACCCGAAGAAAGCCGGCGAAGACTTCGAAGGCATTCCAATCTATGCTTCCGTGAAAGAAGCCAAATCGGAAACCGGCGCGACCGTTTCCGTGATCTACGTGCCGCCAGCAGGCGCCGCCGCTGCGATCTGGGAAGCCGTTGAAGCCGAACTGGACCTGGCCATCTGCATCACCGAAGGCATTCCAGTCCGCGACATGATGGAAGTCAAAGACCGCATGGCCAAAGCCGGTTCGAAAACCCTGCTGCTGGGCCCGAACTGCCCAGGCCTGATCACCCCTGACGAAATCAAGATCGGCATTATGCCTGGCCACATCCACAAGAAAGGCCGTATCGGCGTGGTGTCCCGTTCGGGCACGCTGACCTATGAAGCAGTGGGTCAGCTGACCGCACTGGGCCTGGGCCAGTCGTCGGCAGTTGGTATCGGCGGTGACCCGATCAACGGCCTGAAGCACATCGACGTGATGCGCATGTTCAACGAAGATCCAGACACCGACGCTGTGATCATGATCGGTGAAATCGGTGGTCCGGACGAAGCCAATGCGGCACGTTGGATCAAGGACAACATGAAGAAGCCAGTGGTTGGCTTCATCGCTGGTGTGACCGCGCCTCCGGGCAAACGCATGGGCCACGCCGGCGCGCTGATCTCCGGCGGCGCCGATACCGCGGAAGCCAAGCTGGAAATCATGGAAGCCTGCGGCATTACCGTCACCAAGAACCCGTCCGAAATGGCGCGTCTGCTGAAAGCAATGCTGTAATTCAAGCTTTTGGTGAATAATAAGGGGGAGCGTCAAGCTCCCCTTTTTATTTCCGATGGAGGCAGCGGCTTGGGGAAGATCATCATTGCGCTGGATGGCGTGGTTGAACAGGAAATTGCGTTAACCAAAGAACGAATGACCATCGGCCGCCGCAGCCATAACGACATCGTGCTCAGCCATCCGGCCGTCAGCGGCGAACATGCCGTCATCACGACCATCCTCGATGATTCTTTCCTGGAAGATCTGCGCAGCACCAACGGCACCTTCGTCAACGGCCAGCGCATCGGCAAACACTTCCTGCAGCATGGCGATGCCATCAAGCTGGCCAAATACCAGATCGACTACCTGGCCGATGGCGTGCGGCCGCAATCGGCCGCGCCCTCAGACGCGACCGTACCGCTGCCGCAGGCCGGCATACCGCCGGCCCGGGTCGAAGTATTGAATGGCGCGAATGCAGGTAAACAGTTGGCACTCACTAAGCCTTTGACGACATTGGGTCGTCCTACGGTGCAAGTGGTGGTGATTTCCCGTGGCGTGGACGCGTATTCGATTGCCCAGGTGGAGGGCGACGCGCCTACTCAGGTCAATGGCGCTTTGCTGGGCAAGCAGCCGGTCCGCCTGAAAAGCGGCGATATCATTGACCTCAGTGGCACCCAAATGGCATTTCGACAAGATTGAACTGACAAAATCCGTCAGTTGCCAATTTTTGACCATGCGGGCTGACAAATTCTGCTCAGCGATTGACAAAAATCGTCAACCGCAAGGCGCCGATTGACAGAAATTGTCGTAAATCAGTGTTCTCAACGGCAAAAACAGGCTGGCACACCACTTGCTCTTACTCAACCGTGGCACCAAACAACCTGTACCAATCACCGCCTGAGGAGAGTCAAAATGAAATCCATTAAACAAATCAAGAAGCAAGCACAAGCCGGCTTCACCCTGATCGAACTGATGATCGTGGTTGCCATTATCGGTATCCTGGCTGCCGTGGCGATTCCTGCGTACAGCGATTACACCGCAAAATCGAAAGTCAGCGAAGCAAATGGCCTCTCTGCACCAGCACGTAATGCACTCGCACAAGCGTTTAGCGAAGGGAGCTTGAATGGCGCCACGAATGCGACCTTGGGTCTGCCAGCTGCTACCGCGATCACCAGCAAGTATGTGACGTCGGTAACTGCTTCCGGCACTAGCGCCACCACCGGCACGGTGACCGTCGTGATGCAAGGCACCGGTAATTCCGGCGTGGATACCAAAAACATCGTCTACACACTGACCTGCGTTGATGGCGCACAATGCACCACGGCAATCACTGGCACTGTCGATTCCAAGTTCCTGCCTAAGATCTAATCAGGCTTGAATGATCTTCAAAAACCCGGTTGCGAAAGCAACCGGGTTTTTTGTTTTTGGACATCAAACAATCTTTTGCCGGTCCGCAATCAACGCTTCATACGTCAGGTTTTGCAGCAACGTATAGTGGCTCGGATCCAGTCCGGAAAATTGCACGCCATACGTGTGCATTGGCGGCCGTTCCTGCGTAGCGGGTTTGATGGCATTGGTGTTGCGCACATGCGCATAGGTGTTGACCAGCACTTGCCGGTTATCCGGCGGCGCCAGCAGCGTGAATGACAAACCAACTTTCTCGTTACCTGACGGCAGCGGCGATTCCGATTCGAGCAGCGCGCCGGATACACTGAGATTGACGAGGTAGACATTGGCTTTGACGCCGCCCGCGCAAGCCAGCTGGGCCGGAATGTCGACCTTCACGCGCATGGCTGTGCGCAGGCTGGTGCCCTGGATGTGCGTGGGGAAGGCGACATGGGCATACAGTAGCGGGCGGTCGAAGACGCGCAGCACGACGGTGGAGAAAGCACAGACGTTGACGCCGGAAAAGACACGGATTGTCAGCTTGTCGCCTTCGGCCAGCGACACCGGGGCGCCGTTTTCCAGCGGCACCTTGACGATCATGTATTCATCCTTGATCCAGCCAATGACCGTGGAAAAATGCTGGATCGGCTTCAGCGTGCGGTGCGTGATCAACTGGATCCGTCCGCCCACTTGCAGGTTCATTTGCTCGAACTCAACGTCCTGCGTGCGCGCCTCCGCTGCCGCTGTACTGCTGGTCATGCCTGTCCTTTGCTGTAACCATGTCCGGGCGGCAATTATATACCGCAGGTTGCAAATTAGGCATGATTGTGCGCGGGTTATGTATGCGAATTAACTGGTCACACTCCAGTCGCCCGACTTGCCGCCATGCTTTTCCATGACGCGGATATTGCCCATCACCATGCCCCGGTCCACGGCCTTGCACATGTCATAAATCGTCAGCAATCCCACCTGCACGGCGGTCAGCGCTTCCATCTCCACCCCGGTCTTGCCGTAGGTTTCCACTTGTGCGCGGCAGTGGACGGTGGCGTTGGGCTCGTCCACGTCGAAGTCCACGGCAACCTTGGTCAGCGCCAGTGGATGGCACAGGGGAATCAAATCGCTGGTGCGCTTGGACGCCATGATGGCGGCAATGCGGGCAATGCCCAGTACGTCGCCTTTCTTGGCCGAACCCGATACGATAATGGCCAGGGTTTCCGGCTTCATCTTGATGTTGCCGCTGGCAACCGCGATCCGGTGGGTTTCCTGCTTGGCGCCGACATCGACCATATGCGCTTGTCCGGTGGCGTCAAAGTGGGTCAGGCCTGCGTTCTCGTCATTGCTGGTGGTGTTCATGTATAGTGAGATTCCTAGCTGGTGTTGACAGGTATCATAGCATCGTGAATCTCAAACGTTTTTCATCCCGCCTGATAGTCCCCCTCGCGTTATCTACCTTGTTGGCCGCGCCACAAGGCGGCGCGCAAGTGACGCCATCGAAGCCGATCAATCTGCCCAACCTGGGCGATACGGAACGGCAGGAATTGTCGCCCTTGATGGAACGCAAGCTGGGCGAGCAAATCATGTACGAGATCCGCAGCAACAAGGATTACCTCGACGATGAACCAATCCTGGAATACCTGAACGAGTTGGGTAACAAGCTGGTGGCGGCGCATCCCGGTGCGCGCGGCGAAGCCAGTTTTAATTATGGCTTCTTTGCCGTGCGCGATAACCAGCTCAATGCCTTTGCATTGCCGGGCGGATTTATCGGCGTGCACTCCGCGCTGTTGCTGGCCGCGCAAAATGAATCGGAACTGGCGTCCGTGCTGGGACATGAAATCGGCCACGTGGCGCAGCGCCATATCGCGCGCCAACTGGGCCAGCAAAAGACCGATGCGCTGATTCCTCTGGCAGCCATGATCCTGGCCGCGCTGGCCATGAAATCCAGTCCGGATGCGGCAATGGGCGTCATGATGGGCGGGCAGGGCCTGGCCATCCAGCGCCAGTTGAATTTCGGCCGCGATGCGGAACGGGAAGCGGACCGCGTGGGTTTCCAGATCATGGGCGAAGCGGGCTATGACACCAGCGGCATGGTGGCGTTTTTCCAGCGCATGCAAACGGCGACCCGCAATTACAGCGACAACGTGCCCGCTTACCTGTTGTCGCACCCGCTGACGACGGAGCGTATTGCCGATATCCAGGCCCGCATCCGCGAACAGCCTTACCGGCAGCGGGCCGACAGCCTGGCGTTCCACCTGGTCCGCGCCCGCGCCCGTGTGCTGCAGGATGAAAGTTCGCAGGGGCTGGCGGAATCGATCCGCTATTTCCAGGATTTGCTGTTGCAGGATAACCGGCAGCAAAAGACTGCCGGGCAGTATGGGCTGGCGTTTGCCATGTTGAAGAAGGGCGATTTCGTCGCCGCGCAAAGCTGGCTCGACAAGGCACTCGCGACGGTCAACGCGCCGCCGCCGGCCGGTGCGCTCAGCGTGGCGCGACAGGATGCGGCGCCCACAGTGTTTACCAGCCTGTCGTTGGACATCAAGCTGGCGCAGGAAAGCAATACACAGGTCATTGGCGCGGCGTTGGCCGAGTCGGAAAGCGCGCACCAGAAATACCCGCTGTCGCGCGGCATCGTGCACCAGTACGCGAAGGCCATGATCTTGTCCGGCAAGCTGGAAGAGGCGGCCCGCTTCCTGCGCGACCAGGTGCAGCAATACCGCGAAGAACCGGAAGGGTTTGATTTACTGGCGGAAGCGTATGCGAAGCAGGGCAAGATGGCGTTGCAGCATATGGCGCTGGCGGAATCGTACATGCTGCAAGGCGGCATGCTGGCCGCCATCGACCAGTTGGGGCTGGCGCGCAAGTCGGCCGACGCGTCGTTTTATGACCAGTCGCAGATCGATGCGCGCGAGCGGGAATTCAAGCAGCGGCGCAAGGAAGCAATGGGGGACAAGTACAAGGAGCCGTGATGCCGGCATGGCGGCTGCGTGGCATCCGCCCTATGGGTTTGGCGTTTGCTGGTATTGGAACTTGCCCGGCATGTCGGCGCTGGCCAGGCGTTGCAGTGGCAGTGAACCTTGTGTGGTTTTCAATTGCAGCGCCAGATCTGCCCCATCCATCCACGCGGCCAGGGCGTCATCGCCTTCCGGCACAAATTGCGCCATGGCCTGCGCCATATCGCGGTCATCCAGTTGCGCTACCACGTCGCCGCTGCGCAGCACCAGGTGGCCGTCTTCCGTCAGCCACGCCTCATCGATCGTCGCCAGCGGTGCGCCCGTATGCAAGACATAGCCGTGGACCGGATCCGTGCGGCAGACAAAAGGCGCCGCTTCCAGGTTGACATAGACGCGCTGCGGCCCATTCTGGAAATACCAGCAGCCACGCTCGTCGCGGTCGTAATTGCGGACAATGAAGCCCACCAACGCTGCATTGGTCAGCTTATCGCCCGGCAAGTTCAAATGCTGGGCGCGTTCATCGCGCATCCGCCAGTTGCCCCGCGCATCGAGGTTCAGCCAGCCGTAGCAATGGGGCACATTGGGCCATTTCGCCAGCGCCTGTTTGACGATCTCGTCCATGTTATGCCTCGCAGTGTTGTGCCGCCGCTCCGGCGCGGCTGGCGGCCGGGTTTTCCAGGAAATGCAGCAAACGCTGCGGCAACCACGCGAGACTGCCGGGCACGCCGCCGGCGGCGAAGCCCACGTGGCCACCCTGTTCAGGATAGTCCAGCGTGACGCACGGTGCGGCCTGGCGCGGCAAATGTATACCGGGCAGGAAGGGATCGTTCAGGGCGTTGAGTACCAGCGTCGGCACGGTGATATCCATCAGCACGTGTTTGGCGCTGGCGCGGTGCCAGTAATCGTCGGTATCGCGGTAACCGTGCAGCGGCGCGGTTACCACGTTATCGAAAGCGTATAAATCGTTGGCCGCCTGCAATGCTTGCAAGTCATACAGGCCGGGGAATTGCTTCAGCTTGGCCACGCACTTCGGCTTCAGGGTGTTCAGGAACATGCGGGTGTAGACGCGGTTGAAGCCGCGCGACAACGCATCGCCGCCGCGCGCCAGATCCAGCGGGGCCGACACGGCCGCTGCCGCATCGACAAAGCCGGCCTGGCCCTGCGATTCGCCCAGCCAGCGCAGCAAGGCATTGCCGCCCAGCGACACGCCGGTGGCGTAAAAGCGTGAACAGGCCCGGTCCCGCGCATGGGTGTGCAGGCGGCGCACGATCCAGTCGACTTCCTGCGCGTCGCCGGAATGGTAAAAGCGGGGCGCCAGGTTGGGTTCTCCCGAGCAGCCACGGAAATGCGGCACCGCGCCCGACCAGCGCCGCGCCTGCAATTCCGCCATCAGCGCCCGCGCGTAATGGCTGTCCGACGACCCTTCCAGCCCGTGGAACAACACGACAAACGGTTTGCCCGCGTCGCCATCGACAAAATCCACATCGATAAAATCGCCGTCCGGGGCGGACCAGCGTTCGCGCCGGAACCTGACGTCCGGTTTGCGGATACAGGTGGCCGGATAAATGGTTTGCAGGTGGCCGCTGGGGAGCCAGAGTGGGGCGGTGTACTTCATGCGGGCATCAATGCAGCATTTGCGCGGGATTTTCAACCGGTACGGGGCCGGGGGCAACGGACACATGGTGCAGGACGATGCGCCAGCCCTTCGGCGTTTTAATATAGACGTTGCTGGCGACCAGGTGCGCCGGTTCGCCGCTGGCGGCCGTCACGCCTTCCACCACCGAGTGGATGGAGCACATCAGGTTGTGCGTTTCATGCAGCACGGACGGCATGATGTGCAGGCCGCCGTGTTCCAGGATGAGCGACCACGATTCGCGGATGGCGCGGTGGCCCACGAGGCGGGGGCCGCCCGGATGGATGCAGGCGATTTCATCGTCATCGGCCCACAGCGCCATCAGCGCATCGACATCGGCCCGGTTCATCGCATCGTAAAAAGCAGCTTCGACTTCAGCGGCGCTGCCGTTCAACTGCTTTTTCCTGGTAGGCATGGTGCGCTCCGGGCGATGTAGGGAAGGATTAGTGATGCGGAACCACCGTGCCCGGCTTCAGGCGGTAAGCGGTGCCGCAGTACGGGCACTTGGCTTCGCCGTCGTGGTTGAAGTCGAGGAACACGCGCGGGTGCGACGACCACAGCGGCATGGCTGGGTTCGGGCAGTGGGCCGGCAAGTCCTTGCCTTCGAGTTCGACGGCTTGAGTGGTGGCGTTGGTCATCTTGGCTATCTCCGGAAGCGGTAACTGATAAAGCACAGATTCTAACGGATTCGGGCAGCGAGCAAAAATCATCGGTAGAATAGCGGCTGATTCCGGCACTTCCGACATGAACGAACCACACCGCGAGCCGCCGCCGCACCCTCCTGTTATTGATTCCCACGATGAAGCCGCCTGGCGCGACGGGCTGAAAGATGGCATGCCGACCCTGTTCGGCATCGGCGCCTGGGGATTGGTCGTGGGCGTGGCCATGGTCAAGAGCGGACTGACGGTGGCCCAGGCCCTGGGGATGACTTTCCTGGCGTTTGCCGGTTCCGCGCAACTGGCGGCGCTGCCGCTGATCGCTTCCGGCGCCCCGGTGTGGGTGGTGTTTTGCACGGCGATTGCCGTCAACCTGCGCTTCGTGATTTTTTCCGTCCTGCTGGCCCCGCATTTCCAGCATTTGCCGTTACGTCAACGTTTCCTGCTGGGCTACGCGTCCGGCGACATGACGTCGGCCTTGTTCCTGCAGCGCTATCCTTCCGAAGAACCGCAGCGCGGCAAGTTGTCATACTTGAAAGGCTTGATGTACCCAAACTGGGCGGCATGGCAAATCGGTTCGATTGCCGGCATTTTTGCCGGCAGCGCCGTGCCGGCCGAGTGGGGACTGGGCTTTGCCGGCACCCTGGCCATCATGTGCATCCTGGTGCCGCTGATCGCCAACCGGCCCGCGCTGGTGGGCGTGCTGGTGGCGGGGACCGTGGCTGTGTGGGGTCATGCGCTGCCCTATAAGCTGGGTTTGCTGGCGGCGGTGCTGGTGGGCATGGTGTCCGCCATGGCGGCGGAAGAGTTATCGGATAAGTTGAAAGGAAAGCTGCGTGGCTGACTGGGAAATCTGGCTGACCATCGTGGCGCTGGCCGTGGCCACGGGCGCCACCCGCGCGTCGTTCTGGCTGGTGGGCCACCATATCACGATCCCGAAACGGGTCCATGAGGTGCTGCGCTATGCACCGGCATGCGCGCTGGCCGCCATCGTCGCGCCGGATTTGCTGCTCGACCCGGCGGGGCACGTGCATTTCGAATACAGCAACCCGAAACTCGTGTCGGCGCTGGTTTCTGTTGTGTTTTATATACTACGGCGCAACATGCTGGAAACCATCATTTTCGGTATGGCGTTCTTCACAGCGCTCAGGCTGTTGCACGTTTTTTAAACGAATCAGGTGCTGCATTGCGGTAGAATAGCGGCTTTCCAACATTTTGCCCTAGCCTAGCCATGCAAGCTGTCCTGAATTTCACCCGCCTGCAAGACCTGCTCCCACAACTGCAAGGAAAACGCGTTTTCATCCGCGCCGATCTGAACGTGCCGCAAGATGACGCCGGCAACATCACCGAAGACACCCGCGTTCGCGCTTCCGTACCGGCCATCCGCGCCGCGCTGGATGCGGGCGCCAAAGTCATGGTGACGTCGCACCTGGGCCGCCCGACCGAAGGCGAGTTCAAGGCGGAAGACAGCCTGGCGCCGGTCGCCAAGCGCCTGTCCGAGCTGCTGGGCCAGCCGGTGGAACTGAAGCAGAACTGGGTGGAGGGCGCCGGCCTGGACAACCTGCAAAACGGCCAGGTGGTCTTGCTGGAAAACGTCCGCGTCAACAAGGGCGAAAAGAAGAATTCGGATGAACTGGCCCAGAAAATGGCCAAGCTGTGCGACGTGTACGTCAACGACGCGTTCGGCACCGCGCACCGCGCGGAAGCCTCGACGCACGGCATCGCGAAATTCGCGCCAGTCGCGGCCGCCGGCCCGCTGCTGGCCGCCGAACTGGATGCGCTGGGCAAGGCGCTGGGCGCGCCAGCCCGTCCGCTGCTGGCCATCGTGGCCGGTTCCAAAGTCTCGTCCAAGCTGTCGATCCTGAAAGCGCTGTCGGAAAAAGTCGACGGCCTGATCGTCGGCGGCGGCATTGCCAACACCTTCATGAAGGCTTCCGGCCTGAACATTGGCAAGTCGCTGGTGGAAAACGACTTGCTGGATGAAGCCAAAGCCATCATCGAGATCATGGCCAAGCGCGGCGCGGAAGTGCCGATTCCTGTGGACGTCGTGTGCGCCAAGGAATTCGCGCCGACCGCCGTCGCCACCGTGAAAGCCGTGGCGGACGTGGCGGATGACGACATGATTCTGGATATCGGCCCGCAAACGGCCAAACTGCTGGCGGAGAAAATCGCCGCAGCCGGCACCGTGGTGTGGAATGGCCCGGTCGGCGTGTTTGAATTCGACCAGTTCGGCGAAGGTACGAAGACGCTGGCGCTGGCGATTGCCGACTCCAAAGCATATTCGATCGCCGGTGGCGGTGATACGCTGGCGGCGATTGCAAAATATGACATTGCCGATAAAATTGGTTATATCTCTACCGGTGGCGGCGCTTTCCTGGAGTTCCTGGAAGGCAAGATTCTGCCAGCCGTGGAAATCCTGACCCAGCGCTACACCAAGTAACGCTGGATTCCGTAGGGCGGGTTTTACAAACCCGCCACCGCGTCACCGTAACGCATGCACGGCGGGTTTGTAAAACCCGCCCTACGTCCAACAAGGAGCTCTATCCTATGTCCCGCGGTACTAAAATCGTCGCCACCATCGGCCCAGCTTCCACCGACTTCGATGTCTTGTGCAAAATGATCCGGGCCGGCGTCGATGTCGTGCGCCTGAATTTCTCGCACGGTAAAGCGCAAGACCATATCGACCGCGCGACGCTGGTGCGCCGCGCCGCCGCCGAATGCGGGCGCGAAGTGGCGATCATGGCGGACATGCAGGGACCAAAGATCCGCATCGGCAAATTCGAAAACGGCAAGATCGAACTGGCCAATGGCGATGCGTTCATCCTGGACGCGAAATGGGGTGAAAACGGCGAGCTGGGCAACCAGGAAAAGGTCGGCCTCGACTACAAGGCGCTGCCGTCCGACGTGCATCCGGGCGACACCCTGCTGCTGAACGATGGCTTGATCGTGCTGACCGTGGTGCGCGTGGTGGGCAGCGAAATCCACACCACCGTGAAAATCGGCGGCGAACTGTCGAACAATAAAGGCATCAACCGCCAGGGCGGCGGCCTGACGGCGCCGGCGCTGACGGCCAAGGACATGGAAGACATCAAGACCGCGATGAGCTTCCAGGCCGATTACCTGGCCATCTCGTTCCCGAAAAACGCCACCGACATGGCGATGGCGCGCCAACTGGCCAATATCGCCGGCGAACCGTACCGCCACAAACCGATGATGATCGCCAAGATCGAGCGCGCGGAAGCGATTCCCGCGCTGGCTGAAATCCTGGGCGCATCGGACGGCATCATGGTGGCGCGCGGCGACCTCGCCGTGGAAGTGGGCAACGCCGCCGTGCCGGCGCTGCAAAAGCGCATGATCAAGATGGCGCGCGAAGCCAACAAGCTGGCGATCACGGCGACCCAGATGATGGAGTCGATGATCGTCAATGCGGTGCCGACCCGCGCCGAAGTGTCGGACGTGGCCAATGCCGTGCTCGATGGCACGGATGCCGTGATGGCGTCCGCGGAAACGGCGGCCGGCAAATACCCGATTGAAACCGTCGAAATGATGGCGGCCATTTGCGTGGAAGCGGAACAGTCCGAGTACAACAAGCTCGACGCCGACTTCCTCAACGTGACGTTTACCCGGATCGACCAGTCGATCGCGTACGGCGCCCTGTTCACGGCGCACCACTTGCGCGTGAAAGCCATCGTGGCGCTGACGGAATCCGGCTCGACCGCACTGTGGATGAGCCGTCACAGCATCGATACCCCGATTTTCGCGCTGACGCCGAGCGTGACCACGGCGCGCAAGGCGTCGCTGTACCGCAACGTGCGCGCTTACCAGTTGCAGCAGGGCACCGACAGCGCGGTCGTGCTGCGCGAAGCAGAAGAGCTGCTGGTGGAGTATGGCATCGTCCGCAAGGGCGACATGATCGTCGTCACATGGGGTGAACCCATGGGCCAGGTGGGGGGCACCAATGCCCTGAAGATCGTGAAGGTCGGTGAATTCAGCTAAGAATTTCTTTTTTATTATTGTTATTGGAGTCTTACCATGTCCCTCGTATCCATGCGCCAGCTGCTGGACCATGCCGCAGAAAACGGCTATGGCATCCCAGCCTTTAACGTCAACAACCTGGAACAAGTGCAAGCCATCATGGCGGCAGCCGATGCGCTGAACAGCCCGGTGATCATGCAAGCGTCGGCCGGCGCCCGCAAATACGCCGGTGAAGCGTTCCTGCGCCACCTGATCGACGCCGCGGTGGAAGCTTACCCGCACATCCCTGTCGTCATGCACCAGGACCACGGCCAGTCGCCGGCAGTCTGCATGGCTGCGATCCGCTCGGGCTTCACGTCCGTGATGATGGACGGTTCGCTGGAAGCGGACGGCAAATCGGTGGCTTCGTACGAATACAACGTCGACGTGTCCCGTGAAGTGGTGAAGTTCTCGCATGCCATCGGCGTGACGGTGGAAGCGGAACTGGGCGTGCTGGGTTCGCTGGAAACCATGAAGGGCGACAAGGAAGACGGCCACGGCGCCGACGGCACCATGACCCGCGAACAACTGCTGACCGACGTGGCCCAGGCTGCCGACTTCGTGGAAAAGACCCAGTGCGACGCGCTGGCGATCGCCATCGGCACCTCGCACGGCGCCTACAAGTTCACCCGCAAGCCAACCGGAGACATCCTGGCAATCGACCGCATCAAGGAAATCCACGCACGTATCCCGAACACCCACCTGGTGATGCACGGTTCGTCGTCGGTGCCGCAGGAACTGCTGGCCATCATCCGCGAATTCGGCGGTGACATGAAAGAGACCTATGGCGTGCCAGTCGAAGAAATCCAGGAAGGCATCCGTCACGGCGTTCGCAAGATCAACATCGACACCGACATCCGCCTGGCGATGACCGCTGCGATCCGTAAATTCATGTTCGAAAACCCATCGAAATTCGACCCGCGCGATTACCTGAAGCCGGCCCGTGCCGCCGCTGAAGAAATCGTCAAGGCCCGCCTGCTGGCATTCGGCTGCGAAGGCCAGGCTGGCAAGATCAAGCCGCTGCCGCTGGAAAAAATGGCAGAGCGTTACAAGGCCGGCTCGCTGGCCCAGATTGTGAAGTAAAATTCTGTTTGGACGGGCTCACCACAAGCCCGTTCCACAGCCTGATTCTTTCCAACCGGCGGGCTTTTCGGCTGCGCCGGTTTTGCATATCTACAAATCCCCTCCGCTATGAACAGCCTTTACCAATCCTCCATCAAGTCCCTGCCATTGCTGGGTCACGGCAAAGTCCGTGACAACTACGCCGTAGGCGACGACAAGATCCTGATCGTCACCACCGACCGCCTGTCCGCTTTCGACGTCGTCATGAACGAACCGATTCCCGGCAAGGGCATGGTGCTGAACCAGATGAGCGATTTCTGGTTCGAGAAACTGGGCCATATCGTACCGAACCACCTGACCGGCGTGGCGCCGGAGTCGGTGGTGGCGGCGGACGAAGTGGAGCAGGTAAAGGGCCGCGCCGTGGTGGCCAAGCGCCTGAAGCCGATCATGGTGGAAGCCGTGGTGCGCGGCTACATCATCGGTTCGGGCTGGAAGGATTACCAGGCCACGGGCAGCATCTGCGGCATCAAGCTGCCGGAAGGCCTGCAACAGGCCGAGAAGCTGCCTGAGCCCCTGTTCACCCCGGCTGCCAAGGCGGACCTGGGCGAGCATGATGAAAACATCAGCTTTGCTGAAATGGAAAGCCGTATCGGCGCCGAGCTGGCCGCGAAAATGCGCGACGTCTCGATCGCGCTGTACAAGGCGGCTTCGGAATACGCCGCCACCAAGGGCATCATCATTGCCGACACCAAGTTCGAATTCGGCCTCGATGAAAACGGCGTGATGCACCTGATGGATGAAGTGCTGACGGCCGATTCGTCGCGCTTCTGGCCCGCCGATTCGTATGCGCCAGGCATGTCGCCGCCATCGTTCGACAAGCAATTCGTGCGCGATTACCTGGAAACGCTGACCGACTGGGGCAAGACCGCACCGGCGCCGGCGCTGCCGGCCGACGTGATCAACAAGACCCAGGCCAAGTACTTTGAAGCCATCGAACGCCTGACCGGCGAAAAGCTGAAGGTATGAGCATGAGCGACCAAAACAAGCCGCTGGTCGGCGTCATCATGGGCTCGTCGTCGGACTGGGATGTGATGCAAAATGCCACCAACATCCTCAAGCAGTTCGGCGTCCCGTTTGAAGCGCAAGTGATTTCCGCGCACCGCATGCCGGACGAAATGTATGCGTACGCGAAAAGCGCCCGCGAGCGCGGCCTGCGCGCCATCATCGCCGGCGCCGGCGGCGCCGCCCACTTGCCAGGCATGGTGGCCGCCATGACCATCGTGCCGGTGCTGGGCGTGCCGGTGCCGTCGAAATACCTGCGCGGCGAAGATTCGCTGTTGTCGATCGTGCAAATGCCGAAAGGCGTGCCGGTGTCGACCTTCGCCATCGGCGAAGCGGGCGCCGCCAACGCGGCGCTGACGGCCGTCGCCATCATCGCCACCACGGACGATGCGCTGGCCGCCAAGCTGCTGGAATTCCGCGCGACGCAGACCGCTGCCGCGCAAGCGATGACGTTGCCGGTGAATGAATGAGTGATACGGTAAACAACCCACCCAGCTGGCTGGGTGTGATGGGCGGCGGCCAGCTGGGCCGCATGTTTGCGCAAGCCGCGCAAAGCATGGGTTACCAGGTGGCCGTGCTGGAACCTGCCGCCGATTGCCCGGCCGGGCAGGTTGCGCAGCGTTTGGTCAACGCCGGTTACAGCGACGCCAGCGGCCTCGACGAACTGGCCAAACAATGCGTGGCCGTCACCACCGAATTTGAAAACGTGCCGGCCGACTCGCTGTCGCGCCTCGCGCAAACCGTGTTTGTCGCGCCGAACGCCCATGGCGTGTCGGTGGCGCAGGACCGGATTGCCGAGAAACGTTTCTTTGTCGGCTGCGCGCCGAAATCCGGCGTGATGCCGGCGCCGCACAAGGTGATCGCGTCGCAGGACGATATCGATGCGATCAGCGACGACTTGCTGCCCGGTATTCTGAAAACCGTGCGCATGGGTTACGACGGCAAGGGCCAGGTGCGCGTGAAATCGCGCGACGACGTGCGCAATGCATTTGAAGCCATGGGCAAGGTCACCTGCCTGCTGGAGAAAATGCTGCCGCTGGCCTATGAAGTGTCGGTGCTGACGGCGCGCGGCGCCGATGGCGCATCGGTCGTGTATCCGATCGCGGAAAACGTGCACCGCGACGGCATCCTGTTCACCACCACGGTGCCGGGCCCGAACGTGTCCGCGCAATGCGCCAAGGCGGCGCAGGATGCGGCCACCGCCATCGTGGCCGAACTGGGTTACGTCGGCGTGCTGTGCATCGAATTCTTCGTGCTGACGGACGGCACGCTGGTGGTCAATGAAATGGCGCCGCGTCCCCACAACAGCGGCCATTACACGATCGATGCATGCGTGACCAGCCAGTTCGCACAGCAGGTGCGCGCCATGGCGCGTTTGCCGCTGGGCGACGTGCGCCAGCATTCGCCGGCCGTGATGCTCAACATCCTCGGCGACGTGTGGTTCGAAGACGGCAGCGATATCCCCCGCATGCCAGCCTGGGACAAGGTGCTGGGCTTGCCGGGCGCCTGCCTGCACCTGTATGGCAAGGAAGATCCGCGCCGTGGCCGCAAGATGGGCCACATCACGTTCATCGGCGCCACCCTGGCCGATGCGCAGCGCCAGTTGCACGCCGCCTGCGCTATCCTGGGCATTCCTGCGTGAGTCATGCAGTGAGCGACATCGACCACAAAGTGCTGGGCCAGGCTGCCGCGATTCTCGAATCCGGCGGCCTGGTGGCGTTCCCCACCGAGACCGTGTACGGCCTCGGTGCGGACGCGGAAAATCCCGCTGCCGTGGCGCGTATTTATGCCGCCAAAGGCCGTCCCAATGACCATCCGGTGATCGTGCACGTGGCGCCTGGCGCCGACCTCGATTACTGGGTCACGGATATCCCCGAGGTGGCGCGCCGGCTGGTCGACGCCTTCTGGCCCGGCCCGCTGACGCTGATCCTGAAGCGCCATCCGCGCATTCCCGACGCCGTGTCCGGCGGCCAGGATACGGTGGGTTTGCGCTGCCCCTCGCACCCGGTCGCGATTGCCCTGCTGTCGGCCTTCAAAGGCGGCAAGGGTGGCGTGGCGGCGCCGTCGGCCAACAAGTTCGGCAATGTCAGCCCGACCACCGCGCAGCACGTGCGCGATGAATTCGGCCCGGACGTGCTGGATGCGGCCGGCATGGCGGAAACCGCCGCGCACGCGGTGGCGGCCATGATCACGGCGCGCATGGACGATCCTGACGCGAAAGTATTCGACACCGCGCGCAGCCTGCGCGTGGCCGTGCTCGATGGCGGTTCCAGCCAGGTCGGCATCGAATCGACCATCCTCGACTTGTCGCGGCTGGCCACGCACGGCCCCGTGCTGCTGCGTCCCGGCCATATCGGCGCGCAGGATATCTGCGACGTGATCGGCGTGATGCCGAACTTGCCGGACCAGAGCGCGCCCCGCGCTTCCGGCACGCTGGAATCGCACTATGCGCCGAAGGCGCCGGTGGCGCTGGTCGACGCCGGGCAACTGCCGGACGTGCTGGCGCGGCTGGCCGCCAGGGGCCACAAGGCGGCGGTTATCCATTATTGCGATAACGGCGCGCTGCCGGCCGGTGCGTTCGCCGCGCACCAGCACATGCCGTCCGACGCCCCCGGCTATGCCTACGGCCTGTATGCGGCGCTGCGCGCCATGGACCAGAGCGATGCGCAACTGATCCTGGTGGAAGCGCCGCCGCAAACCGATGCGTGGCTGGGCGTGAACGACCGGCTGCGCCGCGCCGCCTTTGGCGCGACAGGCCTGGTCGGCAGGCTGTTGCAAGGCTGACGGTAAATCCACCGCAGTGTGCGCTCACGCACACTGCGCGCCCGCGCAAATTGCGTGTATTCTGGTATTGTTGAGTGGCACCCTTGAACAGGGGGCCACGCCGGTTTCCGGCCGGCGCGCATAACAAGAATAGGGAGGCCAGCCATGGTCTTACGCTTGTGTGCATTTGTCCTTGCCAATGCAGCAATGGCCGCCGGCGCCGCTGAGCGCCCGTCCGATCTTTCCGATGCCCCCGCCGCCATCATTACCGCGCCCGCCTATGCGCCCGCCATGACGGGCGGCAGCGCATCGGCCGCGGCAGGCACGGTGGTGGCCCAACTGGCGCGCCAGGCGCCCGCGCGCGGCGCGTTGCTGGCCGGCCCCACCTTGGTGCCGATCGACGTCGTGACCGACACCATCGACAAGCTGGAGCCCTCGATGCTGCGCTCCGTGCTGAAGCGGCGCGACGGCTTGCTGAAAATCACGGGCGAACCCCGCTGCACGATTTCCATCCACAGCTTGCGTTACCAGACCGTGGGCGGGCAGGGCGAGCCGACGGATGCGGGCGCCGTCATCATGGCGCCGTCCGGCAAGGATCCGGCCTGCAACGGCCCCCGTCCCGTCATGCTGTATGCGCACGGCACGGTGCTGGACAAAACCTTCAGCATGGCGCGCCTGAATGGCGAAGCGCGGCTGGTGGCCGCCATGTTTGTCGCGCAGGGTTATGTCGTGGTGGCGCCGGACTACGCCGGGTATGGCGTGTCGTCGCTGCCGTATCACCCCTACCTGAACGCGGACCAGCAATCGGCCGACATGGTCGACGCGCTGCGCGCCGCCCGCGCCGCGTATGGCGTGCTGGGCTTGGAGGTCTCGCAGCGGCTGTTTTTGACGGGGTATTCGCAAGGGGGCTTCGTGGCGCTGGCCACGCAGCGCGCGATCCAGCAATACCACGCCGACGAATTCAAGGTGACGGCGGCGGCCGGGCTGTCCGGCCCTTATGCATTGGCGCAGATGGCGGACGACATCTTCAGCGGCCGGCCCAGCACGGGCGTGACGTCGTACCTGCCGCTGCTGACCACGTCCGGCCAGCGCGCAGGCGCCGCGCTGTATGCGGCGCCGGAGGATTTATATGAAGCCCGTTATGCGGAAGGCATCGAATCGCTGTTGCCCACCAAAATCAAACTGGACGACCTGGTCAACAAGGGAAAGTTGCCGAAAGGCGCGCTGTTCGCCCACGATTCGCAGCCCCAGGCAGCCGATGCATCCGCGTTCTTTGCCGACCGCAACCTGGTGCGTACCAGTTACCGCAACGCGTATCTGCAGGACATGGCGGCGCACCCCTGCCGCAGCGATGCGGCCGAACCGCTGGCCTGTGCGCCGGAACACGGCTTGCGCAAATGGATGGTGAAAAACGACTTGCGCAGTTACGTGCCACAAACCCCGCTGCTGCTGTGCGGCGGCGCACGCGATCCCGTGGTGCCGTTTTCCAACGCGGAAAGCGCCGCCGCGTATTTCAACGGCCATGGCGCGCGTGCCGTG
Source organism: Pseudoduganella rivuli (assembly GCF_009674485.1). Classification (GTDB taxonomy): domain Bacteria; phylum Pseudomonadota; class Gammaproteobacteria; order Burkholderiales; family Burkholderiaceae_D; genus Rugamonas; species Rugamonas rivuli_B. The sequence continues at coordinate 131,533 of NZ_WKJJ01000010.1, read as the reverse complement.
CTGGTCGACCTGGAAACCATCCAGCCGCAAGACGCTTATCTCGCGCAAAAGCAGGGTTTTGCCCACGAATTGCAAGTGCTGGCGCAGGATGCTGCCAAGAAGGGTAATGATCCTGGCAAGGCGGTGTCTGACCGTTACCACAGTCGGCTGGCCGCCAGCTTTTGCCTGATGACTGCGCGCGACTTTTTCAATTCTGCAAGCCCCTAGTCTGCTATTCTGACCCGATTGTCTAATCGGGAGCAGTACATGCGGTACACATTCACGTTGCTAGCCACGTTGGCGCTGACGGCCTGCGGTGGCGGCAGCGGTGGCAGTAACAATACACCCAGCAGCGGCGGCGTCGTGATCTTGCCGGAACCGCCGGCGCCGCAGCGCGGTTCGCTCGTCGGCAGCCCGGCCGCCGTCCCGATCATGGTCAATGGTGTCGCCGTCAACACGCTGGAGCCGCAGCAATTCAAGCAAATGCTGGACAGCGCCCAATACGGCGCCAGCGGCATCACCAGTACGCCGGTGTGCGCCGTGTCGGTACAGACGGTGCGCTACAACACCGTGGGTTCCGCCTATGAAGCCACGGAAGCGTCGGCGGCCGTCTACCTGCCGTCGGGCACGGATCCCGCCTGCACCGGTTCCCGTCCCGTGCTGCTGTATGCGCACGGCACGTCGCCCTTGAAATCGTATGACATGGCCAACCTGGCGGGCACCGAAGCGCGCCTGGTGGCGGGCATTTTTGCCGCGCAGGGCTTTATCGTGGTGGCGCCGAATTACGCCGGTTATGCCGGCTCGTCGCTGCCGTACCACGCTTACCTCGATGCGGAACAGCAGGCGGCCGACATGATCGACGGGCTGCGTGCGGCGCGCAAGGCGTATGCGCAAGTACTGGGCGCATCGAAACTGTACGTCACCGGCTATTCGCAGGGCGGCCACGTGGCGGTGGCGACGCAGCGCGCCATGCAATTGCGCTATCCGACGGAGTTTTCCGTGGCGGGGGCGGCCGGTTTGTCCGGCCCGTACGCGCTGCTGAAGTTTGGCGAAACCATGTTTGGCGGCGCTCCGACGACGGGCGCCACCGCCTTCCTGCCGATGCTGACGACGGCCGCCCAGCGCGCCAATGCGGGTGTCTACGCGAGCTCGGTGGACATGTATGAAAGCCGCTATGCCAACGGCATTGAGACCCTGTTGCCGGGCACGCAATCGCTGGGCGAACTGGCGTCGTCCGGCCGCCTGCCTGAAAAGGCCCTGTTTGCCGGCAATTCCGTGCCGCAAACGGCCGGCTTTGAATCATTCTTCGGCGATAACAACCTGGTGCGCACCGCTTACCGCGACAGCGTCACGGCCGACATGCGCAACAATCCGTGCAACGCCACGGCGGAAGCGCCATTGGCCTGCGCGCCCGTGCAACCGTTGCGCAAATGGCTGCTGCGTAATGATTTGCGCAGCTATGGGCCGACCGCGCCGCTGCTGCTGTGCGGCGGTGATAGCGATCCGGTCGTCCCGTTTTACAACACCACGGCGGCCGGTGACTATTACCGCGCCCACAAGACCGGCGCCGCGCTGCACGTGGTCAATGTCGACAGTACACCTGGCCTGGGCGATGACTACGCCCAGGTCAAACTGGGATTCCTGGCCGCCAAGAGCGCGGTCAGGATCAACGCCGCTGTCACCGGCGGTTCCGGTGATGCCGCGGTCAGGGACGCGTACCACGCGGGATTGGTTGCACCGTTTTGCCTGCGCGCGGCACGGGACTTCTTCCGTGCCCGGTAAGCAGCAATTTGCATATCCCCCCGGGCGTGGATTTGGAGTGGTTTTGTCTGCATGTCCGGAATTGCTTCCGTGTACGTAAACCAGTCGTTAGAATACGCCCTCGGTTAGTTAGGTAATTTACAAAATTGCCCTATACAAGGACGGGAGCGGCTGGCATATTACGCGGATTGCCTAATAGCACGTACGTTCGATTAGTAGAATAATTCTCAAAAGGAGACACAATGCGACAAACGAAAATTGCGTTCGCAGTCATGGCCATGGCGGCCGTTCTGGCCGGTTGCAGCGGCAACAGCGGCAAGCCCAGCGCCGGTGATCAAACCCTCAAAGTCAAATTCGCATCGCAAGTCTCCTTCGGCGACAGCTTGAATGACGTCGGCACCTATGCGGTCGGTGGCGTCAAGGCGCTCGGTGGCGGCAAATACATCATCAATGGCACCTCGGGCACCGGCCCTGAATTCTCCGGCAAGATCTGGCTCGAACACATGGCTGCCCAATTTGGCTTGCCGGCGCCATGCGCCGCGATGACGGGCCTGGACGGCGATGCCGCCAAGGGCTTCAAAGTGCCGGTCACCACGTACGCGGGTTGCTACGGTTATGGACAGGGCGGCGCCCGTGTCTCCAATCCGGTCGGCCCCGGCAATAAATTGACAGGCAGCGCACTGGGCTTGCTGACGGTGCCCGTTGCCCAGCAAGTGAAAAACCACCTGGCTGCCGTTGGCGGCAAATTCAAGGGGGATGAAATCGTCTTCGTGATGGCGGGCGCCAGTGACCTGGTGTTTAACCTGGGCGCACTGTCGGCTGCCGCAACGGCCGCGGGCACTTCGGCCGGCACCACCGCCTTTGCCAACAGCCTGATCAGCCAACTGGCTGCCGGCACCACCAACCCGCAAACGGCGGCGCAAGCGATCGGCCTGGCGATGGCGGCGGAGTCGGCCAATCCCGGCAAGACCGACGCATCGGTGGTGGCTGCGGCGGTAACGGCAGCCGTCAAGGCGGGCAATACCGCGGTGGCGTCGCCGGCCGTGTATGGCCCGATGGTGGTCAAGGCCCAGGCCGACGCGACGGCGGCCGGCACCAAGGCGGGTAACGATTACGCTGCCGCGCATTCGGCGGAGCAAGTGGTGGCCATGGCCACCGCTGCCAAGGAACTGGTTGCCATCGTCAAGAACCAATTGTTGTCGAACGGCGCCAAATATGTGGCCGTGAATAACTTGCCGGACGTCTCCACCACGCCATCGGGCCTGGCGCAGTCCAGCGCCAACCAGGCGTTGATCGTGGCCATGGTCAAAGCGTTCAATGACGAACTGGATAAAGGCTTGTCGGGTATCGACACGGTATTGCTGGTCGACGTCTTCACGTCCAGCCGCGATCAGTCCACCAATCCTGCGCCATACGGCTTGACCAACGTCAAGGACACGGCATGCGATCTGAGCCCGGCGAAAAACCCGCTGGGCATTGCGCTGACCTGCAACCTCAACAACCTGAAACCAGGCGATGTGGGCCGCTATTCCTTCGCGGATGAGACGTTGCCGACGCCGTTTAACTACTGGCTGCTGGCGCGCTTCGTTTCGGAAAAAATGATCGTCAAGGGCTGGCTGTAAGCCGCGCGGCACCAATCGGATACTGGAGACACAATGAAAAAACAAATCAATAGCGCAGTGAAATTACTGGCGCTGGCTGCGGCGCTGGGCGCCGCGTCCGCTGCATCGGCGCAGTCGGCTGGCCAGTGGACGGTCAAGGTTGGCTTGAACAACCTCATGCCGGATGTAAAGAGTGGGGCTGTCACGGCACCGGCATTGCCAAACAGTAAGGCCGATATTGGCGACGACATGCAGCCTATCGTCACCTTCAGCCGCATGCTGACCGATAACATTTCGGCCGAACTGGATCTGGGCGTGCCGTACAAGCACAAGATTTATGGCGACGGCGCACTGGAAGGCGCGGGCAAGATGGCGACCTCGGAAGTGCTGCCGCCGACGGCGTTCATCAACTACCATTTATTCCAGCCGAACAGCATGATCCGCCCTTACGCGGGGCTGGGCATTACCTATGCGATGTTCCGCAATGAAACGGGGTCCGGCCAGTTGACGGCAGTATTGGACCCGGGTGGCAAACCCGTCACGTTCGCGATGAAAGACAAAGTGGCGCTCAGCTACAAGCTGGGCACGACCGTTTCGTTCAAACAAGACTGGTTCGTTGACGTGTGCGTGATCAAGACCAAGCTGAAGACCTCGGTCAGCTATTCGACGGGCCAGACCCAGGTTGCCGCCCTGGACCCGACCGCCGTCGCCATCTCGATCGGCCACCACTTCAACTGGAAGTGATAAGCCATCCCGGTCCCGGGTTTGACGGGACCGGAAACAAGAACGATAGTGCTTTTGGGGCCAGGCCCCGAAATGTCGAGTAGATTTTGCTGTAGAAAAAACGCCGCAGGGTTGCCCCTTGCGGCGTTTTATTTCAGGCGTCCGGGATTACTGGAAGGCCTGGATGCCCGTGATGGCGCGGCCCAGGATCAGGGCGTGGATGTCGTGCGTGCCTTCGTACGTGTTGACCACTTCCAGGTTCACCATGTGGCGCACGATGCCGAATTCGTCGGAGATGCCGTTGCCACCCAGCATATCGCGGGCAGTGCGGGCGATGTCCAGCGACTTGCCGCAGGAATTGCGCTTCATGATCGACGTGATTTCCACGGCAGCCGTGCCTTCATCCTTCATGCGGCCCAGGCGCAGGCAGCCTTGCAGTGCCAGCGTGATTTCCGTCTGCATGTCGGCCAGTTTCTTTTGCACCAACTGGTTGGCGGCCAGCGGACGGCCGAACTGGCTGCGGTCCAGCGTGTACTGGCGCGCCGTGTGCCAGCAATCTTCGGCGGCACCGATGGCGCCCCACGCGATGCCGTAGCGGGCCGAGTTCAGGCAGGTGAACGGGCCTTTCAGGCCGCGCACGTCCGGGAATGCGTTTTCTTCAGGGCAGAACACGCTATCCATGACGATTTCGCCCGTGACCGAGGCGCGCAGGCCGAATTTGCCGTGGATGGCAGGGGCGCTCAAGCCTTTCATGCCTTTATCCAGGATAAAGCCGCGGATCGCGCCTTCGTCATCCTTGGCCCACACGACGAACACGTCCGCCACCGGGGAATTGGTGATCCACATTTTCGAGCCGGTCAGCTCGTAGCCGCCCGCCACCTTGCGGGCGCGGGTCACCATCGAACCCGGGTCGGAACCGTGGTTGGGTTCGGTCAGGCCGAAGCAGCCGATCCATTCGCCGGTGGCCAGTTTCGGCAGGTATTTCTGTTTTTGCGCTTCCGTGCCGAATTCATGGATCGGCACCATGACCAGCGACGATTGCACGCTCATCATCGAGCGGTAGCCGGAATCGACGCGCTCCACTTCGCGCGCGATCAGGCCATAGCTGACATAGTTCAGGCCGGGACCGCCATATTGTTCCGGAATCGTCGGGCCCAGCAGGCCCAGTTCGCCCATTTCGCGGAAGATACTGGTATCCATGCGCTCGTGGCGGAAGGCTTCCAGGATGCGGGGCGCCAGTTTGTCCTGGCAATACGCCGCGGCGGCGTCGCGCACCATGCGCTCGTCGTCGCTCAGCTGGCTATTCAACAACAGGGGATCATCCCAGTGGAATTGCGCGCGGGCTTGGCTCATCGTAGTGGTCTCTCGTTATGGTGGATGATCCCGCCATTCTAGAACGGTGCCTGGTGCGCTGCTTTTGAAATGGCGACACCAATTTCCGTTTTTGACACGCCGGCCCGGCTATTTCAGCTTGCCGAACTGTCCGCCATGGAAGATGAGGGGGGATTGGGGCGTAAAAGCGCAATCTTCGACTTCGCCGACAAAGATCACGTGGTCGCCTTCCGGGTAGCGGCTGCGGTTGTGGCATTCGAACCACGCGATGGCGTCCTTCAGGATCGGCATGCCGGTGCGCGACAATTCAAATTCCACGCCATCCCACGGGTCGTCCGAGCGGCGCGAAAACAGCTTCGCCAGGTGAGCCTGTTCCGCATTCAGTACATTGATGACGTAATGCGAATTGCCGCTGAAAATCGGCAGGCTGTTGGCGGACGTTCCCAGGCTCCACAGCACCAGCGGCGGGTCCAGCGATACGGAATTGAAGGAACTGGCCGTCAAGCCGCGAAAACTGCCGTCTTCGAGGCGCGTGGTGATGACTGTGACGCCGGTGGCGAATTGCGACAGCGCCTGCCGGAAATGCAGGGAATCGAATTCGCGCGACTCGGCGCGGGGGGAGCTTATATTCATAGGAATGCCTGTATCTTTCCGCCATTATGCCAAAGAACGCAGGGATGCAGTCTGGCCCCATTTGCGTTACAGTAGCCTTTATGAAAGTGATCTCTGCACAGGGGGCTGTATGACCACGGAAACCGCTGTCCTTGGGGGCGGCTGCTTTTGGTGTATTGAGGCGGTATACCTGGAGGTGCGGGGCGTCACAGCCGTGGAATCGGGTTATACGGGCGGGCAGCAGGCAAATCCCACGTATGAACAGGTTTGCACCGGCGGCACCGGCCACGCCGAAGTGGTGAAACTGGCCTTCGATCCGGCCGTCATCACCTACCGCGACATCCTGGAAATCTTCTTTACGATCCACGATCCCACCACCCTGAACCGCCAGGGCAACGATGTCGGCACCCAGTACCGCTCCGTCATTTATTACCAGTCGCCGGAACAGGAAGCCACGGCGCGCCAGGTGATGGCGGAAATGGCGGCGGTGTGGGATGCCCCGATCGTCACGGAATTGTCGGCGCCGCAGCCGTATTACCGCGCGGAAGACTATCACCAGAATTACTTTGCCCAGCACCCGCTGCAGGGTTATTGCGCTTTCGTGGTGGAGCCGAAAGTCGCCAAGTTCCGTAAGATGCACAGCAGCCGGCTCAAATAACCACACATGAACGTCGTAATCGTCGACGACACGCACATCAACCTGGTTTTGATGTCGCGTCTGATCGGCAAGCTCGATGACGTGCAGACCGTGACATTCCAGGCCGCGCAGCCGGCGCTGGAATGGTGCAACAGCCACCCGTGGGATTTGCTGATCATCGATTACATGATGCCCGATATGAACGGGCTGGAATTGATCGCCCGCTTGCAGGGGGATCCGCGCGAACGTCCGCCCGTGCTGATGGTGACGGCCAGCATGGATGTCGAAGTGCGGCACCGGGCGCTGGAAAACGGCGCCAGCGATTTCCTGATCAAGCCGATCGACAAGGTCGAATTCCTGGCCCGCACCCGCAACATGCTGCAATTGCGGCGCGCCACGGTGGGCTTGCAGCACCGCGCCAGCTGGCTGGCCGACGAAGTGGCCAAGGCCACGGTGGAATTGCGCGACCGCGAACAGGAAACCATCATGCTGCTGGCGCGCGCATCGGAATACCGCGACCCGGAAACGGGCGCCCACATCCTGCGCATGGCCCATTATTCGCGCCTGATCGCCGACCAGCTGGGATTGCCGCCGCAAGAGCAGGAAGACATCTTCAATGCCGCGCCCATGCACGACGTGGGCAAGGTCGGCACGCCCGACCAGATCCTGCTGAAGCCGGGCCGCCTGAATGACGAGGAAATGGCGGTCATGCGCCAGCACGCGCAAATCGGCTATGACATCCTGAAAAGCAGCCAGGCGCGCATGCTGCAACTGGCCGCCGCCATCGCGCTGACGCACCACGAGCGCTACGACGGCGCCGGCTATCCGCACCGCTTGCAGGGCGACGCGATTCCACTGGCGGGCCGCATCGTCGCCGTGGCCGACGTATTCGATGCGCTGACCAGCCGCCGCCCGTACAAGCGCCCATGGACCATGGAGGCGGCGCGCCAGTACCTGCTCGACAACAGCGGCAGCCACTTCGATCCCCGCTGCGTGGAAGCCTTGCTGGCGCGCTGGGACGATGTGCAGGCGATCCGCGCCCGCTACGAAGATCCTGAACACGCCGCCGGCGGCGCCTGACATGCAGTATTTCCGCCTGCTGAAACTGATACGGCGCGCGCTGGGCGCCGTCAATGACGAAGAAATGGCGCACCGCCTGGCGTCGCTGCGGGCCATCGGCGAAACGTCGCTGGCGAACGGCCTGGTGGCGCTGTTGCAGGAGGGCGAGCGGGCCGATCCCGGACTGGAACCGCGGCTGCGCGAAGTGGAGGCGGAGCTGGCGCTGGTGCGCGCGGAAAACCTGTTGCTGCACCAGGAAGCGGCGCGCCACGGGCTGGGCACGCGCAGCGGCCGCGAAGAAGCGCGCCGCCTGGCCGCCTTGCTGCAGGACTTGCAGTTGCACCGCGAAGACGATGCCGTGCATAACCAGCAATTAACGGAACAAATCCTCGACCAGTTGCCGATCCCGATTTTCCTCAAGGACCGCGCCGGCCACTACCTGCGCTTCAACAAGCGCTTCGAGGAGTACACGCAGCGTACGCGCGAGGAAATCCTGGGCCGCACCATCGAACATATCGCTTCGCCGCGCTGGGCCGAAGCGACGCGGCGCGAAGATGCGCTGGCGTGGCAGGGCCAGATCGTGCACAGCGAACGGCGCCTGATGGGCTTTGACCCGCCGCGCGACGTGATGGTGTCGCGCAGTGTCATCAGCAGCGGCGGCAATGAATACATGCTGGGCTATTTCATCGACATCAGCGAACAGCGCGCCGCGCGCGAAGCGATGCAGCGCGCCGTGGAGTCCGCGGAGGCGGCCAGCCGCGCGAAAAGCGAATTCCTGGCCAACATGAGTCACGAAATCCGCACGCCGATGAATGGCATCATCGGCATGACGGAGCTGGTGCTGGAGTCGGACCTGAGCCCGGAGCAGCGCGCCGACCTGGCGCTGGTGAAGGCGTCGGCCGAAGCGCTGATGAATATCGTGGATGGCATCCTGGATTTTTCCAAGGTGGAGGCGGGCAAGCTCGATATCGAGGAAGTGCCGTTCGAGTTGCGGCAAATGGTCGACGACGCGGTGCGCGTGATGGCGCTGCGGGCGCGCCAGAAAGGGCTGGAGCTGCGCTGCGTGCTGCCCGCGTCGCTGCCGCGCAATGTGCGGGGCGACCCGGGACGGCTGCGCCAGGTGTTGATCAATTTGATCGGCAACGCCATCAAGTTCACGGCCAGCGGCCATGTCGAAGTGGCGTTGGCGCTGGAACAGGATGGCGATGAACAGTGCGCCATCTGTTTTACGGTGAGCGACACCGGCATCGGCATCCCGTTGGCCAAGCAGCAATTGATCTTTGAACCGTTCGCACAAGTCGATGGCTCCACCACGCGCCAGTTTGGCGGCACCGGGCTGGGACTGACGATATGCCGCCGCCTGGTGATCCTGATGCACGGGGAATTGCACGTCAGCAGCGAGCCGGGCCGGCGCAGCCGGTTTTCGTTCACGGTGCCGTTGCGGCATACGGGCCTGGCGGTGGTGGCGCCGCTGCGAGCCGCCAGCGTACAGGCGGCCGACCTGGATTCCGCCGTGGGCGGCGACGTGGCGGGCCAGCCTGCGCCGGCGGGGGGGACGGGGCCGGGCGGCGCGCAGGCGGACACACCCGCGCCGCCCGGCAGCCTGCGCGTGCTGCTGGCGGAAGACAATCCGGTCAACCAGCGACTCGCACTGCGCCTGCTGGAAAAGCTGGGCCACCGCGCCACGCTGGTCGACAACGGCGTCGCCGCGCTGGAAGAGGCGACCCGTACCGCCTATGACGTGGTGCTGATGGATGTGCAAATGCCGGTGCTGGACGGCCTGGCGGCCACGCGCCATATCCGCCAGTGGGAACATGGCGGCAAGCGCCACGTTCCCATCATTGCCATGACGGCGCGCGCCATGGCGGGCGACCGCGAACATTGCCTGGAAGCGGGCATGGACGATTACCTGTCGAAACCCATCGACCTGGCCCGCTTGCGGCAGGCGCTGGCGCCGTATGTGGCGCAGCCGGCTGCGCCGGTGCTGGACTGGGAGGCTGCGCTGCTGCGGCTGGACGGGGACGAGGATTTACTGCGTGAACTGGCTGCACTGTTCGTGCAGGATGGCCCGCAACTGTGGCGCGACGTGCTCGATGCGCGGGCGGCGGGCGAGCATGAGCGCTCGTCCCGCGCCATCCATAGCCTGAAAGGCGTGCTGGTGAACTTCGGCGCGCAGCGGGCGATCGCGGCGGCCGAGCGGCTGTCGTCGGGCAGCGAGGGCAGCGATGTGCTGGAACTGGCGCTGGCGGAAGTTTACCGCGAACTCTCGTCCAGGCTGGACGCCTGCTGATACATGTACCGCCGCGACCACGGCAACGCCTGTGGATGCCGTCCCGCCTTGCCGCAGACGATCTGGTACAGGCTGATCCAGTCCTGGTCGAACGCATAGCTGCATCCCGCCAGGTACACGTGCCAGATGCGGTAGCGCTTGTCGCCGCCCAGCGCGCGCATGCGGTCCGCGTGCGCTTCCGCATTGTCGGTCCAGATCGCACAGGTGCGGGCGTAATGGCGGCGCAGGTTTTCCATGTCGTACGCTTCCAGCCCGCCCTGCTGCATGGCCTTCAATACTTCGCCCACGTGCACCAGTTCACCTTGCGGGAACACGTATTTGTCGATGAATTCGCCGCCGCCGTACGGCGTTTCGCGGTTGTCGTGGTCCGTGCTGGTGATGCCGTGGTTCATGGCCACGCCATCTTCGGCCAGCAGGTGCGCCATGGCGGAGAAATATTCCGCCAAATGGCGTTTGCCGACATGTTCAAACATGCCGACGCTGGTGATGCGGTCGAACGTGCCGCGCACGTCGCGGTAATCCTGCAGGCGGATTTCCACCAGGTGCGCCAGCCCCGCCTGTTCGACCCGCTGCCGCGCCAGCGCATACTGGTTTTCCGACAGCGTGATGCCGACGCAGCGCGCACCATACTGCTGCGCCGCGCGGATCGCCAGCGCGCCCCAGCCACAGCCGATGTCGAGCAGGGTCTGGCCCGGCCGCAGGCGGATCTTGGTGAGGATATGGTCGATTTTCTGCTGTTGCGCAGTGGCCAGGTCTTCATCGCCCCGTTCGAAATAAGCGCACGAGTACACCATGGCGGGATCGAGGAATTGCGCGTAAAACTCGTTGGAGACGTCGTAGTGGTAGCGGATCGCTTCCGCATCGCGGGTTTTGCTGTGGACGAAATTGCGCACCACGCTGGCGGCGCGGCCCGGCTGCGCCAGGGTGGTGCGGGCCAGCGCGTTGACGACGGCAATCATGTCGCGCGCCGCGCCCCGCACTTCGATGGCGCCTTCCACGTAAGCGGAACCCAGATTGGCCAGCGACGGCGTCAGCAGGTAGCGGGCAGCCGATGGCTGCGGCACGCGGATCGTCACGCGCGGCGCCTCGGTGGAAAAATCCAGTTGCTGGCCATTCCACAATTCGATGCGCAGCGGCAGCGCCATTTGCCGCCGCACTTGCGCCATCCAGGCCTGGATGCGGGATTGAAATACGGATTGCAAGAACACGGCACCCCTCCGTCATGGCGCCGGAAGGGCTGGCGCGGATCAGGGTTGAATCCGCTGCTTGGTCCAGCTGCCGTCCGGCTGCAACGTGAATACGATGCGGTCATGGAAGCGGGAGGCGCGGCCTTGCCAGAATTCCACGCGCTCCGGGATCAGCCGGTAGCCACCCCAATGAGGCGGACGTTGCGGATGATCGCCGCTGGCCGCTTCCACGGCCGCGAAATTCGTCTCCATTTGCGCCCGGCTGGCAATCGGTTCGCTTTGCTGCGAAGCGACCGCCGCCAGCTGGCTTTTGACGGGACGGCTGTAGAAATACTTGTCGCTGTCCTCTGTCGATGTTTTTTCCACGCGACCTTCGATGCGCACCTGGCGTTCCAGCTCGCGCCAGAAAAACAGCAGCGCCGCGTTCGGGTTTTCCGCCAGTTGCCGACCCTTCTGGCTGTCGTAATTGGTGTACCACGTGAAGCCCCGGTGATCGTATTGCTTGATCAGCACGATGCGCGAACTGGGTTTGCCGTTGTGGCCCACCGTTGCCACGCTCATCGTATTGGCTTCGAATACTTCCGCCTTCATTGCTTCATCGAACCACTTGGCGAACTGGTCCACCGGGTGGTCCAGCACGTCGCTTTCATCGAGACTGGCGCGGCCGTAATCGAGGCGCAAGTCCGCGATATCGACGCCGCCCACCGCCGTTGCCGGCTGGATGCCGCGCCGCCGTTGCATGGCGTCGCCCAGGATGCGCATTTGTTCCGCGCTGAACAAGCGTTTCGCCATTGGCGCAATGTTTTGTTCTTCCACTTCCATGTGCGCCGTATAGGCATCGACAAATTGCCGCACGTCCGCTTCGGACAATGCGCTGTCTGTTCCTGTGGCAATTTTGTCAAGCTGTGCTTTTATTGTAAGCCAATCGCCATCCATTTGCTGGTGCTGAGCAAGGATGCGCGGCGCCAGTTCGTGCAGCAGCGTGGCGTCGCCGCCTTGCGCGGTGGCTTGCAGCATCGGTAACAGGTTTTCTTCTTCATCCATGTGGTGCAGGTGCGCCGCGTTGCTGAAATACTTCAGCACGGCCTGGGCCGCCTGGCGGGCTTCGGTATCGGCGCCATGGGCGGGCAGGTGCGCCAGCAGCTTTTGCAGGGTCGCCAGCTGCTTGCGGATGCGGTCGTGGCAGTGCTTGAGCACGGCGATGGGCTGGCTGAAATCGGGGGCGGTATCGAACAAGGGTGTGGTCATGGTGGTGTGGTTCGCGTGGCAGTGGATGGCAAGGAACAGTAATAAACGGATTCTAAAAGATAGTCCATGCATGCGTCCGTTAAAATGTCGGGATGAACGCATTAACCAACCCAGAAGACATTGATTTCGACCGCCGTTTTGGCGGGATAGGCCGCCTGTATGGCCAGGCGGCCCTGCAACGTTTCCGCGACGCCCATGTGTGCGTGGTGGGCGTCGGCGGCGTCGGGTCGTGGATCGTGGAAGCGCTGGCGCGCAGCGCCATCGGCCGCCTGACCTTGATCGACCTCGATAACGTGGCCGAATCGAATATCAACCGCCAGATCCAGGCGCTGACCGGCACCATCGGCCAGGCGAAAATCCATGCGCTGGCCGAGCGCATTACGCAAATCAACCCGTATTGCCGTGTCACGCAAGTCGAGGATTTCGTCACGCCGGACAACCTCGACGAGATGATCGGTGCGCACAACTACGATTACGTGATCGATGCGATCGACAGCGCCAAGGCCAAGACGGCGCTGATCGCATATTGCCGCCAGAAAGAAATCCCGCTGATTATCATCGGCAGCGCGGGCGGCCAGACCGATCCGACCAAGATCGAAGTGCGCGATTTGTCCAAGACGGAGCAGGAACCGCTGCTGAAGAAAGTGCGCCGCCGCTTGCGCAGCGATTACGGGTTCCCGCGCGGCATGAAAAACAAGTTCAACGTGGATGCCGTGTTTTCCATGGAGCCGCTGCAATATCCCGAGACGGGCGAAGTGTGCTCGGTCGACGGCGATGACCGTGGCGCGGGCATCACGGGACTCAATTGCGCGGGCTTCGGTTCATCGATGGTGGTGACGGCCACGTTCGGCATGGTGGCGGCCGGGCATTTGCTGCGCAAGCTGGCGGCGCAGGTGGCGCCGCCGGCTGCGGTGCCGCAGGCGCCACCGGCTGAAACCGGGCAGGGCGGCCCGACGATTCCTACGGATTGAAGGCGATCGGCACATAGTCGCCGGTCGCCATGACCGATTCCACCAGCGCCACTTGCGCCACGTTCCACGATACGGGCGCAAAAGCCGTCTCCGCCGGCGCCTGCTTTGCCTCGCGCGCCAGCGTGATGTGGGGCTTGAACGCGCCGTGGGTGGCCGGATCGAAGCCGGCCGCCGTCAATGCCGCCATCAATTGCGCCTGCATGTCCAGCAGCGCCTCCGGCGGCTGCGCCATGCCGGCCCAGGCAATATGGGGCCGGGCGAAATAACCGAGGCAGTCGATTTGCAGGCGCATGGCGGGCACCGGCAAGCACCGCAGGATCTCCAGCAGGATGGGCAGGCGCGATTCCTCCTGCTGGCCCAGGAAGGCCAGCGTCAGGTGCAGCTTGGCCGGCGGGATGTGGCGGCCCTGCACCAGCGGCAATAGCGAGGCCAGGGCGGCACGTGTGGCAGGATCGGGCCACAATGCGAAAAAAAGCTTGCGTTTGACGGCAGCGGGTGAGTCATTTGATATCATTCGCGCACCTTATGTACCCTAATTTGAAGGAACGCTGACATTATGACCCGTAGTTTGTTTGCATTCGTTTTCGCTGCGGCAGCCGCTACCCAGGCTTTTGCCCAGGCGCCACAAACCCCGACCGAGCAACCCGTGGCCCAGGCCGAAGCCGCGCCGGCAGCCGCCAATGCGCCCGTCGTGGCCGGTTCCGCCCAGCCAGGCCCGGCGGCGGACCAGTTGATCATCACGGACCATAAAGTCGGGACCGGCAAGGAAGCCATGGCGGGCAGCACCGTGCGCGTGAATTACACGGGCTGGCTGTACCGTCCGCTGGCCAAGAACCAACGCGGCAAGAAGTTCGATTCGTCGGTGGGCCGCGAACCGCTGGAATTCACCGTGGGCCGGGGCATGGTCATCAAGGGCTGGGACCAGGGCGTGCAGGGCATGAAGGTGGGCGGCAAGCGTACGCTGATCATTCCCGCCGAACTGGCGTACGGCTCGCGCGCGATGGGCAACGACATTCCCGCCAATTCCGCGCTGATCTTCGACGTTGAACTGGTTCAAGTCAAATAAACAATTGTAGATAAACAAGCGTAGACTAGGGACTCCTGCCACCCGTTAGGAGTCCGTCTATGAAAATAGCCAACGACGTCACTGAACTGATCGGCAATACGCCGCTCGTTCGCATCAACCGGTTGGCCGCCGGCGCCCCCGCGCAAATCCTGGCCAAGCTCGAATTCTACAGCCCCGCCCACAGTGTCAAGGACCGCATCGGCTTGTCCATGATCGAAGCGGCGGAGGCCGCCGGACAAATTCGTCCCGATTCCGTCATCATCGAACCCACCAGCGGCAATACCGGGATTGCGCTGGCCATGGTGTGCGCCGCGCGCGGCTACCGCTGCACGCTGGTGATGCCGGACACCATGAGCCGCGAACGGCGCATGCTGCTGCGCGCGTATGGCGCCCAGCTGATTTTGACGCCGGGCAGCGAAGGCATGCTGGGGGCGATCCGCAAGGCGGAAGAACTGGCGGAAGCGGATCCGCGCTACCTGATGCTGCAACAGTTTAACAACCCGGCCAATCCGGACGTGCACCGCCGCACGACGGCCGAGGAAATCTGGCGCGATACCGAAGGCCGCGCCGACATCCTCGTGGCCGGTGTCGGCACGGGTGGGACGATTACCGGCGTGGGGGAAGTCATCAAGGCGCGCAAGCCGGAATTCCAGTGCATCGCCGTGGAACCGGAAGCGTCGCCCATGCTGTCGAAAGGGACCAAGGGGCCACACCCGATCCAGGGCATCGGCGCCGGCTTTGTGCCGGCGGTGCTGAATACGCGCGTCTATGACGAAGTGATTTGCGTGAAAAACGACGACGCGTTTGAAACCGCGCGCCTGGCCGCGTCGCTGGAAGGGCTGATGGTGGGGATTTCATCCGGCGCCGCGCTGTGGGCCGCCATGCAGGTGGCCCGGCGCCCGGAAAACGCAGGCAAGCTGATCGTGACGATCATCCCGTCGTTTGGCGAGCGTTACCTGAGCACGGCGCTGTATGCGGGCCTGGCTGACCCGCCCGGTTAATGAGCGTGATGTGTCTGCAGGCAGCACGCGTGGTCGGTCGTGCCCTGTTCCACCTGTAACGTGCAGTGATGGATGGAGAATTCCGCCTTCAGCCGCGCTGTAATGTCATCGATGGCCTGGTCGCCCGGATAACCGCCAGGCATCACCAGGTGGGCCGTGAGTGCGGTTTCCGTCGTACTCATGGCCCAGATGTGCAAATCATGGACCTCTTGCACCCCATCCCGTTCGCGCAGGAATTGCTCGATGGCGCCCGCATCGACGGAGTCCGGCACGGCTGCCATCACCATCTTCAGCGACTCTTTCAGCAGCGACCACGTGCTCACCATGATGATGGCGACGATGGCCAGGCTGACGGCCGGGTCCAGCCATGTCCAGCCGGTCGCCATCACGGCCAGGCCGGACAACAGCACGCCCAGTGAAATCGCCGCATCCGCCGCCAGGTGCAGGTAAGCGCCGCGGATATTGATATCGTCCTTGCTGCCGGACATGAACAGCCACGCGGAGAACCCATTGACGGCAATGCCGATCGCGGCCACCACGGACACGGTGGCGCCCGCCACCGGTGTCGGATGCATCAATTGCAGCACGGCTTCCCACATGATGGCGCCGCATGCGGCCATCAGCAGCATGGCGTTGAACAGCGCCGCCAGCATGGAACTGCTGCGCAAGCCATAGGTATAGCGTGCATTCGGGGCCAGCCTGCCGAGGATGGCCGCGCCCCACGCTAGCGCCAGCCCCAGCACGTCGGACAGGTTGTGGCCCGCATCGGCCATCAGTGCGGTGGAATTGGCCAGGAAGCCATAGGTGAACTCCACCGCGACAAAGATGGCGTTCAGCGCAATGGCGATCGCGAAGGCGCGGCCCTGGCTGTTCGGATCGCCGTGGTGATGGTGATGATGTCCGTGCCCGTGGTGGTGTCCATGGTCGTGGCCGCAGCCTTTGTGGTCATGGCTGTGATCGTGGCCATGGTCGTGGCTGTGTGCGTGGTGGTGGTCGTGGCCCATGGTGTCAGTCCGGTTCGGCGATGTGTTCGAGCATATCGTGGAGGACGCCGCTGATGTGCGCATCGGCGGCGGAATAAAAGACTTGCTTGCCCTGGCGTTCCGATTTGACGATGCGCGCCGCGCGCAGCAGGCGCAAGTGGTGCGACACCAGCGAGCCGGACAATTGCAGCGACGCGGCAATATCGCCCACGGCAATCGGCTCCTTCAGGCACGCCAGCACGATGCGCAAGCGGGTCGGGTCGCCCAGCAAATGAAACAAATCCGCCAATTGCGCCACCGAGGCATCGGAAACAGGGGAGGCTGTCATAAATTCAACATGTGAATAGGTATTCATATGTTACCCTAAAATAAGATCAGGCGTGCACTGGCATTCCGCGATATTGATGCGATGTGCATCAAGTAAAAAAAGACCGGGCTTCGAGCCCGGTCTGCACTTCAGATCATCCTAGCTTGACGAGATTAACCGCTGGCAGCGGGCCGCCTGGGAACTGTTGCAAATAGCCTCCAACTTCCAGGCTGCCCAGATCGATGCTGGCAAAGCCCAGCAAGTCTGTCAATGCGATCACCTCGGCCTTTGCATCGGCGTCGTCGCCTGAGACGAAGACGACGCGCCGCCCGCCGGATTGCGCGGGATCCTGTGCCAGGACTGCGGCGAGAAGGGTGTTGAAGGCCTTGACCACACGCGCACCGGGCGCCCAGGTGCTGAGAACCTGGCTGGAATTTTTGCCACCCAACTCGGCCAGTTTGTAGCCCGGCAAAAGCACGGGATTGGTCGCGTCGATCAAGATGCGGTTATCCCATGGAATGTCCTTGAGTGCGTCCTGGGTGCGGGACCAGTTGGTGCTGACAAATACAATGTCGGCTTGCGCTGCCTGCTGTACCGTGCCGGCGGTGGCTTTGCTTCCCAGGCTGTCGACTACCGGCGCCAGCGTTTCAGGGCCGCGGCTATTGCTGAGAATGACATTGATGCCTGCTTTGACCAGTTGCTGCGCAAATGCCTGGCCGATCGCGCCGGCGCCGATGATGCCTACGGTATTCGTTTTCATGTTGCTCTCCTTATGAGGGTTGTGCGAGTTACGCCAGCTTGCCGTTTGCGACAGGACGGGCGCGGTTGTCGAAGCTGAAGGCGCCGGCGCCGAAGGCCACGACTTGCAGCAGACCGCCCGCCATTGCGATGTTTTTCAGCAGGTGAATCAGCTGGTTCTGGTCGCCGATCGCGTGATGGAACGCCAGGCCCGTGACGATGGAGAACGCTGCCAGCAGCGCTGCAACCAGGCGGGTTCGGATGCCGATGGCGAGCATCAAGCCACCGCCCAGCTCAAGTGCAATTGCGCCGGCAAGCGCTAACGGTGCGGCAGGCAGACCGGACGAAGCGATGTAGCCGATGGTCGCAGCAGGCGCGAGTAGCTTGCCGATACCGCTAAAAATAAAGATCGTTGCCAGCAGGATGCGGCCAATGGCCGGGGCAATGCTGGTGTTTGCGGTTTTCATGGTGTTTCCTTTCAAGTGGTAGTAGTTAGGGACTGCTGTGGTTACATCAGGTTTGCTGCGCGGAGCTGAGCCCCGATACGACGGATTTCATGTTCGCCCTGCGCGAGTGCCGCGGCACTGGTATGGACGGAGTAGTAGCCGGTGACTAATTCGTGAGGATGCTTCGCCGCAGAACCCAGAACGAACTCGGTCGGCCCTTTTGCGATGAAGTCGATGGCGCCAGTGCCCTCGTTGAAGATCGCAATTTCGTTTTGCACCAGGCTGTCAGCGGTTTGCAAAGCGCCCGTGGCGACCGCCGCCCAGGCAACGTCATGGCCTGCAGGTGTTTCGTAAGTCCAGCGCTCACCGTCGCGGAGTTTGACGTGCAGGTAGTTGATGGGGGCACGGGGACGGATGGGACTGCGCACATCGCCGTAGCGACCGATAATCACGCGTGCCGGACCGAAGCTTGGCACTTGTTCCGGCGCCACATATTGGCTGTTTGCCGGGCCGTTTTCATCTTCTGCCGGCAACGCAAGCCAAAGTTGAAAACCGGTTACGTGCTTGCCTGGTGCGGCCCCGCCTTCGTGCCAGACACCGCCGCCAGCGCTCATCCATTCGACACCGCCGGTCGGCAGTTCGCCTTGGTTACCCGTTGTTTCGCGATATTCCAGTGCGCCATCCATCACGACGGTGACGGTGGCAATGCCGGAGTGCGGGTGCATGCCCATCTTGCCGCCGGCCGCTTCCAGATGAAACAGATCCAGGAAGACGAAAGGCTTGATCAGTTGTCCGATGTCGCCAGGGCTAACCAGCCGGACTACACCGCCGCGCGTGTTTCCCTTGCTGCGGTAGGCGACCTGGCGTTGAGTTGCAATGTGTTTCATGTTCGCTCCAATGTTTGAGTGGATGGAGGAAGCATATTGGTTAGCGATCCATCCGAATAGCCTATATAATTAGATGCTATATATCCAAAGAGGCGATGGATGCTTGATGGCATGTCGATGGACCAGTTGCGCACGTTTATCGCGGCAGCTGATGAGGGCAGTTTTTCCGCAGCCGGGCGCAAGTTGAGGCGAGCGCAATCCGTCGTCAGTGCGACGCTGGCGAACCTGGAACTACAAGTGGGGTTCCCGCTGTTTGAACGTACGGGGCGCTTTCCCCGGTTAACGGAAGCCGGGCGTGCCTTGCTTGAACAAGCCCGGCTCGCCGTGGCGGGCATGGACGCCTTTAAAGCAAAGGCACGCACGCTGTCGGAGGGGTTGGAACCTGAGCTGGCCGTGGCGGTGGACGTCATGTTTCCGATCGCGGAGCTGACCTCCGCGGTCCAGGCATTTCACCAGGCATTCCCGGCGACGCCATTACGTCTTTATGTCGAGGCGCTGGGGGCGGTATTGCAGCCACTGTTGGCCGGCGACTGCAGGGTAGCGATCATCGGCTCTCTCCCCGAAATACCTGCCGGATGCGCATCCGAATTCCTTGTCAGCGTCGCCGCGGTCGCTGTAGTGGCTCCCACCCACGCGCTGGCGGCGATGCCAGGGCCCGTACTGCGTTCAGTTGCAGGTGAATACGTGCAGCTGGTCCTGTCGGATCGGTCGGCGTTGACTGCCGGGCGCAATTTCGGCGTCATGTCGGCTAAGACCTGGCGGCTGGCCGATATGGGAGCTAAGCATGCGTTTTTGCGGGCCGGCTTGGGATGGGGATACATGCCCTTGCATATGGTCGAAGAAGACCTGCGTACCGGAAAGCTGGTTCGCCTGGAGCTGGAAATGCAACCCAATGTCGGGCAGGGATTCTCCATGCATGCGGTGCATTTGATGGCGCATCCCCCGGGCCCTGCCGGACGATGGTTTGTCGATCGGCTCAAGAAGCAGGCGCCCTAGCATGAGCTTGCAGTCGGGCGCACGATATCGACTTTGATATGTCGCGGCAAGCAGCATCAATGGCAGCGGGCGCTGCCGCTGTCTTGCTGTGGCGGGCCGGGGTAGTCCGGGGCGGGGCCGTCGGGGTCGGCGGGCAGGAACTGCCAGCGGTAGCCGCCGTCCAGCAATTCCAGCTTCAGCACGCCATGGCTGGCGTTGAGCCGCATGGCGCTGCCCGTTTGCGGCCACAGGAAGGGCGTCAGGTAGGCGCCGCCGGTGCCGATCACGAACTGGCGCAGGCCGCGCGGCAAGTCGATTCGGCCATCCGCATCCATTGGTTCGAAGCGTTCGTAATCGTGGTCGTGGCCGGACAGCACCAGTTCCGCCCCCGCTGCCTGCAGCAAGCGCCACGCGTCGCGCATGTGGGTATCGGCCGCATGGCCGCCGGAACTGTGGAGCGGCACGTGCCAGTACGCCAGCGTGCAGCGGGCCGGATGCTGCGCCAGTTCCTCTTTCAGCCACTGTAACTGCACCGCGTGCTCGGCGCCTTTCAAATGACTGTTCAGCGCATACAGGCGCCAGCCGCCCAGTTCGAAACTGTAATAGCCGCGCCGGGGCGGCCCGGCCTGCGCGCCGAAGTACTGGTAATACGCGTCGGCCCGGCCCCCGGCAAAGTCATGGTTGCCCGGCACGGGCCGCGTGCGCTCGCGGAACGCTCCCCACGTGGCGTCATAGCATCCCCGTAGCGCGGCCGGCGTGGCGACGGGATACACGTGGTCGCCCAGCGACAGCACGGTGGCGTCGGCCGGGCCCGCGTTGATCAGCGCGGCGGTCCGCGCGGCGCCGGAATAGGGCGGGCGGCTGTAGCGGCAATCGGCAATGTCGCCGGCCGCAAACACGGTGGCGCGTACGGGACCTTCGTCATGGACAACGGCGCGCGCCGGCCACGCCGCGCACCACAGCGCCGCCAGCCAGCCCCAGCGCGCAGGCCAAAGGCGCGCCGTCACGCCAGCCTGCGCAACAAACCCTGCAGCGCGTGCGCGACCGCCTGTTCGCGCACGGCCTGGCGGTCGCCGTCGAACACCCTGCGTTCGGTCTGCACCACGCCGCCGACCGACCAGCCAAACCACACGGTGCCGACCGGCTTGCCCGGCACCGCGCCCCCCGGTCCGGCGATGCCGGTGGTCGACAGCGCCGCCTGCGCGCCGCTGTTGGCCTGCGCGCCGGCCGCCATCGCCGCCGCGACTTCTTCGCTGACCGCGCCATGCTGCGCGATCAGGCCGGGCGGGACGCCCAGCATGGCGGCTTTCGCGTCATTGGAATAAGTGACGAAACCACGGTCGAACCAGGCCGACGATCCGGCGATGTCCGTGACCGCCTGCGCCACGCCGCCCCCCGTGCAGGATTCCGCCGTGGCCAGCATCCAGCCTTTGCGCTGTAGCGCCGCGCCGACGCTGATCGCCAGCGCTTCCGTTGCCTTGTTCACTGCGTTCTCCCTGTATGTTGGATGATGGGACCGCGCTCATTCTAGCCTGCACCCTTGATACGTGCAGGTTGCAAGCCGGATGTTGCTCTCTGGTATGTGCAGAGCTTTCTGATCAGATGCACACAACTCTGACAGAGCGATACAATAGACGATGCGGCACGTCATTGCCGGGCACATTCCGATTGCCTTTTCCTGGGCCGAGCATCCATGGCATATTTGCCCCCGCGTTACCTGTTTTATTGTTGGCGCCTGTTGCTGGCGCTGGTATGCGTGCCCGCGTTTGCCTATGCAGAATCTCCCACGCCCGTCGAGCGCCAGATCAAGGCCGCTTACCTGTATAAATTTGCCGGCTTTGTCGAATGGCCGGAAGGCAGTTTCGTGCGGCCGGACAGCCCTGTCGTCATCGGCGTCATGGCGGCCGATGCGCTGGCCGAACAACTGGAGCGTACCGTGGCGGGACATACCGCCAATGGACGTCCGCTGGTGGTGCGCAAGCTGAAGAAGGGGGAAGCACCCGGCAGCGTGCACATCCTGTTTCTCGGTGCCCTGGACAAAACCGCGCTGGCCGACGTGATGAACGCCAGCCGCAACCAGCCGTTGCTGACCGTGTCCGATACGGAGGAAGCGTATGCGCACGGCAGCATCATCAATTTCGTCGTGGCCGACGATCGCCTGCGTTTTGAAGTCGCGCTGAAGCCCGCCGCAACGGCGCGCATCCGCATCAGCGCGCGCATGCTGTCGGCCGCTTACCGCGTTCATCCGGGGGCGTCATGATTGCATTGCGCTCTTTGCGGCAAAAATTGCTGGGCGTGGTGATGCTGTCCACGCTGGTGGCGCTGCTGGTGTCGCTGGCCACCATCGTGGTCTATGACTTGCGGGCGTACCACCAGAGCGTGACGTCCGACATGGCCACGCAGGCGGAATTGATCGGCCACATGTCCACCGCCGCGCTGGCGTTTGACGACCAGCGCCTGGCCAAGGAAACGCTGGCGCTGCTGCGCCTGCGGCCGAAAGTCAATGCGGGCGCCATCTTCAACGCCAAAGGCAAACTGTTCGCCAGCTACGTGGCGCCGGGCCAGGACGAGCATTTTCCCACCGGCGTTCAGGAAGAGGGGGTGCACTATGAGGATGGCAAGCTGACGCTGTTCCGCCGCATCGTCGACAATGGCGAAACATTGGGCACCGTGTACCTGCGGGCCGAATATGAAATGGTGGGCCGCATCGGCGATTACGCCACCATCGCGTTGCTGGTGATGTTGCCGGCGATGGCGATCGCTTACCTGATCATGAGCCGCACGGACTTCATCATCACCCGTCCCATCCTCGATATCCGCGACGTGGCGCGCGACGTGATCGCCACCGGCGACTATTCGCGCCGCGCGGCCCCCACCAGCGAAGACGAGGTGGCGCAACTGGTGGAGTCGTTCAACACCATGCTGAGCGAAATCGAAGCGCGGGCCAAGGAGCTGGAATCGTCCAACCTGGAACTGGCGCGCGAAGCGGAACAGCGGGCCCAGGCCCAGCATGAAATCATGCGCCTGAACGAAGCGCTGGAAGAGCGCGTGCATGAGCGCACGTTGCAGCTCGAAGCCATCAATGGCGAACTGGCGATGGCGATGGAAGAAGCCAAGAGCGCCAACCAGGCCAAGTCCGCGTTCCTGTCGTCGATGAGCCATGAATTGCGCACGCCGCTGAACGCCATCCTCGGTTTCGCGCAAATCCTCACGTCGGACAAGCTGCCGTCGACCCTGGCGCAGAAAAAGGAATTTGCCAACCATATTTTGAAATCGGGCCGGCACCTGCTTACCCTGATCAATGAAATCCTCGACCTGGCCAAGATCGAATCGGGCGCCGTGGCGTTGTCGATGGAGCCGGTCGACCTGGGCGAGATCCTGCAGGAATGCCAGACCATGACGGCGCCGCTGGCGGGCAACCGCGGCATCCGCCTGCTGTTCCCGCCCCGCTGCGAAATCAATGTGGCGGCCGACCGCACACGCCTGAAGCAAATCCTGCTGAACCTTTTGTCGAACGCCATCAAGTACAACCGCGAAGGCGGCGCCGTGGTGGTCGACTGTTCGATGCAGGCGCCCGACATGGCGCGTTTGTCCGTGCAGGACACGGGCATGGGCTTGAAGCCGGAACAGATCGCCCAGCTGTTCCAGCCGTTTAACCGGCTGGGCCAGGAAACCGGGGCGGAAGAAGGCACCGGCATCGGCCTGGTGGTGACCAAGCGGCTGGTCGAGTTGATGGGCGGCGTGATCGGCGTATCCAGCAGCCAGGGCGTGGGCAGCATGTTCTGGATCGAACTGCGGGCGGCCGAGCCGCTGCGCCTGTTGCCCGATGCGGGCCAGGCGATTGCCGACGCGATGCCGGCCGACGCGCCCACGCAGTCGCGCCCCACCACCTTACTGTATGTCGAGGACAACCCGGCCAACCTGAAGCTGGTCCAGGAAATCATCAGCTTCCGTCCCGACTTGCACCTGGTGTCGGCGCCCGATGGCCACCTGGGCATCGAGCTGGCGCGCGTACACCAGCCGGACATCATCCTCATGGATATCAATTTGCCGGGTGTGAACGGCATCGATGCTCTGAAGTTGCTGAAAGCCGACCCCCGCACCAGCCACATCCCGGTGATCGCGCTGACCGCCAATGCCATGCCGCGCGACGTCGAAAAAGGAATTGCGGCAGGATTCTTCCGTTACCTCATCAAACCCATCAACATTGATGAATTTACCGACGCCATCAACAGCACGATCGCGCACCTGGCGGAAAGAAAGGCAACCAAGGTCGGAACATGATTACGCCAGCGGACATCTTGAACGCCAGCATATTGATAGTTGATGATCAGGCGGTCAATGTCCAGTTGCTGGAATACCTGCTGACTTCATCGGGCTACACGGCCGTCAGTTCCACCACCGACCCGCGCGTGGTGGCGCCGTGGCACGAACAGCACCGCTATGACCTGATCATCCTGGACTTGCAAATGCCCGGCATGGATGGCTTTGCCGTGATGGAGGCGTTGAAGCCACTGGAAACGGATGCCTACCTGCCGGTGCTGGTGGTGACGGCGCAGCCGGACCACAAGCTGGCGGCGCTGGAAGCGGGAGCGCGCGACTTCGTCAGCAAGCCGTTCGATCCGATCGAAGTATTGACGCGCATCCGCAGCATGCTGGAAGTGCGGCTGATGCACCGCCAGGCAAAAAACTATAACGCGCTGCTGGAACAGACCGTCCGGGAACGTACGGCGGACTTGCAGCGCTTCCGTAGCGCGATGGACGCCACGGCCGATGCGATATTCCTGATCGATTCGGCCACGCTGGCGCTGGTCGACGTCAATGACGGCGCCTGCCGCATGCTGGGCTTCCGGCGCGAACAGTTGCTGGCGCCGGATGGCGCGTCGATATCCGCCGCAGCCCCCGTGCTGGCCCGCATCGGCCTGGGCACGCGCGACGAGCTTGCGCAGCGTTGTGACCAGGCGCGGGATGCCGCAGGCGAAGGCGCGCGCGCGCCCGCGCTGTTTGAACAGGACTTGACGCGCCATGATTTGACGGCGGTGCCGGTGGAACTGTACTGGCAAATCCATACGGAGGATGGCGGCAGCAGCACCTTGATTTGCGTGGCGCGCGATATTTCCGAGCGGCGCCTGGCGGAAGAACGGCTACGCCACCTCGCGCATTACGACACCTTGACCGGGCTGCCGAACCGCACGCTGTTTTTCCAGACGCTGCAGGAAGCCATCGAACTGGCGCACGACAAGGAGTGGCGCATCGTCGTGCTGTTCATCGCGCTGGACCGCTTCAAGGGCGTCAACGATACCCTGGGATCGGGTGCGGGCGACGAATTGCTGCGCCAGTTCAGCAGCCGCCTGGTGCAGTGCGTGCGGATCCGCGATACCGTGGGCCGGCTGGGCGGCGACGAATTTGCGCTGATCCTGACCATGACGCGCGACCAGCAGGACGCCGTGGCGGTCGCCAATGAAGTGCGCGAAGCGCTGCGCGCGCCGTTCGACCTGCACGGCCATGCTGCCGCGCTGACCGCTTCGATCGGCATTGCCATGTATCCGGACGATGCGACGGATCCGGAAACCCTCGTCAAATATGCCGATACCGCGATGGAGCGCGCCAAGCAGGCGGGCCGCGACGGCTACCGCTTCTTCACGGCCGGCATGAATGTGCAGGTGCTGGCGCGGCTGGACCTGGAAATGGCGTTGCGCCGCGCGCTGGACGAGGAAGAATTCGTGCTGCATTACCAGCCCAAGATCAACCTGAACACGGGCCGCATCAGCGGCGTGGAAGCGCTGATCCGCTGGCAGCGCCCCGGCGTCGGGCTGGTGTATCCGTCCGAGTTCGTGGCGGTGCTGGAAGACACGGGCCTGATCATCCGCGCCGGCGCATGGATCATCGATGCCGCCTGCCGCCAGATCGCCGCCTGGAACCGTTCCATGACGGGACCGGTGCACGTGGCGGTCAATGTGTCGAGCCGCCAGTTCATCGAAGGCGACCTCGAAGAGGAAGTCCGGGCTGCGCTGGAGCGTCACAAGGTGCCGGCGGAGTTGCTGGAACTGGAATTGACGGAAACCGCGCTGATGTCGAATGCGGAGCGCACCATCGGCGTGCTGACGCGGCTGAAGGAACTGGGCGTCAAGTGCGCGATCGACGATTTCGGCACCGGCTATTCCAGCCTCGCGTACCTGCAGCGCTTCCCCATCGACAAGCTGAAAATCGACATTGCATTCGTGCGCGATATCACCACCAACCCGAATGATGCCGCCATCGCCGTGGCCATCATCAGCATGGCGCACAGCCTGAAATTGCGCGTGATTGCCGAAGGGGTGGAGGCGCGCGCGCAGCTGGAATACCTGCGGCGCAACCGCTGCGATGAAATCCAGGGCTACTTCTTCAGCCGCCCGCTGCCGGCCGACGAACTGGGGCAACTGGTGGCGGCAGGCAAAGGCTTGCCGCCGGACCCGAACCAGTCGGCGGAACCGCCGCAAACCCTGCTGATCGTCGACGACGACGTCAACGTGCTGTCATCGCTGCACCGGCTGTTCCGGCGCGATGGCTACCGCATCCTGACCGCCGTGTCTCCGGCGGAAGGGTTCGAGCTGCTGGCGCTCTACCCGGTGCAAGTGATCCTGTGCGACCAGCGCATGCCGATCATGAGCGGCACGGAATTCCTCAGCAAGGTCAAGGAAATGTATCCGGACACGATACGCATCATCCTGTCCGGCTATACCGGCGTGGAAGCCGTGCTGGACTCCATCAACCGGGGCGCGATTTACCGTTTTTATACCAAGCCGTGGGACGACACGCAGCTGCGCGACAATATCCGGCTGGCGTTCCACCATTACTGGCTGATGCATGGCATGGGGCGCCGCGCGGGCGACCCGGACCAGGATCATACGGCGCTGGAGTAGGGCGGACTCTACGAGGCCGCCGTGCCGGCAAAGTGGTCAAATCCTTGCAGCCGCAACGCCAGCGCCACGCCATTGCCATCGACCAGCCGCAACCCGGGCGCCGTTTCAATTACACCGACGCGTGTCACGGCGGTGCCGCACTGCGCGCCCGCCGCGATGATCGCCGCGCGCGACGACACGGGCGCCGTAAAGCACAATTCGTAATCGTCGCCCCCCGCCGCCATGAAGCGCCGCCGCAGGTCGAGGTCCTTGGTGGCCAGCACGGGACCGCAAGGCAGCGCATCGACGTCCAGCGTGGCGCCCACGCCGGATTTTTTCAGTATGTGGCCCAGGTCGCCCACCAGGCCATCGGAAATATCGAGCGCCGCGCGGGCCAGGCGCTGCGACGCCAGCAGCATGCCCAGCGCCACACGCGGCGTGGGCAGGTGCATGCGGGCGCCGGCGGCATCCTGCTCTTGCGCCGACAAGGCCAGTTCGTTGTTATAGCCGGCCAGCGCCAGGCGCGCATCGCCCAATGCGCCGGAAATCCAGATATCGTCGCCCGGTTGCGCCGCATCGCGCCGCAGCGCCTGGCCCGGCGTCACTTCGCCAAAGATGGTGATGCAGATATTTAAAGGACCCTTGGTGGTATCGCCGCCGATCAGCTCGCAGCCGTGGGCATCGGCCAGCGCAAACAAGCCCTGCGAAAAGCCTTGCAGCCACGCGCGGTCGGCCGATGGCAGCGCCAGCGCCAACGTAAAGGCCACCGGCTTCGCTCCCATGGCCGCCAGGTCGGACAGGTTGACGGCCAGGCACTTGTGGCCCAGGCGCTGCGGGTCTTCGCCGGCAAAGAAATGGCGGCCTTCGACCAGCATGTCGGACGAAATGGCCGTCTGCATGCCGGGCGTGGGCGCCAGCAATGCGCAATCGTCGCCGATCCCGAGCACGGCGGCGCCGGGGCGGGGGCGGTTGAAATATTCTGTGATGAGGTCGAATTCGGAGAGCATGGCGGCATTGTACCGAAACGCCGCCGCTGCTTAGGTGCCGTACTAGTCGCTGCTACTGCCGCCGCCACTGTCGCTGGAACTGCCGCCGCAATCGCTGCCGGAACTGCCGCTGTCGCTGTAACCGATTGAGCTGTCGGAGGAAGCGTCAAAGCGGCAACTGCGCTGGCCGTCGTCCGGGCTGAACGGGGTACTGCCCGACGTATTGTCGAACAAGGTGCTGGCGTAATACGGCGGCATGTCGTCGTCCTGGGTGCCGCGGTTTTCCGCATAACCGCCGCCACCGCGGCCATAGCCGTGATCGCGCCGGGTCAACGCCCAGACGGTGACCAACAATGCCACGACCGCCACCGCCAGCACGGCCACGAACGCGGCGCCGGCCAGTGGCAGCACCGCCAGCGCAAGGATGGCGGCCAGGGTGGCGCTGAAAGCGACGCCCGCCACAGGGGCGTTACGCATGGTGTTCGTCGTCCCGTTGCAGCGGCGCGTAGTTGACGTTGGGCAGACGTTGACGGCGGGCGCTGTAATGCCACAGCATGGCCGACGCGACGGACGTGGCGGCCAGCATGGCGGCCGTATCGGTGCCTTGTTGCGCGAACAGCAGGAGGATGAAAGTCAGGGGGAAAACGACGCGGGAGAAACGGAAGCAGCGGTGCCAGAACTGGTAGCTCATCGTGTCCCTTTCTAATAAGGCAATGATGTCAGTCTAGTCCCGGCGCCACTTAGTGTCCAGCAAGAACAACGCGGTGAAATCCCCGTTGTTTTCCAGACGAACTATATGAAACAACTTATTTTATTAATGCAATATTCGCGATAAGAATGCATTAAATATGTGTTTACTATCTTAAGGAATGCAGGATCATATAAAAAATCTATTATAACCTTTAAGTCAATAGTTTTTCGCCCGGAGTTCGTGAAAATACCTAGGGAATTAGAAGTAGTGCTCTGCTAGAATTTGGCCTTTCCGATAGACAAATAGGAAGGCCACATCAGCATGGACTCGTCATCTGATAAGAAAGAGGAAATTCGTCAGCAATTGCGACAAGCCGCACTTGAGTATCACGAATGTCCCAAACCCGGTAAGATCAGCGTCACCCCCACCAAGCAACTCACCAATCAGCGCGACCTTGCGCTGGCCTACTCCCCCGGCGTAGCAGCCCCTTGCGAAGAGATCGTTGTCGATCCCGCTAATTCCTACAAGTACACTTCCCGCGGCAACCTGGTAGCAGTGATTACCAATGGTACGGCTGTGCTCGGCCTGGGCAATATCGGCCCGCTGGCGGCGAAGCCTGTGATGGAAGGCAAGGGGGTGCTATTCAAAAAGTTCGCCGGCATCGATGTTTTCGACATCGAAATCAATGAAATGGATCCAGACAAGCTGTGCGACATCATCGCCTCGCTGGAACCGACGTTCGGCGGCGTGAACCTGGAAGACATCAAGGCGCCGGAGTGCTTCTATATTGAGCGTCAGTTGCGCGACCGCATGAAGATCCCGGTCTTCCATGACGACCAGCACGGCACCGCGATCATCGTGGGCGCGGCCATCCTGAACGGCATCAAGGTTGTCGGCAAGAACATCAAGGAATGCAAGCTGGTGGTGTCCGGCGCGGGCGCCGCGGCGCTGGCGTGCCTGGACCTGGTGGTCGACCTGGGCTTCCCGATTGAAAACATCACGGTGACCGACCTGGCGGGCGTGGTCTACAAAGGCCGCACCGAACTGATGGACCCGGACAAGGAACGCTTCGCGCGCGAAACCAGCGCCCGTACGCTGGCCGAGTGCATTGCCGGCGCCGACATTTTCCTGGGCTTGTCCGCCGGCGGCGTGCTGAAGCAGGACATGGTCAAGCAAATGGCGCCGAACCCGATCATCCTGGCGCTGGCCAACCCGAATCCGGAAATCCTGCCGGAAGACGTGAAGGCCGTGCGCGGCGACGCCATCATCTGCACCGGCCGTTCGGACTATCCGAACCAGGTCAACAACGTGCTGTGCTTCCCATACATCTTCCGTGGCGCGCTCGATTGCGGCGCCACCACGATCACCCGTGAAATGGAAATCGCCGTGGTGCACGCGATTGCCGACCTGGCGCATGCCGAACAGTCGGACATCGTGGCCACCACGTACGGCATCCAGAACCTGTCGTTCGGTCCGGAATACCTGATCCCGATGCCGTTCGATCCGCGCCTGCTGACCAAGATCGCACCGGCCGTGGCGCAAGCGGCATTCGATTCCGGCGTCGCGACCCGTCCGATCAAGGACCTGGACGCTTACGCCGACCACCTGCAGCAATTCGTCTACCGCTCCGGCACCTTCATGAAGCCGGTGTTCGCGGTGGCCAAGCAGACCCCGGCCGAGCTGAAACGCATCGTGTACGCGGAAGGCGAAGAAGAGCGCGTGCTGCGCGCCGTGCAAGTGGTGGTCGACGAACGCCTGGCCCGTCCGATCCTGGTGGGCCGTCCGGCCGTGCTGGAATCGCGCGTACAGAAATTCGGCCTGCGCCTGCGCCAGGGCGTCGATTACGACGTCATCAACCCGGACTACGACGAGCGATACCGCGATTACTGGCAGTCGTACCACCAGCTGACCAACCGCAAGGGCGTCACGCCGGAATACGCGCGCCTGGAAATGCGCCGCCGCCATTCGCTGATCGGCGCCATGATGATCAAGAAAGGCGATGCGGACGGCATGATTTGCGGCACCTTCGGCACCACCGACCTGCACTTGAAGTACATCGACCAGGTGCTGGGCAAGAAGCCGGGCGCCAACGTCTACGCGGCGATGAACGTGCTGGTGCTGCCGGAACGCCAGCTGGTCATGCTGGACACCCACGTCAATGAAAACCCGACGGCGGAGCAACTGGCGGAAATGACGGTGATGGCGGCTGAGGAAATGCGCCGCTTCGGCATGGTGCCGCGCGCCGCGTTGCTGTCGCATTCGAACTTCGGTTCGTCCAACAGCGAGTCCGCGCAAAAAATGCGCAAGGCGCTGAGCCTGGTGCGCGAACAGGCGCCGGACCTGGAAGTCGACGGCGAAATGCATGGCGACACCGCGCTGGATTCGAAACTGCGCAAGAAGATCATGCCGGATTCGTACCTGCAGCAAGACGCCAACCTGCTGGTGATGCCGAACATCGACGCCGCCAACATTGCCTACAACCTGGTGAAGACCGCGGCCGGCAACGGCATCGCCATCGGTCCTATCCTGCTGGGCTGCGCGGCGCCGGTGCACATCCTGACTCCGTCCGCGACCGTGCGCCGTATCGTCAACATGACGGCGCTGTGCGTGGTGGATGCTGTGGCGCAGCGTAAAAACGGCGCGGCGTAAGGCGTTGCCGCCAGCGCACGGTGCGTAACGTGCTGGTGCGCTGCAAAAAAACCCGGCCGCTGTGCCGGGTTTTTTTCTTTCCCTGTAACAATATGTAATTTCTGTAATGCGTCAGGCGTGCTAACAGGACGCGTTGGGGTCTCTGTTACAATATCCGGCTATCCCAGTTTGTCATTAATTCAATACCATGCAAAAGACCAAAAAAGCACTCATTACGGGCATCACCGGCCAGGACGGCGCTTACCTCGCTGAACTGCTGTTGAGTAAAGGTTACGAAGTGACCGGCACCTATCGCCGCACCAGCTCGGTCAATTTCTGGCGTATTGAAGAACTGGGCATTCAAAACCACCCGAGCCTGAAACTGGTCGAATACGACTTGACGGACCTGTCGTCGTCGATCCGCCTGCTGCAAAATGGCGGTTTCGATGAAGTCTATAACCTGGCGGCGCAAAGCTTTGTCGGCGTGTCGTTCGAGCAGCCGGTCACCACGGCGGAAATCACCGGTGTCGGCGTGGTCAACCTGCTGGAAGCGATCCGCATCGTCAATCCGAAGATCCGCTTTTACCAGGCATCGACTTCCGAAATGTTCGGCAAGGTGCAAGCCATCCCGCAGAAGGAAGACACCCCGTTCTACCCGCGCAGCCCGTACGGCGTGGCCAAGCTGTATGCGCATTGGATGACGGTGAACTACCGCGAGTCGTACGGCATCTTCGGTTCGTCCGGCATTTTGTTCAACCACGAATCGCCGCTGCGCGGCCGTGAATTCGTGACCCGCAAGATCACCGACTCCGTGGCGAAGATCAAGCTGGGCAAACTGGAAGTCATGGAACTGGGCAACCTGGACGCCAAGCGCGACTGGGGCTTTGCCAAGGAATACGTGGAAGGCATGTGGCGCATCCTGCAAGCCGACCAGCCAGGCACCTACGTGCTGGCCACCAACCGCACAGAGACCGTGCGCGATTTCGTGACGATGGCGTTCAAGGCGGTCGGTATCGCGATCGAATGGCAGGGCAGCGCCGACAATGAAACCGGCCACGATGCGCACACCGGCAAAGTGCTGGTGCGCGTGTCGCCAAAGTTCTATCGTCCGGCCGAAGTGGAGTTGCTGATCGGCGATCCGGCCAAGGCCAAAGCGGAGCTGGGCTGGGAGCCGAAAACCACGCTGGAAGAACTGTGCCAGATGATGGTGGAAGCAGACCTGCGCCGTAACCAAGCCGGCTTCTCGTTCTGATGGACGCAACGCTGCAATTGCTGTCGCCGCGCCGCGAAGGCGAAGGCAAGACCGCGCTGGTGACCGGCCTGGCGGGGTTTACGGGCCGCTACGTGGCCGACGAATTGCGCGCAGCGGGTTATCGCGTGGTCGGCACCACGATGCCCGGCCATGGCGCAGGCGAGGATTTGCTGGCGGTCGACCTGACCGACCGCGCCGCCGTGGCGGCGGCGGTGGCGCAAGTGCAGCCGGACGTCGTGGTGCATCTGGCGGCAATTGCCTTTGTCGCCCATGCCGACATCAGCCAGTTCTACAACGTGAATGTCATGGGCACGCGCAACCTGCTGGAAGCGCTGGCGGCCCAGGCCAAAAAGCCGTCCGCCGTGCTGCTGGCCTCCAGCGCCAATATCTATGGCAACGCGGACTTGCCGATGCTGGACGAGCAGACGCCGCCTGCGCCGGCCAACGATTACGCCGTCTCCAAGCTGGCCATGGAATACATGGCGAAGCTGTGGATGGACAAGCTGCCCATCATTATCACGCGCCCGTTCAACTACACGGGCGTGGGCCAGCATGAAAACTTCCTGCTGCCGAAAATCGTTGCGCACTTCCGCCGCAAGGCGCCCGCCATCGAGCTGGGCAACCTGCACGTGTGGCGCGACTTTTCCGATGTGCGCATGGTGGCCGCCAGCTACCGCGCTTTGCTGGCCCACGCGCCGGCCGCCGCCGGCCAGGCCTTCAATATCTGCTCGCGCACCGCGTATTCGCTGGGCGAGGCGCTGGCCATGATGAACCGCATCGCCGGCTATGACATCGACGTGCGCGTCAATCCCGCGTTTGTGCGCGCCAATGAAGTGGTGCGCCTGGTCGGGGACAATACCCGCCTGGCAAGTGTGGTTGGCGCCATCGCGCCACTGCCTTTGGCCCAGACGCTGCGCTGGATGTACGAGGCTTGATACCTTGCGGATCGGGATTTCCACCACGACGATCGAACCGGCGCTGACTGGCGGCCGGCTGGACGGCATCGGCGTCTATAGCCGGGCGCTGTTGCGCCGTCTGCCGGGCCAGGGCTGCGCCGTGCAGCCGTATTCGTTTGCACCGGGCGGCACGCCGCTGAAAGAGGGCGCGCGCCTGCCTGCCGCATTTGCGCTGGCGACCTTGCGCGACCTGATGCTGCCGGGCGCCGTGAGACTGAAAATGCCGGACGTCGACTTGTACCACGCAACGGATTACCGCATCGTGCGCATGGATTGCATGGTGGTCGCCACCTTGCATGACGCGCTGACGATCAAGCACCCCGAATGGTGCAGCCCGCGCCTGCGCAATGTGAAGAACTGGCTGCAGGCAAAAGCCGCCCGCAAGGCCAACCACGTGATCGCGCATACGCATTTCGCCATCCGCGAACTGATCGAGTGCTTTGGCGTCGACGAGCGCCACATCAGCGTGGTGCCATGCGGTATGGATGAGGAATGGCTGGAAGCGCCCGATCCGGCCGACGTGCAGGCCACGCTGGCGCTGCATGGCTTGCAGCCGGGGTATTACCTGACGGTGGGCACGCTGCAGCCGCGCAAGAACATGGGGCGCGTGCTGGAAGCCTACCTGGCGCTGCCTCCCGTGCTGCGCGCCCGGCGCCAGCTGGTGATCGTCGGGCAGCCGGGCTGGCGCAGCGAGTCGCTGCAGGCGCAAATCCGCGCGGCACAGCAAAATGGCGAAAACGTGATCTGGCTGGACAACCTGACCAGCCATGACCAGCTGCGCCACGTGTATGCGGGAGCGGGCGTGTTCGTCTTCCCATCCCTGTATGAGGGATTCGGCATCCCGGTGGCGGAAGCATTCGCCTCGGGTGTGCCGGTGATCACGTCGAACACCACGTCCTTGCCGGAAGTGACCCTGGGGGCTGCCTTGGAAGTGGATCCGCTGTCGGTCGCGGAAATTGGCGCCGCCATGCTGGAACTGGCGCGCGACGATGCGCTGCGGGCGCGTTATGTCGCCGCGGGCAAGGCGCGCGCGCTGGACTTGACGTGGGCCGATTGCGCGCGCAAGACGGCGGCGGTTTACCACCAATTGCTTTCCTGACGGTTGCCTGTCCTATGCGCGTACTCCATTTCTGCAAGACTTATTATCCCGACTCGTGGGGCGGCATCGAGCAGGTGATTCGCCAGATTTGCGTGGGCACCGGGCGCCTGGGTGTCAGCAATGACGTGCTGACGCTGACCCGCCATGGCGGCCCCGCGCAGCTGGAATTCGAAGGCCACATGGTGCATCGCGCTGCGCTGAACTTTGAAATCGCCTCCAATGCGATGTCGCTGCCGGCCATCCGCAAACTGGCGCAGCTGGCGCGCGAAGCGGACGTGATCCACTATCACTTCCCCTGGCCGTTCGCCGACATGGCCCACTTCATGGCGCGCGTCAACAAGCCCAGCGTGGTCACCTACCATTCGGACATCGTGCGCCAGAAAGCCCTGATGAAGGTGTACACGCCGCTCAAGCGCCGCTTCCTGAAAAGCGTCAGCGCGATTGTCGCCACGTCGCCCAATTATTTGGCGTCGTCGCCCGTGCTGACGCGCTACAAGGACAAGACGTGCGCGATTCCGATCGGCCTGGACAAGGCGATTTATCCCCGCCCAAGCGATGAAATCAAGGCCCGCTGGCGTGAGCGCTGTGGCGAGCGGTTCTTTCTTTTCGTCGGCGTGCTGCGCTATTACAAGGGCTTGCACATCCTGCTGGATGCCGTGGCGGGCACGGAATATCCGGTGGTGATCGTGGGCGCCGGCCCGATCGAGCAGGAGTTGAAAGACCATGCACAGCGGCTGGGCTTGAAGAACGTGATGTTCGTCGGCGCGCTGGAAGAGGAAGACAAGGTCGCGCTGCTGGAACAGTGCTACGCGCTGGCCTTCCCGTCGCACCTCCGCTCGGAAGCCTTCGGCATTTCATTGCTGGAAGGGGCGATGTATGGCAAGCCGATGATTTCCAGCGAGATCGGCACCGGGACCACGTACATCAACATCGATGGCGACACCGGCCTGGTGGTGCCTCCCAGCGACCCGCTGGCATTCCGCGCGGCGATGCGCACGCTGTGGGACAACCCGCAACTGGCGGCTGAAATGGGTGCGCGCGCGGAACAGCGTTACTGGGACCTGTTCACGGCGGAAAAGATGGCGCACAACTATGTGCAGCTGTACCGCGAACTGAAACTGGCGGCCGGCAAAGGCATCGGGCAGGTTATTGCTCCGCCCATTTCTCCCTGATCGCCAGCACTTCCGGCAGCCGCTCCAGGAACAGGTCGACCAGTTCCGGGTCGAAGTGACGTCCCTTTTGCTGGCGCAGGTAGTCGGCAGCTTCTTCCACCGGCCATGCCGCCTTGTACGGCCGCGCCGACGTCAGTGCGTCGAACACGTCGGCAATCGCCACGATGCGGCCTTCCAGCGGAATATCCGGTCCCCGCAAACCTTGCGGATAGCCTGAACCATCCCATTTTTCATGGTGCGTCAGCGCGATGTTGCGGGCCAATGCCAGCATGCCGTGCGGATGTTCGCCGATGATGTGCGCGCCGATGGCGGCATGCGACTGCATCACGGCCCATTCATCCTTGTCCAGCGCGGCCGGCTTTTGCAGGATGCGGTCCGGGATGCCGATCTTGCCGACATCGTGCATCGGCGCCGCGTGCAGCAAGTCTTCCGCCGCCGCTTCCGACAGGCCGGCGGCCAGGCCCAGCACGCGCGCGTAATGGCTCATGCGGATCACGTGCAAGCCGGTCTCGTTATCCTTGTATTCCGCCGCCAGGCCAAGGCGCTGCACGATCTGCAGCCGGGTCTCGCGCAATTCATCGGCGCGCACCAGCGATAAATGCGTGCGCACGCGGGCCCGCACAATGGGCGGGCTCAACGGTTTGGCAATGTAATCGACGGCGCCCGCGTCAAACCCCGCCACTTCGTCTTCCGGATCGCTGAGCGCAGTGGCGAAGATCACGGGAATCGCGCAGGTGGCGGGATCGGCCTTCAACGCGCGGCACGTGTCGTGGCCGCTCATGCCGGGCATCATCACGTCGAGCAGGATCAGGTCCGGCGATTCCAGTCGCGCCAGTTCCAGCGCCCGCGCCCCATCCTTGGCAAACAGCAGGCGGTAATGGTCTTGCAGGATATGGCGCAACAATTGCAGGTTATTGGCTTCATCGTCGACCGCCAGGATCAGCGGCTGCTGTGGGGAATTCATGCCGGCACCTCTGCTTGTTCGTGCGCGATGGCGGCCATCATGGCGTCGAGCCGGGCCTGTGCCAGGGAAAAATCGAAATCGTCCAGCGCCGCGTGCAGCGCGTCCAGCGCCGCAGGCGGGACATGGCCATGCAGTGCGCGATGCAGCCGCGCCAGCGCGGCATCTTCCAGTGCGCCGCGGCGCAGCCCGTGCGCCAGCGCGGCGGCCGCCGCTGCCGCTTCCTCCGCAACGAACGCCGTGGATGGCGGCGTTACGGTATCCGCATCGTTGCATTCGGCGCGCACCGCGTCGAGCGCGTCGGCCAGCGCCGGACCCAGTTGCGCCAGCGCGGAATGCAGGGCGACGGCGGCGGCGCCGTCATCGCGCGTGGCGGCCTGTTCGGCCTGGCCCAGCAAGCGCGCCAGCGCCGTGAAGCCCAGGTTGGCGGCGACGCCCCGCGCCCGGTGCGCCAGCGCCGCAATGGCCCCATGCTCGCCGGTTTCATCGAGCGCATGCAACTGGCGCGCGAGATCGCGGTATTCGGCGGCCCAGCGGCCCAGCGCCGTGCGCCACGCCGTCAGGTCGCCATCCCAGCGCGCCACGCCTGCCGCGTGCTCCAGGATAGGCAACGCACTGCCCGGGGCCGGCGGGGGCGCCATGGCGCCGGCGGGCGCTGCGGCGGGAAGATCCTGCGTCGCCAGAACCCGTGCGATTTCATGGGACAGCGCGTTCCACTCCACCGGCTTCGACGCAAAGCCATCCATGCCCGCCGCCACGCTGGCCTGGCGGTGCGCTTCCAGCACGCTGGCCGTCATGGCAATGACGGGCGTGCGGGCACGGCCCAGCGCCGCTTCGGCGGCGCGGATCGCCCGCGTGGCGTCGAGACCATCGAGTACCGGCATCTGCACATCCATCAGGATCACGTCAAAGGCCCGCTGCGCTGCCAGTTGCACGCAGGCGGCGCCGTCCGCCACCGTGGTGACCACGTGCCCCCGTTTTTCCATCAATACCCGCAGCAATTCCAGGTTTTGCGCCACGTCGTCGGCCGCCAGCACGCGCAGCGGCGGCAATTCGCACGGGCCGCAGCCGGAGCGCGCCGTGGAAACCGCCGCATCGCCCTTGGCCGGCGCCAGCGGCAACAGCACGTGGAAACAGGTGCCCACTCCCGGCACACTGTCGACGCGGATTTGCCCGCCCATCAATTCCACCAGTTGCTTGCTGATGGTGGTACCCAGCCCGGTGCCGCCATAACGGCGTGTCATCGACGCGTCGGCCTGCGTGAACGGTTCGAAAATGGCGGACAGCCGTTCCGCCGCGATGCCGATGCCGGTATCGCGTACCTGCAGGTGCAACTGGCCGTCCGTCACGCCCGCATGCAGTGCGACGCTGCCGGACGCCGTGAATTTCAATGCATTGTCCAGCAGGTTGCCCAACACTTGCCGCATGCGCAGCGCATCGCCATGCACGTGCCGCGGCAACTCCGGCGCATAGTGCATCTCCAGCGCCAACCCTTTCGCCTGTGCTGCGGCGCTGGCGGTCGACGCCAGTTCATCGATCAGCGCCAGCAGGCTGTAATCGGCCAGCTCCAGTTCCACGGCGCCCTTGTCCAGCTTGGCCGTGTCCAGCACTTCATTGAGCAGGCGCAGCAGCGAGCGGCCCGCGTTGCGGATGGTGTCCAGGTGGCGCCGCTGTTCCGGCTGCAATGGGCTGTCCAGCAAGACGTCGGTAAAGCCCAGGATGGAATTCATCGGCGTGCGGATTTCGTGGCTCATGTTGGCCACGAAGGCGGCGCGCGCGGCGGCGGCCTGTTCCGCCTTGTCTTTCGCGCTGCGCAATTCCTGTTCCATGCTGCGCCGCTCGGTGATGTCGAGCATCACGCCATCGATCCAGCGCACGGCGCCGCCGGCATCGCGCACCACGGCGCCATGTTCCCAGATCCAGCGCTTGCTGCCGTCCGCGTGCTGCAACGCGTATTCGATCAGGTAAGGTTGTTCGGTGGCGATGCTGTGCGCCAGCGCGATCGCCATGCGTGGGGCATCGGCCGCGACGACCAGTTCCGTCAGCGTGCGCCGTGGCTGGTCCCCCATGAAATCGCGCGCCGGATAGCCCGCCACCAGTTCCACGCCATCGCTGAGGAAGACCAGCGGGAAGCCCGGTTGGGCCAGGCAGCGGAAGGAGACGCCGGGAATATGGCTGATCAGCGAGCGGAATTGCTGTTCGCTTTCGCGCAGCGCCTGTGTCATGGCCAGGCGTTCGCTGATGTCGGTGATGAACAGCACGAACAGATCCTGGCCACGGTTGTGCGAGTGGCCCAGCGCACGGCGGATCGGCACGTGGCTGCCGTCGCGGCGCACGCCCATCGATTCGAGGTCGCTCTTGAGGGAACCGATATCGCCCCGTTTCAGGTGGTACAGCAAGCCTTCCCGTTCGGACGAGGCCGGGTCCGCCATCAGCACCGCCACGTTGCGACCAATGATGTCCGCGCGCGGCCAGCCGAAAATGCGCTCGGCCGAGCGGTTGAAATCGACGATGACGCCATGGGCGTCGACCGTGATGACGCCGTCGACCGTAGTGGTCAGCAGGGCGCGCATCCATCCTTCGCGCTGGCGCAGTTGGTAATACAGGCGGCGGTAGCGCAGCAAGCCATAGGCCGCCATCGCGAAAACCGCGCAGGCGCAGGCTATGGCGAAACCGGCCAGCATGGCAGGAGCTTGAGTATCCATCGGACTTATACACTACCACATTTCCTTACGGAAATATCGAAGTTGTTGCCGTTTTGTCAGAACCCCGGTAACAGCCTGGAGAAATCCTGCTTGATGCGGGCCGCGTGCACGGTGGCGTCGTGGTACAGCACGATGACATCCGACCTGGCGGCATCGGCAAACACGAATTGCCGGATCTGTTCCATGTCCGCTTCCTGCTTGACCAGGTACAGCGTGTTGGCATTGAACAGCACGATTTCCTGGTAATAGCGGGCAAACCATGGCGCCGCAGGCGGGCCGAAGGAATCCGTGATCAGCACCAGGCGCTTGCGCGGCGCGTTGTGGTTGCGCAGCCGGATCACTTCGAAGTCTTTCAGGATCGCCGGCGGCTTGTCGAAACAGGCGGCGCCGTAGCAGAAGTCGATATGCGACGCGGCCATGTCCATCACGTCCACTTCGCTGGGCCGCTTGATGCCCGGGAACAGGTGGCCGATGTCGGATGGCAGCCACTCCTTGCGGCTGACATAGGGCGTGGCTTCGGACGGCTGCACACCGTAAAACTGGCGCAGCGTCCATTCGGCCGTCAGGCGGGGACCGGCGCCGCCCCAGTGGAAGAACGTGCGGGGGAACAGGTCGGTTTCGCGCGAGGCGTCACGCATTTGCTGCAACGGGTAGGCGACGTGCTGCCGTACGGCGTCAGGGATGCCGGGTTGCGCCAGCCAGCGCTGCATGGGCGGCGTGGCCGTGTGGCACAGCGCGCTGGCCCACTGCGGCAACTGGTCGACGTGCACGGCCGGCGACGAAGGCACCACCAGCAAGTTCGCTTCGATACCGTGTTCGCGCGACAGCGACAGCAAACGCTTGATGTGCGCGTCGAGAAGGTCGGTCACCTCGGTCTGGTAGCCGCACGCGGAAAACACCATGGCATAGGCGGGAGCGGCCGGGTGCGACGTGGTCAGGAAAGTGCGGCCTTCCTGGCCCTGCACCACCTGGCCGGTCGGATACTGGCCAAACAGCTTGTAGCGCACCTTGGTATTGAGGCGCACCAGCGCGGCGCGCAGGCTGAAGTTGTCATTGGCCCACGCATCGAACGATGCGCTGTATTTCAATGCCTCTTCGACGGACGTCGGGCGATGCGGCGGCTCCGCCATGCGGCGGTTTTCCCCTTCGCGCTGCTTGCTGCTCAGGGTGGCGATGGCGGGCGTCGCCAGCAGCAGCACCAGCAGCGCTTTTGCCAGCGCCGACAGCGCTTTGTTGTGTTGGACGGACTGCATCAGAATCGGAAATAAATGAACGGGTTATAAGTGCCGGACGCCAGGCTGGCGCTGCACAGCACGAACGCGGCCAGCGCCAGCGGCAATTGCACGGCCAGTTTCCAGCGCGCCGGCTGGGCGGGCGCTGTGGCATCCGGCAGGCGCCAGGCTGCCAGCAAGGCGCCAATCACCAGCGCCGTCCATTGCACGGCGCCCACGTCGATGCGCCACTGGTGCACCTGTTCGCCGCCGGCGGTGGGGATGAACATCGTGTGCAGCATCTGCAGCGCGGTGGGCACGTCCGGCGCGCGGAACAAGACCCAGCCCAGCATCACCATCAGCAGGGTCCACGCCTGCGCCACGGAGCGCGGCAGGCGCTCCAGCCAGGCGCCCAGGAACCCGCGTTCCAGCACCAGCAGCGCACCATGCCAGGCGCCCCACAGCACGAAGGTCCAGGCCGCGCCGTGCCACAGGCCGCACAGCAGGAATACCAGCGCCAGGTTGACGTAGGTGCGCAGCGCGCCGTGGCGGTTGCCGCCCAGCGGGATGTACAGGTAATCGCGGAACCAGCTGGACAGGCTGATGTGCCAGCGCCGCCAGAAATCCGTCACGGACACGGCGCTGTAAGGGCGGTTGAAGTTGGGCGGATACGTAAAACCGATCATGTGGCCGATGCCCAGCGCCATATTGGAATAACCGGCGAAGTCATACAGGATCTGGATCGTGTAGCACGCCACGGCCAGCCACGCGCCGGCGGTCGACAGGTTGGCGGGACCGGCCTGCCACAGCGCGTCGGCCGCCTGCGCCACCGTGTTCGCCACCAGTACTTTCTGCGCCAGGCCCAGCATGAACTGGCGCACGCCCTGCCACAGGCGCTGCGCGGTCACTTCGCGGTGGTCGACGTCGGCCGCGATCTGGCGGTAGCGCACGATCGGTCCCGCGATCAGTTGCGGGAACATGGCCTTGTACATGGCGAAGTTCCAGAAACTCTTTTGCGGATCGACGTCGCCCCGGTACACGTCGACCAGGTAGGAAATCCCCTGGAAGACAAAGAAGGAAATCCCCAGTGGCAGCACGATGGCGGGGATGGCGAAATCATTGCCCGTCAGTTGTCCTGCAATCGACGTGAAAAAGCCCGCATATTTGTAATAGCCCAGCATGCCCAGGTTGGCCGTCACGCCCAGTCCCAGCACCAGCTTGCGCCGCTCGCCCGCGCGTGCAATCGCCACGCCGAAGCCGTAATTGAGCAGCGCGGACGCCATCAGCAGCGGCACGAAACGGGGCTCGCCCCACGCATAAAACAGCAGGCTGGCAACCAGCAGCACGCTGTTTTTCCACGGCAGCACGTAGTACAGCAGCAGGAAGGCGGGCAGGAAGTAAAACAGGAAGGTGACGGAACTGAAGACCATTGACGTACGCGTAAGGCGGAAATGGCGCTCATTGTAGAGGAATCGGCGGTGGAACCGGCAATTTCCAGGTTTGCGGGCCTGGCTTTGCGTTGGTTTGAGCATGGCCAAGCTTAGGGTGTTGGCCACGGGCAATCATGTTGACTGCTTCAATTGAAGCGGGGTTTTTGTCGACATGGAGGCAGGTATGGCAACGCAGAAGACGGGATTTCAAAAATGGCAGGACGGCATCAGCAAGGCGGCGCGTGACGCGAAGTGGGATTCCTGGGATTGTGAGATCAGGAGCGCGGTCAATGAATTCAACCGACATTTGGCGGATACGCCGGGCTACACAGAGCTGGACTGGCGTCTGGTTAAAGCGATGGTGTGGACTGAAACTGGCGCGGAGCATCGGGAGTGGGCCAGAAAGCCGATGCAAATCGGTGTCGCTGGTGATCCGGGGCTGGCAGCGCTGTTGTCAGGCAATGAAGGAGGGGATTTGATTTTGCCGTCTACGTGGAAAAAGCGGCTGACAAGCGGATCGGCGCGAACCATCCCAAATCACAATATCAGGGCCGGCATAGGTTATCTGCTGATGCGCATGGCGAACTTCGAATACCGGCACGTGGCGGATAGCGAGCCCGAACACGGAGGGAGGGCATTCCACAGACAACGGCGCTCACAGCGTGTCATCGCCGGATGGCGCAGGTTTTCCACCGATACTATTGCCAAACGGTATAACGGTGGCGGCGATCCAAACTATGCCAGCAAGCTTGATTTCGCCCTGGAGGTTATGCGCGGCAGGGTGGAGGCAGTATGCGAGCAATGAAAGTTATCGCGCCGGCGTTCATCCTGGCGTTGTCCTCTATGTCACGCGCCGCGCCTTGCCCTATCGACGAGATATCGTTGCGTGACGAGTGCAGCGCGTACTCGCAGGCCGGGATGCGGGAATGCCTGGCGAAGCATGCGGCGGCAAGCGAGCAAGCTCTCATCGCAGCCGAGGATAGGTTGAGGACTGCGTTGGCAAAGTGGGACGAGGACAAGAAGTACGTCAATCTGGCCAAGTCACGGCTACTCACTGCGACCCTTGCATTCCAACGAGGCCGCGATGGCCAATGCGCATTCGCCTCGTCGCTGGGGGGCGGGGCGGCAGGAGACACGCATGAAATTTATCGGCTGGCGTGTGTGGCTGAATTCAATTATCTGCGTGCCAGGCAACTTGGGAATGCGGTAGCTGGGCTGGAGCAGAAGTAAGCGCAGGCTGTAGCGGAGGTGGGACTCCACTCCCTTTGCGGATGCCTCGTTCGTACTCCTAATGCCTCGTATTGCCTCGCCCTTCGTTGAAGAATTGCGCAAATATTCGCGTGGAGAGGGGCTCTCCGGGCGTGAGACATGCGTGTGTGCGAGGCAAAACGAGGCAGCGTAATTCGCGCTGCTGTCGAATGGTTTGGCTCCGCTTGATCCGCACACTATAGAAAAGCGTTATCGTCACTCCGCTGCTATGTAGCGTTACCACGCTTTGAAACCGCCATCCCGTTTGAAGCACTCTACCGCCGCCAGCAAGGCTTGCTGCATCCCGGGTTCGAATGCCGTGTGGCTGCCGGCTTCGATGATGCGTAATACAGAGCCGCGCCAGGCGCCGGCCAGGCGGAATGCTGTCAGCGGCAGGCACAGCACGTCATGCCGGCCCTGGATGATGATGGCGGGCAGGTGAGCGACGCGGTGCAGGTCGCGCAGCAGCTGGTTGTCTTCGAAAAAGCCGCCATGGCGGAAGTAGTGGACTTCCAGGCGGGCCAGGCAGGTATCGAGCGCATCGGATTGCGGCAAGCCT
Organism: Pseudoduganella rivuli; assembly: GCF_009674485.1. GTDB lineage: Bacteria > Pseudomonadota > Gammaproteobacteria > Burkholderiales > Burkholderiaceae_D > Rugamonas > Rugamonas rivuli_B. The sequence continues at coordinate 87,951 of NZ_WKJJ01000010.1, read as the reverse complement.
TCCGGCGGCACGCCGTGCAGCGATGCGCGCCGGATTTCAAAATGGCTCCAGCGCCGCGCGGCCGGCAGGTATTGCGCCGCATCGTTGCTCAGCAGGCGGCGCGCGTAGGCCGCCAGCAAATCGCCCCGTTCCTCCGTCGGCAGCGCGCCCACGAGTTCCGCATAAGCTTCCGGGTGGAACAGGCGGGCGCCTTCGAAGAACCACGCGATTTCCTCGCGCGTGCAGAGGAACGGGCTGCGCAGGATAAAGCCGAGGCAGTGGGCCGGATGCGCTTCGCCATACGCCAGCGCCAGCGTGGCGCCCCACGATCCGCCAAACAGCAGCCATTGTTGTATGCCCAGCAATTCGCGCAGTTTTTCCACATCGCCCACCAGCAGCGGCGTGGTGTTGGCGCGGTATTCGCCGGCCGGCGTCGAGCGGCCGGCGCCGCGCTGGTCGAATTGCACGATGCGGTAATGGCCGGGATCGAAAAATTGCCGCCACAGGGGCGAACTGCCCGCACCCGGTCCGCCATGCAGCACCAGCACGGGAACGCCATCGGGATTGCCGGATTCTTCCCAGTAAATCGTGTGCAGCGCGTCGACCGGCAGCATGCCGTGGCGGTAGGGTTCCAGCGGAGGGTAGGGTGCGGTCATTAGCGTAGGTAACAAAAAACCCGCATACCAGAAGGAAATGCGGGTTTTGAGTGTGATGCAAGTGTTTGGTGCCCCGGGCCGGAATCGAACCGGCACGCCTTGCGGCGGCGGATTTTGAGTCCGCTGCGTCTACCAATTCCACCACCGAGGCAGGTATGTACGTGCAAGAGCCACATTATAGTGCACTCGCGGCAAAAATGTAATGGCCTGTACGCGAATATTGCGCAATGCGCATTTTGGATTGATGCCCGTCACTAGCATTTGTGTCATCATTGCTACCCCTGCCGAACGCCGTCAATCCGCATGAAGTATAAGAAGATCCGCGAAATCATCCTGGGCAAAGCCCTGGACCCCATGAAAAGCGAAACGCGCCACTCGATGGCCCTGGTGGCGTTCCTGGCCTGGGTGGGACTGGGCGCCGACGGGCTGTCGTCGTCCGCGTATGGTCCCGAAGAAACGTTCAAGGCGCTGGGTGCGCACACGCATCTCGGCCTGTACATGGCGATCGCCACGGCCGTCACCGTCTTCATCATTGCACTGGCCTACAACCAGGTGATCGAACTGTTCCCCACGGGCGGCGGCGGCTACCGTGTCGCCACCAAGCTGGTGGGACCGTACCTGGGTTTGATTTCCGGCTGCGCGCTGGTGCTCGACTATGTGCTGACCATCGCGATTTCCATCGCGTCCGGCGTCGATGCGCTGGCGTCGTTCCTGCCGCTCGGGTTCCAGCCTTATAAATTATGGGCCGAAGCCTTCTTTATCGGCTTGCTGATCGTGATGAACCTGCGGGGCTTGAAGGAAGCGATCCAGATCCTGCTGCCGATCTTTATTGGCTTCGTCATCACGCACCTGATCCTGATCGTGTACGGCATCTACGCGCACGCGGAAAACCTGCCGGGACTGGTGCCGGGCACCGTCAATGAAACCGTCAGCCTGGCCGGCAGCATTGGCTGGACCGGCGTCGCCAGCATGCTGTTGCTGGCGTACTCGCAGGGCGGCGGTACCTATACGGGCCTGGAAGCGGTATCGAACAACGTCAACCTGCTGGCCGAGCCGCGTGAGCGCACCGGCAAGATGACCATGCTGTACATGGCGCTGTCGCTGGCATTCACGGCGGGCGGTATCATCATGCTGTACCTGCTGTGGGATGCGCGGCCAACCGAAGGCCAGACGCTCAATGCCTCGACCTTTGCCAGCATCATCAGCCACGGCAATCCCGATTCGCCGGTGGCCAACCAGGTGATGCTGGCCGTGGTGCTGGCATTCGAAGCCGGCCTGCTGTTCGTCGCAGCCAATACCGGTTTCCTGGGCGGCCCGTCCGTGCTGTCGAACATGGCGGGCGATTCGTGGGTGCCGCACAAATTCCGCTACCTGTCGACCCGCCTCGTGACGCAAAACGGCATCCTCGTGATGGGCGTGGCGGCGCTGGCCATCCTGTTCTGGACCGAAGGCAGCGTGACGTTGCTGGTGGTGCTGTATTCGGTTTCCGTGTTCCTGACGTTTGCCATTTCGCTGTTCGGGCTGTGCCTGTACTGGGTGAGAAACCGCGACGCGGGCGGCAAATGGGTGGCGCGCCTGCTGCTGTCGTCCGTGGGCTTCACGATTTGCGCGGGCATTCTCGGCGTGCTGCTGGTGGAAAAATTCATGGATGGCGGCTGGGCCGCTGCCGTCATCATTGGCGGCATTGCCGCGCTCTGCGTCTGGGTGCGCAACCACTACCGCGAAACCAAGCGCGCCATCCATTCGGTCGACGAAGTGTTTGCCAGCCAGCCGTTTGGCCCCAACGCGGACGCGGTGGAACCGGACCCGGACAACCAGACCGCCGTGTTCATCGTCGGCTCGTCGAAAGGCGGCGGCTTGCACGCGCTGCTGTGGGTGCAGCGCATGTTCCCCGGCCACTTCAGGAACTTTATCTTCGTCAATGCCCGTACTGTGGATTCGCACGCGTACGGCGGCGAAGGCGCGCTGGAACAGATGCGGCACGACGCGGAAAGCACGCTGGAATATTTCGTCGACTTTTGCCACAGCCACAATATGGCGTCGTCGTCGTACCTGGGCTTCGGCACCGACGCGGTCGATGAAATCACGCGCATGTGCGAAGAGATCAGCAATGAATTCCCGAACGCGATTTTCTTCACCAGCAAGCTGATTTTTGCCAGCGACAACTGGATGAGCCGTTTGCTGCACAACCAGGCGGCGCTGGCCGTGCAGCGCCGCTTGCACCTGGAAGGGTTGCAGATGGTGATTTTGCCGATGAAGGTCTGACAGGGGCCATAGCGGTCAGTCATCATCGGTAATCCGGGCAAGGTTCTGTATGGTTATGCGCCGTGCGTGCCGGGTCCGCTGAAATTGGACAGCGGTACGGCATCGCTTCCAGAAGGCTTATTCTCCGTATATTCCCGCTGGTAGTCCCCGGCATTGTGGGCGGGCTGAGGATCTGGATCGGATGGCTCGAATGGCTCGGACGGTTCGAACATCCGCGCTGTCGCAGCCTGCCGCATTGCCCGGCATTCATCGGCGCGGACCCAGTCACGGAACCCGGGAAAGCGCAGCCAGACGGCTTTCCACGCATTGCGGTTGCCGCTGCCTTGCAGGTTAGCGAAGGCCGACGGCGAGAGGCTGAATTCCCCATACTTGATCTCATTGCCATCCACCACAGCGTAGTAAGGGTCGCGTCCAAAACTGGCGCGCAGCATCGTACCCACTGGCAGGAATAGCTGCTTCCACTGATAGCCTCCGACCATGGCAGCCTGCGGCGCTGGCGCCTGTTCAGACCGGGGCTTCATCGCCTCCGCCATCGCGTCGCAGACCGCACCTTCGATTTCAATACTGCTCCAGGAAAGACCGGTGTGCTTGCTGAACGCCTGTAGCAAGTCGGTTGGCATGTAAATAGTGCGGTTCACGTGGAGCATGAGGCTCTCCTCGAAAAAGCAGGTTTACTAACGGCTGCTACCTTGTACGAAGCAGCGCGGGTTCGCTATAACGGTTACTAATTTCTTAGACCATCGTTGCGGTTTTTTGTTCCCGATTGGATGACAGATCGAGATAGGATGAGAGCGTGCGGGGTATTACGGGATCGTACGATTTAGTAAATCCCGAAAAATCAGAGGAACACTTCCTGCCTGTTGGGTGCAAGAGTAAATGGTAGCTTTGACCATACACCGTGGCGTGGCAGGCCTCGATGCTGACCGGCGTTCGACCAAGATGGGCAATGCGCTGGGTATTCAGCTTGGCATTACCTGGTGGTGGTCGTGACGGTTGGGTAGGCGGCTGCGTGGCCGCTGGTTTTTCCGGTGACCAGTTCACTGGCCGGCCCTAAAAATGTGGCACTTCAGTTTGAATGTTACCGCCCGATCAGGCTGCGTACTTTTCAAAACGGCGCCAGCATCCGGCTCATGGTCGCGTTATCCAGCGTGACGCCCCGCACCTGCACGCGGTTGCGCGTCTCGACCAGGAAGCCGTGGCGGGCAAAGAACGGTTCGGCCGTCAGGCTGACGTCGGAGCGCAGTACGCCGATGGCGCGCGTGCCTGCCATGGCCATGATATGGCGCAGCAGCGCGCTGCCCACGCCGCGCCGCGCGTACGCCGGATCGACAAAAAACATGTCGATGTAACCGGATGGCTGCAAGTCCGTAAACGCCACGGGACGGCCATCGAGTTCCGCCACCAGCGTCTGGTTGGCGCGCATCCGCTGCGACCACAGCGCGCAGTCATACTCTTGCGGCGCCCATGCGTGCAATTGCTCGGCCGAGTAATCGCAGCGCGCCAGGCCATGGACGGCGGCGTGAAAAATCGCATGCAATTGCGCTTCTTCGCCGGGGTGATAAGTACGGATCAGCATCGGCATATCTTACCCCCGGCCCGTGGGCTTGTCAGTCCAGGGCGTGGATATTACGGCTTTTTCGCCGCGCGAATACAGGCTGTATCACTTGATTTTTCTCATGCAGTTCGTCCGTTCTGCTTGCATTCTGTCCCACAAAAAACGCCGTTTGTCGCGCGTCTTGCGCAAGCCTTGTGACGCTTTGCTATCGTGACCTTGTCCCCGCACATTACAGAAGGTGCCGGGGACAACCAGGCCCACCCTTCAGGAGAAGTACATGATCCACTCGCTCAACGCAGCGCTTTGCGCTGTCGCCTTCAGCCCACCTCTTTCCCACACTGCGTGGTACTGCGCCGGATAGCCTGTGTTGGCAGGCTATGGGGTCTCAAACCTGCATAGAAATTATCAGCCGAGGCAGCTCTGTTGTTAGCGCAACCGACTGCTAGTATGAAGAAGTCGCCCCATTACCGGTGCGACATTGCTGTGTGCTGATCAATGGAGGCAAGCATGAAACCTACGGCCATCGGCGCGATGGCTGCAGCCTTGCTGGCAGGGTGCTGGTGCACCGCGCTGGCACAGCAGGCTACAGAAACTGGCGCCACACCGCAGGTACAGATTAGCAGGGCGACTGCAGAACCGGCCTACCGGCTGGCGCCGCAGGAATTTGACAGTTATGCCCGCCCGTACCTGCTCGACAACGGCATCGTGATTCATTTTTTCCAGCGGCGCCGCCAGTACTTTACGCAGATGTATAACGAAGCACCCGTTGAACTGTTGCCCCAGGCGCCCGGTAAATTCACTACCGCGCTGGGAGCAAAAGTTGAATTCATGGATGAAGGCGACACAATCGCCGTGACCCACCTGGACCGCATCCCCTACACAGGGCTGGTGCCGGTTTCGCCTGATCGCGTCTATATCGCGAGCCGCTGACGGGCAGCCCCGGGCGGCCCATCCTTTAACAATACACAAATGACTGTGCCGCAGTACGCGGCGGTGCAGTCGCGCGCCTGCCTGTCGCAGTGCGCGCCCCCACATGACGTCTATACCAGGAAAATTTATGAAAAACGCAATCCACGCAGTGATCTTCAGCGCAGTTTTGATGGGGACGGCATCGGCCGCACCGCAAGGCGCCGGCGAACAGAAAGATGCCGCGCCAGCCGCCGTCACCAGCACCTATGAGCTGGGCAACAGCGAGTTCGATGACTATGCAAAGCCGTTCATGCTGGAAGATGGCCGTCGCGTCAGTTTCACGCAGCATATCGGCAATTATTACGTGCAACTGGACCGCGAGCCGCGCATGAAAATGCTGCCGCAGGCGCCGGGCGTCTTCATGACCGCCAACGGCGTCCGCATCCAGTTCCGTGATGACGGCGATACGGTGTCGATCCGCGATTACGAAAAACTCGCCGCCAAAGGCAAGCAGACCGCTGGCGACATCGTGATGGCGAAACGTTAAGCGCTCAGCGCAGGCTGGATATCTTCGCGCTGCGCCAGCAGCGCGAAGATATCGTCTTTCGACAGCACATAGCGTTCCAGCAGCACATCCTTGATGGCGTCCATCGCGGCGCGGTAATCGCCGATGGCGCGCAAGGTGTAGCTGTACAGTTCGTCGGCCTTGGTTTCCACTTGCAACAGCGTGTGTTCGCCGCTGGCGTCCTGCTTGAACTGGCTATAGTCCAGTTTCGAGCGCGAATACATCGACAAGCGGTTGACCATGGTGTCCAGCATCGACGTGGCCTTCTGGATATCGTTCTGGCTGCCCACGGAAATACCGCGCGCGCCGTAAAACAATTCCTCCGCCGCCACGCCGCCATACAGCTGGATCACGTCGCGTTCCAGTTCTTCCAGCGTGCGCAGTGACATGTCGTCGCCCGCCGACAGCACATAGCCCAGCGCGCCCAGCTTCGACACGGATTCCGTGCTGATCTTCAGCAAGTGCGACTTTTCCTTGATTTCCGACAACGCCATGCCGGCGCGCAGGTACGGATCGATTTGCATGAAGAAGTGGCCCAGTTCGTGCAAGGCGATGCGTTCGCGCTGACGGTCTTTTTCCGCCGTGGTGGCGCGGTCCGTCAAGCCGATGGTGGCGCGCTCGAACGCGCGGAACATCATGTCGGTATCGATGACTTTGCCTTCCTGGATCGAAATCATGCTGGCCCGTTCCACCACGGTTTCCAGCAGGGCCGGGCTGAGGTTGGCCGTGATTTCCGCCACTTGGTCCAGGTTCATGTCGTCCCAGTTGACGCAGCCTTCCTGCTTGCGTTTCAGGAACGATTCGACCAGCGCGCTCCGCTCGCTCTTGTTTGGCAGGCGGAAATTGATCTTCACGGAAAAGCGGCGCAGCATCGCTTCATCCATCTGAGAATTGTTGTCGTCGAAGTTGGACGCCACTACCCAGATCACGCCGGCGCCTTCTTCGCTCTTCACGCCATCGAGCAAGCCCAGCAGGGTATTGGCCGTATCGTCTTCCCATTTCTTTTCGCCACGGCCGCGGGGCATGAACAGGGCCTGGGCTTCGTCGAGGAAAATGATGCAGTTGCCGCGCGCGCAAGCCTTGCGGTACAACGCGTTCAGCGCCTTGGAGCCGCCGCCGATATAACCCGATTCCAGCGCGGAACCGGAGGCCTGGATCAGTGGAATATTGAGGCGCTTGGCCAGGTAGCCGGCCAGCTTGGTCTTACCCGTGCCCGCAGGGCCCGTCAGCATCACATTGAACGGCTTGTCAATGTTGTGCGACTTGTACACGCGGCGGTTGCGGATCATGTCTTCCAGGTGCAGTACTTCCTGCTTGATGTCCTCCATGCCGATCAGGTCGTCCAGGCTGCCTTTGAGCTGGTCTGGCGACAGCACGGTGGCGCTCGGGCTCATGCCGGGCAAGCCGAATTTCAACACGAACAGCAACAGCACCACCACCAGGATGTCGAATGCATGGCGGCGCAGGAAGTCGCTGGCCCCCGCCATGGCGCCGCCTTCGTCCTGCAGCACAGCCTTGTGCGACGCCAGCCATGCATCCTGGGCAATCGCATACGGAATGCCGTTGCGCAGCAACACTTCTCGCTCCAGGCTCAGGTGCGACGTGCTGGGCACCTTGACCACGTGCAGCACAGGCGCGTCCTTGAATTTATAAATATAGCGGGGCGCTTCCGACAACGGTTTTGCCACCACCAGGTATTCCAGCAAGTCTTTTTGCGCCGCCAGCGCCGTGATGCGGGAAATATCCTGCGTGCGCTGGATCGGGCTGGTGTCTTGCGGTACATCCGTGCTCCATACCGCCAGCGCAACGGCCAGCGCAATGCCGGCCAGCAAAGCAATACGGACCCAGGTGTTTTTCAGCGCGAGCTGTAATTTATATAAATTGAACATGGCAGTAATAAAGCAGTGACAAACGGGACCACGCCGCAGCGCGACGTTGGGGCGCTGTGGGACGCGGCTTGTCCGGCTGGCGCGCGGAGCGGGGCGTGGCCAGCGACTATGCCGGGAGGCAATGGAATATACACGCGACTATAGCGGCGTTTGCCTCATTTGGGGGCATGGGGAACGAGAAAAAAATGTGCGCCGCAACACAGTGGAAAAAGCTGCAATGCCTTGATTGCAAAAGATTTTTTCAGAATGACAAGAATTGCCCGTTGGCTTTTATTTGCGCTTTTCCAACTCGGCGTATTTGCGCTCCAGTTTGGCAAACGTGCCATCGCGGCGCATGGTGTCCAGCGTCGTATTCATGCGTTCAACCAGCGCGTCCGGCACGCTGGGATTGCATGCCAAATATACTTTCACGCGGTGGAATGTCAGCAAGGGAACGATTTCCCCTTTTTCACCGGCCAGCTCGGCCGGCACGGAGGCGCCGGCCCGCAAGCCCACGGCCCACAGGTCGATCCGGTTCAACAACAGTTTCTTGGGGTTGGACGCATCGTTGGGCGCCGGTTCCACGTTGAAGCCGCGCGCCCGCAGGAATTCGTCGCGGGCGTCGCCGTTATAGGTGCCGATGCGCAGCGAGCGGGCGTCGTCCAGCGTGCGCAGCTGGAATTTATGGTCGGCGCGGCCGACAAACACCCATTCCGCTTCGTCGGTGGGGCCGATCCACTTGAATTGTTTTTCCCGCTCCGGCGTGCGTGACGTCGAGTACACGCACGTGTTCTTTTGCTGCTGCGCCATGGTGAACGCGCGCTTCCACGGCAGGATGTCGATCTTGTAAGCGATGGCGGAGCGGCCCAGCATGTCGCGGATTTTTTCCGTCTCGCGGCCGGTGATTTCCTCGCCTTCCTTCATGCTGGCGGGCGGTGAATGTTCGGCGACGATGAACAGCGGTTCCGGCGGCGTCTGAGGGGCCGCCATCACGGCGGGCGCCGCGGTCAGCAACGCCACGCAGGAAAATCGCTGGTAGGCTTTCATTGTGAGAACAGCATAGCATGGCCCCTGGGAAAGTTGCCAAGACGAATCGTGTGGCCGTGCTTATTCCGGCGCGCCGCGACGGTACAGGCGGAACCGTTCCTGGCGGTCGGAAATGCGGCGACCTTCCCACAGCAGGGTCCAGTGCGGCGCGCGGTAGGCCGGCACGATTTCCTGCTCATCCGGCACACGCAAATTATCCTGCAGCAGCAAGACGTTGCAGCGCCCGCCCTTGACGCCGACAAACGGCAAGTGGCCGAAATAAGCGAACGACGCGCGTTGCGCGGGACCGGCATTGGATTCGATGCAATCGGTATCGGCCGGCAAACTGGACGCCGCCTGGCGCGCCACGGTGGCGTAGCTCTTGCTGTAGTTCATGTCCGGCAGGAACAGCGTCATCAGCAGGATCCAGACCAGGATCACGCCGCCGGACGACAGCACGACAGCGCGCCACAGCACGGACGGGCGGCGCGACAGGCGCCAGTGCACCAGCACGAACCAGCCTGTCGTGGCCAAAACGGCCACCAGCACGGCCATGGTGTCGAATTGCGGCACGAAGCCCGGCACCAGCTTCAGCGCGTTATGCGACGCCTTGGCGGGCCAGCCGTTCAGCTTGGCGTTCCAGAACAGCCACAACGTGGCGGCGCACAGGGTCAGCACCATGACGGAGAACCAGTCGATGGCGTTGATGGCGCCCCGTTTCATGGTCAGCAAGCCAAAGGCCGCCATGATGGCCAGCGGCGGCAGCAACAGCAGCAACTGGCCTTGCTCGGGCGCGGGATGGAACAGCGCCAGCAGCGCGGCCATGCTGACGAACGTCACCGGCACCACGATGTGCAGCACGCGCTTCTGGCGCCGCCACGCATAAATGGCCCAGCCCGCAAACGGCCACGCCGGCCAGAAGAACCACATGCCCACGCGGAAGAAATAGCGCACGGAATTACCGGACAGCAGCGCCAGTTGCGCATAATTCCACTGCATCCAGCCCGGCAGCGGCGACGCGCCATACGGCTGCGCCATGGACGAGGCGATGGCCCACGGCGCGATCAGCAGCGCGGCGACAGCGATGGCCAGGGCCAGGTCGCGCATCGTGCGGCCCAGCGGTTTTTCCAGGAAAGCGCCGCACAGCAGCAGCGCCAGCGTAAAGAAGGCGGGAGCGACCCAGCCACGCGCCAGCGCCATCAGGCCCAGCGCCATGCCGATCAGCGCCGCGTTGCGCAGCGACGGCAATTCCATGTAGCGCACGGAGCGGTACAAGGTCAGCGCCAGCAGCGATACCTGCAGCGGCTCGGACGTGGTCATGTGGCTGTGCACCATCAAGCCCAGGCAACCCAGGTAAATCAGGACGGCGGCGTCGGCCAGCGTGCGGCCAAAGGAATCGGGGTCCGGTTGGCCGCCAAAGGCCAGCTTCAATGGCTGGGCATCCTGGCGGCGGCCCAGCGCAAACGTCACGTACCACAGCGACAGGGTGCCCAGCAGGAACACGCCCACGGTGGCCACGCGGGCTGCCAGCACGTCGCCCAGCAGCCAGCCGAACAGCTTGATGCACAGCGCGCCGAACCAGAACGCCAGCGGGCCTTCATCGGGGATGGACAGGCCGGCAATGTTGGGCCACAGCCAATCTTGCCACGTGCCGTGCGCCATCGTCCACATCACGCCAAAACTGGCGGCATCGTCATTCTTCCACGGTTCGCGGCCGATCAGGCCCGGCAGGATATACAGCATGCCCAGGGCGAACAGCGCCCAGCGGGGCAGCGCAAGAGTGGCGGCGGCGGGAAGACGGACTGGCTTCATCGGGAACTAAGGCTTAAGGAAGAAACAAGAGTATGACGCAGTGACGCATGGCGGGTGAAAAAAAAGGCAGCCGAGGCTGCCTTTTTTCGTGCTGCGAGGCTGATTAGCCTGCTGCAACGGCGGTTTTCGAACCGACTTTGCCGAACTTCTGGCGGAATTTTTCCACGCGACCGGCGGTGTCGACGATCTTGTGCTGGCCGGTGTAGAACGGGTGCGATTCCGACGAAACCTCGATCTTCACCAGTGGGTATTCTTTACCTTCGTGGGTGATGGTCTCACGGGTCTGGATGGTCGAACGGGTGATGAATTTGAAATCGCAGGACACGTCGTGGAACAGGATTTCGCGGTATTCTGGATGGGTATCGACTTTCATGTGCTTCTCTCTAAGTGTAGGTAGCCAAACAGCACTTCGGCGGTCACTACTGCATCTCGACCCGATTGCCGCCCACTTGCCTGGGGTTAAAAACAACCTGCGATTATACAACGGTTGCCGGGGAGCGTAAACGCCCCCCGTAAAGGCTTAACCGCCGCGGCGCATCAAGTCGAAGAACTCGACGTTGGTCTTGGTCGCCTTCATCTTGTCGAGGATGAATTCCATCGCTTCGATCTCGTCCATCGAGTACAGCAGCTTGCGCAGGATCCAGATCTTTTGCAGCTGGTCGGCCTTGATCAGCAACTCTTCGCGGCGCGTGCCCGATTTGTTCAGGTTGATCGACGGATAAGTACGTTTCTCGGCCAGGCGGCGCTCCAGGTGCACCTCCATGTTGCCGGTACCCTTGAATTCTTCGTAAATCACGTCGTCCATGCGCGAACCGGTTTCGATCAGCGCGGTGGCGATGATGGTCAGCGAACCGCCTTCCTCGATGTTACGGGCGGCGCCGAAGAAGCGCTTCGGACGCTGCAGCGCGTTGGCGTCGACACCACCGGTCAGCACCTTGCCGGAGGCAGGGATGACGGTGTTGTAGGCGCGGGCCAGGCGGGTGATCGAGTCCAGCAGGATCACCACGTCTTTCTTCATTTCCACCAGGCGCTTGGCTTTTTCCAGCACCATTTCCGCAACCTGCACGTGGCGGGTGGCCGGTTCGTCGAAGGTCGATGCCACCACTTCACCGCGCACCGAGCGTTGCATCTCCGTGACTTCCTCGGGACGTTCGTCGATCAGCAGCACGATCAGCGTGACATCCGGATGGTTGGCCGTGATGGCGTGCGCAATGTGCTGCAGCATCACGGATTTACCGGATTTCGGCGACGCCACCAGCAAGCCGCGCTGGCCTTTTCCGATCGGCGCGATCAGGTCGATGATACGGCCCGTGATGTTTTCCGCGCCGTTCATTTCGCGTTCCAGGCGCAGCGGCTCGTTCGGGTGCAGCGGCGTCAGGTTCTCAAACAGGATGCGGTGTTTCGAGGCTTCCGGCGATTCGCCGTTGACCTTGTCTACCTTGACCAGGGCGAAATAGCGCTCGCCGTCTTTCGGCGTGCGCACTTCACCTTCGATGGAATCGCCGGTGTGCAGGTTGAAGCGTCGGATCTGCGACGGAGAAATATAAATGTCGTCAGTCGATGCCATGTAGCTGGCGTCTGGCGAGCGCAGGAAGCCGAAGCCATCTGGCAACACTTCCAGGGCGCCGTCGCCGAAAATCTGTTCGCCGGCTTTCGCGCGCTTTTTCAGGATTGCAAACATCAATTCCTGTTTGCGCAAGCGCGCCGCGTTGTCGATATCCAGGCCGATCGCCATCTCCAACAGCTGGGAGACGTGTAAGGCCTTCAGTTCAGATAGATGCATATTGTCTGAGTGTCCCGTGACGGGAAAGTAAAGGTAGGGGAGGGAACTGCGTGGGGTTGATCAAAACGGGAAACGGTATGGTCCGCTTCCCTGCAATCTAGGACAGCGCTGCGGGCGCAACGCCGCCGTATTTTACACAATATTACTCAAATATTGCTGTCGATGAAAGACGTCAGCTGGCCCTTGGCCATTGCGCCGACTTTCTGGGCAGCGGCGACACCGTTCTTGAACAGAATCAGGGTCGGGATGCCGCGAATACCGAACTTGGCCGGCACGGCCTGGTTCGAATCCACATCCAGTTTGGCGATGGTCAGCTTGCCATCGTATTCCTTGGCCACTTCTTCCAGGATCGGGGCAATGCTCTTGCAAGGACCGCACCATTCAGCCCAGAAGTCGACCAGCACAGGGCGGTCGGATTTCAGTACGTCGGCTTCGAAGGATGCGTCGGTGATGTGTTTGATGTTTTCGCTCATGTTGTTCTCACGTTATGGGAATGTCGCCTGGATGATTATGCCATTTGTTTCTGGATGCCGTCCTGGGGCTGCCTGGATGACAGGCTGCAAATGGTGACCGTATCCAGGAATTCAACAGTGTGCAACGGTTTGGAAGGCAGACTGGAAGTGGTGGACAAGCGGATAGCAGGCGGGGAATGGCTCAAATAATAACGCATTTTTGCCGCCTGTGCGGATTTTGCGCAAATTGTCGCGTGGAAATTGATTAATATCAAGCTTGCCACAAACTTATGCGCTGCGGCGGGGGCGGCGGTGCATGCGGGCCAGGTTGACCAGGTCGCTCAATTCCACCAGCGCCACCGGCTTGGCGCAGGCGCCCAGGATCGTCAAGCCCTGCGCCATGGCCAGCCGTTCCGCGGCTTTCAGGACGCCGCTTTCCATGCCGGACAACAGCACCACGGTGCCCGTATAGCCGTGTTCCGCCACGTGGCGCAGGAATTCGATGCCATCCATGTCCGGCATCGACAAGTCGCACACCATCAAATCGGGCGGGTTCGTTTGCAGCATCGCCAGTGCGGCTTTCGAGTGGTTGGCGGTGGCGACATTGAAATCACCCAGGTCTTCCAACATGTCTTCCAGCAGTGACAGCTGGAATGGGTCGTCGTCAAGCAGCAATACGCGCAGGGGATCGGCGGCAGAGGCGCGGTCGTTCAAGTGTGGCATCGATCGGGTATCAGTATTAATCGTCGTTGGCAAAAGTCGTGTTGGTCATGATTTGTTCCGTGACCAGGTCCAGCAGCGGCCACAAGCGGGCCATCAGGTTGCGGGCCTGGATGGCGCCGGCTTCTTCGTGGGGCAAGTGCTCCAGATCTTCGCACAGATCGGCCATGCCTAGCGCGCCAACCGTGCGGGCGGCCGACTTGATGCGGTGGCCCAGTTCGCGCACGCGGTCCAGGTTGCCTGCCTTCATGCAGGCATCGATTTCGTCGAAGCCATCCTTGGTGGTGTGCAGGAACTTGAACGCAAACTTGCGGATCTTTTGCGGGTGGTAGCCCAGCAACTGCGCCAGCACGGACAAATCGATAATGGCCGGGTCGCCCGACAGCGTCGGCTTGTAACTGCCGCCGAGGCGCTGCGCGGCCCGTGCTTCGGCTTCATCGACGCGCTGCGCGGGCAGCCAGTTGGCAATGGTCTGGTACATCAGCGCGGGCTGGATCGGCTTGGAAATGAAGTCATCCATGCCGGCATCGAGGCAGCGCACCCGGTCTTCGCTGGTGGCGGTGGCGGTCATGGCCAGCACGCGCAAGTCCGCCAGCCGGGGATCGGCGCGGATGCGGCGGGTCGCTTCCAGCCCGTCCATCAGCGGCATTTGCACATCCATCAGGACGCAGTCGAAGCTGGCCTGGCGCAGCAATTCCAGCGCTTCCTCGCCATTGTTGGCCAGGCAGACGGAGGTGCCCGCTTCCTCCAGCATTTCCAGCGCGATTTGCTGGTTGAACGTATTGTCTTCCACCAGCAGGATGCGGGCATGCTTCAGCGATTGCATGACGGCCGCCGTGCGGGCGCTGGCGACCAGTTCGGCCGCCGCATCGCTGACGGAACTGATAATTTCCGGCACCGCGCGGCTCGACACGCCCAGCAGCGCCGTGAACCAGAACGTGCTGCCTTCGCCCGGCGTACTGGTCACGCCCACTTCGCCGCCCATCAATTGCGCCAGTTGCTTGCAGATGGCCAATCCCAGCCCCGTGCCGCCATGCTCGCGCGTGGTGGACGTATCGGCTTGCTGGAACGACTGGAACAATTTGGAGATTTCCTGCTCGGACAAGCCGATGCCGTGGTCGCGCACTTCGAAGCGCACCTGGCATTGGCTGGTGTCCGACAGCACGTTGATCACCTTGACGACGATGTTGCCCTGGTCGCTGAACTTGATGGCGTTGTTGGTGTAATTGATCAGGACCTGGCCCAGCCGCAGCGGATCGCCGCGCAACACGGGCGGCAGTTTCGGGTCGATATCGAATACCAGGTTCAAGCCTTTGCCGGCGGCTTTCGGCGCCACCACCGTGGTCAAGGTCTGGATCACGTGGTCGAGTGCGAAATCCACGTGCTCGATTTCCAGCTTGCCCGCTTCGATCTTGGAAATGTCGAGGATGTCGTCAATGATGCCGAGCAAATGCTCGCCGGCGAAACGGATCTTTTCCAGGTAGTCGCGCTGGCGCGGATCGAGGTCGGTTTTCAGCGCCAGGTAGGCCATGCCGATCACACCGTTCATCGGCGTGCGGATTTCGTGGCTCATGTTGGCGAGGAACTGGCCCTTGGCCTGGCTGGCTTCCTCGGCCAGTTGCTTGGCCTGGTCCAGCTGTTCCGTGCGGCGCGCCACCCGTTCTTCCAAGTGTTCGTTCAATTCGCGCAACTCGCGCTCGGCGCGCTTGCTGTCCGTGATGTCGATCGACATGCAGATCAGGTAGGCGGGCTGGCCCTGGTCGTCCAGCACGGGCTTCTTGAACGTACGCAGGTGGCGCTGTTCGCGCAAGGTCGGATTCCACACGGTTTCTTCGTAATCGACCAGCACGCCGCCGGCAAACGTGTCGCGGTCGCGCGCTCGGATCATGGCCACCACGTCCGGCGAATGGAACGGCGAGTCGTCGCCGCTGTTCAATTCATGGAAGCGGAAGCCGAATTGCGCTTCGCACGCGGGGTTCATCAACTGGAACCGGCCGTCCGGCGACTTGATGTACAAGCCGATCGGCATGATCTTGATGATTTCCTGCAGCCGCTGTTCGCCCTGGCGCAGCGCATCCTCACTGCGCTTGCGGTAGCTGATGTCGGTCAGTCCCACCACCGCCATCGGCGTGTCGCCCAGTTCATCCTTCATCGGCTCGGCATTGACGGACAGCCAGCATTGCGTACCGTCGGGCTGGTGCACGCCCATCACCACGTCACGTACGGAGCGGCCCGATACCAGCGCCAGGTAGACAGGGTGTTCGTCGCGCGCAAAGATGCTGCCGTCTTCATGCACACCCGGCCACAATCCCGCACCGGGCTGGGCGGCCGCGCCCAGCATGCGCGTGGCGGCGGCATTGCTTTCGAGGATCAGCCCGTCGCCATTCAAGACCACCAGTCCATTGGTGACGGCATTGAACACGGACGCCATGCGGCGGCTTGAATTGCGCAGCGCCAGGTCGGCCAGGCGGCGGTCCGTGATGTCCGTGATCATGGCCAGCATGCCGGCGTAGGCGCCCGTTTCATCGTTGACCTGCGTGGTCGACAGCAAGCCCCACAAGGTCGAGTGGTCTTTCCGGAAGAAACGCACATCGCCCTGTTCGGCCTGGCCGGACGGGCGGCGGCGCTGGTGCTGGCGCAGCAACGCCTGGCCGTCGTCATCCATGAAGGACGCCATCGGCAAGTCGATCATTTCTTCCACTTCATAGCCCAGCATGCGGGCCATGGTGGGATTGACGAAGGTGGTGCGGTCCTGGGCATCGGTCATCCAGATGCCTTCGGCCGCCGTCTGCACGATCTGGCGGTAGCGTTCCGTGGATGCCTGCATGGCTTCCTCGGCACGCTGGCGTTGCGTGACGTCGCGCAGCGAGACAATCGACAAGCCCTGGCCAGCCAGCTGGATCGGCGCGATGTGCACCATGGCCGGGAACTGGTTGCCGTTGCTGCGGTGTGCGGTCAGCACGCGGCCCGGCAAGCCTGGGCGCGACATCAGTTCGCGCGGACGGCCCGGCGTGCTGCGCATGGTATCCGGCACCAGCAAGTCCAGCGACAATCCCGCCATGCTGTCGTAGCCGAAGCACTCCGCGCTGACGTGATTGGCCTGGCGCACGATGCCATTGCGGTCCGCCACCAGCATGGCCGACGGCGCCGCATCCAGGATCGCCGCCACGCGTGCTTCTTCGGCCGCCGCGCGGTCGCTGATGTCGCCCAGCGTGCCGGTCATGCGCAGTGCGCGGCCATCGGCGCCGCGCGTCACGACCATGCCCCGGCCCAGCACCCATTTCCAGCTGCCGTCCTTGCAGCGGATGCGGAATTCGCACGACAAGCCGATCTTGCCGTCAGTGGGACGCTCGGCCTGCACCATGAATTCCTGGTCGACGCGGCTGCGGTCATCCGGGTGCACCATGTCGAGCAATTGCTGCACGGTGGGCTTGAATTCCTGCGGTTGGTAGCCGAGGATTTCGCAATAGCGGGGCGACAGGGTCAGGATATCGGCCACCGGTTGCCAGTCCCACACGCCTTCGCCGGAGCCTTCCAGTGCAAACGTGGTCAGGCGCTCCGCCTTGACGGCGCGCTCGGTGGCCTCATTGAGCGCCAGTTGCATGCGGTGGATACGCCACCATGCGATGCCGCCAAACAACAACACCATGACCGCCAGCGTGACGCCGAATTGCCATGCGCGGTAATCCGGCAGCGGCTGGTACAAGAAACCGTCCAGGCTGGTGTTGGCCGGCATCATGCCCAGTTGGGCGTACGTGGCCGCAATGGCTTGCCACCGCTCCGGATTGCTGTAGCCCAGCTCGATCAGGCGCTGTTCCAGCAATGGAATGGTCTGCTGCGCTTCGTACATCAAGTGTTCGCGCGTATTGCTGCTCGGATAGCGCGCACGGATCAGGTCGGCAATTTCACCGGGATGTTCCATCGCATATTGCCATCCCTTCAACGTGGCGGCGCGCATGGCGGCTGCCCGCTGCGGATGTTCGCGCAGTTCGCTTTCCGTGGTGAACAGGTTGTCGCCATAAAAATCGATGCCGGCGGTGCGGGGCGACAGGATGTCGTATTTCAGGTTGCCGCGGTCCAGCACGTAGGGCGCGGACGTCAGGTAAGCCGACATCGCGTCGACCTTGCCGCTGATGAGATCGTCCAGGTTGTAGCTGTGGTGGACGCGCTGGTATTTGTCCTTGGTGACGCCGAAATTGTTCAGGTACGCCTGCAATTCCTCATTGCTGGGTGACAACATGATGCGCTTGCCGGCCAGGTTCAGCGCTTCCCCCTTGTCGCCGCGACGGGCAATCAGGACGGCCGGCGAATGCTGGAAAATCGACGCCAGTACCACGACAGGATCGCCTGCGGCCCGCTTCAGCAGCAAGGAACTGTTGCCGACGCCATACTGGGCCTGGCCTTCCACCACGGGGCGGACGGTATCGATGTCAGGCTTGCCTTCAAGTAATGTCACTTCCAGGCCCGCGTCGCGGTAATACCCCTTGTCTTGTGCGGCGTAATAGCCGGCGAACTGGAACTGGTGGCGCCATTTCAGCTGCAGCGTGACGTGCTCCACTGCCCAGGCCGGCATTGCCGCGCAGGCAAGCGCTGCTGCGGCCGCGATGCGGCGCAGGCGCGGCAGGAACAGTGAACGGCGGTGCTGCAAGGAGCTTCCCTTTCGATTGGTCGGAACGGGAGCGAGCCCGTTCATGTCGATCAACTATAGCATCGAAGCTCAAGCCCGGTGTCGGAATTTACTGACGGCAAACTCTATGGGGAGTATCGGACTTTCAGGATGGTAGTGAATGGCGTCCGCGCTGAAAACCGCACTGCAACCT
Organism: Pseudoduganella rivuli; assembly: GCF_009674485.1. GTDB lineage: Bacteria > Pseudomonadota > Gammaproteobacteria > Burkholderiales > Burkholderiaceae_D > Rugamonas > Rugamonas rivuli_B. The sequence continues at coordinate 69,541 of NZ_WKJJ01000010.1, read as the reverse complement.
CAGGCAAAGCTGCCGGTAAACTGGTAGCGGTGGCCCGGATGCCACATCGTGGCGATCGACGCAACCTGGCCCGCCGAGCGGGTTTGCCGCTTCAGCACCAGGCAGGGCTGGCGCGTATCGATGGCCAGCATCTCGGCGATGTCGCGCGGCGGGCTCAGCGCTTCCACACTGTAGACGGCGCCGGCCAGCGGCGCGGCCGCCACCAGGTATTCATTCGGCGTAATCGCCGCGAAGTCCTGGCTCATGTAGTCGGGCGCACACGCCGGGTTGACCCAGCGGTCTTCCACCTGGATCGGGACGCCGCTTTCAAAGTGCACGATCACCGAGTGAAATAAAATAGTTCCAGATGGCAACTCAAACTGCTTGGCCAGCAGTTCGCCGGCCTTGGTTTGTTCCAGCAATTGCAGGCTGCTGCGGTGCGCGTGGCCCCGTGCCCGCACTTCGTCGGCAATGCTGCGGATTTCCAGCAACGTCGCTTGAAATTTCTGCGCGGCAACGAAAGTGCCGGAACCCTGGCGCCGCGTCAGCACTTGTTCCGCTGTCAATTCGCGCACCGCGCGGTTGACGGTCATACGGGATACGCCGAATTGTTTGACCAGCGCCTGTTCGGAAGGAATGACGTCGCCTTCCTTCCATAGGCCGGCGGCGATCTGGGCCAGCAAATAATCCTTGATGCGCTGGAAGATGGGGGTATTGTCTGTTGCTAACTGTTCCAAAGCCTGGTCTCCGTGGCAGCGCCTTGTGCCGGCGCGGGCAAGACAGGATTCTAACATTGCTGCGCCGCATCAATGCATTGCTGTTGTATATGCCGGAAATTCAAAAGCAAGGGGCGGAGTGTGGCGGTGGCTGGCGCTGCCTAACATGGGGCATACTTTGAATCTCAGGGAGTGCAACATGTTTGTCAATGACGAAGAACGGTGGGCCGCCATCCAGCAGCGCGATACGGCGGCGGATGGCGAGTTTTATTACGCGGTGCGTACCACGGGCGTGTATTGCCGGCCCTCGTGTCCGTCGCGCCACGCCAAGCGCGCCAATATCAGTTTTCACGGAACGCGGCAGGAAGCGGAACAGGCGGGATTCCGCCCGTGCCTGCGCTGCAAGCCGGACCAGCCGCCGCTGGCCGAGCGCCACGCGGCGCTGGTGGCGCAAATGTGCCGCCTGATCGAGGAAGCCGAAACCGAACCGGATCTGGCCAGCCTGGCCGAAGCGTCCGGCGTCAGCCGCTTCCACTTCCACCGCATCTTCAAGGCGCAGACAGGGTTGACGCCGAAGGCTTATGCGGCGGGCGTGCGCCAGCGCCGCATGCAGGCGCAGCTGGCCGATGGCAACAACGTCACCGATGCGATTTACGCGGCGGGTTTCAATTCCAGCGGGCGCTTTTATGCGCAGTCGAATGGCGCGCTGGGCATGCAGCCCAGCACGTACCGCAAGGGCGGCCATGGCGAGACCATCCGCTTTGCCATTGCCCAGTGTTCGCTGGGCGCCATCCTCGTGGCCAGCACGGACAAGGGCATCTGCGCGATCCTGATCGGCGACGACCCGGATGCACTGGCGCGCGACTTGCAGGACCGCTTCCCGAAAGCGGAATTGATCGGCGCCGAAGCCGGTTACGAGCAAGTGGTGGCCGCCGTGATCGGCATGGTGGAAGCGCCGGAAATCGGCCTGGACTTGCCGCTCGACGTGCGGGGCACGGCGTTCCAGCAGCGCGTGTGGCAAGTGTTGCGCAATATTCCCGTGGGACGGACCGTTAGTTATACGGAACTGGCGGAATTGGTGGGCGCGCCCAACGGCGCCCGCGCGGTGGCCAGCGCGTGCGCCGCCAATGCGATTGCCATTGCAATTCCCTGCCACCGCGTGGTGCGCACCGATGGTTCGCTGTCCGGCTATCGCTGGGGCGTGGAACGCAAGCAGGTATTGCTGGAGCGCGAGGGCGCCAAGTGAATGCCGTGCGGAATGTGCCTCCCAATCCTGCAGCCGCCTGGGGCGGCATGGCGGAACGTTGCGCCGCACTGGATTGGGATGGCATCGGCGCGGACCTCGATGCGTGGGGCTGCGCGGTCGTGCCCGGCTTCTTCAGCGTGGAAGAATGCACGCGGCTGGCCGCCGCCTATGCCAAGCCGGAACTTTTCCGCAGCCGCGTGGTGATGGAGGGGCACGGTTTCGGCAAGGGCGAGTACCAGTACTTTGCCTATCCGTTGCCGGCGCCCATCGCCAGGCTGCGCGCGGCGCTGTATGCACCGCTGGCGCGGATCGCCAACCGCTGGCACGACGCCATGGGTCTGGACGTCCGCTTCCCTTTGGCGCATGCGGACTTCCTGACCCGCTGCCATGCGGCGGGGCAGTTGCGGCCCACGCCGCTGCTGCTGCAATACCAGGCGGGCGATTACAACTGCCTGCACCAGGATCTGTATGGCGAGCACGTGTTTCCGTTGCAGGCCGCCGTGCTGCTGTCCGCGCCGGGCACGGACTTTGCGGGCGGCGAATTCGTGCTGACGGAACAGCGGCCCCGCATGCAATCGCGGGCGGAAGTGGTGCCGCTGGGGCAGGGCGGCATGGTGATTTTCCCGGTCCACCACCGGCCCGTGAACGGCACGCGCGGCGTGTACCGCGTCAATATGCGGCATGGCGTGTCGCGCTTGCGCGCCGGTGCACGCCATACGCTGGGGATCATCTTGCATGACGGAGATTAGTGTGTTGTTTTGAGGGAACGATACAACACATTGTGTCGCGTGCGTCACGACTTTTTACGGCGCATGCAGCGAGTCTTGATAGACTGGGCTCACCGGATTGCTATCAATCATAGGGAGAACAGATGAGACGCCTGTCGAAGCGGCTTGTCCCGGCCGTGCTGCTGTCCGTCCTGGCAGCGCCGGCCTCGGCCGAGCTGGTCATCATAGTCAACCCGCAAAACCCCGCGACCCGCATGTTCCCATCGCAGGCGGCGCAATTTTTCCTGGGCGGTTCCGTGCAATTCGCCCCTGTGGAACAACCTGAAAATTCTGCCATCCGCGCCGAGTTTTACAAGAAGGTGCTGGAAAAGTCGCCGGCCCAGGTCGAAGCGATTTGGTCAAAATTGTTGTTTACAGGCAAAATCAAGGCGCCGAAAGAGTGCAAGTCCAGTGCCGAGGTCAAGAAGACCGTCAGCGAGAACGTCAATGCCATCGGGTATATCGAGAAGGCGGCCGTGGATGACACCGTCAAAGTCATTGCCACCATCCCCTGATTGCTGGTCCGAATAACGGAGACACTGATGAAAAAACACCTGTGGGCCCTGGCGGCCATGCTGGTTGCCGGCAGTGCCGGCGCCATGAATTTGAGTGAGGACGGCAGCTTGCGTCTGACGGGCTTTTACAGCATTACCGCCGCCAAAGTGCTGAGCGGATCGGCGCAGGGCAGCAGCGCGCCGTGGCAATACCAGGAATGGAAATGCCCGTGCTCAATGCAGGCATGGGAATATGCCGCCGTCTATGAAAAGGGTGAGGGCTGGCAATTCGACCAGGAATCGCTGCTGGGTGTCCAGATCCGGAAGGAGTTCAGCCCGACCCTGTCGGCCACGGCTCAGCTGGTGATGCGGGCGCGCAACCCCAACCGCCACTCAACGCCAACGGTCGACTGGGCCTATGCGACGTGGCAACCGCACGCCGATTCGGCCTGGACCTTCCAGGCCGGCAAATTCCGAATTCCCTTGTACTACTACAGCGATTACCTGTACATCGGTTACGCCTATCCATGGGTGCGCCCGGCGCCCGACGTGTATGGCTGGCCGATTTACGCTTACGTGGGCGGCAATGCCAGCTATCGCATGCAACTGGGTGAATCCGGTTGGGCCGCCACCGTGCATGGCTGGGCCGGCGGCTACGAACAAAAGAACGATGCGTACGACACGTTGATCTACTACACCACGCCCACGCATGAAAAATGGAAGAACATCACGGGTTTGTCGGTGTCGGCCAACAACGGCATCTTCGACGTGCGCGGCATGTTCATGACGTACAAGGACTCGCTGTGGCAAGATGGTGCGACTGGCCCCGTCATGCTGATTGACCGCCAGCGCACCCGTATCAAGGGTATTTCCGCCAATATGGATTACCAGGATTGGCTGGTGCGCACCGAGGTGGACCGCTATGAACAGGTCGACCCCGGCAAGGGCTTGAACGGCGTGTACAAATACGCGCTGTTCGGCGTCGGCTACCAGATGGGCGCATTCACGCCGATGCTGACGTATTCACGCTATACGACGGTGGCCGAGCCGATTGAAGCGCGCAGTACGAAATACGCGTCACTGCGCTGGGACTTCCGCAAGAACATGGCCCTCAAGGCGCAGTACGACATCAGCAAGGACAAGTCGCATTACAGCTATCCTTTCTTTGGCGACTCCAAATTGCTGTCATTGTCGCTGCAAGGTACGTTTTGACGGTGGAACATACGCCTGCGGCGGGTGATCACACCGCCGGATGCAGCTTGGAACGGCGGCGCGAATAGCCGAAGTACACCGCCAGTCCCAGCACCAGCCAGACGCCGAAGGCAATCCACGTGGTGGCGCTCAGGAATGTCATCAGGGCGATGCAAAACAGGATCGCCATCAGGGGGATCCAGGGCACGCCGGGGCAACGGAACGCGCGCGGCAAGTCCGGACGGCGCCGGCGCAGCACCAGCACGGCGACCGACACCAGGCAAAATGCCGCCAAGGTGCCGATGTTGATCAATTCCGCCAGCACGCCCAGCGGGATGACGGCGGCGACCAGTCCGAACACCAGCCCCACCGCCCATGTCGCGACAAACGGCGTGCCATAGCGGGGATGCAGCGCGGACAGGCGCCGGGGCAGCAAGCCGTCGCGCGACATGGCGAAGATGACGCGGGTCTGGCCATACGTCATGACCAGGATCACGGTGGTCATCCCCAGGATGGCGCCGAGGTCGACGAAACCCGCCACCCAGTTTTCGCGTGCGAACTGCAATGCCAGCGACACCGGATGGTCCACGCCGGCGAATTGGCGGAACGGCACGATGCCCGTCATGACGGCCGACACCACCACGTACAGCACGGTGCACACCGCCAGCGAACCGATGATGCCGATCGGCAGGTCGCGCTCGGGCCGCTTGACTTCCTCGGCCGCCGACGTGACCGCGTCAAAACCGATAAAGGCAAAAAACACCAGCGCCGCCGCGCCCATCGTGCCCTGCATGCCGAAGGGCATGAACGGTTGCCAGTTGGCGGGCTGCACATGGCGTGCGCCGACCGCGATGAACAGCAGCACCACGCCGATCTTGACGGCCACCATCACGCTGTTGACGCGCGCCGACTCGCGTACGCCCCAGGACAGCATGGCCGTCAATAACAGCATGACCAGCAGCGCCGGTAAGTTGAACCAGGTTTGCACGCCGGGTAGGGCGCCGGGGGCGGCCGTCAGCGCGGCCGGCAAGTGCAGCCCGAAACCCGCCATCAGGGATTGGAAATAGCCGGACCAGCCGACCGACACGGCCGATGTCGCCAGGCCGTATTCGAGCAGCAAGTCCCAGCCTATCATCCACGCCACCAGCTCTCCCATGGTGGCGTAGCAATAGGTATAAATCGAGCCCGCCACCGGGACGGTGGAGGCGAATTCTGCGTAGCACAGCGCGGCAAAGCCGCAGGCCAGCGCCGCGATGACGAACGACAGCGTAAGCGCCGGGCCGGCGGTCAGCGCGCCGGTGCCGGTCAAGACAAAAATGCCGGTGCCGACAATGGCGCCGATACCCATCAACACCAGGTCCAGCGGACCCAGTACTTTGTGCAGGCCACCGGCGGCGCGGCTTTGCGCCACCATGTGGTCGAGGTTTTTAGTGCGGAACAGGCTCATTGCGATTCTCCAACCGGCTGGGGTGGGACGGCCGTGGCGCGGCCGTCCCGGGAATGTGCGGGCCGCGCTTGCGCGGCCCCTTCTGCTACCTGTCAGAACGCCGTGTCGTAACGGACGTACATCGAACGGCCGTTGATGCCGATCGGGCAGGTTTCCCAGCAGTGCGTAAAGCCCAGTTGCGGGAAGGGCGCGGCCTTGGTTTTATCCCATTCGGTCGGATAGACATTGAACAGGTTGTTCACGCCGAACGCCACGCTGGTCTTCTTGCTGAAGTTGTAGCGCAGCGAGCTGTCGACCACCCAGCGCGGTTCCCACGTCTGCACATACGGATTGGTGAAGTAGCCGGCTTTCACCGCACCGAAGTAATTGGCGCGCGCGTTGAGGTTCCACGCGCCCGTATTCAGGTCGGCGGCCAGCACGTGGTGCTGGCGCGGCTGGCCGTGCTCGATCAGCAGCACTTGCATGTCATCGAACAGCTGGTTGCCGGACAGCACCGGCGATTGCGAATGGCGCGACGTGACCTTGGTGCGGTTAAAACCCAGCTGGCCGGACAGCACCAGGTTGCCCACCGGTAATTTGCTGCTGTGCTCGGCCACGATGTCCACGCCCGTGGTGCTGGTGTCGACCGCATTGGTGAAGAATTGCGCCTGGCCCACGGCGAGCGGCGCCAGGATCCTGCGGATCGGGCAATTGCTCAGCGTGGCGTTGCAGCCGGCGGCCGCTTCCGGCGTGATTTCGCTGGAAAACACGATGCGGTCCTTGATGTCGACCCGGTACAAGTCGGTCGTGATGGACATGTTCTTGGCCGGACGCAGCACCAGGCCCATGCTGCCGCTGCGGGACGTTTCCTGCTTGAGCGGGGCGATGCCGAAGGCCTGGGTGACCGCGCTGCCCTGGCGCGCCGTCAGCGTTTCCGTCAGGTTGCCGGCGCCGTCCAGGTTGGTGGAGACGGAACTGTAGAACTCTTGCTGTACGCTGGGGGCGCGGAAACCGGTCGAGAAGCTGCCGCGCAGGCCCAGTGTCGGCATCGGATCGTAGCGCAGCGACAGCTTGCCGGTGGTGGTGCTGCCAAAGTCCGAATAGCGTTCATGGCGCATGGCGGCCGCCACCATCAATTGCTGCGTCAGGTTGTGTTCCGCATCCACGTACAGCGCGATGTTGTGGCGGCCGTCGTTGACGGCCGTGGCCGGGGTATAGCCGGGGAAGCCCTGGGTGCCGGCGGCGGCACGGCCGCCGTTCTGGTCCAGGATCACGACGGCGGGATTGTTGGTCCGGCCATACTGGTACGACACCGGATCGCCCGCGTCGATGCGGTAATTGTCGGTACGGTATTCAAAGCCGGTGGCGAAGGCGAATTTCGCGCCGCCCAGCGTGACCGGACCGCGCAGGTCGGCATTGACGGTGGTCTGGTCGAATTTCAGCCGTCCCGTGTGCGCTTCCAGCGGCGATGCCGCATAGATGCCGCCGCCCGGCTTGGGTTCGTACCAGTAGCTGATGTTGACGGTGTTCTTTTCGTTGTAATCGAACTGGCTGGCGCCATGGTTGATCGACAGGTCGAATTTCCAGTCGCCGGCCAGGTCGCGCCGGTAGCCGGCGGCAAAGGAGCCATCCTTGATGTCGGTGACGATGTTGGGCAGGAAGCCGTTCGGATACAGCGCCGGCACGGTGCGTCCGTCGCCGGCCGAACGGAAGAAGCCGAACGAATCGCCGCGGCGCTTGGACAGGCCGCCGAAGGCGTACAGTTCGCTGTTCTGGTCGAGCGGCAGCGCCGCGTTCCACCACAGGTAGCCATCCTTGGTGTTGGAGTCGCCGATGTGCTGGGTCACGCGTGGCGGGTTCACGCGCAGCGTGTCGAGGCCGGCGCGGTTGGTCTCGCCGCGCTTGCGCGCTTCCAGCGATACGTTGATATAGCCGCCGTCGCCGATGCTCCAGCCGTGGTTCAAGCTGCCCGAGACGACCCGGCCATCGCCTTCCGAGGTTTGGCCGACTTCGCCGGAAAACTGGGTTTCGGCAGTTTGCGACTTGAGCACGATGTTAATCACGCCGGCAATGGCGTCCGAGCCATACTGGGCGGCGGCGCCGTCGCGCAGCACTTCGATGTGGTGGATGGCCGACAGGGGAATGGCGTTGATGTCGGTGCCGGCCGAGCCGCGGCCGATGGTTTGCTGGACGTTGAGCAGCGCCTGCTGGTGGCGCCGTTTGCCGTTCACCAGCACCAGCAACTGGTCCGGGCCCAGCGAGCGCAAGGTGGCGGGGCGGATGCTGTCGGTGCCGTCACTGATAAAGGTGGAGGAAAAATTGAAGGACGGGTCCAGCGTTTGCAGCAATTTGCCCAGTTCCAGCGGACCGGCGTTTTGCATGTCTTTGACGTTGATCAGGCCGACCGGTGCGGCGGTATCGAGCGCGGTCTTGGCGGTGGAGCGGGAACCCACCAGCACCACCTTGTTCGTGGCTTCCTCCTCCGCTGCTTGCTGGCCATGGGCCGGACTGAGCGCCAGCAGCAAGGCGCCGGCCATCAGGGTCATTTTCAGTTGGCCATGCTCACGCACCCCGGAACTGCGGATCTTCATTGTTTTCATCTAGCGATCTCTCTGCATTGTGTTTCGGACTTCATTCGTAGGTAGCATCCTGCTTCCCACACCTATACGAGCTCAACAACACGGATAATGATAATTTGCGTTCTGCGCAAAATTATTCCTGTTTTCACTCAATATTGAGGTGTGATCGAAATGGTTGTTTCGATTGATAGCGGTACGGAGGAATGTGATTTCTCAGGTGGCTGGATTCAGGATTTCCCTACACGCAAGCTCCATGACTTGCGGGATTTTCGCTACACTCTGCAATCTTGCTTTTGAATCCTACCCGGAGACTTCATGCGATTGACCCCGCTTGCCCTGGCCATGGCAGTCACCCTGCCGGCCCACGCCGCCACCCTGATCGATAACGCCAACGGCTACACGCTCAACAGCACCGGCCAACTGGTGCGCTTTACGTCCCTTGCCTATGACGATGCGGGCCGCATCCTTGCGGTCGGCAGCGCCAGGGCGGTGGCGAAAAGCGCGCCCAATGCAAAGCGCATCGATATGCAGGGCAAGACCGTGTTGCCGGGATTGATCGATGCGCATGGCCACGTGTTCGGGCTGGGCGAGATTTCCACCGCCGTGCTGCTGTATGGCACACCATCGCTGGACGCGGCCCTGACAGCCGTGGCGGATTTCAGCAAAGCCCATCCGCAGCGCGCCTGGGTGCTGGGCAATGGCTGGAACCAGGAAATCTGGAAACTGGGCCGCTTCCCGACCGCGCAGGAACTGGACAGCGTGATACCGGAACGCCCCGCCGTGATGACGCGCGTCGACGGGCACGCCGTATGGGCCAACACCAGGGCGCTGCAACTGGCCGGCATCACGAACGACACCAAGGATCCCGCAGGCGGCAAGATCGAGCGCGATGCGCAGGGCAACGCCACCGGCATCCTGGTCGACGCGGCCATGGAACTGGTGCGCGCGGCCATCCCGAAACCCACTGAAGCGGAAGCGCGCGCTTCGCTCGATGGCGCGCTGGCGGAACTGGCGAAAGTGGGCCTGACCAGCGTGCACGACGCCGGCATCGGCGTGCCTGAGGACCGCCTGATGCGCAGTTACGCGGACAATGGAAAACTGACCGCGCGCGTGTACGCGATGATCGGCGACACCACGGCGGACTTTGACCAGTTGTCGCAGGGCGGTCCCGTGACATCGTATGCGAACGACCTGTATGCGCTGGCTGCCGTCAAGCTGTATTCGGATGGTGCACTGGGCAGCCGTGGCGCCGCGCTGATCGCGCCCTACAGCGATGCGCCGCACACGCACGGCCTGCTGTTCTACAACGATGCGGACATGCGCGCCAAGATGGAAAAGGCGATGAAGGCGGGCTACCAGGTCAACGTGCATGCGATCGGCGACGCGGGCAACCGGCAAATCCTCGATGGCTATGCGGCGTTGTTGAAGCGCTACCCGCAGGCGGCGCGCGCGCGGCATCGCATCGAACATGCGCAAGTGGTGGCGCCTGCCGATATCCCGAGGTTCAAGGCGCTGAACATCATCCCATCGATGCAGCCGACCCATGCGACGTCCGACCAGAACATGGCGGAACAGCGTGTCGGTCCACAGCGCATCAAGGGCGCCTATGCGTGGCGGACGTTCCTGAAACAAGGCTCAACAATTGCGTGCGGCTCGGACTTCCCGATCGAATCGCCGAATCCGTTCGAAGGCTTGCATGCGGCCGTGACGCGCCAGGACAACGCCGGCGTGCCGACCGGCGGCTGGTACAGGAACGAGGCGATGACGTTGCAGCAGGCTTTCCGCTGCTTCACGCTCGATGCGGCTTACGCCGCGCACCAGGAAAAAGCCATCGGGTCGCTGGAGAAGGGCAAGTGGGCGGACTTTATCGTCACCGATGCGGACTTGTTCAAGGTGCCTGCGGCGAACATCGGCAAGATCCAGGTGTTGCAGACGTGGGTGGCGGGCAGGCAGGTGTACTCCAAGCCCTAATTCAGCCCTGGCGGCTATCCGGGTAATCGAGCTTCGGATACCAGTCGGTCCCCCGTCCGCCAGGCGTCAGGTCGAGGATATTCCACAGCGGCGTCGGGTCGGGCGCGCCGCGCGCATCCTGCCCGGGGTCTTCCGTGCCGCCCAGTTCCCCGCCCCAGAAATGGCGCACCACGCCATCCTGCCGCGTCCAGATGTCCAGCGCCGGCCATTCGTTGCCGTCCGGCGCCAGTCCGTGCACATCGCGGGCGAAATCATCGCCCACGGTGGCGTAAAACTTCAGGTTGCGCCAGCCCCGCTCGCGTGCAAACGCCAGTTGCCGCTCGACCGGCGAGCGGCCGATGACGGCCATCGCAATGCGCTGCGAAAGGTCGCGCGCCGGCGTATCGAGTGCGCCGATCAGCGCCGTGCACATGGGGCAGGGCCGTTCGCGCTGCGGGCCATACATCCAGAAATACGTGCACAGCGTGTCGTGCCGGCCAAACAGGTCGGCCAGGGTGACCGTGTTCCCATTTTCATCCCGGAAATGATAGGCGCGCGCTTCGCCGCCGGGCGGCAACGCGCGGCGCTGTTCCGCCACGCGCTCGATATGGCGGCGCAATTCGATTTCCTCGGCCAGCAGCGCGACGCGCGCGCGGCGGTATTCGGGGCTGTCGTTGGGATAGGGTTTGGCGTTGGCGGCCGCCAGCTCGGCGGCGGGTTTCAAATTTGTCATGGCAGGCACCTCCTGTGACCGACCACGCTAAGCCAATCCCCCGGCCCGGACGGTGCGGCGGCGCACGCACTGTAGAAACCATTTGACTTAGTTGTATAGACAACTTATCCTTGAAACATCCGCGGACCCCGCACGCCTGTACCGCCTGTCCGCTTCAACCAGTTCACCAGGAGACGACATGAGCACTTCCCTCGCCAACGATCCGCGTTTCGACGCCACCCGCGACATCCGCGCGCCGCGCGGCCCCGAGCGCGTTTGCAAGACCTGGGGCGCGGAAGCGGCCTACCGCATGCTGCAGAACAACCTGGACAAGGAAGTGGCGGAAAACCCGCAGCACCTGGTGGTGTACGGCGGTATCGGCCGCGCGGCCCGCAACTGGGAATGCTTTGACCAGATCCTCGCTTCGCTGAAAGAACTCGAAGCGGACCAGACGCTGCTGATCCAGTCCGGCAAGCCGGTCGGCGTGTTCCAGACCCATGAGGATGCGCCGCGCGTGCTGCTGGCCAACTCGAACCTGGTGCCGAAATGGGGCAACTGGGAGCATTTCAATGAACTGGACCGCAAGGGCTTGTTCATGTACGGCCAGATGACGGCCGGTTCGTGGATTTACATCGGCACCCAGGGCATCGTGCAGGGCACCTATGAAACCTTCGCGGAAGCGGGCCGCCAGCACTTCGGCGGCGACATGGCGGGCCGCTGGATCCTGACGGCAGGCCTGGGCGGCATGGGCGGCGCCCAGCCCCTGGCCGCGACGTTCGCCGGCGCCGTGTCGCTGAACATCGAATGCCAGCAAACGTCGATCGACTTCCGCCTGCGCACCCGCTACCTCGACAAGCAGGCCGCTTCCATCGATGAAGCGCTGGAACTGGTGAAATACCACACGGAACGCAAGGAAGCGATTTCCATCGGCCTGCTCGGCAATGCCGCGGAAATCCTGCCGGAACTGGTCAAGCGCGCCAAGGCGGGCGGCCTGGTGCCGGACATGGTGACGGACCAGACGTCCGCCCACGACCTGATCAACGGCTACCTGCCGCGCGGCTGGAGCGTGGCCGACTGGAAGGCCGCGCAGCAAGACCCGGAGCGCCACGAGCGCCTGAAGGCCGCCGCCGCCGATTCGTGCGCGGCGCACGTGCAAGCCATGCTGGAGTTCCAGCAACTGGGCGCCAAGGTGGTCGACTATGGCAACAACATCCGCCAGGTGGCGTTCGATCAGGGTGTGGAAAACGCGTTTGATTTCCCGGGCTTCGTTCCCGCCTACATCCGCCCGCAATTCTGCGAAGGCCGCGGCCCGTTCCGCTGGGTGGCGTTGTCCGGCGACCCGGAAGACATCTACAAGACCGACGCGAAAATCAAGGAACTGTTCCCGCACCACGCCCATGTGCACCGCTGGCTGGACATGGCGCGCGACCGCATCGCGTTCCAGGGCTTGCCGGCGCGTATCTGCTGGCTGGGCCTGGGCGAGCGCCACATCGCCGGCCTGGCCTTCAATGAAATGGTGCGCAACGGCGAACTGAAGGCGCCCATCGTGATCGGCCGCGACCACCTGGACACCGGTTCCGTGGCCAGCCCGAACCGCGAAACGGAAGCCATGAAAGACGGCACTGACGCGGTGTCCGACTGGCCGCTGCTGAACGCCATGCTGAACACGGCGGGCGGCGCCACGTGGGTATCGCTGCACCATGGCGGCGGCGTGGGCATGGGCTATTCCCAGCACTCCGGCGTGGTGATCGTGGCCGACGGCACCGATGCCGCTGCCAAGCGCCTGGCCCGCGTGCTGGTTAACGATTGCGGTTCGGGCGTGATGCGCCATGCGGACGCCGGTTACGAGTCCGCCATCGAATGCGCCAAGCGTAATAAACTGAACCTGCCCATGATCAAGTAAGGAATCACCATGACTGCTACCAACAACAACACCAGCTGGACCCTGAACCCGGGCAAGATCGCGCTGACGGAATTGCGCGCCGCATGGTCCGGGCATGCGCCGGTCGCGCTGTCGGCCGAAGCGTATCCTGTCATCAAGGCATCGGCCGCCGTGGTGGAAGCCATTGTCGCCAAGGGCGACGCTGCCTATGGCATCAACACGGGCTTCGGCTTGCTGGCCAAGACCCGTATTCCCGACAACAAGCTGGAAGAATTGCAGCGCAACCTGATCCTGTCGCACTCGGTCGGCACCGGCGCGCTGATGTCGGACGCCGTGGTGCGCCTGATCATGCTGATGAAAATCGGCAGCCTGGCGCGCGGCTTCTCGGGCGTGCGTCCGCTGATCATCGATACCTTGATCGCGCTGTATAACGCGGGCATCGTGCCGGCCATTCCGGCCAAAGGCTCGGTCGGCGCGTCGGGCGACCTGGCGCCGCTGTCGCACATGACGCTGGCCATGCTGGGCGTGGGCGACGTGCGCGTCAACGGTGAATTGATGCAGGCGGCCGATGCGCTGAAAGCCGCCGGCATCGCGCCGGTAGTGCTGGCCGCGAAAGAAGGCCTGGCGCTGATCAACGGCACCCAGGCTTCCACCGCGCTGGCGCTGCATGGCCTGTTCATGGCCGAGCGCCTGCTGGAAGCGGGCATGGTGACGGGCGCCTTGTCGCTGGACGCCGCCAAGGGGTCCGATTCGCCATTCGATGCCCGCATCCACGAAGTGCGCGGCCAGCCGGGCCAGATCGCCGCCGCCGGCATTTACCGCCAACTGGTGGCCAATAGCGCCATCCGCGCGTCGCACCTGGTGGGCGACGAGCGCGTGCAAGACCCGTACTGCCTGCGTTGCCAGCCGCAAGTGATGGGCGCGTGCTGGGACTTGATCGCCAACGCGGGCCGCACGCTGCTGATCGAAGCCAACGCCGTGACCGACAACCCGCTGCTGTTCACCAACGACGACGGCGAAGCGGTGGTGGTCTCCGGCGGTAACTTCCACGCCGAACCGGTGGCGTTTGCCGCCGATACGCTGGCGCTGGCCATCGCGGAAATCGGCAGCATTTCCGAGCGCCGCGTGTCGCTGCTGATCGACGCCACCTTGTCCGGCCTGCCGCCGTTCCTGGTGCGCGATCCGGGCGTCAATTCCGGTTTCATGATCGCCCACGTGACGGCGGCCGCGCTGGCGTCGGAAAACAAGTCGATTGCGCACCCGGCCAGCGTGGACACGATCCCGACCTCGGCCAACCAGGAAGACCACGTCAGCATGGCGACCTTCGCCGCGCGCCGCCTGGAAGACATGGCGCAAAATACGGCCGCCATCGTCGCCATCGAATTGCTGGCGGCGGCGCAGGGCATCGATTTCCACCGCCCGCTGAAAACGTCGCCGCAACTGGAGCACGTGCACGCGCAATTGCGCCAGCACGTGCCGTTCTACGATGCCGACCGCTTCTTCGCGCCGGATATCGAAGCGGCCAAGCAACTGGTGCTGAAAGGTGAATTGAGCGCCACCTGCAAGAACCTGTTCGCGTCGCTGCATCCGTAAGGAGCGAGGTTGCCATGACTATGGACTTCCAATTTTCGGAAGGCAAGCTTCCGCTGCTGGTGTCCATGCCCCACGTGGGCACGGACATCCCGGACGACATCGCGGCCACGTTCGCACCGGCGGCCAGCGTCAGGACCGACACCGACTGGCACCTGGTGCGGCTGTACGATTTCCTCCAGGAAATGGGTGTGTCCGTGCTGTCGGCGCGCTGGTCGCGCTACGTGATCGACTTGAACCGACCGCCGGAAAACACGAACCTGTATCCGGGCCAGGATACGACGGGCCTGTGCCCGGTCGACACGTTTAGCCGCGAGCCGCTGTATCCGGAAGGCGGCACGCCGGATGAAGCGGAAGTGCAGCGCCGCCTGCGGCTGTACTGGCAGCCGTACCATCACCAGTTGCGCAGCGAGCTGGATCGCCTGAAAGCGCTCCACGGCAAGGTGGCGCTGTGGGATGCCCATTCCATCGCGTCGCACGTGCCCCGTTTCTTCGAAGGCAAGCTGCCTGACCTGAATTTCGGTACCGCAGACGGTGCGTCATGCGATATCGGCATGACGGATGCGATTGCGACCGTCGCGCGCCGCCATGGCGGATATACGGTGGCCGTCAATGGCCGCTTCAAGGGCGGCCACATCACCCGCCATTACGGCAAGCCGGCGGATAACGTGCACGCGATCCAGCTGGAAATGTGCCAGTCCACGTACATGGATGAAACCGCGCCCTTTGCGTACCGCGCAGACCTGGCGGGTACCGTGCAGCCATTGCTGAAGGAACTGGTGCAAGCCTGCGCCGGCTGGGTGGGGGCGAAATGAACGCACTGTTTGCGAACAACGCGCTGCTGCCGTCCGGCTGGGCGCGCGACGTGCTGTTGCAGTGGGACGCCAGCGGCAACCTGTCGGCCGTGACGCCGGACGCCATGCCGGCGGACGGCGTGGAAAGCGCGGAATATGTGTTGCCCGGCATGGTCAACCTGCACTCGCATGCGTTCCAGCGCGCCTTGTCCGGGCTGACGGAAATTGCCGGCGATACGAAAGACAGTTTCTGGACGTGGCGCGACTTGATGTACCGCTTTGCGCGCAATATCACGCCAGGCCAGATGGAAGCCATCGCCGCCCAGTTGTATGCGGAATGCCTGCGCCATGGATACACGTCGGTCTGCGAATTTCACTACGTGCACCGCGCGCCGGACGGCGCGCTTTACCCGCGCGTGGCGCAGACGGCGGAAAGCGTCATCGACGCGGCGCGCAACACGGGCATCGGCATCACGATGCTGCCCGTGCTGTACAGCTGGTCCGGTTTCGGCGATGCGCCGCTGAAGGCGGAGCAGCAGCGCTTCAAGACCGATGTCGGCGATATTCTCGCTATCATCGGCGCGCTGGAACCGCTGCGCAGCGGCCAGGTGGAAGTGGGCGTGGCGCCGCATTCGCTGCGCGCGGCATCGGTGGCGCAAATCCGCGAAGTGGTGGCGGCATTGCCACGTTCGCGCCCGGTCCACATCCACATCGCGGAACAGCAGGGGGAAGTGCAGCAATCGCTTGCTTACAGTAAGCGCCGTCCGGTCGAATACCTGTATGATGAACTGGAAGTCGACGCGCGCTGGTGCCTGGTGCATGCGACCCACCTGGTCGATGCCGAAGTGGCGGCGATTGCCCGCAGCCGCGCGGTGGCGGGGATTTGCCCGACCACGGAAGCGAACCTGGGCGACGGCTTGTTCCCGTTCGAGTCGTTCCTGGCGCAGGGCGGGGTGTTTGGCGTGGGCAGCGACAGCCATGTATCGCAAAGCCCGGTGGAGGAATTGCGCTGGCTGGAATATGGCCAGCGCTTGCGCGAACAGCGCCGCAATATCGCCGTGTCGGAAGGACAGCGCCATGTGGGCGAATTCCTTTGGCAGGGCGCGTTGCAGGGCGGGGCGCAGGCGGCGGGGCGTGCGGTGGGCGCGCTGGCGGCCGGCAAGCGGGCGGATTTGATCGTGCTGGATGCGGATCATCCGAACCTGTACGGGCGCGCCGCCGAGGAAGTGCTGGGCAGTTTGGTGTTCAGCGGGAACGACAACCTGGTGAAAGACGTAATGGCCGGCGGCCAGTGGGTGGTGCGCGGCCGGCAGCACGTGGCGCAACAGGCCATCGCCGCGCGCTTCAAGCAGACCTTGGCCGAGCTGAGGGAGTACCGCTGATGAGCAAGCTGATACAGTACGCAAGCCTGCATGCCACGCCGTGGAAAAACGGCGGCGGCAGCACCACGGAAATTGCCATTGCCCCGCAGGGCGCCACCTTTGACGACTTCGACTGGCGCATCAGCCTGGCCACGATTTCGCAGAGCGGCCCGTTTTCCACCTTTGCCGGCATCGACCGCACGCTGACCCTGGTCAGCGGTCCCGGCGTGGTGCTGGACGTGGGCAACGAGCGCCAGGTGGCGCTCAGCGAACGGGAACCCACCGTGGCGTTCCCCGGCGAAGACCAGGTGGCGGCGACTGTATCTTCCGGCGCCACGACCGACTTCAACGTTATGACGCGGCGCGACGCTTGCCGGCACCAACTGGAACGGCGCGCCGTGCGCGACTTTTCCACGCTGGAACGGCGCAGCGACGTCACCATCGTGTTCCTGGCCGAAGGCGAAAGCCTGTACTTGTCCAGTTCCAGGGAACGCATCGCCATGGTGCGCTACGACGCGGTGATACTGGACGATGAAGATGTGTGGACGCTGGAGGCCGGGCAGGCCACGGTATTCATCGTCGACATCATCGAAAACAATAGTTAAGCAACTTGGCGGGATAGCATGGCAATGTGGGATTTGCTGGTAACGAACGTTCATTTGGCAACGATGGTCGGCGGGTATGGCGAAGTGCGCGATGGCGCCATCGCGGTCAGGGACGGGCGCATCGCCTGGCTGGGCAAGGCGGCCGACGCCGATCCCGCCCAGGCCGCGCAAGTGCATGACGGTGGCAGCTGCTGGCTGACGCCGGGCTTGATCGATTGCCACAGCCACATCGTCCACGCGGGCAACCGGAGCGATGAATTCGAAGCGCGGTTGAACGGCGCGACCTATGAAGATATCGCCCGCGCCGGCGGCGGCATCATGTCCACGGTGCGCGCGACCCGCCTGGCGTCGGACGAAGAATTGCTGGCGCAAAGCCTGCCCCGCGTGCGTTCATTGCTGGCCGAAGGCGTGACCACGCTGGAAATCAAGTCCGGCTATGGCTTGTCGCTGGAGTCGGAAGCCAAGATGCTGCGCGTGGCGCGCCGCATCGGGCGTGAATTGCCGGTCAACGTGGCCACCACTTTCCTCGGAGCACATGCGCTGCCGCCGGAATTCGCGGGCCGCGCCGATGATTACGTGACCGAGGTGTGCAACATGATCGCACCGCTGGCCGATCAGGGGCTGGTCGACGCCGTCGATGCATTTTGCGAACGCATCGGTTTTTCCCGTGCGCAGACGGAAAAAGTGTTCCAGGCGGCGGCCAGCCACGGCTTGCCGGTCAAATTGCACGCGGAACAATTGTCAGACCAGCAGGGCGCGCAACTGGTGGCGCAATTTGGCGGCCTGTCGGCCGACCACCTGGAACATTTGACGCAGGACGGCATCGACGCCATGGCCAGGGCGGGCACCGTGGCCGTGCTGCTGCCCGGCGCCTATTACTTCCTGCGCGACACCACGCCGCCGCCGGTGGCGGCCTTGCGCGCGGCCGGCGTGCCGATGGCGGTGGCCACCGACAACAACCCGGGCACGTCGCCGATGGCGTCGCTGCTGCTGGCGCTGAACATGGTGTGCACGTTGTGGCGCCTGACGCCGCTGGAGGCGCTGGCCGGCGCCACCGTCCATGCCGCCGCCGCGCTGGGCCGCCAGGCCGATATCGGCACGCTGGAAGTGGGCAAGCGCGCCGATTTCGCACTGTGGAACATCGCGCGGCCGGCGGACTTGTCCTATGCGTTTGGTTTCAACCCATGCAAGGGCGTGGTGTTCGGGGGCAAATTAGAGGACTAATTCCGCGCAGCGCCCGTGCGATCGTGTACAGTATGAAGATCACCGTACCGCCGCACCCGCGTCAGAGTCATCATGCGTCAGCCAGTCCTGAAGGCCGTCAGCGCCGCCCTCCTGTTAGCCCTGAGTGTCCATGCCGCGGGGCAGAATACGCCGGTTCCGCCGGTCCCGACGCCGCCGGTTCCCACGCCACCCGCGCCTGTCCCGGAAGGACCGGCAACGCCGCAACCGGTGGCGCCGGCCGCGCCGTCGGCCGCCTCCATTGCGGCCGCCGCCGCAGCGGCTGCCGCGGCGGCCCGCGCCGCCGATCCCACTGCCGCCAAGCCGTTTGCGGACGTGATCAAGGGGGCGCACCACCTGGCCGGCTTTTTCCATCTGTACCAGAAAGATGAAAAAGTGTGGCTGGAGCTGCGCCCTGAACACTTCGACAAGCCATTCTTCATGACCGTCAACACCACGCGCGGCGTGGGCGAGCGGGGCATCTACGGCAGCCAGATGGGCCGCAGCGAAGTGGTGGTGCTGCGCAAGCTGGGCAACCTGGTGCAACTGATTGCGCTGAATACGGATTTCCGCGCCAAACCCGGCACACCGCTGGGCACCGCCGTGTCGCAGGGCTTCTCAGACAGCTTGCTGGCCGTGGCGCCCGTCGCCAGTGCGGCGCATCCGCAATCGAAAGGCGTGCTGGTGGAAGCCAATGCCCTGTTGTTTGGCGACATCCCGGCGTATTCGACGCAGCTGGAAGCGGCCTTCCGCATGCAATACGCGATGGATGCGCGCAACAGCAGTTTTACCGGCATCCGCAGCGATGACAGCATGACGGGCTTCGCCGTCAACGCCCATTATTTCGTGCCGCGCGTGCCGGCGCCGCCGCTGGCGTACACGCCGACCTATGTGCCGCCGCCGTATTCGGTGCCGGACCCGCGCAGCCTGTTCCTGGGCCTGTACTACAGCTTTGCGCCGCTGCCGGAACACGCGATGCACGGCCGCCTGGCCGATGACCGCATCGGGCACTTCGTCAGCACCACCTACGATTACACGGACGACGTCAAACCGTCGATGTACACCCACGTGGTGAACCGCTGGCGGCTGGAAAAGGCGGATCCGTCGCAGGCGCTGTCGGAACCGAAGCAGCCCATCGTGTATTGGCTGGACCGCAATATCCCGGAAAAATACCGTGAGTCCGTCAAGCAGGGCATCCTGGCGTGGAACGATGCGTTTGAACGCATCGGTTTCAAGAACGCCATCGTGGTCAGGCAGCAGGGGCCGAACGACAGCTTCGACACCATGGACGTGCGCCACGCGTCCGTGCGCTGGTATGTCGGCGCGGACGCGGGCATTGCCATCGGCCCGCGCCAGGTCGATCCCCGCAGCGGGGAAATCCTCGACGCGGACATCGCCATGTCCGACATCTTCGGCCGCAACGCGCGCCGCCTGGCCAGCGAAGATTTGCGCTGGACCGGGGCCTTGTCGTCATTTGGTTCGGCGCCGCAGGACGTTGCACAACCCGGCGCCGCCGTCCCGCCATGGGCGGAACCGGCCGCGCTGCCGTCGCGCACCTGGCCGCAGGGCGCCCTGGCGCGCGAATCGCGCTGCGATTACGGCATGGAATCCGCGCAGGAAATGGGTTTCGCGCTGGACTTGATGGAAGCGCGTGGCGATTTCGACATGGACAGCCCGAAAGCGGAAGAGCTGGCGCAAGCCTATGTGAAGTCCGTCATCATGCATGAAGTGGGGCACACGCTTGGGCTGCGCCACAATTTCCGCTCGTCGACCATCTACAGCCTGTTCCAGCTGCGCGACAAGGCGTTCACGGACAAGCATGGCATCAGCGGTTCCGTCATGGATTACACGCCGTTCAACCTGGCCATCAAGGGGGAAGAGCAGGGCGCCTACGTGATGGACCGGCTGGGACCCTATGATTACTGGGCCATTGAATACGCGTATAAGCCGATTGCGCCGGAACAGGAAAAGGAAGAACTGGCGCGCATCGCCAGCCGCTCGAACGAACCGCTGCTGGCGTTCGCCACGGACAATGAAGCCTATAACGGCATGTCCGACCCGGAAGTGAATTTGTTCGACCTGGGCAGCGACCCGATGGCCTATGCGCAAAAGCGGCTGACCATTTCCCGCGAATTGTGGGACCGGGTCCAGGCGCGCCAGCTGAAGCCGGGCGAAAGCTATGAAGCGCTGCGCCGCAGTTTCGTTTACGGCATCGACCAGTTTGCGCGTTCGGTGCCGGTGGTGGTCAAGTACGTGGGCGGCGTGGTCCACGTTCGCGACCACGCGGGATCGGGACGCACGCCGTTCCAGCCGGTGCCGGCCATGCGCCAGCGTGAAGCGCTGGCGTTGTTGACCAATAACCTGTTCAAGGCGGACAGCTTCAAGTTCGCACCATCGCTGCTGAGCCGCTTGTCCGGCAACCAGATGATGTTCAGCTACCGCACCGATATCTCCATCAACACGGTGGTGCTGTATTTGCAGACCATCGTGCTGGACCAGTTGCTGTCGGATGCCGTGGCGGCACGCTTGCGCGATTCGCAGGAAAAACTCGACAACCCGAAACTGGCGCTGTCGCTCGATGAGCTGTACACGACACTGCAATCGGCCGTGTGGAGCGAATTGAAAGGCGGTAAAGATATCTCCGGCATGCGCCGCGATTTGCAGCGCGAGCACCTGAAGCGCGTGACGGCGGCGCTGGTGCGCACGTCGCCCGCCATGCGGGCCGATGGCCGCAGCCTGCAACGCTTGCATGCGCAGGAATTGCAGCGCGATATACAGCGCGCGATGGGCAATGGCGCCCTGTCGCCGGAAGCCAAGGCGCACCTGGCGGAAAGCTATGAAACGCTGAGCCAGGCCCTGAAGGCGCCGATGCTGCGCACGGGTCTCTGAGTTGCCGCGCGGCGCCGCCATCCTGTCGGCGCTGCTGGTGTGGCTGTCGTCGGCCGCGCCTGCGGCGGCCGACGAGACGCTGCGCGTCGGCTCCAAGCGCTTCACGGAATCCTATGTCCTTGGCGAGTTGCTGGCGCAGGCCGCCGCGCCCTACGCGCGCACCGAACACAGGCAGGGCCTGGGCAATACCGGCATCCTGCTGGCGGCGCTGAAGGCCGGCGAGATCGATGTCTACCCTGAATATACCGGCACCATTGCGCTGGAAATCCTGAAACAGAAGCACGTGCCGCCGCTGGACCAGTTGCGGCGCGAACTGGCTACGCAGGGGCTGGGTGTCGATGTGCCGCTGGGCTTCAACAATACCTATGCGCTGGCCGTGCGCGGCGATATGGCTAGCCTGCGCACGGTGGGGGACCTGACGCGCCACGGCGGCTTTCGCTTCGGCCTGTCGCATGAATTCATTGGCCGGTCCGACGGCTGGCCGGGGCTGGCGCAGCGCTATGGCCTGGCGCAGCAGCCGCACGGGCTCGATCACGGCATCGCCTACGAAGCGCTGCAACAGCGCCAGGTCGATGTCATCGATATTTATTCGACGGATGCCAAGATCGTGAAGTACGGTTTGCGCGTGCTGGACGACGACCGCGCCTACTTCCCCCGTTATGACGCCGTGCTGCTGTACCGGCTCGACGCGGCGCAACGCTTCCCCGCAGCGTGGCAGGCGCTGCGCCAGTTGCAGGGGCGCATTCCGGCCGACAGCATGATCGCCATGAATGCGGCGGCGGAAATCGATGGCAAGGATTTTTCCGCGATTGCCCGGGATTGGCTGGCGGCGCACGCGGTGGGGCAGGGCGGGCAAGTTGTCCCGGGCGCTCCGGCCAAGGACGGTATGGCAAACCGTCAGGGTGTGATGAGCCGCCTGCTGGCGGACGACTTCTGGCCGCTGACGCGCCAGCACGTGATGCTGGTGGCTTTATCCGTCGCGTTGGCCTGCCTGCTGGGTATTCCGCTGGGCGTGCTGGCGGCGTTTGTCCCGAAGGTACGGCAGCCGGTGATGGCGCTGGCGGGCATGCTGCAAACCGTGCCGTCGCTGGCCTTGCTGGCCATGCTGATTCCATTGATGGGTTCCATCGGCACGGCGCCCGCGCTGGTGGCGCTGGTGGTGTACGCCTTGCTGCCCATCGTGCGCAATACGTGCGCCGGCCTGTGCCAGGTGCCGGATGGCTTGCGCCTGGCGGCGCAGGCGCTGGGCCTGCGGCCGTGGCAGCGTTTACTACACGTGGAATTGCCGCTGGCGCTGCCGGTGCTGCTGGCCGGCGTAAAAACCGCCGCCGTGATCAGCGTGGGGACGGCGACGATTGCCGCGTTGATCGGCGCGGGAGGCTATGGCGAGAGGATTACCACGGGGCTGGCGCTGAACGACCACGCGCTGCTGCTGGCCGGCGCGTTGCCGTCCGCCGCGCTGGCGTTGCTGGTGCAGGGGGCATTTGAAATCGTTGAGAAATTTTCCAGAAAACAAATGTAAGATAAATTTGAACCGAGTAAGAGTTTGTAAGCGTCAGGGAAATGGTCAGCGGGCGCGGCTATATTGAACTCGTCGCTCCATTCTCCCCTCCCCAAATGACACTGGGTTCCGCCGCGCAGATGACTGTGCGGCTTTTTTTTTTATTCGGACGCCAGTTGTGTCAGTGCATCGCCCGTCACGCGGCAAATGCGCCAGTCCGGCATGACGGTCGCACCCATGCCCTGGTAGAAGTTGATCGCGTTTTCATTCCAGTCCAGCACCGACCATTCGAAGCGGCCGCACTGGCGTTCCACTGCCAGCTGCGCCAGCGCCACCAGCATTTGCTTGCCATAGCCCTTGCCGCGCGCATTTTGCTTGACGTACAAGTCTTCCAGGTACAGGCCTTTCTGGCACAGGAAGGTGGAAAAGTTATGGAAGAACAGGGCGAACGTGACGACTTCGCCATCTTCCTCGCCGACCAGCGCTTCGGCGGCGGGATGGGCGCCAAACAGGCTTTCGTGCAGCTTGGCTTCGTCGGCAACGACAATGTGTTCGAGTTTTTCAAATACCGCCAGCTCGAAAATCATGCCAAAAATGGCGTTCACATCATGCGGTTCGGCTGGACGTATGGTCAGGCTCATGGATCGGATTATTTTCTGGTTGAGGTTTTTTCACCGCTGGCGCCGGGGATTTCAACACCCAGGCCACGCTGGATAAGCACAATACCATACCCAGCCATTCAACTATTCCTGGACGGTAATTTTCCAGCTGGATCGACAGCAGCACGGAAATCACCGGCGTGACCACGCCGATATACACGGCCTTTTGCGCACCCCAGCGGTGGATCAGCGTGAAATACGCGGCGAAGGCGATGACGGAGCCGGCCAGCGACAAATACACCAGGCCGCCCCAGTAACTGGCCGAGGCCGGCAACGTGAATTGCACGCCGGTCGCCAGCGCAAACACGGTCACGCACAAGGTGCCCCACAGCATGGCCCACGCCATCGTCAGCAAGACGTTCGACGAATGTTCCCGCACCTTCACCACCATCATGTTGCCGACCGTGCCGGCAATGGTGGCCGTCAGCGCCAGCGCCAGGCCCAGCAGGAAGTGGCCGGCGCCGCCCGCAATGATCTCTTTCCAGGATGCATGGATCGAGTCGTAGAACAGCATGGTGACGCCGATGATGGCAACCAAGGCCGCGCCCCACGTGCGCCACGTCAGCGGCGTGCCGAACATGATGCGGCTGCAAATCGGCGTCCAGATCACCATCAGGGCAAACAGTACGGCCACCAGCGCGGAAATCAAATGTTCTTCCGACGTGTAAGTGCACAGGTAACTGACGGCAAACGTGGCGAAACCTTGCGCCATCATCCAGCGCTGCACCTTCCACGGCAGCAGCAGCTTGTCGCCGCGCACCAGGCACCAGCCGAACAGGACCGTGGCAGCCAGGCCGAAACGGTAAATAATGGAAACAGCCGGCGCGACGTGACCCAGTTGCAGGGTGATGGCCCAGAAAGTGGAACCCCAGATCAGGCAGGCGGCGGAAAACAGGGCGGGAGAGGAAAACATCCGACCAGTATAGACATATTCCCGCGACCTTGCTGGCGGGCAGCTTGTCGACTATTTGGCAGCACTTGCCAGCGACTTCGCGTTAGTAAGCGACATTCAGACGGCGGTACAGGAAACCCAGCACAAACAGGGGGCCGATCAGCAGGAAGCGGATATCCTCGAAAAACGACGGCTTCTTGCCTTCGATTTTATGGCCGATAAACTGGCCGATCCACGCCACGACGAAGACGGTCGCGGCCATGGGCAGGATGACTGGCGGCTGCAGCGACGCCAGTACCACCAGCATGACGCCCGACATCACCAGCATGCCGATGGCAAACGGAATTGACAGCGTGACGTAATACGCCAGTGCAAGGAAGGTGGCGCCCACCGCCGCCATGGGATTGGCATGCCAGATCAGGCCCAGCAGGGAAAAGACGATGGCCGGCACGCAAACGAAATGGATCAGTTCGTTTGTGGGATGCCGGTGGCTTTCGCTGTATCGTTCCAGCAGCCTGTCAATTTGGCGTGGTTCGCTCATGACGGTGGATCTCCCGATGTACTTGTAATTTGGAACTTTCGTCCGATTCTAACACTGGAACCATGGGCTAAAATGCCGCCATGAGTTCGTCCATTCCCCTGACCGGCCTGGCCCCGGTCATCGATAGCCATACCCGCATTTTGATCCTCGGCAGCTTCCCGGGGGAGGCGTCGCTGAAGGCGCAACAGTATTATGCGCACCCGCGCAATGCGCTATGGCCGATCCTGTCGGCGCTGACGGGCGAGCAGCTGGCAGCGCTCCCGTATGTTGAACGCCTGCCGCGCCTGCTGGCGCATGGCTTCGGCTTGTGGGATGTGCTGGGGGCTTGCGAGCGCAAGGGCAGCCTGGATTCCGCCATCCGCAAGCCTGCCGCCAATGACTTCGAGCGCTTGCGTGAACTGTGCCCCGTGCTGGAGACCGTCGGCTTCAACGGCCAGACTTCCGGCAAGTTCGCCGCCCAGTTTTCCGCACAGGGTTATCGAACCGTCGTGCTGCCATCGACGTCACCCGCGTACGCGGCGCTGTCATTTGCGGAGAAGCTGGCGGACTGGCGCCGCTTGCAAGATAGTTGAAAGTATTTTGTGCGTCGCACAAGAAGCGTGTTACACTCTGTTCATCGGTGAAGTTCTTGTGACTTGCCGGTTCCCGCAGAGGCACGCGGCGCGGCATGTGTAACGCCGCCACGCGACGATGCAGTGCGGGTTGTCATCCGAATACGTTGGTCGGTCTACACGAAGGGGCACCATGCAGATAGCATGGGCGTCCGGGGCGCCGCACCATGCAGATAGCATGGGCAGGTGCAGCGATTAAAGCAATTTGATACATTGAACGAGGCCCGCAGCATGCGGGCTTTTTTTCTTCCCACATGGGCACCAGTGCTCACTCCGTAGCGCATCTGGCACCAGCGATGCGTCCATCTCCACCGCTTTATCACCGTCGGGCTTGGCTCTGCTGCCGTGGCCTGCCTTTTACCTCACCGGAGTCCACGCATGGCTAAAGAAGAACTGATTGAAATGAACGGGGTCGTCTCCGAAGTATTACCCGATTCCCGCTACCGCATCGACTGCGACAACGGTCACAAGCTGATCGCCTATACGTCCGGAAAAATGCGCAAGAACCATATCCGCATCCTGGCCGGCGACGCGGTCAGCCTGGAACTGTCTCCATACGACCTCAGCAAGGGACGCATCACGTTCCGCCACATCGAAAAACGCGGTGCACCGACCCATAACAGGCCCGCATTCCGCGGGCGCCGTTAAGCCGCTTGACGCCGGAAGTGCCGCCGGCCTGATTTTTTTTTCGCATCCGCGAATCCTTTCCAGCGTTGCGTGCCTCTTGGTCATCGCAGGCAAGTGCCTGCGGTCACAACCAACGCACCAGAAAGGAAATCATGTCCGGCTACCAGCGTCCCGAAGATCTTGCCTTTGCCAAAGATCTCATCCAGCTTGCCCCGAAAGAAGCGCAAGCCTTCCTGTCCCTGAAATCCGCCGCCGAACGCAGCGACGGCGTCATTCCCGCCAAATACCGCGAACTGATCTCGATTGCGGTGGCGCTCACCACGCAATGTGCTTACTGCATCGACGCGCATGCAAAAAATGCCGTGGCGGCGGGCGCCACGCGGGAAGAAATCGCGGAAGCCGTGTTTATCGCGTCAGCCCTGCGCGCCGGCGCGGCGGTGGGCCACGGCTTGCTGGCGCTGCGCCTGTTCGACGAAGCGGCGCGTTGACGACGCCATGAAAAATGGCTGGCCCGGTTGCCCGGCGCCAGCCATCCTGTCCTGCGCGATGCGCGGGATTATTTGTAGAACACGTCGACCTTGCCTTTCAGCTTGATCAGCATCGGATTGCCGCGGCGATCCAGTGCTTTGCCGGCCGGCACTTTGATCCAGCCTTCGCTGATGCAGTATTCCTCGACATCAGTGCGTTCTTTGTCATTGAAATGAATGCCTACTTCGTGTTCGAACACGGCAGGGACGTGGAATTTGCTGCGCGGATCGATCGACAGATGGTCCGGCAGTTCTGGGCGGGTAGTATCGTTCATGGGGCAGAATTATGCGACAGAAAGGCGCTGTGCACAACGGGTTGCGCCGCTTGCGCTACGCAAATCGGCCCCGTACCGCCTCGCCCGCCAATGCCAGCGGCAGTAGCACCAGCGCGGCGCTGGCGGCCACGGTGCGCCTGGATTGCAGCATGGCAATGGCAAGCGCGGGCAAGCCAACCAGTGTGACGCCACCGCCCTGCAATTGCATGCGGCGCTGACCCGGCGTGGCAAGAATGGAAATATTGTCGCCTGCTAATCGGCGCAGTGCCCAGGCAGGCAAGGTGGCGCAAGGGCTGCTGAGTTGTAATGCGACGGGCCTGCGTGCCATGGCAAAACAGTCGCGCAATGTTTGCCGCAGGGATTGCACGGGTGCTTCCGGCGCATTCAACACGGCGGCATCCAGCGCCAGGCGTTCGGGCCGCGCCGGCAAATCGTGCGCCTGGATGATGTCCCACACCAGCCCGCAGCGACGCAGCAGCGCCAGCGTCCACCAGCCCGGATCCCATTCGCCCGGATACAGGCCCAGCCGCGCGGAGCCGGGAAACGCGTGGTGATTGTTGTGCCACGATTCGCCCAAGGTGATCAGCGATGCCAGCCGTACATTGTGTCCCTGCACGGCGGCCCCGGTGATTTCATTGTGCATGGGGCCGTGGTTATGGGCGAAATAGCCGATCAGCCAGTGTCCCGTCACGCTGGCGGTGATGCCCGCGCAGACACCCCAGACCACGAACGGCCAGCCGCCGAAGGCATACAGCGCCAGCGCGGGCGGCAATTGCTGCAGCATCCACGTGCGCTCGAGGAAACGGTAAAAACGGTCATGCGCGACAGCGTCCGGCAATGTCAGGGCAGGCGGCTGCGCCAACGCCAGTTCGCAGTGCAGTTGCCACCAGCCGTCAGCCAGCAGCGGCTGGCCATGGCGCAAGTAGGGATGGCAATCGGGCTGGCGCTGGGCGTGGTCGCGCAAGTCGTGCTGCAAGCGTAGCCCCAGCGGGCCCGCCAGCCCCACCTGGACACCGGCATAGACCAGCGCATATTCCAGCCATTTGGGGCATTGGTAACTGTCGTGTATGAGTTTGCGGTGGCTGCCCAGGGTATGGCCAAACAGCAGCACGAACGCCGTCGCGCCGGTAAAGAGCAGCAGGTTGGACCAGGAAAAGGTCAGGTAGCCGCCCACGATGGACGTGATGGCCATTGCGGTAATCCACAGCGATTTGGCGGGAGACCAGCGCACCGTCCCGCGCAAGACATTGCCTTCATCGATATGCGTGATGCGATCGCTGTGCATGACTGCCTCCTAGGTGGATTCGCGTTTTTTCGCTAAAGCCTTCGACGTCTTTTTCAATGGACCGGCGGTCGGACACAGTTCGAACAGGAAGCCGGACAAGGTGTTGACCAGGCTGTCCGCGTTCAGGCGGTAGTGGACAAATTGCCCGCGGCGTTCACTGGCCACCAGTTCCGCGTTCTCCAGCACCGACAAGTGCCTGGATATGGCGGGGGCGCTGATGCCCAGGTGTTCCGCCAGCTCCGACGTGGTCAGTTCCGCATGCGACAGCAAGGCCATGATCTTGCGGCGCGGCAGCGAAGCCAGCGCTTCGAATGTCTTGTCTAATTCTTTGCTCATTATTGAATTAACTAATTTGTTAATCATATGGTGAGCCAGCCGATCCGGAAAGTCAAGCTTGCGAGTGGAAGGTTTTCGGGTGCAATCCGTCGCAATTTCGCACAGCACGTAAAACCCGAGGATTCCTTCCTTGACTGTCATTCCGGCAGCGCGAGATACTGGTTTTTCATTACATTTATAGTAATTTCCATGAGCCAACTCTCACTCCTCGATCTCGGATTCCTGATCACCGAATCGGAAGCCAGCCCCAAACACGTCGCCGGTTTGCTGATCTTTAAGCGTCCGTCCGGAGCGCGTGCGACGTTTGCAAAAAAACTGTATGAAGAATACCTGGCGGCCACGCACCTGGAGCCGCCGTTCAACCGCATCCTCGCGTATTCGCTGACGGCGCTGCCGCACTGGGCCGAATGCGCGGACATCGATATGGAACAGCATGTGTTCTTCCACAAGATGCCGAAAGACGCCAACCGTCGCGAAGACTTGTACAAGTTCGTGGCGGAACTGCACACGCCGGTGCTGGACCGCTCGCGCCCGATGTGGGAAATGCACGTCATCGACGGCCTTGAAGGCGGGCGCTTTGCGCTGTACCAGAAAATGCACCACGCCTATGCGGATGGCATGACGATGACGCGCTGGTTTGCGCAAAGCATGTCGGAGTCGCCCGACGAGGATGAACTGAACCCGATCTGGTCGGTTCGCCACAGCAGCAATGAAGGCCGCCTGCGCCGCAAGCTGGGGCAGGACATGGTGGAAAACGCGCTGTCGAAAGCCATCGGCGGCGCCAAGGGTGTCAGCCAGCGTTTGTTCGGCATCGGCAGGCTGTCCGCCATGCTGCTGCTGGAAAGCATGAAATTGACCAAGAATGCGATTTCGCTGCCCTTCATGGCCAGCCGCCATACGCCGCTGACGGGGCAGGTGACGTCCGGCCGCGAATTCACGGCCATTACCATCCCGATGGAGCGCGTGGCCCGCATCCAGGCCGCTACCCGTTCGACCCTGAACCACGTGGCGCTGACGTGCCTGGACGGCGCGCTGCGCCGCTACCTGGAAGAGCAGGGCGTGGAACTGGCGCAGCCGATCGTGATCCAGATGCCCGTCAACCTGCGCAAGGAAGGGGAAAAATCGGCCGGCAACAAGATCGGCATCGTGCAGGTCGAGCTGTCGCCGCCGACGGACGACCCGTATGTCCGCCTGCGCAATATCGGTTTCTCGCTGCGTAATGTGCGTGTGATGGTGGATTCCGTGGCGCCGGCCGCGATTGAAACGTACACCATCGTGACGGCGCTGATCGGCCAGCTGGCGGAAATGCTGAAACTGTCGGAGCGGGTGCCGCCGATGGGCAATACGCTGGTGTCGAATGTGCCGGGGCCGAAGCAGCGCATGTACCTGAAGGGGGCGCCGCTGGAGGAAATGCATCCGATTTCCACGCTGCCGCCAAGTAACCTGCTGAACATCACGCTGTTCAGCTATGGCGGCTTGCTGCATTTCGGCCTGATCGCCACCGACCAGTTGCCGAACCTGGCGTCGCTGAGCGGCTATATCGCGCAAGCGTTTGACGACCTGGAGCAGGCGGTCGGCGTTTAAGTTGCGCTGCATGGCGGATGGCCTGCCCATCCGCCATGCATTCACACCCTGAAGAATTCCATGGTGTCTTGCAGCGTCGACGCCTGGCCGCTCAATTCCTCGGCGGTGGCTGCCAGTTCTTCCGACGACGCGGCATTGGTTTGCGTGCTGTCGCTCAGGTGCGCCATGGCCGCGTTGATCTGGCCGATACCCAGGCTTTGCTCTTCCGACGCGGCGGAGATTTCCTGGATCAGTTCCGACGTCTTGCGGATCGCCGGCACGATGTCGTTCAACAGCGCGCCGGCCTTTTCCGCCATGCCCACGCTGCTGGCCGCCACTTCACTGATTTCCGCCGCCGCCACCTGGCTGCGTTCGGCCAGCTTGCGCACTTCGGCCGCCACCACGGCAAAACCCTTGCCATGTTCGCCGGCGCGCGCCGCTTCGATCGCGGCGTTCAGCGCCAGCAAGTTGGTCTGGTATGCAATGTCATCGATGATGATGATTTTCCTGGCGATTTGCTGCATGGCTTCCACCGTCTGCCTGACGGCGCTGCCGCCCGCTTCGGCCGACGTGGCCGCGGTGGACGCGATGTCCGCCGTGACCTTGGCATTGCTGGTGTTTTGCTGCACCGATGCATTCATCTGTTCGATCGACGCCGACGTCTGTTCCACGCCGGCCGCTTGCTGGCTGGCGCTTTGCGACAGCGATTGCGCCGTGTCGGAGGTTTGCTGCGCGGCCGCCAGCATGCTGTCGGCGGTTTCCCGCACCTGTCCCACGGTATCAGCCAGCTTGTCCACCATCAGCTTCATGGAATAGGCCATGCTCGACGTATCGCCCTTGGCCAGCACGATGTCCTGGGTCAGGTCGCCTTTCGCCACGCGCAGCAACGCTTCCGTCACATACGACGGTTCGCCGCCCAGCTGACGGATCAGGTGGCGCGTGATGTACCAGCCGGAGACGGCGGTAATCAGTGCGATGACCGCCATCAGCGCCGCCATCTTGTTGCGTGCGCCGCGCTGCTCGGCTATGCGCTCGTCGACCAGTCCGGCCAGTTCCGCAATGCCCGCATAGATGGCTTCGAACTGGGCATCGATGGCGCTGGTGGTGAAGGCAATGTAGTCCGGCGACGGATACTCGATGACGGCCGCCGTCGCCACCTTGTTGCGCGCCAGGTCGGAGGCTTCTTGCGCCATTTGCACGGCCTTCGCGACTTTCGCGCCCAGCTTGCGTTCGAGCGCGGCATTGCCCTGGTAGCTTTTCTGGAACGAGCGCGTGGCGCTGTCGACCGATAAGCGTTCCTTGGCCAGCAAGCCGTACATGGCGGCCCGGCCATCGGCGTCGATTTGTTTGGCCGCCAGGAAGCCGGCGCCCTTGGCGCGCAACTGGCCGGTGGATTCCGTCAGTTGCGGCAAGTCGAACAGGACGCCCCGCATCAGGTAATAGCTGTCCGCATCCGGGTCCAATGCGAGTCCATAGCGGTCCGCCACGCCTTCCAGCAACAGCAGCATCAGTTCGCACAGGTCGGTGTGGCCCTTGTAGCTCTCCGCCGTGGTCAGGTTGCGCGCCGCCACGCGGCTGTGCAAGGCTTGCCAGTCATTGCGTACTTGCGCCAGCAGCTTGTTGGTGGCGGGGTTGTCGCCCTTGAGCAGGGTTTCCACTTCGGCCAGGGTCCGGTTGACTTCATCGGCCTTGCTGCTGCGCTGTTCGGCCAGCTGGCCTGTCGTCACAAAGGCGGCAGAGAGACCGCGGTGCTGCTGGATACGTTGCAGCAGGTGCAGCGTGGTGTCGCCAGGCTTGATGCCGCTGCGTTCGGTCAACGAAAAATCGATATTCTTGTTGGTGCTTTCGAGGAACAGTATCAATGGCGGCAGTACCAATAGTATGCCCAGTGCGCCCAGCAGCACGAAGCGCTGCCACATTTTCATGCGGTTCAATAATGTCGCCACTTTCCCTCCGTTCGGATGCGGATATGTTCAGTCGATTGTAAAGAACGCCGGATCGAATGTACGTTGTACGAAGGTTCGAAGGCCAAATCTCGCCATCGCTCCGCACGCATCGTTGCGCGGCTTCCACAACGAAACCAGGGGGCGTGCGCCATCGGCGCCTGTTGCGCGCCGTGGAAGCCCGGCGCTGCGCAATTTCCACGCGAACTGGGGTAATTTTTTCTTGCTCGAAACAATCTTAATCCTTACATTAAATTTTGCATAAGCCCTGTAACGGCGGGCGAAACGCCTTTCGTCACGATGCCGTTGTTCAGGACAGCGTTGGTGACAACGCATAGCCGCGGCAATTCCGTTCTCTGGAGGTCCCATGCGTATGCTGTTCCAGCCCGCGGTCAAGCTGATGCGGCGCTTGCGCTATGCGCGCAAATTCATGCTGCTGGGTTGTCTCAGCCTGGCGGCCATCCTGTTCCTGCAACTGAACTTGCTGCAGCGGCTGCAGGGCGAAATCGATGCGTCATACCAGGAGTTGCATGGCGTACGCGTGATCGGCCAGTTCAACCGCCTGATCCAGCTGGCGCAGCAGCACCGCGGCCTGTCGTCCGGATTGTTGAGCGGGAATGCGGCACTGGCCGGCACGGTGGCGGCCAAGGGAGGCGAGGTGGAACGCGCGTTTGCCGCGCTGGCCGCGCTGCTCCCGGCGCAAGTGCGGAGCGGGACGCGCTGGCGCGACGCCAGCATGGAATGGCGTGACATCCGCGAACATGGACTGGAGTGGGCTGCGCGCGCCAATACCGACCGGCATACCGCAATGATCGGCACGTTGCTGGTGCTGAGCACTGACGCCAGCGACGCCACGGCGCTGTCGCTGCTGGGCGACCTCGGTGGCCATTACCTGCTCGATACGCTGATCAAACTGCCGCAGTACGCGGAACAGTTGGGGCAAACGCGCGCCTATGGCATGGCGATGCTGGCCAGGCCAGCCGTCAGCGATACCGAGCGGCTGGAAATGGCGGGCTTGCTGGGCCATGTGCAAACCACGCGCGCGCTACAGCAAATCAACCTGGGGAAAATCATGCTGTATGCGCCGCACTTGCAGCCCGTGCTGGCGCAAGCCGACCGGCGCTTCGAGGCCAGCCTGCAGGATGCGCTGCACATGATCCGGCGCGACATCCTGGGCGCCAAAATGGAAACGGCGCCGCTGCAATACTTCCAGCGCATGACGGCCCTGATCGACCAGTGCTATGCCGGCGGCGACGAAGTGCTGGCGCCGGCGCTGCATGCGCTGATCGAGGCGAAATTGCAGGCGGCGCGGCAGCGCCTGGCGGTGGTGGCGGCCGTGGGCGCGGCAGGCTTGCTGCTGTATGCCTACCTGGCCATGGGCGCCTACCTGGCGCTGACCGGGCAGATCCGCCAAGTGCTGGACAGCCTGCGCGCGATGGTGGCCGACAGCGCCGGCCGGGCCGAGCTGGTGGAAGCCATCGCCAGCGGCGACCTGGGGCGCGAAGTCCAGCCGGCGCTGGTGCTCGATGCGCCGCCCAGCCAGGCCCGCCACGACGAAGTCGGCGACCTGGCGCTGGCGCTGTACCGCATGGCCGAATCGCAGCAGCGCCTGGGCGCAGGCTGCGCGCGCATGGCGCAAACGCTGCGCCGCCACCAGCAGGAAGAACGCTTGCAGGACTGGCACAAGAGCGGGCTGGCCGAAGTCGCCATCCGGTTGCGGGGGGACCGCACATTGGCGGCGATGGCGCAGCCGCTGCTTGGCTTCGTGGTCAGCCACGTGGGAGCGGTGGGCGGTGCGCTGTACCGCTATGATCCCGCCCAGGACGTGCTGAGCCTGCAGGCGTCCCATGCGCTGAAAGGCCCGCCGGCCCGTATCCCGCTGGGGCAGGGCGTGGCCGGCACGGCGGCGCAGGAGCGCCACCCCATCGTGCTGGAGCGCGTGCCGGACGGCTACCTGCAGCTGGCATCGGCCAGCGGCGCGGCGGCGCCGGCAGCCGTGCTGGCGCTGCCGCTGCTGCATGACGGCCGCCTGCAAGGCTTGCTGGAATTATCGTCGTTCCAGCCCTTCGAGCCGCGCCACCAGGAATGGCTGGCGCAGGCCGCCGAAGCGCTGGCGATCGCCGTCGATGTGGACGATGCGCGCCAGCGCGTCAATGAATTGCTGGAGCAGACCCAGGGCCAGACCGAGGAATTGCGCGTCCAGCAGGAACAGTTGCAGCAATCGAATGAAGAACTGGAAGAACGGGCCGAATTGCTGCAGCAACAGCGCGAAGTGATCCGGCAAAAGAGCCAGGAAAGCGAAGCGGCGGCGCGTGCGCTGCTGGCGAAGGCGGAACAGCTGGAGCAGGTCAGCGCGTATAAATCCGAATTCCTGGCCAATATGTCGCATGAATTGCGGACACCGCTGAACAGCATGCTGATTTTGTCGAGCCTGCTGCAGCAAAACAAGGAAGGCCGGCTGGACGACAAGCAAGTCACCTATGCGGCCACCATCCACAATGCCGGCAAAGACTTGCTCAACCTGATCAACGATATCCTCGACTTGTCGAAAATCGAAGCGGGCCAGATGGACATCCAATTGTCCGACGTGCGCGCGGAAGATATCGTGGGTACCTTGCGCGCCATGTTCCAGCCGGTCGCGGAACACAAGGGGCTGGCGCTGGCGTTCGACGTGGCGCCCGGCATGCCCGCGTTCTTCGTCAGCGATGAACAGCGCGTCATGCAAATCCTGAAAAACCTGATGGCCAACGCCATGAAATTCACGCAGGCGGGAGAAGTGCGGGTGACCATCGCGCCGCGGCACGATGGCCTGGCGTTCACGGTGCGCGACAGCGGCATCGGCATCGCGCCGGACCAGCTGGAGCGTATTTTCCACGCGTTCCAGCAGGCCGATGGCACCACCAGCCGCAAATATGGCGGCTCCGGCCTTGGCCTGTCGATTTCGCGGCTGCTGGCGCGCAAGCTGGGCGGCGACGTCAGCGTCAGCAGCGCACCGGGCTGCGGCAGCGCCTTCACGCTGCATTTGCCGCTGCGCGCCAGTGCGGATAGCGAGGAGGGCGCGCCGGCGGCAGTCTCCCGGTCCGGGCCCGCCGGCGTCCCTCCGTCGGCAACAACCGGGTCCAGTCCACCTGTCGCCGCGCCCGGCGTGCCATCCGCCGCGCAGCCGGGCGGGGCGGCCTTGCCCGCCATGGTGATCGACGATGACCGCGACCAGTCCGGTACCGGACAGCGCGCCGTACTGGTGGTGGAAGATGACCAAGCCTTCGCCGCCGTGCTGCGCGACGCGGTGCGGGCGCACGGCTTCCGGGCGCTGGTGGCGACCGATGGCGAAGACGGGCTGGCGCTGGCCACCCACTTCGTGCCGCAGGCGCTGTTGCTGGACGTGTGCCTGCCGCACATCGATGGCTGGGGCGTGATGCGGGCGCTGAAAGACAATCCGAAGACGCGCCATATCCCGGTGCACTTCATTTCGTGCCTGGACCAGCAGCACCGGGCGCTGGCCATGGGGGCGATCGGTTATACCGGCAAGCCGGCCGATGTGGAACAGATCGAGCAAATGTTCGCCACGCTGGCGTCCACGCTGGACCGCAGCGGCAAGCGCTTGCTGGTGGTGGAAGACAATGAGGCGGAAGCACGCAGCATCGCCGAATTGCTGGGCGGCGGCGGGCTGGAGATCGTGCTGGCGCACAGCGGCGAGGAGGCGCTGCGGCTGCTGGAACAGGGACCGTTCGATTGCATGGTGCTGGACCTGGGGCTGGACGGCATGTCCGGCTACGATCTGCTGGACAAGATGCCGCGCGCGCCGGGTACGAGGCCGATGCCGGTGGTGGTGCATTCGGGCCGCAGCATGTCGGAAGCGGACGAGGCCCGGCTGCTGCGTTACGCCGACAGCATCATCATCAAGGGCGCGCGCAGCCCTGAACGCTTGCTGGCCGAAGTCAGCCTGTTCCTGCACATGGTGGAAAGCGCGCTGCCGCCCGACAAGCAGCAAATGATACGGCGCGCGCTGGACACGGAAGCCATGTTCGAGCAACGCACCGTGCTGCTGGTCGACGACGATATCCGCAACGTGTTTTCACTGTCGTCGGCGCTGATCGGCAAGGGCATGAATGTGGTGGAGGCGGGCGATGGCGTCGAAGCGCTGGCGCAATTGCAGGCCCATCCCGAAATCAGCATCGTGCTGATGGATATCATGATGCCGAACATGGATGGCTATGAAGCGATGCGCCGCATCCGCGCGCAGGCGCAGTGGCGCGGGTTGCCCATCATCGCCCTGTCGGCGAAGGCCATGCCGGGCGACCAGAAACTGTGCCTGGACGCCGGCGCCAGCGACTACATTGCGAAGCCGGTCGACCTGGATAAACTGTTTTCGCTGATGCGCGTCTGGCTGTGCCAGGAGGCGCGTTAGGTGGCGTAGCCATCCTCACCGTCGGCCAGCCGGAACACGCTGACCACGTCCAGCAGCCCCGCGCACTGTTGTTGCAGCGCGGCGGCCGCCGCGGCGGCCTGTTCCACCAGCGCGGCATTTTGCTGGGTCACGTCATCCATCTGCACGATGGCCTGGTTGATTTGCGCGATGCCGTCCGATTGTTCGGCGCTCGCCTGCGTGATTTCGGCCACCACGGACGTCACGCGGCCGATACTGCCCAGCACTTCCTGCATGGCGCCGCCCGTGCTGCCGGCCAGGCGGTTGCCGGTCTCCACGCTGCTCACCGCTTCCGTGATCAATCCCTTGATTTCCCGGGCCGCACTGGCCGAGCGCTGCGCCAGGGTCCGTACTTCGGACGCCACCACGGCGAAGCCGCGCCCCTGTTCGCCGGCCCGCGCCGCTTCCACGGCGGCATTGAGCGCCAGGATATTGGTCTGGAAGGCGATGCCGTCGATGACGCCGATGATATCGACGATCTTGTTGGCCGCCTGGCTGATGGCGCCCATGGTGTCGACCATTTCGCCCACCGCGCCGCCGCCGCGCGCCGCCACCGCCGACGCGTCGCCGGCAAGTTGGTTGGCTTGCTGCGCATGGCTGGCGCTTTGCTGCACGGTGGCCGTTAATTGTTCCATCGACGATGCGGTCTCTTCCAGCGCGCTGGCCTGCTGTTCGGTGCGGGCCGACAAGTTGCTGTTGCCGCTGGCGATTTGCTGGGACGCGGTGGCAATCGACGCCGTGCCGTTGCGCACCTCGCGTACGATGCGTACCAGGCCATGGTTCATGCCGTGCAGTGCGCTGAGCAACTGCGCCGATTCATCGCGGCCTTGCACGTCGATCACGGTGGTCAGGTCGCCTTCGCTGATGCGGCGCGCCGCCTGCACCGCCTGTTGCAACGGGCGGATCACGGCTTGCACGATCAGGTAGCTGAGCCAGGCCGCCAGTATGAACAGCGCGGCCACGGCCGCCACCGTCATCCATTCGGCGCGCTGCACGCGGTCCTTGCGCGCGGCCAGCAAGTGCTCGAGCGCTTCCATCGCCTTGCCGCTGGCGGCCTGCTGCGCATCGATGGCTTTGGTGAACTGGGCGAAGTATTCGGTGGCGGGATAGTCGGGCTGCTCGGCCTGCAGCAGTTGCTGCTTCGCCAGGTCCAGCACGTGCGCGCCCTGGTCGCGGGCGCTTTGCACCACGCCCTGCAATTCACCCTGCAGGGCGGGATTGGCACGGAATGCCTTGCCGATGGAATTGGCAAACAGCCCGGAAAAGTACGTCGCGCTTTCCTGCATGGTGGCGATGGCGACGCGGTCGTTCTGGGTCAAGGTATGCGCCGCCAGCAGGCCGGCGCCGCGCCCGCGCAGGCGGGCCAGCGCTTCCGTCAATTGTGGAGATTGCATCAGTGAAGCGTAGATCAGGTTATAGCTGTCGGCTTCCGGGTCCAGGTTGAGCTTGTAATGGTCGACCAGCAATTCGGCGATTTTCAGCAATTGGCCGATCAGTGCCGTGTGGCGCTGGAAGCTGTCGGCGGGTTTCAGCGCGCCCTGGTCGACCTGGGCCGCCAGTTCGGTCCAGCCGGACCTGGCCTGGTCCCAGCGCGTACCAATCTCGGGTAGCGCCAGCGCCTTGATCGTGGTGTC
Organism: Pseudoduganella rivuli; assembly: GCF_009674485.1. Lineage (GTDB taxonomy): Bacteria > Pseudomonadota > Gammaproteobacteria > Burkholderiales > Burkholderiaceae_D > Rugamonas > Rugamonas rivuli_B. The sequence goes on along the minus strand of NZ_WKJJ01000010.1, from coordinate 31,319 downwards.
GAATGCGGCGACGCCCTGGTCGACGTCGCGCCGCTTGGCGCTGCGCTGGTCCGCGGCGCCGGCATTGCCGCCGAGCACGATCGCCGACAAGCCCCGGTGGCGCTGCAGGTCGGCCGTCAGCGCCAGCGCGGCGCGGATCGGCGGCAAGCCGCCCACTTCCAGCGCCACGGTATCGACCACGCGCATCGATGCCTGGATGAACAGCGCCAGCGGCACGATGGCGATCAGGGCGCTGATGACGCCCAGCACGGCGAATTTTTGCCACAGTAGCAAACGTCCCAGGATAGCGGTCATCGGCGGCTCCGGTGAAGAGTGACGGACTGGCTGTAAAAAAGACAGAGACTTGCCTGATTGATTATAGCCAAGGCCGCCTGAGGCCGCGTATTACCGGCGATTCAGTTGCCGGATGTCATGGGCGTGCCAGATCACGGGCCGGCGGGAGCCCGACATGCCAAAGCGGATACATGGAGGGAGGGGCAATTGTCCGTGGTTTTCCGGAACAGTGCGCCGATGGTCAATTGGTGGAGTAGACGTTGCGTTTACGCTCCAACCCTTTCAGCTTGTCCAGCTTGGCCGCATACAGGTCGTGTTCGCGCGTGGTGGTGCTGTTTTCCAGCGCCAGTTCCATGTGCTTGTCGGCGGTTTTCATGTCGCCCAGCTTGTACGCCGCCACCGCCAGCCAGAAGTGGAATTCATGGTAATACGGGGCACGGTCCACTTCGCGCGCGAACAGGCTGCGGGCGCGGCGGAAATCGCCTTCCTGCATGGCTTTCTGGCCAAGGTTGAAATAATGGAATGGCGGGTGGGGTTCCAGCCGCGCCAGTTGTTCGCGCAGCGCCGATGCTTCTTTATTCTTGCCTTGCGTATCCAGCACCTGGGCCAGGTTGAACATGGCGATGGTGCTGTTCGGCTGTATCGTATACGCATAGCGTAGCGCCGCTTCCGCTTCCGGCAGGTTGTCGTGGTGCTGGTAAATCACGCCCAGCGTGTTGTACGAATTGACGAAGCCCGGGTCGGCTTCGATGGCCTTGCGCACGAACGCATAGGCGGAATCGAGGTCGCGCTGCACCAGCGATTCGGCGGCGCGGTTATTCATGTACATGGCCACGACCGTGCGTTCTTCGATCGGCACCGTGACGAGGTTGGCGATTTCTTCCGGCGGCTGGAAGTCGATCACCATGAATTTGTTGCGCTCAAAGCTGCGCGAATCTTCCGCCATGTTGCGGATCCTGCCCAGCACGATATTCACATGGCCGCTGGAAAAATACAGGTTGTCGGTGCGGCTCCAGGTTTCCTCCACCGTGACGGCCTGGAATTGCGTCGTCATGCCCATTTCGCGCGCCAGCGCGGCCGTCATGATCACCAGCGACAGGCAATTGCCTTTGCGCGCCGCGAAGGTTTGCGCGGCATTGCGCGTCATGGTGGCGTCGTAGTCCAGTTGCAGCTTGTCTTTCTTGTACAGCGCATCGAACAGGACCACCTGCGGCTCTTTCTTTTCGTGGCCGCGCAGGATATCGGTGGCATATTTGACCATCTCCGGCGTCACGGCAAAGATTTGCGCCGTGGACGTATCCTGCGACGGTTTACCGAACAACTGGTCCTTGAATAACTGGGCGGAGGGCGCAGGCAGCGCCGTGGTGGTGGCGCATCCCGTCAACAGTTGCAGCGACAGGGCGGACAACAGCAGCAGAAGATATCGTTTCATGGGGCACCTCTCCGATGAAACCAGTATCTGCCCCTGCTTTGCCGCTGTCAAAAGATGTTATGCGGCACCGCAGCAAAGCCGTGCCGGGGCGTTGTCAGGATGCTAGTGTCCCAGCGGGCGGGCGTCCATCGGGCGCCCCAGGTTGTCATAGCCGGCCGCCAGTTCGATTGCTTCAGGCGCAATGCCCAGCGTCGACAGCGCGTCGGCCACGTCGTCCACTTCCACGTCGATGTCGCAATCCGGGTCCACCGGCTTGTCGCATGCGACCAGGCGGCTGCCATCGGCGCCATACAGCACGACGCGCAGCACCGTCTCGTTGCGCGCTTCCGCGGGGGCGATGACGATGCGGGCGGGCGCCACGCCGCCGTCCAGCACGGCGCGCAGCTGCGCCAGCATTTCCAGCATCGCGAATTCCAGGCGGCCCTGTTCCAGCGCACCGTAGAACAAGTCCTGGTACAGGAAATTCAACTGCACGGAACGTTCGCCGGCCAGGCAGCGCGCCACCAGCGGCGCCATGTCGACGGTCCACTGCCGGTAGCGTTCCATGCGGGCGGCGTAGTAGTCATCCTGCGCCGCTTCGTCGGCCGGCGCGGCATAGAACGGGTCGTCCGCGCGCTTCAGCGCAAAGCCCAGCAGGAAGCGCAATTCCACCGCGCTGTCGTCCGGACCGAAGTCGTTTTTCGGCCAGCCGCCGATGCTGCGGTCCAGCGCCGGCGCGGCCGACACTTTCTTGTCCATCATGGCGCTGGCCGCTTCGCGCACCATCGCATTCAGGTGGCCGTAGCGGATGCGGCTCATTTCACCCAGGTCGTAGGCATGGCGCACCAGCACCACGCGCGCCTTGGGCGCTTCCAGGCCCGCCTGTGTAAACGACGCCAGCAGCGCGTCATAGGCGGCATCGTCCTGGAATTCCTGGTCTTGCACCAGGCCGCCCGTGCTGTGCACGAACACGGGAATCGCGAATGCATTGATTTCCATGTCGGGCGCATTGTCGCGGCGCACGTGGATGGTGCCGGCGGCCTCCTCCACGGTTTCGCGCAGCATGCGCCACGCGGCCACGTCTTCGTCGCGCGCCTGCATGACGGCCGTATACAGCAGCTCATCCTTTTGCTGCTGCACGTATTTGCGCACCAGGCGCACGAAGTCGTTGTGTTTGCGGCGCAGTTCGGCGCCTTCGGTTTCCGCGTCTTCCTGTTCGGCCAGTTCCAACGCCAGCGCGCACAGCGCGTCGCTCAGCACATCATCCTGGTCTTCGGGGGGCGAATTGTTTTTGCGGGGGGCAGGGCGCTTCTTGTTTTGCATGGGCGCTTGGGTAGTGTGTTTATGAATGTTCGATATGGAAAGTGTCGTGCAGTTCGTCCAGCAAGTCGGCGACTTCATCGTCGTTCAGGCCCAGGTGGGCGCAAGCGGCTTCGCCGCCCTTGTCCCACTCCAGCGAATCGGCATAGCCGTGATAGCGGCGGATGCCTTTTTCCGCGATGACGGACAGCGCCACCAGCGAACGCACGGCGTCATCGGTGGCTTCGTCTTCCATCACGTCGTAATCGTGATGGTGCAGGATGGCCCACGACACGTCGGGAGACAAGCCCCAGTTGCGCGCCAGCAGGCAACCGATGGCGGCATGGTTGGTGGCATGGCGCGCATCCTCATGCGCGGTGATCTTGCCCACCGGGTCTTGCTGCGCTTGCGCGTACGTGTCTTTATAGTCGGGGAAACGGTCCATCAGCAGCGGCACGCCGATATCGCAGAACAGGCCGAAGGTGTGGGCGATGTCGGGCGGCGCGATGCGCAGCTTGCGCGAGGCGAATACCACGGCTTGCGCACGGCGGGCCGAGATTTCCCAGAAGGCATTCAGCGCGCTGTCATTGCCGCCAATGGCTTCCCGCGCCAGCAAGCCCGTCAGCAAAGCCGCACAATGATTAATGCCGAGGAAGTTGATGGCCTGCTCGACGGATTTGGCCTTGCGGGCGGCGCCAAAGAACGGTGAATTGGCCAGTTTCAGCAGCGCGCCCGACATGCCGACGTCGTTGCCGATAATGCGGGCGATCTTGCGGGGGGACGGATCCGGCAGCGCCAGTTCCTGTTGCAGGTCCACCAGCAGGCTGGGACGCGGCGGGATGCGAATGGAGCGCAGCAAGGCGTCTTCCACCGTCGTTTCAATTACCGGGGCTGGGGCTGCTACTGTGGTCATGTTGGCAAGCTGATGATGATTTGTATCTCGTCCGTTAAAAGAACTATAGCCTACTACGGCAGCGGCTGCCGGACGTGCGAATGCAGATTATCGCCCGATCCGCGTTTCTATAGTGCAAATTAAATTTGAAAATTCCAGCAAATACGATGAAATTGACGTAATTGTGACAGGCAATGATGGCGCTTTGGTCACACATTGTTCGTTATGATAGACGCCATGACAGCGTCTTCCATTCTTGCCAACATCGATTTTTCCCAGCCGTCCGCGCTGGTTGCGCCGCAGTTGATCGGCGTGACAGTGCTGGTCAATGGCGTCGGCGGCCGCATCGTGGAAGTGGAGGCCTACGACCGCGACGATCCTGCTTCGCATACCTACAATGGCCCGACCGAACGCAATGGCGCCATGTTCGGGCCGCCGGGCCATGCATATGTCTACCTGTCGCACGGCATCCACTGGTGCCTGAACTTTGTCTGCATGGAAGCGGGGCATGGCGCCGGTGTCCTGATCCGCGCGCTGGAACCGCTGCACGGGCTGGAAGCGATGCGCGTGCGGCGCAGGCAGATGGATGACCGCATGCTGTGTTCCGGCCCGGGAAAACTGTGCCAGGCGCTGGCCGTCACGCGCGCCTATAACGGCTTGTCGCTGGCGGCGCCGCCATTTCAACTGATAGCGCGGGACGCGGAACCGAACGTCGCGATCGGTCCGCGCATCGGCATTTCGAAAGCTGTCGATGTGCCGTGGCGGTTTGGCGAAGCCGGCTCCCGCTTCGTCAGCCGGCCGTTCAAATAGGCTATGTCCCCGCAAACCGTGGAAAGTGTCCAATTGCCGCTTTGAGCAGACATTCCGCGGTATCGATGCGATGTGCATCAAGGATGCAGCGCCAGCCCAGGTAATTCGGCAGGTAGCGCGTGGCGACGCCGTGGAAACGGTGCAGCCAGGCCCGGAAACGGCTGTGGTAGGCGTTGACGTTTTGGACATGCAGCGCGCCGCGCGTGCGCACACCGGCGCGCAGGTTGACCGCTTCATGGGTGATCCCGCTCTCGCGGGCAAAGGCGCGGTAAGCCGCGTTGGCGTCGGTCACCAGCAGGATGTCGGGATCGAGCGCCGGCTGCAGGCACTGGTGCAGGGCGGTGCGGGTGAGCGCGCCGCGCCCGGTGACGAAGTCGAGCGTGCGGCCATTGCGGTCGCGCGCCACCAGGATGCACACCTGCTCGTGTGAAATCCCGCGCCGGCGTGCGTGCCCGCCCCGGCGGCGCGGCGGCCGGTCCAGGTGGCGTGATCCCTTCTGCGACTCCAGCAAGAACATCTCGTCGGCCTCGGCAATGCCATGCAGCAGCGGTGCGCGGTCGGTGCGGGGCAGCGCCAGGAAGCGGTGGCGCCAGCGGAACGTGGTATTGCGGTGCACGCCGAGGCGGCTGGCGGCATGGCGCAGCGAGTGCGACGCCAACATGCCTTCGAGGTAGGCCAGCCAGCGTTCCTTATAGTGGAGCCTGGCCAGCGGCGTGCCGGTCAGCGTATTGAAGGTTTTGCCGCACGTGCGGCAGCGGTAGCGCTGCAGGCCGCTTTCGCGGCCGTGCCGGTACCAGCGGGTGCCGGCGCAACGCGGACAGTACAGTTTTTCCTGCGCCGCCTGGTCCAGCAGCCTGCCCACGTGCTGCCTGGCGTCGGCCTGCCCCAGCCGGACCTGCAACTGGGCGCATTGCCGTGAAGTCAGTAACGCCAGTTGCGCCAACAGCGATGCGAATGCCTGCGTTTCCATGATCTGCCTCCAGTCCCGGGATGATATTGCTTGGACCGGGAACGAAAAGCAGAGTTCCACGAAAGTTGCAGACAGCGCCTTCAAATAAGGCGGGCGGGCCGCCCGCTCACGCCGTCCGTACCTGCCGCTGCACGCCGCCGCCCAGCGCCCGCATCGGGCTGCCCGGCGCGCGCCGCTCGCGGACCGGACGCTCGTCCGCCACGGCCGGCGCCTCATCGTCCACCAATTGAAACACGCCCACGGCCCGCGTCAAATTCACGGCCTGTTCCTGCAAGCTGGCCGCCGCCGCGGCCGCCTGCTCCACCAGCGCCGCATTTTGCTGCGTCACATCGTCAATCTGGGAGACCGCGTGGTTGACTTCTTCGATGCCCTGGGCCTGCTGGGTGCTGGCCTGGCTGATGTGTTCAATCACACTGTTCACCTGGCGGACCGAATCAACGATGTCGCCCATGCTGGCGCCGGCCGCATTGACGCAGGCGCTGCCGCTGTCGATGGTGGCGACCGAGGCGCCGATCAGGGCCTTGATTTCCTTGGCGGCGGCGGCGGAGCGCTGCGCCAGCGTGCGCACTTCGGCGGCAACCACGGCAAAGCCCCGTCCCGCCTCGCCGGCGCGCGCCGCTTCCACGGCCGCGTTCAGCGCGAGGATATTGGTCTGGAACGCGATGCCGTCGATGACGCCGATGATTTCCACGATGCGGCGCGAGCTGGCCCGTATCGATTCCATGCTGGCCACCGCCTGTGTGACGGACTCGCCGCCCCGTCCCGCCAGGCTGCTGGCGCGCGCCGCCAGTTCGCACGCGGCGCGCGCATGGTCGGCATTGCTGCGCACGGCCTGCGTCAGGCTGTGGATGGCGCTGGCGGTTTCTTCCAGCGACGCGGCCTGGCGCTCGGTGCGGTTCGATAAGTCCATATTGCCGCTGGCAATTTCACGCGATGCGGTATCGATCGCGCTGACGGCATCGAGGATGGCGCGCACGGTGGCGTTCAACTGGTCCATGGTCTGGTCCAGCAGGCGGCCCGTTTCCGCGATTTCATCGCGTCCGGCGGCGGTCCTGCCTTGCACCAGCCGTCCCGCCGCCAGGTTGCGCACCACGTCCGCGATGCCGTGGATACCGTGCAGCATGGCGCGCCGCAGGAACAAGGTGACGACCAGCGACAGCGCGGCCGACAACAGCACCATGCCCGCCATGGCGGCGCCCAGCGCGTGAAATTCGTCCTGCGCCTGTCCATGCGCCTGCGTGCTCAGGGATTGCTCCAGCGCGGCCAGCTTGCTCAATTCCCCGTTCAGCGCTTCGAACTGGTGCTCGGCTTTGGCCATGGAATTGGTTGCGATCGACTGGTCGACCGCCGCGATTTCCATCGTGTCCTGCACGGCCTTGCGGTACGATGCCAGCGCCCGCACCGATGCCTGGACGATGGCCAGTTCGGCCGGTTCCGCGACGCCCGCCAGTTGCGCCAGTTGCTGTTCGACGGCCGCATGCCGCGCGCGGATTTGCGCGGACAGGGCGTCGAGCCGCGCCTGCGCAAAGCTGCCATTGATCCATGCCAGCAACTGGTAAATGTGGGCGTGCGCGTAGCGTGCTTCGCCTGTGATGGCGGCTGCCGCCTGCAGGCGCGCGGCGCGCACCTGCACCAGGTTTTCCATGGTGGCGTTCTGGCGCACCAGGCCGTAATACGCGCCACCGGCTGTCGCCATCAGCAGCAGCACCGCCAGCGCCGGCGCCAGCAGCAGCTTGGGCGCGATACGCAGTCTGTTCAGCATGGGAGCCTCACTTTTTATAGATGCCGGCTTCCAGCACCACGTCGCCAACCCGCAGGATGTAGGTGGTTTTCGGTTCGATCTTGCCCGTGACGGGATTCTTGTACATGTAGTCGACCCAGCCTTTGCCTTTGGCGGCGGCCAGTTCGATGATTTCGCGGCGGTATTTCTTGCCGCTGGCATCCGGCACGTCCGTCAAATCCTTGCCCACGATGGAGGGGTTGATGGGGTGCGCCAGCACAATGCCCGTGTGCAAGTCGCGCATGTCGACGTACAGCGAACCCTGCACGAAGTCCGGGTCCTTGGCTGAAATCTTTTTCATCATTTCATCCTTGCCGTGCGCCTTCATGTAGGAGGCGCCCCGTTCCGCCATGGCGATGGCGTCTTTCTCGTTGGGTTCGGCGGCGTAGACATGCAAGGCAGTGAAGGACAGCAGGGTGGCAGTCAGCAAGCGGTTCATGGTGGGCTCCTGTGTGAATTGCGCAGAGGTAATGTACGCCCCGTGCTTGTAGGAAAAATTGCGCTTCCGCAAGCGCAGTGCGTGCTGCGTGGAAATGTGCACAGCGGCCCCAAGCTTTCGTCAAGCAATGTGGGAATCTGTGAGAATTTCCATGTGGATATTGATGTTTGGCAATTCGATATGGGAAGCGCCGCCTACGATGAAATCCGGCCCACCCACCAGGAGAACCTGCCATGCAAACCGAATCCGCCAAGTTCAAACCCTTCACCCGCCAAACCATCCGCCAGGCCCGCCAGTGGGCGTGGATTCCGCACGAGTTGCAGGAAGCCGTGCAAGTGGTGTCGCATGTGCTGCCATTCCGGGTCAACGAATATGTCCTGGATCGTTTAATCGACTGGGACAATATCCCGGACGATCCCATTTACCGGCTGGTATTCCCCCACCGCGACATGCTGCCGGCGCACGAATACGCGCAGTTGCGCGACCTGGTGCTGGCGGACACGCGCGACGACACGGCGATCGCGCAACTGGTGCATGGCATCCGCATGCGCATGAACCCCCATCCGGCCGGGCAGATGACGCACAACGTGCCGCGCGTGAATGACGCGCCGTTGAAAGGCTTGCAGCACAAGTACAAGGAAACCGTACTGTTCTTCCCCAGCGCGGGGCAGACTTGCCACGCGTATTGCACGTTCTGCTTCCGCTGGCCGCAATTCGTCGGCATGGACGACATGAAGTTCGATGCGCGGGAAACCACGCAGCTGGTGTCGTACCTGCGCACGCATCCGGATGTGACGGATGTGCTGATCACAGGCGGCGATCCCATGATCATGAATACCCGCTCGCTGGCGGAATTCATCGAACCGTTGCTGGCGCCGGAGCTGGCGCACATCCAGAACATCCGCATCGGCACCAAGTCGGTGTCGTACTGGCCGCAGCGCTTCGTCAGCGACCGCGATGCGGACGATTTATTAAGGCTGTTCGAGCGCGTCGTCGCCAGCGGCAAGAACATGGCCATCATGGGCCATTACAACCACGCGGTGGAATTGCGGCAGGACGTGGCGCAGCAAGCCGTCAAGCGCATTGTCGGCACCGGCGCCACGTTGCGCATGCAGGGACCACTGATCCGCCACATCAATGAAGACCCGCGCAGCTGGGCCGAGTTGTGGACCACCGGCGTGCGCCTGGGGGCGATCCCGTATTACATGTTCGTAGAGCGGGACACGGGGCCGCGCGATTACTTCCAGCTGCCGCTGGCGCGTGCGCACGAGATATTCCGGCAGGCGTACCAGATGGTCTCCGGCCTGTCGCGCACCGTGCGTGGACCGTCGATGAGCGCCTTCCCCGGCAAGGTGGTGATCGACGGCGTGGCCAACATCGGCGGTGAAAAAGTGTTTGCCTTGCAGTTCCTGCAGGCGCGCAATCCTGACTGGGTGCGCCGCCCGTTCTACGCGAAGTTCGATCCCAACGCCACGTGGATGGACGACCTGGTGCCGGCCTTCGGCAAGGAACGCTTCTTCTTCGAGGAAGACGAACCGATGCCGCGCAAGGTGATCCCGCTGGCGGCGGTGCGCGGGGAAGCGGCGCATGGGGGCGGTGCATGCGGCGCCAACGATACGGTAGTGCAGAGCAACGCCGCATGAGGAACGCGCCATGGACGACCACCACCACGGCGGCACGGCCGCCGCCCAGGGGCCCGCCTTGCCCATCGCCGGCGCCTGCGCCTCTCCCGCAGCCGCCGGCAGCCACCCGGCTGCGCAGGTTGCGCAACCGCACTGGCTGGAATTCGGCGTCCCCGCCTTTGTCGGCCGCGTGCGCATTCCCGGCACCCTGTCTCCCGCGTCGATGTTTTGCCTCGTGTTCCTGCCGTTCGCGCTGGGGCACTTCATGTCCAGCCTGCTGCGCAATGTGAACGCGATCCTGGCCCCGCAACTGGTGGCGGCGCTGGCCTTGACGCCGGCGCAACTGGGCTTGCTGACCAGCGCCTACTTCTTCACGTTCGCGCTGGCGCAACTGCCGGTCGGCATGGCGCTGGACCGCTTCGGTCCCCGCCGCGTGCAATTTGCCATGCTGTGGGTGGCGGCGCTGGGCGCGGTGGTGTTTGCCGGCAGCCGGGAATTCAATCAACTGGTGGCGGCGCGCGCTGTCATGGGGATCGGGCTGGCGGGCTGCTTCATGGCCGCCGTGAAAGCCGTGTCGACCTGGATCTCCCCCGCCAAGCTGCCGTCCGTGCAGGGCTACCTGATTGCCGTGGGCGGGCTGGGCGCGGCCAGCGCCACCTTGCCCGTGCGGCTGGCATTGCATTACATGGACTGGCGCTGGCTGTTCGTCATGCTGGGCGCAGGCTGCGCCGTCATCGCGCTGCTGATCTGGCTGCTGACGCCGACGCCGCCCGCCACGCCGCCGAAACCGTTCAACCGGCGCATGTTTGCCGACATTTGCACGCACCCCGTGTTCCGCTCGACGGCCGCCCTGATGCTGTTGCCCCATGCCGTCTTCTTTGGCGTGCAGGGCTTGTGGATCGCCCGCTGGCTGCAGGACGTGGGCCGGTTTGCGCCGGCGGCCATCGCGTGGCTGCTGTACCTGGGGATGGCGGCCGTGGTGTTCGGGGCGATCGCCACCGGCATGCTCACCGAGTGGGCGGCCAGGCGCGGCATCGCGCCGTTGTCACTTGCTGCTTGCGGCATCACGCTGTTCGTCGCGGTGCAACTGGGTTTCGTGCTGGACTGGCGGCCCGGCTATGCGCAACTGGCCGTGCTGTTCACGCTGACCGGCACCATCACGGGCATCGATTACGCCATCGTGGCGCAAGCGATGCCGCCCGCGCTGACGGGGCGCGCATCGACTTGCCTGAACCTGTTCATTTTCCTGGCCGCATTTTGCGTACAGGCGGGCTTTGGCCTGGTGGTCGGACTGTGGCAACCGGACGCGCTGCAGCGCTATCCGGCCATTGCCTACCAGGCCGCGTTTGGCGTGCTGGTGTTGCTGCAATTGCCCGGATTGCTGGTGTTCGGATGGCGCCACCGCGCCGCGCTGATGCGCTGCGCGGAGCGGATGCGCGGCATCCGTTACAATGACGCCCTTAAGTGAAGGAATTGTATGAAACTGGTTCGTTACGGCCGTCCCGGCAAAGAAAAACCCGGCCTGATTGATGATGAGGGCAAACTGCGCGACCTGTCCGGCGTGATCGATGATATCGGTCCGGAACAGCTGTCGGACAAGGTGTTGCGCAAGCTGGCCAAGATCCCGCACGAAGACTTGCCGCTGGTGCGTGGCAATCCCCGTTTCGGCGTGCCGGTATCGAAAGTCGGCAAGTTCATCGGCATTGGCCTGAACTATTACGACCACGCGGCGGAAATGGAATTGCCGATTCCGGAAGAGCCGATCGTGTTCATGAAAGCGATCAGCTGCCTGTCCGGCCCGGACGATCCCGTCATGCTGCCGAAAGGCTCGAAAAAGACCGACTGGGAAGTGGAGCTGGGCGTCATCATCGGCGCCCGGGCGCGCCACGTCAGCGTCAAGGATGCGGACAACTACATTGCCGGCTATTGCGTGGTCAACGATATCTCGGAACGCGAATTCCAGTTCGAACGCGGTTCGCAGTGGGACAAGGGCAAGGGCTGCGACACGTTCGGCCCGGTCGGCCCGTGGCTGGTGACGCGCGACGAAGTGTATTTTCCGGACAAGCTGGACCTGTACCTGGAAGTCAACGGCAAGCGCATGCAGTCCGGCTGCACGGACAACATGATTTTCTCCGTGCCGCAAATCATCAGCTATCTGTCGCAATTCATGACCTTGGAACCGGGCGACGTGATCGCCACCGGCACGCCGCCAGGCGTGGGCAATGGCCGCAAGCCGAAGCGCTTCCTGAAGAAGGGCGACTTCATGCGTCTGGGGATTGCCGGCCTGGGCGAGCAGCAGCAGGACGTGATCGCGTTCCAGCAGTATTGATTGTGCGGTTCTATCGTTGGCGGAAACCGCCATGCATGCGTGTCAGCGACATGTAACGCAACGGCAGCGCCGGCACGGCGGCAATCCTGCGGATTACCGCCCTACGAAGTTACGCCGCACGTTTGCCGGCGTAAGCATGTGACGCAACGCCGGCGCTGAGCAGCGCACGTTCCAGCGCTTCCTGCAGGCGCGCGACGATTTCCACCAGGTCCGCCTCGGTGGCGACGAACGGCGGCGCCAGCAGGATATGGTCGCCTCGTTCGCCATCGATGGTGCCGCCCATCGGATAGACGATCAACCCGCACGCCATCGCCTGCGTGCGCACCGCTTCATGCAGTTTCAGCGATGGTGCGAACGGTTCTTTCGTGTCCCGGTCGCGCACCAGTTCCAGCGCCCACAGCAAGCCCCGTCCCCGGATATCGCCCACGTGCGGATGCGCGCCGAAGGCGTCGCGCAACAGGCGGCGCAGCGAGGCGCCGCGCACCGTCACCGCCCCCAGTAAACAGTCGCGCTGGATCACGCGCTGCACGGCCAGCGCGGCGGCCGCCGCCACCGGGTGGCCGACGTACGTGTGCCCATGCTGGAACACGCCACTGCCGTTGCGCAGCCGCTGCACGATGGGATCGCGCGCCACCACGGCGCCGATCGGCTGGTAGCCGGCGCCCAATCCCTTGCCCAGCGCCACCAGGTCGGGCAGCACGTTTTCCTGTTCCACCGCATACAGGGTGCCAGTCCGGCCCATGCCGCACATGACTTCATCGGCAATGAATAAAATGCCGTACTTGTCGCACAGCGCCCGCACGCCCTTGAAGTAGCCCGGCGTGGGCGGAATCGCGCCGCCCGTCGCGCCCACCACGGGTTCCGCGCAAAAGCCGATGACGTTTTCCGGGCCGGCCGCCACGATCGCCACTTCCAGTTCAGCGATCAGGCTTGCCGTGTAATCGGCCACGCTTTGGCCGTCGGCGCGGTCGCGGTATTCATAGCAGGGCGCCACGCGCGCGACGTCCATCAGCAGCGGCGCATACGGCTTGCGTCGGAACGCATTGCCGCCGAGGGCCAGCGCGCCCAGCGTATTGCCGTGGTAACTCTGGCGGCGCGCAATGAACAGGTGGCGCTGTGGCTGACCGCATTCGACCACGTACTGGCGGGCCAGCTTCAGTGCGGTTTCCATGGCTTCCGAACCGCCGGACACCAGGTACACGTGATCGAGGTCGCCGGGCGCGTCGTAGGCGATGCGCGCCGCCAGTTCTTCCGCCACGTCGGTGGTGAAAAAAGCCGTGTGCGCATAGGCGAGGCGGTCGATTTGCGCATGCATGGCGTCGACGACGTCGGGGTGGCCATGACCGAGCGACGACACGGCGGCGCCGCCGCTGGCGTCGAGGTAGCTGTTGCCCTTGCTGTCGCGCAGGATGATGCCTTCGCCGCTGACGGCGACGGGCGGCGTGCGGCGCAGGCTGCGGTGGATAATGTGGCTCATGTGCGTCCTCTTATTGTTGGTAGGAAATTCGGACGATAGCCCGCGCGATCTTGCCATCTTTTGATTTTTATCCAATCGTGTGCGAATATGCGCCGATGACTGAACGCCTCGGCCCCATTCCCCCCGATCAACTGACGCCGCTACAACAGCAGGCGGCGCAAGCCATCATCGACGGCCCGCGCGGCGCGCTGTATGGACCGTTCGTTCCGCTGTTGCGCAGCCCGGAATTGATGGAGCATGCGCAGCGCATGGGCGAGTACCTGCGCTACCGCAGCGCGATCGGTACGCGCCTGTCGGAACTGGCGATTTTGGTCACGGCGCGGCACTGGGACCAGCAGGTCGAGTGGGCCATCCATGCGCCGATCGCGGCGCAGGAGGGGATTGCCGCCGGCGTGATCGATGCGATTGCGCACGGGCGCAGGCCGGATGGCATGGCGGATGGGATGACGGAAGATGAGGCGTTGGTGCACGACTTTTGCGTCGAACTGCAGCGCGGCAAGCGCGTGTCCGATGCGACGTATGGCGCGGCGGTGGCGCGGTTTGGCGAGCAGGGCGTGGTCGACCTGATGGGCGTGAACGGTTATTACACGTTGCTGGCCATGGTCATGAATGGCGCGCGGACGGTGGCGCCGCCGTCGGCCGTGGCGCCATTGCCGGATTTGCCGCCCGGATAAAGTGCGCGGCGCTGCGTGCGCCAGCGTACCGACGCACTGCCGTGTGTCCGGATAGATTGGCGCATTCTTCGGAGGCGCCATGGATAATGATGAGCAAGCATGCCTGACACGGCGCGGCTTCCTGCAATCCGCACTGGCCGCAGTCGCGGCTGGCAAGGTTGCACCGGTGGCCGCCGCACCCAGGCCTGCCCCGGCTGGGCCGGAAGCCCCTGCGATTCCCGTCAAGCTGTCCGTCAACGGGCAAGAACACAACCTGATGCTGGAGCCGCGCGTCACCTTGCTCGATGCGCTGCGCGAGTCGCTGGGCCTGATGGGCACCAAGAAAGGCTGCGACCGGGGCCAGTGCGGCGCCTGCACGGTGCTGGCCAATGGGCGCCGCATCAACAGTTGCCTGTCGCTGGCGGTCATGCACGAGGGCGACGAGCTCGTCACCGTCGAAGGATTGGCGTACCAGGGCGAGTTGTCGCCGTTGCAGGCCGCATTCATCGAACACGATGCGTTCCAGTGCGGCTATTGCACGCCGGGACAGCTGTGTTCCGCCACGGCGCTGCTGGCCGAAGTGCGGGCCGGCGAGGCCAGCGCCGTCTCGCCCGACGTGCGCACGGCGATGCAGGCATGGACCGATGACGAAATCCGCGAGCGGATGAGCGGCAACCTGTGCCGTTGCGGCGCCTATCCCAATATTGTCGCGGCAGTGCGCAGCGTTGCGCTCAAACAGTCGTAAGGAGGCGCCATGCAATCGGTCTATTACGAGCGGGCGCGCGACATCGCGCATGCGCTGCAACTGGGCAGCCAGCCGGGGGCGCGCTTTATCGCCGGCGGCACCAATCTGCTCGACTTGATGAAGGGCGACGTCGAACATCCCGTGAAATTGGTCGATGTCACCCATGCCGGCATGGACCAGGTGTATGAACAGCCGGGCGGCGCATTGCGTATCGGCGCCACGGCCCGCAACAGCGACGCGGCCAACCATCCGCTGGTGCGCGAGCGGTATCCGCTGCTGACGCAAGCCTTGCTGTCCGGCGCTTCGCCCCAGCTGCGCAACATGGCCACAACGGCCGGCAACTTGCTGCAGCGCACACGCTGCCCGTATTTCACGGACACGGCGTTCGACCGCTGCAACAAGCGCATGCCCGGCTCCGGCTGTGGCGCGCGTGACGGCTGGCACCGCATGCACGCGATCCTGGGCGCCAGCGACGCGTGCATCGCCGTCAATCCGTCCGATATGAATGTGGCGCTGGCCGCGCTGGAAGCGGTGGTGGTGGTGGCCGCAGCGGGTGGCGAGCGCCGTATTCCCATGGCGGACTTTCACCGCTTGCCGGGCAAGACACCGCAGGTCGAGACGGCACTGCAGCCCGGCGAGTTGATCACGGGTGTGGAATTGCCGCCGCCCCGCTTCAACCGTTGTCACTACCTGAAGCTGCGCGACCGCGCCAGCTATGCGTTCGCGCTGGTCTCGGTGGCGGTGCTGCTGCAAATGGATGGCGGCACGATACGCGCCGCCCGTATCGCGCTGGGGGGCGTGGCGCACAAGCCGTGGCGTGTGCCGGAAGCGGAAGCGCTGCTGGCGGGCGTGCAGTTGACCGACGAAGTCGGCCGCCAGGTGGCCGCCAACCTGCTGGCCGGCGCCAGCGCGTATCCGGATAACCAGTTCAAGCTGGAACTGGCGCAGCGCGCCGTGGTGCGCGCCTTGCGCAACGCGGCGGAAAGCAGGGAGGGCGCATGACACCGACACCTACACCGGTCACAGGACAACCGCTGGACCGCACCGACGGCGTCGCCAAGGTCACGGGCGCGGCGCGCTTTTCCTCGGAACACCCGCTGGCCCGCATGGCGTACGCGGTGCTGGTGCAGAGCACGATTCCGAAAGGGAAAATCATCGCCATCGATACGGCGCAAGCGAGCGCCATGCGGGGTGTGCTGTTGGTCATGACGCACAGGAATGCGCCGAAACTGCCGGCACCGAAACCGCCCGGCAAGGATGAGCAGCCGCCCAATCCGAAACTCAGTCTGCTGCAAAACGACGAGGTGCAGTACAACGGCCAGCCGGTTGCCGTGGTGGTGGCCGACACGCTGGAGCATGCGCAGGATGCCGCGCGCCGCGTCAAGGTACGCTATGCGCCGCAACCAGCCGTGCTGGATTTCCAGGCGGCCAAGCGCGCGCCCCGCACGCCGAAACCGCAGCCGGACCGCCCGTCCGACACGGCCCGGGGCGATGCGGAAGCCGAACTGGCGCGCGCCGCCACCCGCATCGATACGGTCTACACGACGCCGATGGAAAACCACAACCCCATGGAGCCGCACGCCACCATTGCCGCCTGGGACGGCGGCAGCCTGACCCTGCACGACGCGACGCAAAACGTGTCCGGCGTGCGCAAGGCAGTGGCGAGGAGCCTGGGCATTGCCCCGGAACAGGTGCGCGTGATTTGCCCGTTCGTCGGCGGCGGCTTTGGGTGCAAGGGTTCCACGTGGTCGCACGTGGTGCTGGCAGCCATGGCAGCCAGGCAGGTCGGGCGTCCCGTCAAGCTGGCGCTGGAGCGCACGCACATGTATGGCCCGGTCGGCGCGCGGCCGATGACGGAACAGCGCTTGCGGCTGGGAGCACAGCGCGACGGCGGCCTGCAATCGGTGATGCACGACACGATTTCGCATACGTCGTTTGTCGACGACTTCACGGAACCGTGCACGTCGCCCACCCGCATGCTGTACGCCAGCACCGCGCTGCGCACCACGCAGCGGCTCGCCACGTTGAATCTCGGCGTGCCGACGTACATGCGGGCGCCGGGTGAAGCGCCGGGCAGTTTTGCGCTGGAGTGCGCGCTGGATGAACTGGCCATCGCATTGCAGATGGACCCGGTGGCGCTGCGCCTGCGCAATGACGCCGAGCGCGATCCGGAAAAGGATTTGCCCTGGTCATCCAAGGCGCTGCGCGAATGCTACCGCGTGGGGGCAGAACGCTTTGGCTGGGCGCGCCGCACGGCACAGCCGGGTTCGATGCGGGAAGGGCGCACGCTGATCGGTTACGGCATGGCGACCGCCACCTATCCCGCCAACCGGATGCCGGCCAAGGCGTCGGCCATGATCCGTCCCGATGGCACCGTGCTGGTGCGCAGCGGGACGCATGACCTGGGCACGGGCACGTACACCATCATGACGCAGGTGGCGGCCGATGCGCTGGGCTGGCCGGTGGGCAAGGTCACGTTCGAACTGGGCGACACGGCCATGCCGCAGGCGCCGGTATCGGGCGGGTCGATGACGGCGGCCAGCGTCGCCCCGGCAGTGCAGGCCGCCGCCACCGCAGTGCGGGCGAAGTTGGTGGCGCTGGCAACCGGCGATGCGATGTCGCCTGTGCACGGCGCCGCTGCGGACGACGTGCTGGTGGAAAACGGCTGGCTGCTGCGCAAGTCGCAACCGGACCGGCGCGAGCCGGCCGCGGCGCTGATTGCCCGCAACGGCGGCGCACCGGTGACGGCGGACAGCGAAGCGAAACCGGGTGACGAGAAGAAGCAGGTGTCGCTGCATTCGTTTGGCGCCGTGTTCGTGGAAGTGCACGTCGATGCCGACCTGGGCACCGTGCGCGTACCCCGCATCGTCGGTGTCTACGACGTGGGGCGTCTGTTGAACCGCAAGACGGGCCATAGCCAGCTGATGGGCGGCATCGTGTGGGGGCTGGGCATGGCGCTGACGGAAAAGACGGAAATGGACTGGCGCGTGGGACGCGCGGTCAACGCCAACCTGGCGGATTACCACGTGCCCGTCAACGCGGATATCGGTGCGATCGATGTGACGGTGCTCGACGGGGCGGACCCCCATATCAATGCGCTGGGTGCGCGGGGGATCGGTGAGATCGGCATTACCGGCGTGGCGGCGGCGATTGCCAATGCCGTGTATCACGCGACGGGCAAGCGGGTGCGGGATTTGCCGATTACGGCAGACAAGCTGATTTGATGCCGCCAGATCTGCCGCTTACTTCAATACTTACTTGAACACTTTCTTCAGCCAGGCGGAGATGTGCTGGACTTCTTCCGCGCACGCCGAGTGCTGCATCGGGTAGTCGTGCCACTCGATCTTGTAGCCCAGTTGGGCCAGCAAGTCGCGCGATGCGGTGGCGCGGCTGATCGGGATCACCGGGTCCATCGTGCCGTGCACCATGAAGATCGGCGTGTCCTGGTTGGCGGCGCTGCGTTCGGCCGCGACCTTGTCGGCCATCGGCACGTAGCCGGACAGGCACATCAGGCCGGCCAGTTTTTCAGGATAGCGCAAGCCGGTCTGCAACGTCATGGCGCAGCCTTGCGAAAAGCCGCCCAGCACGATGCGGCTGGCGGGGATGCCGCGCGCGATTTCGCGGGCGATCAGCGCTTCCACCAGTACCTGCGACTCGCGCAAGCCTTTTTCGTCTTCCTGGCGGCCCAGGTCCGTGTGCACGATGTCGTACCACGAACGCATGGTGTAGCCGCCATTGATGGTGACCGGCATCATGTTCGCGTGCGGGAAAACAAAGCGGATGCCCGGCAAACCCGCCAGGTCCAGTTCATTGACGATCGGCGCCCAGCCTTCGCCGCTGTCGCCCAGGCCGTGCATCCAGATCACGGCCAGCTCGGGGTTGGCCGACGTGTTGATTTCAATCGAGTCCAGAACAGTCGTCATGTCAGGCATTGTCCTTATTACGGATAGCGGATTTCGGGCGGAATGCCTTGCACACCGCCGGGTTGGTTTCCATGTACGGGCCGCCGATCAAGTCCACGCAATACGGCACGGCGGCAAACACGCCGCCGACCAGTTGCTTGCCGTCGGCATCCTTCAAGCCTTCAAGGGTTTCCTTGATGGCTTTCGGCTGGCCGGGCAGGTTGATGATCAAAGCAGCATGGTCCGGTATTTCGCGGATCACGGCGACCTGGCGCGACAGGATCGCGGTCGGCACGAACGCCAGGCTGACCTGGCGCATCTGTTCGCCGAAGCCCGGCATTTCCTTGGTGCCGATGGCCAGCGTGGCTTCCGGCGTCACGTCGCGGCGCGACGGGCCGGTGCCGCCCGTGGTCAGCACCAGGTGACAGCGCGCGCTGTCCACCAGTTCCACCAGCGTCGCTTCGATTTGCGGACGCTCGTCGGGGATCAGGCGGGTCTCGATGCGGAACGGCGTGGTGAGGCACGCGGCCAGCCAGTCCTGCAGCGCCGGGATGCCCTGATCCTGGTAGACACCGCCGCTGGCGCGGTCGGAAATCGACACTAAACCAATGACCAGCTCCGGCTCCACCGCAGCCGGCGTATTACTCGTCATCTTCTTCGCCTTCGTCTTCGCCGTCTTCGTCAGCTGCCGCGGCCTTGGCGTTTTTCGCCGCCAGGTCTTTCAGGATCTGGAAGATTTCGCGGTACGCCTTCGGCGGCTTGCTCTCCGCCTGCTCCTTGCGGGCATTGCGGATCAGCGCGCGCAAGTGCTGCACGTCCAGTTCCGGGTGCTCGGACAGCAGCACGGTCAGCGCGTTATCGTCGGCCAGCAGCTTGTCGCGGCGGCGTTCCAGCGCGTGCAGCGCGGCGGTATCGGCCTTGGATGCGCCTTTCCAGCCCTCGATGGTGCGGCGGATCACGGCGATTTCCTCGTCGTCCAGGGAGCGCATCTTCTTGCCGACGAATTGCAGCGCGCGGCGGCGGCCTTCGTGGTCCTTGATGTTCTGGGTTTCCAGGATCACTTCCTTGACGTCTTCCGGCATCGGCACGCGTTTGACGCGGTCGCGCGGCGCATTGACCAGTTCCGTGCCCAGTTCTTGCAGCGCATCGGACAGGCGTTTCATTTCGGTTTTGGACGGACGCTCGTACTTTTCTTCGAATTCGGAAGAATTGAAACCGACGGCGCCCCGATTAGCATTTGGCATAATGACAAAAGGCCAGGCGTACCTGACCTGTAAAAACAGTAAACGGCTGCTATGATACCTCCTTTACACGTTACCCCTGAAAAAAGCCACCTCATGAGCGATTCCTTCTTCACCCACAGCCAGGACCAGTTGAAACAGCTTGCACGCGATGTATTGCAATATGCGCGCGAGAAGGGCGGCACCGATGCGGCGGTGGAGATCAGCGAAGGCAGCGGTTTGTCCGTTTCGGTGCGCAAGAGCAAGATCGAAACCATCGAGCAAAACAAGGACAAGGGCCTGGGCGTGACGGTGTTCATCGGCCAGAAACGGGGCAATGCCAGCACGTCGGACTTTTCGCCCGCATCGCTGCGCGCCACGGTGGAAGCGGCCTGCAACATCGCGCGCTTCACGGCGGACGACGATTGCGCCGGCCTGGCCGACGACGACATGCTGGAAAAGAACCCGCAGGATCTGCAACTGTTTTACCCGTGGGATATCAGCACGGAAGAAGCCGTCGTGCTGGCGCAGCGGGCGGAAAGCGCGGCGTTTGCCGTCGATCCCCGCGTGACGAACAGCGAAGGCGCCGGCGTGCACGTGCAGCAATCGCATTTCGTGGCGGCCAACTCGCGCGGCTTCATCGGCGGTTATCCCTATTCGCGCCACACGATTTCCGTGGCGCCGATTGCCGGCAAGGGCGCGAAAATGCAGCGCGACGACTGGTACAGCTCGGTGCGCGACGCGAAAAAACTCGCGCAGCCGGAAGCCATCGGCCGGTATGCGGCGGAACGCGCACTGGCGCGCCTGAACGCCCGCAAACTCGATACCCGCACCTGCCCGGTGCTGTTTGAAGCACCGCTGGCTGCCGGGCTGGTGGGCGCGCTGGTGCAGGCCACGTCCGGTGGCGCGCTGTACCGTAAATCCACGTTCCTGCTCGATACGCTGGGCAAGGCGATTTTCCCGTCGCACATCCAGGTCAGCGAAGACCCGCACGTGATCGGCGCCATCGGTTCGGCCCCGTTTGATGAAGAGGGCGTGCGCACGACGGCGCGCGACGTGGTCAAGGATGGCGTGCTGCAAGGCTATTTCCTGTCGACGTATTCGGCCCGCAAGCTGGGCATGAAAACCACGGGCAACGCGGGCGGTTCGCACAACCTGTCGCTGACGTCCAGCCGCACGAAAAAGAACGACGATTTCGTGGCCATGCTGAAGAAAATGGGCACGGGCTTGCTGGTGACGGAATTGATGGGGCAGGGCACCAACTACGTGACGGGCGATTATTCG
Organism: Pseudoduganella rivuli; assembly: GCF_009674485.1. Taxonomy (GTDB): domain Bacteria; phylum Pseudomonadota; class Gammaproteobacteria; order Burkholderiales; family Burkholderiaceae_D; genus Rugamonas; species Rugamonas rivuli_B. Next base: position 10,213 of record NZ_WKJJ01000010.1, on the reverse strand, counting down.
CGCGGCGCATCCGGTTACTGGGTGGAAAACGGCGTGATTCAATACCCGGTCGAAGAAATCACCATTGCCGGCAACATGAAGGACATGTTCCAGGATATCGTGGCTGTCGGTGCGGACGTGCTGGTGCGGGGCACCAAGCAGACCGGCTCGATCCTGATTGAAAAAATGGTTGTGGCTGGAAATTAATATTTAGGCAATATATGCCGCCTGCGATATGCTGCGCGGCGGCATCATATTTTCATTGCAACCTTATAGTTGTTTCCATACACTGTCTCGGGCAATAACACCACCGAGGAGACCACAGTATGGAACGCCGTTCCTTTATAAAAAAGGCAGCAGTAGGCGCCTCCGCAGGCGCTGTTGTAACGCCGGCGCTGGCGCAATCGCTTCCCACCATTAACTGGCGCCTGGCGTCCAGTTTCCCGAAAACGCTGGACACCATTTATGGCGCCGCGGACACCTTCGTCAAGCGCGTCTCCCAGCTGACGGGCGGTAAATTCAACATCCGCGTGTTCGCCGGCGGCGAAATCGTCCCGGGCCTGCAAGTGCTGGACGCCGTCCAGGCGGGCACCGTCGAGTGCGGCCACAGCGCGTCGTACTATTACTTCGGTAAAGATCCGACATTCGCCTTCGATTGCGCCGTGCCGTTCGGCCTGACGTCGCGCCAGCATACCGCGTGGTATGAGCAGGGCGGCGGCCGCGAACTGACCCGCGAATTCTTCAAGGGCTACGGCGTCATCAACTTCCTGGGTGGTAACTCGGGCACGCAGATGGGCGGCTGGTTCCGCAAGGAGATCAAATCCGTGGCGGACCTGAAAGGGACCAAGATGCGGATCGGGGGCTTCGCCGGCAAAGTGCTGGAGCGCCTGGGCCTGGTGCCGCAACAGCTGGCGGGCGGCGACATCTATCCCGCGCTGGAAAAAGGCACCATCGACGCGGCGGAATGGGTCGGCCCGTACGACGATGAAAAATTCGGCTTCTACAAGGTCGCCCCGTACTACTACTACCCGGGCTGGTGGGAAGCCGGCGCGTCGTTCTCGTTCTACGTGGGCTTGAAGGAATGGGAAAAGCTGCCGAAGGAATACCAGGCGGCGATCGAAGTCGCATCGTATGAAGCGCACGTGGTGATGCAGGCCGAATATGATGCGCGCAATCCAACCGCGCTGGCCAGCCTGCAAAAGAAAGGCGTCAAACTGCGCGCCTTCCCGAAAGACATCCTGGAAGCCAGCTACAAGGCGGCCACCGATGTGATGAACGAGGAAGCGGCGAAGAATGCGAAATTCGCGAAGATCTACGAACCATGGAAACAGTTCCGCAAGGAGCAGAACCTGTGGGCATCGGTGGCGGAATCGTCGATGCAGAACTTCCTGATTTCCACCGTCCGCGGCGGCAAATAAGAAAAACGGGCCGGTGTACACCGGCCCGTTTTACGTCAGAACTTCATTTCCACCAAAGCCCGCACAATCGCCGTCGTTGGCGTCAGCGTGGTGTCCGCTTTCAACCCGTCCGGCACATTGGGCACATTGCGGTTCAGGAAGGAATTCTGCTGGACGTTGGTCTGATGCAGCAGGTTCGATACCGACACGCGCAATTGCGTTTTCGGGCTGAATTTCATCACGCCATACCAGTCCAGCGTGCGCTTCGGCGCCGACCACGCGAACTGCCTGTCCGACACCCGCACCGGGCCGCCCGACTGGAAGCTGAAGCTGGCCCCCGTCGTCACCGGCAAGGTGTCCATCTTGTAATCGAAGCCGACGGTGCCGCTGACCGGCGTCTGCCCGTCCAGGCGGTTGTTCGGGCCTGGCACCGTGTCGAGGCGGGACCAGTTGCGCGCCACGTTGGCGCGGATTTCAATGGCCGGCGATGCCGGGTACAGCGAACGCAATGGCAGCTTGGCTTCCAGTTCGATGCCGTGCGTATTGGCCGTGCCGGCATTGACGGGGCGGGAAATCCACAGGCCGTCGATCAGGTCGACACGGTTGCGGATGCTGTTGTCGATGCGGCGCAGGTACGTGCTGGCTGTCAGCAGGCCGCCGGCCGGCAGATAGTGTTCATACGCCAGGTCCAGGCCCCAGGCCAGTTCGGCTTTCAGCTGAGGATTGCCCGACTGGTCCGGCTGCGTCTCCGAGTTATTGTTCGACGCGAAGCGGCGCGGGATCAACTGGTTGACGCCGGGCGCCTTGTAGGTGCGGGTCAGGCCCAGGCGCACCTGGTCGTTCTTGGTGTCCGGCAGTTTCCACAAGGTCTGGAGCAGGGGACTGAAGACGCTGGACTTGCTGTCCACGGCCGCGTAATCGGACCCTTCGCTGGTGGTCTGGATGCCTTCCCATCGCAAGCCTATGTAAACCGACCAGCGGTCCGTGACTTGCCACTCGTCCTGCGCATACATGGCCAGGCGCTTGATATCGGCATTGAAGACCTGGTCCAGGTTTTCCGGCGGGCGCGGCTGGGGCATGCCCGGCAGCGGCGGCAGTGGTGGCGGCGGCAGCAGCGCGGTTTCACGCTGGATGCGGTCTTCATCGCGCGTGCTGAAGCCCATATCCCAGCCCATCGCCAGCGCGTGGTGTTCAATGAGCGGCGTCGAATACTTGCCGGTGGTGGTGAACCCTTTTTCCGTCTGCGACGACGTGACGAGACGGTCCAGTGCAGGCTTCATGCCGGGCGCGTATTGCAGGCTGGGGGCGTCCGTGTCGCGGTTGTTGTAATTGACGCCGCCCTTGATTTCCAGCTTGGCGCCGGCATTCAGCTTGCGCATCCACGTGACGTCGCTGCGCGCCATGATGAAATCGGTGCGCACGCCGACATCGGTGCCGACGTATTGCGCCAGCCGGTTGCCTTCAACCTGGGTGAAGCGCTCCGTGGTGTTGAAGCGGGCCTGGTTGGCATTGATGAAGCTTTGCCACGTGACGATGTCGCCCGGGCCCAGGTTGAAGTTCACGCGCGGCGACAGGCCCAGCGCCTTGAAGGTGCCACGGTTGGTCTGGTCCGCGTGGCGCAACTGCGTGCGCTTGCCGGACAGGTCGAATTCTTCCTGCACCAGTTCGGACGGGCGGTCGAATTTGGCGTACGTGATATTGCCGCCGATGGCATACGACATGATGCCGCTCTTGTCCGACAGCTGGAAATTCGTGTTGGTGCCGATCTTGCCGTTGTCATCCTGCAGGCCGACCTTCAGTTCGCGCTGGGCTGTTTGCACGGCGCGTTTCAGCACGATGTTGATGCCGCCCGCAATCGCTTGCGTGGAATATTCGGCCGTGGCCGCGCGCATCACTTCGATGCGTTCGATCATGTCCGGCGAAATCGAGTCCAGCGAAAAGCCCGGCGGCGCCGGTTCGCCATTGAGCAGGATTTGCGTATAGCCGGCCCCCAGGCCGCGCATGCGGATATCGCCGCCGCGCCCCTGCACGCCGCCGACGGTCACGCCGGGCAAGCGCTTGAGCACTTCGCCCACCGTGGTATCGCCGTTTTTCAGGATTTCTTCCTGCGTCACGACGATCTTGGTGGCGGTATCGTTGCGGCGCGCGTCATAGGCGGTGGCCGCGCCCTTGATTTCCACTTGCTGGACTTTTTCTTCTATTTTCTTGTGCTGGTCCTCTGCCGCGTGGGCATGGACGGCGCCCAGCAGGGCGGGCGCGGCCGCGAGCAGGCGCAGCAAAGTTGGACAAGGGCGGACGGTTGGTTTCATTGTTGTCTGGACTGGGATTTAACACATTTGCAGGCACAAAAAAGCCCCGCCGTGCGGGGCTTGATCATGGGCGCCGAATGATCAGGCGCGCAGCGATTGTAATACAGCTTGCAGGATATCCGCACCAAGGCGGGCGCTGCGGGCGCCATCCCAGCCGACAGCAGGGTCGGGATCGTTGGCGTTGTCCTTGAACGGCATTTCCAGGGTCAGCGACAGGCAGCCGAAGGCGTGCGTGATGTGCGGCGAACCCATGGTCAGCGTTTCCGGCGTGAACGGCGTCACACCATAGCCGTGCACGTCCTGGAAGTCCGGGCTGGCGATCTTGAAGTCGTCGACGAAGCGCTGCTGCGCCGCGCGTTCCTTGTCGCCGAACGTTTCCAGCGATTCGGAACCCGCCACGAACACGTACGGCAAGCCTTCGTCGCCGTGGATGTCGAGGAACAGGTCGCAGCCGGTCTGCTTCATCTTGTTCAGCACCAGGAACACTTCCGGGCTGCGCTCCATGGTCGGGTTCATCCATTCGCGGTTCAGGTTGGCGCCGGCCGCGTTGGTGCGCAGGTTGCCGCGCACGGAACCGTCCGGGTTCATGTTCGGCACCACGTAAAACACGGATTCCTTCAGCAACTGGCGGCCGTGCGGGTTGGCGTCGTCCAGCAGCGCATCGAGCATGCCTTCGACGAACCATTCGGCCATGGTTTCACCCGGGTGCTGGCGCGCGATGACCCACACTTTCTTTTTGCCTTCAGCCGGTTCGCCGACCACCAGCAAGTTCATGTCGTGGCCATCCAGCGTCGAGCCCAGGTCTTCCATGCGCACATGCGGCGACAATTGCGCGCTGTCCAGCAGCGCCAGGTGGCGTTCCCACGAATACGGCTCGAAGTACGCGTAGTACACGCTGTCGAATTCCGGCGTATGCTCGATGGTCATGACCTGGCCATCGAAGGTGGTCGGTACGCGGAACCAGCTGGTGCGGTCATAGCTGGCCACGGCCTGGTAATCTTTCCAGCCGTCCGGGTAAGCGGCTTGGCCGGCATTCTTGAAATTCATCGTCAGCGGCGTCGCCCTGGCGCCCTGTACGCGGAAATAGAACCACTGGATGATGTCAGCGGCGGAATCCTTGCGGATGTTCAGATCGATCGCGGACGGGTCATCCGCGCGCAGAACCTCGATGGCGCCAGCATCGAATTGGTGGCTGATTTTGATAGGCATGGAAATCCTGGTTGAAAAAGAAGCGTGGCCGATATGATAACCGCTTTGATCGGCGTCATATAGACGCTGGGATTGCAAGCTTGTCATTTCAGACATAAACTGCTTTCTCATTACCAATACCATCCAACCAGGAGACCTTGATGCAGCGTCGTTCCTTCCTGAAACAAGCCACGGTGGGCGCCACCGCCACGGCCGTCGTTGCCGCCCCTGCGCTGGCCCAGGGCCCGGCCATCACATGGCGCCTGGCGTCGAGCTTCCCGAAAACACTGGACACGATCTATGGCTCCGCCGAGCGCTTTGTCAAACGCGTGGCGGAATTGACGGGCGGCCGCTTCCAGATCCGCCAGTTCGCCGCCGGCGAAGTGGTGCCGGGCCTGCAAGTGATGGATGCGGTGCAGGCCGGCACGGTGGAAATGGGCCACACGCCCGCGTATTACTACTTCGGCAAGGATCCGACGTTCTGCTTCGATTGCGCCGTGCCGTTCGGCCTGACGTCGCGCCAGCAAACGTCGTGGTGCGACCAGGGCGGCGGCCGCGAACTGTTGCGCGAGTTCTACAAAGGCTATGGCATCATCAATTTCTTTGGCGGTAACACGGGCACGCAAATGGGCGGCTGGTATCGCAAGGAAATCAAGAGCGTGGCCGACATCAAGGGGCTGAAAATCCGCATTGCCGGCTTCGCGGGCCGCGTGATGGAGCGCATGGGCGCCGTGCCGCAGCAGATTGCCGCCAGCGACGTGTATTCGGCGCTGGAAAAGGGCACGATCGATGCGGCCGAGTGGGTCGGTCCGTACGACGATGAAAAACTGGGCCTGGCCAAGGTCGCGCCGCACTACTACGCGCCGGGCTGGTGGGAAGCGGGGCCGCAACTGTCGTTCTACGTGAACATCAAGGAGTGGGAAAAGCTGCCCAAGGAATACCAGGCGGCGATCGAGGCGGCCAGCTATGAGTGCCACGCGGTCATGCAGGCCGAATACGACGCCCGCAACCCGAAAGCACTGGCCCGCCTGCAAAAGAACGGCGCCAAGGTGCACACGTTCTCGAAAGAGATCATGGACACGGCGTACAAGTTCTCGACTGAATTGATGGAAGAGGAAGCCGCGAAGAACGCCAAGTTCAAGAAGATTTACGAACCGTGGAAGAAATTCCGCCACGAGCAGAACCTGTGGGCGTCGGTGGCGGAAGCGTCAATGCAGAACTTCCTGATCGGTATTGGCCGCAAATAAAGCATGTGATGGAAAATCCGGCCGGCCATCGCCGGATTTTCAACATTTACTGTCGAGGTATCTCGACAGTAAAAACTGTGCCGGCGACGTCGTTTGAAACCACGCTGATCTCCCCGCCATGCGCAACGGCGATTTTCTTTGCGATGAACAGGCCTAACCCCAGACTGCTGGCGGGCCGTGAATCGCCTTTTTTTTCCGGTAATTGCACCAGCGAGTCGAACAGCGTCGGCAATAGCTCTTCCGGAATGACGGCGCCCTGATTCGCGACGGTCAGCAATATGCGCGTTTCCTGGCCCTCAATTTCTATCATGATGGGTTTTCCCGCAGCGCCATACTGGGCCGCATTATTCGCAAGGTTGGTCAAGAGTTGCTGGAGGCGGGCCTGATCAAACAAGCCCATCAGCTCTCCCGACGCGCGCAGGTCAAAATTCGCCCGGGGGTGGGCGGCGCTGGCGTCTTCGATCGCCCATTGACACATTTCCAGCAGGTCACATTCGCGCCGTTCGATGTGAATGCCATCGCCCAACTGGGTTCTCGCCAGGCTCAGCAAATCATTGACCATGGCCGTCATCGTGGCTGCACTGCGTTTGATTCTCACGCCGATCTGTTGCACCCGCTCGTCGAACGCGCCGCTCCTGGTCAGGTAAGAACCCGCTGTGGATGTGGCCGCTAACGGACTGCGAAGGTCGTGTCCCAGTATCGCCAGGAAGATATCCCGGGTTTCATTGACTTTGTCAAAATAGGCCACCGCGGCATCCGCAATCGATTGATCGATGGCCTCGTTAAACCGCATGATTTGTTCCACCGTATCCGGCGTTGTCGAGCGATTGGTTTCTCCCCACAATTTCAGCACGCTGGCCCGCAGCGCACGATACTCGGCAATCAGCTGAAGAAGGGTGAAACCGGATTCAAAACGCAGCTTGCCATGAATCGTTGATGCGCTGTCAGCCAGGTCTGAATGGGGACCGAGTCCGTGCGATTTTGCTTCCCGTTGCGCGGGACTCTCTGCTTGCTCGATTTCCAGCGCGACAAATTCGAGAATCTGCTTCGCATGATCACGTAATTCCAGGGTGGACATTTTTTCCGCCGCAGCGCCAAACGTGGCCGCAAACGCTTCCCACTCGGTCAGGATGGGCTCCATGTGACTCAGGATAAATTTCGCAATATTCATCGGATCGCCATGCCTGGGTGGTGGAGAATGCCGCGAGTGGAACCACCAGCGTAAATCAGATCGGCTTTTCGTGGCGCGCTTTGCCTTCCCGGCCGCAACTTATTTTTTGCGCGCGAATAAATCGTTAGGTAATCGGCGCAAAGCCATGTATATTGCGTGGGCACTTCGGTAAGACGTAATAATTGTTGGCCTCCTTCCTGTCTGGTCCTTGTACAAGGACAATTCCTGTCTGATTCCTCTGTTACATCCGCTTCTTGATTTGAAGTGTGCCTGGGCTTTTTGCCCCATTAAAACTTGAGGAAAACACACATGACTACCCAGACCGGCACCGTTAAATGGTTCAACGATTCCAAAGGCTTCGGCTTTATTACGCCTGACGCGGGTGGCGCCGACCTGTTCGCGCACTTCCAGGACATCCAATCCAATGGCTTCAAGAGCCTGCAGGAAAACCAGCGTGTGAATTTCGTGCGCGGCACCGGCCCGAAGGGTGACAAGGCCACCCAGATCAACCCGATCTAAGCTCTAAGCATTTTGCTGAATGCGGCCGCACCATGCAGATAGCATGGGCGTCCGGCAGCCAGTGGAAACGAAGCCCGCCTTGCTGCGGGCTTTTTTCATTGCAGCCCTGTCAGCGCTCCGCTTTCACCACCTGGCCGCCCGCCATCACGAATTTCACGCGTTTCAGTTCCGTCACATCCTTCAGCGGATCAGCCGCCACCGCAATCAGGTCGGCCGCCTTGCCCGCCTCCAGCGTACCCGCCACGCTTGATACCCCCAGCAAATCCGCCGCGTTGACCGTGGCCGCCTTGATGGCTTCCATCGGCGACATCCCGTACTGCACCATCAGCTCGAATTCATCGGCATTGCGGCCATGCTTGGATACGCCCGCATCGGTGCCGAATGCGATTTTCACGCCTTTGGCATGCGCCACCTTGAGCGCCTTGCCCGTGATGCCGATGCGCCAGTCGATCTTGGCGCGCACGTCCGGTTCATACGCGTTCGGGTTGGCGGCGATGCGCTCCTTGTAGCCATTGATGGTGGATAGCGTCGGCACGTAATAGGCGCCGGATTTCAGGAACAGCCGGATGCCTTCGTCGTCGAGCAGGGTGCCGTGTTCGATGGAATCGGCGCCGGCCGCCAGCGCCAGGTTGATGCCGCCTTCGCCGTGCGCGTGTACGGCCACCTTCTTGCCATACAGGTGCGCCGTGTCGACCAGCGCCTTCGCTTCATCGTCGAACATTTGTTTCGCCACACCCGCGCCCACGCGGCTGTTGACGCCGCCCGTGGTGGCGATCTTGATCACGTCCACGCCACGGCCGATCTGCTTGCGCACGGCGCGGCGGCAGCTCTCCGCGCTGTCGCACAGGTTGTCCTCGGTGATGCCATGCTGTACCCAGTCGGCGTAACCGAGGCGGCCATCCATGTGGCCGGACGTGGTGGAAATCGGCATGCCCGCATCGAGGATGCGCGGGCCCTGCACCCAGCCCTTGTTGATGGCGTCGCGCAGCGCCAGGGTGATGCCGTCCGGACCGTCGCCCAGGTTGCGCACCGTGGTGAAGCCGGCGTTCAGCGTCTTGCGGGCATTCTGTTCCGCTTCATAAGCCCACGCGGCGGCATTGGTGTTGACGTTGGCCAGCGCCCCTTCCGCGCCGGCGCGGTCCGACACCAGGTGCACGTGGCTGTCGATCAGGCCCGGCAGCACGAAGCTAGCGCGCAAATCCACGATTTGCGCTCCCGGGTATCGGTCGGTCCCCACGTGGCCATCCAGCACGGCGCTGACCTTGCCGTTTTCAATCACCACGGTGGACGCGCCGCGCGGCGCCTGGCCCGGCTTGTCCAGCAGCTTGCCGGCTTGCACCAGGGTGACGGGCGCCGCCAGCGCGGCAGTGGACGCCAGCAGGGCGGTGGTCAGGGCGGTGGCAAGGCGGGGCAACGGCGTCATGGCGGATCTTTCAAGAGGGCAAGAAAAATCCGAGATTAGCACGCTGCAACGCTGTAAAAATGTCGAAATGTATCGACAACCTGTACCGTGCAAACGCGCGTGCCGGAGGCAGGCGTCGTCAGGCGCTGAGCCGGGTGGCGCCGCGCAGCGGCGTGCCTGCGTTGGCAGCGTCTGGCGCGGCAGCGCGCGGCCGGCGCGGCGCGGGTATTGGCAGCATCGTGGTATCGGGTGGCGCGGCGTCATCGGCCAGCCGGAACACGGCGGCATCCTGCGCCAGCGCGGCGGCCTGGTCGCTGAGCGCAGCCATGGCGCCGGCCGCCTGTTCCACCAGCGCGGCGTTTTGCTGGGTCAATCCATCCATCTGGCTGACCGCCGCGCTGACCTGGCCCAGGCCTGCGGCCTGTTCGCCGCTTGCGCGCGCGATATCGGCCAGCATGGCTTCCATCCGGCCGATGCCGCCGATGATGCCGTCCATCGCGTGCACGGCGTCGCCCGCCAGCCGCGTGCCTTGCGCGACTTCTTTCACCGACGTGTCGATCAAGACCTGGATGTCGCGCGCGGCGGCGGACGAGCGCTGCGCCAGTTGCCGCACTTCGGCCGCCACCACGGCAAAACCGCGACCATGCTCGCCGGCGCGGGCCGCTTCCACCGCGGCGTTCAGCGCCAGCAAGTTGGTCTGGAATGCCAGGCTATCGATCACGCCCAGGATTTCACCGATGCGGCGCGACGACGCGTCGATGTGGGCCATGCGTTCGGTCATCCTCCGCACCACCGCGCCGCCATCGCCGGCGGCGCCGACCGCCCCTTGCGCCAGGGTGGCGGCATGGCGCACCTGGGCCGCGGTCTCGCCGACGGTCGAAACCAGTTGTTTGAGTGCGGAGGCGGTTTCTTCCAGCGCGCCGGCCTGCTGCGCCGTGCGCGCCGCCAGGTCGCTGTTGCCGGCCGCCAGCTGGGCCGCCGCGCCGGCAATGGCGGCCGCG